>UCCC01000019.1:0-449169 GCA_900470735.1 Hyphomicrobiales bacterium | reverse complement strand
AGGCGCCGTCGTGTCGACAGTAATTGCGAAAGCCTTGGAGGATACGCTAACATTACCGGCAGCATCAGTTGCCGTCACGCTAAAGCTGTGCGGGCCGTCTGCCAGATCGGTGTCCGGTGTAAAGGTCCATACGCCGTTGGCATCAGCAGTGACAAAGCCGATTTCTTCGCCCTGATCATAGATTGTGACGCGCGATCCGGCTTCCGCCTTGCCGCTCAATGTCGGGCGGGCGTCGTCGGTAATTCCATTGGCTTTAACAAGGCCTGTGATAGAGCCGACATCATCTGTAACAGAGGAAATTTCCGGACGATCCGGTGCAATTGTATCAACTGTCAACGCAAACGGATCAGATGCTTCACTTTCATTGCCTGCAGCGTCAGTCGCTTTGACTGTAAATTTATGTTCGCCCTGAGCAAGGTTGGTTTTAGGCTCAAAGCTCCATGTGCCGTCATCTTCGGCAATGACAGTGCCGATTTTACGGCCATTATCATAGATCGTAACCGTCGTTCCGGCTTCCGCTTCCCCTGTCAGGGTCGGGCGGCGTTCGTCAGTGATAATGTCAAGCGAGAGTTCTTTGCCGGTAGCGTCTGCGACACCGGTAATGATCGGCTTCACGGGTGCTGTGACATCAACGTGAATTGTCCAGCTTGCTGACGGAACCCCTTCATTGCCGGCTTTATCTGTTGCGGTCACAGTAAAGATATGTTCGCCTTCAGCCAGATCTGTTGCTGGTGTGAAGCTCCATGTGCCGTTTGCATTGGCTGTTGTTTCGCCAATCAGCACGCCTTTGTCATAGAGTTTGACAACGGAGCCGGCTTCTGCACCGGAACCGGAAATAACCGGCTTGACGTCGTCTGTGGCTTTGCCGCTGGCAACGTTGCCCTGAATGGAACCGACATCATCAAGAACCTGTGTGATGGATGGTGCGTTCGGAGCGATGGTGTCAATCGTCACATTATAGGCGTCAGAACGCGGGGAGACATTGCCCGCTTTGTCTACGGATACAACTGTGAAACTGTGTTGTCCGTTACCAAGCGCATCTGCAGGCGTAAAGCTCCACAGGCCGGATGCGTCTGCGGTCACTTCGCCAAGCAGATTACTGCCGTCATAGATGCGTATAATACCGTTGGCTTCGGCACCGGAACCGGACAGGGTTGGTGTGGTGTCGTTCGTAAAACCGCCTTCGATGACAGAGCCTTCGACAGGCGCTACATCGTCTGTAATATTGTCAATAACCGGCTTCTCTGGTGCTACAGTATCAATGGTGACACTGAAGGCGCTTGATGTCTGGCTGACATTACCAGCTGTATCCGTAACAGTTGCGGTAAATTCATAAGAACCGTCGTTCAGAGCCGTTGCGCTTTTCCAGCTCCACTGGCCGGTTACATCGGCGCGTACTGTCGCAACTAAAGCGCCGTCCTGATAGATTTTGACCTGTGCATTGGCTTCAGCGCCGGAACCGGACAGTTTCGGGCGATTGTCATTGATGATCGCGCCGCTCGCAAAGTCACCAACGACCGGACCGACAGCATCATAGCCGATGGTAAACTCCGGTGCTTCCGGTGCAATTGTATCGACTGTGATTGTGAAGGCTTTAGAAGAGGTGCTGACATTGCCTGCAATATCAGTTGCAGTCACTGTGAAGCTGTGAGTACCTTCCGTCAGGTTGCTGTCAGGGACATATGTCCAAAGGCCGTTGGCATCAGCCGTAACAAAGCCGATTTCCTCACCCTGATCATAAATTGTGACGCGAGATCCGGCTTCAGCCTTGCCGCTCAGTGTCGGGCGGGCATCATCGGTCATGGCATTCGGTGCCAGAGTGCCTGTAATGTCGCCGACAGCATCGGTGATGGATGAGATTTCCGGACGGTTAGGCGCGATTGTGTCGACTGTCAGAGTGAAAGGATCAGTGCCAGCGGTTTCGTTGCCTGCGGCATCGGTCGCTTTGATCGTAAATTTATGTTCACCCTGTGTCAGATTGTGAGAAAGCTCTAAGCTCCATGTGCCGTCAGCTGCCGCTGTAACAGTGCCGATCAGGCGGCCGTTATCGTAGACGGTAACGGTCGAGCCTTTTTCTGCCTCACCGCTAAGTGTCGGGCGGCGCTCATTGGTAACAACATCAAGTGCCAGTTCATCACCGGCAGCATTAACCACCTTGGCAATAGTCGGTACATCGGGCGCTGTCGTGTCGACATTGATCGTCCAGCTTGCAGAGGAAATACCCTCATTGCCCGCTTTGTCTGTCGCGGTTACGGTGAAGATGTGCTCGCCTTCAGCCAGATCGGTTGTTGGTGTGAAGCTCCATGTGCCATTGGCATTAGCAGTTGTTTCACCCAGCAGAGTGCTGTTGTCGTAAATTTTAACAACAGAACCGGCTTCCGCGCCGGAACCGGAAAGCACAGGTTTGGTTTCGTCCGTGGTTTTGCCATCGGTGACATTGCCGGTGAACTGACCGGTATTATCCCGAATTTCTGTAATAGATGGTGCTGTCGGAGGTGTTGTATCCACCTCAAACTGGAATGTTGCAGATTTTTCGCTTTTGTTTCCTGCTATGTCCTGCGCTTGCATGGTAATGCGATGGACGCCTTGCTGCAGGCCGATTTCCGGTGTGAAGCTCCATGTGCCGTCAGCAGCTACGACAGTTGATCCGATTTCGGAGCCGTTATCGAAGAAGCGGATTGTTGTACCGGCTTCTGCATTTTCACCTTTAAATTCCGGACGTGTATCATCGGTAACGCCGGAAGCTGCAATAGCGCCTTTGATGCTGCCTTCACTATCAACGGCTTCCTTTAAGACAGGAACAGGTGGTGCAACGGTATCAACTTTAAAGACCAGAGCTTCCGTTGCCGGACTTGTATTACCTGCTTTATCGGTCGCGGTGAAGGTGATTTTATGCTCACCTTCAGCGAGCGCTGTTGCCGGACGGAAAGTCCAGTTGCCAGCGGAATCTGTCACCGCGGTGCCGAGTTTAGTTGTGCCATCGTAAATAGTAACGGTTGAACCTGGCTCCGCTTTGCCGCTCATCACCGGACGGGCATCATCTGTGAGATCATTCGCCTTGATTTTGCCGGTTACCGCACCAACTTCGTCCATGACGCTGACAGCCTCAGGGCTCTTTGGCGCGACATCATCGACATAATCTTTAACGGCCGGAACACTGGTCTTACCATTATTATCGGTAACAACCGCGTTGACCTGACCGGAGTTCTGGGAGGTTTCGGAAGTGGCTGTATATTTGCCGTCTGCACCGGCAGTCACGATTTTACTGGTACCGTCAGGGAAAGTAACGGTCACACGTGTGCCTGCAGGGGCTACACCTGTCGCAGTAACAGTTCCGTCCGGATTGGATTTTGTATCAAGGCTTGGGGCTGCCGGAGGAGGGGCTTCTTTACCACCACCGCCACCATTGCCACCGCCGCCGCCAGCAGCGGCGAGACCGATGCCGCCTGCTGCAAGGCCTGCAATCAGCCATGGATTAGGAGTGTCTGAAGAACCAGCACCAGTAGCAACAAATTCAACCTCGCTGCCTGTTGCTGCATCGTCAACAGGAATCGTTGCCTTAACAGCTGTTACCGGCCATTCCTGACCATCATGGCGATAGACCAAGTTAAGCTGCTGCTTATCATCATCAGTAAAGAAACCACGAATGCGCAGCGTTTTACCGTTATTCTGGTGGATAACCAGATCATTCCCGGCACGAACATATTTAACAACACTGGCAGGATCGATAGAAACATATGCAGTGTTGCCCTGCTTCGTCACGAGATTTTTCTCGCCCTGAGAATTTTTGGCGGATGATACTTTGACATTCTTGGCCATAAACGGGCACTCCGGTTCCTGTTCCGTCTAAATAAGCTGACGGAAAATCTTGCCCGCTAATATATGGCGATAAATATCCTTCACTGTTTTAGATATGTATGATCCTTTGTATGAGAGGGTATATATTGTAGTTAATGCTGATGTTAATGAATAATTGCTGTTAATAATAATTAATAAAGTATTAACATAGAAGGTTACTTGAAAATTTTTCGATGAATGATTCTTCTGATCAAGGTTTATGCAAAATAAAAATATCTTCTTCTGTGGCGGGGTTTAGAGTGATAATTTTATCTTTTCAGAGATGGTGTTTTGTTGAGATGTGATGAGGGAAATGTCACGTATTACTAAGCTGAATGTTGATAGCTTCTCGGGTGCTATGCAAAATCTGCAAAGTGCTGAGGGACTTGCCATGATCTATTTCTCAGCAACTTGGTGCCAGCCATGTAAAATAATGCTGCCTGTGTTTCAGAAATTCGTGCAAGAAATGGCCCAAACCGATATATTTTTCGGTGAAGTTGATGTCGCAGAGGAACCAACAATTGTTCAAAGCTATGGTATCCGGTCTGTTCCGTCCATTGCAGTTTTTAAGCATGGGCAATTGATAAAAATTATTGCCGGAGAGATGTCGCTGGCAAGGTTGAAAGAGCAGCTACCGCGCAGTTTTTTACTATAGTCTTCCTATGCGCGCTGACCTTTAGGAGCAGGGCGCGCAATCAATATACCACTTAATACTTTGAGAATGCCTTGGGCTTTGAAATTATGCAACCAATGACGAGTATAGCGTGACGATAGATCAGCTCCGTCTGCCCCGTGCATCAACCGGCCAAATGTCGACCAACTGGTTCTGACGAATGCAATTATAATTATCATAGAGAGCAACGGTGGGATCACAATGCGGAATAACACATTCGATTGTTTCGCCGATTGCCGGTAACGGGTTGTTATCAAGTGTTTTAATCCTGCCATGCTCGTCACCAGTATATTCATAGCTGAGGGACTGATATCCTGCGGTGACAATACGCGGAAGCGGGCCATTGAGTGCAAATGCCTTGGTTCCGGCATCGGTGCTGGCCATGTCAGGATGATTTTTGCTGATGATGGTGGTCTGCACGAAAAGGGAATGATTGAACGCCCATTGTTGATGGTCGCTGCATTCAATATCACGATATTCGGCATCCATAAAAATGTAAGAGCCGGCCTGAATTTCTGTGAACGGACCTTCTTTTGCATCAATCATATGCGTGCCGGTTCCGCCGCCGGTTACAATGGCCGGTGCCATATCAATCGCGCTCAGACGGGCAATGATTTCATTGATGTAATCATGCGCCTGACGGGTTTTCTGCAGACGTGTCTGATAGTCAGTAATATGTTGCAGATGTCCGCCATAGGCCTGAATGCCGCAATAATTCAAAGTCTTATACGATGAAATAGCCTGCGCTAATGCGACGGCTGCATCTGCCGATATCACGCCGGTTCTGCCAAAACCTAATTCGATATCAATGATAACATTAAGGGATGTTCCAGTCTTTTCTGTGGCCTGTGCGAGCGCTGCAACATTTTGCGGATGATCAACAACAATCATTAAATCCGGTGACTGTCGCACCAACTCAACCAGCCGGTCGATCTTGAGAGCGGAAGTGACAGGCGAAGTGATGTGGATGCCGTTAATGCCGCCTGCGCTCATTATCTCAGCTTCATCCAGCGTGGCACAACACACACCTGTTGCACCGGCTTGGATCTGCTTTTCAGCAATTTTAATGCATTTATGCGACTTCGCATGGGGTCTGAGCTTGCGGCCGCTTTTGTGCATAAAATCGGCCATGATTGCGATGTTTTGCTCAAGCTGATCCAGATCAAGAATAAGGGCGGGTGTGTTGAGCTGACAATGTGACGTACTCTGTCTCAGAGTGTTATTGTAATACTGTGCATTTTCCATGCTCTCTCCCACTTAAATTCTGTATCCCGCATGGGATTATCTGCCATGCGGGATATTGGTTTGATCTTTTTAGTTTTTACGGCCTGCTTTGCGCATCAGGAGTTTGTCCTGAAAACGGTACAGTGCCATAAATGCCGGCATGAACCATGGTGTGCCACGGTACAGCGGTATGGAAGCTGGTGGTCTGAAATCAAAAGCTGATACAGCGCCATTATCATTTTTCAGCATTTTATTCGCAGCTTGTGTGCCGATCCATGGTGCCCAGACGACGCCTGAACCGCAGAAGCCGGTGGCATAAGTGATGCCCTTGCGACTGAAAATACGCGGGATCATGTCACGGTGCATTGCCACATTGCCAAACCAGTTATGGCTGAGTTTGACATTTTCCAGCTCCGGGAAAATCTCGGTAAGATTGCGCTGTAGATATAGTGTCGGTTCAATCGGGTCGCCAGCGATGGATCCGTCACGCCCGCCAAACAGGATGCGCTTTCCGTCAGGGGAAGGGCGATAATAGAAGCCAAGTATGCGTGTTTCACTGCACATCATTTGCTTCGGCATCAATCGGGCCATCAATTCTGCAGGCAGTTCTTCTGTGGCGATGATGCGACTGCGTACCGGTACAATACGGCGGCGCAACCATGAATTGGCGGCGTCAGTATAACCATTCGTACAGACAAGAACCTGTTTGGCTTTGACTGTGCCTGCGGATGTTTTAACGGTGAAGCCGGAGCCGTCTTGGTCGATTGATAAAACCGCTGTGTCTGAATGCACAGAAACGCCGGCATTTTGCGCCACTCGCAGTAGTTCTGCATGAAACTTTGCAGGATGAAGCCCGCCGATATCCATCCGTACAGAACCACCACGGTAAAAATCGGTGCCAAGATAAGAGCGCTGCTCGCTGTACGGTACGGAATAAGATTCAACGCCTAGGGTTTTGTGCAGTTTTTCGGCGCCACGTGCCAGGTCTTCATAGTCGTGAGGGCCAAGCGCGCCGCTGAAACGTCCGACCAGATTGAAGTCGCACTTAATATTTTCTTCCGCCAGCAACTGATAGAGAAATTCGCGAGCCAGTTTCCCCTCGGCCTCAATAGCCAGAGCGCGTTGCTCACCAAATTTTCGAACCAGTGTTTTGTAATCTAAGCGGATATTACCACTTGTAATGCCGCCGTTGCGGGATGAAGCGCCTTCTCCGGGATTTTGCTTGTCGAGCGCGATAACCGAGCGTCCGGCCTTGGCAAGGCGCAGACCGGCTGAAAGACCTGCATAACCGGCACCGACAATAAGGACATCAGTTTGCTTCGGCAATGGTGTGGTCGGGATCGGTTTTACCGGTGCTGCTTCCCACCAATAGGGGGTTGCTTTCATTGCAGGCCGAGGCTCGTGCATTTTATACCCTTTCTGAGAGACTCTCGGAAATCGTCATGGTTTTCAGAGGTGACGATCAAACTGAACGGCACCGATGATCCATAGAATGGTTGCCGGTTGTTCGCTGATGTTACGAAAACTATGAGGGCGTGCACTGTCAAAAACAAAACTATCCCCCTCCTTCATGAGTGCCTCTTCCCCACCCACTTTGAGCATTAATTCTCCGGATAAAACGAGGCCACCCTTCTCGGCGGGGTAGCTTAGTGCTGTGTTTCCGGATTCACCGCCTGCTTCAATTTTCAAAATCATAATTTGCAGATGATGATTGCCACCGGCTGTCAGCAGTTCTTTCTTGAGCAGGCCAAGATCGAGATGCGACCGGTTTTCTTTGCGCCGGACGAAGTCCGGATCAGTCTGTTGCGCTTGTTTGCTGGAAGTTTCACCAAACATCTCCTGCAATGGAATATTAAGCGCGCGCCTTATGGCTGTGAGAACACGCATGGACGGGTTGGCCAGATCGCGCTCGATCTGACTGATCATGCCGACAGAGACGCCGGAGGCTTTTGCCAGTTGCTGTAAAGACATGCCCTGAGCACGCCTCAGTTCTCTCAGTGTTGTGCCCAGTCGCGTCTGTGAGCTCTTAGTGCCAGAAATGTCTGCATCATTTGTCATAGTTTCTCCGCCTCAAGGGTGTTCTCACGCGAATGAGTAGCTGATGTAGTTTGGTAAAATATTGAAAATATGCAATCAAATTTTCAATATTTTTTAATCTTATTTTTTAGCCTCATTCGAGTAAAAATTTTACTTTTAAATTTATTATGTAATTTCATATACTTATTTTAGTTTTCTTGAAATTTTTATGAAAATTAATTTCACTTGAGTGAATTTCGCTTGTATCAATTTTCATTATAAGCTTATCTTTCAAGAAAAAAGAGGGGTGGAACAGTGTTTGCAATGCAATCTGAACCGGATGTTATGCGCAAGGAAGATTCTGTGCTGGCGGTACGGAATCTGACCATCAGTCTGCCAGAAGGTATGGAACGAAAACATGCCGTCGAGAATGTTTCTTTTGATCTTCGGAAGGGGCAGATTCTTTGCATTATTGGAGAATCCGGTTCAGGGAAATCTGTAACAGCGAATGCGGTTATGGGGCTTTTGCCCCGTATTATACGCATTACCTCCGGTTCGATGCTCTGTGACGGAGCTGAAATTGTCGGGATGGCGGCAGATAATCTGCGTGATCTGCGCGGGCGTGTTGTTTCAATGATTTTTCAGGATCCGTTGTCTGCGCTCAATCCGTTGATGACAATCGGTGAACAGATTGCAGAGGTTATGCTGGCGCATAATGTGGGAACAACGGAGACCCGCAGAAAACGGGTGCTGGAATTACTGACAGAAGTCAGTTTGCCGGATCCCGAACTGATCTATCATCAATATCCGTTTCGACTGTCAGGCGGGCAGCGCCAACGTGTTATGATCGCAATGGCTCTGGCACTTGAGCCGACATTGCTGATCGCTGATGAACCGACAACCGCATTGGATGTGACCACACAGGCGCAAATTCTCAAGCTGATCCGCGATATACAGCGCCGTAAAGGCATGAGCGTGATGTTTATCACCCATGATTTTGGTGTTGTCGCTGAAATCGCCGACAGTGTTATTGTGATGGAGAAGGGGAACATTGTTGAGCAGGGAGTTGCCGATAAGGTTCTGACCCGTCCGGAACATCCTTATACCAAGCGCCTTATTGCTGCGGTACCGAAGCTGACCGATCAGGATCGTACGAAAGACCTGCCTTTGGGGGATGAAACAATTCTCCGTGTTGAAAATCTGGCCAAAACCTATCGTAGCGGCAGTAAGTTTTTTGGTAAAGAACGGATTGTTCCGGCAGTGCAGGATGTGTCGTTTGAGCTGAAGCGCGGGCATACTCTAGGGATTGTCGGCGAAAGCGGTTCCGGCAAGTCTTCTTTGGGCAAGTTGCTGATTAAGCTTATGCCCAGCGACAGCGGTAAAATTCTTTTTAACGGGCGTGATATTGCACCTTTACCGGAGCAGGAATTCCGGCCGTTGCGCCCTAAAATCCAGATGATTTTTCAAGATCCGTTTGCATCCCTTAATCCGCGTTCAACGATTGGTCATATTCTCACTGTTGGCCCCGTCGCCCATGGCATGTCCTATGAGCAGGCTCGCAAAGAGGCGCTTCATCTACTGGAGCATGTCGGTCTCGATGCCGGTGCGTTCGCACGTTACCCGCATGAGTTCTCCGGTGGTCAAAGGCAGCGTGTCGGCATTGCCCGTGCCTTATTATTCAAACCTGATCTGTTGGTTGCTGACGAAGCGGTCTCGGCGCTTGATGTTTCTATTCAGGCGCAAATCCTGCAATTACTCAATCAAATTCAACGCGAAACGGGCGTATCAATGGTGTTTATCACCCATGATCTGCGTGTTGCGAGCCAGATATGCGATGAGATCGCAGTTATGCAGCGCGGCAAAGTCGTGGAGCAGGGGCCGCCGTCGCAAATTTTCTTCAAGCCACAATGTGATTACACACGGGAACTGGTTGAAGCCATACCGGGAGGGCATGCGGAGCGATCCGCCGCCACGGATACTTTGCATTGAGTGCGGATAGAGGCATTCAGGCAAAGCAATAACAAGACATAAGAAAATAGCAGAATAGAAAAGGGGAGTTTCTATGAGCAAAAATTATTCGGACATTCTGACAACAACACGCCGTCAGACTTTGAAAATGCTGGGCCTGACCGGTGCGGCACTGTTTGCTCCTAATCTGTTGGGCAAGCCGGCTTTTGCAGCCACACCACCTTTGAAGCCTGAAGGCCGTATTGTCGTCGGCTTTTCGCAGGAGCCAACAGTTTTCAACCCGTTGATGCCGCGCATCGAGGCTGATGACGGTGTGCATTTCTCACTCTTCGATGCTTTGTTCAGTATTGACCCTGAAGGAAAGTTTCAGCCTGCTCTGGCATTAGAAGTGCCGACATTGGAAAATGGCGGTATTTCTGAAGACGGACTGATATGGAAAGTTAAACTGCGTGATGATGTAAAATGGCATGACGGGCAGCTTTTCACTGCTGAAGACGTCAAGTTTACATTGGAGCTGGTGGTTGATCCGAATTTCCGTAGCTGGCGCACGGCAGGTCATACGTCAGTCCGTGATATTCAGGTTGTTTCGCCAACCGAAATTAGCTGGCGTATGGAAACAGCCTATGCGCCTTATATGGCGATCCTCGCTGATACATTTATTGTACCGAAGCATATTCTGGAGCCGGAAGCAGATCGTAATACGGCAGCGTTCAACAATGCGCCGATTGGTACAGGGCCTTTTAAGTGGTCGCAGCGTGTTGCCGGTGATCATCTGGAGCTCGTTGCCAATGCAGACTATTACGGCGACGGGCCTTATATTGAAAAACTGATTTATAAATATATTCCCGATCTCACCGTGCTTTATACGCAGTTTAAAAGCGGTGATATCGATATCATCGGTTCTCAGTTTATTATGCCGGATAATTATGAAGAGGCAAAGTCGCTCTCAGGTAAAACTGTCAGTCTGGTGCCATCGGCAACAGTTGAAGCAGTTTTCCTGAATATGGAGCGTCCGCAGTTTAAAGATCCGGCTGTGCGTCAGGCGATTTATGCTGCTATCGACAAGCAAACCATTATTGATGCGCTTTATTACGGCCTGCCAACGCCGACTGAAACTTACATGCCGAAAGAGTCGCTCTATTATAATTCTGAGCTGCCAAAGCACGAGTATAATCCTGATCTGGCACGTAAGCTTCTGGATGATGCAGGCTGGAAACCGGGTGCAGGCGGTATTCGGGAGAAAGACGGCGTTCGCCTGAGTTTCACCAATTCAACAACATCGGGCAATCATCTGCGTGAGCAGGCACAGCAGTTTATGCAGCAGTCGCTTTCGGAGATCGGTATTGAAATGACCATCTCCAATCTGCCTCCGGCTGTGATGTGGGGTGAATACTGGACACAGTCGAAATTCGATACCGTGCTGGTCGGCATTATTTACATGATCGGTGCTGATCCGGATGTAACATCGCGCTTCCATTCCGGTGCTATTACTGTGCGGGGCGGGCGTGGTGCCAACAACGGCCAATATGCCAATAAAGAGGTTGATGCTCTTCTTGAGGAGGGCGGGCGCACTTTTGATATTGAGAAACGTCGTGTCATTTACAATCAGATTCAGGCACAAATCCGTGAAGATCTGCCGCTTCTGCCAATCTTTCAGGCCATGACTGTGCGTGGTCATAAAGAGGGGATTGAAGGCATCAAGCCGAATATCAATACGCGCATCGATACCTGGAATGCCGGTGAATATTACTGGAACCGCTGACAATCCAATTTCTCTGCACTCTCATTTTACAGATGAGAGTGCAGAGCCGCGTTTGCCTTGAGCAGATGTTTCAGATGACAGAATGACGGGATCCAATATGCTCGGATATCTTCTTAACCGGCTATGGCAGAGCATTATACTGCTTGTGATTGTATCTATTACCGGCTTTGCAATTTTGAACCTGACCCCCGGCGGGCCTTTGTCGCAATTCGCCTTAACACCGGGTATGACACAGGAAGCAATGGATCGCATTGCCGAGCAAATGGGTTTGAACCGGCCTTTGCCTGTTCAATATCTGGATTGGGCGTGGCGTCTGATACAAGGCGATTGGGGGACTTCCTATCGTGATGGTCAGCCGGTTCTGAGTGTTATTGCGCGCCATGTTCCGGCTACTTTGCTGCTGATGGGTACATCAACCGCTCTGTCCATTGCCATTGGCACCTGGATTGGTATTCGTGGCGCAACGCATCGCTATTCAACATTTGATTATGCCGCAACGATTGGTGCGATGATTGCATTGTCAATTCCGACATTCTGGTTCGGACTTGTCGGAATTTACATTTTCTCTCTCAAACTCGGCTGGCTGCCTGCGGGCAATATGTACACGATCGGTGATGAAACTGTGCTGGGATATATCCGTCATCTCATCCTGCCAAGTGTCGTGCTGTCATTGGTCAATGTGGCAATCTGGAGCCGCTATATGCGCACAGCCACACTGGATGTGATCAATCAGGAGTTTGTGAAAACCGCCCGCGCTAAGGGGCTGACAGAGCGTCGTGTTCTGATGAAGCATGTTGTCGGCAATGCATTGCTGCCGATGATCACCCTTGCAGGTGTGCAGTTACCGGGCATTCTGAGCGGTGCACTGGTCACAGAAACAGTTTTCACATGGCCAGGCATGGGGCGGCTGTTCCTCGATAGTCTGGGCTACAATGATTATCCCGTGGTGATGGGGCTGCTGATGTTTTCAGCGATACTGGTCCTTCTCGGCAATCTGATTGCTGACATCGTTGTCGCAACGGTTGATCCGCGTATTCGTCTGGCCTGATGGCGATGGAAACTATCACATGCAGAACTGCAGGAGTATAAAATGACCGCCATTGTATCTGCAAAACTGTCTCCACGGTGGTGGCACGGGCGAGGTGTGCAGCGGTTCATGCAGCACCGCCTTGCGCTGCTTGGTCTGTTTATGATCACCGCACTGACACTGGCCTGTATTATCGGGCCGTATATTCTGCCTTATGATGCACTCTTCATCGATTTGCGTGCGCGTTTTGCTCCGCCCTTAACCGGGCAGCATTATCTGGGGACGGATCCGCTTGGACGGGATTTGGCGGCACGTTTGCTGGATGCCGGACGTATATCGCTGCTTGTCGGTTTCTTTGCCATGTTGATCTCAACGGTGATCGGCACGGTGATTGGTGTTGTGGCAGGTTATTTCGGTGGCTGGGTCAGTACCGTTCTGATGCGCTTTGTTGATGCGTTTTTGTCTTTCCCGTCCATTTTCCTGTTGCTGGCGCTGGCTGCTTTGCTGGAACCAAGTCCGGTTATGATTACTGTTATCATCGCGGTAACAAGCTGGATGGAAGTGGCGCGTATTGTGGAAGCGGAAGTGAAATCTCTGCGTGAACGGGATTTTGTGCTCGCCGGCCGGATGCTCGGTTTGCGCAATGCGCATATTATGTTTCGTGAGATTTTGCCGAATGCCATGGGGCCAATCATCGTGGCGGCAACGCTGACTGTTGCCCGCGCAATTCTGCTTGAGGCTTATATCAGCTTCTTAGGCTATGGAATTCAGCCACCATTACCAAGTTGGGGCAATATGCTGAATGGCGCGCAACAATATCTGGCCAGCGCGCCGTGGCTGGCAATTATCCCGGGTCTTACAATTACGATCGCAGTTACCAGTTTCAACTTTATCGGTGACGGTCTGCGTGATGCACTTGATGTGCGCAATGATCAGTTTTGATAGCATACGGAGTTAACGACATGACACTATTCGCCAATATTGATGCAACCCGTGGTGAGGCTCTTCGTCATCAGCTCCGAACATTGCTGCCGGATCAGAGTGTTGTATTAGCGGGAGAAGATTTTGAGCCTGCGGATGTCAGCTATATTCTGACATGGAAAATCCCTGAAAATCTGGCGCAATATACGGCTTTGAAAATTGTCTTTTCAATTGGCGCAGGCGTGGATCAGTTTCTGGGAGAAACTTTGCCTGAAGGTGTGAGGCTGGTGCGTCTGGTCGATCCGGGGCTGACCGCAATGATGCAGGAATATGTGACGATGGGCGTGCTCGCTCTGCACCGCGATTTGCCTGCTTATCTTGCACAAAGACAAACTGAAACATGGGCGCAGGTTGCCGTTCCGCCTGCAGCAAGTCAGAGACGCGTCGGGGTAATGGGGCTCGGCGAATTGGGCAAAGGCGCGCTCGAAGCCTTGAAACCTCTCGGATTTTCTCTCTCAGGCTGGGCACGCAGTGCGCATCAGATTGACGGTGTTACCTGTTATCATGGGGCTGAGGGATTGAAGGATTTTCTCGCAGTTACGGATATTCTCGTCTGTCTTTTACCGTTGACGCTACAAACGGAAGGGCTGCTCAACGGCAATCTCTTTGCACAATTGCCAAAAGGTGCAGCACTTGTTCACGCCGGTCGGGGCAAACAGCTGCATCACGAGGATTTTCTTGCAGCACTTGATAACGGACAACTGCGGGCGGCTGTGATTGATGTGACAGATCCGGAACCGCTTCCTGCTGGACACAAATTCTGGTCGGATCAGCGGATACTTCTCACGCCGCATATTGCCTGTATTACCCGTATCGACATGGTGGTGCCTGCAATTGTCGCCAATTTGCAAAATCATCGCAATAACAAGGCGTTGCAGGGTGAAGTGGAATTGAGCCGCGGTTATTAATTAAGCAAGCTGTACAGATCATGCCCGATACCAATAACAACACTTCCGTACCGGATCATCATTTGCTTGAACGCTTTACTGCGATTGTCGGTAAAGCCTATGCGCTTAATGATCCGCAGGATATTGCGCCTTACATCAACGAACCGCTGAAACTCTGGCCGGGGCAGACATCGCTCGTGCTCAAACCTGCCACGGTTGCTGAAATCAGTGCAATTATGAAACTGGCAAGCGAAACCGGTACAGCAATCATTCCGCAAGGCGGCAATACCGGACTGGTGGGCGGGCAAATGCCGGATCAATCCGGTTGTCAGATTGTTTTGTCACTGTCACGGCTCAACCGCATTCGGGAGATTGATGTCGAGTCCGGCATGGTAACGGTGGAGGCCGGTGTTATTCTCCAAAACTTGCAGGAAGCGGCGGATAAAGAAAATCTGCTATTTCCGCTGTCGCTGGGTTCGCAGGGGTCGGCGCAGATTGGCGGTAATCTGGCGACGAATGCGGGCGGAACAGGTGTATTGGCTTACGGTAATACACGGGATTTATGTCTTGGTATTGAAGTGGTGCTGCCCTCCGGTGAAGTTTTCGAAGACCTGCGCAAGTTGAAGAAAGACAATACCGGCTATGACCTGAAAAACCTCTTTATCGGCTCGGAAGGTACGCTTGGGGTCATTACTGCAGCGGTGCTCAAACTGGTTCCGAAACCACAGGGAAAAGAAATCGGCTGGGTCGGCCTGCATGATGTCCGGGATGCATTGGCGCTTTTTCGTCTGGCATCACGACGTGCGGGTAACAATCTAACCGGTTTTGAGTTGATGATTGATCAGTCGCTGAGTTTTGTGCTGAAGCATATTGCCGGTGCGGTCATGCCGCTGAGCGATCACTATCCATGGTATGTGCTTATTGAAATTTCGTCTGGTCGTTCTGCGGAAGATGCGCGCGAATTGATGGAAGAAATTTTGACGGAAGGCTTTGAAGCAGGACTGGTTGGTGATGCCGTTATTGCGGCCAATCTCGGACAGGCTGCTGACTTCTGGCGATTACGCGAGACTATGTCTGAAGCGCAAACACCGGAGGGGGCTTCCATCAAGCATGACATCTCCGTGCCAATCGCGACTATTCCGGATTTCATTGATCAAGCATGGCAGGCTGTTCTGACAGTAGCACCAAATGCACGGCTTTCCTGCTTCGGCCATATGGGAGATGGCAACCTGCATTATAATGTCTCTCAGCCTGTCGGTGAGGAGCCTGCCGATTTTTACAAGATATACGGACAAATCAACCGCGTTATTTATGATGTGGTGCGGGATTTTAACGGCTCAATTTCCGCAGAACATGGCATCGGGCGATTGAAATGTGAAGAGCTGGTTGCAACAACGCCGCCAACGGCGCTTGATCTGATGCGGCGCATGAAAAAACTGCTGGATCCTCAGAGTATCATGAATCCGGGCAAGCTGTTGTAAGACCGGTTCGGGCATAGTCTTCGTACAAAAAAATGTACGGAGGCTATGCGGAACTTTCTTTTATGTCCGGAGCAATGGTGCGTTTAGAACCTGCGGGCTAAATAGTTTTCGGACAATTTTTCTGCCTCTTTATTATCATCAGCCAAACCGGCCACGAGCAGTCCAGTATCCGGCGCCATAGAAATTCCTGTATGTCCGTGGCCGAAGGCATAGATAATGTCCGGTGATTTTTTTGATCTGCATATGACCGGCAGGCTATCAGGTGTGGATGGGCGATGCCCCATCCAGACATCGTGGGTTTTACCGGCTGCATTCAGTTTCGGAAATAATCTGTAGGCATGGGCGAGCTGAATATGCGCTCTCTCCCAACGGGGAGGAGTATCAACGCTGGATAGCTCTACTTGTCCTGCCAAGCGTAAACCGGTGGTCGTGGCGACGACAGCCATTTTTCCGTCTGCAGGCATCAGGCCATGATTGATCTGCACATCAGGGTCGGCAATGGTGATGTGATATCCGCGCTCTGAAACAAGCGGGATTTTATCGCCTAGCAGTGCAGCCAGTTTTTTTGACCATATACCGACAGCAACAACAGCTTTATCGCAGCGGACTTCTTCTGTCGCTGTGCGCAAGCCAGCCAGTTTTTCGCCCTTGAAAATGAATTCGCTGATTTCCCCTTTGAGATGCATACCGCCACGCTTTACAAATAATTTTGCCAATGCTGCGCAAAAAGCACCGGGGTCGGTCAGCATCGCTGCATCCGGCATTAAAACGCCGTATTGGTAATCGGGTGACAAATCAGGCTCAATTTGTCTGAGTTCTTCACCGTTGAGGATTTGCAAAGACACGCCACTATGTCTGCGTAAGTCCCACCCCCTTTGGTCGGCTTCAAGCTCTTTTTTACTGCGATAAAGATAAATAGCACCGCATTGCCGGATGAGGTCTGCAACGCCTGCTTCCGTCCCGAGCTGTAAATAGCGCTGTACTGGTTGCTTAAGCAAAGGCAGGCGTTTAGAGACCTGATCTTCAATCTGTGCCCAGTTTCTGCCTGCCCAGATGAACCGTAACAGCCAGCCTGCGAGCTTTGGCAGATATTGCCAGCGTACGGAGAAAGGGCCGTTAGGGTCCATGAGAAATCGGGGAACACTGCGCCACAATCCTGGATAGGATATAGGCATGACAGCGCCGGGGCTTATCCAGCAGCCATTACCGAAAGAGGCGGCCTGACGACCACCTATTTCATCACGTTCAATAAGGGTAACCTGTTTGCCGCTCTCCTGTAGTGATAATGCGGAAAACAATCCGATGATACCGCCGCCAATGACAGCGATGGTTTCATGTTCCTTTGGATTGATCGGGCTGTTTTGCATAATCTGGTCTCTGTGCGGGCAGGAGAGGGGCGAAAACCGGCAGCCAATTATGCGGTGCGGATAAGCCAGAATTTTTCGAGATTAACGGGATTGTTCCAGCTTGCAACGGCGCCCGGACGCACAAGAAAAATGTCTCCGGCAGAGAATGTAACACTGCCTTCTTCCGGATTGTCGAAAGTCACTTCTCCGCTGCGCAGTGCCATAATTTCGGAAAACGTATATTTGAGCGGGCGACGCGCATAAGGTGTCGTACGCCATGTACCCCATGAAAGTTCGTCTGTGTCATAGAACTCATGGCGAGCTGTTTCCGGAGCTGCTGATGTTAACAGTGCGGGGTTCGGCCCGCCACCTTCAGTCATCGGATGGCTGAGATCGAGTTTTGTCAGTGTCAGTTCCGGATTGTCGTAGTGAAGGAGGATAATAACGCAATCGGCATCTTCAGCAGACCAGTGAATATCACCGGCAGGTACATTGGCGATATCACCTTGGCGCAATTTGAGAGCGGTTCCGTCTGCTGTTTCAAGTGAAAGGGTACCATTTTGCATGATGATCACAGCAGAATATTTACACGCGGCATTTGTAGCCTGTGCTGAGAGCAACGCGCGGCCGTAACCAAAAAAATCTCCCGACGCAGTCGCATTATATATTGCGGACATAGCTTGTTGCAGATCATGAGCACAAACCGGTTCTGCACCAAGATTGATGACATTCCTAAGCACGTATAGTTCTCCTCGTATGAAGTCTTTTATTTGGATGCGAAACCGAGACGGTCTTTGATCCAGTACCACCTGATGCCAATATCCATGACCGGTTTGCGAATTGCATGCCATGCAAGACGGGGGATCGGTGTTTTGGGGTAAATCATCGGCTTGCCTTCAGCGATATGCTCTGCATAAATTTTGCCGAAGGTTGTCGCCATGGCTATGCCGCGGCCATTATAACCGAGCATGGCATGCAGACCCGGTTCAGGATTATGCAGATGTGGCAAACCGTCCATTGTGAGAGCGACATGGCCGGACCAGTGATAATCAATGCCGACATCTTTCAGCTGCGGGAACAGGCGAAGCATGCCCGCTTTCAGCGCTTCCATCAAAGCGGTTTTTTCATTGCCACCTACTGCACCACGGCCACCAATCAGAAAACGTCCGTCGGCTGATTGCCGCATATAAAATGCAATCTTGCGTGTTTCGGAGAGGACAACGCCATTCGGCATAACCTCTTGTTGCAATTTGGCGGATAGGGGACGGGTAGCAATCAGCATGCTCTGAACCGGCAAGATACTTTGCTCCAGCCCCGATACCAGATTGCCGGTATAGCCGTTGGTTGCCACTAATACGTCTCGGGCGCGCACTGTGCCGGTCTCTGTGCGGGCAATCCAGTCACTGCCTTCACGGGTGAGGCTGATAACGGGAGAGTTTTCATAAATGACAGCACCTGTTTCAGCGGCTTTTCGCGCTAACCCGCGTGCATAATCGAGGGGTTGAATTGCGCCAGCGCGCGGATCGCGCCATCCCCCAAAATAGCGCTGAGTGCCGGAGAGCTGCGCGATTGCGCTGCGGTCGAGGATGTCGACATCCACGCCTTGTGCCTGCCACTGTCGCGCACGTTTATGCACGGCAGTTGTTGCCATTTCAGAATGCGCGGCCTGTATCCAACCCGCTCTGACCGGCGAGCATTGAATGTTATGATTTTTGATGAGATCGAAGACGAGATCGGCAGCGCTTCCCACCATTTCGATCATGCGCTGGCCGTGTTCAGTGCCATAGGTTGCTAACAGATCTTCCGGATCGTGTTTCAGCCCCGGAATAACCTGACCTCCGTTGCGGCCGGATGCACCAAAGCCTACGTGGCGGGCTTCGAGGATAACCGCTTTGCGCCCGCGCTCTGCCAAGAACAGCGCGGCAGACAGTCCGGTAAAGCCGCCGCCGATGATAACGACGTCGGCATCCGCTGCACCTTGTAGTTTCGGATAATCTGTTTTGGGCTCACTGGTGATATTCCACCAGACGGAGCGTGAAAAACTCTCAGCACTGCTTGCCATTGTGACGATTGCCCTCCTCCGGCACTCGTTTTTTTAAATGGTCACCCGATCCTGTTCGGGTTTGTTGACCCAGAGAACAAGGGCATCGGTATCGGGGCTATTATTGAAAAACCGATGCCGGATCGTGGAAGGAAAGGCAAAGCCGTCTCCTGCCGATAATAAATAGAAAGTGTCTTCAATTTGCAGCGTAAAGCTGCCTGAAATGACATAGCCCAGCTCTTCACCTGAGTGGGTGTAGCACTCATCACCGGAGCTGCCGTTCGGTACAATTCTGACCAGAAAGGATTTGAACGATTCAATGATCTCAGGTGATGCGCGTTTTTTAATAACACCACCGGCATTGATGATCTCAGGCTGTTCCGCCATCCGCAACACATACGGGTTGGTGCGGGCTGCTGTTGCAAAGCCTTCCGGATCAATCAGTTGAGCAGGGCTCATCGATAGTACATCGGCAATCGTATAAAGTGTGCGCACTGTTGGTGAGACCATGCCACGTTCGATCTGCGAAAGCGCACCGGTGGACAAGCCGGAAGCTGCAGACATATCTCCCAGTGTTAAACCCAGCGCTTGGCGCCGGCTGCGGATACGAAATCCGATTTCCTCACCATTTTCTTTTGGATCATTGTCGGTTTCTGATGCTGGAAAAAACTCTTTGTCGCTCACTTAAGGGGCCTTTATTTGCGTTTTTACGCTGTGGTCTGAATCAGGCTGCAGGGTGTTTTAATTATTCTGCGTCAAAATTTCAGTAAATTCAATAAACTAAAATAATCTTGGACGTAAAACTGCTCCTTGTATGCAGTGAAAAATGAAAATTGCAATTTTTAAAAATTCTGAAAAATTATAAAGTTGATATTTATCAATATTTTAAATGTTATTTTGTCGGATTTTTAAATTTACGTAGGAGAAATTTACGAATAGTATTTTGAAATATCTTGACCAAATTATTCACTTTGTTAAAAATGAAGTCAGAATTAAGAGTCGTAAATGACCGGTCATTGCATTTTGGTAGGAGGATGCCATGCGTTTCAAGTCAATTTTAGGGTTTGGTTTAGCTGCGTTTTTGATCGGATCCGCGCCGGTAGTGGCACAGGATGTCGTTAAGGTCGGCTCGTCGCCGACGGGCTTGCCATTTACATTCCTCAACACGCAGACCAAAGAAATGGATGGCGTGCTTGTTGAGGTGGTTAAGGCTATTCAGGCTGATCTGGATATCAAACCGGAATTTGAAACCGTACAGTTTTCCGCTCTGGTGCCGTCCCTGACATCAAATAAAATCGACATGATTGCTTCTGCCATGTTCATCACTGAGGAACGTGCCAAAGTTGTCGATTTTTCGGATCCTGTTTACGGTTATGGTGAGGGGCTGTTCGTACCGTCATCTGATGAAGTGAACTATACAAAATATGATGAGCTGAAGGGCAAAACAATTGGCGTGCAGGTTGGCACGACTTTCGTTGATCTGTTCCAGAAAAGCGGTCTTTTCAGCGAAGTGAAAATCTACAAAGGCATTCCTGATATTATGGCCGATGTGAATGCCGGCCGTATTGATGCAGGTATCGCCGACGGCCCTATGGCTGCCTATTATATCGCTCAGGGGCAGTTCCCGAAAGTGAAGATGGTCAACAGCTATGTGCCATCCGCGGCAGGAGAGTTCGGTCTGGCCCTGCGTAAGGGTGACGAGCGTATGTCGAAAGTGAATGAAGCGATCAAACGCATCAAGACGGATGGTACGCTGGATGCCATTCTCGCAAAATTCGGTTTGAAATAACCGTTTCAACGGAGAGCAACTCCGCATGAAACAATGCCGGTGGTGAAATATCGCCATCACAGTGATCACATCACCGGCTTGTCTGTCTTGAAACAGAGTTTAAGTGAAATGCAAAATTTTTTCGTAGATGTCGGCGAGTTCTTTCCGGTACTTATGCAAGGCGTTAAATTCACGCTGCTTGTAACGATTGGTTCTCTCGTGCTTTCCACTGTGCTGGGGCTTGTCTGGGCGCTGATGCGGGTGTCCGGCATTGTATGGCTCTCAGCAATTGCTGCGACATTTATTAATATTATTCGCGGTATTCCTATTCTTGTGCAGCTGTTTTACATTTATTTTGTGCTGCCAGAATTCGGCATTTCCTTATCTGCGCTACAAGCCGGTATTATTGGTCTGGGTATCGCTTATTCTGCCTATCAGGCTGAAAATTTCCGTGCTGGTATTGAAGCAATCGATTTCGGTCAGACAGAAGCAGCCCTCTCAATTGGCATGGGCTGGTTCATGACTATGCGTCGTGTCATCCTGCCTCAGGCTGTGCGGGTTATTCTGCCGCCATATGGCAATATTATTGTGATGATGCTCAAAGACAGTTCGCAGGCTTCAGCGATCACGGTTGCTGAACTTACCCTGCAAGGTCAGATACTTGCCTCATCTACGTTTAAGAATATGAGTGTCTATACACTCGTTGCAATGTTCTATCTCTGCCTTAGTCTGCCGCTGATGTTGTTCGTCAGTTACCTTGAAAAGCGCTTTGGTAAAAAGAAGGGGCACTGATTATGGCGATGATTGAGATAAAAAATGTCCGCAAATCTTTTGGTCAGCTTGAAGTTCTGAAAGGGATTAATGCTGAGGTGAAAAAGGGCGAAGTTGTCTGTCTTATCGGTCCTTCAGGCTCAGGCAAGTCTACCATTCTGCGCTGCTTAAACGGCCTCGAAACTTATCAGCATGGTGAAATTCTCATCGAGAACAAACTTGTTGATGCAACTGTGCCTGCCATTAAAGACATTCGTACAAAAATGGCGATGGTATTTCAGCGCTTCAATCTGTTTCCGCATCGCACAGCACTTGAAAATGTGATTGAGGGGCCGGTTTATGTAAAAGGTGAAAATCGGGCGCAAGCGCGTGACTATGGCATGCACTTGCTGCAGCGTGTCGGGCTTGGAGAAAGAGCGAACTATTATCCGGGGCAGCTTTCAGGCGGGCAGATGCAGCGTGTTGCAATCGCGCGGGCACTCGCAATGCGGCCACAGGCAATTTTGTTTGATGAGCCGACATCGGCGCTGGATCCGGAACTGGTCGGAGATGTTCTGGATGTGATGCGTAGTCTCGCTGAAGAGGGAATGACAATGCTTGTCGTGACTCATGAGATGGGGTTTGCCCGTGATGTTGCAGATCGGGTTCTGTTTTTGGACGGCGGCGTTATCGTAGAGCAGGGAGCTGCCAAAGATGTGTTGGGTGCGCCGCAGCAAGCGCGAACTCAAGATTTTCTGCGTCGTGTCCTTAACCACTAGCAGACTAGCATAGCCGCTTGTCCATGCTTCCGGTGACCACAAAATCACTGGAGGCTAAGTCCTTTAAAACTAGCTTATTATTACGGTAATATATTTGTATTTTTTGATGGGCTTTCCGGCGAGCCGTTCATCATTTTAGTTAAATAAGCTAAGAATGCCTGTACTGAAACAGGTAACTGGCGCTTTTTCATCGTAATGATTTGCGCAACACTCGATTGCAAAATCGCATTGTCAATTCTTACGGATTTTGCATTGGTGAGAAATCCGTTTGTTTCACGCATGTCAGAGCTGGAGAAAAGCAAACAGCCTGTTTTTTGTGCGTAAGTCAGCAATGTTGCCATAGAGTTGGATGAAAAAACCGGATCAATTGACAAGCCGGTACTGGCCAGAGCGGTATTGATCAAATGCCGCTGTGTGCGGTCAGTGTCTGGTAAGGCAAACGGATATTGAACTGCTTCTGCAAGGGTAATTTCTTCATATTGTGCCAGAGGATGATCCGGTGGCATCAATACATAAATCGGACGTTTAGTGATAAACTCAACCTGCAGATGTGATGGAGCTGCGTAACTATAGACAATACCAATGTCCGATTGGCCGTTGCTGATCCTTTGACAAATATCAATCGAATTCCCAACCCATACCTGGATTTCCACTGATGGAAATTGCTGCTGAAATTGCGCAATGATTTCAGCCAGAACCAGAATTGAAAAACCTTCATAGGTGGCAATTTTTACAATGCCACGCTGTATCTCATGCATCTCTTTGACATCAGCAAGCGCACGCTCAGTATCTAATGTCAGACGGGTGACGTGTTGCGATAACAGTTCTCCGGCCTGACTTAAAACCATGCCGCGCGGACGGCGTTCGAATAATGCAACATTCAGATCCTGCTCAAGCTTAGTGATCTGACGGCTGATGGCCGAGGCCGACACATTGAGCTGTAATGAAGCTTCTGTGATCGAGCCTGTTCGCGCAACTTCCTGAAAGTATCGCAGCGCTAAATGTTGCATTTCATCTACCTTTGCCTTTTTTGCAACGATGCTTACGCATTTATGAAATTGTTGCAATGCTTTTCCGTTGCTATGACTGCCGGAATTTTTATGAAGGTTCGGCGAAGCAGGTATCGGCGAGGGGGGAGTGCAAAGTTAAATGGTTATATTTAGTGCTGAGGCGATTGAGGAAGCGACGGCCATTCGTCGCCAGCTGCATAGTTTGCCTGAATTGAAGTTTGAGGAGTTCGCGACTTCTGATCTGGTGGCGGAGTTTTTGCAGCGCTATGGTTATGCGTTACGCAGAAATGTCGCCGGTACCGGTATTGTTGCAACGCTTGATACAGGCAGAGCGGGTCCGGTGATTGGCTTTCGTGCAGACATGGATGCCTTGCCTATTCAGGAAGAGACAGGCCTGCCATACGCTTCAACGATTGCCGGAAAAATGCATGCTTGTGGTCATGATGGACATACGGCTGCGCTATTATTGGCAGCGCGCAAACTTGCGGAAGATCATTCGCAACTCAATGGCCAGATAAAACTGCTTTTCCAGCCTGCTGAAGAAGTAGGTAAAGGAGCAGCGCAAATGATCGAAGAGGGCGCGCTTGATGGTGTCGAGAAAGTTTTCGGCTATCACAATCGCCCGGGTTATGCTCTTGGTCATGTCATTACAAAATCCGGCCCTGCGATGGGTGGTAATACACTTTATGAAGTGAAAATCTCAGGCAAAGGCGGGCATGCTTCGCGGCCGGATCTGGCGATTGATCCAATTTTTGTTGGCGCCGGTATTATTCAGTCATTACAGAGTGTTATATCACGTCGCCTGTCACCGCTCGATGCCGGTGTTGTCACTGTTACGCAATTTAATGGCGGAACAGCGGGCAATATTATTCCGGGCCATGCAAGCATGGTGATTAATACGCGTGACGGTTCACCGGAAGCGGCTGAGATCATTGACAGGGAATTGTGTAAAGTCATTGCCCATGTCTGTGAGGCATACGGGGCGCAAAGCGAAGTCAAAAGAACTTTGCGGATACCATCTTTGGTGAATTCGGCTGCTGAAACCGAATTGGTTGTCGAAACCGCCCATGAATTGTTCGGCAAAGATAATGTAAGCCAAATACATCAAATGCCGACCATGGGGGCGGAGGATTTCGCATTTTATCTTGAAAAGCGGCCGGGTAGTTTTTTCTTTGTTGGTAACGGCGAAGACAGTGCCTATCTGCATCACCCGCTATTTGATTTCCGCGATGAAATTTTACCTGTTGCAGCCGGTATGTTTGTCGGGATTGCCCATAAGATATTGATTAATCAATAAAGACCTTACGAAAATATCAATTTAACTGATCTGAATAAGATAATGCAGTGCGCTCGTTCTGGGGGAACATTGCAGAGATCCGGGAGAGCATGAAGATGCAGAAACTTTTCAACTCAATAGAGCGTGCGGGCAATAAACTGCCGCATCCTTTTATACTATTCTTATGGTTATGCCTGATTGTCGCTGTTTTCTCGTGGATTTTGGCGAATTTTGGTGGAACAGGCATCAATCCCAAGACCGGCGCAGAAGTTGCAGTTAAAAGCCTGATCTCCGGTGAAGGTGTCGTATTTGCCCTTACATCGATTGCGAAAAACTTCATCAGCTTTCCGCCATTAGGCATTATTGTCGTGATTATGCTGGCGGTGGGTATTGCTGACAAGACCGGTCTGATTGCTGCCTTTATGCAGGTCAGCGTTATTAAGGCTCCGCGTTATCTGACCACATTTGTTATCTTTTTTGTTGGTATGTGCAGCCATGTTGCCTCAGATGCTGCCTATATTATCCTGATACCGCTTTCGGCAATTATCTTTCAGGCGATGGGACGTAACCCGCTTGTCGGTGCTGTGACCGGTTATGTTGCCGTTGGTGCCGGTTATGATGCGAGTATTCTCATCACTCCTACGGATATTATTCTTTCAGGTATTACTACAAGTGCTGCGCAAACAATTGACACGCAGGCCTATGTATCACCGCTCGACAATTATTACTTTATTGCGGCATCTGCATTGCTGATGTCTTTTGTTGGTGCATTCATCATTGAACGTATTGTTGAGCCGATGGTAGGCAAATATACGGGCGATGTTGAATTAAAACTAACTCAACCGGATACTTTGGAAATCAAAGGACTGAAGCGCGTTGGTTGGGCAAGCCTTATTATGATTGCGCTTGTTGTTGCTGCGGTTTGGCCTGCCGGTTCACCATTGCGCAATGCGGAAGGCGGTTTAGTACCTTCGCCTTTGCTTGATAGCGCTGTTGCACTGTTCGGTCTGTATTTTGTGGTGATTGGCTGGATTTACGGTAAAACAACCGGAAAAATTAAAAACGGACGAGATGCCATCGGCTATATGGCGGAAGCCATTAAAGAACTGGCACCAACTTTGGTTTTGTTCTTCGCAATTTCACAATTTCTTGCATGGTTTAAATGGACCAATCTCGGTGAGTGGATTGCTATTGGCGGCTCTCATTTGTTGGATACCAGTGGTTTCGGCGGTACACCATTATTGGTTGCCTTTATCGGGCTTGCAGCAGTGATGAATATTTTCATCACATCGGGTTCTGCACAATGGTCGCTCATGGCTCCGATTTTTGTTCCGATGATGATGCTGGTCGGTTTTGAGCCGGCTCTCGTACAGGCCGCATTCAGAATTGCGGATTCTGCGACCAATATTATTTCACCGATGAGCCCGTATTTTGCTGTATGTTTGGCGTATTTGCAGCGTTATCAGAAAGATGCGGGCATCGGGACATTGGCTTCGATGACAATACCTGTTGCGATGGGCTTCCTGATCGTCTGGACACTGTTCCTGATTTTCTGGATGACGATGGGTTGGTCGATCGCTCCTGGGGTAGGTTTGTTTGTGAAGTAAAATATTAAAGCTTTGATCTTTTTAAAGCTTAAGTTGACATTGCTGCCCGCAATCATTTTCATAGTTGCGGGCAGTTTATGCAATTTTTCTATCATGTTGTGACGATGCGATTTACATAGTCAGAGACATTTTCCCGTGTTAGGGGGGGCGTGTTATATGATTGCGCTTAAATACATATAAGTAAGTCTGATTTTTACATTGGGAATATTTATGGTGCTGAAGTGTAAAGTACAAATTTAAAATTTGAATATTTTCAGTATGATAGGCAAGGTTCTTCTTTGTTTAAGAGAAATCCATGATGAATATTGTAGACACGATATTAACACCAAAATCCTATGCGTATGACGCACGGAGTTTTGGTTAGCCCGAGTGGAAATTGAACTTTTTCAAGGCGTGATGCGTCAGCATCTTGAGCTTCCTTGGTATTATCTGCGTAATCAGTATGAAGTCATTGAGTAAAGTGTCGCGCTCAATGGGTGGCTGCTCTGATGGAAAGCCTTAAAAACTATTCAGCCAGTGTGGCGCATATCGCATTTTACCTTGAAATCGGTTGTAAAATAGCAATTTGGTTTCAGGATGAAGCCGGCGTTGAACAGAAGACGACGCAGAGACGTCGATGGGCTAAACGTGGCTGGAGACCAGCGCCACCTGTCGATCAGGGACGGGTTCAGTCTGAATATTTAGAGCCATCTGGCCGGTACAAAGCAATGGAGCTACTATCATTATGCTATGCCGTCAGATTTTAACGATCTGACGGCAGTTTTTGTTTTATATGGCTTATTCAGCGCCTAGTCTCAGATATTTCTCAATCATATCAACAACGTGAAGACGGCGCGTGCGGATATTTTCCTCCGAGGATATGTCGACGCCAAAAGTAACGGACAGCGTATATTGGCTGGAAAGATACATGAAGCTGAGAGAGACGATAGAAATATAAAGCTGGGTGGCATCGATCCCCGAGCGGAATATTCCGGCAGCAACACCACGGTCGAGTTGTGTCTGGATCGACTGAATAAACGGGCGTGACGAGCGCGGTATGCTCGGGATGGTACTGATGAACTCTCCCTGCAACAGGTTTTCGCCAAGTACGAGTTTGATAAAAGCGGGGGTGTCCCGCATATAATCAAAAGTAAATGCCGTCAGGGTTTTGATTGCATCCATCGGGTCGCGGTCGAGTATGCTCAGCTCTGCTTCTTTGCCGCGCAGCTGGTTATAAACCTGTTCCAGAGCCGCTTTATACAGCGTCTCTTTGTTCTGGAAATAATGGTAAAGCATGCGGATATTACAGCCCGCACGCTCGACTATACGCGATGTGCTGGCACCGTTCAGGCCATATTCGCAAAATTCAACAATGGCTGATTCGAGAATAGCCTGGCTTGTCGCTTGCGCATTGCGCGAGCGCACAGCTTTGGAAGTGCTCATATCCACTTTACTCATTCTGTAATCCTCCAACGCTCTGACATTTCAGAGCGTATATTTACGCATTTTGCAATGAGGGCAATTGACAACAAAGTAAGTAATAGCTTACTTATTTAAAAAAAACTACTTCTTGTCACGCATGACATAAAAAGAGGAGGGGAAAGATGATTAAGGGAATTAAAAAGGCCCTGCTGCTGGGTGCTGCACTGGCTGTCAGTGTTGCGGGATCACCGGCACAGGCTCAGAAATCTGATCAGATTACTGTTGCGATTACCGAAGGTGTGACGGGCTATAATCCTTATGCGGATTCCGTTGTGCTGATCGGCTCGATCTGGTGTCAGATTTATGGCTGCCTGACGCGCTGGGATTTTGAACAGGCAAAATTCGTTCCGTTTCTGGCAGAGAGTCTTGAGCCTGAAGATGACCTGAACTGGATTCTGACATTGCGGCCGGATCAGAAGCGTCATAACGGCGATCCGGTTGTTATTGCAGATGTGATCCATTCGATGGAGCGCGCGCGTAACGACCCGCAGAGCATGTCTCAAGCCTCTGTCCAGTATATTAAAAATGTTGAAGCGCTTGATGATCTGCGTATGCGGATTACAACAACGCAAAAAATCTCCACGCTGCCGAATTATCTGGCATTCATGCAAATCACATCCAAATCCATCTATGACAAATACGGCGCACAGGAAGCTGATCGTCAGCATCCGATTGGTGCAGGCCCGTATAAATTGGTGGAAGTCGGTATCGGCAGCCATATTGTGATTGAGCGCGTGGATGGCCATCCGATGGTCAGTGAGACAAATCCGAAGCGTATTCTCTACCGGATGATGACCGAGCCGGAACAGCGTGTGACCGCGCTGGCCAATGGCGAGGTGCAGATCGCGCAGGGAATTCCGCCGCAGCTGATTAACCGCGTGCAGCAGATGTCGAATGCGACAGTTGAAATGGTCGATTCCGCAGAAGCTATGTTCATTGCCATGAGTCCTGAAACCAAGCCATGGGATGATGCACGGGTGCGTAAAGCGGTATGTCATGCAATCAACCGTGAAGGCATTGCCCGCGCTATTCTCGGTAATCAGGCAACCTTACTGAACGGACCGGTCGGTGCAGGCCAGCTTGGCTATGATGCAGATTACAAAACACCGTTTGATTATAATCCGGAAAAAGCAAAGAGCTTGCTGGCAGAGGCTGGTGCAACCGGTGTTGCGGTTGATCTTTACACGCCGGTAGGACGCTATATTGCAGACCGCCAGATTACCGAGGCGATTATTCCGATGCTGGAAGAGGCGGGCTTTAAAGCAACGCTGAAGACACCGGAATGGGCAACTCTGTGGACGAATGTACAGCGCGGCGACACACCATTCTATTATATGGGGCGCGGCAATATGCTGGATCCGTCCCCTGCGCTGGCGCAATATTTTGAAACCGGTGCATCACCGCGTCTGAAATATTCCAATGCGGAAGTCGATAAATTGCTGCAGGCCGAGCGTGAAGAATTTGACTTCACCAAACGGGTCTCCATGCTGAATAAAGCCATGGTGACGATCACGGAAGACGCTCCGGCTTGTTTCCTCTGGCTGCACCGTCTGGCATGGGGTGTTTC
The DNA here is from genome assembly GCA_900470735.1 of Hyphomicrobiales bacterium. Lineage (GTDB taxonomy): Bacteria > Pseudomonadota > Alphaproteobacteria > Rhizobiales > Rhizobiaceae > Pseudochrobactrum. The sequence continues at coordinate 419,708 of UCCC01000019.1, read as the reverse complement.
CAAAAGCATCGATTTCAAACCGAGCAAAGCCGATCGCGTGAACGGCTGGGAAATCCACATGCGCTGATTTCCGATGCGGATTTTCTGAAACCGGATAAGGGATATTCCTGTCCGGTTTCGGGAGCCTGCCGATCCGGTTGCACTGATCAGACTATGTACCCGTCTTTTTAATATTGCGTATGCTGCAGCCGGAAGTTCGCTTCCGCTTTGCCGTGGCATGCTCCGGTCAATTCCCGAGGATTTTCCATGTTGGGCTATACGCTGAAGCGCGTGTTGGGCACAATTCCTGTGCTCTTCATGGTGACACTTTTGATTTTTGTACTGATAAAACTCGCACCCGGCGATCCCGTGGATATGCTGGTCAGCGATGAGGTAACTGAAGAGATCCGGCAGAATATCCGTATTGCCTGGGGGCTCGATCAGCCTGTCTATATTCAGTATCTGACCTTTATCAAGAATGCACTGATGGGAGATCTGGGAGAATCCTTCCGCTATCGCGAACCTGTCATGGATCTCATCTTACAGCGTTTGCCGGCCAGTATTGAGCTTGCCATCTATTCCACACTGCTTGCCGTCATTCTGGGATTGCCGCTTGGTGTCTGGGCTGCCAGCAAGCCGAACTCCTTTGTCGACACGATCGGCTCAATCGGCGGATTTTTCGGTATCAGCCTGCCAAATTTCTGGCTGGGGATTCTCCTGATCTTGCTCTTCGCGGGCATGTTCAATCTCCTGCCATCGGGCGGACGTGCAACATGGGGCATGGATGTTCCGGCTATTACAGGCTTCCTGACAATCGATGCGTTACTCGCAGGGCGCTGGGATGCGCTTTGGGATGCGGTACGACATCTGACATTGCCGGTTATCGTATTGGGCACCAATATGGCCGGCATCATTATGCAGATTACCCGTGCCTCCGTGCTGGAAAATTTGCAGGAAGATTATGTCATGACCGCCCGGGCCAAAGGTATGTCGGCACGTGTCGTTTTGTGGCGCCATGCTTTCCGCAATGCTCTGATTTCCGTTGTCACCATCATCGGGCTTGAATTCGGTACACTCATCAGCGGCGCGATCATTGTTGAGACGGTCTTCTCTTGGCCCGGCATCGGCTATCTGCTGCTGCAGGGCATAACCTTCCGCGATTTTCCGCTGATTACCGGCCTTGTCCTCGTCTACACCTCGCTTTTCGTTTTCATTAATCTCGTGATTGACATGATTTACACGATTGTCGATCCGCGTATCCGTCTGAGGTAATGCCGATGACTTTTCGCTTCAGTACAGAAAAACTCACAGAGATTGTCAGAACACCGAAAGCTGTTTTTGGTCTGGGTGTTGTCAGCCTGTTGTTGATCGCCAGCCTCTTTGCTCCTTTGCTGGCACCGTTTGATCCGAACAAACAGGACTTGATGCTGGCCTTGATGCCGCCGCAACCGGCCGGTCCGCATTTTCTCGGTACGGATCATGTCGGGCGGGATCTGTTAAGCCGTATCATTTACGGCTCACGCGTCTCGCTGATTATTGCTGTTGCCGTGGTTATTTTCTCCGGTCTGGTTGGTGTCACACTCGGTGTGGTTTCCGGTTATTATGGCGGTCGTGTTGACTCTGTCATTCAGAAATTTCTGGAGGTCGTCTGGGCTTTCCCGCCCTTGCTGCTGGCGATTTCCATTGTCGCTTTCCTTGGCCAGAGCCTTGGCATTCTGATAATCGCGCTCGCCTCACAACGCTGGATTCCCTATTGCCGTCTGGCACGCGCCGAGGCACTGAGCTTGCGCGAACGGGATTTTGTTGTGGCCGCTCGGTCTCTCGGTGCGCGGGATGGTCACATCCTGTGGAAGCACATTCTGCCTAATCTCATTCAGTCATCCCTGATTGTCGGTACTTTCGCCATGGCGACAGCGATTATCGCTGAATCAAGTCTCAGTTTTCTGGGGCTGGGTGTACCTGCATCAACGCCGACATGGGGCGGAATGCTGGCAGATGCCCGCTCTTACATCAGCACATCGTGGTGGATGGCATTCTTCCCCGGCCTTTGCATCTTCACCACGGTGCTGGCCATCAATCTGCTTGGTGATGTTCTCAGGACGCATTTTGATCCTCGTCTGAGCACGAGATGATCCGAACTTCGTTATCCAAAAATTCTGCAACTTAAAAAGAAGGAACAACTACTTTGGTCGAACGTATTGAAATCTCAAAGACTGATGGCGCTCTGAAAAGCATGGCCGTTGTTCATAATGATATGGTGTTTTTGTCCGGTGTGCATGCAACGGATACGAGCGGTGATATTAAAGAGCAGACGAGAGAAGTGCTGCAGAAGATCGACTGGCTTCTGGAAACCGCAGGCTCCGATCACAAATCCATTTTCGTTGTTCATATCTGGCTGAAAGACATGCGCTATTTCGGCGCCATGAATTCTGTGTGGAATGAATGGGCTGACTCTGCCAACCCGCCGGCACGTACCTGCGTCAGCGGAGAGCTCTACCGTTCCGATGTGCTCGTGGAAGCTGTTGTGATTGCTTATCGCAGCTAAAACACAGACCGAACTCAAGCCTTAAGAACTGGAGAACCCTATGGAACTGAGAGAGCTTGGCCGGATCGACGGAGCAGGACATCAGCCGAGAATATGTCTCGGAAAAGCATCCGATAAACTGGCTTCGGTCTGTCTGACAGCACCGGATAAAGGGGGAGATGTCAAAGACCAGTCTTTGCAGATCCTGAATATTATTGATGATTATTTTCAGAGTGTCGGATCATCGCGCAAAGACATTCTGATGGTGCAGGTCTGGCTGTTCGATATCAGCGAATATGACGCTTTTTGCGAAGTGTGGAATGACTGGATTGATCCTGAAGGTGTTCCGGCATTGTCGGTTGTAACGGGACATGCGGCACGGCGTGACTGCGCTGTGGAAATTCGCGCTTACGCCGCTTGCTGAGACCATAAAAGCCTGTTTGCCGGAGACTATGATGACCGAAAAATTGCTCGAAATTTCTGACCTTGCCGTACAGTTTAAAGGTATGGATACCTCAACCTTTGCGGTGAAGGGCATAGACCTTGCCATCGGGCGGGGTGAAATCGTGGCTCTGGTTGGTGAATCCGGCTCCGGCAAATCGGTAACGGCCAAATCGGTGATGCGGTTGGTCGGATTTATGGGTGGCACAATCACCGGCGGACAGGCTTTGCTTTATGACAAGGCGGGGCAGGCTGTTGACCTCTACGCGATGGATGAAAAGCAGGTGCAGGCGCTGCGTGGTGATCGGATTGCCATGATCTTTCAGGAGCCGATGACTTCGCTCAATCCGGTTCTGACAATTGAGGCACAACTGGCTGAAGTTGTTATCAAGCACCGGCGTGTGAGCAAAACTGAGGCGGGGCGTCTTGCACTGGAAGCACTTAATCAGGTGCGCATTCCGGAAGCCGAGCGACGCTTGAAACAATATCCGCATGAATTGTCAGGTGGTATGCGCCAGCGTGTGATGATTGCCATGGCGATTTTGTGCAAGCCGGATTTGCTGATTGCCGATGAACCGACCACAGCACTGGATGTGACTGTGCAGGCGGAAATTCTGGCTCTGTTGAAGACCATTCAGCAGGAAACCGGTATGGCCATTCTGCTGATTACCCATGATATGGGGATTGTGGCTGAGATTGCCGACAAGGTTGTGGTTATGCTGCACGGAGCAATTGTTGAAAAAGGTGAAGTTCACGCTGTTTTCAATAATCCGCAGCATGAATATACCCGTCGCTTGCTGGATGCAGCACCCAAGCTTGGCGAAATGCGCGGTGATGATGTCATTGCTGTTGAGAATACATCGGATGCTGTTTTGAGTGTGCGCAACCTCGTGACACGGTTTTCTGTGCGTCAGGGCATGTTTCAGCGCGTTGTTGCCAATGTTCATGCAGTGGAGAATGTCTCCTTTGAGCTGCGGGAAAAAGAAACCTTGTCACTGGTTGGCGAAAGCGGTTGCGGTAAATCCACGACCGGCAAAGCAATCATGCAACTGATACAGGCCAATAGCGGTGAAATATGGCTGCAGGGGCGTAAACTGGGAGATATGAATGCCTCGGATATGCGGGAAACTCGCAAACGTATCCAGATGGTTTTTCAGGATCCTTATGCGTCTTTGAACCCGCGTATGACAGTTGCGCAGATCGTTGCGGAACCGCTGCATATTCATGGTATGGGAACTGCCGCTGAAATACAGGCACGGGTTTTGCAATTGCTGGACAGAGTGGGGCTGACAAAAGCACAGGCAGACCGCTATCCGCATCAGTTTTCCGGTGGTCAGCGGCAGCGTATCTGCATTGCCCGCGCATTGGCTCTGAACCCGAAAGTCATTATTGCCGATGAGCCGGTTTCCGCTCTGGATGTGTCCATTCAGGCGCAAATTCTGGACTTGCTGGAGGAAATTCAGGAGGAATATGCCATTTCCATCCTTTTCATTTCCCATGATATGGCGGTAGTTGAAAAAGTCAGTGATCGCATCGCGGTCATGTATCTGGGTGAGATTATCGAGATCGGCCCGCGTGATGCGGTCTTGAGTTCACCTGCACACCCATATACACGACGCTTGCTGGATGCGGTGCCGATCGTACATCCGGATATGCGCCGTGAGCGAAAGCTTTTGTCGCGGGAACTGAAAAGCCCGATCCGCCCTGTGGGATATCAGCATGAGGCAATTCCGCTGAAGAGCGTCGGCTTTGAACATTACGCGCGTATTGGCTGACAGGCTTAACTCAATATTGCTGTGACCACAGGCAGGTTTTAGCAGCGACGGCGATAATATGCCGGTTGTTCGGCTCGTGATAGCTGTTGAATGAATGATCAGGAGAAAGACAAATATGAAGGAGGGCAGAAATTATCTTTTCCTGATGGCTGTTATTGTTGTGGCGCTTAATCTCCGGCCTTTTATTGCCGCTATAGGGCCGCTTGCAGATGATATCCGCTATACGACTGCGCTCAGCCATCATGGTATTGCAATGTTGACACTGATACCGATGGCATTGATGGGCTGTGTGGCATTTGCCGGCCCCGCATTGTTACGCACGGGTGAGTTGCGTGGTATTCTTCTGGCGGCACTGATTTTTATCACTGTAGGGACTTTAATGCGGTTGGTTGTAACCACAGGATCGGCTCTATTGATAACAGCAGCAATTATCGGTCTTGGTGTAGCAGCAGTACAGGCATTGTTTCCTGCGATTATTAAACAGCGCTTTCCTGATCGTTTCGCCAATATTATGGGGCTATATTCTGCTATGCTGCTGGCTGGCGGGGCACTTGGCGCACAATTATCCCCTGTTGTCGTACAACTGACCGGAAAATGGCAAACTGCTCTCGGTATCTTTGCGTTTACCGGAATAATTGCCACTATACTGATCTGGCTTGTGTTGCCACACTACTCTGCTTCTGTTTCGGCTAAGAAGTTCACAGGGTTGTTCAAGCGCCCGCGATCATGGCTGCTGATGGTTACCTTTGGATTGGTGAATGGTGGTTATTCTTCGATCATCGCTTGGCTTGCACCCTATTATCAGGAGGCAGGCTGGAGTGCTACAGCAACAGGTAGTCTGCTCGCAGTCATGGCACTTTGTCAGGCGATTGCAGCTTTAATTATGCCAGCATTTGCAAAAGGAGGCAGCAAGGACCGCCGGCCGTGGCTGTGGGTAGCACTTGCTATGCAATTTGCGGGTTTCGCAGGTTTTGCATTCGCGCCGAACCATGCACCGTTTCTGTATGTCGGATTAGTCGGGGCCGGTCTGGGCGGATGCTTCTCATTGTTGTTAGTCGTGGCGTTGGAGCATATGCCTGATCCGCTGCAAGCCGGAGCTTTGTCGGCTGTTATGCAGGGCGGGGGCTTTCTGCTGGCGGCCCTGCCACCATTAATTGTTTCTGTTCTGCATGAACAAACAGGAAGCTTTTCTACGGGCTGGAAATGGCACATGATCAGCATTGTTATCGTTGGAATACTGATTAAACGCCTCAATCCTGAACATTATGAAGAATCAATATTATTGTTTTCGGATTTTTGAATGTTATCGCGCTGATAATATCGTAAAATATAAATTTGATTATGACTGGCTGTTTTTATTCTTACTAGCTCACATTCAGGGGTGGATTTGATACCTGAATGTGAATTTGTAATATTTGCCAGCAGACAGCGCAGCGCTGACATTATTTGATGTTTAATAAAAAAATATATCTGCCAAAGACAGCTTTTTTCTAGGTGGTATAATAAAATTAGGCTTTATAATTACAAACGGCGATCAGAAATTTGGAAATGGCTGCTGTTTTCTTTGTTTATGACGCTACAAATCAAGATTACGCAGCCAGTTTTCGAAACTGATCTGTTTATTGTCCGAAGTCGTTGCCACTGTATTTTCTGAAGGGAAATACGCTAAGCTTTTGCGCACTTTGCTTGGGCTTATGCCGAATTCATTGGTGAAGGCGCGGGTGAAATTTGCTGCAACTTCAAATCCCGCTGTTTGAGCAATGTCGAGTACCCTGTCCTGATTGGCAGGGTCTTGCAGCTTTTCATATGCGGCTTGCAAACGCTGTTTACGGATATAATTCAAGACGCCTCCACGACCCTCAAAAAGCTGATAAAGACGGGTACGGGACATTCCCACAGACCGGCAGATTTTATCTGCTGTCAGCTGCGGATCGTGCAGGTTATGATGAATGTAGTGATGCACCCGTTCCATCGTGCCAAAGGCGGAGTGTTCTGTATGCTCGGGGTCTGAGCGGAGACAGGGTTCAAGACCGTTTGCAATCATATTTCTGATGGTTTGCACAATACCAGGTAAGTCATTCAGCGTCAGAGACGATAAATGTGCTTCTACTTGCCCCAGATAGCTGGCCAGTAATTCCGCAAGTGTTCCTGAAAGAATGCAGTTATTGACTGATTTAAAGAGGCCTGCTTCGCTGGAAAACAGGCTATAGGGCATATAAAGTAATATGATCTCAGACTGGGTACAGCGTCCCCTGTATGGATGACCGAGTGTGCGAAAGGCAACGCGCCCGTAACCGGTTTTAATGACTTTTCCGTCAACCTCTGTCCATGCCTCACCACTGCGGCGAAGTCCCAGATACCAATGATCAATCGGACTATAACGCAATTGGGCCGTTGTACGGGCATAGCTATAAGCGTCGCTCTGTTGCCGGACAAGCAACATTCGGCCTAAATGCCATACTGTATGTGACACGATGAAACCGTCTTCAAGGGTAACATTGTCGGGCAGTTGCACATCAATTATCGGCTGCATATAGGCGCGCCACGCTTTAAATTGTTCTGCTGGCGGCAGGCTTTGGGTGGAAAAATGTAAAGATGGCACGGGTGCTGCCGCAGAAGGATGGGCAACCGGTTTCGTGATGCCGTCACCATTGCGCTGATAACGGCGGCGTTCAATCTGCGGCCATGTTGCTTCTGCGGACAGTGAGCCGTTGGTTTCTGTCGGAGTGTCAGACTGCTTATGCATCCGGTTTCTCCTGTTCACTGTCGATCAGGCAGTGAGAACCTGTGAAGTCTTATCACAGGATGATCGGCTATTATATTATCATATTATATAAGAAATGCACAAAATGATAATTTTCAGGATGCTGTGATAACGACATCCCTATGCTGCATCGCTATATAGTATATAAAATTATTACTCTTAAAAGACAGTTTATAACTTGAGTAATTTGATTAAATTTTTCTGGATTAATGAATATCTGATTTTCACATAAGCAAACATAAAACATTATCTTGACGGAGATGAAGATGGGTGAGGTTAATTCTCTCGTCTGCAGTCTGTCCGAGAGAGCATCTGCACGGATGTTGTATGCTGTTCATCGGGATATATTGCAGAGAAAAATTATCGTTACAGGCGGAGCCGGTTTCCTCGGTTCGCACCTCTGTGAACGTCTGCTCCGTTCAGGGCATCGGGTTGTTTGTATTGATAACTTCTCGACCGGAAATATGCAGAATATTATGCATCTGCTCAGCTTTGATACGTTTCGTGTTATCTCGCATGATATTGTCACCCCATTCGATCTGGAAGCGGATGAGATCTATAATCTGGCCTGCCCGGCTTCACCGCCACATTATCAGGCTGATCCGGTGCACACTACGCTAACGAGCGTTTTGGGCGCACATGGTCTGCTGACGCTGGCCAGAAAATACAACGCCCGTATTTTTCAGGCCTCTACATCGGAGGTTTATGGCGACCCGTATGTCCATCCTCAGGTCGAAACCTATTGGGGGAATGTTAATCCGTTTGGCCCGCGCTCTTGTTATGACGAGGGTAAGCGTTGTGCGGAAACCTTATTTTTTGATTTTCATAAGGCCTATGGCACAGAAATCAAAATCGTTCGTATTTTCAATACTTATGGTCCGCGTATGCGACCGGATGACGGACGGGTGGTTTCCAACTTCATTGTGCAGGCGTTGAAGGGTGAAGACATCACGATTTACGGGGATGGCACGCAGACCCGCTCTTTTTGTTATGTAGATGATCTGATTGACGGTTTTGTCCGTATGATGGCTGCAGATGCATCCGTGACAGGGCCGGTTAATCTGGGCAATCCGGCAGAATTTATGATCGGTGATCTGGCAAAAACGGTGATAGAACTGACTGGCTCGCGCTCCCGTATTGTTCATCACCCGCTTCCCATTGATGATCCGCGTCAGCGTCGGCCCGATATTGCGCTTGCAAAGCACGAGCTGGATTGGCAGCCGCAGGTTCAGCTGACCGAAGGTTTGCGGAAGACGATTGCTTATTTTGAAAGCCGCCTCAGTCTTTCTGCGCCCGAACTGCGGGAGTTGGTCAAATGACAGCAAAGCGCATTTTGATTACAGGCGGAGCCGGTTATATCGGGAGCCATACAGCCAAGCTTCTGAAATTCCGGGGTATTGAGCCGGTTGTTTATGACAATTTATCCACGGGGCACCGGTCTTCCGTGCGCTATGGTCCTCTTGTTCAGGCGGATATTCTGGACACGATGCTGCTGACGGAAACGATCCTGCGCTATATGCCGGTTGCCGTTATTCATTTTGCCGCGTCTGCTTATGTCGGGGAATCCGTCACAGATCCTGCAAAATATTACCGTAATAATGTCTGCGGAACTTTGTCTTTACTGGATGCCTGTCGCGAGACAGGGCTGGATAAGGTTATCTTTTCTTCGAGTTGCGCCACTTATGGTGTGCCGGCAAATTTACCGGTTGCGGAAACTGCCGCCCAGATCCCCGTCAGCCCTTATGGTCAGACCAAGCTGATTGCTGAACATATGCTGGCTGATTATGCCTCGGCCTTCGGACTACGCTATGTGGCTTTGCGCTATTTCAATGCCTGCGGCGCTGATCCGGAAGGTGAACTGGGAGAGTGGCATGATCCGGAAACCCATCTCATTCCCCGCGCGCTGTTGGCAGCAGCCGGAAAAATCGCGCAGCTTGAGATTTTCGGGGATGATTATGACACCGAAGACGGCACCTGTGTGCGGGATTATATTCATGTCACCGATCTCGCCCGCGCGCATGTTCTGGCTTACGACTATCTTGCCGGTGGCGGTGACAATCTTGCTGTCAATCTCGGTACAGGACGCGGCTCATCTATCCGCGAAATCCTTAGTACGATCGACAAGGTAACCGGTCATCCGGTTCCCGTTATTATCCGTCCGCGCCGTGCAGGCGATCCGCCGGCTCTTTATGCCGATCCCGCTCTTGCACGCCATATGCTCGGCTTTGAACCGCAATATTCGGATCTGGAAACAATCGTCCGGACTGCGGCTCCTTTCTTCGGACTGGAGGCGAGATCATGACACTTCCTGCCATCAACAGACAAAAGTCCTTCACGCTGAATGGTGAACCGCTGCTGGCATCCATATTTCAGGGCTACAGACGGGCAGAATATATTGCCGGTGTTGCCATATGGCTGGCGGCTTTCATCTATTTCTGGGTCTGGTGGCTGCAGCCTGAACACCATGTGAGTGTATTCGGCAGTATTGTTGCAACGCTGGTGCTGGCCTGGCTCACATTGCTGCCAGCCTATTTTCTGGGCATGTTTTATTTTGCGGTTAAGCCCGTCGGTGCATTGCGCATACCGGAGAACAGCCGGATTGCCATGGTTGTGACCAAGGCACCGTCGGAACCATTTTCAATTGTCGCTGAAACTTTGCTGGCGATGCTTGCGCAGACACAGGCGCATGATACCTGGCTTGCGGATGAAGACCCGTCACCGGAAACACTGGCATGGTGCCGCACGCACGGGGTTTTCGTATCGACACGTAAAGGCCGCGATGATTATCACCGGCAGACATGGCCGCGCCGTACGCGCTGCAAAGAAGGCAATCTTGCGTTTTTCTACGATCATTACGGCTATGAGCGCTATGATTTTGTTGCGCAGCTTGATGCCGATCATGTGCCTGAGCCGGATTATCTCTGGCAGATGTTGCGGCCTTTCGCTGATCCGGCTGTTGGTTATGTTTCCGCGCCCAGTATCTGCGACCGCAATGCTGCGGAAAGCTGGTCGGCACGCGGCAGGCTCTATGCCGAAGCCAATGTTCATGGTTCCTTGCAGGCAGGCTATAGCGGTGGTTTTGCGCCGATGTGCATCGGCTCGCATTATGCGGTGCGCACTGTAGCGCTCAAGGAAATCGGTGGTCTTGGGCCGGAACTTGCTGAAGATCATTCCACAACGCTGATGATGAACGCTTATGGTTGGCGTGGAGTTCATGCGATTGATGCGATTGCGCATGGCGACGGTCCCCGCACTTTCGGCGATCTGATTACACAGGAATTTCAGTGGGCACGCAGCATTGTGATGATCCTGCTGCAATATTCGCCGGATCTGATCCCGCGTCTGTCGCCGCGCCTGCGTTTCCAGTTCTTGTTTTCGCAGCTCTGGTATCCGCTGTTTTCGCTGCTCACAGCAACACTTTTTGCCATGCCGGTTATTGCGCTTATTCGCGGTGAGAATTTCGTGGCCGTCACTTATCCTGACTTTCTCACGCATTTTGTGCCGCTGTCACTGATCCTGCTGGTCTTCGCTTATCGCTGGCGGGTAACCGGAACATTCCGGCCTGAGAACGGTAAAATTCTGAGCTGGGAGAGCGCGCTCTTTCTGCTCGCCCGCTGGCCTTGGGCACTGGCAGGCTCGGTTGCGGCATTACGCGACTGGATGACCGGATCTTTTGTGGATTTCCGCGTGACCCCGAAGGGAACATCCGAGGTTGATCCGCTGCCTTTCAGGGTTCTGGTTCCCTACGCCTTTGTTGCGCTCGGTTCCGTATTGGCGGTGTTTCTTGTGCCGGATGCAGGCGAAAGCCGTGGCTTCTACCTGTTCGCCATTCTCAACAGCGTGACCTATGCGGTTCTGCTGATCGTGGTGCTGGTGCGGCACAGCGTGGAAAACAAGGTACGCATGACCACGCGCTATTACCGTCCGGCAGTGTTGGCAACCATGCTGTCTCTCATCCTTCTGCCCGGAATTGCGACCTTTGAACGGGGACGTGAAAGCCTCGAAGTGCTTGCCTGGGGCGCAAAACATGTCCGGCTTTTTGATGAACGCTATTCGGCAGCCGGTGCCGGTGTCGGCGGACAATCGCTGCGCATAACCACATTCAGACCGCATTGGCGCTCCGGCGCATCAACAAACATATCGGAAGATTAGAGCGTATCCCGAAAAGTGGGAACCGGTTTTCGGATAAGATACGCGCAAAAACAAAGAGATAGAGCATTTCATCGGATTCAATCAAAACTGAAATGCTCTAGAAAATTATAACAGGGAGGCGCCTCAGGGCGTTGCAGATCATGAAAATCACGATGATAGGAACCGGATATGTCGGCCTCGTCAGCGGCACCTGTTTTGCACATTGGGGCAATGACGTTATCTGTGTCGACAAGAATGCTGCAAAAATAGCCGGACTTAATCAGGGCATCCTGCCGATCTATGAACCGGAACTGGACGGGCTGGTCAGTAAATATCATCAGGCGGGACGTTTGTCTTTCACCTGTGATCTGGCCGCAGCAGTCAAAGATGCGGATATTGTGTTTATCGCTGTCGGTACACCGGCGCGCGCCGGACACGGCGATGCGGACCTGTCATTCGTCTATATGGCTGCCAAGGAAATCGCACCACATCTGGCGGAAGGTGCAGTGGTTGCGGTTAAGTCCACTGTGCCGGTCGGCACCGGTGATGCAGTTGATAAGATTATCGGCTCGGTGCGCCGCCGTGGCAGCTATTCGGTTGCCTCCAATCCTGAATTCCTGCGCGAAGGCGCAGCCATTCCTGATTTTCTGAAGCCCGATCGCGTGGTGATCGGTGTTGAGGACATGCATGCACAGACCGTGCTGATGCAGCTTTATCGTGATGTCTTTGCACCGCATGATGTGCCGGTTGTCGTAACCAGACGACGCACATCCGAGCTGATTAAATATGCTGCCAATGCATTTCTCGCGACCAAGATTACCTTCATGAATGAACTGGCCGACCTGTGCGAACTGGCAGGCAGTGATATCAGCGATCTGGCGCTGGGCATCGGTCTTGACCGGCGTATCGGCTCCAGTTTCCTGAACGCAGGCCCCGGCTATGGCGGTTCCTGCTTCCCGAAAGATACGCTGGCGCTGTTGCGCACCGCGCAGGATTACGGGGTTGCCCTGCGGGTAGTCGAGGAAACCGTGACAGCGAATGAAGCACGCAAGCGCAAAATGGCGCTGAAGGTGCTTGATGCTGTCGGCGGTGATGTGGACGGGCTGACCATTGCGGTTCTTGGCCTGACATTCAAGCCGGATACGGATGATATGCGTGAAGCACCGTCCGTTCCTCTGATCGAGACTTTGCAACGTTTCGGGGCAACGATACGCGCTTTTGATCCGGTGGGAATGCCAAATGCCGCGCAGATGCTGGATGATGTGGCTTTGATTGATGATCCTTATGAATGTGCACGCAATGCGGATGCCGTTGTCATCGTGACAGAATGGGATTGCATCCGCAGGCTGGATCTGACCCGCTTGAGCAAACTCATGAATGCACCCGTTCTTGTTGATCTGCGTAATGCTGTTTCTCAGGAGAGTGCAGAGGCAGCAGGCTTCCGTATTACGATGATTGGTAAACCTGCCCGAAATCACAAGGAAGCACATTCTGCCGGCAAGGCAGCAAAGGAAACACAGCCTGTCCTTCAGGGACGGGGCGCAAGAGGCAGGCTTCACACCGGCAATGATGAAAAAGCCGGAACAGCAGGGAGAAGCAGGCTATGAACAGAGATAACAACAAGACCAGAATTCAGAAATATGGTGCAGGCGTACACCGGTTTGATGTTGTGCTGGCCGCACTGACAATGTTGGGTGTGCCCGTAATACCGGCCGGTGCCGCAGAACCGGTCAAAGTGCCCGCGCAGGCAAGAGCAATGACCGCTGCAGAGCTCTATGTGCTTTATCGGGATAAAACCTGGCAATGGCCGGACGGCGCAGGCCGCATGCAGGATAAGGACCGTGCCTTTATCGGCTGGTCAGGTTCAGGGGATGATACCCGCTGGGCTGAAGGGCGCTGGGTACTCAGTGATACTGGGCTGATGTGCCTGAAAGCCGACTGGTATGGCATTCAGACAAAGCAGGGCAAAGAAGCCGGCAAAACCTGTTTCCGTCACCGCATTTATGAAGACACGATTTATCAGAAGAAAGAGCCTTCCGGCAGCTGGTATGTTTTTAAACATGCCAAAGCCGCAGACAGTGATGAGTTCAAAAAACTTATTGCTGAGGACACTGTGAGCGCACAGCTGGCAAAGCTGCAGCCGCTCACACAACAGGCAGATGCCAAACAGCAACCGTTCTCTGCACAGGCTCCGAACGGTGCAAATTAAGGCAGGAGAAAGGCAATGGGTAAGATATCCAAAATCGTTGCATTGTCATTCGTCGGGGCCATGTTATCCGGTACTGCTTACGCCGCAAGCAGCACTCCGCTCGGTATCCCTAACGAGATGTCAGCAACCAAAGATCAGCCATCCACGAAGCGTCCGGTGATTACGCAGGCATCGGTCGGTTTCGGTGCGTATGATCCGCACGGGGACTTCGGGGATGATAAAAATTCAAAAATCGAACATCTGTTTCTGCCGTGGGAAGATGTCGAGCTGGGATCATTGACGCTTGCTGATGATTACGCGCTCAAACGCGGCCGCACGCTGCTGATTTCGGTCGAGCCATGGTCGTGGTCGCCGGACTGGCGTATTTCCTCACCGCAACTTTTGCAGAGTATTCTGAACGGGGAGCGGGATGTCTATATGGCTAAAGTCTGCACGGAAGCTGCAAAACTGAAAAGTCCGGTTATCATCCGTTGGGCGCAGGAAATGGATGAAACAGACAACCAGTTTACCTGGGCGCATTGGCAGCCTGATGAATATGTAAAGGCGTATCAGCGTATGGTGCGTGTGTGCAGGGAAAGCCTGCCAAATGCCAAATATATGTGGTCACCAAAAGGCAATGAGGGGCTTCAGGCCTTTTATCCCGGCGATGACTATGTTGATATTATTGGTCTTTCCGTCTTCGGTTACCAGAAATACGACCGTGCAACCAAGGGCGGGGATCAGACTTTCTCGGAACGTCTGGCACCGGGCTATGACCGTGTAAAAGGTTTTGGCAAACCGATCTGGGTCGCTGAGCTGGGTTATGACGGTGATGCCTCATATATCCGGAACTGGGCTGAGAATGTTGCCAAGACCCATCCGGAATTTCCTGAACTAAAAACCGTGGTTTATTTCAATGACCGTGAAGTTTATCCGTGGCCGGACGGTTTCGGAAAGCCTGAATGGCGCGTTGTGAACACACCCACGAATTGAGCCACGCCGTCTGAGCGTGATGGAGGCAATTATGTCAGTGTTTCGTTCAATAACACTTATAACAGCGATAATTTGCGGGGTGGGGTTGAGCACGTCTGCCGGTGTGACAGCTCAGGCAGCATCTGGTGCAGATACGGCTAAACCGCTCAGCAATTCTGAGATCTACCGGATTTACAGCCATAATTCATGGATATGGAAAGATGGTGCCGGTTATTTTGCCGTATCAAAACGGCAATTCAAGGCATGGTCCGGCAAAGGCCGCAATGCTTCTGTGGGGCAGGGCATCTGGTTTATTACCGATCCCGGAAAATTATGTTTCCGTGCGACATGGTATGAAAAAGGTACCAGTTTTCCGGCAACGACCTGTTTCAGCCATCGCGAAAAGAACGGCGTGATTTATCAGCGAAAAGAGCCGGACGGTGACTGGTATATTTTCAAACACGCACCGGCGAGAAAAGGTGATGAAATTACTAAATTCCGCCGGGGTGATTATGTGAGCCGACAGCTGGAGCGTATGATGCCGGCTATGGCCTCTAACTGACTATGAAGCTGGCGCCAGAGAGTTCTTCTGGCGTCAGCTTCTGTTAAAGCAGCGGGTTTTGCTGCCAAAACCGCTTGGTGTGCAGATATAAGGTGCACGTCCCAGATAATTTGCGGAAGCGACTTTGGCTGGCTTCGGAGCGGTTACAGTTTTGGAAACTGCAGGACGTGATGGTGGTTGCTTACGCGGCGTTTTAATATCATCCGTTTTTGTAATAATTGCGGCTTGGGTCGGCACACTATAACCGACTTTAGTCACTGAGGTGGCTGTGGTCTGAGCAGTATTATAACCTGTACTACAGCCACTCATTGCGAGGCTGCCAGCAAGTACTGCTGCAATTGTGAAAGTCGTTGATTTGATAGGCATGCGATACAACAGACCTGTAACGGTCTTTGCGGAGAAGAGCTGCATTCTGTGAACCTTTGTTCCGATGCCGTGACACGGAACTTATATACTGAATAAATTAATACGAAATAATAACGACCGGAAACAATTAGTAATTGAAGCAATATCTAATTGAGCTAGATCAAAAGTTGTAGGGCTTCATATAGTAAAAATCTTGGAAACCCAACCTTTTTCAAAGGGTGAGCCGCTCTGCGGCTGAGTGGTTTGTGCACTCTCACGGTGATTATGACAGCTGATCAGTGAACTGAATTAAAATTTTTCAATTCAATAGCTTGCCTGTCGGGACTGTGTTTTCAGATGACTTTGGCTCTGTCGGGATGATCACAGATTTCGATACCATTGCTTTCATTTGCGTCAATATGGCGCATTTTTTATGATGCTTGAGTAATTTGTAAAAACCTTTGTTCACTTATGTTGTCGAGAGTAGCAATAAAGCGAGTGTCCCGACTACCAATATCTCATCACGGGCAAAACAGTCTCCGATATATGTATCGTCAGGGGAGGCTTAATGCGTTTGCATTACAAAGTGGCCGGTGGTGATTTCTGAATATTGGCGCTCAGGCACTGCATATCCGACAGGGCGGATAGGGCTTCGCAGTTCTTCCGTTTGTAACTGACGCTTCATATGACGTCTCGCCGGATCGAGCACTGGCACTGCCGCCATCAGCTTGCGGGTATAGGGATGCTGCGGGTTTTCAAAGACTGCAGATCGCGGGCCGATTTCAACAATCTCACCCAGATACATCACAGCCACACGATGGCTGACGCGCTCAACCACGGCCATATCATGACTGATAAACAGATAAGACAGACCAAGACTTTCCTGCAAATCCATCATCAGATTACAGACCTGTGCTTTGATTGAAACGTCAAGCGCAGAGACAGCCTCGTCAGCAACAATGACTTTCGGATCAAGTGCCAGGGCGCGGGCAATGGCAATACGCTGACGCTGACCTCCGGAAAACTCATGCGGATAGCGCTTCATAATATCAGCGGAAAGGCCGACACGTTCCAGCAGTGCCGCTGCTTTCTCCTGAGCTGCGGATTTACTGAGCAAACCATGCTGAATAAGAGGTTCTGCAATCGCATTACCGACACTCATACGCGGATTGAGAGACGCAAACGGATCCTGAAAAATCATCTGCACATTACGGCGCGCCAGCCGCAGTTTCTCAGCATTCAGGTTCAAAAGATCTTCATCTTTGAGCAGGATTTCGCCGGAAGTTGCATTGGCAAGCCGCATGATTGTGCGGCCGATTGAAGACTTACCGCAACCGGATTCCCCCACCAAAGCCAATGTTTCGCCCGGGAAAAGCTGGAAGGAAACATTTTCAACCGCATGCACCGCACCGGTTGCTTTACCCAGCAATCCGCCGGTCACATGATAGCGCGTCGTGAGATTGCGGATATCCAGAATTGGTTTTTGCATATCCACTTGTCTGCTAACCGGCACGGGCTCGTGTTTTTCGCCGGTGGCCATATCAATCACAGGGAAAGGCAAAGGTTCCGCAATACCGTTCATTGAACCCAGATACGGCACAGCCGAAAGCAAGGCGCGTGTGTAGGGATGAGCAGCATGCCGGAACAGATCGGCGGTTGCGCCATTCTCCACCATTTCCCCACGATACATGACGACAGTGCGATCAGCGGTTTCTGCGACCACGCCCATATCATGCGTGATGAAAAGGACGGAAGTTCCTTCTTCCTCCTGCAGGGTTTTTATCAAGTCTAGAATTTGCGCCTGAATGGTCACATCCAGCGCTGTTGTCGGCTCATCGGCAATCAGAAGCTTCGGGCGACTGGCAAGCGCCATAGCAATCATCACGCGCTGACGCATGCCACCGGAAAATTGGTGCGGGTAATCGGAAAAGCGTGATGCTGCATTGGGAATACGCACTTTATCCAGCAGGCGTAGTGTCTCGGCTTTTGCGGCTCTCGCATCAATGTCACCGTGACAGGTCAAAGCCTCGGCAATCTGGCGACCAATAGTAAAAACCGGATTGAGCGAAGTCATAGGCTCCTGAAAGATCATTGCCATTTCACGTCCGCGCAGATTACGCATCTGATGCTCTTTAAGAGACAAAAGATTTTGCCCGTTGAGGAATATCTCACCGGAAACACGTGCGGTTTTGCTATCCAGAAGCCCCATGATCGACAGTGAGGTGACGCTTTTACCGGAACCGGATTCACCGACAATGGCAACTGTTTCACCGGCATTCACATCAAAGGAAACACCTTTGACAACCGGATTCCAAAGCCCGCCATTATTAAAGGCTGTTGTCAGGTTGCGGACGGACAGAACCGGCGATGTGACTTGCTTCTGATCTGGCAGGGACATGACCGGCGCCTCCTCAAGCGGATCTCATTTGGGCTATTAAACAAAGCGCTGCTGTTTCCTCTTAAGCAGAAGCGCTTTGTTAGCAGGCGTTAAGTGGTTGCAGGATTGCGGGCTGATCCGATGGCAACAGGCTCGAAAGTGAAATCACGATCAAACGGAAATGTCGGATGTGCTTTACGCAAGCGCGGCAGGCGTTCAACAAACTGATCAACAACGCCTTGCGACAAGGCCATCAGATTAGGATTGGCAATCGGTGCCAGTTCCGGAGACAAATAACCGGATTTAACCACAACGATTTTCGCCTGCGCAGGATCAAGGCCAAGCAGGGTAAAATCTGCAATATTATGATACGGGCGGCGTTTGGCACATAAAACCAGATCAATGCCGCCGATACGTACAACAGCCTGACGATCAGCCGGTTTATCGGCATCTTGCAGACGGATAATAGTGCCTTCTACTATAACCGGCTGGCTGCCTGCTGTGTCCAGTGTCGCGCCAATGGTTAGCTCAAAGCTTGTGCCTTCACCTGCCTCAAAACATTTTTCCAGTGCGGGAGCATCGGTAATACCGGCAAAAATCACGCCTTGCGCCTGCTGACTGATCAGTTCAGCCAGAACATCCGCGCGGTCACCAACGCCGCCGCCGGTCGGGTTGTCGCCGGATTCTGCGAGAATAACAGGTGCTGTTGTGCTGGCAATTGCACGGCCGACACAATCAGCAATCGTGCCGGTTTCGCAACCGAAGACAAAATCTTCACGGGCATCCCAATAGGCCTGTGCCAGCTTTTTAGCTTCGCGTTCAAGAACTGTACGATCTGTGCCGGTGAAAATTGCAGCGGCGGTAGCACGTGGCTCATCTGCCCAGACATAGCCCACCATCAAGGACGCATCCCAGATACCATCGATTGCATCAATGTCCGGCAGGCGTGCATAAAGACCTTTGGCAGGTTCATCTTCGGTTGAAGTGCGTTCTCCCGGTAACACAACCGGCACCGGTGCCCAGATCAGACTAGGTTGCACGCCCGTTTCAAGGCTTTTCACCAGCATTGTGACCGAGCGGCGCATGGTTTCTTCAACATCAATATGCGGTGCCGTGCGATAGGTGGAAAACATATTCAGCGCATCAATAATCCGCTGGCTGACATTGCCGTGCAGATCATAGCTGGCAGAGATCGGGCAATCATCACCGACAATCATACGGGCATTGCTGATCCAGTCACCTTCGGCATCTTCCATGCCTTCAACAAACATTGCGCCATGCATGGCCAGATACAGACCGTCAATCGGCAGTGCTGCTTTCAAGCGTTCGGAAAACTCTGCTTTAAAGGCCTCATAGGCTGCACGGGAAACCGGCCCGCCAGGGATGGCACGGGCATGTAAGGTTGGTGCAAATTCCGCATCATAATCTTTGAGAAATGCAAAACGCGGTGCTTCAAGCAAGGCATCGCCGTGCAATACATCAAAATCTTTCTCTTGCGCGAGTACAGGATTATAGGTGCTGCATTCAGTATGAATTCCGCCTACGGCAATACGCATGAATAACCTCAATCAGATCGGGTTGGCGCGGGTCAATAGGGCCCTGCGGGATTGACAAGAAAACGATGAGCGGCAATGGCTGCGGCACCGCGTGCCCAGACATTATGATCAACGCGCAAAGTGCGGATATTGGTTTGCACCGCCTGTTGCGGCAGCACATTGGCTTCAATGGCCTGACGCATCACAGTCCCGAACAGTCCGTCAAAAGCATGTTCATCATGGGTTACAAGAATCTGCCCCGGATCATTCAGCTGAATGATATGAGCGATTGCCAGCCCCAGTGCTGAACCGGCGCGATGCAGAATACGGATGGCTGTACTATTGCCGGTCGCAGCCTGCACTTCAATGTCATCAAGCTGCTCGCAGACCATGCCTTCCGCACGGGCCGCTTCACGAATTGCATGCATGGATGACACAGTGTCCAGACAACCGCGTTTCCCGCAACGGCATGGCAGCCCGCCTGGCTCAATCGTCAGATGGGCAATCTCACCGGCACCGCCGTGATTACCGCGATATAGCTGACCGTCGATAAAATGCGCACAGCCGATACCATCGCCAAACGACACCAGACTGAAATTGGTAATCTCACGGGTTTCGCCAAACAGCTTCTCACTGACAGCAACGGCCTTGGCATCATTCTCGATATAAACCGGTACTTCAACATGAGCCGCAACCATTTCCGCTAAAGGAACATTTTGCCAGCCAAGTAATGTGGACTGAATGCAATGACTTTGCGTTTCGTCAACAAAACCGGAAAGCGCAATGCCGATCCCTGCCAGTCGTTCTTTTGCTTCAGGGTTAGCGGTAAGCAATTGCGCTACAGCCTCAGTAATGCTGGTGGCAATGGTTGCAGGATCGCGCGACAAAGGAATTGTTGCCTGCGCAATAATTGTGCCGCCGAGGTCGGTCAGCACCACAGGTGCAGGATCCTGCATCAATGATACACCCAGCGTTAAGGCGCAATTCGGGTGAATATCCAGCAACAGCGACGGTCGGCCGGAGCCGTAAACGGGCACAGTTTCCTGCAGAATGCCGCGATCAATCAAATCACGCACCAAGCCGCTCATCGCTCCCTTGCTGACACCGAGAATAGACATCAGTGCGCTGCGGCTGAGAGGACCGGATTCGCTGATGGCTCGGAGTATCTGACGTTGGGACGAAGAAAACATTGGTTCAACATAGCAGGAGGAAAGACTTCTTGCTTGACACTAAGTTCAATTAATGAACTAATCAATAGGGAATTAGTGCAAATTCGATCCAATTAAAAAACATTAGCGTGTTAAATAAGTAATAAGGGGTTACGCATGATGATGGGGCGAACATTCCAGAACCTGCACCAAAGTGCTGTGGGTGCCCGTAAATTTGTTATGGCCGGTGTGCTGCTCGCAAGCGCATCTTTGCTGTCATTTCAGAGCTATGCAGCGACACTGACCGTGATGCAGACCGAAGCGCCGCGCTCGATGGATCCGGGTGATCAGACCGCGACCTATACCGCAGCGGTACTTGATCCGATTTATGAAGGCCTGTTGCGCCGCAGTGATACAGAGCCATATGCGCCGTCGCTTGCCACCGAATGGTCAGGTGATGAAACAGGTCTGATCTGGACATTTAAACTGCGCGAAGGTGTTAAATTTCATGACGGCACGGCTTTTAATGCTGATGCTGTAGTGAAGAATTTCTCCCGTCATCTCGACACCAAGCGCGGCCTTGCAGCCAGCGGCCGCTTGCGTCTTATCCTCGATAAAGTTGAAGCTGTTGATGACAATACTGTCAAAATCACGCTTAAAAAACGCTATCCCGCATTCCTGTCATTGCTGACAACCGCCTCCTGCTGGATGGTTAGTCCAACGGCTGATGAGGCCGGAACCATCGGCGCCAAAGCGGTCGGAACAGGGCCATATCGCTTTGCTGAATATAAATCCGGCGAATATGTGCTGCAGGAAAAGAACCCAGATTATTGGGGTGGTAAAACCGATACTGTTGATCAGATCAAATGGACATGGACATCCGAACCGTCGGTCATGAGCATGGGCGTTCAGACCGGCGATGCGGATATTGTCAGCCCTCTGCCGCCGGTTTTTGCCGCACAGCTTGGCAGCAGTGATGAGATTAAAGTTGAAAGCTCTGACGGTGCAGCAGTTTTCTGGGTATCGCTGAATACCAAGATGAAGCCGCTGGACGATGTCCGCGTTCGTCAGGCACTAAACCTTGCAACAGATCGTGACGGCTTGGTGCGTGCGATTATGCAGGGCTATGCAACACCGGCAAACTCACCATTGCCGCCGGTTTTTGCCAATTACGACAAGTCCCTGCCAGCGGCAGCTTTTGACATCGACCGCGCGAAGAAATTGCTGGCTGAAGCCGGTTATCCGGATGGTTTCAGCATGTCGACCGCCGTTCAGGAACCTGAAGCCCGTATCGGTGAGTTGTTACAGGCGATGTGGGCGAAGATCGGCGTTAAACTTGATGTGCGCCGCATGGAAAGCGGCGTGTGGAGCAAGGCCGCCTTTGCTGATGCAGCAGGCAAAGAAGCTGACGGCATTGGCTCTGTGATTGCCTCATGGTCAACTCTGATGAACGGCAATGACCAGCAATTGCGCCCGCTCTATTATTCCGCAAGTGCGGCACCGGCCGGTGCCAATCTCGGGTTCTTCAGCGATGCCAAGCTCGACAAATTGCTGGATGATGCCATTGACGTGCAGGATGAAGGCGAGCGCAGCAAGCTCTATAATGAAGCGCAAAAAGAGATCATCGATCAGGCGCCGCATGTGCTGCTTTACACAACCAAAGATATCTATGCCCTGCGTAAAGGTATTGATCATGTCAGCGTCATTCCGGGCGGGCAGATCGTTGTGAAAAACGCCGTCAAGAACTGATGACTTTATGAGGCTCATGATGTGTTCCGCACATCATGAGCGCTCTGTGATTTTCTTTATGCCATCCGGAACGGGATATGTATGAAAACCTATATTATCCGTAAGCTTATCGGCCTGCCGCTGATCCTGATCGGCGTGTCTCTGCTGATCTTTCTGGCGCTGCGCGCATTGCCGGGAGATCCGGCGCGCCTGATGGCGGGACCGGAAGCGACACAGGAAGCCGTTGATAATATGCGTTCCCGTCTGGGGCTTGATCGCAGTCTGCCGGAGCAATATGCGCAATTTGCCTATGGCGCAGTGCAGGGTGATCTCGGCACATCTATCCGCTCAAAATTACCGGTGACCAGTGAAATATCCGAGCGTTTGCCATACACGCTGGCTTTGACGCTGACTGCCTATTTGCTGGCGATGGCCATTGGTGTGCCGGCGGGTATGCTCGGGGCGATTTACCGTCATGGCTGGCCGGATCAAATGGTGATGTTTCTGGCCATTATGGGCGCTTCCATCGCCAATTTCTGGCTGGCTTTGATGGCGATGAACACGTTTTCGGTCAAGCTCGGCTGGCTGCCGCTGCTCGGTGCATCAAGCTGGAAAAGCTTTATCCTGCCATCTGTGACACTGGCTGTTCTGCCTGCTGCGCTTATTGCCCGTATGACGCGTTCGAGCATGATTGAGGTGCTGGGGCAGGATTTCATTCGTACTGCACGAGCCAAAGGTGTCTCTGTTGCTGCTATTTATTGGCGTCATGCTCTGCGCAATGCACTGATCCCGATCATCACCATTGTCGGGTTGAATTTCGGTGCTCTGATAGGCGGTGCTGTTGTCACAGAATCCGTCTTCAACTGGCCCGGCATCGGTCGCCTGCTGGTGGATGCTGTGCGTTATCGTGATTATCCGGTCATTCAGGGTGTTACACTTGTTGCAGTGACCGGTGTTGTCATGGCGAATTTCATTGCTGAGCTGCTGATTGCAACGCTCAATCCGCGCATAAGGTTTAACTGATGACAAATGCTAATCTTATCGCCGGATCATCGCGCCGCAGCACATTTATGCGCTGCATGCATTGGCTGGCTCAACATCCCAGCATTACTATTGGCGGCTTTCTGGTTTCACTGATTGTGCTATGCGCAATTTTTGCGCCACTTTTGACCGGTGCCGATCCTTATGAGCAGGACTTGCTGAGTACAATGCTGCCGCCGTCATGGGAGCATCCGTTCGGGACAGATGACAGCGGACGCGATATTTTTGCACGCGTGGTTTATGGTGCACGTATCTCTCTGCTGGAAGTCACACTGGGTGTTGGACTTGCTATTATCAGCGGTGTGCCGCTTGGTATCTTGTCAGGCATGGCAGGCAAGCGTGTTGATGCGGTGATCATGTGGTGCATGGATGTGCTGTTTGCTTTTCCGGGTATTGTGCTGGCAATCCTGTTGGTTTCCATTCTCGGCAGTAGTCTGGTCAACCTGCTGGTGGCAATTGCGATTTTCTCTATTCCTGTCTACGCCCGTCTTGCCCGTAATCTGACCTTGGGGCTACGTTCGATGGATTATGTAGAAGCGGCGATTTCCCTCGGCTTACGACGCTGGCGGGTGATGACCCATTATATTCTGCCAAACGCCATCGGGCCGATTATCGTACAGTCCACCCTGACAGCCGGTACGGTAATTTTGTCGGCAGCCAGTCTTTCTTTCCTTGGCCTTGGTGCACAGCCACCTTTGCCGGAATGGGGAGCAATGATGTCGAGCGGGCGCAATTATCTCGGTGTGAATATTTATATGTCGCTGTTTCCGGGTATCGCGGTCATGATAACCGTTCTTGGTTTTAACATTCTTGGTGACGGCCTGCGCGATCTTCTGGATCCGCGCCGTTGAGGCACGCATCGATGCAACATTCAGAAACTTCAAACACAACTCCGGTTTTCACAGCGGATGTGGGCGGTTCGTTTATCCGTCTGGCATTCTCGCCGAAAGCAGGGGAGCTTGTGTCTCTTGATAAAGTGACAACGCCGGTTGATGACTGGTCAGGTTTTGTGCAGGCACTTAAAACATTGCTGAATAAGCATGGCGGAGATAATCAGGCACCACTTGCGCTGTCGATTGCGGGACTGATTGATCCGGCAGACGGGCGGGCATTCTCAGCCAATATTCCGTGTATCAATGGCCATGTGCTTGATCAGGAGCTTGAGCACCATCTCGGGCGTCGGGTTGTGGCTGTCAATGATGCCGACAGTTTGGCACTGGCCGAAGCTGGTGAAGGCGCAGGGGCAGGCCATCGCGTTGTGTTTTGTGCAGTTCTTGGTACCGGTGTCGGCGGCGGCCTTGTCAATGACGGGCGTCTGATACGTGGTGCCGGCGGCATCACCGGCGAATGGGGACATGGCCCGATCCTCAACACAATGTTGGAGTTAGAGGGTGAGGCGAACCCGCTTTATATACCGCGCTTTTCCTGTGGTTGCGGGCAAAAGGGGTGCGTTGACACTATTGGCGGCGCACGTGGCATCGAGCGGCTTCATCGGTATTTGCACAATGAGGAAAGTGACAGCCGCACAATTGTAACAGGCTGGGAGCAGGGGGCTGAAAAGCCCAAACGCACTATTGAGGTCTATCTGCACCTTATGGCTGATCCGCTGGCAGCCGTGATCAATATTACCGGCGCATCCATCGTGCCGGTTGGCGGAGGCCTGACAAGCGCTGAGAAGCTTATTCAGGCACTTGATCAGGCGGTCAGAGCACGCATTTTACGACGGATTGAACAACCGGTTGTTGTGCCCGGTCGGTTCCGCAGTGAAGGCGGATTGATCGGTGCAGCTATATCCGCGCGGCAATTATCATAGGGGCATAACATGAAGAAGATGCTGGAAATTTGTGTTGATGATCCGGAAGGGTTGGCTGCCGCACTTGAGGGTGGCGCAGACAGAATTGAACTCTGCTCCAGTCTCGATAGCGGCGGGTTAACACCAACGGCCGGATTGATTGCGCAGGCTGCTTTGGCGCCGGTTCCGGTCTATGCCATGATCCGCCCCCGTGCCGGTAATTTCTGCTTCACAGTAATGGAAACCGAAGCCATGCTGCAGGAAATAGATGCTATGCGCAAAGCCGGACTTGCCGGTGTGGTGCTGGGCGCTTCAACACAAGATAACCGGCTGGATATCGCACTGTTGCAACGCTTGATTGCGCGGGCAGAGGGGATGGGTCTCACACTGCATCGGGCTTTTGATTTAGTACCGGATCCGTTTGAGGCATTGGAACAGGCAATTGATCTGGGCTTTGAACGTATTCTGACGTCCGGCCGGCAATTAAAGGCAATCGATGGAGCTGATCTGCTGCAACAACTGGTACAGCGAGCAGCTGGCCGGATTTCAATCATGCCAGGTAGCGGCGTGAATGTTGAAAATGCGCAAAAGATTTTGCAGGTAACCGATGTGCATGAAATTCACAGTTCAGGACGCATCAGCCAACCTAATCCGGACGTGAGAAGTGTGGAACTGGGTTTTGCCTCGCCAGTCTTTTCACAAACCTCTGCTTCGAGTATCCGGCTGATAAAAGATCTCATTGAGACTACATATTAATGTTTTGCACGAAGTCGTTTTTGATAATTTTGTTCTCTCATTGAAACACCGGTACTGCCTCAGCTTCGAGAGTTGAAAACAACCAGTCAATGAAAACACGGACAATCGGTGCTGCGCGTGCTTCGTGGCGGCAGGTTACGAAAAACGCATCATTGGCAGGAACTGTGTAATCAAAAGGCACGATTAATTCGCCGCGGGCGATGAGATTGCTGACTGTCAGGGTATCTCCCAATGCTACGCCCTGATTGTGGAGTGCGGCTTCAATGGCAAGTCGCGCATCGCTAAAATAGTGCTGTCTGCCGCGAGGGACAGATTTAGCTTCTGCAACCGTAGACCATGTATTCCACTCGCGCCCGTCATCACCATGCAGGATCGTATGGTTCTGAAGATCACGCAAAGAGCGCAGCGGCTGCTTGTTCAGCAATGTCGGACTGATAACAGGAAACAGTTCCAGCCTGCTCCACAGGCGTGACCAATGATCACCGCATTTTCCGTCACCATAGAGCAGGCACAGATCAATATCGCGGCTTTGCAGATTGGCAGGATCATTGGACGGGACCAGTGTCAGTTGGATTTCTGGGAACTGCTGTGTGAATAAATGTAAACGCGGGATCATCCATAAGGAGAGCAGTGCAGGCACGCAGGCAATTTTTAACCGGCCGCTTGTCGCCGGTCTGGTGACGGCTGTTGTTGCGGCTGCAATTTCAGCAAAAGCATGGCTGACAGCAGGGAGAAGAAATGCGCCTTGCGCTGTAAGCTTGAGCCGTTTTCCGCCTCTTTCAAACAGCGTTACATCGAGGAAGAGCTCCAGTGCACGGATTTGATGACTGATAGCGCCGTGAGTAACATTCAGTTCCTGTGCTGCGGCCGTAACCGATCCGCAGCGTGCGGTTGCTTCAAATGCACGTAGTGGGTTGAGGGGTGGCAGGCGATTGGTCATGCAAAATCTCCCTCTCAAATATGTGAGATATTCTCACATGAGGCATAGTGTTAATGTCAATTGATTTTCATCTGAAATTGCCTCCTAATTATCGAAAGATTTTAAAAAAGACCCGCGGGGACGGACAAATATAAAAACGGATCAAATATCCGTTGATCTGAGCATTGTTGTTGATCCCCGTCAGAAGCGCTGAGGAGAACGGTAATGGCATGGGATGCAAATAAGCTGGATGAACTACGTGCTAAATATGGTGAAAGCCATGGCGGCGAAATGTTCGATCCGGTTTTTCAGAAAGTTGCAGCAAAAATATTTAACGAAAGCGGCACGCGTGTTGCGCCTTATGCTGGTATGCCAACACTGCTGACTGCGCCGCATTTGGCTGTCGATGCGGAAACACCGGATTTTGGCGATCTGCAGGTGGCGCTTCTTGGTGTGCCTATGGATCTTGGCGTGACAAACCGCACCGGCTCACGTTTCGGGCCACGCGCCTTGCGCACAATTGAGCGCATTGGTCCTTATAATCATGTGCTTGGCTGTACACCGCTTCATGAATTGCGGGTTGCTGATATCGGGGATGTACCTTTCCGCAGTCGTTACCGGCTGGAAATGAGCCATGACGATATTGAAAAACGTGTTAATCAGATTGTGGATGCAGGTGTTATTCCGCTTTCTGTCGGCGGCGACCACTCCATAACGCATCCGATCTTGAAAGCGGTGGGTAAAAAACGTCCGGTTGGTATGATCCATATTGATGCACATTGCGATACCGGCGGTGCCTATGACCTGACCAAATTCCATCATGGCGGGCCGTTTCGTAATGCGGTGCTGGACGGTGTGCTTGATCCGACCCGTGTTATTCAGATCGGTATTCGCGGGTCATCCGAATATCTTTGGGAGTTCTCGTATGAATCCGGCATGACAGTGATCCATGCGGAAGAAGTGACGGGGATGGGTATTCCGGCTATTATTGAGAAGGCGAAAGCCATTATTGGTGACGGACCGACTTATTTATCTTTTGATATTGATAGTCTTGATCCTAGTTTTGCACCGGGTACAGGCACCCCAGAAGTGGGAGGGCTGACAACACGCGAAGTGCTGGAACTGTTGCGCGGGCTGAAAGGCATTAATCTGGTTGGCGGTGATGTGGTGGAGGTTGCGCCACAATATGATGCGACGACCAATACGGCTCATGCCGGTGCGCAGGTTTTGTTTGAAATTCTCAGCCTGATGGTTTTCAGTCCTGCAATAACAGGTCTGCGATAATACGTCAGATAAAGTGAGATTGATTTAAGTTAAAATTTATACATAAATTCACTGGGGAGACCGGCAGTTTATATCTGCCGCTGGGAGGAAGATAATGACGATTATGTCGATGAACCGACGCACTGTATTGGGCGCGGGATTGGCTGGCGTATCAGTATTGGCCATGCCTGGTATTTTGCGCGCACAGGATAAATCCTTGAAAGTCGGCGTCTATGGCGGCTACTTCAAAGATTCATTTGATAAGAATATTTTTCCGGAATTCACCAAAGCAACCGGGATTGCTGTGGAGTCGATTGCTGAGCCTACAGGCGAGGCGTGGCTGGTGCAGCTCTCACAAGCTGCCCGTGCCGGACAGGCGCCGGCAGACGTTTCAATGATGTCGCAGGTGGCGATGCTGAAAGGTCAGGCCAATGAGCTTTGGGCACCGCTTGATTTAGACAAGATCAAAAACAGCTCGAACTTGCTTGACCGTTTTATCAATAAATATCCTGACGGTCGTGTCGCAGGTATTGGTGCTGTGTCGTGGTATATTACACTTGTCACCAATACGGATGTTTATAAAGAACCACCGACTTCTTGGACGGCACTGTGGGATCCGGCCAACAAGGATAAGCTTGGTCTGCTGGCTTTGGTTTCTAACTCCTTTTTGCTGGACGTGACTGCAAAAACCTATTTTGACGGGCCGGAAATTCTGGATACGGAAGAAGGTATTCTTAAAGTTTTCGACAAATTAGCGGAAGTAAAACCGAATGTCCGGCTGTGGTATCGGGATGAGGCGCAGTTTGAACAGGCGCTGAAATCCGGTGAAATTCCGATGGGGCAATATTATCACGATGTCACGGGGCTTGCGGCCGCTGATGGTAATCCTGTCCGTTCAACCTTCCCTAAAGAGGGCGGCATTCAGGATGCGGGCAGTTGGGCATTATCCAGTGCATCCAAGAAGAGCGAAGAGGCGCATATTTTTATTGATTATATGTGTCAGCCTGCCATTCAGGCGACGCTTGCCCGTAAAGTCGGTACATCGCCGACTGTCAAACGCGACAGTATGGATTTGACTGCTGAAGAATTTGCGGCGGTATCATCAGATATTGATCCGGTCATTCCGCGTTTTGCCATGTATCAGACCCGCGCTGACTGGCTCAACCAGAAATGGACGGAAATGATCGCCGGTTAAAAATAGCGCGACATCCGTTTTCCGTCGCGTTTTGCATATTCATAATGCCCGTCAGGTTTTGCCCCTGACGGGAGCACCTTAAGGCAATGGCCAATATTCAATATTATGCGCGATTGGGTGCAGGTAAGAAGGATAAGCATGTCGGGACTTGCACTTCAGAATATTGTGAAAGAATTCGGAAATTTTCGCGCAGTCAATAATGTTGACCTGCATGTGCCGCATGGCACATTCGTATGTATGCTGGGGCCGTCCGGCTGCGGGAAGACAACATTATTACGCATGATAGCAGGTCTTGATCTGCCAACTACCGGTAAAATTGCACTGGATGATCAGGATATTACCCGCATGCCGACCCATAAACGGGAGCTCGGCATGGTGTTTCAGTCACTGGCATTGTTCCCGCATTTATCGGTGGGAGAGAATATTGCTTATCCGTTGCGGATCCGTGGTGCAGGTAAGCAAGAGCAGAAACAGCGTGTGGATGAACTTCTGGATATGATCCATCTCAAGGGGTTCGCTGACCGGCCTGTGGCCAAGTTGTCCGGCGGGCAACGACAGCGCGTGGCTATTGCCCGTGCCTTGACGATAGCGCCAAAACTATTTTTGCTTGATGAACCACTCTCGGCGCTGGACGCAAAATTGCGTGAAGCAATGCAGGTTGAGCTGCGCCAGTTACAACAGCGGCTTGGCATTACGACCATTGTTGTGACGCATGATCAGCGTGAAGCAATGACAATGGCTGATACGGTTGTGGTGATGAATGGTGGCGAAATTCGTCAGGTTGCTCCGCCAATCGAGATTTATCGTCGGCCGGCGGATAGTTTTGTGGCCGATTTTATCGGGCAAACCAATTTGCTGGAACTCGAGAAAGATGCCGCTCAGCGCGTGCTGGCCTTCGGGCAAGCGGTTGAGGCTGTCACTATGCCTGACGATCTTGCCAAGGGTATTCTATGTGTACGCCCTGAGGATATTGAGCTTATTGTGCCGCGCGAAGGAGTTCTGTCAGGGCAGGTGTCTTTTATTCGCGATCTGGGCGCAACAACAGAGACTTTTATTAATATTGCCGGCAGGCAAATCGTTGCGGTTTCAACGCAAAGAGAGAATACGCAAATTAAAGTCGGGCAGATGGTTGGTATTGCGTTTGCTCAGGATAACAGCGTGGTGCTGCGCAAATGAGACGTGAACCGCCACAGCATTTTAGGGATTATATACCGATCCTGTTTCCGGCATTGATGCTGATTGTGTTTTTCGTGGTTCCGTTCGGAACAATGATTGCTGTGAGCTTTTTTAAGCGTCAGGCAGGCGGGTTTTATACAACCGATTTCGTGCTGGATAATTATGCCCGTTTCATATCAACGTTTTTTGGCGGTGTGCTGAGCTTCTCATTGGGGCTGTCAATTCTGGTCGCAGTTTGCTGCGTCGTAATGGCATTGCCTTTCACCTACTTATTAACGCGGATGCAGAAACAAGTGCAGGTCATGTGGCTGGTAGCACTGTTATCAATTCTGTCCTTGTCAGAGGTGATCATCGGCTTTGCCTGGTCAACTCTGTTCTCCCGCACGGCAGGTATTACCAATATTTTGGTTCTGTTAGGGCTGATGCAGGAACCTGTGGCATTGACGCCGAGTTTTGGTGCCGTTTTGACAGGCATGGTTTATCAGGCATTTCCCTATACAGTGCTCGTTTTATTTCCCGCACTTGTGCGTCTCGATCCGACACTGACAGAGGCAGCCCGAACACTGGGAGCGTCTCCTGTCAAAGCCTTTGTAACGGTCGTTATTCCTGCCTTGCGCAATACGATTATTGCTACATTGATCATGGTGTTTATCTTTGCGCTGGGAAGCTATTTGCTCCCGCAACTTTTAGGACGTCCGCAGCACTGGACCTTGTCGGTATTGATCACAGATCAGGCGATTTACCAGTCCAATATGCCGTTTGCTGCAGCAATGGCTGTCTTTCTGGTGTTGGTAACGCTTGGCTTGGTGGCGCTGACAGTGATTGCCGGTAAAAAAGGAGAAACAGCATGAGCGGATTTCTCCGAAAATTATATTTCTCTCTGATCGGCATGTTTCTGGCATTGCCGTTGATTGTTGTGGCCGGTGTGTCGATCAATGAAAAACAGGCGCTGAACTTTCCGCCTAAAGGTATGTCGTTGCATTGGTATGCCGAGATCTTCCTGAATACGGAATGGAGGAACGCACTGATCGCATCGCTGACTTTGGCGTTGTTATCTGCCGCTTTTGCCGTTTCAATTGCACTGCCATTGGCATGGTTCGTTTGGCGGCGAAAAGCCAAATGGGCAAATATTTTCCAACTCCTGGGAATTGCACCCTTTACGCTGCCGCCGGTTATTACGGCACTGGGACTGTTGACGTTTTGGGCAACGACCGGTTTTTACGGACAATCCTGGACGGCGGTTATCAGCCACGGTATTTTCTTTGTCACGCTGCCACTGGTAACACTGTCTCTGGGGTTCAGTTCTATCGACCGCTCTTTGGTTGAAGCTGCGGCTACTATGGGTGCAGAAGATCGGGTCATTTTCCGCACCGTCATTTTACCGTTGATTACGCCCTATATTGTTTCCGGATATGCATTCGCTTTCGTTTTATCACTCAACGAATATATCGTCGCCTATATGACGGTTGGTTTCACCATGGAAACGCTACCGATCAAAATCTTCAACTCGCTGCGCTATGGCTACACGCCGACAATGGCATCGGTCACTTTGTTGTTCGTACTGACTGCAGCAATTATTTTCGGCCTCGTTGCGCGCTTTGGTGATTTACCAAGGCTGTTGGGCGCAATGTCTGATCGCGATTGAGACCTGCAGAAAAATACACCGCTAAAATATTAAGGCTCGTCTTATCCTATTCGGTCAGGGTTGGTAGGTTTGGAAATTTTATCTTACTAAAGGCTTGATATGAAGCTGAAATTCTCCGTCAAAACTTGCGGCTTAATCAAAGTACAATTGGAAAAAACTAATACGATGCCTTGAATATTTTAGGGTCGAAGTTGATTTTCAACTTCGACCCTACATGTCAGACTATGTCTGACATGGCCCCCGCCTCGGTGTCTCTTCTAATCAATTGTTATTTCTATAAGCTCTGGAAAAAGATTTGCTGTCGTCCAGCATATTTATGAGTTGCTGAACTGCACTTGAAATTGGAGCGATGATCGGAATTTCAAACATTGGCTGTAAAGTTTCCGCCGCTTGTCCGAGCGGCCCTCCGCCTATAATCACAGCTTCTGCGCCAGCGTCGATACATATGCGAACTGTCTTGCCAAGTTCTAGTGGCAAGCGCGACGGGTCATTTGCCAAAATTTCCGGATCACCGGCAGTGCAATAGGTTCCCATAAAGAGTTCACTCAAACCTAATTGATGCGCTCGCCTGTCAATTGCCTCAATTAAATCTGGTGTAACGGTTGCTACGGCAAATTTACGTCCACCGCGTGAGGCTTCAAGCATCGAAGCCTCACAAATGCCGATCACAGGAACAGAGAGATTTTGCTTGAGAGTTGCGGCTCCCGGATCACCGAACGCACTGACGATAACCCCTACGCATTGTGTTGCACATTCAGTGGCAATTTCAATCACCTGTTTAGCAGAGGCTTGCAATTGCTCATAGGTAA
Organism: Hyphomicrobiales bacterium; assembly: GCA_900470735.1. Lineage (GTDB taxonomy): Bacteria > Pseudomonadota > Alphaproteobacteria > Rhizobiales > Rhizobiaceae > Pseudochrobactrum. The sequence goes on along the minus strand of UCCC01000019.1, from coordinate 386,643 downwards.
CAATCATTGTCGGATTGCGTGTAGCTGTTGCTACTTCCATATTAAGCCGTCCGTCTGCTACACGGCGGGCAATATCAAGCATCATTTCACTGGTGGTCTGAGAGCTGTTTGGATTAATTAAGAGAGCGTATGGGGCTGCCATTGTCATGCCTGCTTTGTCATTGTTGTAGCAATAGTTGGATCATTTACATTACCATCTGCGGGTAATGTTAAGTCCTCCAGAGAGCGGCCATACGTTTCAGGCCCCATTTGAATGCAGATCGCAAAAATCGAATACATGGCCGCTGCAAGCCCGAACACACCCATTATTCCGTAGATATCAAAGAGTAAACCGGCTATGATTGGTATGAATGAACCTGCCGCAGAACCTGATGCAAGAATAAAGGCCACACCGAAACCACGTATACGAGTAGGGTATAATTCAGGTGCATAAATCCAGATTGATGTATTCAACAGTAAAACAAAAAACTGAAACAGTGCTCCGAAAAACAGAACCAGATAAATGTTTACGCCCAGATACACGATTGCCAATGCAGCCGCGCAGGCACAAACTGCTCCCGCTGTAAGCACTTTTTTACGTGGAAAATAATAGCCGAATGCAGATGCCGCGATTGCACCAAGTACGCTGCCACTTTGAATGATCATACTATAAAGCAAGCTTCCTGACAGGCTGTACCCCATAGAAACGAATATCATCGGCATTAGTGTCAAGACGGACAGCTGCGCACCATAGCTCATAAGGATGGCGATCGCGACCGGTATAGTTCGGCCAAGATAAGGCATTTGAAACAGCTCTGTCCATGAGCCCTTCGTTGTGCCCGTATTGGCTTCCTTATCCTTAGTCAAATATTCTTTAAGAACCGGCTGTTTCGTACCAAGCGATCCGGAGGCCAGAACAGACAAAACATGATTAGCTTCATCAATACGGTTCTGCGATGCAAGAAAACGCGGAGTTTCGGGTACATAGCGTCGAAAGAAAACCACAAGGAATGCCGGTAGTGCCAGAACGGCAAATAACCAACGCCAGTTATCTTCTCCCGGGAATAATGTGAATATTAATAAGCCGAAGGCAGGTGCCAGGAAGTTACCAAAACCACCTGCTCCGACATTGACTAAACCTGCAGCCGTGCCGCGAAACTTAGGTGAGCAGAACTCGGCAAGCATGGTGACAGCAGTCGAAATTTCACCTCCCACTCCAAAGCCGACAATTGCACGGGCGACAAGCAGCCAGCCAAAATCCGGCGCTAATGCACAAGCCGCTGATCCGATAGTGAAAAGCAATAAATTTATTGAAAGCATGATACGGCGACCAAATCTATCGCCCAAGATACCTGACAATAACCTTCCGACTGCAGCGCTGGCAAAAGTTACTGTATTTAACAGGCCGATGTCAGCACCTGAAAGCCCCCATTGTTCTCTCAAAATAGGAGCAATAAGACCAATTGTATTTTGTTCAAAACTGTCGAAGAGACAACCAATTAAAATGAGTACAATGATCTGCTTATGCGCATTGGTTACTCCAATATCGTTTAGCGCATGTTCCATTTGTATTATTTGCGGGGAGCTTTTCCCCGTTGTAATCATATTTTCCCCTGCCATGCGCCATCCCTCCCGATAGCCATTGAGTCTGAAAATCAATTTTCAACACTCATAAATGGAAAATAGATTTTTAACAACTGCCGTGGCGCTTTAAATTGAAAAAATAATTTCAGTTTCTTTACGCCTTTACTCGCAAACGCTCAAAAATCTTGTTACATCAATCTATATGAGCACTTTTAAAGGGTAAGTTTAACAGCGGGCATGGTTATTACCGATCTCTCTTTTCTCACACGTGTCAGAAACACAATACAGGACTTGCCACCTGCTGAGCGCAGGCTGGCAGATTTTGTGTGTGATTTTCCTGGTGAACTGGCGAGCTACTCGGCGTCCGAATTGGCCGCATTAGCACATGTTTCCAATGCAACCGTAACGCGGCTTATTCAGCGTCTCGGCTATGAAAATTATGAGGATGCACGCCGCCATGCCCGAAATGAAAAGCAAACCGGCTCAAGATTTTTTATTTCTGATCATTCGTCCATAGGTAAAAACCAACCGCTTGCAGCACATATCGGGCAGACTATTACCAATCTGGAAAATACTTTCCTGTCTATCCATGACGGCCATATTGATGCTGTTGTTCAGGCGATCCTCAGTGCACGTAAAACATGGGTCATAGGATTTCGAAGCAGTCACCCTTTTGCTGCTTATTTTCAGTGGCAAATGACGCAAGTTACTGAAAATATTTTTTCAATTCCAGGTGCAGGACAAACTCTAGGTGAGTATATAGCGAGCTTTAACTCTGCTGATGTGGTGGTTGTTTTTGCTTTACGCAGACGTATAGCGAAAATGGATGCATTGCTCAGTGCAATTGAAAAAAGTGGCGCAAAATTACTGTATATAACCGATGAGGGGGCTCCGTTTCGTTCCAGTGCTCACTGGCATTTTATGTGCCAGACCCTCGCACCGGGGCCGCTTTTTAATCATGTTTCTGTTATGGCGCTTTGCCACTTGATGATAACCCGGGCTATTGAACATGCTGGTGCTCCGGGACGCAAACGCTTGCGGGACATTGAAACAGCAGGCGACTTTTTGCAGGAATTGTAACCCATTATGGTGATCAATGGTCATAATCCGGCTAAAGCATTCAACAAGAACTAAGGTGTCGGCGTGCTCCGATAAATTACGCCATTTAGAGAATTCAATACAGGGTAGGGTGCTGGCTGGTATCTAGCTTCGGATACTGCAGAGCACCGCAGTTACCCCAAACATCAGTAGTTTTCACAGATGGGATTACTCATTTTGGATTTGCGTATATTATCAAGCAGATATCAGTAAAAGCACGCAAACATAATAATGCCAGAGTGGCCTTCTGTGCATGAATGAAAGTAAATTTCATTACTTGTCTATCGGGCGAAGAAGGCCACCGCTATTTTTAATAGCTCCCATTCCTGACGCAACAGTTCATTATCTTTGCTCAATCGGGCAAGTCAGAGATGGTCTTATGAGCTGCAGTTGCAATTATTATTTTGTTGTCTCTGCTTTTTTAGCCGCGACCATGTCTGCAACATCATTGAGTAATTTTTTCGCGTCAAAAACGATCCCGTCTTTGATTGTCCATTTTACGCCACCTACGATTTCAGGCTCATTGGTTGCCGGATTTAAGCGTTCATGTCCGGTACCATAGAGTGTTTTAAAATTCGCCAGCGGATTTTCAGGCATAATGACTAAATCTGCCAGCATACCCTTGCGGACAATGCCAAACTGAGGCGCTTCTCCTTTGGGGTCCATCAATGTTCGTGCACCATTTATTGTTGCCGACTGTATGACTTCCAGAGGGGAAAATCCGGCTTCTTGAAGTAATTCGAGCTCTTCAATATATCCAAAGCCGTAAAGTTTATAGATAAAGCCGGAATCCGAGCCGGTGGTGACGCGCCCGCCCATTTTTTTATAGTCGTTAACCAAATGCATGTAGCGTTGATAAAAATTTCTCCATTGGACTTCATCATGTGTTGTCCAGTCATAGAAATATGAACCATGATTATCTCGGGTTGACTGGAAAAATTTCCATAAACTCGGCATCGTATATTTATCATGCCAATCGGCATTGCGTGCACGCATGAGGTCGCGTGAGGCGGCATATATCGTGAATGTAGGATCAAAGACGATACCTAAATTCTTTTGCTTCTGAAGGTAGGCTTTCCACTCCGGACTATCGGGCTCATAGATCTGATTCCAGATATCAGCAACCCCTGCGAAACGGTCATACTCATTGTTATAATTATAGTCGGCCGGAAAGTTTTGAATCTTATGATCTTTGAGGAGAGATTCAAAATGACCGTAAAAATGGGTAACAGTACCTAACCCCATCGCAGCAGCTGACTCTGCATTTACTTCCAAAGCAAGATTTTGCGAAAGATGCGCTACGGTTCCGAGTTTGTTTTTCTTGGCTTCGTCAATTGCAGCAGCAATAATCTCCGGTGTTTCATCGCCACGGTTGAAGAATTTGATCCCGTCAATATTGTTCGCAGCCGCCCACTTGACCCATTCACGGGCGAGATCAGGAGATGTTACGCGGCCTTTGTCCCATGCACTGCCAAGTGTTTGATAATTAAAAATGCGTGGTGCAGTAATTTCATTCTTTTCACTGCGTAGTTTTTCGGCTGCACCCAGAGGCCCCCATGCAAGGGCAACACCACGTACTGTTGTGACACCGTGTGCCAGCCAGAGTTTATAAGGATATTCGAGTTCAGGAGCTTTTTTGGGATCACCGCCATGTGTATGCACATCGACAAAACCAGGTGTTACAAACATGCCGGTAGCATCTATTTCATGCTCGGCATCCGTGGGATTTCTCTTTTCTTTCAGTGGTAGTCCGGGTGTTCCGGCATTGACGATATCGGTTATTCGGTTTTCTTCGATAATAATATCAACGGGGCCTCTTGGTGGTCCTCCGGTTCCGTCGATCAAGGTCGCACCACGAATAACCATTTTTTTAAACGGACCAACTCCGTCGGATGCTGATCTGTCGGGCGCGGGGATCATTGCAGGAGATTGAGCCAGACTAAAGCCTGTGCTGAGCATAAGTGCACTGCAAGTGGCACAAATTATGCCCACTTTGCGTATCGCATTTGTGGTAATCATTCGTTCCCTCTTATATTTATTAGCCATATTTTTTTAGGCATAACAAATAAAGAATGCTTGAAAGCAGGTGTCAATCAAGAAGAGTACAATTTAAATTAATGATCGTTGTAACGAGAAATTATGCCGCCTGATTTAATGTAATTCCTAAGAATATGATATTACTACTCTGGATTATTATTGAAGATTTGAAGAGGTTAGCGATGATTCTTCTGTCGCAATTTTAAAAAACGCATTGATAAGTGTGCCATTGCTGCGTTCCTGAAGGCAGATCAGTGTTTCATCCATCAGCTCTTCACGCGTATTGATCGAAAGCGGATGCAAGCGGCTGTCATTGCTGAATTCGGCTAATGAAACAAAGCCGATACCGGCACCGCCTGCTACAATTTCACGAACGGCTTCGCGTCCTTCTGCCTCAATAGCAGGTTTCAGCACAACATTTTTTTCAAGCGCGAGATCTTCCAACTTCTGGCGCGTTTTCGAGCCTTTTTCACGGAAGACCAGCGGCCATTGCAGTAATTCTGCGAGATCAATATTGGAAAAACGGCTGAGCGGATGATCTCTGGCGACGAAGGCAATGATCGGCGAAGAGTTCAGCTTATGAATGAGAAAGTCCCGTGCTTTGGGTACTTCGCCCAATACGCCGATATCCGCTTCATAGCGATAGAGGCTGGAGATAACTTCCTCACTATTGCCGGTTTGCACGCTGATTTGTACCGAGGGGTATTTCTCCCTGAAGGCTCCGAGAATACCAAGAATATGATGTGCTGCATCAGCCATAATACGCAATTTACCCGCACGCAGCACCCGCGATTCTGACAGGAAATCCAGTGCCTGCTGCTCCACTTCGAATAGCCGGTGCGTGATCTCCAGCAGTTTTACACCGGCATCGGTTAGGCTGACTTGTTTCTTATGACGGTTAAACAGCAGAACATCATATTCCTCTTCCAGCTTGCGCACCTGATCAGAAATAGCAGGCTGTGTCAGGCATAAAGCTTCCGCAGCGCGGGAAAATCCGCCGGAAATTGCCACATAATGAAACGCCCGTAACTGAACATAACGCATGGATTTCTCCTACAGCATGTCGCAGCTAAATGGGTTTATTTAGCGTTTGCGAACATGCGACAATTAAAAGAATCTAGAGCGAGCGCTGTGGGTACGATTAAACGCGACACGCTCTAGTCCCGAGTGTTTTTCTGATTTGCGAGCCAAGCTTAGCACAGTAATTTTCTAGCACAATATGCATCTGTAAAACTTATAGTTTGATTTGAAATAACGATTTTACAAATAATTACCTTTGCCTGAGGATGAAGCAAATCCGCATTTTGCACAGCATCCGGAGGGACAGGAAATGCAATCAGCCGGTGAAAAACGATCGCAGTCAGAAGCAGATATGCTTCCGCACTGGAAAGCCAATCAGTTTCTGGCGCCGGCACTGGGAGAACCCTATTTGCTGACACCGGGGCCGCTGACGACAGACTATGCGGTGAAGCAGGCGATGCTGCGGGACTGGGGCTCATGGGACGGTGATTTTCGGGCAATGACAGCCGAAATGCGTGAGCGCTTGCTGCGTGTTGCCGGTGATGACAAGCATGAATTTGATTGTGTGCCGATACAGGGCAGCGGCTCCTTTGCGGTTGAAGCCATGCTCGGGACATTTCTGCCGAAAGACAGCAAAATTCTGGTGCTGATGAACGGTGCTTACGGGCAGCGCATTGTGCAGACACTGAATTATCTGGGGCGTGCTCATAGTAAAATTGACAAGGGAGACTATCTGCCGCCACGTGCGGATGAGGTTGGGCAGGCGCTGGATGCCGATCCGGCAATCACCCATGTGATTGTGGTGCATTGCGAAACCAGCTCCGGCATCCTCAATCCGGTCGCGGAAATCTCAGAAGTTGTTTATGCCAAGGGGCGCAAGCTGCTGGTCGACAGTATGAGCGCTTTCGGCGCGGTTGATCTGAGTGTGAATAAAATCCGCTATGAAGCCATGGTCTCTTCGGCCAATAAATGCATCGAAGGTGTGCCCGGTTTTGGTTTTGTGATTGCCCGCAAAAGCGTGCTGGAAGCCGCTAAAGGCAACAGCCATTCTCTGAGCCTCGACATATATGAGCAATGGGCAACGATGAACAAAACCGGTCAGTGGCGCTATACACCACCGACCCATGTGGTTGCTGCGTTTCTGGTTGCCTTGCGGATGCATGAAGCCGAAGGCGGTGCTGAAGGACGCTTGGCACGCTACACCAATAATCGTGATGTGATGGTGGAGGGGATGCGTCAGCTGGGTTTTGAAACACTGTTGCGTGACCGCTGGCTGTCGCCGATCATCGTAACCTTCTTCAATCCTGCTCATCCGAAATTCGAGTTTTCCCGCTTCTATGATCTGATGAAAGCAAAAGGCTTTATCATTTATCCGGGTAAGCTGACGGTTGTTGACAGTTTCCGGGTCGGCTGCATCGGGCGCATGGACGCCAATATCATGCGGCAGGTCGTTGCCGCTGCCGCAGACAGCCTGACAGAAATGGGTGTGGACACAGCTGCCCCGCCAGCCGCAGCACTGGATGAGCGTGCCAAGCTCGCAGCCTGAGTTTTAAATTTAAAACAGCAGGTTAGCGCAATGCTGCCTGCGGAGGATAATGAAGTGAACAAGATGACCAAGGTAACCGTAACCGTAAACGGCCGTGATTATAACTGGCCGAACGTCCCCGCTATCGCGATCTGCCTTGACGGGTGCGAACCGGCTTATCTGGATGAGGCAATTGCTGCGGGGCTGATGCCGACACTGAAACGCATTAAAGAAACAGGCACGGTGCGCACAGCCCATAGTGTTATTCCGAGTTTTACCAATCCGAATAATCTTTCCATCGCCACGGGGCGCCCGCCTGCAGTGCACGGCATTTGCGGAAACTATCTCTATGACCGCGAAACCGGTACGGAAGTGATGATGAATGACGTACGCTTTCTGCGTGCGCCGACTATTTTCAAAGGCTTCTATGATGCCGGTGCGAAAGTTGCGGTTGTGACCGCCAAAGACAAGCTGCGGGCTTTGTTGGGGGCAGGTCTGCAATTTGGCGATAATCGCGCGATTTGTTTTTCGGCAGAGCGTTCCGATACGACAACGAAAGCGGAAAACGGCATTGATAATGCATCACAATGGCTGGGTATGCCAGTGCCTGAGGTTTACTCCGCAGAGCTTTCAGAATTTGTGTTCGCTGCCGGTGTGAAGCTGCTCAAAACTTTCCGGCCAGATGTGATGTATCTGACCACAACAGACTACGTACAGCATAAATATGCACCGGGTGTGCCGCAGGCCAACGCGTTTTATGAAATGTTCGACAAATATCTGGCCGAGCTGGACGCTTTAGGTGCAGCTATTGTGGTGACTGCGGATCATGGCATGAAAGCAAAACATAAAGCCGATGGTTCTCCGGATGTTGTCTATGTGCAGGATATTCTCGACGAGTGGCTGGGCAAAGATGCCGCGCGGGTTATTCTTCCGATTACAGATCCTTATGTGGTGCATCACGGCGCGCTTGGTTCTTTTGCAACAGCCTATCTGCCGGGTGGTGCGGATATCGGGGATATTATGAAACGGCTGGCGGCCATTGAAGGCATTGATGTGGTGCTGAACAATGCTGATGCTGCTGAGCGTTTTGAACTGCCTCAAGACCGTATCGGCGATATTGTTCTGGTGTCATCGGAGAATAAAGCCATCGGCACCAGTGAGCATCGCCATGATCTTGCAGCATTGAATGAGCCTCTGCGCTCGCATGGCGGGCTGACAGAACAGGCCGTACCTTTCATTGTGAACCGTCAGATGCCGGACCTGCCGGAAGCACCGGTTCTGCGCAATTTTGATGCGTTTTTCTATGCGGTTACAGCTGCGGTAGCTCAGTCGTAAATTGAGGGAAAACATTCCCCCGTGCCGGTAAACCGGTCTCTGATTTTAAAATCAGACCGGTTTCCGGTGGGGTGAATTGCAGGGGAGCCTTTGTGGTGAAGCCGGAAACAATCATTAAAACCAGACATGAGCCTATGCGGATCGCCGGTAAAAAGGTCGATGCGGATGCCGTTTTTGATGTGCATTATCCTTACACAAATGCGGTCATCGGCACGGTTCCGGCAGGGCGAGCTGAACATGCCCGCGAGGCTTTCAGGATTGCCGCAGCCTATAAGCCGAAGCTGACACGCTATGAACGGCAGAAAATCCTGCTGCGCACTGCTGAATTGCTGGTGTCACGCAAAGAGGAAATGGCTGACCTGATTACTTCGGAACTGGGCATCTCCAAGATGGATTCCTATTATGAGGTCGGTCGCGCCTATGACGTGTTTACGCTGGCAGGGCAGATGTGCCTGCATGATGACGGTGAGATATTCTCCTGTGATCTGACACCGCACGGTAAGGCCCGTAAGATTTTCACGTTTCGTGAGCCATTGCGTTCGATTTCAGCAATCACACCGTTTAATCACCCGCTGAATATGGTTTCGCATAAAGTGGCACCGGCAATTGCCACCAATAATTGCGTGGTGGTAAAGCCGACTGAACTGACACCGATGACCGCATTGCTGCTGTGCGATATTATGTACGAAGCCGGATTGCCGCCGGAAATGCTGTCGGTGGTGACAGGCCTGCCGAAAGATATCGGTTCGGAAATGATTACCAATCCGGATATTGATCTGATTACCTTTACCGGCGGCGTTCCTGTGGGCAAGATGATTGCCAATACTGCGGGCTATAAACGTACAGTACTGGAGCTCGGCGGCAATGATCCGCTGATTATTCTCAATGATCTGAGTGATGATGATCTGGCAAAAGCGGCCGATCTTGCTGTGGCGGGGGCGACGAAAAACTCCGGTCAGCGCTGCACTGCCGTGAAACGTATTTTGTGTCAGGAAAGCGTGGCCGACCGTTTTGTACCGATGGTGCTGGAACGGGCAAAGAAAATACGCTTTGGTGATCCGATGGATCCGAAAACAGAACTCGGTACCGTCGTACATGAACAAGCTGCCGCACGGTTTGAAAAACTGGTCTATATGGCAGCCGAGCAGGGGGCAAAAATTCTTTATGATCCGGGTCGTCAGGGCGCTTTACTGCCACCGATTGTGGTTGACGAAGTGCCACACAGCTCGGAACTGGTGATGCAGGAAACTTTCGGGCCGGTTATTCCGATTATTCGCGCGCCGGATGATGATGATGCGCTGATTGCGCTGTCTAACTCGACAGATTTCGGCTTGTCATCCGGTGTCTGCACCAATGATTACCGGCGTATGCAGAAATATATCCGCGGGCTCAATGTCGGTACGGTCAATATCTGGGAAGTGCCGGGTTACCGTATCGAGATGTCGCCTTTCGGCGGGATTAAAGATTCCGGCAATGGTTATAAAGAAGGTGTAATTGAAGCGATGAAAAGCTTCACTAATGTTAAAACCTTCTCATTGCCATGGGAGTGAGACGCGGGAGAAGGGCTTAAAACAAGGTTCGCGATACGCAAAATGCAATAAATTATAACAGGCATACGTATCGCAACCGCCACATTATCTGAAAACCGTTCGGGGAGGCGGCGAGTATGAAACTGGCAGTGCACACAGAGGGTGAGTCCAACCGCTCCGAGTCAAGACAGCGATGGCAGGCGCAGCAAAACAGTCCTCATATGGAGGAAGTGCTGCGTCGTGATGCGGATGTTTTTCTGCATCAGAGCCTCTCCAGCCCTTGCCTCACAGCGATTGTTAAGGCGCAGGGCATCTGGATTGAGGATGCCAACGGGCGCCGTTTTATGGATTTTCACGGCAACAGCGCCCATCATATCGGCTATGCCCACCCCAGACTGATTGCTGCTGTAAAGCAGCAAATGGATGATCTGAGTTTTGCACCGCGCCGTTTTACCTGTGAACCGGCAATTGAACTGGCCGAGAAGTTAGCTGAAATAGCACCGGGCAATCTGGGCAAAACGCTGTTCACCACTGGCGGGTCAGATGCCATTGAGGTGGCGCTGAAAGTGGCGCGTGCAGCCACAGGGCGATTTAAAACCCTGTCTTTCTGGGATGCCTTTCACGGGGCGGGCTTTGGTGCATCATCTGTGGGAGGGGAAGCAACATTCCGTTCGGGTATTGCTGGCCCTTTATTGTCCGGTGCAGAACATGTGCCGCCTTTTGCCTGTTACCGCTGCCATTACAAACATAAAGGCCCTGAGAGTTGCGGCATTGCCTGTGCGGATATTGTTTCTTTTGTGCTGGAACGGGAGGGCGATATTGCGGCTGTGGTGGCAGAGCCGATGCGCGCCACACCCTATCCGCCGCCGCCCGGTTTCTGGCAAAAAGTACGCGAGGCTTGTGACCGCCACGGAACCTTGTTGATCTTTGATGAAATTCCGACCGGACTTGGCAAGACCGGAAAATTCTTCGCGTCTGATCATGATGGTGTGACACCGGATATGATCGTGCTTGGTAAGTCGCTGGGTGGCGGTATGCTGCCGATTGCGGCGGCGATCGTGCGCCGTGATCTGGATGTATGCGGTGATTTTGCCATCGGGCATTACACGCATGAGAAAAATCCGGTGACGACCCGCGCCGCACTCACCACAATTCAGATTATTGAGGAAGAAGGGCTGGTTCAGCGTGCCGCCGAACTTGGTCAATATGCCATCAACCGCCTTCGGGAGTTGCAATTGCACTCACCGCATGTGGGCGATGTGCGAGGACGCGGCTTGCTGTTCGGCGTGGAACTGGTGCGTGACCGGCAAAGTCGAGAACCGGACAATGCATTGGCTGAAGCAGTTTATTACCGCTGTCTGGAGGGCGGCGTCAGTTTCAAAATCAGTCAGGGCAATGTGCTGACCTTGTCACCGCCGCTCATCATTACGCAGCAAGAACTTGAACAGGCACTGACTGTTGTCGAAAAGGCAATTTGGGCGGGCATATAATTTCATGTCCGGCAGAAAACCCCTTCAATCTATAAGTTTTGAAGGGTGATGTATAAAATAAATAGATTTTACTTATTCAATGATGGTTCGCACTATGAAGAGCCATAAGAGGGAACAGCCTGCAAAAGCAGGTATAAAAATAAGCAATCAGCTATCAAATACATAATAAAAGGCTGATATAACAATGGGGAAATATGAAATGAAAAAGCATCGCGCTTTTATTCTGTCCCTTGCTGCCGGTATTGCTTTGGCATCAAGTGCTTATGCACAAACAGAACTGACTGTTTATACTGCTTTTGAAGCTGTTGATCTGCAACGTTTTGCAGAAGCCTTTAATAAAGATCATCCGGATATTAAAGTGAACTGGGTGCGTGACTCCACAGGGGTTATGACTGCGAAGCTGTTGGCCGAGAAAAACAATCCGAAGGCAGATATCGTCTGGGGTATTGCAGCCACATCACTGCTGATCCTTAAAAATGAAGGCATGCTTGAGCCTTATACGCCGAAAGATGTCGACAAGCTGGATCCGCGTTTTGTGGATAAGGATCGCCCGACCAGCTGGATCGGCCTTGATGCCTATGTGGCTGCGGTCTGTTTCAATACGGTTGAAGCAGAGAAACTTGGCCTGAAACCGCCGAAAAGCTGGAAAGACCTGACCAAGCCTGAATATAAAGGCCATGTCGTTATGCCTAATCCGGCATCATCCGGCACCGGCTTCCTTGATGTTTCTTCATGGTTGCAGATGTTTGGCGAAAAAGGCGGTTGGGATTACATGGATGCCCTGCATGAAAACATCGCCAATTACACGCATTCCGGCTCCAAACCGTGCAAAATGGCCGGTGCAGGCGAGGTGCCGATTGGTGTTTCCTTCGAATTTCCGGCATCTCAGGTAAAGAGCGCCGGTGCGCCGGTGGATATTATTTTCCCTGAAGAAGGCTCCGGTTGGGAGTCTGAAGCTGTCGCGATTATGGCAGGAACACAAAATCTGGAAGCGGCTCAAACACTGATGGACTGGACGCTGACACCGAATGCGATGACGGCTTTGAACCAGAGCTTTGCAGTGGTTGCCCTGCCTGGCATTGCCAAGCCGGTAGAGCATATTCCTGCTGATCTTGAAAAGAAAATGATCAAGAATGATCTGGAATGGGCGGCGAATAACCGCAAAACCATTCTGGAAGAATGGTCAAAGCGTTACGATTCAAAATCTGAATCCAAAGGCTGATCAGAACACGGTTCTTCGGAACAATCACAGTTCTGTTTTCTGCATGGTTTCGGATACAGGCGGATCCCGTGTTTTTCCGAAGCTACTCTAACAGACACGCATAATGCGACTGCGAACGCGGATTTTCCGCGTTCGTTCAGGGAGTGTGAACATGTCAGTCCAGAGGAATGAATTTGTGAAACATGAAATGGCGACGGATGCTGTCCGCATTGGTCAGCAGGAATTGACTGCTGCCGACAGGGCAATCAATAAGCAACAATATCTCAAAGTAGATGGTTTGTGGAAAGCCTTCGGCGAGTTTTATGCTCTGAAGGATATTAATCTGGATATCAGAGAAGGCGAGTTCATTTGTTTTCTGGGGCCTTCCGGTTGCGGCAAGACCACATTGCTGCGTGCTATTGCGGGGCTGGACTTGCAAACAAGAGGCACAGTGCATCAGGCAGAAAAAGATATTTCCTGCCTGCCGCCTGCACAACGGGATTACGGCATAGTCTTTCAGTCCTATGCTCTGTTTCCTAATCTGACAATTGAGAAGAATATCGCTTTCGGGCTTGAAAATATGAAAAAACCGCGCGCCGAGATTATGCAACGCGTTGCGGAATTACTGGAACTGGTCGGACTGGCGGATCAGGCGAAGAAGTATCCGGCGCAACTTTCGGGTGGTCAGCAGCAGCGTATTGCGCTGGCAAGAGCGATTGCGATCTCACCCGGACTTTTACTGCTTGATGAGCCGCTTTCTGCTCTTGATGCCAAAGTGCGCGTGCATCTGCGTCATGAGATTAAAGAATTACAGCGCAAACTCGGCGTGACAACAATCATGGTCACACATGATCAGGAAGAAGCGCTGGCGATGGCTGACCGTATCGTGGTGATGAACAAAGGGACAATCGAGCAGGTCGGGACGCCGCTTGAGGTCTATCGCCAGCCGAGCAGCCTGTTTGTTGCCGATTTCATCGGAGAGACCAATAAATATCCGGTCACAATCGGTGCGGATGGCACCGCATTTTCCGGTGATCTGGTTCTGCAATGCAATGAGCATAATCTGCCGGAGGGCAGTGAGGCGGTTGCCGTGATCAGGCCGAATGATGTGATCCCCCATGGCCGCGCTGTGGATGCCAGTTCTTCTGCCGGAAACGGGGAAAATCTGATTGAGGTGCAGATTGAAGCCATGGAATTTCTTGGCTCTTTCTGGCGCACGCATATGCGCAGCACCTATTTGCAAAACCAGCAGCTGATAGCAGATTTTTCCATCAATGCGGAACGTCGCCTCGGCCTGACAGAGGGTATGACTATTCTTGTTGAATTGCCGAAAAGCCGTTTGCTGATTTTTGACGGAAAGGGCAGGCGATGAGTGCTGTAAGCGATTATTCTGCTGCGCCGCTCATGCCGGCAGGCAAGGCTGTTCGTCAAAAGGTCAGTTCGGACGACTGGATCAAGCGCGGCATGATGCTGATTGTCGGCGCTTACCTGCTGATAACACTGGCGGCGCCGCTTTATGTGATGCTGTCCAAATCTTTTGCCAGTTACCAGTTTCAGCTGGAAAATTATGAGGTGCAGGTTGGTGACGGCAAAGGCAACTGGGCTCCTGCTCAGTCTTTGAGCCAGCTGAATGCTGAACTGAAAACTATTTCATCCGAAGTATTGGCAACCTCCAATAGCGGTCGTTTGTCACCTGTGGCGCTGTTTCCGGAATTCAGCTTTCGCGGGGCTGAACATTATCGCATCCGTGGCTTGACGGATAACAGCCGGTTTCTGATCGGTTCTGCACCTTATCGCGGGCAGGAATGGCAGGAGGTGGATTCCAATAATTTCCGCCGCGTCATGCTGATGCCGCAGCAAACCACAGGTCTGGACAATTACCGGACATATTTCTCATCACCGGCGCTGTTTCAGTCGATCAAAAATTCACTGGTGATTGCGCTTATCAGTATGGTTTTGACCGTATCACTGGCTTTTGGTTTTGCCTATGCGCTCAATCGCTCCAAAATGCGGTTTAAAGGCTTCTTCAAACTGGTAGCGGTAATGCCCATTCTGGTGCCGTCGCTGTTGCCGGGGATTGCGCTGATTTATCTGTTCGGCAATCAGGGGATTTTGAAGGAACTGCTGTTTGGCCTGCCGATTTACGGGCCTTTAGGCATCGTGCTTGGCTCGGTTTTCTTTACGTTTCCGCATGCCCTGATGATTATTTCAACCGCACTGGCTGTTTCAGATGCCCGCCATTATGAAGCTGCGGATTCATTGCGGGCAAGCAAATGGCGTACATTCTGGACAGTAACAGTGCCGGGCGCACGCTATGGTCTGATTTCCGCAGCCTTTGTGGTGTTCAATCTGGTCATCACAGATTTCGGTTTGCCGAAAGTGATCGGCGGCCAGTATAATGTGCTGGCGGTGGATATTTACAAGCAGGTGATTGGCCAGCAGAATTTTGAAATCGGCGCAGTTGTGTCTGTGATGTTGCTGTTTCCGGCGGTGATTGCCTTTGCTGTTGACCGTTTCATTCAGCGCAAACAGGTTGCCCTATTATCTGCACGTGCTGTGCCGTTTTCACCAAAAAAGAAGCCGCTGTTTGATAATCTGTGTTTGCTTTACTGCACTCTGATCGGGCTGTTTATCACCGGACTTCTGCTGATCTGCCAGCTGGCTGCGATCGTAAAATTCTGGCCTTATGATATGAGCCTGAGCCTGCGCAATTTTGACTTCGGGCGTATGGATGGTGGTGGCTGGAGTTCCTATTACAATTCTATTCAGCTGGCATTTTTAACCGCAATTATCGGAACTGTCGTTGTGTTTGTGGGTGCCTATGCGGTTGAGAAAACTGAGGGCTTTGCTAAAGGCCGTGCCTTGTTTCAGTTTCTGGCCATGCTGCCAATGGCTGTGCCAGGGATGGTGCTGGGGCTTGCTTATATCTTCTTCTTCAATAATCCGGCTAATCCGCTGAGCGGCATTTACGGGACAATGATTATTCTTGTCATCTGTACCGTAACGCATTTTTACACGGTATCTCATCTGACAGCGCTGACCGCGCTGAAACAGATGGATCCGGAATTTGAATCGGTTTCGGCATCGCTTAAGCAACCATTCTATAAGTTATTCGCACGGGTGACGGTGCCGGTGTGCCTGCCAGCCATTCTGGATATTTCAATCTACCTGTTCGTCAATGCGATGACGACAGTCTCGGCAGTGGTCTTCCTCTATTCTGCTCATACAACACTGGCTTCCGTAGCTGTGCTGAATATGGATGATGCAGGGGATGTGGCGCCTGCCGCCGCAATGGGGATGATGATCTTTTATACCAATGTTGCAGCGCGGCTGGTGCATTATGGCCTGTCACAAATGCTGCTGCGTAAAACACAAACATGGCGCATGTAGAATTATGCGCCTTAAACGACCCGCAGTTACAGAATATGTTGCATTGCAGTGCTGTTTTTTGTTAAAGGCCACAAAATGCAACATTTCTGTGTCGGGAGTTGGCTGTGGTAAAAAAAGCATCGCATGTTGAACAGCATGGTTCGGCAGAGCATCGCATTCTCGCCTCGCAACGGCATGATGAAATATTACGCAGGCTGAATGAAGATGGTGTTGCGGGCATCAGTGAAGTTGCGACATTTTTCGATGTATCTCGGGAAACGATCCGTCGCGATCTGAAACAATTAGCACAGCGCGGGTTAGTAACGCTTGTTCATGGCGGGGCAACAAAGCCCCAGTTGAATGAACCAGCTTTTGGATTGCGCAGTGAGGAGAACGCCGCAGGAAAAGCAGCAATCGGAACAGCCGCTGCAGGATTGATCCGTTCGGATATGGTGGTGTTTCTGGACTCAGGAACCACAACTTTGGCGCTGGCACAGGCACTGAGCCAGCAAGAGAAAACACCGGAAAACCTGACAATTTGCACAACAAGCCTGCGTATTGCACTGCAACTTTGCCATATGCAGGGTGTGCGTGTGCATATTCTTGGCGGAGAGATTAATGCCATTGAAGAGTCCAGCAGCGGCATTGATGTGTTACAGGCAGCAGAGAATTTCCGCTTTGATCTGGCTTTTCTCGGCACCGGTGGTGTGACCATCAATGGTGAGATCACTGATTTTACGCGCAATGGTGCGGAGTTACGTTCAAGAATGGCGGTGAATGCCGCTGAGGTCTGGTTCCTTGCCAGTGCAGAGAAATTCGGCCGTATGACCCCGTTGCGGGTTGCGAATTTTGATCAGGCCGCAGGCATTCTGACGGATCGCCAGCCTGAGGCACTATTTGTATCAGCACTATCGGATAAAGGACTTATAGTGAGAGTGGCTTGAATGTGATTTTTTGTTGCATTTAATGTTGTTTTTTGTTGCATTGCTTTTATAGTGACCTCAACCGGAGGGAGTGAGATCATGACACAGGATTCTGCAGGCAATAAAGAAATATCGGATAATTTCCCGTCCCAGGCGCGGGTTGTGATTGTTGGCGGCGGCATTATCGGCTGCTCGGTTGCTTATCATCTGACAAAAGCAGGCTGGACAGATGTTGTGCTGCTTGAACAAGGCAGCCTGAGTTGCGGTACAACATGGCATGCGGCAGGATTGGTGGGGCAATTACGCAGTCACGCCAATATGACAGGTCTGATCCGCTATTCCACACAGCTTTATAATGAGCTTGAAACGGAGACCGGTCTGGCGACCGGCTGGAAAAAATGTGGTTCTTTGTCTGTTGCGCGTACCAAAGACAGAATGACAGTGCTGCAACGCACAGCCGCTTCTGCACGGGCGCAAGGCGTGAATGTTGAGGTTATTTCAGCTCGTGAAGCAGGCGACCTTTGGCCGGTCATGGCAACCGATGACCTGCAAGGCGCTGTCTGGTTGCCGGATGACGGCAAAGCCAATCCGAGTGATCTGACGCAATCGCTGGCACGGGGCGCGCGGATGCGCGGTGCCAAAATATTGGAACGCGTTCAGGTAACCGGTATTACTGTCAATAATGGCGTGGCCTGTGGTGTGGAGACTGAGCGCGGAAATATTGCGGCAGAGGTTGTCGTCAATTGTGCAGGGCAATGGGCGCGCAAAGTCGGACAAATGTGCGGTGTTACGGTGCCGCTGCATTCTGCCGAGCATATGTATATCGTCACCGGAAAAATTGAAGGCGTGCATCCGGATCTGCCGGTGATGCGTGATCCCGACGGATATATTTATTTCAAGGAAGAAGTCGGTGGTCTGGTCATGGGCGGTTTTGAGCCACAGGCCAAACCGTGGGGTATGAAGGGTATACCGGATAAGTTTGAATTTGCTTTGCTTGAAGATGACTGGGATCAGTTTGAGCCGCTGATGGAAAATGCGCTGCTGCGTGTGCCGCAATTGGCTAATGCTGAAGTGAAGAAGTTTTATAACGGACCGGAAAGCTTCACCCCCGATAACAATTTTATCCTCGGGGAAGCGCCGGAGCTTAAGAATTTCTATGTCGGTGCCGGTTTCAATTCTATGGGCATTGCCAGCGCAGGCGGAGCAGGGCGCGCGCTGGCTGAATGGATTATCAATGGCGCGCCGACAATGGATCTCTGGCCGGTCGATATCCGCCGCTTTGCCGGATTTAACAATAACCAGCACTGGCTGCATGATCGGGTCAAAGAAACGCTTGGCCTGCATTATGCTATGCCGTGGCCGAACAGGGAGCTGGATACGGCACGGCCATTCCGGAGATCACCGCTTTATCATCTTCTGCAGGCAAAGGGTGCTTGCTTTGGCTCTAAAATGGGCTGGGAGCGGGCGAATTGGTTTGCAGAGAAAGGACAGAAGCCGGAGACGATCTATAGTTTCGGTCGGCAAAACTGGCATGATAATGTCGGGCGCGAAATGCAGGCAGTGCGTGAGCGTGTTGCTGTATTTGACCAGAGTTCTTTCGCGAAATTGCTGGTGCAGGGGCGCGATGCCTGCCGTGTTCTGAATTATCTTTGTGTTGCCAATATTGATGTGCCGGTCGGAACATCGGTCTATACCGGCATGCTGAATGAGCGTGGCGGTTATGAGACGGATCTGACGGTACTACGCCTCGGCGCAGAAAAATTTCTGATCATTACCGGATCAGCACAGGCAGTCCATGATGCGGATTGGATTAACCGGCATATCAAAAGTGATGATCATGTTATGGTCACGGATGTTTCTTCTGCCTATGCAGTACTGGCATTGATGGGGCCAAAATCCCGTGATGTGTTACAAAAACTGAGCGATGCAGATTTCACGAATAAGGCATTTCCGTTCGGACAAGTGCGTGAGATTGCGCTGGGTTATGCGACAGCCTATGCAAACCGCATGACCTATGTGGGGGAGCTTGGCTGGGAGCTGATTGTTCCGGTTGAGTTTACGGTTGGCGTTTATGAGGCGCTGCACGAGGCCGGTCAGGAATTCGGCTTGTCTGATGCAGGGTATTATGCGCTTGAAGCATTGCGCCTTGAAAAAGGCTATCGCGCATGGAGCCGCGAACTGACGCCGGATATTAATCCCTATGAAGCCGGACTTAGTTTTACCGTGGCAATGGATAAGTCAGGCGGTTTTATCGGCAAGGATGCGCTGACCAAATTCAAAGCCGAAAACAACATCCGGCGACGTATTGTGCAACTCACACTTGAAGACGGAAGTGCTGTTCTGTGGGGTGGTGAGCTTATCCTGAGAAATGGTGTGCCTGTCGGGGAAATCCGCTCAGCCGCACACGGGCATACACTGGGTTGTGCTGTAACGCTCGGGCTGGTCAGTGATGAGGCTGGCATCTATAAAGACTGGCTGGAGCAGGGTGATTTTGAAATTGATGTCGCCGGAAAGCGCTATCGTGCGAAACTGCATCTGCGCAGTCCTTATGATCCGCGATCAGAACGGGTAAAACTCTGATTGTTTTTATAAATTTTTGCCGGATATAGCGTAAGCGATATCCGGCACGGAAATTCAAAAGTGATGAATTCAAAATGCATCATAAAATGTTCAAATAGTTTTAAAAAAATCACAAGAAACCGTCACTGAACTGTTATCTGCCACTGTTAGGTGCCTGCTCGAATAACCCGATGAGATGAATTTCATCTTCAACAGGAGAGCGCCCGATGGCCTTTAACCGTAAGACATCCACCCATACTGCACTCCCGCTCAGCCGCCGTACATTTCTGCGTGGTACAGCCGCCACTGCCTTGA
Source organism: Hyphomicrobiales bacterium (assembly GCA_900470735.1). GTDB lineage: Bacteria > Pseudomonadota > Alphaproteobacteria > Rhizobiales > Rhizobiaceae > Pseudochrobactrum. The sequence goes on along the minus strand of UCCC01000019.1, from coordinate 366,679 downwards.
GCATGCCGTTTGTTCTGCGTGCCGGTGATGCCTTGTCTTCTTCCGGTAATCTGCGCATTGCTGCCTGGGCCGGTTATGTCTCGCCGGAAATGCTTGCTGCTTTTGAAAAAGCCACCGGCATCAAAGCCACTTACACCGCTTACGGCACCAATGATGAAATTCTCAACCTGATGAAAGTTAATCAGGGTCAGGGTTTTGACGTTATCTGGCCGGCACTCGACCGCGTACCGAATTATGTTGAAGCCTCGCTCATCGCACCGATTGATGAGAGCAAAGTTGAATGGGATCGTTGTATCGACAGCGCTTTGAAGAGTTCTGAGACACTCGGGGCGGTTGTTGATGGCAAGCGCTATCAGGTGCCGACAGATTGGGGCACGGAAGCGATTGCTTTCAACACGGAAAAATCGCCGCTTGTTTATGGTGAAGCATCTTATAGCGACCTGTGGAAGCCGGAAATGGCGGGCAAAGCCACGGTGCGCGGTCATTCTGCACTTGTTGGTCTCGGCTTGTGGCTGGAAGCGGAAGGCAAACTGCCCCGCCCGCTGCTGGAAAGCTTTGCCAGCGAAGAAGCGATGCGTGCCAATTATGATGTGATCCTTAAAGAAGCGATTGCCCGCAAAGGTAATATTGCTCAGTTCTGGGCGAACCAGAATGAAGCGCAAGGCGCTTTTCTCACCAATGGATGCATTATCGGTCAGACATGGGATTCAACTGCCGCCGGCCTTAAAGAACAGGGCCAGCCGGTCAGCTATATATCGCCGAAAGAAGGCGCACTGGCATGGATGGAAGGTGTGTCACTTCCGGTTGGTGCCGAGAATATTGATCAGGCCTATGCCTTTATGAACTGGATGCTCACACCGGAAGCCGGTGCAATGTATGCAAGCCATGCCAAAGTCAACACCACAGCTAAAGGTGCTGAAGCACTGCTGCCGGAAGCTGACAAAGCATTCTTTGCCGCTGCCTATCCTAAAGATGCACTGGACAAGCTGTGGTGGTGGCCAATTCAGGAAAGCTGGTTTGTCGAACTGCGCTCTGAATATCAGGATCAGTTCCTCGGCGCATGAACCGGATAACAGGTACGTTTGCCTGTACCTGTGAAAACCTCCCCGCCTTTCTGCCAAACGCCGGTTTGCACATAAAACTGCAAACCGGCGTCATTTAAAAATGAGAATCCCCCATGACAAACGCAGTCAGTCTTCAGAGTGTTGAGATGCGATTTGGCGCAACAACAGCCGTAAAATCGATGTCTCTGGATGTTCGCTCCGGCGAGTTTTTCTCCATTCTGGGGCCTTCCGGTTGCGGAAAAACGACACTGCTGCGTATGGTTTCGGGTTTTTTGCAGCCGAGTTCCGGCAAAATCCTGATTAATGGTCAGGATATGACCCATGTTCCGGCCAATCGCCGCCCGACAGCAATGATTTTTCAGTCTTTGGCGCTGTTTCCGCTGATGCCGGTCTGGGAAAATATCGCCTTTGGTCTTGAAGTGCGCGGCGTCAGCAAAGCGCAGCGCCGCCGTGAGGCTGACCGCCTTCTGGAACTCATTGCCCTGCCGGGCTACGGTGATCGCATGCCCCATGAATTATCGGGCGGACAGCGTCAGCGTGTTGCTATTGCCCGTGCCTTAGCCATTGAACCGCAGGTTTTACTGCTGGATGAACCATTATCCGCGCTTGATCTGAAACTGCGTCAGCATATGCGTGCCGAGCTTCGTGAGTTACAAAAAGGTACCGGCGTGACTTTCATTTATATCACCCATGATCAGTCTGAAGCTCTTGCGATGTCAGACCGCATTGCGGTGATGAATGCCGGTCGCTTGCAGCAAGTCGGCGCGCCAATCGACCTTTACACTAAGCCTGCGACTTCATTCGTTGCTGAATTTGTCGGTGAGAATAATATTGTCTCCGGTACGGTCGTTGATACTTTTGACAATTATGTTGTGCTGGAGGGCATCCATGGTCGTTTTATCGGCCGTCGTGGTGCAGTCTTGCAGCGCAACCAGAAAGCGCGTCTCTATGTGCGCCCTGAAGCACTGACACTGGATGCGGACGACGAAGACAATAAGCTTACGGTTGTCTCAAAACGCTTTGATTTTGAAGGCTCTTTTGCCACTGCACATACAGTTCTGCCTCACGAACAATCCCCTTTAAATATGCAGGTCACCATACCGCATAAGAAACTGCATCAGGTGCCTGAAATGGGTAGCAGCTTTACAACCGGCTTCTCCAAACAGGATGCGGTGGTGCTGGCACATGACTGAGATCTATCAACGCTTTGGCAAAATACTTGGTACAATTTTCATCGCCATTGTTACCTTCTGGCTGCTGTGTCTGGTGCTGATCCCCAATCTGACCATGCTGGATTTTGCAATGCGTCCGAACCTGCCGCCTTCACAACTGGTCGGTGAAAAAGACGTCTATTCCGCTGATAATTTTCTCTATTTGTGGAACCACCGCAGTCACAGTGCGATTTTTCTGAAGACAATCTGGTCGAGCGCTTTTGTGACGCTGACCACTTTTGTGCTGTGCTATCCGCTGGCCTATTGGCTGGCGCAGGTTGCCAGCATGCGCAAAACCGCGTTTGTGCTTGTGGTTCTCATGATCCCTTACATGATGAACGAAGTGCTGCGCGGGCTGGCATGGTTCATCATTCTGGCTTTTGAGGGCCCGCTGAACGCAATTCTGCTGAGCCTCGGTCTGTTGGATGAGCCGGTGCGTTGGTATGGTGACGGCGGTGTGCTGGCCGGTATGGCCTATGCCTATCTGCTGTTTATGCTGTTCCCGATATATAATTTGATCAGCACGCTCGACCATGCCCAGATTGATGCTGCGCATGATATGGGTGCCAGTGCATGGCGTATTCATCGCCGCATTGTGCTGCCCCATGCCAAGGTCGGCATTGCAACAGGCTGTGTCTTCACCTTCATGCTGTCCGCAGGCAGCTATATGGCTCCTGCGCTTCTCGGAGCACCCGGTAGTCGTTGGTTTACCCAACTAATTTATGACTGGTTCTTTGAAAGCGGTAACTGGAACCGCGGTGCAGCCTATGCAGTCACCCTGCTGGTTCTGTGTATGTTTGTGGTGCTGGGCACGCTGCGTCTGTTCCGCGTTAATCTTGCGAGTGCCGTGAAATGAGTCAAATTCAGTCCTTTGCCAATCAACCGGCAAGTCACAATCAACGCTTTTATCAGCCGACATGGTTGCAACGTCTCAGCGACAGGCTACCGCGCATTGGTTTTGCGCTCTATATGCTGCTGTTTTTTACCTATCTGATGTTGCCGCTTGGTATTCTTGCGGCGGCTACATTTAACAGCAGCAGCTTTCCCACGATTACGCCATGGCTTGGCACCACCCTGCAATGGGTTGATGCCATGTTCAAAGACACCCAGATGTGGGCTGCATTGGGCAAATCCCTGTTGATTGCCGCAGGGGTGATCGCGATCTCTCTGCCTGTTGGTACTGCGGCTGCTCTTATACTGACCAGCCTGCACGGTCAGTCACGTAACTTCCTTTATGCGCTGATGGTGTCGCCACTGCTCACACCGGGGGTAGTAATCGGTATTGCCACATTGCTGTTCTGGCGTAAGACAGGGATCAGCGGCGGGCTTTTTCTGACCATTCTGGCGCAATCCAGTTTCATTATTTCTTTTGTGATGCTGATGATTGCCGCGCGGTTGCAGCGATTTGACCGTACAATGGAAGATGCCGCGCTCAGTCTCGGTGCTTCCCGCGCCTATGTGTTCCGCCGCATTTTGCTGCCCTATCTGCGCCCGTCATTGCTCGCAGCGTCATGTATCGCGTTTCTGCAATCCTTTGAGAATTACAACACGACTTTGTTCGTCCGCGGCACTGAAACGCCGCTGACAATTTTCATTGCAGCCAAAGTTCGTGCAGGCCTTACGCCTGCTGTTAATGCGCTGGGATTGACAATGATGGTACTAACAATTGGTGGTGCAATCGTTTGGGAAATTTCCCGTCGCAGAAAACGTAAACTGTAAAGGTTAAACTGACGAGCACTTTTACCTTATTATATCTTTGCTCTACCTAATTTCAGTGATGGTTATTTTCCGATATTCTGTTTTTTATGTTCTGCAACAGATTTTGATGGGCAGGGCAGCCCTTGCTGCCAGTGGTCTGAAAATTTGCTGGTAGTGAGCATGACATCGTATCTTAGGTGAAACAGATCGGAACCGGCGACGATTATTTGTCCGTCTCAGTCAATTCTGATCGCTTAACCGATATGCTGATTCATGGAATTCGGAGGGGGATAACATGGGTAAAGGCAGGCTGATATTCTTCGTCGCATTTCTTGCGCTGACAGGTGTTGCCGTCAGTAAGGCGATCGCCGATTTTACCGGTGAACCGGCACGCTGGATACAAAATCCAGCGCTGTCGCCTGATGGTACGCTGATTGCTTTCACACATCGCGGGCAGATTTTTTTGACTGACAACGATGGTGGCTTATCAGTGGCTGTTTCTCCCGCAGATGCCTATAGCCATAGTGTTGTCTGGGCGCCGGATTCCAAACGGCTCGCTTTTGCTTCTGATGTGAATGGCGATGATGATGTCTATCTTGCAGATTTCTCAGGAAAGCTGCAACGCATGACCTATTCGTCGGCGAAAGAGATTCCGACCAGCTTTTCACCGGATGGCAAAACTGTACTGTTTACAGCGGTGCGGCTGGGAGATGCAAAGCGCAGCGTGCAGGCTGCCTTGAGCTGGCGCCCGCAACTTTACGCAGTGGATACAAAAAGCGGTCGTGAACGATTGGTGCTGCCGAACTTTGCGCTGGAAGCAAGCTGGAATAAAGACCAGACAAAACTGGTTTATAGCTATGATCCTTCGGGAGATCCGGCCGAGCGTCAGCATCGTGTAGCAGCGAATGCGCGTCAGTTGTGGCTTTATAATCCGCCAGATGACAAATATAGCCGCCTCTTTGCGGTTGATGGTGTTGACCGGCATAAGCCGCATTGGAGTGCGGATGGCGAATGGCTTTATTATCTTTCAGAAGCTTCAGGCTGGTTGAATGTCTGGAAAACAAACCTGAAAACCGGACAAGAGATACAGCTGACCAATCTGGAAGGATCACCGGTACGGGATTTGTCAGTTGCTGATGACGGTACTCTTGTTTTTTCTTTCAAAGGGCAGGTGTATTTACTTGCAGCGGGTAGTGACAAGCCGGAAGTCGTTGATATCAATACACTGGAACAGGGGATGAGCCATCTCCCGAATTATGAGGCTGTATCCAGTCAGAACTTTCAGTCATCACCGGACGGAAAACACTTTGCTTTGATTGCTAATACAGATGTTTTTCTGGTCGATTTGAAAGGGAACTACCGTCAACTGACCCACACCGCTGGCGAAGAGCGGGATATTGCTTTTTCGCCCGACGGCAAATGGCTGGTTTACGCAGCACTGCGTGATCATAAATGGGGTATTTATGGAATTGATCTGTCTGAGGATCAGCAAAGTGGCAAGTTGGGATTGTCGCATCAGGAAATACCCCTTGTTGTTTCCGATAAAAGCAATGCTCTTGATCCGAAATTCTCTCCCGATGGTAGCAAACTGGCATTTTGGTCTGACCGGCGAGAGATCAAGGTTCTCGATTTAACCAGTGGCAAAGTCACTGCATTATATCGCGAGAGTGATTATAATACTGATTATTTTGATCAGGGCGGTGCGTTTAGCTGGTCACCGACGTCGAAAGATTTGTTGGTGCCCTGGCGCACAATTGATGGCTCAGTCCTTAACAGGGTGGCTATTACGCCTGCCGATGGCAGTGCTCCTATGCAGCCGTTACCGGCAATGGTGCCTAATTTTTACGACGGCGTCTGGAGTGCCGACGGCACACAGGTTGTCGGCTATACGACCCTTTATACCGCGCGCAGTGCAGATAATTTTCACGCAGACGTCAATCTTGATCTCTACCGGATATTTATATCCTCTAAGGCGCGGCAGGACTATATAGCCTCCCTGAATAATCCGTCTGAGACTACAAGAAGTGATCAGGACGCTCAGCCAAAGATCACCCGCTATGTAGCGGATCGTCAGCGTAATAGTCTGCTTGAAGGCCGGCTGACAACCAACTTACAAAAACCGGAGATATTGACGAATGCTCCTGACCGGCAAAATTTACTTGCCATATTGACGGGCGATCAGCATCTGTCGGTTAATTTGCTTAGTCTGGATAAAGGCGAGTTACAGGAAGTGGCTAAAATTCCTGTTGCGGAGCCGGAACAGATACAGTTCATCCGTTATAATGATGCATTGCAGACGGTTGATATCAAAATGCCGAAACAGATCATTCGGGTTTCCGTCAGTGATCCGGCGCAAAGATTAGAAATACCGCTCAATATTTTATTCACCCGCAATGAAGATGCGGCTTTGATTGCTGCTTTTGAACAGGCCTGGGCGGATGTGAATGACCGCTATTATGATGCCGTTCATGAAAACCGTGACTGGCAGAAAATCGGCATTCAATACCGTGCTTATTTGCCCTCCATAGCCGGACGCCGTGATCTGGAACGATTGCTGGCTTCGATGTTCGGAGAGCTATCAGCTTCACATTTATTCACGTCAGTAACCGGTGCCAATCCTGCGCTCGTAGGTATGGGTACTCAAAATGACGCACTCGGCATTTACTGGGATGATCAGTATACCGGAGCGGGACGGAGGATTGCTGAAATTCTTCCGGGCGGACCGATGGATCAGCTCAATTTTGGTATTCGTGAGGGGGACATTGTTACGTCACTTAACGGGCAAGCCATTCCTGAAGCAGGTGGCGTTGCACGCCTGCTTGATATCAATGCCGGACGAAAAGTTGTTATTGGAATTGCTGATGGCAAAACAGGTAAGGAGCGCTTTGTTGAGGTGACACCGATTGGCTGGCGGGATGAGCTGATTTTATCAAGTAGATCGTTAAGCGATAAGCGCCGTGCGATGGTCAGTAAGCTCTCACATCAATGCATTGCCTACCAGTATATGGATGCAATGGACAATGACAATTATCTGTCTTTACTTGGTACTTTGTCATCACAACGGGGATTGGCCAAAGCCGCATTGATTGATGTACGTTCCAATAACGGTGGCAATCTGACACGCGAGCTGGTCACATTATTAAATGGCAAGTCTGCCTTCAGCTATGGCGTGGACGGGCGTGCCAGTAATTTCGGGCCGGATAATGTGTGGTTATGGCCGAGTGCTGTTCTGGTTGATAGTTTCAGCTATTCTGACGGGTCGATCTTTCCTCAGGCCTATCAGGATCAGAAAATTGGTAAGCTGATCGGCGATGTCGTTCTCAATACCGGTACTTCGGTCACAACTGTTGACAGTAAGGTACTGCCCGGTCTGCAATATCGTTTTCCGGTTCTGCCCTATCGTCATGTTGACGGACGCAAATATGAAAACGGAATTATCACTCCTGATATCGTAGTGCCGTTTGACCCTAACCGGTTTCGTACGGATACCGATCCGCAACTGGAAGCCGCTGTTGCATCGTTGATGCAGCAAATCGGCACTGACAGTGATTGTCGCGGAGAACCGGCTATGAAGAGTCCAGCTGCTACAAAGTCAAAGACTGTCAAAAAATAATAACGTGTAAGCAAAATTGAATGTGCCGCAAAGATGTGCTCGTTGTGTGCTCCCCCCTAGTTTACGGGATAGCGCATTTTCCGGCTTCGTTTCATAGGTGAACTGAATAATTGTTCCGGTTGTGTCGATAAAGCTGCACCGGTTTCGCTGTTGAGGGGAAAATAATGAGATCGAAACTGATCGCAAAGCTGACCATGTCAACTTGCCTGTCTACAGGTTTACTCTGCGGGGCAATAGTCACTCCGGCCGCCGCGATTAGTTCTCATATTGTGAATGATCCGCAAGGCAACCCTTTTATTACTCTGCGCTTTTTGGATGTTGGCGATGGTTTTTACGATGATAATGCCCAATTAACCTGGAGTTTGAGTGATTTACATAAAGGTCAGATTATCGATGCGACACAATATTGGTCGGAGCTTATTACATTGGTTCCGGGGAAAAATCCGGCCATACTTAATGTGGGTACAGTTACCGGCCCTTATGGGGCTGCCGCCTTAAGCCGTAATGCCACTATGCAGGATGGTGCCCCGACGACAGTGCAAGCGGCATTGACTAATCAATATTATACGAACCTGAGTTATGGTGCCCATGGCTATATTATGGTTGCGGACAAAGTCGGCACGATGGACTGGTCGGAAGCTCCATATACACCATCCCATATAACGCTGACTGGTGAAACATCACTCGGCACAGTGCTCATTCATGAAATCGGACATGCGCTTGGTGTCGGCGCAAATGCCTATTACGTTGATGACGACGAAGAGGAAATGCCGGTACTAGCCTTCGCCAATGGGTTTAACCGTTGGAGCGCACATCTGCGCGATGATAACGACAAAGCAGCTGCTCTTGGCCAGATTATTCTTTGTAATACCTGCGCTGCACCGCCAGAAGAACTCGGACTGGATACATTCGATGTCCGGACTGATCAGGCCTATTTTTCCGGTACGCATGTGAGCGAAGTATTGAATGGGGCGATGAAGGGTCTGCCTATGAAGGTGGCGACTGATTACGGACCAATAGATTCACCGCTTTTCAGCCATATCGAACTGAAAAATGGTTTGATGAGCCATCAATATTACCGCAATTACAGCACCTTGATGGAAGCCGAGCTGGCGGCTTTACAAGATATTGGCTACACGATTGACCGGCGTAATTTTTACGGCAATTCCGTTTATGGCGATGGGCTGACCATAGTCAATAATAACCCGTATTTTGCACGAAATGCAGAAGGTACGGCTTATATTGCCAATACATATAACACTGCCACGTTGGGTTTAGGGCTGCATGTCTATGGTAGTCATAACACCATTACTCAGACTGCAGATTTATTGTCCGCGGGGGCTGGCGGCGGCGGTATTCGTGTTGATGGCGCAGCAAATAACCTGATTATTGCACCCGATGTGCGTGTCTATGCAGATGGTGCCAATGGTCGTGGCATTATGTTTGCCTATGGTAAAGATCACACCTTAACTCATCGCGGTGATGTACAGGCGATGGGTGAGAACGGCATCGCAGTCAGCTTTGATTTCGGCCATAATGCGCGTGGTGATGCGACCGGTTATCGTGGTTCTTACATTCTATCAACTCATGAGAGCACACCGGAGAAAGATGCACTCATCTGGTCAGAACTGAACGGAGCTTTGGTATCAAGCTTTGACCTGACCGGTCGTGTTGCGGGTCGTCAGGCAGCTATATACATGTCTGAAAATGCATATGTTGAGGATATCAATATTATGCAGGGAGCAAAGATTACCGGCAATATAATTTCGGATTATCAAGAAGAGGACGAGAACGGTAATCTGCGTTTGCACCAGCTGCGCTTCGGTTTGAAGGCCGATATTCAAGGGTCGGTTACTTCTCAGGCAGATGAAAATTTCAGGATCAGCTATGCTGACAATATTGTTGGAAAAAACCTGTCGCTGCAGTTTTTAGGTGGCACATCTGTGCTGACGGGTCATCACGATCTTTATGACGTAATAGTACAAAAAGGCACAACGCTTGCGGGTTCCGGTACGTACACGATAGCGAATGATCGTTATTTCAATAATTATGGTACGCTTTATTCATCTCTGACGGGCGATGCAATTACCGTTAACGGCCATTATGTGCAGAACGATAGCGGCCTCTTACAACTGGCCTTTAACAATGAAAAACAGATCAGTAGTCTGATTGTAAATGGTCATGCGGAACTGAATAGTGCAATAGCTTTCGAACCGCTGCGCGGGTTTTATAATAACGGTTTCTCGCTCACTTCTGATCAATGGCTGCAGACAGCTACGCAGAGTGGCAGATTTACAGACGCCTTCACGGCAATTAACTCCCCGACACTCAACGTAACGGTGACTGACAATGGGCAGAACAGCTATACAGTTACCTTAAACCGTGAAAATAATGCCTATTCGCACTATGCGGATAATAAAAACGGCTATGGTGTGGGGCTGGCGCTTGATGCTGCCGCCCAATTGGGCACTACAGGCCTGCATAATATCCTTGCAGCAATGGATTTTTCCGCGGATGATGGATCGGATATTCGGTCAGCCTTGCCGCTATTGTCTGGTGAGGCATATGCTTCTGCTGCCGGTGTGTTAGCTAATGCCAGTGGTGCCACGCGTTCAGCTGTCAATAATCGTCTGCAACAGGCTTTTGGTAGCACGCCTTCGTCGGCTGTGGCTGTTATGGGTTTCGCACCTGTGGCACAACCGAAAGCGGCTGCCAGTGCTATACAGGCAGTTACACCAGAGACAGTCAGCAAGAATGATCTGCACCGTTATGCAGCTTGGGGCTCTGTCTATGGCAGTTGGGCAAGCCAGTCCGGTGACAGTAGTGCAGCTCGTACAAAATCAACACTTGGCGGTTTCACAACCGGTATAGATACGGCAGTTTATGATAATTGGCGGCTGGGTGTACTGGCTGGCTATAGCCGCTCAACATCTAAGACCGGAGAGCTTGGCGCTTCCGGCTCCAGTGATAATTATACACTCGGCGCCTATAGCGGAACAGAATGGGCGACTGCCGGAGGAACAATCGGTTTGCGCTCAGGTCTGGCCTATTCATGGCATAATGTGGAAATGAACCGCTCAGTCGCTTTCGCGGATTTCAGCGATAAACTTTCAGCTGATTATGATGCTGACACGTTCCAGATTTTTGGTGAGGCGGGATATAAGATCGATGTTGACGCGCGTGCGATAATCGAACCTTACGCCAATCTTGCTTATGTTCGTGTACACAGTGATGGCTTTGATGAAAAAGGTATGAATGGTGCAGCGCTGTCAGTCCGCTCCGGCTCCATGGACACAACTCTTTCAACATTAGGTATGCGGGTTTCTGCCGGTTTTGATCTTGGCGGTTTTGTAAGCACAGCTCGTGCCGATTTTGGCTGGCGCCATGCGTATGGTGATGTCATCCCGGCGGCGACAGCCGGTTTCATCGGAACTGCCAATAGTTTCACTTCGTTCGGAACCTCAATTGCTCGCGATACAGCGTTGATTGAAACTGGTTTTGATGTGCAGCTTAGCCCCGCTACAATGCTTGGACTGAGCTATCAGGGACAATTTGGCTCGGGACTGACCCAGAATAGTGTGAATGCTAATTTGAGTGTGAAATTCTAGTTCTTGTTTGACGCCGTCAGCGATAAAAAAGGCGGCGTCAATCCCGATAATCTGCTAATTTATAGTCTTTACATCAGGCACTTACAGACTGGCGTTCACAACAGAACTGTAATCCGACCGGAGAGAGAACATTCAATGCCAATCAGTGAGCTTGCCATGGATCTCATTCTGCCAGCGCCGGTGCTGATTGTCGAAGATGATGTGGCGGTTAGCCAGCGGTTAGAAAACCTGTTGCTGCAACTAGGATATCATACGGATGCGCTGATGATGGCAAGTTCACTTGCTGAGGCGCAGCAATATCTGGCGCATCAGCTGGTTGCACTAGCCTTGGTTGACCTTGGTTTGCCTGATGGCAGTGGCATTGATCTCATCCGTATAATGCATGAGCAAAACCCGTCCGTTGCTATTCTGGTTATTTCGGCATGGTCAACACAGGAAGCTATTCTGGCTGCCTTGCGTGCCGGTGCAACCGGTTATGTGCTGAAAGAACGCGATGATCTGGAAGTTGCTTTAGCCCTGCGTAGTGTTTTGCGTGGCGGCGCGCCGATTGATCCGCTGCTTGCTCGTCGTATCATTCATGAATTTTCTTCACAAGATGAGCAAAACGCGGCTGATGAACAGGAAGCTGAGGCTGAAAAACTTAGTCCGCGGGAGCATCAGATTTTACGTCTGGTGGCAGAAGGCATGGGTAATCGGGATATTGCCGAAAAGCTTTCTATTTCTCGTTATACGGTCGAATGTCATATTAAAAATATCTATCGCAAACTGGCGGTTTCATCGCGCACCCGAGCAGTTAATGCAGCCCGCCAGCGCGGATTGCTCGCGTGAGATGGTGTTTATCGATATTTGTCTGGCTGGCTTTATGCATTGGTGCATGGGCGCAGGATCATTGTCCGGTTGAAGTCGTGGCAATACAAGCAGCGCCGGCACTTAAGGACGGCGAATATCCTGTTAACGGATTGTGGCAAAATGTGACCTTGCCCGATGCCGCCTGGCATCGGCTTTCTGACGGAAACGTCCTTGATGAACATGCCGGCAATAATGGGATTTGGTATCGCATTGATTGGCAACGCAATTGTAACAATCCGGATGCGTATCCTGTGGCGGTCGTCACGGAATCTATAGTCCTGGCCGGTGAAATCTATATTAATGATGAGCTGTTATGGCGTGATGCCAGCCTGGTTGAACCTATATCACGCAGCTGGAACATGCCGCGTTTACTACGCCTGTCAGAGCCATATTTGCGTGATGGCATAAATTCTATTCGCATTCGTGTTGTGAGCATACCGGGGCAGCAATTAGGTCTTGGCAGAGTGTTTGTGGGTTCGGCGCCTGCAATGCAGCAGATCTATGACGGTTTATGGTGGCGTAACCGTACACTCTTTGCCATTAATCTGATTGTTTCCGGTGTTTTAGGGCTGTTTTTTCTGGCACTTTGGGTCGCACATCGTAATGAAACGGCCTATGGCTGGTACGCACTATCGACCATGTTCTGGGTAATCTTTGCGTCCAATATTTTGGCGATAAGTCCCTGGCCTTTCACAAGCACCGCTATGGCGGTCTCTGTTTATCTGATCGCGCTTGTGCTTTCCATATCCTGTTTTTGCATATTCAGCTGGCGGTTAAGCGGGCGAGAATTACCGCGTATTGAACGGGCTTTATGGGTGCTGACTGCATTCTTGGTCTTGGTCATGATTAGCGTGCCATTTGCTTATGCGATCACAACCCATGCAATCGTTATCTCATTAAGTACGCTTGTATTTGCCTGCAATTGTGTGGTCATGCCAGTGCGAGCATGGCGTAGCCGTAATCCCGAACATATTTTGCTGGCACTTTGTTTACTAGCTTTGTTGGTTTTCAGTGTGCATGATTACCTGGTCATTACCAGAATAATCACTGGCTCAATGACGATCATGCCATATGCCAATATTGCGATCACCCTGTGTTTGGCTGGCATTATGGGCGTTCGGCATGCAAAAAATGCACGCCGTATTGAACGCTTTAATGTTGAATTGCAGGAAGCTGTCACTACAGCGCAAGCAGAACTCGCATCAACGCTGAAACAGCAATATGGTTTGGCACTGACCAACACACGATTGCAGGATCGTTTACAGCTTGCACACGACTTGCATGACGGCTTGGGTGGTTCGCTTCTCCATATTATGGCTTCGGTGGAACAAAGCCCGCAGATGCTGCAGCGTGAGCGGGTATTGTCAATGTTAAAGCTGTTGCGCGATGACCTGCGACAGACAATTGATTCAAGTTCGAGTGAGGGAACTGAGGCGCCGGCCACGCCAAAAGAATGGATTGCCCCCCTGCGTCATCGCTTTACCACTCTGTTCGATCATTTCAATATTCGCAGTGACTGGCAGCTGCCTGACAAATGGCTGACGCGCCCCAATGCTATGCAATGTTTGGTGCTGACCCGATTAGTCGAAGAAGGGCTGACCAATGTTGTGCGTCACAGCCATGCTGAGCATGTCTGGCTCCGGCTGACACAGGATAACAAAGCCGAATTATGTCTGGAAATTGAGGATGACGGCGTTGGCTTTGATGTCGCTGCTGTGCGCCAATCCGGCCTCAGTGTCGGTATGCGCAGTATGACAACGCGCATTGCTCGTCTTAACGGCACATTGCATGTGGAATCCTCATCCGGCAAAACTGTACTGACAGCCCGTTTTCATCTGGAATAATGCTGATCGCAATACAAATGAAGCGTGACCTTCCTAACGACCTGCAAAACGAATAGGCCGTATTTTATTCACAAACGAGGTTATATGGTTGCTTTTCATGAAGATGGTTCGTTCCGAACATAACATCTTGTGCAAGCTTCTGGACCGATACCTGCGGGAAGACGTAATCTTGTTGCATTACCTGTGAAAGCCGCTTAATCAGCCATTGAAAAATTATGGAATTGATATGGCTCAGAACGGCTCACAATCAGATCATTTGGAAACACTGGACCGCGACCTTGGACGGTTCTTAACTTTGGAACGCGCGACAGCTTATATGGCGCGCCCGATGGTTGGTCCGAGTGTCGGTTTTATTTTCATCCTTCTTGCGGGTCTGCTTGCTGCTTTGTCATTCGGGCAGGCGAGTAATACGCTGATCATTATTATTGTCGCAGTGTTTGGTGCCTATATGGCGTTGAACATCGGTGCGAACGATGTGGCCAATAACATGGGGCCTGCTGTTGGTGCCAATGCACTGACAATGGGTGGCGCGATTGCGATTGCCGCTGTTTTTGAAAGTGCGGGCGCTTTTATCGCCGGTGCCGACGTGGTTTCAACGGTCGCAACAGGGATTATTGCACCTGAAGCAATGGCCAATTCTACGACCTTTATCTGGGCAATGATGGCCGCATTGGTTTCCGCAGCTTTATGGGTCAATCTGGCAACATGGATCGGCGCCCCTGTTTCAACCACCCATGCCGTTGTTGGTGGTGTTGTTGGCTCCGGCATTGCCGGTGCAGGCGTGATGGCCGTTAACTGGGAAAACATGATCGCCATTGCTGCAAGCTGGGTTATCTCTCCTGTTATGGGAGGCGTAATTGCTGCAGGATGTTTATGGTTCATCAAAGCCCGTATCATCTATCAGGACGACAAAATAACTGCCGCTCGTAAATGGGTGCCGGTTTTGGTGGGCATTATGGCAGGAACTTTCGCTGCCTATCTGGCGGTTAAAGGTCTTGGTCATGTGATCAAAATTTCTCTTAATCTTGCCATGCTGATCGGTTTGGCATTCGGCGTTGTTACCTGGCTGATTATGGTGCCGGTAATCCGACGTCAGTCGGCAGGTCTTGAGAACCGCAACAAGTCTCTGAAAGTTCTCTTTGGTGCGCCGCTTGTACTTTCCGCTGCTCTGCTGAGCTTTGCGCATGGTGCCAATGACGTGGCCAATGCCGTGGGGCCGCTGGCTGCAATCGTACAGGTTGCCAAATCCGGTTCAATTACTTCAGATGTCAGCATTCCATTTTGGGTGATGTGTATTGGTGCTCTGGGTATTTCTTTTGGTCTGTTTCTGTTTGGACCAAAATTGATCCGTGTTGTTGGCAGCCAGATCACGAAGCTGAACCCGATGCGCGCCTATTGTGTTGCATTGTCTGCTGCTATTACAGTTATTGCCGCCAGCTGGCTGGGCTTGCCTGTTAGTTCGACACATATTGCTGTTGGTGCAATTTTTGGTGTTGGTTTCTTCCGTGAATGGGATGCTGAGCGTCGCCTGAAAAAATCTCAGGAATTGACGAGTGGCCCGAAGATTGCACCGGAAGAACGCCGTCGCCGTAAATTAGTACGACGTTCACACGTACTAACAATTGGTGCAGCATGGGTATTCACTGTGCCTGCAGCAGCTGTTTTGTCGATGATTATTTTCTTCCTGCTGTCCAGCTTTGGCGGAAGCCTTTAAAAACTAAAAAGCGCCTGTAACCAATCGGTTGCAGGCGCTTTTTATTGTAAAGATACAAACTCAGTTTTCTGATACTGGAACAATGAAATTTTGCGGCAGGCGATAGACGGCCTTCGCGTAATTTTGCACCAATTTTGTTTCCTCAAGCGGCTTGTCGCAGGTCAGCAGAACAGCCTGTTTCTCGATGCCTAAATCCCGTAGCTGAAACGGTGTGCCGTGGCCATATTCAAGATGACCTTGGCCGATAATGCCGACAATTAGTCCGGCTTTTTTATCGTGCAGAGCATTAGCGATATTGCAGGCAAACGCTCTGTCCCAGACCTGTTGCGCCCGTACAAAGCGGTCGAACTCCGGTGAGGCAGCGGACTTGTCCTTCATCCATGGCGGCCCGCCATTGGTAATGGCAAAGAGATATTCCCGATAAGCCATGGTCGCATCTTTGGCAGGCGTTAAGCCGTCGCGCTCTTCAACAGGCACGGCATCCCAGCCTTCTTTGCCGACGCGGGTAACAAGCGGACGATGGCAGTTAAGTGCAAGCATCGGCACACCTGCCTCACGGCAGAACCGGAAAATCGGCATGTAAAGCGCGCTGTCGAAACCCCAGACTGTGCCCCATTCGGCTTTTTCCAAAAACAGCGGTTCATCCATCTCACCGGCAATCCACGCATCCAGCACCGGCTGCAAACGACGCGGAAACATCTCAAAGCCGACGGCAATATCCTGACGATGCGCGAGCAACCCGCTGCAGATTTGTAATTGCCAGCGGTGAATATCGTAGCGGTCGTGATATTCTCCCAGCATCACAACCTGCTGTTGCGCCAGTTCCTGCATCAGTTGCGGGTAGTCTGTCAGTTGTTTTTGCGCCGGATCAAGCCATGTGGTTTGCGGGTGAAATACGGTGTCAGTGTTCTTGGTCATGCTACGACACCGTCCTGTTTCAGCAGGGTAACAACCAGACCCAGCGGTTTTTGTGCCGCATTATAGGCTGCATAGCTTGTGCCTTCATGCGTTTCCCGTTGCTGCCAGCTATCAACGCTGTCGCCTTTGAGGTGGAGGTGAAAATCACTAACCATCACATTGATAAAACCCATCGTTGACCGGATTTCAGGCATAGCACCTTGCCATTGCTGATGAAAATGCGGCAGATCCAGTTCAATACGAATGTCGGCTTTGTCGGTTTCTGCCTGTTTAAACGGCTTTAGGCCACCATCATCCTCACGGATTTCTTTGCGCTCGGCGGCTGTTTCGTCTTTGATTTTCTCTTCAAGTGCCGTTCCTGCGCCAAATTCTGCCAGTGCTGCATCGAAAGGCTCAATCCCGTCAAAGCCGATCACACTGGCGACGACTTCACCATCTTTATCCAGCATATCAATGCGCGGATAACATTTATCACGCATGATGCTGGTCCGGTCGATAATGATCTGAGTAACGGCAAACGGATCAAGGCTGCTGTGATGCTCGGCACCAGTGATAGCAATACGGCCATTAGCAAAATATACACGCTCTACGGTGCCGATGCGCTCATGCGTGGCGCCAAGATTTTTGCAATTGACCATCAGTTTGCCGATGTCCGGCAGTTTTTGCAGCAGAGTGAAAAGGTCAACATTGAGTTGCTCGCGACGGTTTTGCATGGTGTATAAGTCCTGTTCTGCCCGTCAGGCTGCCGCACTGGCAGGTACTGAGAGAATATTCAAATCGATAATGCGTGGTTTGATGCTGGTTTCCATAGCGGAATGCGCAATGATGATGATGGCGGTCTCCGGCAGACGGTTGCGCAGCAATTGCAGCAGTTGCGCTTCGGCCTGTTTATCCAGCGAGGAGGTTGCCTCATCAAGAAACAGCCATTGCGGTTTTTGGATTAATGCGCGCGCAAGTGACAGGCGTTGTAACTCGCCGCCGGACAGGCCGGAGATCATCAGCGGATGGCCTTGTGCCTCTTGTTCAAGCGACATTGCGGAACTGTTCCCCAAGCCGACATCGGTGATCGCTTGTTGCAAATCTGCCTTGTTAAAATCCGTCGCCGGATACGGATAGCTCACCGCCGCATAGAGATCATTTTGCGGGAAATAGGGTTTCTGCGGCAGAAACAGCGCATGATGCAAATTGGTGCTGATCGTGCCTGTTCCATGCGGCCAGAAACCAGCAACCGCGCGATAGAAAGTTGACTTGCCAAAACCGGACGGTGCGCGTAGCCAGACCGTCTCCCCTTTTTTGACGGTAAGCTGATCGAGATACAGCAATGTCTGGCCGTTCGGAGTGGTCAGGTGCAAATCTTTGATATGCAGCATTTCATCCGTATCAGCTGAATGTTCAATGGCAATACGACGTTGTGCTGCGTCCTGTGCGGCATTGAGGAAAACATCCAGACGTCCGGCTGTGGCGGCGAGATCAGCCAGTTTTTTATAATAGAAAACGAACCATGACAGAGTTGTTGCCACATTGCTGAAAGCTCCGGCAACCTGCATCAATCCGCCAAGTGTTACGCTTTTTGCCAGATAGGCCGGCAGTGCAACAAATAACGGGATGCGCAAAATGGTGAACTGGTAGGGCGTGGTAAAACAACCGAGCCAGAATTCACGGATAATCAGATTGCGCCAATTGGCACGGACATTCTCAAAGCGGCGGTCAAGCAGATCGCGTTCGGCATTCTCGCCGCGCAGCAGAGCAATTTCTTCCGTGGATTGACGCAATCTTGCCAATGAGTAGCGGAAATCCGCCTCACGCTTTTGCTGGGCTTCAAAGAGCTTTTTCAAAGGTTTGCCGAGCACAAAAGTCAGCATGGTCGACAGACCGACATAGATAAAGACAGCCCAAACCATATAGCGCGGAATGGTGATGTCAAAACCCAGTAAGGTGAAACTCAGCGCAAAGGTCGAGAGACTCCATAACAATACGAGATAGGAAAACAGGCCGACAACACGGCCGATCAGTTCAATACCTTCGCTCAGTAAACCGCGCACAAACAGCTTGCAGTCATCAGCAATACGCTGATCCGGATTGTCAACGTCCCGACTGCATTCACCCTGTGTCAGGTGCCAATAGGCTTTGTTGGTGAACCACAGATCAAGTGCCTTACCGGTCAGCACTTCACGCCAGCGAATTTCGAGTATTTTTTGATAATAGCTGCCGATCAGACTGCGCAGCGAATTACTGCCGACAATCAGAGCAAACAGGCCGATCTGGGTAATGACGGTTTCAGTATCGACTTTTTCAAGTGCATTGTAGAAATCGGCAGTCCAGCTGATCATACGGATAGAAAACCAGACGCCTGCCAGATC
Organism: Hyphomicrobiales bacterium; assembly: GCA_900470735.1. Taxonomy (GTDB): domain Bacteria; phylum Pseudomonadota; class Alphaproteobacteria; order Rhizobiales; family Rhizobiaceae; genus Pseudochrobactrum. The sequence goes on along the minus strand of UCCC01000019.1, from coordinate 347,800 downwards.
GAGAGCGATAACCAAACTCAGCAGAAGCAGGCTGAGTTTGGCACCTTTGCCCGCGATACACAGGCGGGCAAGACGGTATATTTGCCGCAGAACATGCATAATCTGAAGTCTCCGCTAATCAGAAACGCATTGTCGCGCCGAGTTTGTAGGTACGCCCCGGAGCGACCTGCATTTCCAGCGGGTTCTGATTGGCGACACTGCTTGATGAAGGAGTGTTCAGATAAGTGCCGGCCAGCGTATTCGGGAAATAACGCTTGTCGAAAATATTCTGCACACCGAAATTGACATCAATCATCTCGGTTGGCTTCCATTTGCCATATACATCAAACACGGCATAACCGGCTGGTTTATAGGCATCCGGATCAGCGCGGCGGGTTACGCCCTTGGCAAATGTGCCGACCAGTTCGGTTTCCAGTTTCCATTCCGGTATCAGATAACGCAGACCGGTAACGACAGTGAGCGGAACGGCACCGTCAAAGGCAGTCTTGTCAGAACCTGCATTCACGCGCTGATTGCCGCGCTGATAGGAGAGGGCAGCATTGGCAAAGAGATTGTCATAAACCTCATATTCACCACCGAGTTCAAAACCCCAGATCTGCACACTGTCGACATTGTCAGATGTATAGCGCTCGGCAGTGCCCGGCACCCGCTGGAAGCCGCGAATGAAGTCTTTATAATCAGCATAGAAACCGGTGAAGCTGAAGTAGCCGCGATCCAGTTCCCCACGTAAACCGGCTTCATAGCTGCGCACAAATTCCGGTTTCAGGTTCGGATTCGGAATGGTCTCAACCATGCCGGTGGAGCCGATCGAGAGCGAAGAGACGAAGAGCTGCTGTGATGTCGGCATTTTAAAGCCTTCACCATAGGAGGCATAAAGCGAATAGGTGTCATCAAGCTTGTAAGTGCCGCTGAGACGCTTGATCAGGCGGGTCTTGTCGATTTTATGCGGTTCATAACCCGGCAGCGATACATAGTCGTCATCTTTGGTCGGGTCGATCGAATAGGTCGCAAGACGCAAGCCCGGTGTAATAGTCAGGCGCTCATCCAGCAGTTTGATCTCATCCTGCAGGTAAAAATCTGCGCGTGTTGTATCAACACGGGGGAAGTTGAAACCTTTATTGATGCCAGTGGTTGTGGTGCCGGTCGTCAGATTACGGGTAATATCTGTGCCTTCATAGGTGGTCTTGGTCAGATCGCCGTCAAAACCATAGATCAGGGTGTGATCCGTTGCACCAAGGCTGAAGGAGGAGGTCAGCTGCAGATCGGCTTCAATGAATTCTTCGCCGTAATTGCGGATCTGAATGCGCTGTTCTTTACGTGCGGGATAGGTGCGGAACTGGTTGCTCAGCGTATCGCGCTTCTGCGGTGAATAGGAGACTTTCCATTTCACTGCATCGAGCCACGGTGCATCGACCTGCCAGTCATGTTCCAATGCAATACGATAGCGCTGCATCTTCAGATCGCGATCCCAGCTGTCGGATTTATAGCCCATCATTGCAGATGAAGAGTCATACACCTGATCAATGGAGGTTTTGCGGTCGAACCATTCGCCGGTCAGCATAAACTGATTGTCGCTGTTCGGGTTCCATTGCAGTTTCATCAGGCCGTTATAGGCATCGGTATCTGCCGGAAACGCTTTGTTACAGGCGAGAATATTCTGGCGCGGACAACCCCAGATGCCGCCATCGGCATAGCCCTTACGGTTTTTGATTTCCGAAGAACCGACATGGCCGAAAGAACCGAGCACTTTGAAATCACCGGCCTGTGCTGCTCCGGTAATCTGCTTGCGGAAGCTGTTGTCATAGGAGTCATAGCCGAGCTTGATCTCTCCGCCCCATGCTCTGTCGCCCTTGAGGATATCCTCAGGATCGATAGTGCGGAAGGAAACAACGCCGCCCAGTGCATCGGCACCGGAAAGTACAGAGTTCGGCCCGCGGATGATTTCGACCGCCTTCATGTTGAACGGGTCAACAAAATCGCGGCTGCCGTCAGTGATCTGTTCCTGAATACGCGAGCCGTCAACCAGCATCTGCACACGATTGCCGCCAACACCACGGATGGAGAAGCTGGAAAGCTGACCAAAAGGATTGGTCATGGAGGTGAGGCGGTTAACGCTGACACCCGGCTCATAGCGCACCATGTCCTGAATATCGCGCACCACACGCCGTTCCAGATCGGCACCGCTGATAACATTCACAGTCATCGGCAGGTCAAGCACTGTGCCGGATGTGCGCGCAGCAGTAATTGTGATCTGCCTTAACTGTATTTGCTGTTGTTCGGTGAGGGGAGCAGTCTGCTGCGTATTTTTATCCGCTGCTGGCTGCTGTGCCTGAGCAGTGTGCGCCAAGACAGTGACTGAGGTGCTGAGCAGCAGCATAGCCAGTCTGCTTGCTATCGGAGAATGTCTGTTCATGTCTGAAATCGCCCGCTTGATCGAAATCTATATAATATGACTCATTGACTCATATTTAATGTTTGGCGATAATATACATGCGACATTCTGTCAAGTCAGTGATGTGAGCGTGCACATATGGAAAAGGCCGCATAACTGCGGCCAGACTTAAAATGCAGATTGTGAAGATTTAACGGGATTATAAAAACAGATCGTCCGGTGCTGTCCCGATCGTGGAAGCTACAATGTCAGGGCGGCGTTCGGCCACCGCTGTGACAATGGCATCGGCCAGTGAAAAGATTGCTGCAGGAGAATTTGGCAGCAAACGATTACGTGCCGGTGCGAAGAAAATAACATCTGCAATAACCAAACTACAACGGCTCTGATATGCTAATTACCATTTCACGCGGAAGCCGATGGTGCCCTTATATGCATAGCTGTCTCCGAAGTTTTTCAGGCTGGAATTGACTGATCCTTCGCCATAGAGCGAGTATTTATCATCGTTCCAGTTATAGGAACCACCAAGCCCGATACCTGCCCAGAGGCGGTCACTTTTGTTATAGAAACTGACATTGCTGACATCCACTTTAGTGCCGTCCAGAAACTCATGATAGAGATTGGCAATACCGTAAACATAAGAACGGTTCATCATGCCTTGGCCATTCTGCCATGAGTTTTGATAGTCCAGACTGACACCAAGACGTCCGCGCAGATTGGCAGCGCGCTCGCGCGATACATAGGCACCAAACACATCTGTGAAGCTGTTAAAATCAGCTACGGTATAGTTCAGTTGCGCTTGTGGTGTGACTGACCAATGATCATTCAGTGTAAATCGTTTACCCAGTTCCGTTGAAAGTGCATAAACAAAGGCATGATTACCCTCTTTGAGGATAGAGTCTCCGCCCTGATAGCTGAGATCACTCTTATGCCATGTGACTTGTGCCTGATTGTCCAGATACAGACCGTCATCGCCGTACCAGGTTAGTGTACCGCCAAAGCCATAACCGTCTGAACTGATGCGTCCGCGACCAAGATCGGAGTCATAAGGCGACCAGACGCTGGCGACACCATGGGTATAATGAACAGTGATGCCACCGATCAGCTTGCCTGTTTCACTTTCATGCAACATGCCGTCAATGCCAGCCTGCATTTTATAGGCACTGTAGTCATAGGTGGCATCGGATGTTGATGTGCGTGGCTGCATCTTGGTATAGGAACCTTCAACCCGACCCCAAATGCCGGAGGTTTCAGTGTTGCTGCCCGCCTCGCTGTTTGGAGCATAAGGCTCGATTGCATCTGCGCCTTGCGAGAGCATCAGATTACCGGCATGGCTCCAGTAGCGATTGCCCACACGCTGTTGAAGCGTTGGCAAAGTGTTCAACCCAAGCAAGAATTGCGGATAGATTTCATAGACCGGTGCCCCCGGCTGATAATGCGGTTTCTTTTCTTTCAGTTCAGAGCGCAGATACCAGTTACCGTCGGCGCTATCGTCTCCTAAGCCGTTGTGAAACAACCGGTACGCATAGGCACCGCCGACAACAGCCTGATCGCCTTTGTGAATATAGTCGCCCTTCAGCTTGAAAGCGCCATCAGATGCGCCTGTGACTTCGATAATTTGAATGCCGTTGACTGTCTGGGCACCGGTGCCGCCAATATTTTTTACCCGCACAAAGGTGTTTCCGGTCGTATCACCGTCGATGATCAGCTTGTCTGTCGCTGAGTTGTCATCGTTCAGAGTGGTATTCAGGATCAGAAAGCCGTCTGCGCCGGTATATTTGCCTTTAATCGTCAGCACATCGCCAACCAAATCTGCCGCGCTTGCAAGGTCAATATTGCCGCCGTTGTTCAGCACTTCTCCGGTTAGCATACGGTTGGTCAGATTGCCGCTGCTGTCATAAGGGGTAAGGATCGCGCCACCGGATAATGTGAGACGGGTGAGATTGGAGTCCGCATCCATTTTCCACTGACTGCCCACACCGTCAATATTCAGAAAAATATTGGAAGCCTGTGTTTTTTCTGGATGGGCATTGGTCGAGCCTAAAAACTGACTGCCTGCAGACATATTCAATGCAATTGTTCCGCCATCAATTGCATCCATGATGCCGATAACGTCAAAAACGCCGGACGTGTCACGGGTTGCGGTTTTATCCAATCCCTGAACACGATCATTGCGGTCGTGAGTATCCGTGATAACTGGTGTATCGATCATCTTATTGGCAATGATTGAACCTTCGCCGCTTGCACGTATAACAATAGGGCTGTTTTCGGAGCGCAATGTAGCGCCACCGCCCAGATAAATATAACCTTGCCGTACATTATCTGTATGGCTGCCTTGTTGTTCGCGCGATGCGTATAAGGCATAGGCATTGTTGCCGGTCGTGCTGACTTTTACGCCGTCGCCAAGCTGAACAAGGCCGCCTTTATTGGCATAAACAGCGTGTCCGTTGGTCATTGAGCTGGCAATGTCAGCATTCGCACCAATAAAAACATAGGCATTGCCGAGCGTATTATTATTTTTAAAAATTAGATCCCAACCGCTAAGACCATTCGTATCCCGGTCGCGGTTGCCGGCATAAACGGCATAACCATTTCCTTCTCTCCGATTGGTTGCTGTGCCGGTGCCCGTCTGCCGGACACGTGTGCCATCAGGCAAAATTATCACGGTGTTGGCATTCGCATTTTGAAAATTATTTGCACGTACGCCAATGCCGCTGTTAACCTCGATATCAGCAAAATCCTTCACATAGGCGAGGGTATCACCGTCAATATTACCATTTGAAGAGAGGTTAATACCATCAGCGGTTACACCAGTGGTTTTAATTGTCAGGCGGTTAGCCCGAAACATACTGTTTTCGGCGTTGGTGCGAATAGCATCCGAAGTATCGCCAGAGGTAATGATTGTAATATCGTTTAATTTGGCTTGCGAATTATTTAAATAAACACCAAACCCTTGCAGTGGAGCATAGCCTGCAGTTTCTGTGGTGGTGACGGCAATGACATCATCTGGGCCGTAACTGCAAAAATACAATGTTGTTGAGCATGTAACGTCTGCTGCAGAAGCATTTTCAGAAGCCACAAGCAGACTGGCAACTGCGATTATACCATTCACAAAAATAAAACGGGTCATGCGATGTCCAATGCCAAAATACAATAAATATCAATCGATGATATATTTTTTAAATATGGTTAATTAATTGTCAAATTAATTAGTAATTGGCATTTACAATAAAATATAAACTTATATAAAAATTTTTATATTACTGTTAAATGTGGATTTTATGATAAATTATCAATAATTTTTTTATTTATGTTAGAAATACTTACATATCAAATAATTACGCCTGTTTATGTGAATGAGTACGGGCGTTTTCGCACGATTATAAGATGTACCAAATCTTGTATAATCGGTCAGCCACGCATTTATTCTCTATAAAAATAAATCGTCCGGCGCTGTCCCGATCGTGGAAGCTACAATGTCAGGGCGGCGTTCGGCCACCGCTGTGACAATGGCATCGGCCAGTGCAAAGATTGCTGCAGGAGAATTTGGCAGCAAACGATTACGTGCCGGTGCGAAAAAAATAACATCTGCAACAGGAACAAGCGGCGATGTCGGGCTGTCGGTAATGGCCAGAATCACAGCGCCTTTTTGCTTGGCTGCTTTAGAGAGCTGTACGGTGTTATTGGAATAGCGCGGCATGGAAATGGCGATCACGACATCACCTTCATCGACAGAGCGCACGAAATTATTGGCATATTGAGACGCGCCTCTGGAGAGGACATTGGTGACATTTTTCTCAGTATAGAGTGCCAGCCCTTCCTCCAGCAGGGTTGCTGCATAATGGCTCGCGCCGGTACCCAGAATGATGATGCGGCGGGCATTGATCAGCGCTTCAATAAAGGCTTCCGATGAGGTCGTATCAATATTGGTAATCGTGTCTTTGATATTGTCAGAACTGTCTGACAAAGCTGTATGTAAAAACGATTTTTTCAGCCCGTTATCACAATTATTGACATTGTTTTGATCGTTTTCCGGTGTTTCGAATTGAAAATCCGAGACGATTTTTTCGCGAAATTCCCCGTAGCCGCTATAGCCGGCAGCGCGCACAAAGCGGGTAATTGTGGCGGTAGAGCTACCGCTGCATTGTGCCAATCCTTCAATAGACATTGCAACAACATCCAGCGGTCTTGCCAACACGAAATCGGCAATACGGCGATAGGATTTACTGAAGGACGGATATGCCGCTGACATGCGGTTGGCAAAATCGGATTTAGGATTCAAAGTTTGAGACATCTGTGTTTCCGGTGTTGACGGCATAAAATTTTCATATACGTTATTTATGAAAATAACTATGTCAAATTAAACAAGCATAACAAATACGACATTCGTTGGGGAACGGAGACTTTAATGTATAAGAAAATGCTCGTGGCGGGTCTGCTAGGGACAACTCTGCTGAGTTCTGCTCTGTTGAGCAGTGCCGCATCCGCAGAAACACTGCGTATTGCGCTGGGCTCGGAGCCGACTGCGATTGATCCGCATTATCATGATCTTACGCCGAATAATGCTTTGACAAAGCACATATTTGACGGCCTCACCAACCAGGATGAAAAGCAGAATGTGCATCCTGCTTTGGCCACCTCATGGGAGAATGACGGCGCCAATACCTGGACATTTAAACTGCGCGAAGGTGTAACTTTCTCCGATGGTTCACCGTTTACTGCGGATGACGTGGTTTTCACCTTCTGCCGGACACTGAAAAACGAAACCGCGATTGCCGGTTCATTCGCGGATATTACTGCGAATTTTGAATCTGTTGAAGCGCCGGATGCACAGACACTGGTTATCAAAACCAAAGCACCTGAGCCGTTGCTTCCGACCTTTATCGGCACCGTGGGTATTCTGAGCTCTTCTATTGTCAAACATGACAAGATTAGTTTTGCACCGGAACAGAACTGCGGCGTAACCAGCGCATGGCCTGTCGTTGGTGACTTTAATGATGGTAAACTGGCAATCGGTACCGGCCCTTACAAGCTGAAAAGCTATGTGCGCGGTTCTGCTATCGAGCTGGAACGCAATGATAAATATTGGGGCGAGGCCGAGCCATGGGAAGCTGTACGTTTCCTGCCGGTTCCGAATGCCGGTCCGCGTCTCGCCGGTCTTCTCGCCGGTGACTATGATATTATTGAAAATCCGGCTGCCCGTGATCTGTCCCGTATCAAGGATGACAAGCGTTTCGGCTATACGATCACACCTTCAACACGCGTGATTTATTACCAGCTTGATGTGGCGCGTGATGAAAGCCCTTATGTCAAAGCTGCTGACGGCAAAAACCCGCTGAAAGATGTGCGTGTCCGTCAGGCTATGTCGCTGGCGATTGACCGTAATGCTATTGTTTCCCGTCTGATGGACGGTGCGGCGGAACCTGCCTATCAGTTCCTGCCTACGGGCATGTTCGGTACGCTGCCAAACCCGCCGGAACTGCGTTATGATCCTGCTGAAGCCAAGAAACTGCTGGCTGAAGCCGGATATCCGGACGGTTTCCAGCTGACACTTTCCACCACCAATGACCGTTATATCAATGACAGCCAGATTACACAGGCCGTGGCGCAATATCTGACGCAGGTTGGCATTAAATCGGATGTGGATGCGATGACCCGCGCTATCTATTTCCCGCGCCGTTCCAAGAAAGAACTGAGTGTGGCAATCGGTGGCTGGGGCTCCACCAGTGGTGAAGCTTCATCCTTCCTGCGTCAGTGGCCGGCAAAGCCGAATGAAGAAGGCACTTTGGGCGGCTCCAATTATGGCGGCTATTCGAACCCTGCTTTTGACAAGCTGATCTATGAAGCTGTTGCAACAATGGACGATAATAAGCGTTCGGAATTGCTCCAGCAGGCTCAGACCGAAGTGATGAAAGACTATGCTTTCATCCCGCTGCATTTCGAAAGCGGTATCTGGGCGCATAAGGCCAATGTCACTTATACCGGTCGTTCAGATCAGTTCACGATGGCTATGTCTGCCAAGCCGGCCAAGTAACTGAAGGTTAAGACCGGAGCGTGTGACGTGGTTTAGTCTCAACGTCACTCGCTCTGGAGTCTTTAGTGGGTGCATCATCACAGTCAGACTTGTTCTTGCCTGACTGTGAAATATTTCAGCCCCAGATAGTCCGAGAAGCATGTCATGACAGCTTATATTCTACAGCGACTTATTCAGAGCGCATTGGTTTTGCTTGCCGTGTCGGTCGCTGTTTTCTTTGCCGTATATGGCATTGGTGATCCGATTGAACTTCTTGTCCCGCCGCAGGTGAGTGCCGCCGAACGATTAGCGCTGATCAAACGGCTGGGGCTCGACCTGCCGGTATGGCAGCAATATTTCACGTTTCTTGGCAATGCGCTGAAAGGCAATCTCGGCACATCTTTTGTGCATGGGGTGCCGGTGGTTTCCCTCATTCTTGCCCGTCTGCCTGCCACATTCGAGCTGGTGCTGCTGTCGATGACAGTTGCGGCCGTTGTCGGTATTCCGCTCGGGCTGCTCGCAGGTCTTAATCCGGATAGCCGTCCGTCGCGTTTTATTATGGCTGGTACGGTGATCGGCTTTTCACTGCCGAGCTTCTGGAAAGGCATGATGCTGGTTTTGCTGTTCAGCGTGCTGCTCGGTTGGTTGCCAACTGCGGGGCGGGGCGAAACCGTTTCTGTGCTGGGCATCCAGACCAGCCTGTTTACAGCCAATGGTCTGCGCCATCTGATCCTGCCTGCGCTTAATCTGGCTATTCCGAATATGGCGCTGATGATCCGCCTCGTGGCGGCCGGCACTACAGAAGCGATGACACAGGATTATGTAAAATTCGCCCGTGCCAAAGGTGTTCGCCGTAAGCGCATCGTCAATCGTCATGTGCTGCGCAATATTCTGATACCGGTTATAACTGTTGTCGGTATTGAATTCGGTAGTCTTGTTGCTTTCTCCACCATTACTGAAACCGTGTTCTCATGGCCCGGCATGGGCAAACTGCTGATCGACAGTATCTACCAGCTCGACCGGCCTGTGGTGGTTGCCTATGTGCTGCTGGCCACACTGCTTTTCGTTGCCGTGAATTTCATGGTGGATGTGCTTTATGCGGTTCTCGACCCGAGGGTCAAACTTTCCGGAGATATGGTATGACTAAGCCGATTATTCCGGACTATGCCAACACGCCGTTACGCCAGAAAATTCTGCGTAGCATCCGTAATAAACCGACAACACGCGGCGCCGGTATCCTGCTCGGGTTGCTGGTTCTGCTGGCGGTGCTGGCACCGTTTATCGCCCCGCAAGATCCTTATGATCTGGCCTCTTTGAGCGTGATGGATAACCGGCTTGCACCGGGTTCCGCCAGTATGACCGGTTCTGTCTACTGGCTTGGCACGGATGCGCAAGGCCGCGATATGGTCAGCGCTATTCTTTATGGTTTGCGTACCAGTCTGCTGGTTGGTCTGCTGTCGACGCTCGGCGCTATGGCTATCGGTGTGAGTGCAGGATTGCTGGCCGCACAGCTCGGCGGTATTGCCGATGCGATCATCATGCGGGTGGTGGATTTTATGCTCGGCTTTCCGTCAATGCTGGTGGCACTGGTGCTGCTGGCCTCTGTCGGGCGCGGTGTTGATAAAGTGATCCTCGCGATTATTCTGGTGCAATGGGCACAATATGCCCGTCTGATGCGTGCTTCTGCTTTGGTTGAACGTCGCAAGGAATATATCGAGGCTGCGGTCAATTTCGGTCTGCCGACCTATTACATCATGCTCCGGCATTTGCTGCCGAATTCTATCGGCTCGGTGCTGGTGATCTCCACCATCAGCATTGCCAGCGCGATTACACTGGAGGCGACATTGTCGTTCCTTGGGGTTGGTGTGCCGGTTACCCAGCCGTCTCTCGGTCTGCTAATTGCCAATGGTTTTGATTATCTGCTGTCGGGTGAATACTGGATTGCAGTCTTTCCGGGTATTGCACTGGTTCTGCTGATTATCTCGCTCAATTTTGTCGGTGATCGTCTGCGTCGCAGCTTTAATGTGAGGAGCGCGTGATGACAGCTTTGCTTGAAGTCAAAGGACTGAGAACGGTTTTTCATCTGCTTGGCGGCGCATGGTCTGCGGTAGACGGAATTGACCTGAGCATTGCGCGCGGCGAAGTGCTGTGCCTTGTCGGAGAGTCCGGTTCCGGTAAATCTGTCACCGGTTTCTCATTGGTGCAATTGATTGATCCGCCGGGGGAAATTGTTGAAGGCGAAATCCTGTTCAATGGTGAAAATCTGCGTGAGGCATCAGACGAACGGCTGCGTCATTTGCGCGGCGACCGCATTGCGATGATTTTTCAGGATCCGCTTTCCACACTCAATCCGGTGCTGACCATTGGTGAGCAAATGTGCGAGGCAATCCTTGAACATCGCGCATGCGGCAAAGCACAAGCGATGAAGGAGGCTGCAAGCGCCTTAGGACGCGTGGGTATTTCCTCGCCGGAAGTGCGGCTGAAGCAATATCCGCATGAATTCTCCGGCGGTATGCGCCAGCGCGTGGCGATTGCCACCGCATTGCTCAACAATCCCGATCTGATTATCGCGGATGAACCGACCACGGCACTTGATGTGACCATTCAAAGTCAGATCCTCTATGAAGTGCAAAAGCTGGTGCGTGATACCGGTACGGCCGTGCTGTGGATTACCCATGATCTTGCCGTTGTGGCCGAACTCGCCGATCGTGTGGCGGTGATGTATGCGGGGCAGATTGTGGAGACCGGCGCAGTAGATGATGTGCTGGACAGACCGCTGCATCCTTATACGCAAGGCCTGCTGAACTCGTCATCAGGCATGGTGAAACCGGGGGAACGCTTGCACCAGATCGACGGCAACGCACCACGTATTGATGACCGGCCAAGTGGTTGCCCGTTCCGCACTCGCTGCGAGCGCGTCAAACCGGTTTGTGCAGAAGTTAATCCCGAGCAACAGGTGATCGACGGGCGCATTTTCCGTTGTCACAATCCGGTATCCTTGCCTGTCCGTGTGGCATTTGCTCAGGAGGCAAGACCATGAGTGATGCATTTTTTGAAATGCGCGGGGTTAAAAAGCATTTCCGTTCAAAATCCACAATTGCTGACCGGATTTTGCGGATGACGGGACAGGCCGCACCGGCGCGTGTTCTGCGGGCAGTTGATGGTGTTGATCTGAGCATCAAACGGGGTGAAGTGCTGGGACTGGTTGGGGAATCCGGCTGCGGAAAATCTACGCTGTCCCGCATGGCAACAGGCATTTATCAGCCAACAGAAGGCAACGTGCTTTATGACGGGCAGGCGGTTGAAAAACTCAAAGGCCGTGAGAAACTCGACTTCTTGTTAAAAGTACAGATGGTTTTTCAGGATCCTTATGCTTCGCTCGATCCGCGCATGAAGGTCAATCAGATTGTCGGTGAGGCTCTGAAAGTGCATCGCCTGATGCCCAGAGCCGAGATTGCTGGTGCGGTGAACAAAGCACTGGAGGAAGTGGGGCTTGATCTCGCTTATCGTGACCGCTATCCGCATCAGTTTTCCGGCGGTCAGCGTCAGCGTATCGGCATTGCCCGCGCTTTGGCAGTGAAGCCTGATTTTCTGGTATGCGACGAGCCTGTATCGGCGCTTGATGTGTCTATTCAGGCGCAGGTGATCAATCTGTTTATGGATTTGCGTGCCCGTTACGGGCTGACCTATCTGTTTGTCAGCCATGATCTGGGTGTGGTGCAGCATATCAGCGATCGTATCGCCATTATGTATCTCGGCCGCATTGTCGAGATTGGCTCCGCAACAGCGATTTTCAGCAAACCTGCGCATCCCTATAGCGCGGCGCTGATTAATGCCAGTCCGTCGATCAGCCGTCGTAAACGCGACTTCCAGCCGCTGACCGGTGACCTGCCGTCACCGCTTAATCCGCCTTCCGGCTGCCCGTTTCATCCGCGTTGCGCCCATGCCATGCCGGTATGCCGCGAGCGCCGCCCCGAACTAAAAGATGTGACAGCCGACCAGAGCGCTGCTTGTCATTTGCATAATCCGGAGACATAATGACTACCACCATTCTTCGTCCAGAAACCGGACGCAGCACGCTGCCATTTGTTGATCAGTATCATCCGGACAGGCCGCTGGAAGTAAATTTCTATCGCCCTGAAAGCTACCGTCCTGAAGACCCTGTCATCATCGTGCAACATGGTATGTTGCGTAACGGTGATGAATATCGCGATTTCTGGATTCCGGCGGCAGAAAAACACCGCTTGCTGATTGTCGCACCGACATTTCCTGATGTGCAGTTCCCGATGGCGGAAAGCTATAATAACGGGCTGATCCTTGATGAACGTGCAGGGCTGGTGCGTGAAAAGCAGGATTGGCTCTATGGCGTGCCTGCCCGAGTTTTTGCAGCGCTTCAGGCGGCTGGTGTGACGACGCAGAAACAGGCGCGTTTATACGGTCATTCTGCTGGTGGGCAGTTCTCGCACCGTTTGTTAGCCACACAGGATCACAGTATTTTCTCGGATGTCGTTGCGGCCAATCCGGGCTGGTACACACTGCCTGATCTGACACGTAAATTTCCGGAAGGTATGGGCGGCATTGGTCTCGATGAGACGCAGCTTGCCCGCTGGTTTGCCTATCCGATGCATATTTTTGCCGGTGATCAGGATATTGATGAGGCTGACCCGAATTTGCCGGATCAGCCGGAGGCATTCGCGCAGGGACCTTCCCGCTATAAACGTGCATATTTCGTCTATGATTTTGCGAAGAAACAAGCACAAAGTTTGGGCATGCTTTTTAACTGGAAGTTGATTGATGTGGCCGGTGTCGGTCATGACGGTGCGGCTATGTCGCGTGCCGCTGCGGCCTACTGGTTTGAGGGGCGTATTCCCCCTGCATCAGAACTGGTCTTTGAAGAAACAACGAATTTATAAATTTTATTCAGGAATGATCCAATGAGCATGAATGACCGTCAGGACTTGTGGCAAAAGGTTGAGGATGAAAAGCAGCGCCTCATCGAAATGAGCGACCGCGTCTGGGGAATGCCGGAGGTTTGCTATACCGAAGAGCGCTCTATGGCTGAACATAAGGCCGAGCTGCTGCATCACGGTTTCCGTGTGACTGAAGGCATTGCGGGTATTCCGACCTCTGTCATTGGTGAAGCCGGTGAAGGCGGGCCGGTTATTGCTTTTATGGGCGAATATGATGCGCTGCCGGGTCTCAGTCAGGAAGCCGGAGCGTCCGAACATCAGCCGATTGAAGTGGGTGGTCATGGCCATGGCTGCGGTCATAATCTGCTGGGCGCTGGCGCATTGCTGGCCGCAGTGGCGTTGAAGAACTATCTCGCCGAGCATAAAATTCCGGGACGTGTGCGCTATTATGGCTGCCCAGCGGAAGAGGGCGGTGCGGCCAAGGCTTTCATGGTACGTGCCGGTGCCTTTGACGATGCCGATGTTGCAATCTCATGGCATCCTTACAGTTTCTGGGAAGTGGCTCCGGCTTTGTCGCTGGCTAATACGCGTGCGGACTTCATCTTTACCGGTCGTGCTTCCCATGCCGCTGCTGCGCCGCATCTTGGTCGCAGTGCGCTTGATGCGGTTGAGCTGATGAATGTCGGTGTCAATTATATGCGCGAGCATATGCCGTCTGATGCGCGTATTCATTATGCCTTGCTGGATACCGGCGGCATTGCGCCGAATGTGGTGCAGGCACATGCACGCGTGCGCTATTCTATCCGTGCGATGGATTTGCAAACCATGTTGTCATTGGTGAACCGCGTGAACAAGATTGCGCAGGGCGCGGCGATGATGACTGAAACCCGCATGGAGATGAAGATCGTCAGCGCGGTTTCCAATACGCTGGGCAACAAACCGCTGGAACAGGCACTGTATCGCACCATGCAGGAGCTGGGTGCACCGGAGTTTGACGATCAGGATCGTGATTATGCCCGCAAAATCCGTGCCACCCTCTCACCGGAAGAAATCTCCTCCGTTTATAATGTGATTGGTATGCCGGAGACCGATGCACCACTGGCCGAGTTTCTGGTGCCGCTTGATCAGCCACATAAGCCGCAGATCGGCTCGACTGATATTGGCGATGTCAGCTGGGTGGTGCCGACTGTGCAGGTTCATGCACCGACAGTCGCGATCGGCACGCCTTTCCATACATGGCAGGTGGTGGCGCAAGGTAAATCTCCGGCGGCACACAAAGCGATGGTGCATGTGGCAAAAGCAATGGCTGCAACCGGTCTTGCCGTGCTGAGCGATCCGGTGCTGATGGCGGATGCTAAAGCGGCGCTGGCGGTACAGACTGCGCGTACACCTTATATCAGTCCGTTGAGCGAAGGCGTTGAGCCGCCGCTGGATATGTCCAAAGGCTGAGTCCCTCTATAAAAATGAAAAAGCCCGTAATGATTATTACGGGCTTTTTTGCAGGTGTATTAAAAATCAGAAACGAAAGGTTTTAATCTCGTTGCCACGCTCAAGATTGCGATTATCCTGATGACGGGCAGCTTTTGCATTTTCTAATTCCTGCTCCTGAAAATGCTGTAAGACACTTTTGAGACGATCCAGTGCGGCTGCTTTGTTACGGTGCTGCGAGCGTTCATTGCGTGCGATTAATTGAATGCCGGTCGGAATGTGAACAATACGTACTGCGCTGTCTGTGGTGTTTTGATGTTGTCCGCCAGGACCTCCGGCACGCAATGCTTCATGACGCACATCTTCGGAACGAATGTTCACATCGTTTACCCGTGTCAGTTCGGCTTTGCTGACAGAAACAAACCAGTTCTGACGTTTATGTTGTGGCCGAACAGGGCTTTTAAATATGAACTTAATAGTACCGCAATAGTCCCGTGCAATCTGGTCTGCGGCATCCCCTTCCAAGGTGATAAGCACAGATTTGGGGCCATGTTTATCTGTAGCTGTGGCAGATGCCATTTCGAATGAGCACTCAAGTTGTGTTGCTTCTTTTTGTAAGATGCCAACCAGCCGACTTAGCGCAATACGGCATTCCGCAGGGCCGGTTCCTGATGACAAAAGCAGATCAACGCTTTGCATAATGTGCTCTCCTGCTCTTGTCTTTCGGCTTTTCAGTCCTGTTTTGCATATGTGCTTTCTTGTAGGTGAGCAGCGGGCGCATAGCAGCAACAGGCTCAACAAGTTTATGTGCTTCAAGATCAGCAACGACCTGTGCTGAATCCTTGTAAGCTGCAGCAGATTCTTCCACCAGTAATGCTCGGTCATCACAGATTGCTCTGCCGCCCCATGCATTGCGTGTCAGCTGTTCACGTTGTGAACGCAGTTTGCCCATACGCGCTTGCATACTTGCCCGATCATATTTTCGCCCCGCACCATGAGAAACGGCATTCAAAGATTGGGTGACCGCATCACAGGCGCGCACCACATAGCTCAGACTTGCCCGTGATCCGGCAATCGGAATTAAATCGCCGGAATATGCTACAGCTGCACCTTTGTGATGGATAATTCCCTCCGGTGTAAACCGGACAAGATTATGCGGAACGTCTGCTATGAGTTGCAGGTCTGCATGCAAGGCTTTTGCTGCCCGCTCTGCGATCAGCTTGCGATTGAGGGAGGCCCAGACAACACATTGATCATGTGCTTTTTTCCAGTCTATGAAAGTCGGAGAATTCAGCTCCAACCCTTCATCGCCGGTTTTATCACTGGCAAGAAATGCCGAGAAGGCAGTTGCCCCCAATCCTCGTGAACCGGAATGCACCAAAAGATAGAGGGTTTGCTCATCAAAAGGGTGCTCTGATGAGGGAGCAAAGATTTGATCCACTGCTTGCAACTCGCAAAAGTGGTTGCCGCCGCCAATGGTTCCCAAACCTTCCGGAAAAAGATCAGGAGCAAGCCCGCATTCTGCCATCTTGTCAGGAATATCGGACAGAGTTTGATGTTCCAATTCTCTCAGTTTCTGTTCCGCTTTATCAAGCCGCAATTTGCGTAATGGCATATCAAGAGCAAACAGGCTCATACCACAACCAATATCGTTGCCGATCAGGAGCGGGTGGAGCCGTTCAGCAAGCAAAGCCATGCCGGTCGGCCCGTATTTTCCCGGATGTAAATCCGGAAATGCTGCAACGGATATGGCACCGTTTAATTGTGCCATATCATTAAGTTGGCGGAGGGTTTCCCCTTCCACCCATGTTTTGTCCGTATAAAAATGTCGTAAAATCGCCGGAGCAACGACTCCGGCTATAGGAGAGCTGATGCTCTCATCGTAAATGACCATAATTTTATAAACTCTGGAAACAGGATATCATCTGCTGGCGTGGCCAACAGTTCAATCAACATTCGTCAGTAATCACTGAGTTAAGCTGAAACCCTAACAGGGTGAAGGATAATGCTTTGCATTGTCGTGCTCCCTTTCCAGAACAGGCGCAGAGATTGCGTTGAAAATACTACGCTTTATATAACTCGTAAATTTTGAAGTGCAATTCTTGCCGGATAGATATGACAAGTTTCTGCCTTGCTGTGGCAGTTTCACATCACTCATGCCAATGACCCTAACATGAGTGATGTATTGCGAGGACACTTTGTGCAGAACGGTGGCGATATTTAACGCTCAATCCGTGTGGAGAGAATGATGGACGACATTGTGCGCTCCACACCTTCCAGTGCACCGATCTGATCCAGCACGCTGTCGAGTTCACCGATTGACGGGGCTTCAACAATCACGATCATATCAAAATTACCGCTGATTGAATGAACAGAGCGCACGGCCATCATAGGCTTGAGCCCAATTTCGACCTTTGGTGCGAATTTCGGTAGTGCGGTGACCAATACATGGGCGCGCACCAGATGACTCTCATGTTCTGACGATAATTTAACCGTATAGCCGGTAATAATACCACGCTTTTCCAGCCGGTCGATGCGGCTTTGAACAGTCGTGCGAGAGACTCCAAGCCGTCTGGCCAGCGTTGCTGTTGATGCCCGGGCATTCTCGCGTAAAAGAGCAATCAGGGCCATATCGGCTTTTGTCGTCATTTTGAACCTCGCAAACGTCACTTCGACCAAATATATAGCGTCATTCCGTCATTTTGGATACTTCTTTTTGACGAAAATTCTGCGACTCTATGCCATCATCTTTTGGGCGTGAATCAATATGTCCGGAAAATAATGCAATAGTTTTAATGTGTTACATTTATCGAAGCTGGTAGGTCTTATCAGGAGGGTGATAAATGGAACAGCAAGAGCAGTCAGTAAAGGTTCAGTCATGAAAGACGTCGTCGTCGTTGGTGCCGGTAAGATCGGTGTAACAATTGCACAGCTTCTGGGTAACACCGGTGATTATAATGTAACGGTAACAGACCGTTCTGAAGATCAGCTGAAAGCCCTCGCAGGCAAAAAGAACATCACAACGAAAGTTGTTGATATTGCTGATGCGACCGCTCTTGAAGCTGTTCTGACCGGCAAATTCGCTGTTCTCAGCGCTGCCCCTTACCAGATGACAATCCGTATTGCTGATGCCGCTGCAAAATCCGGCGTTCACTACCTCGACCTGACTGAAGACGTTGCAAGCACACGCCACGTTAAAGAACTGGCGAAAACAGCTAAAACCGCTTTCATTCCACAGTGCGGTCTGGCTCCGGGCTTCATCTCGATTGTTGCTTACGATCTGGCCAAGAAATTCGACAAGCTGGAATCCATTGGCATGCGCGTTGGTGCTCTGCCACAGTTCCCGACCAACTCCATCACCTACAACCTGACATGGAGCACGGACGGAGTTATCAACGAATATATCGAGCCATGTGAAGCCATCGTAAACGGCAAGCTGACACTGGTTCCAGCTATGGAAGAGCGCGAAGAATTCTCGCTCGAAGGCGTTCAGTACGAAGCTTTCAACACTTCCGGTGGTCTCGGCACTCTGGCTGAAACTCTCGAAGGTAAAGTTCGCACTCTGAACTACCGCACCATCCGTTACCCGGGCCATTGCGATATCTTCAAAACTCTGCTCAACGACCTCGGCCTGCGTCACCGCCGCGATGTATTCAAGGACATCCTTGAAACTGCAGTTCCAGGTACCCAGCAGGACGTTATCGTAATCTTCGTAACCGTAACCGGTTACAAGGATGGTCGTCTGACTCAGGAAACCTATGCAAACAAGGTTTACAACCAGACACAGGGCGATCTGGAAATGACCGGCATTCAGGTCACTACAGCTTCCGCTATCTGCGCTGTTGTTGATATGCTTGCTGACGGCAGCATTCCTGCACAGGGCTTCATGAAGCAGGAAGATATTGCGCTGGATAAATTCCTCGCAAACCGTTTCGGTAAAGTTTACGCCTAATTTAGTAAATTATTCCGATTTTTGCACGGTTAATGCGAAACCGGAATAGCATGATGCAATGAGAAACGGGGCAAGGGCTTTCCTTTGCCCCGTTTTTCTGTTTAGCTGGGGGTTGAAATATCAGGTTTATTTTACGGGAGGTATAATGCGTAAATCTGTTTTGTTTGCAGGACTTTTGATTGCGTCATTTGCAGCTTCTGCCGGAGCGCAGGAAATCAAGGAAATCCGCATTGCAACAGAAGGCGCCTATCCGCCATTCAACTATGTTGATGCCGATGGCTCGCTGAAAGGCTTTGACGTGGATATTGCCAATGCACTTTGCGAAGAAATGAAAGCAAAATGCACAATCGTGGCCAATGACTGGGATGGTATGATTCCGGGTCTGCAGTCCAATAAGTTTGATGCAGTTATCGCATCAATGAGCATTACAGAAGATCGTCTGAAACAGATCGACTTCACCAATAAATATTACTCCACACCGCTGGCGATTGTTGTCCCTAAAGACAGCCCGATTAAAGATACGAAGACAGAAAACTTTAAAGGCAAAACTATCGGTGCACAGGGCGGTACAACTCAGTCCATTTATGCTGAAGACGTGCTTGCCAAAGCAGGCGCAGATATCAAGCTTTACCCGACCAATGATGAAGCTGTTGCTGATCTCGCAACAGGTCGTCTGGATGCAGTGATTTCCGACAAGTTCCCGATTGCTGAATGGGCAAAAACCACCGGTAAAGATTGCTGCGTCATGCTCGAAGACGTGCCGAATACACAGACAGAAACCGGTATTGCCATCAAAAAAGGCAATGACGCTCTGAAGGCACAGTTTAATACAGCTATTGATGGTATTCGTAAAAACGGTACTTATGCCAAGATCATGCAGAAATATTTCGACTTCGATATTTATTGATCTTTGTAGTATTGATTCACATGTTGAATGAGCGCGCAGTTCTGTGCGCTCATTTCTCTTGAATTCAGATCTTAGTCATTTACTGGCAAAATTCCGGACACACTGTGTTGGCAGGTAATTTATGCCCCGTTTTATACGGCCATATCATGCGTAAATTCGATACAATCATTCTGGGCGCAGGCATTATCGGTGTCAGCACAGCACTCCATTTGCAAGCACGCGGTCATGCCGTTTGTCTGATTGACAAAAAAGATCCGGGCGAGGGCACCAGCTACGGTAATGCCGGTCTGATTGAACGCTCAAGCGTTATTCCCTATTCATTTCCGCGCGGGCTCACCAATCTGCTGAAATATGCTCTGAATAACCGTTCGGATGTACGTTATGATCTGGCCTATATGCCGAAAATGGCACCGTGGCTGTTTCAGTTCTGGCGCAATTCTTCACCGGAGCGACTGGCTAAAGCGACTGAAGCCATGCTGCCACTGGTGAAATCCTGTGTCACAGAGCATGATTTCCTGATTGAGCAGGCCGGTTGTGAAAATCTGGTGCAGAGTAAAGGCTGGCTGGAAGCATTTTGCAGTGAAGAAGCACTCAATGCTTTTGTGAAAACTCTGCCGTCGCTGGATCGTTTTGGTCTGAACTATAAAGTGCTGGATCGGGCAGGTTTTGCTGCAACGGAACCGGCTATGCGCAATATTGCCGGTGCGGTGCATTGGCTTGATCCTAAAACAGTGAGCGACCCTGCGGGGTTGGTCAAAGCCTATGCGGCTTTGTTTACACAGCGCGGTGGCGTGTTTCTGCATGGCGATGCTACAACTCTGCAGCAGCAGAGTGATGGCTGGTCTGTCCGTGCATCTGAGCAGGTCACAGCACGCAATGTTGTCGTAGCTTTGGGGCCTCAGTCGCATCTGATCTATCAGCAGGCTGGCATCAAACTGCCTATGGCGGTTAAACGCGGCACGCATTTGCATTTTTCCATGGAAGAGGATGCGGCTCTCAATCACTCGGTTGTTGAGGTTGAAGGCGGTTATGTGATGGCGCCGATGCGTCAGGGGATGCGTTTGACCACTGGTATTGAATTTGGTTCTCCGGATGCACCGGCCAATCGTATCCTGCTGGATCGTGCCGAGAAACGCGCGCGCAAAGTTTTACCTTCCTTGGGCAAGCCGGTTGAAGCGCAGCCATGGCTGGGTCTGCGTCCATGCATGCCGGATATGTGTCCTGTCATCGGAGCCGTGCCGAATAAACCGGGTCTGTGGATGAATTTCGGCCATGCCCATCACGGGCTGACGCTGGGGCCTGCATCCGGCCGATTGCTGGCAGAAATGATGACCGGAGAGAAAACTTTCATTCCGGCAGAGCCGTATTCTGCAAGTCGTTTTATGTAAGATGCAACCTTGTCAACCTTGACAATATTAGCAAGCTTGACAACCAGCCTGTGCGGTATCATCTTTAAAGCAGGAGATGATCATGGCACAGACAACGCAAAGCACAACTGAGCATAAGAAAACACGGCAGAGCCCTGCTGAAAATGCAAAGTCACGCGTGACGACAAGTCGCGCGAAGCGTCAACCTGTTCAGAAACCTGCGGGTAAAGCGCTTGCTAAAGAGGCGTACCAGCCGGATGCCCGTGCGCTGGCCTTACTGCGTGGTGTGGAAATTGCTCAGCAGGATCTGCGCGAAGCTGGCGGTGCCTATACACTGGAGCAGGTGCGCCTGTTATTGCAGGGCATTTCCCGTCAAGCCGTTGATAAGCGGGTTCAGGAGGGTACATTGCTCGCGGTGCCGGGGCCGGCTAATCGTCGCGCCTATCCGACCATCCAGTTTCTCAATGATGGCAGTATTGTTGCCGGACTGAAGGCTGTACGTCAGGCGCTTGGCAGTTCTAATCCATGGTTTATACTGAATTTCCTGAGCAGGCCGGATGAACGTCTCAACGGTAAAAAACCGATTGAGCTGCTGCGTCGCGGTGAAACAGAAGCAGTGCTGGAAGCAGCACGGCTCAATGGTTTGCAAGGCGCGTGAGCGGGCCGAAGCCACCACAAAATCTGACTTCCCGACAGCCTGAGCTAATCACTCTGGCTGCGGGGAGCAAGTTTTATCGTTTTTATACTGCTGCCTTTGAGCCGGTTTATTTTGACCGTTCAACACTGGGCAGGCTCAACGCACCGGATGCATCCTATGGCGTGCTTTATACGGCTGCCGCACGGGAAGGTGCATTTGCCGAAACATTCTTACGTGAACCGGGTCGCAGCCTGATTGATATGGGGCTGCTACAGAAAAAGGCGCATGTGGTTTTGGAGAATACTGCACCGTTGAAACTGGCGAAACTTGCCGGACGCGGCCTCGCAATTTTAGGCGCAACGGCAGAGGTTCTGCACAGCGGTTTGCCCTATGATACAGCGCAATACTGGTCAAAGGCGCTGCATGATCATCCGGAAAAGCTCGATGGTATTGCCTATTATGCCCGTCATGATGACGAGCAGCTTTGCTATGCCCTGTTCGATCATTGCGCAGAGCACCTCACGATCCAA
Source organism: Hyphomicrobiales bacterium (assembly GCA_900470735.1). GTDB lineage: Bacteria > Pseudomonadota > Alphaproteobacteria > Rhizobiales > Rhizobiaceae > Pseudochrobactrum. Next base: position 325,667 of record UCCC01000019.1, on the reverse strand, counting down.
AAGAGACAGGAAGATCTCGACAAAGACTGGTTTTGGCGGATTGCCAATCACTATAATCTGGGCATTGCCCCGTACTGAATAAATATAAGGGAACTGAAATATGTCGGACAAAACTGCCAAAATCCTCATCACGGATCATCTGGAGTTGCGTCTTGATGCGCAAGGCAAGCATCAATGGAATGAAATTCGCCGCTATATCGAAGACAAAGGCGCGGTCTTTCACGATCATGCTTTGCAGGCAGTCTCGGCACTCACAGCCGGAAAATTACATTTTTTCTATTGCCCCGATCTCAGCACTGAAGAAGAATTGATCGCGGCGGCGGCGCAAGGGCAATATGATGCGGTGATTGCTGCCGCCACGCGTATCCCGCCGCAATGCTTGTTTACTGAGGGTGGTGTGCGCATTGGTGCGGGCACCGGCAACATGCAATCACAATCATGGGTCTCCGGCACAGCGCCTTTGATGAATACGCCGGGCATCAACAGCCGTATTACCGCGCAAATGGTGTTGAAAGCACTTCTGCAGTTTCGTCCAGATCTGGACACCGCCACTCTATATAAACAGGTACTGGAAGGCAGCTTTGATACCGGTCGCGATCTGGCGCGTTTCCCGAGCTCTGGTCTTGAAGGCCGCAAGATTGCCATTCTCGGCAGTGGCAATATCGGTATGGAAGTGGCAAAACTAGCCAAAGCCTTTGCCATGCATGTCACAATTTATGCCCGCGAACATCATCGTCAGTGGATTGAAAGTCAGGGCTATACCTATGCATCGACACCCGAAGCTGCTGCGCAAAATGCCGATGTGCTGAGTGTGCATCTGGGGCTTGGCGCGCTGAACAAGGAGACAGGGCGCTACAGCAATCAGGGACTAGTCAGCCATACGGTCCTGTCTGCAATGAATGAGGGTGCTATGGTCATCAATTATGATCGTGGTGAGCTGGTGGATATTGCGGCGTTGGACAGTCTGATGCAGAGTGGACATATCCGCAATGTTGCGGTGGATGCCGACCTGTTTGAAAAAGACGGTGTGTTGTCAGGACCGCTGGCACCTTATCTGTCACTGGCAAAAAAATATCCGGAAGCCATGTTATTGCTGCCGCATGCGGCGGCAGATACCGACCACCCGTCACGACTTGCAGGGGCGAAGCAGGCGGTTGATCAGATATTCGCAGCGATTACCGAGCGCCGTGTCATCAATGCAGTCGGGACAATTCCTGCCGGTTACAGCGATGGCGGTTGCCAGTTGCCGCAGGGCATCGGACGGACACAGGTTAAACTGAAACAGGGCCAGGAGCGGCAATTTCTGAAATCCCTTTTTGACACTGCGGTTCAGGCGGCTGATCCCCTGCATTGTCTCAAACCATATTTGCCACAAGCGCCAAAGGGTAGGACGATTGTAATCGGCGCCGGTAAGGGCTCTGCACAAATGGCGCAAGCCTTTGAGACTTTATGGGTTGAGGCAGGAAACCCTGCACCGCAGGGTGTGGTTGTCACACGCTATGGCTATGGAGCGGAATGCCGTTTTATTAAAGTGCTGGAAGCGGCACATCCGGTGCCGGATGAAGCGGGACTGGATGCAACAAAACAGTTGAAAGCTGCTTTGCAAGATTTGCATGAAGACGATTTGGTGGTGGCATTGATCTGCGGCGGCGGCTCGGCTCTGTTGCCTGCACCACCAGAGGGGCTGACACTGGCGGATGAGCAGGCGGTCAATGCCGCTTTGCTTGCCAGTGGTGCGCCGATCAGCGTGATGAATGCTATCCGTAAGCATGTCTCTACGATTAAAGGTGGCAGGCTTGCTGCCCTCGCAGGGCCTGCCCGTATGGTCAGCCTGATTGTTTCTGATATTCCGGGGGATGATCCCGCGCTGATCGCTTCAGGGCCGACGATTGCCGATCGTGCAACCCGTCATGATGCGCTGAAATATATCGAGCATTACAAGATGCAATTGCCGGAAACGGTCATGGCACATTTGCAAAGTGAAAAGGCCGATGCGCCGCTACCGGATGATGCGGTATTTTCCCGCCACAGCCACCATATTATTGCCAGTGCAGCACAGTCATTGGCGGCGGCGGCAAAATTGGCCGAACAGCAGGGCGTTGAAACACTCATTCTCTCTGATGCGATTGAAGGTGAAGCAAAAGACATCGCGCTGATGCATGGGGCAATGGCACAATATCAGGCGCGTAATCGTCAGGCAGAACAGCCATTGCTGTTGTTGTCTGGCGGAGAAACAACGGTAACGCTCGGCTCCGGTGCCAAAGCCGGTAAGGGTGGTCGCAACAGTGAATTCATGCTGGCATTGGCACTGAATATTGCTGGCTCTGAGGATATTCACGCTTTGGCTGCGGATACTGATGGCATAGACGGTTCGGAAAATAATGCCGGTGCTTTCGCAGATGGAGGCACAATTCAACGCATGGCAGAGTTGGGGCTGGATGCGAAGAAATATCTTGCAGGGCATGACAGCTGGAGTGCTTTCAACGTAAGTGGCGATCTGTTCGTGACAGGGCCGACCGGTACAAATGTCAATGATTTCCGAGCCATATTAATCAAGTGATCTGACAAGCGGTGGACAGGTAGTGCCTGCTCTGCCATAATAGCGATCAAAGACAGGGGCGCCCGGATGATACCGGCTGAGAAGTACCCTTTGAACCTGAACCGGATAATGCCGGCGGAGGGAGTCAGATTAAAGGGCGCTTATCGCAAGGCGAAATAGTGGCACCCTGTATCAGACCCTCACCGTGGCGGAGGGCTGATATGAAAGATCTACCGGATTTCGGCATTGTGCTGGAAACCATGCGACGCCAGAAACCTCTCATTCAATGCATCACAAATTTCGTAGCGATGAACACGGCTGCTAATGTGGTTCTCGCTGCCGGTGCTTCTCCTGCTATGCTGCATGCGCAGGAGGAAGCCGGAGAATTTGCCAAACTCTGCGGCGCAGTAACGATTAATATCGGCACGCTCTCTCCGCTTTGGGTGCAGGGGATGATTGCTGCGGTTACGGCTGCCAATGCGCATAATATTCCGTGGGTTTTTGATCCCGTAGCGCATTTTGCTTCCACTTTCCGCAGAGAAGCGGCGCAGACCCTATTGGCGCTAAAACCAACAATTATTCGCGGTAATGCGTCTGAAATTCTGACCCTTGCAGGTTTTTCCGCACGAGGCAAAGGGGCAGACAGCGGCGATGATGCCGGTAGCGCGCATCACGCAGCTCGACAACTGGCACAGCAGCATCAATGCACTGTTGCAGTGACCGGCGCTTATGATCTGGTGACCGACAACCATAGCACTTTGCGTATTGACGGCGGCTCACCGCTGATGCCGCAAGTGACAGCGCTTGGCTGTGCACTGACCTGTCTGACCGGTGCATTTGTCGCCTCTCATAAAGCTTCCGCTTTGGAAGCGACGGCAGCTGCTCTGGCTATGTATGCGGTGGCCGGAGAACAAGCGGCATTGCAGGCGCAGGGGCCAGCCAGTTTCCAAATTCATTTTATCGATGCGCTTTATGCGCTCACACCCGCACAATTCCAGTCTCAGGCAAAGGTACAATTCTATGAAACAGTTTGATCTGTCGCTCTATCTCGTTCTCGACCGTGAGCTTTGCGGCAGTTTTGGCATGGTGGAAACCGCAATCGCAGCTGTTCGTGGCGGCGCCACAATGGTGCAGTTGCGTGACAAAGATGCCAGCCAGCAAGAGATGCTTGAAACGGCCAAAGCGCTAAAAACAGCGCTTGAAGGAACCAATGCCAAGCTGATCATCAATGATAATGTAGAGATTGCGATTGCTGTCGGCGCTGATGGTTTGCATATCGGCCAGCATGATGGTTCGCCGAAGCAGGTGCGCGCTAAAATCGGGCCGAATATGATCCTCGGTCTTTCCGTGCAGACGGCTGAACTGGCTGCGAAAGCCGATAGTGCTGTGGTGGATTATCTCGGCATCGGTCCTGTCTTCCCGACTGCAACCAAGAAAAATTGCGCGCCTTCCATCGGTTTTGACGGGTTGAAGCGGGTTTACTCCCATAATGGTCTGCCTGCGGTCGCAATCGGCGGCATTAAACTGCCGCATGTGGATGATGTGCTGGCAACCGGTGTTAATGGTCTGGCTGTTGTTTCAGCAATTTGTGGTCAGGATGATCCTGAACTGGAAGCCCGTGCATTCCATGCGGCAATCGCCGGTTTTCGTGCTGCAAAGGGATAGGCAATGAAAAATGTTCTTTCCCTTGCCGGTTCTGACCCGTCGGGCGGAGCCGGAATTCAGGCTGATTTGAAAACTTTTGCTGCCCGTGGCACTTATGGTATGGCGGCACTGACCGCACTGACAGCACAGAATACGCAGGGCGTATCCGGTGTTTTTGCCGTGCCTGCGGATTTCGTGGCGCAGCAGCTCACAATGATTTTCAGCGATGTGCGGGTTGATGCGGTTAAAATCGGCATGATTGTGAATGCGCAGATTTCTGATCGTGTGGCGCAGATTTTGCAGGAGCAGCTGATTAAACAGCCGGATTTGCAGATTGTGCTTGATCCTGTGATGATTGCCAAAGGTGGTGCGGCTTTGCTTGATCCGCTGGCGGTGGAAAGCCTCACGCAAAAACTACTACCGCTGGCAACCTTACTGACCCCAAACTTGCCGGAAGCAGCCGCTATTCTTGGCGTGCCTGTAGCTGAAAACCGTGAGGGTATGGAGCGTCAAGGTCAGGCTTTGCTGGCTAAGGGTTGTAAGGCTGTGCTAATGAAAGGCGGGCATATGGCGGGAGAACATTGCCCTGATCTGCTCCTGAGCGCGGAATATAATCTGTGGTTTGAAGCGCCGCGTGTTGAAACGCCCGATACACATGGCACAGGCTGCACGCTTTCCAGTGCTTTGGCTGCTGAATTAGCGAAAGGCAATTCATTGCCGGATGCGGTGCGCGAGGCAAAAGCCTATTTGTTGAGGGCAATCAGTGCCGCACACCGACTTGAAGTGGGCATGAAAGATGAGACTGGCCGTTCACTCGGCCATGGCCCTGTGTTTCATTCGATTGATCAAATCAGAGCGCTGTGAACCATATTTGGCTCACAAAGGTCGCTCTGACACTTTAAAAGTGCCGACGAATGAAGGCTTCCTGATTTTTCAGGAAGCCTTGACTTTACGGGCAATTAGCATGCCGACAATCATGGCCGGAACAAAGATGAGTGTGCCGGTTGCAGCTAAGCCCATAGTGGTGATGGCAGGCCCCGGGCAAATGCCGCCAAGTCCCCAGCCGATACCGAACAGAATGGCACCAGTAACCAGTGATCTGTCTGGCTTGCGGTTGGCAGGTATATCAAAATTCACGGCGCAGAATGGTTTCTTGCGGGCAAAAACCATGCGAAAGCCAATGAATGTGGTGACAACCGCTGCGCCCATGACGAGAGCCAATGACGGATCCCAATTGCCGGTAATATCCAGAAAGTTCAGCACTTTTTCAGGATTGGCCAGACCTGAGATCACCAGTCCAAGCCCGAAGATCAGGCCGATAACAAGATTGATCAGAAACGACATCGCTATCCCCTTTACCCGATCAGATGGCGCATGATGTAGACGGTGATGAAACCGGCTGCCATGAATAATGTGGTTGCGAGCAGGGAGCGCAGCGACAGCCGTGAAATACCGCATACACCATGACCGGATGTGCAACCGCTGCCCAGAACCGCGCCGAAACCAACCAGCAAACCGGCACTAATCATCAGCGTCGGATCAGAAGAAACACTGAGAACCGGTCTGTGACCGCTGAAGAGCAAGTATAAGAAAGGGGCAATCAGCAGCCCCAGCACAAAGCCGGCGCGAGATAAAAAGTGATTGTCGCTATAGGGCGGGAAAAGTCTGCTAACAATGCCGCTGATACCGGCAATGCGCCCTTCAAAAAACATCAGCAATACTGCCGACAGGCCAATCAGAAGCCCGCCCGAAAGTGCAGACCACGGGGTAAAATTTTCCATGATTTAAAACCTTATGTTCTGTTAGAGCATTTCACAGTCAAGTTGGATCAACTTGGACAGTCCGGGATAATGCGACAAACTAAAGAGCCTAGAGTGATCACTGCGATTCAACATGAGCGTAAACCGCTCTAGGCGTGCAGAATAATTGGTGCATCGTACGGATGAAGATTTTCACCCGTTCATCTGCAAGAGAATAAAATACGGCTTTGCCTTCCTTGCGGGCGCTGACAAAACCGGCTGTGCGCAACTCAGCCAGTTGTTGGGAAAGGCCAGGTTGACGAATGCCCAGCATATCTTCCAGTTCGCGCACGGATTTTTCACCTTCAACCAGTGCACAAGCCACCTGCAAGCGATCAGGATTGGACAGCTTTTTCAGGAAAGCTGAGGCTTCGTTGACCCGTTCGCGCAGTTCAGCGGCATCGGGAGCCGTGGCCATTGTCAGATCGGTGTCTTCAATAAGAGTGCTCATGGCTTATTCCCAAGGTGCGCCGTCAAAACGGCCAAGAGGAATTTTGAGATAACGCTGTCCGTTGCTTTCAGGCTCAGGCAGACGCCCGCCGCGAATATTCACTTGCAAGGCATGGAGCATCAGTTTCGGAATTGGTAAAGTTGCGTCCCGTGCCTGACGTGCCGTGACAAAACTATCCTCATCACGGTAGCGGCTGAGATGGACATTATCCTGTAATTGCTCACCAATACGGGATTCCCAACGCACTTCACGACCGTTCGGCCGGTAGTCATGACCGGTGAAAAGGCGGGTATCTTCCGGCAATTGCAGAATGGTCTGGATACTGTTCCATAGTGCGGTTGCATCGCCACCGGGGAAGTCGGCGCGTGCGGTGCCGCCGTCCGGCATAAATAATGTGTCGTGGATGAAAGCAGCATCGCCGATGACATAGGTAATCGAAGCCAGCGTATGCCCCGGAGAGTGAATAACCCGTGCATCAAGATTGCCGACTTTGAATGTCTCACCGTCTTCAAACAGATGATCCCATTGCGAGCCGTCACAGGCAAGGTCCGGCCAGTTATACAGCTCAGACCAGATTTTCTGGACTTTTTTCACTTTCGCGCCAATTGCTGTCGGCGCGCCGGTGCGGGTATGCAGATAATGAGCGGCAGAAAGATGATCAGCATGAGGATGCGTGTCGAGAATATGTACCAGCCGGTAGCTGCGGCGTGCGATATAATCCAGCATCTCATCGGCGTGATGAGTGGCCGTCTGACCGGATTTTTCATCATATTCCAGCACCGGATCAATAATCACGCAATCCAGTGTTTCAGGATCGGCGACAACATATTGCACGGAGCCGGTGCGCTGATCATAAAACGCGGCAATGTCTGGTTTTTGCATCTCATACCTGCTTTCTATACTTTTAATTAAATATAATTGATTGCAAAAAAATGCAATCATAAAAATTTATTTGTAATATTGATTTTCAAACCCGTAACGCTTTGCAGGAACCATAAGTTCCCTATGAAAAAAGCCGCCCTGAAGATCAGGGCGGCTTTTCTATACGAAATAAGAAGTAATGTCAGATGCTTATGCAGCCTGAATTGCCGAGAGCTTCCAGTCTTCAATGCGGCCATTGGCAGGACGCACGAATGTCCACACTTCAACACTTTCCGAAATATCAGTGCTTTCACCTTCAGTCAGTTCGCCTGTGTCACGGTCAGCCATGTAGTCAACGCTTTCATAACGCATGGCAACGGTGGCGTAGTCTTTCCCTTCTTCGCTCCAGCCTTCTGAAACGTCACCCTGCAGCAATTTCACTTCGCTGACATGGTTACGCAGGCCGTTGGTGGCGTTTTCACCGAGTTCTTCGGCGAGGTAGGACATAGCTTCCGGTGTTGCGAGCTGGCGCAGTGTACCGTAATTTTCCTGACCATAGGCTGTCTGAACTTCGGTCAGCATTTTTTCGAAATGCTCGAGATCTTCCTGTGAGACAGTCAGCGGCTTTTCTTCCACGGCAGGCTGCATCATGTTTGCGGCAGCAGTACTTGCACCGGCACCAGCCCCGAAGCCGGCTGACGGGACAGAGGTGGACGAACGCGCATTGGTGTTCTGTGCCTGCGCATCACGCTTGCCAAACTGGCTACCGAAATTCGGGCCAAAGTTCTGTGCTGTTCTCGCAGAACCGGCACCGGCAGCAGCCGTTGCAGTTTTATTGCGGTTGGCAAAGAAGCGCATGGCCAGCATCGCCAGACCGGCGAAGAGAGCAACCTGCAAGATCAGGCCGAGAAAACCGGCCATACCGCCGAGACCATTGCCAAGCAGCATACCGATCAGACCGCCGACCAGCAGACCGCCGAGCATGGAGCGACCGAAATTATTGAAGAAGCCAGGCTTTGCCGCATTTGCTGCCGCAGCGCCCTGTGCCGGACGTGTCTGCGCACCGGTATTCGGTGTCATCGAACGCTCAATCGGCGCAGCAGTGTTTGGAGCTGTGCGGGTTGGCGCAGGTGCCTGATAGGTCTTGCTGCCACGGCTGCCAAAGCCGCCACCGCCCGCCCGTCTGGCATCGGCAATATCCATCGCCGAAAGCGATACAACGAGCGCCAGTCCCAATGCGATTGTGAACTGGCCAAAACGAGAGGTGGCACGCAACATATGTGTCTCCTGAAAAAAGTGCTTTGGACGCATATAGGAAGACAAAATTTCAATTGTAAGTGCCTGGTTTAAAAAAATACTGTATTTCAGGTAATTTAACAGGAGTTGAACCGGTGATGCAGAGTTGTGAACGGATATCTGCGCTATAAAACCGGCCTTGCATTGATTTTTATAACGGTGCCGTCGCATAGTCTGTTCAAAGATTTTGATCCGGACTTTCAGGAGCCGTTTTGACCTATCGCTTTATTCATGCGGCAGATATTCATCTGGATTCACCGCTGCGCTCACTCGCTTTACGTAATAATGAGCTTGCCACGCTGATCGGCAATGCAACGCGGCGTGCTTTTGAGCGTATTATTGATCTGGCTTTAAACGAGCGCGTGCATGCATTGCTGGTTGCCGGTGATCTTTATGACGGCGATCAGACCTCGATGAAAACCGCGCGCTTTCTTGCGGAACAGCTGCGTCGTCTGGATCAGGCCGGTATTGATGTCTTTATCATCCGCGGCAATCACGATGCGCTGTCAAAAATCACCAAAGAGCTTATTCTGCCGGAACGGGTGCAAATCTTTGATCGTAAAGGGCGTGCTATCATTGTGAATACACCGGATCATGAGCAACCTGTAGTGTTTCATGGTCTGAGTTTTGCCAAGCCGCATGCTCCCGAAAGTTTGCTGCCAAGCTATAGCCTGCCTGTTAGCGATGCGGTGAATATCGGATTGATGCATACCAGTCTGAATGGTGCCGAAGGGCATGATCTTTATGCGCCGGTCAGCGTGGTCGATCTGCAATCGCATGGTTTCCATTATTGGGCTTTGGGGCACATCCACAAGCGGGCGGTTTATGTGCCGACAAGTGCGTATAACAGTACAGTCGTGATGGCCGGTAATCCGCAGGGGCGGGATATTAATGAGGCCGGAGCGAAATCCGTAACACTTGTGACTATTGATGATAGCGGCATCGTTCATACGGAAGAGCGGCTGACGTCAATAGCGCAATTTGAGCGTGTGCATGTCGATATCACAGAGTGTGAGGACTGGCGCGCACTTGTTCAGGCAGTGCATGAGGCGCTGGAAGCCAAGCGTGAAGCGACGGCCAGTGAACATCTGGTTGCCCGTCTGCATCTGACCGGTTCGACAGCTCTGGCATGGCAAATGCGTCGTGATCATGATCTGCTGCTGACGGAAGCAGAAGACAAAGCAGCACAAACCGGCGATTGCTGGATTGAAAAGCTGGAGATTGAATGTACCCCACCGCGTAAAGCTCACCAGCAAAATGCCATTCTTACAGCTGATCCGCTGCAGGAACTGGGCAGGCTGATCAGCGATGAACTGGCTGCCAATGTTCAGTTTCAGAGCGGCCTCGCAGAGCAAATGGATGCGTTGGTGAAAAAATTACCTGCGGAAATCCGCAATATGTTCGGCGGAGATGAAACGCAGGCGCAGGCACTGATTGCTCTCTTATTGCAAAAGGGCAGCGAGGATGTACTGGCCGAGTTGAGTGCAACGGCACAGGCAGAGGAACAGGCATAATGCGGATCAATCGTCTGGATCTTACCCGCTATGGCCGCTTTACCGATCATGTGCTGGATTTTGGTGCTGCAGATCAGAATAAGCCTGACTTGCATATTATTTACGGGCCGAATGAAGCCGGAAAATCCACCACATTTTCAGCATTGCTTGACCTGCTTTTCGGTATTGAGCATAAAAGCCGTTATAATTTCCTGCACCCCTATCCGGCAATGAAAATCGGTGCGTCTTTGCAAATGCAAGGCGCTGTGCAGGAACTGGTGCGCACTAAAGCTCGTGTTAACAGCCTGCAGGATGATGCAGGCCGTGCTTTGCCGGATACGCTGATCTCTGCAGAACTCGGCGATATCGACCGCGACGCCTATCGAATGATGTTTTCGCTTGATGATGACACGCTGGAGCAGGGTGGTGAGGCTATCCTTGCCAGCAAAGGCAATTTAGGGGAATTGCTGTTTTCTGCCAGTGCCGGTCTTGCCGGTCTGAGCCAGAATTTAGGTGCTTTGCGCAGTCGTGCAGACCAGTTCTATCGTTCCGGTGCCCGCAGTGGCGAACTGGCTGATCTGAAAGCAAAACTACAGGAAATAGAGGCTCTCAAAGCCGAGCTGGACGCAAAAAGCTCGGCGCAAAGCTATGGTAAATTAAGCGACAGTTTTCGTGCAGCAGAGGCAGAGTATCAGCAAGCGCTGAGCACCCACGGGCAAACGCGCAACCGTATTGCCGAGATTGATGCATTGCTCAATGCACTGCCGCACTATCATCGTTTGCTGCGCTTACGCGAAGAACTGGATGGTTTTACGGATATTCCTGCGGTGCCAGCCGGTTTTGCGGAAGAACTGCCGCGCTTGATGATTGATGATGCGCAATTACGCGTCCGGCTTGAGAGCCAAATGACAGTATTAACGGCACTGGAACAAGACGCTGGCGTTATTCATCCAGACGAAAATGCATTGCAGCTTGTGGGTGTCGCCGGACAGTTACAAATTTCACGCGCACGCTATCTCACGGCTGAAAAAGATTTGCCGGAGCGCGAAACAGCTTTGCGCACGGAAAAGCATAAGATTGAAGCGCTGCTGATCCGTCTGGGACAGGACGCCAAAACCGATCCGCGCACATTGCTGATCAATATTCAGACTGAGACTGCATTGCGCAGTCTAATTGAGCGCCGCTCAGGAATAGCGGCGGCATTGCAATTGACACGTAAAGAACTTACTGCGGCTCAGGACAGGCTGAAACTGGCGCAAGAAAAGCTGACACAAAGCGGAATGGGGCAATCAGCGGGTGATCTTGGTCAGATGCGTAGCCTCAATGATCTGCTGAGCCGGTTGCGCGGTGAAGATTTGAGCAATACTCTGCGACAAGCTGAGCAAAATGCACGCGAAGAAGAAGCGCAGTTGCGGGAACTCTGGCAGCCACTACCTTATCGCCAAGGTGATTTTGACAGTGATCTGGATATGCTCACAGCAGTAGTGGTGCCGGACGCATCTGAGGTTGAAGCCGCAGGGCAACAGCTGCAAACACTACAAAACCGGCTGCAGCAGACACAGGACAGTCAGGCTAAAAACACAGATGAAATGGTGCAGTTACAGGCGCAACTTCAAGCTTTGCAGCAGCACAGTCTGGTGATGACGCAGGAACAGGCTGCAGAACTGCGCAATAAGCGCAATACGGCATGGCAACACCATCGCAAGAACCTGAATGATACAACGGCAGATGCCTTTGAAGCCTATCTGACACAGGATGATCAGGCTGTGCATAGCAGGCTGACGCAGGCCACGGAATTTGCCCGTGCCATGCAGTTGCGCGAACGTCTTGCTGTACTTGAGGCACAAAATTTACACGCACAAAACGCTGCGGCTGCAACAGAAACAGAGTTGCAGGCGGTGCAAAACCGTTTGGCTGGCTGGCAGAAACAATTGGTGCCGGTAGCAACAGAACAACTATCGGCTGGGAGCCTGTTGCGCTGGATGGAAAAGCGCGCTGCGGTGCTGCAAAAGCGACAGCTTTGGCTGCGTGCCTGTCGTATGTGTGATGAAAAACAGGCGCAGGTCAGACTGGCAGTGGCAGAGCTGCGCAAAGCTCTGCAACAGGCGGGGCTTGAAGTTGATGAAACCGATCTGAATGTCTTGCAAGCGCAGGCTGTCAGTTTGAATGAGCGTTTTCAGCATTTTGCCGCTTTACAGGCAGAACTGAGCACTCAGGAGCAGGAACTGCATCGCCGCCGCAAAGAGGCGGATGATATTCAGATGCAGGATACGCAGTGGTGTGAGGCATGGCGTGCGGCTTGCCAGCAAACATGGCTTGGTCAGGGCGATGCTGTTGCGGATTTGGATCAGGTGCGCGAAAGCCTTAATTTGATGGCAGAACTGGCACCGGCACTGGAACGCAGCCATGATCTGGCACAGCGTATTGATGCCATGCGCGACGATCAGGCCGCTTATCGCAAAGAAGCGGAAGCCTTAGCAAAACGCCTCAATCTGCCTGTTCATAATGCGGCGGGTGAGGCGATCCCTGTCACGGAGCTTGCGCAGCGTAGTGAGCAACATATTCGCAAAGCAGAGGTAGAGCAGCAAAAACTGCATGAGTTGCAAGGCAGGCTGGCGGAGGCTGAACAGCAGATGCAGCATCTGAACCAGCAAACAGATTTGCTCAATGCCAGAAAACAGACAATGCTTACGCAATTGCAGGCGGACACACTGGAAGATGCCGGTTTTAAAATTCAGGCAGGGAACAAGCGAACCCAGCTAGAACAGACCCTTGCAGGTGAAGAGCAATCCATTACGCATTTGCTGAAAGTGGCGCAGCTGGCAGAGGCGGAAACATTGCTTGCACAGGCTGACAGCACCGAATTGAAAGCACAATTGCTGGCCTTGCGTGATGAAGATGATGCGCAGGATCAGCATAAGCAGGAGCAATATCGCCTGAAAATGCAGGCCGAACAATTGTTGCGTGAAGCGCAGGCCGGTGATGACAGTGCTGCAAAACTGGACGAACAACGCCGCACACTCTTGCTGGAGATTGAGGATAAGTCGAAGCAATATCTGCGCCTGCGTTTTGGCATCAGCGCGGCTGAGCAGGCTTTACGATTGTACCGTGATCAGCATCGTTCATCGATGATGGCACAGGCATCCGAAGCGTTTAAGACTATCAGTCAGGGTAGTTACCGCCAGCTGACCACACAAACGGACAAGGACAGTGAAATTCTGATTGCTGTTGCAGCCGATGGCAGCTCAAAAACAGCGGATGAATTGTCCAAGGGCACGCGGTTTCAGCTTTATCTGGCTTTACGTATTGCCGGTTATTATGAATTTGTGGCGCAGCGGCCAATGCCATTTATCGCGGATGATATTATGGAGACTTTCGACGATGATCGTGCGCGTGAAACTTTCCGGATTTTCACGCAAATGGCCGGAAAAGGACAAGTGATTTATCTGACTCATCATCAGCATTTGTGTGAGATCGCGCAGGAAATCTATCCGGATGTGCGCCTGCACCGGCTTTGATCCGGTAAGTTTTGATCGGCAAAAAGATAAAGAAAAAGCCTGCATCGCGAGATGCAGGCTTTTTTGTTTTATTTATTGGCTTCGACTTTAACACCAAGCACTGACCAGAGTTTTTTCGGCTCGGCCATACCAACTGCGGTCAGGATGCCAAAGGTCACCGGATTTTCCGGCTGGATTTTTATACTGATTGACTTTGGCGCATCCAGATATTCGCCTATAGCTTTCGCAGCATCGACAACAACCGGCTCTTTTTCAAAATAATCAACACCGATCTGCAGTTGATCTTTCATCTCCTGCACGAGTTCTTCACGGGTGATGCCGCGTTCTTTTGCTTGATAATCCAGCACTTTGCCGAAGAAATTCTCATCATCATAGCGCATTTCCATATTGCTGATAGAAAGGTTCTGCAACATACCAACAGCAGCGACCTGCATGGCAGTATTGTCGCCACCATCTTCCATCACACTGGCAAGTAAATCCTGCACTGCTTTGATAAATTTCAGGTTATAACCGCCCATAGCGAGCTTGTAATTATAAGTCCCGATATTTTTACCGCTCACGGTCATCTGGTCGACAGTATATTGGCCGCTATAAGGTGACCAGCTGCCTTTGGCATCCATAGTCAGATTGATTGTTTCCAACCCGAGAGCACGGATTGCTGCCATATCCATGTCACCGGAGGTCTCAGCCAGATCATCACCGAGATCGCTGTCTTCAGCCATCTCATCTGTATCATCTGTTGCGATATCTGTGTTGCTATCGGCGTCAGCTGTGGCACCGGCCTTATCAGCAGGTGCTGCATCAGCGGTTGCAGATTCAGTCGTTTCAGTTGTGGCTTCCGCACCTGCAGCGGCTTCCTCAGCTGCTTCTTCTGCCGCTTTCGCGGCTTCTTCTACAGATTTTTGGAACTCAGCGGCTTCTTTTTTCTTCTTCTCCTGATCAATCCGGTCTACTTCCTCCAGATCAATGTTGAGCGCTTCAATGCCCCAGCTGTAATTGCTGGCTTTTTCTTTACTGAAAGGCTCCTGCGCGAAATGCACGCCTTTCAGTTCAAAAACCGGCTTGCTCTGGACTGTGACACTGATGGCACCGATCTGGAAGCTTTCGGCATATTGCAGGCGGCCGATCAAATCAGTTTTCGGATCTTTGGTCAGTCTGACATTATTAAAGCGGATATCCGAAGTTGTGAAAACACTGTTATCTTCAACAATTTTGACATCGTCAAAGGACGCCTTTTCGATGAGATAAACATCATCTGCGGCATCTGAAATATTGCTCAGCGTAATCGTTCCCAGATTAACCGGCGCATTATCCTTATCGTCCTTTTCCGCTTCTTCTGTTTCGTCCGTCGAAGTTTTAGGCAGAGCAATTTGCGCTTTTGCATCATGCAAAATCACATTTGAGCCATTGGTTTCAGGTTTAGAGAATGTCAGCTCGATCATTTGTTCTTTGAGCAAAGCTTGCAGACGCTTTGCAACATCATCACCGGTCCATGCCAGTGCTGTACCAGCCCATAAAGGTGCAATAACAGCGGTGAGAGCAAAAGTTTTTACCAGAGCTGAGCGGGACATATTCAATGGCATGAGAAACCTCAATAAAAAGAACGGACAATATTGATTTTGACCGCAGAATGATTGCTGCCGAACCTATTTAAAAACAGAACGACCTGATGCGTAATAATTTTAATGAATCCCTATAACAAATCAGCGACAATTCCAATAAAGATAATCCCAGCAATTAAGGGGAATAAAATGCAAGATGCTGCTGTACGGCTTGCTGTGCTGGAAAAACTGTCTGAACTGCTTGGCAAAGACATTCAAACCGCTGAAAATATTGATAGTTCACAACTGCGCGATTGGAGTGATGAGCAAGGCGGCACGCCGTTGGCTCTGGTTTTGCCACGTGATACGCAAATGGTTTCTGAAATTCTGAAGCTGTGTAATGAGCATCATATTGCCGTTGTTCCGCAGGGCGGGCTGACCGGTCTAGCTGGTGGTGCAGTTCCGGTAGAAGGATGCGTGTTACTGTCACTGCGCAATATGAACCGTATTGAAGCAATTAACGCTCAAGCGGGAACAATGATTGTTGAAGCTGGTGCCATCCTGCAAACTATTCAGGAAGCGGCGCGCAATGCCGGTATGAATTTTGCCTTGGATTTAGGTGCACGCGGTTCCTGCCAGATCGGCGGTAATATCTCTACCAATGCGGGCGGTAATCGTGTGATCCGCTATGGCATGACCCGTGATCTGGTGCTGGGTCTTGAAGCGGTATTGGCAGACGGCACAATTCTCAGCATGATGAATGAAATGCCGAAGAACAATGCTGCGCTGGACATGAAGCATTTATTTATCGGTGCGGAAGGCACAATGGGCGTTGTGACCCGTGCGGTTCTGCGTCTGCGCCCGGGTGTTGGCGGAGCCAATGCGACGGTCGTTGCGCTTGAGAATTTTGATAATGCGCTCAATTTGCTGAATTATGCCCAGAAGCGTCTTTCTGGTCGCGTCACAGCTTTTGAGGCGATGTGGGGCGATTATTATAAAACCGCTGCAAAATATGCCCGCGCGCCGCTGGAGCAAGGCTACCCGCTTTATGTGCTGATGGATATGCAAGGCGCTGAGCCTGATACCGAGGCTGAACTCTTCCAGTCTGTTCTGGAACATGCACTGGAAGAGGGCTGGATTGCCGATGCTGCCATTGCGCAATCCCACCGCGAGGCAGAAGAGTTCTGGACAATGCGCGATGCCATTGCAGAAATTATGACCCATGAGGGTCCGTGCATCGGCTTTGACGTATCTGTACCGCAAACGCAGATTGGCGCAACCGTTGATGCCATTCAGGCAGCTTTAGAAGAGCGTTACCCCGGCATTCAGAGCCTGTTCTTTGGCCATGTCGGTGACTGCAATTTCCATATTGACGTCACCAAATATACAGATTTTGAACCGAAAGAGCGGATCATTGAGGATATTGTTTATGACATTATCCGTTCATTCAAAGGTTCGGTTTCCGCAGAACATGGGATTGGTCTGCACAAAAAGCCGTGGCTGCATTATAGCCGCAGCGCTGCCGAATTGCAGGTTTTGAAGACACTGAAAGCGGCACTTGATCCGCATAATATTCTCAATCCGGGCAAAGTTACGGACTGAAATGGAAAAGGCCGGAGCTTCAACTCCGGCCTTTTATGTTTTACGCTCCGAAGCGTTTTTCACTCATCGAGGCCTGCATCAGCGCTTTGGTGTAATCCTCACGCGGTGCATCAAAAATCTGCTCGGTCTGGCCTTCTTCAACTACTTTTCCGGTTTTCATCACCAGAATATAGTCGGAAAGGGCACGCACAACCGCCAGATCATGGCTGATGAACAAATAGGACAGGCCGTATTTTTCCTGCAGATCACGCAGCAAAGTAACGACTTGTTTTTGCACTGAGCGGTCAAGTGCACTGGTTGGCTCGTCCAGCACAATGACCTTCGGCTTAAGGATCATAGTGCGGGCAATGGCAATACGCTGACGCTGACCGCCGGAGAATTCGTGCGGATAGCGGTTGCGCATCGACGGCTCAAGGCCAACCTCTTTGAGTGCTTCACCCGCACGCTGATCACGCTCTTTGGCAGAGAGTTCCGGCTCGTGGATCAGCAGCCCTTCGGTGATGATCCGCCCTACCGTCATACGCGGGCTGAGCGAGCCGAACGGGTCCTGAAACACCAATTGCAGTTCACGGCGTTTAGGGCGCATTTCCTGCGGATCGGTAGGCAGTTCTTGGCCGAGATAAGCAATACGCCCCTCAGATTTCAGCAGGCGCAAAATGGCACGTCCGAGTGTGGATTTACCAGAGCCGGATTCACCTACAATACCAATCGTTTGCCCCTGTTTAAGATTGAGCGATATGCCATCGACTGCCCGCAAAACGGTTTGTGGTTTCAGCCAGCCTTTTGCCAGATTGAACGTAACGGAGACATCATCTGCCTCAATCAGCAAGGGAGCTGTTTCCGGCGGCGCCGCTTTGATGCCTTCTGGCTCTGCATCAAGTAGCATTTTCGTATAGGCATGTTCGGGCGCTGAGAATATCTTTTCCGTCGTACCGCTTTCAACCACTTCACCGGAACGCATGACACAGACCTGATCAGCAAAACGTTTCACAATCCCCAGATCATGGGTGATGAAAACGATGGCCATGCCGAGACGCTTCTGCAAATCGGCCAGCAGCTCCAGAATTTGCGCCTGAATGGTCACATCAAGAGCTGTGGTTGGCTCATCCGCGATCAGAATATCCGGATCATTCGCCAGTGCCATGGCAATCATGACGCGCTGGCGCTGACCGCCGGATAGTTCATAGGGATAGCTATCGATCCGGCGTTCCGGTTCCGGAATCCCGACCAGTTTCAGCAATTCCAGAATACGCGGACGCGCCTGTGCTTTACTCATACCACGGTGAAAACGCAAAGGCTCTGCCAGCTGATCGCCGATTTTATACAGCGGATCGAGCGAGGTCATGGGCTCCTGAAAAATCATGGTGATTTTCGCACCACGGATTTTATTCAGCTCTTTGTCGGACATGCCGACCAGATCCTGACCACGATAGAGCGCCTGACCGGTGGCTTTACCATTCGACGATAGCAACCCCATGATCGCCATGGTCGTCTGGCTTTTTCCGGAGCCGGATTCACCGACAATCGCGACGGTTTCACCGGATTTCACATCAAGGCTGATACCGCGTACGGCATGAACCGGCCCGTCATTGGTTTCAAATGTCACGCGCAGATCGCGTACAGATAAGACTGTTTCTGCTGTCATCTTAACGGTCCTTCGGATCAAGGCTGTCACGCAGGCCGTCGCCCAGGAAGTTCAGCGCAAAGAGAATGAGTGTCAGGGTGACTGCAGGGAAAATCAGCTGCCATGAAGCGCCACGCATATTCTGCGCCCCTTCAGAGATCAGCAGGCCGAGCGATGTCATCGGATCCTGAACACCAAGACCGAGGAAAGACAGCAGGCTTTCAAGCAGAATGGCTTTTGGTACCAGCAGGGTAACGAATACAATCACCGGCCCCAACGCATTCGGAATGATATGACGGGTGATAATGCCCCGCCGCGTAGCTCCGAGCGCTTCTGCCGCCTGCACAAATTCCTGCCGTTTAAGACTGAGGGTCTGACCGCGCACAATACGTGCCATATCCAGCCATTCCGTTGCGCCAATGGCAATGAAGATGATGATAATCGACCGCCCGAAGAACACCAGCATCAGAATGACGAAGAAGATGAAGGGCAGGGAATAGAGAATATCGACAATACGCATCATGATATTGTCGGCACGGCCGCCGAGATAACCGGAAATCGCGCCATAGCTGACGCCGAGAACCAGTGCCATCACGGAAGCCAGCAGACCGATCGCGAGAGAAATACGCACACCGATAAAGGTGCGGGTCATCATATCGCGGCCGAGATTATCGGTACCGAAGAAGAAATAATTCCGTGCCACATCAAGTGAGAGTTTGCCGCTCAGCTTGTCGGCTGCCAGTTCCAGTTTCGGATTGCTGAACAGATCGGAACGTTCGAAATAGCGCAGTAAACGCTCATCCAGCTCGCGACCTGCGCTTGATGTGACATCAACAGTCAGTTTTGAACCGGCAAGTTCCGGCTCCCCGCCTTGTATACGGGCGCGCGCCATTTCCCGCTCTAAACCGGGTAAAATAGTATCTGCACGCGGATAGGCTTCAAGGCTAGGTGCTACACGAACAAATTGCGGATAGATTTTCTCATAAGGATGTGGGCTAACCATTGGTCCGAAAATTCCGACGAGAGACAGAATAATCAAGACAACAGCACTGGCTACCGCTGCGCGGTTGCGGCGCAGACGGATCCAAGCATCCTGCCAGAGTGATCGTCCGGTAACGGCTGCGTTGCCTTCCGGTGCGCCGTGAGACGGCAGATTGGTTGAAATATCAGTCATAGCGCACCCGTGGATCAAGATAAGCATAGATCAGATCAACAATTAAGTTGAACAGCACGACAAAGACCGAGATGACCACAACAGTACCCATCACCAATGTATAGTCGCGCCCCAATGCGCCTTGCACGAAATAACGGCCGATGCCCGGAATACCGAAAATGGTTTCCACAACCACCGAACCGGTGAGAAGAGCTGCGGCTGTCGGCCCAAGATAGGAAACGGCAGGCAGAAGGGCCGCACGTAATGCATGAACACCAACGACAATACGGGCAGGCAGACCATAGGCACGGGCTGTGCGCACATGGTTGGCACGTAAAGCTTCAATGGTGGAGCCACGCACTAAGCGGGCAATCACTGCGACCTGCGGCAGTGCCAGTGTGGTGATCGGCAATATCCAATACAGCATATTGGCTGATGACCAGCCACCGGCAGGCACCCAGCCGAGAATAACACCGAAGAACAGGCTGAGCAGCGGAGCTACAACAAAATTCGGGGTTGTAATGCCGAATGTTGCGACAGCAACAATCGTATAATCGAGCCATGAATTCTGACGCAGCGCTGCAAGCGCACCGAGCAGAGTGCCGAGGATGGCTGCCAGTGTGAGTGCAAGACCACCGAGCAGAATGGAAACCGGTAAACCTGATGCAAACAGATCATTGACCGTAAAGTCACGGCGGGCAAAGCTTGGCCCCAGATCGCCTTTGAGCAGATTGCCTAAATAAATCAGATATTGCTGCCATAAAGGCGCATCCATATTATAGGCTTTTTTCAGGTTTTCGAGGATCAGCGGGTCAATCGGGCGCTCAAGATCAAACGGGCCGCCCGGAACAAGCCGGATCATGAAGAAGGTCAGCGTGATGATGATAAATATCGTCGGGATCGCGCTGGCCAGCCGCCGCAGCGTATAGCTCAACATATAATTTTCCTGACTGCAGCCTTCATAAAAATAATGGCTGCGGCAAAGTTAAAATCGCTTGATATGCAACAGGCTGCATAGGTGAATATGCAGCCTGCCAGTAAAAATACTTACTGTTTTAATGACAGCCAGCGGGTTGCGTGTGCATCCATCAGATTGTCATGCCAGCCTTCGATATTCTCGGAGACCAATGCGCGTGATGAATAATACAACACCGGAATAACGGCTGTTTCTTTGAGCAACAGACGTTCCGCGTCAGCAAGAATTTCTGCGCGTGCCTTGAGATCTGTTGTAACTTCTGCTTTTGCCATCAGCGCGTCATAGTCTTTATTTACCCACTTGGAGTAGTTGAAGCTGACATCACTCTGGGTGAGGAACAGGAAGTTCTGCGGATCGTTATAATCGCCGATCCAGCCTGCACGGGCGATATCAAACGGCCCGTCTTCGCGCAGGAAGTTGAAATATGTGGCACCTTCGGTTTCGTGCAATGTTGCTTTAATGCCGATGTTTTTTAGCATATCAGCAACAGCAGCCATTGTGTTCTTGTGGTTTTCAGAAGTGTTATAAAGCAGTTCAATGGACAGAGTATTTGGCTCTACACCGGCTTCTTTCAACAGGGCTTTAGCCTTGTCTTCACGCTCCAGCATGTCTTCACCGGCATATTCAGCTTTCACACCGCCTTCAACATAATTGGCAATGCCCGGAGGAACGACAGAGTAGGCCGGAAGCATAGTACCCTGCCAGACCTGTTCGGCCATGAATTCGCGGTCAATAGCCATGGAAATGGCTTCACGAACGCGCGGGTCTTTCAGCTTGCTGTCAGCAGTCTTGCCTTTAACCGGCAAATAATAGGAGCCCAGATAGGGCGCCATACGGAATTCTTTTGCCAGTTTGCTCTTCACATAATCCATTTGCTCAGATGGTACGTCAGAACAGACCTGAACTTCTTTGGCTTCAAAACGGCGCATACAGCTGGCGCGGTCTTCAAACGGAATCCAGTTAACGACATCGATCTTGACCTGATCTGCATCATAGAAGTTCGGATTTTTCTTCATGACGATTTTGTCGTTCGGCGTAAAGCTTACCAGCTGATAGGCACCATTGGTGACCATTTTGCCCGGAGTGGTAAATTTGTCGCCGTTTTCTTCAATACTTTTTGGATGCATTGGCAGACCGGTTTGATGGGTCAGCAATTCAAGGAAATACGGTGTCGGGCTTTTAAGCGTAATTTTGAGGGTCAGATCATCGACCGCTTCCACGCCGAGCTCTTCGAGCGGTTTTTTACCAGCTACAGCTTCTTCGGCATTTTTGATCGGGAACAGCATGCTGGCATAACCGGCTGCAGTTTTCGGATCCATAATACGGCGGAATGTAAACAGGAAATCACCGGCAGTTACTTTATCGCCATTCGACCATTTGGCATCATCGCGCAGGTGGAATGTATAAACCAGACCGTCTTCGGAAATGTCCCAGGATTTAGCTGTTGCAGCGACCGCTTCGCCTTTGGCGCTCTGACGGACAAGGCCATCATAGAGATCAGCCATAATACGGCCTTCAGAAACGGTGGATGTGCGGTGGTGATCCAGTGTTGCCGGATCTGTGTCATTGCCGCGGTTCAAAACCACTTCGGCAGAAGCGACGCTTGCAAGTGCGCCGGTTAGTGTCAATGCGCAGACACCTGCGAGCAAAATTTTACGATACATATAACCCTCCCTGTTAAAGTACAGTCTGGATTCTAGTATGAATTTTTACGTTAAAGTCAAACATCTTATTTTTCATTTTGAGCTGTCTGTCTGAAAATAAGAATGCCAAAAAGAAACACTGTTATAAATTGCAACAATATATGAGTTTTTCTAAAATAATGTTGCGCAGAACAAAAATAAAACAAATTATGAAAATTATTACTATTCAATGGGATAGATAAATTATTCCTCTTTGAGTATTTAAGCTGATCTTGATGGAATTGTCCTGCAAAAAAATCTCAAGAATGTGTCTGATAATTCCGTTATTTTGACGGTTGGTATCAGGATTAAACAGTGAAAATTGCCGGATTGCGAGTCAGTTTTACGGGGCAATAAAAAAGGCCGCTGAAAGCGGCCTTCTGAATGCGGCATTCGAGGGGATTATTTTGCGTTTAATTCCGCCAGAATTTCCTCTGTATGCTCACCTAAACGCGGGGAGCGCAGACCCGTTTTAAGCTCTGCATTTGAGAATTTCAGCGGTGTGCGTAAGCCCGGAACCCCCTGATTATCCACGCGCATCTGACGTGCGATAAATTGCGGATCGCTGAAAACATCAGCAATCGTATTGATCGGCCCTGCCGGAACCGCAATTTTTTCCAATGTCGCTAACAGATCATCCCGCAGCCAGAGACTGGTCTTTGCTTCCAGCAGTGCTGTCAGTTCATCGCGGTTGCGAACACGCGCGGCATTGGTGCGGAATTTCTCGTCCTCTGCCAGTTCAGGCAGGCCAAGGACACCGGCGAGTTTGGCAAACTGTCCGTCATTCCCGCAGGCGATAATGAAATAGCCGTCTTTCACCGGTAATGTCTGATAGGGCGCGATATTCGGATGGGCATTGCCGAGACGTTTTGGTGCTATGCCGGAAGCCAGGAAGTTCATGGCCTGATTGGCGAGAACGCCGGTCATGCAATCGAACAGCGACATATCAATATGCTGACCAAGGCCGGTTGCCTGTCGATGCAGCAGTGCGGACTGGATACCGATGACACCGTAAAGGCCGGTGATAATATCAACCAGAGCCACACCGATTTTCTGCGGCTCACCTTTTGGATCGCCGGTAATATCCATGATGCCGCTCATACCCTGAATCATAAAATCATAACCGGCGCGGGCTGCATAAGGCCCGTCATGGCCGAAGCCGGTGACGGAACAATAGATCAGTCGCGGATTGATTGCTTTAAGAGAGTCATAATCAAGGCCGTATTTTTTCAAACCGCCGAGTTTGAAATTCTCGATAACAATATCGGCATCTTTGATGAGTTTAATAACGGTTTCACGCCCTGCATCTTCACGAAAATCGCAAGTGATCGAGCGTTTGCCACGATTGCAGGCATGATAATAAGCGGCGGATTGTTCAGCGCCGTCATCAATATAAGGTGGCCCCCATTGGCGGGTATCATCGCCCTCAGGGCTTTCTACCTTAATGACATCGGCACCGAGATCTGCCAATGTCTGGCCGATCCATGGCCCTGCAAGAATACGTGCCAGTTCAACAACTTTAATGCCTTCCAGCGGCGCCTGCATCAGATTTGCTCCGGATATGAAAAAACCGCTTTCATCGCGCCTGTACCGGACAGATAATCCGTACCGGTACAGGCTGAGAAAGCGGGCAATTATGGAATATTAGAGTGATTTCCTTATTCAGGAAAATCACTCTAAATTTTCTGGTTGCCGCAGTTTCGGACGAAAAACCGGTTCCCACTTTTTCTGAAACTGCTATTAAAAGAATGCCTGAAGACCGGTTTGCGCACGGCCGAGGATCAGCGCGTGAACGTCATGGGTCCCTTCATAAGTATTCACTGTTTCCAGATTCTGTGAATGGCGCATCACGTGATATTCGATCTGAATACCGTTGCCGCCATGCATGTCACGTGCCTGACGGGCGATGTCGAGCGCTTTACCGCAATTGTTGCGCTTCATCAGCGAAATCATTTCCGGTGCGAATTTGTGATCGTCCATCAGACGGCCAACACGCAGCGAGCCCTGAAGGCCGAGCGTGATTTCTGTCTGCATGTCAGCCAGCTTCTTCTGGAAAAGCTGTGTTTGCGCCAGTGGACGGTTGAACTGTTTGCGATCCAGACCATATTGCAGCGCACGGTGCCAGCAATCTTCCGCCGCACCCAGCACACCCCATGAAATACCGTAGCGGGCGCGGTTAAGGCAGCCGAACGGACCTTTAAGGCCGGACACATTTGGCAGCAGCGCATCTTCGCCGACTTCCACACCGTCCATAACGATTTCACCGGTGACAGACGCACGCAGAGAAAGCTTGCCGCCGATCTTCGGTGCGCTCAGACCTTTCATGCCTTTTTCAAGCACGAAGCCACGGATCTGGTTGTCATGGGCAACCGACTTTGCCCAGACCACGAATACATCGGCGATCGGGGAGTTGGAAATCCACATTTTCGAGCCGTGCAGCTTGTAGCCGGTTGCAGTTTTTTCCGCACGGGTTTTCATGCCCGCAGGATCAGAACCGGCATCCGGTTCGGTCAGACCAAAGCAACCGATCAGCTCGCCAGAAACCAGACCCGGCAGATATTTGTCTTTCTGCTCTTCCGAACCATAGGCAAAAATCGGATAGATTACGAGGGAGGACTGCACGCTCATCATCGAACGATAGCCGGAGTCGATGCGCTCGACTTCGCGCGCTACCAGACCGTAGGAAACGTAGTTGGCTTCTGCTGCGCCGTATTTTTCCGGCAGGGTAACGCCGAGAAGGCCGGCCTGTCCCATCATACGGAACAATTCAGGCTGAACGGCTTCTTCCAGATAGGCTTCTTCAATGCGTGGCAGTAATTCGCTCTTGGCGAAAGCCGCGGCAGAGTCGCGGATCATACGTTCATCGTCAGACAGCTGATCATCGAGCAGGAACGGATCGCTCCATGAAAATTTTGTCATATCACTCATTTAGTATCTCCCGATAAAGTTGCCATATACTCAGCCCATTGACCAAAGACTGCAAACCCTTATTTGCACTTTAGTCATGAATTTTATGCATGAACTTGGTTTCAGGCTCTTTGATATGCGGACTGTTTTCAGCAATATATGCTGAGAATGAGCCTGAATTTCCTGACAATAATCCTTGGTTCGCAACCTTAGTGCTGAAAACGGGCTGCGAGTTCAAGCCATGCGCGAGCGGCATGAGACAGATAAGCGCCCCGCCGCCATACCCATGCCATGTCCCATGACAGATCGGGTTCTGTCAGCGTAATATGCCGGACACCATCGCGCACCCGCTGCTCGGCAATGAGGCGTGGGAGAAAACCGATTCCCAGCCCCGCATTAACCAGTTCAATGATAAAATTGATCTGGCTGGATCGTGCGGTCACTGACGGCATAAAGCCCTGACTTTGACAGGCATTGATAATAATCGGATTGAGCGCAAAGGCACTGTCAAACAGGATGAACGGCATATCCTGTAATTGTTTGATCGCGATCTGCGGCTGACCGGCGAGTTCATGGGATGCCGGTATTAGCACTTCAATCGGTTCTTTGCGTACATTCTGCCAGTCAAATTCATCGGGTGCTGGCAACAGGGATGCGCCAAGATCAACCTCGCCGCTCAGCACCATATCTTCGAGTTTTTTACTGCCATGCTCGACCAGATGAATATCAATGCCGGGATAAAGACGACGGTAAATTGCAAACATTGGTGCAAATAGTGCATCACTGCCGATTGGCGGCAGGCCGAGACGTAAAGTGCCTTTGGTCAGACCTTGCAGTTCTGCAAGTTCGGTTTTGAGATCATCTTGCTCAGCCAGTATGCGCAAAGCACGCTGATAAACGACTTGCCCCGCATCAGTCATCACAGATTTATGGCCGTTGCGGTCGAGCAATGTCAGGCCGAGTTCGTCCTCAAGCTGACGCACGGCCTTACTCACGGCAGACTGGGTCAGAAAAACCGTTTTAGCGGCCTGCGTGAACCCGCCTTGCCGGACAACCTCCGTGAAGACCCGTAATGTGCGCAGCTCCATCATTATTCCTTTTGAGACTTATTTCCATTCAATCAATTCATTTTTATCATGATTGATCATAGCGTATAAGAGAGGAAAGTAATTTTGCATGAAAAGAGTGCCATAAAATGTCTCCAGCTCAACTGTCGGGAGGAGTCCGTCATTGGGTGCAAAGCAGCCGGATCGGCCAGATCGCATTGATCGCCGGTTTCTGGGCTTTGGGTGAGGGTATTGTCAGAGTAACGCATATGCCGGTGCCCGGCAGTGTAGTTGGTCTGTTCTTGTTATTTATGTTGCTGATGACCGGCGGCATGAATCTGCTGACTGTACGCCGCGGTGCGCAGTGGTATCTGACAGAAATGCTCCTATTCTTTATTCCCGCAGTTCTCGCGGTACTTGATCACCATGAGTTCTTCGGACTGCTGGGCTTGAAAATTCTGGCGGTTATTCTGCTTGGCACTGTGATTGTGATGATTTCTACCGCATTAGCCGTTGAAGCAGGTTTGCGTCTGAGCCGTCATTTAGAGAAAATGAGACATTCATCATGAGCGGATTAGAAGGTTATTTAACGCCTGCGCTTTGGATGATGTTGCTTTGGTCTACAGCCACAATCCTGTTCTATTTGCTGGCGAAGAAGCTATATCGCCGCTGGCCGCGTGTCTGGTTCTCACCACTCATTGCCGCGCCGGTTTTGCTGATCGCTGCTGTTTTACTGTTCCGCACACCCTATGCCGAATATAACAGCGCGACCCACTGGCTGGTGATGCTGTTAGGACCGGCAACGGTTGCTTTTGCAGTGCCGATTTACGAGCAGAGAGCGACAATCCGGCAATATTGGCCGGTACTGATGTTTGGCGTTCTGGTTGGCAGTTCTGCGGCTATTTTCTCGGCATGGGGCTTGGCAAGTCTGCTCAGTCTTGATGGCAGCCTACGTCTCAGCCTGCTGCCGCGCTCGGTGACATCACCTTTCGCGATGGCTTTGTCGGAAGATATTGGCGGTATTCCCAACCTGACAGCGCTGTTTGTAGTTGTCACCGGTGTTATCGGTGCAGCGCTCGGCGATACTTTATTGCGCTTTCTGCCATTGAAGTCCGGTCTTGCCCGTGGTGCCTTGTTTGGCATGGGTGCCCATGGCGCAGGCGTGGCCAAAGCCCAGCAGATCGGTCAGGAAGAGGGTACTATTGCCGGATTGGTGATGGTGCTGGTCGGGCTGGTCAATGTTTTTGCCGCGCCGATGATTCGCTGGATTTTGCTGTAAAGAAAAAGGCCACTCTGATGAGTGGCCTTTTCAGTTTCTTTAAGCTCTTTTCTTCGGGATGAAGAAATAGATCACGGCCAGCAGGACGAACCAGACCGGTGTAATCAGCAAAGCCTGTGCCGTATCAGCCTGCTGTGCCAGTGCCCAGAGGATGAAAGCAAAGAACGCAAACACCATAGCCACAGCGGCATAACCACCCGGCATTTTGAAGTTTGATTTTTCATGGAGATCAGGACGCTTACGGCGATACTGCACGTAAGATGCCAAAATGATCGACCAGACAAAGATAAACAGCAGTGCCGAAATTGTGGTTACAATCGTGAAAGCTTCAATAATGCTCTGTCCTGCATAAAGCAGCACAACACCTGCGAGCAGGAATGTGCAGGAGAAGAACAGCGCATTGACCGGCACTTTACGATGGTTCAGCTTGCCCAGTGTTTTTGGTGCCAGCGCATAGCTTGCCAGACCAAAAATCATACGCGATGTCGAGTAGATTCCGGAGTTTGCACTGGAAGCCGCAGAGGTCAGTACCACGAAGTTCACAACATGCGCGGCAATGCCGAGGCCTGCCAGCGAGAACATAGCAACAAACGGACTGCTTGACGGGTCAACCTGGTTCCACGGCATCACGGTCATGATGACGAAGAGCGAACCGAGATAAAACAGAACAATGCGCACAGGGATCGAGTTGATCGCCTTTGGCAGGTTGCGTTCCGGATTTTCGGTTTCTGCGGCCGCAGTACCAACAAGCTCAATACCAACAAAAGCAAAAACAGCGATCTGGAAACCGGCGACAAAGCCGAAGAAACCATTCGGGAAGAAGCCGCCCTGATCCCACAAATGGGAGACAGAAGCCGCTGTGCCGTTTGGCGATGTATAGCCGGATGTCAGCATGATAACGCCGGTGATGATCAGCGCGACAATCGCCACGATCTTGATCAGTGCAAACCAGAATTCAATTTCACCGAAATTGCGCACATTTGGCAGGTTGAGTGCTACCAGAGCAATAATCAGGCCGAGGGCAGGAACCCACAATGCCAGTTCAGGGAACCAGAACGACATATAGCCTGCAACGGCCACCACATCGGCAATACCGGTTACGATCCAGCATAGCCAATAGGTCCAGCCGGTAAAAAACTGTGCCCATGAGCCGAGATAGTCACCGGCAAAATCAGCAAAAGAACGGTAGTTCAGATTGGACAGCAGCAATTCGCCCAATGCACGCATAACGAAAAACAGCATAAAGCCGATAATCGCATAGACGAGCAGGATCGAAGGACCTGCGAGTGAAATTGTTTTTCCGGAGCCCATGAAAAGACCGGTACCGATAGCGCCGCCGATGGCGATCAGCTGCAAGTGACGGTTTTTGAGATTACGGGCGAGATGGGGCTCTTCCTCGTGGGAATGCGTGCGCCCGGATGCAGTATCCATTCAGTATGCCTCACAATTCATCTGCCAGAATATTTCCCCTCCTAAATCCAAGAAAATATTCTGTTTTTGTTTTCTGCATGTGTGCCGGTGCGCAATGATTCCTTCGCACAGACAAACACCCTGAGCGATTACTCCTGTGTGCTTGCGAGTGAAAGCAAAATTTGCATAAGGTTAGACTAATGTCGCATAAGCTGTGAGTTGAATTTGCTTCCCATGGCTGGACGGGCAACAAAAAAGGCCCTGATTTTCATCAGGGCCTTTTAATTATTTTAGTCTGTATAAGCATCCATCGGCGGGCAGGAGCAAACCAGATTGCGGTCGCCGCCTACGTTGTCGATGCGCGATACCGGAGCCCAGTATTTGGAAGCCGGATCCATATTTTTCGCAGGGAAGGCTGCTTCCTTGCGGGAATACGGATGCTTCCAGTCGTCGAGCATGGTGTCTGCAACGGTATGCGGTGCGTTCGCCAGCGGATTGTCATCCTGCGGCCACTCACCAGCTTCAACCTTAGCCGCTTCCTTGGCGATGGAGATCATAGCGTCGCAAAGACGATCCACTTCAGCCTTGGATTCGGATTCAGTCGGTTCAACCATCAGCGTACCGGCAACCGGCCATGACATGGTTGGCGCGTGGAAGCCGTAGTCGATCAGACGCTTGGCAACATCTTCAACGGTTACACCGGCTTTGTCTTTCAACACGCGGGTGTCAACGATGCACTCATGCGCAACGCGATTGTTCGCACCGGTATAAAGGATCGGATAATGATCCTTCAGGCGCTCAGCAATGTAGTTCGCATTGAGAATGGCCACTTCCGTTGCATTTTTCAGACCGGCGCCGCCCATCATACGGATATACATCCATGTGATAACGAGGATGGACGCACTGCCGAATGGTGCAGCGGAAACCGCATTGTCGCTGCCTGCATTCACGTGACCCGGCAGGAATGGTGCCAGATGCGCACCAACGCCGATCGGACCAATGCCCGGACCGCCGCCGCCATGCGGAATGCAGAAAGTTTTATGCAGGTTCATGTGGCAAACGTCAGCACCGATATCGGCCGGACGTGCCAGACCAACGAGCGCATTGAGGTTCGCACCGTCGAAGTAAACCTGACCGCCATTCGCGTGAATGATTGTGCAGATTTCACGGATGGTTTCTTCAAACACACCGTGTGTGGACGGGTAGGTGATCATCAGCGCCGACAGCGTATCGCGATACTGTTCTGCCTTGGCTTTCAGATCGGCCACATCAATGTCACCGTCTTCGAGACAGTTGACGACAACCACTTTCATGCCTGCCATCTGCGCACTGGCCGGATTGGTACCGTGTGCGGAAGACGGGATAAGGCAGATATTGCGGTTTTCGTCGCCATTGGCTCGGTGATAGCGGCGGATTGCCAGAAGACCGGCATATTCGCCCTGACTACCGGCATTCGGCTGCAGGGATACAGCGTCAAAACCGGTCACTTCGCAAAGCCATGCTTCGAGATTGTCGGTCAGAACCTTGTAGCCTTCCAGATGCGCCTGTGGTGCAAAAGGATGCAGACCACCGACGGTCGGCCATGAGACCGGCATCATTTCAGCAGCAGAATTCAGCTTCATGGTACAGGAGCCGAGCGGGATCATCGCACGGTCAAGCGCCAGATCCTTGTCTGCCAGCTTGCGCAGGAAACGCATCATTTCGGTTTCTGAACGATAGCTGTGGAATGCAGCCTGTGTCAGGAAATGCTCGTCACGCGGCGCATCCGGCAACAGACGGGCAGCTTTTTCAACAGGCTTCGCACCAAACAATGCAACCAGAGCAAGATAATCATCTTCCAGCGAGGTTTCATCGAAAGTCACAGACACAGTATCAGCATCAATAACGCGGATCAGGCGGTCGCCTGCCAGAGCCTTGTCAGCATAATCCTGTGCTTTGCCTTTAACAGTGACAGTCACTGTATCAAACAGCTGCTCACCGGCCAGTTCAAAACCGGCAGCTTTCAGCGAGGCCGCAAAGCGGGCAGTGATCGCATGAACGGCATCAGCAATAGCCTGCAGGCCTTTCGGGCCGTGCCAGATTGCATACGATGCAGCCATGTTGGCCAGCAGTGCCTGAGCGGTACAGATATTCGATGTCGCTTTATCACGACGAATATGCTGTTCGCGGGTCTGCAGTGCCAGACGATAGGCCGGACGACCATGCGCATCGAGCGACTGACCAACGATACGGCCCGGGATGATACGGGTGAGGTTTTCTTTCACGCCGAGATAAGCAGCGTGAGGACCACCATTACCCATTGGTACGCCGTAGCGCTGCATGGAACCGACAGCAATATCGGCACCCCATGAGCCCGGAGACTGGGTGATGGTCAGTGCCAGAGGATCGGCAACGGCCACAACCAGAGCGCCGGTCTGTTTGGCGCTGGCGATAATACGTGTGAAATCACCGTAAACGCCGCGTGTATCCGGCCAAGGAATGATCACCGCAGCGGTTGTGGTATCCACTTCGCCGCCAACTTCAATGATCATGCCATGCGGTTCCGCACGGGTGTTCAAAACATCCAGTGTCTGCGGGTGCAATTCACCGGCAATCACCATTTTCGGACGTTTTTCACGGTGATGGCGATAGGCAATGCCAACAGCTTCAGCAACAGCAGTTGCTTCATCCAGCAGCGATGCACAGGCAACCGGCAGACCGGTCAGTTCTGTCACCAGTGTCTGGAAGTTGAACAGCAGTTCAAGGCGACCCTGACTGATTTCAGCCTGATATGGTGTATAGGCTGTGTACCATGCCGGATTTTCAAACAGGTTGCGCTGAATAACCGGCGGCACATGGGTGCCGTGATAGCCCGCACCGTAGAAGCTTTTGGCAACCACGTTGCGACCCATAATGCCGGACAGTTCACTGAGAGCTGCGGCTTCATCAAGCGGAGCAGGCAGGTTGAGTGCGCGGTCAAGACGAATTGACTGCGGCACTGCCTGACTGATGAGAGCGTCCAGCGACGGCAGACCAAGCGCCGACAGCATTTCCTGCTGTTCACCGGCGCGAGGGCCGATATGGCGCTCTACAAACGGAAGAGATGATGATGCCATGATTTAGCCAACCAGTGCCTGATAACCGGCAGCGTCGAGCAGACCTTCGAGCTGACCTGCATCGGAGATTTTCATCTTCCACAACCAGCCTTCACCTTCTGCCGCGCTGTTGACGAGCGCTGGATTGCCATTGAGTTCTTCGTTGATTTCAATGACTTCACCGTTAAGCGGAGCATACACATCGGATGCAGCTTTTACAGACTCAACCACAACAATGGCTTCGCCTTTTTCCACAACGCGCTCAACTTCAGGCAGTTCTACGAAAACGAGGTCGCCGAGCTGTTCCTGAGCGTGGTTGGTGATGCCGACAGTTGCAATGTCGCCTTCAACGCTGAGCCATTCATGATCTTCGGTAAAAAAGATTTTAGGCATGCGATTATCCTTTGTGATAGCGAGGTTGGGTAAATGGAAGTGTATGGACGTCTACAGGCACTTTATTGCCGCGGACTTCCGCAAAAAGACGTGTGCCCGGTTCTTTCAGATCGGCTCTGACATAACCCATGGCAACAGGGAAACCGGCTGAAGGGCCGAAGCCGCCGGAAGTGATTTCACCGACTTCACTACCGGCTTCATCAAACAGTTTGGTACCGGCGCGAACCGGCTGACGGCCTTCCGGCTTGATACCGACGCGGCGCTTTTCAGGACCGTTAGCAATCAGTTCCAGCACTTTAGCGGCGGCAGGGAAAGCGGCTGTTTCGCGCACAGCTTTGGTGATTGCCCATGTCAGACCGGCAGAAACCGGATCAATGGTCTCAGTGATGTCCTGACCATGCAGGCAGAGACCGGCTTCGAGACGCAGGCTGTCGCGGGCGGCAAGGCCGATCCATGCAACGCGGGCATCGCCCAGCAGAGATTTCGCCAGTGCCGGTGCATCGCTGAGCGGTGCGGCAATTTCAAAACCATCTTCACCGGTATAGCCGGAGCGGGTAACGAACCAGCCCTGTTTTGGCTCAAAACCATGCATGAATTTCAGCTCTTCAACGCTGAAACCGAGATCAGAAGCGAGGCTCTTCATGACATCAGCAGCCTGCGGGCCCTGAATGGCCAGCAATACGCGGTCAAGCGGCGTAACAGTGCAGTTCAGCGCGCTTGCTGCTTTCTGGAAATGCGCAATATCAATATCGGCATTACCGGCATTGGCGACGATCATGAAACGCTCGTCACCCAGACGGGTTACGATCAGGTCATCAATAATGCCTGCGTCATCATTCATCAGGAATGTATATTTCGACTGGCCTTCATTGAGCTTGGTAACATCAATCGGGCACAGCTTTGCAAACAAAGCAGCAGCATCGCTGCCTGAAACTTCAATCAGTTTCATATGCGAGATGTCAAACAGACCAGCCTGTTCACGTGTATGAACATGCTCTTTCATCACGCCGAGCGGATAAGTCAGCGGCATGTTCCAACCGGCAAAGCCGCCAAAGCGGGCACCGGATGCAATATGTAGTTCTTCCAGCGGAAGCGTTTTTAAAGAAGTTGTATCGCCCATTTTTCACTCCAGAGACACACGTCAGCCTTCCGCGAAAGCGGAGAGCTATGAATGTACCCCTCTGTCGGAAGCCTGAGAGACTCGCAAGCCTGTAGAGACTTACTTACACCTTCGGCGCGGAGTTTCCCCCGACTTTCCAGAGTTGCCTTGCTGATCTGCGGTTCTTGGTACCTGAGAGATTTCGGGCGATTTCCCCTTCGGTGGCCGTTACCGGCTCTCTCCCGCAGACAAACAGGAATCAGGATATGATCCTCTCCTCGACATGCGTGCCTTTTATCGCAGCTGGCTGGTGAAGTCATCTGGAATTATTATAATGCGGCTCTTTGCGCAGCGATTGAATGTCGCGTCTTTTATAAAAATCGCCTTCAGTGACGACACGCACTGCACCATATAAGACAATGTATGATTTTTCTTTGAAAAGAACCTGAACCAGATCAGGCATGTCTGACTCAAAGGGTTTCATTTGAGATCCCATGAACATGCGACGATTAAAAAAACCAGAGTGAGTGCAATAGATACGAATAAACGCGATACGCTCCAGAATCTGGAAGCTGTGGATTCGGATGATTCACGCATAAATGCATACCTGAAGAGGAAAATTTTCATATTTCCACATATGAAAGGTACATGGCAAAAAGAAAATACCCGTTAAAAATCAAGGAAATCCGGGCTTTTTGAAAAAAATTGGTGGTTCTGTGCATAATTTCTGTTTTGGGTGCTGGACAGGCGAAAATTTAATGCTATAAAGCGCTCACATCAGGCGGACAACCAACACCGCCAAGCAGCCAGACAGGCTCGCAAGGATGCCCGGATAGCTCAGTTGGTAGAGCAGCGGATTGAAAATCCGCGTGTCGGCGGTTCAAATCCGTCTCCGGGCACCATTCTAATTCCTTGGTTTAACAGTAAGATTTATTTGTCATTTGCGCCGCATCCTTTCGGGTTTGACGTTATTTTCCTGTTGGTTTGACATTTCACGTTCGCGTCTGTTCCATTTCGCATCTAATTCGACGATTGTGGATGGCAGTTTTTTGCTCCCGTCAGCACGTATGGAATAGTGCTTTGCCATTGCCTCAGTCTTGTGACCGAGCATGGTGGCAATCAGGTCGCCCCCCCCATTTCACGCAGTGTTGTTGCAACGGTATAGCGCAGACCTTTAAGCGTTAGCCGGTATTGATTTACTGATCTGCTTCTAATTTCTTTTTCAGCTTTGCCCAGTTTGAGCTGTAGCCGTTATAAGTCCATGTTTTGCCATAGCTGTTTGCACGAAGTGTTTCTGCATCGTGTTCGGGTGCATTGTTGATTGCCGTTAAAACAGCTTCGGGCAGACGCAACCATAAAGGGACACCAATTTTTCCACACTTGGAATCAATACAGCCATTCGCAATTGCGCTGCGTAGTAAGCGTTCAATCGTTTCTGGCTTACGTATGGCACAAAAAATCCGTAGTGCAAACGAGTGCGCAAAAGGATCGATAAATTTTCAAATTACAGTTTTGTTTTACAAACATTCTCAAATCAAAAAAAAGAGTCAAGACAGGTTCGAGAGAGTTAATAGACGCTATAAATTGCTGTTAATGGTTAGTTTTTTATAGGCGCAACAATGATTTGCGCCTTCTTTGCGCGTTTAAAAATCATTTTTTAAATTTAATTTTAGATAAAAAACCACTTACGATCAAATAGATAGGTGAATATTCATTCTTATAAGAATTAGTATTTACACTATAATGTAGTTTGTATTTATAAAAATTATTATATTATTTTTATAATATATGCTTAATTACTAATTAATTATATTTTGCTTTTGTTGCGTGGAGTTTTTCCGAGATAACGTGTTGTCATAATGGCAGGAGGGAAGGATGCGAGTAGTATTATTTGCAGTGCCGTTCATTGCATTAGGATATAACAATACAGCAAAAGCTGCCGACTGTACTGTCTCTGGTGATACTGTTAATTGTGCACCCAATGAAACATACGACCCTAATAATCATGGAGGTAAAAAGCTTCATGAGTACGAAACGGTATATTTACATAGATCTGCCAATAACCAGCATGGCTATGCTCAATATTCAAATCAAATTGTATTTAAAGATGCTTTTATAACCGTTGAGGGTTCGCAAAGTGACGGTGTGACCTTACGTAATTATGGTCCGACGGTTGATTTTAATAATTTAACGATAACGGCTTCTGGCGTTAGTGGAGATGGCATTAATGTTGGGCGTGATAACTCAGGCGGTCGATTAACCGTTCACCAAACAGCGACTATTGAGTCCAAGCAAGGTATGGGTATTCGTTCAGTCTCATCTGAAATGGGGCCGGAAAAGCACCTTATTACATTCAATGGTGACTCAAACATAGTTACGCATGGTGACGGGAGTTGGGATGCTGGGCATGCAGTGTACGCTGGAACACAAACATTTGGCTGTGGCCCGTCAATATTCAAATTTTATGCATGTCGGACCCTTAGTGTTGGCGAAATACAGCTTTTAGGTGGAGCCGCGACTAGTCACAATATTACGACGAATGGGGATGGCGCTTACGGTATCTATGCGAATGGCTGGGGACATATCGCAGCTAATAATATCAATGTTGTAACAAATGGCGATAACGCACACGGAGTAGCCGCGCAGCGCCAATCACTTGATTATTATTATAACCGGAATGACAGCGGAGTGACAGACTATTCCGGTGATGTGGAGTTACGTGGCAATGTCAGTGTAAAGGTGAACGGTACCGGATCTTATGCATTTTATGCTGATAGTTACAGTGCAACGGATGGTAAAGATTCACTAGGCAAGACTGCAAGTATCAGATCATTTAACAGCGACACGAATACGATCATTGATGATAAAGTCTATAAAATTTCTGGAGATATGCTGGCCACAAAATCGGGCGTGATTGATCTTTGGATGGGCAATGGCAGCCGTTTCGATGGGGCAACCCAAATTAGAGATAATGGTGTTCTTAATTTAAATATAGCAGGCGAAAACAGTGCCTGGCATTTAAGTGATAGTTCCAGTTTCTCGGAAGTCACCCTTCGGGGTAAAGCAGCTTTATTTTTGAACGCTCAGGGAGCGCAGCCGGTTGATTATACTATGACTGGCAAATTTCATAATCTGTCTGGAATCATTAATCTTTCAAATAACTCTTTGGCCGGAGATCAGCTAAAACTTGAAGGCGATTATCATAGTGATGGTGGTCAGCTATTCATTGATACCGCGCTCGGCTTGGATGGCTCTGTGACAGATAAATTTATTGTCAGAGGCGACACCTCAGGCACTGGCTTTGTAAAAGTGACCAATATTGGTGGTCAGGGCGCGCAGACCGTTAATGGTATCCAGATCATTGAGATTGATGGTGTATCAGGCGCTTCATTTAAATTGCTGGGTGATTATACTCACAAAGGCGATCAGGCTGTTGTCGGCGGTGCTTATGCGTACCGGCTATTTCACAATGGTTTAGGAGATGATAGCGCCGACGGTAACTGGTATCTGCGCTCTGAACTGAAAGAAAAGAAACCGCATTATCAGCCGGGCGCACCGGTCTATGAAATCTATCCGCAATTCCTGCTGGGGCTGAACACTTTGCCAACGCTTCAACAGCGTGTGGGCAATCGCTACTGGAGCCATGCCGGTAATCTGATGCTCTCGCAAGGCGCAGATGCAATTGCGCCTTATGCTCCAAACAGCGAGGCTGGCAGCTATATTGAAACCTCCGGCATTTGGGGACGGGTTGAAGGCTCCTACACCAAAATGCAGCCGCGCACATCGACGTCCGATGCCACTTATGACTACAGCGTCTATAAAATGCAGGCAGGCATTGACGGCATGTTGCATGAAGGTGAAACAGGCAAGCTGATCGGTGGCATCACCGTGCATTACACCCATGGTGTTGCCAGCGTCTGGTCACCTTATGATTCCGATCTTGGTCGCGGACGCATCAGCTCAGACGGCTACGGTTTTGGTGGTACGCTGACCTGGTACGGCGATGACGGTCTGTATCTGGACAACCAGGCGCAAGTCACATGGCATAAGAGCGATCTCAGCTATCAGGGCGGAGACTCTATCCTCAAAGAGGGTAATCATGCCTTTGTTTATACGCTTTCAACGGAACTGGGCAAACGGTTTACACTGAATGATCATTGGTCTGTCACACCACAAGCACAACTGAACTATACCGTGGCTGATTTTAACAGCTTCACAGATGTGTTCGGTGCTTATATTTCCCGCGAACGTGCTGCCAATCTGCACGGACGTCTTGGTGTCAGTCTGGACTACCAAAATTCATGGCAGAATGCACAAGGCATGATGAACCGTTCTTATGTTTATGGCATTGCCAATCTCTATCATGAGTTTCTGAACGGCACCAAAGTTGATGTCAGTAATGTCAGTTTCTACAACAAAAGCGATCGTCTGTGGGCAGGTATCGGGCTTGGCGGTTCCTATAACTGGAACGACGATAAATATTCGCTCTACGGCGAAGGCTCAGTCAATTCCAGCTTGAAAAACTTCGGAGACAGCTACGCTTACAAAGGTACCGTCGGCTTCCGCGTGAAATGGTAACGAATATTCCTATTGGAAACAGCGGGCGCTTTAAATAGCGCCCGATTTTTTGCTTTGCTTTGAATAGTCGGTGATTAAGAGGCCGCAGATGCCTTCCTTATGATGGTTCATCGTGAGATTCGTCACGGCACACATGTTGCTGAATCTGAAGGCATCACGGTTCATAAAGCTTGCGGACTGTGGCTGTCCGCAGTTGATCCACGAGGACTTGAGCGCTCAACTGCAAATCAATATGCGTAACATGTGAATCTGCATATTTCTCCATTTATCGGAGCTACTAAGCTTTCAAAATTAAACATCGCTGCGGTACGAGCATTCGAAGATAAATTGCGTGATGAGGGTCGCTCTCCAGCAACGGAAAGGATCCGGTCAATTGTAATTGATGCATTGAGAGCATGGAAAAAGAATGCCCGCACGGGGCGCTAAATTTATGTTTCCCGACAGGGGGAACGGTTGAAGGTTTAGCGAACATTCGTCGCCGCGGTTGGGTGCTAACACAAATTAAGGCTGGCGTTACTATCCATACCGGCAAGCTGGATGATGATGGACAACCGATGTTCGAAGCAAAATACTCCGGCCTTCATAGTACTCGTCATTTTTTTTGCATCTTGGCTGATCAACCGTAAAGAAGATGGCGGCTGTAGTATGCCATTAAAAGTGGTTCAATCGCGTATGTGGCATGATAAAATTAATGTCAGCGCAACAGAAATAATAATTTATCTATATATAGCAATCTTCATATGAAGATTGAAAAGCCGCGTGTCGGCGGTTCAAATCCGTCTCCGGACACCATCCTTTTTTTCAAAAACATTCAAATTTCCTATACTACAATACATCAAGACACATATCTTTTCTCTTTACCCGAATGATAAACGATAAGTATCATATGCGGATCAACGAAAGGATCTTGCAGTGGGTGATAGTTCAAAACGTGCAAACAAGAAAAAGTTTGATATCGATGATCCGAAACTGCCAGACTGGATTGAAGAAGGTGCTCTGCAATCCGGCGGCTATCCTTATACATCCAAGATGAAATCGGATGAGTATCAGGAAACGCTGACTCGCTTACAGATTGAACTGGTTAAATTACAAAGCTGGCTACAGAACAGCGGCGAGCGCGTGGTCACTATTTTTGAGGGTCGTGATGCTGCCGGAAAAGGCGGTACGATTTTTACCATGCGTGAATATATGAATCCGCGCACAGCTCGAAATGTTGCACTGACCAAACCGACCGAAACCGAACGCGGTCAATGGTATTTTCAGCGTTATGTTGCACACTTTCCGACAGCGGGCGAATTTATAACCTTTGATCGCTCCTGGTATAACCGTGCTGGTGTTGAGACCGTCATGGGCTTTTGTACACCTGCACAGCTGGAAACCTTTTTGGTTGAAACGCCGGATTTTGAGCGCATGATTGTAACGGATGGCATTCATCTGTTTAAATTCTGGCTCGATATCGGGCAGGAAATGCAGTTGAAACGCTTCCATGAGCGCCGGCACAGCCCGCTGAAGCACTGGAAATTCTCGCCTATGGATGTGGCGGGCGTTTCCCGTTGGGATGAATATTCGGCTGCGCTCAATGTGATGCTGGAACGCACAGACACCGGCTATGCGCCATGGACGATTATTCGCTCGAATGACAAGAGACGTGCACGTCTGGCGGCAATTCGCCGTATTCTTTTGACATTGCCTTATGAAGGGCGGGATCTGGCTGCGATTGGGTCAGAAGATCAATCCATTATCGGTCGCGGCGCGGAGTTTCTGGCTTCAACGTAAAATAACTGACTGAGCGGATATGAAAATAGCGCACTGATTATCCGCTCAGACTACAAAGATGCATTGAGAAAATTCTGCAATCTGGGAACAATAAAATCAAGGAACAGCCGGACACGCTGCGGCATGCGTTGCCCGCCCAGAAAAACAGCGTGGATTTCCTCTTCATCCGGCTCGATAATATCAGCCAGAACTTCGACAAGACGACCGGCGGCAATATCTGCCCGCACGTGATAATCGCCCATGCGTGCGAGTCCGGTACCCGCAAGCGTCATCCGGCGTACCGTCTCACCATTATTGGCCAATAACGAGCCTTTCACAACACGATCTGTTATCCGACCACTCTCCTTAAGCGGCCAAACCGGTGCAGCGCGCCGGAAGTTGAAACCAATGCAATTATGCCGGGCGAGATCTTCAATAGTTTTAGGCGTGCCGCAACGCTCCAAATAGGCTGGTGAGGCGACAATTTTGCGCCGTGCTACCCCGATACGTCGTGCAGTCATGGCGGAATCCGGCAATGTTGCCACCCGAAATGCAATATCGGTGCGTTCCAGATAGAGATCGACAATTTCATCGGACAGAGAAAGATCAACGATAATATTCGGATAGGCTTCCCAAAAAGCAGGCAGCAGTGGTTCCAGCCCCAGCGCTCCTAAACCCACAGAAACATTGACCCGCACAACTCCGCTTGCTGTTGCTGCGCCTTGTGCAAGTTCCTGCTCAATCTGGTCTAAATCCTGCAGCAAGATCAGGCTACGCTCATAGTAGAACCGCCCTTCATTGGTCAGAGATAAACGGCGGGTCGAACGCTCAATCAGTCGCACACCCAGTCGCGTTTCCATACGAGAGATCAATTTACTGATAGTTGACGGGGTCATCCGCAGCAGACGCGCTGCTTCTGAAAAACTACCCGTTTCCACCACGCGCAGGAAGACCTGCATTTCTCCGGTACGATTATCCATTGAAGTCCCATTTGTGATTTCGTTTCACAGATGATGTGGAATTCGAGCTGATTATCAAGTCCCGACAGACACTTTATTTAAAGCTCAACACAAAACACTTGTGAACTGTGCGGACCGATCTGCCGGATCACATCATGAGGAATTATAATATGCAATTTGTTAAAACACATGGTGCCACTATCCCAGCGCTTGGTTTCGGCGTTTTTCGTATGTCCGATGCTGAAGTGGAACGGGTTATTCCGGCAGCACTGGAAGCCGGTTTCCGTCATTTTGATACAGCGCAGATTTACCAGAATGAAGCAGCATTAGGCAAAGCCCTGCAAACGGCTGGCTTCGCCCGAGATGACCTGTTTCTGACCACAAAAGTCTGGGTTGATAATTATGATATCAGCCGCTTCGCAGCATCAGTCGATGAAAGCCTCGATAAGCTGAAAACTGATCAGGTCGATTTGTTGCTGTTGCACTGGCCTGCTGATCAGGTGCCTGTCGCTGCACAGGTTGATATGCTCAATGCCGTGAAGGAAGCCGGTAAGACTAAATTTATCGGTGTTTCCAATTACAATATCGCACAAATGCAGGAAGCTATGACACGCTCTGCCGCGCCAATCATTAACAATCAGGTTGAACTGCATCCTTATATTTCTCAAAACAAGCTTTTAGCTGCAATAAATGACAGTGGTATTGTAGCATCTGCTTATTATAGCATGGCAGACGGCGCCGTTCCTCAGGATAAACTCCTGCAGCAGATTGGTGCTAAATACGGCAAAAGCGCTGCTCAGATCGGCCTGCGTTGGCTGGTACAGCAAGGCTATATTGCACTTTCAAAAACAGCAAATCCCGCTCGTGTTGCTGAAAATATCGCAATCTTCGATTTTGCGCTTGAAGCAA
Organism: Hyphomicrobiales bacterium; assembly: GCA_900470735.1. GTDB lineage: Bacteria > Pseudomonadota > Alphaproteobacteria > Rhizobiales > Rhizobiaceae > Pseudochrobactrum. The sequence continues at coordinate 284,079 of UCCC01000019.1, read as the reverse complement.
GTGATATGACAGCCATTGCAGGACTGGTACGTCCAAATGGTCGTCTGGTCAGCCCCGAAGGACTGGCTCCGGTCTGGGATGTCTAAGGAATTATCAATATGAGTACACATATTCCGACGGGTGTTTCGACAGCCGCAGCAGCGCCTTCTGCCCGCTGGGCACTGTTCGCGCTTGCAATCGGTGCCTTCGGCATCGGAACCACAGAATTTTCACCCATGGGGTTGCTTCCGGTCATTGCTGAAGGCGTTGATGTCTCAATTCCTGCGGCGGGACTCTTGATCAGTGCTTATGCAATCGGCGTCATGGCAGGCGCACCGGTTATGACGCTTGCTTTTAGCCGCTTCGGCAAACGCACAGCCCTGATTTTGCTGATGGCGATCTTCACCATTGGTAACCTGATGTCAGCATTGGCTCCGGGTTATTACACTTTACTGTTCGCGCGGCTAGTAACCAGTCTGAACCACGGCGCATTTTTTGGGCTTGGTGCTGTCGTTGCAGCCAGTGTTGTGCCTAAAGATAAACAAGCCAGTGCCGTAGCCGCCATGTTTATGGGGCTGACTATTGCCAATATCGGCGGCGTACCGACTGCGACATGGCTTGGTCAGCAAATCGGCTGGCGCATGGCTTTCGCCGGTACCGCCCTGATCGGGATTGTTGCTATTATGGCTTTGTATTTTGCTCTTCCGAAAGGTGAGCGGGGCACAATGCCAAATGTACGGCAGGAATTGCGGGTACTGACCCGTCCGGCCGTGCTGCTTGCTATGGCAACAACTGTAATGGGTGCAGGAGCGATGTTTACCCTGTATACTTATGTCGCCCCTGCATTGGAAACTCTGACCGGCGCATCCGGCCGTTTTGTGACCTTAGGACTGGCGTTGATTGGTGTCGGCTTTACTATTGGTAACTGGCTGGGTGGTCGTCTTGCGGACTGGTCTCTGGATGGCGCTACAAAGATTTTTCTGGCCGCCTTGGCCGTGATCATGTTTGTGCTGCCGTTTGCTTTCAGCACGCATACCGGAGCCGCACTTGGTCTGCTTTTCTGGGGTGCTGCAGCATTCGCTATTGTGCCGCCAGTTCAGATGCGTGTCATGCTGGCAGCTTCTGAGGCGCCGGGTCTGGCATCTTCAATCAATGTGGGTGCATTCAACCTCGGTAATGCCGTGGGTGCAGCAATCGGTGCTGGCGTTATCAGTATGGGGCTGGGCTATGCCTTTGTGTCTTTTGCAGGCGGCCTTCTGGCTGCTGCCGGATTACTTATGGTTTTTGCCGGTCGCAAAACTGAAAATGCAGCCACGCCCGTACTGCAAGAAGTGTAAGACAGTTGAATACTTCCCCCGCATTAGAGCATTTCACAGTCAAGTTGCATCAACTTGACGTCGGGATAATGCGATAAACTAAAAAACTAGAGCGAGCGCAGTGGGTACGATTAAACGCAACACGCTCTAGTTTAATTTATGCGGGGGCAGCGTGCAGAGGGTGAATAATGCCAAAGACAGACGATTTTCAGGCTTTAAACCGGTCTGCCGCTGTCAGTTTGATTGTTAACGGCTCAGCATCTTTCCAGGGATAAATCTCTGTGCGCAGATAATGCAGTTCATCAGCATATTGCGCTTCATCAATCTCTGTCCACCATGCTTTAGGGCGCCCGTCGCTGCCGTCAGACCAGCGATAGCCTCGCTTTTTCAGGTGATCTTTCATATCAAACGGGCTGTTTTCCGCATAAATGCGTATCCGCGATTTACGACTGGATTGCAGGAGTTCTGCAAAAGGGATTGTTTTTGCAACACCCGCAGGGCGGATGAGAACTTCCAGCAAAGCATGGCAATCGTCTGTTGCACGGTGTCCGTTATGAAACAGACCTGCCTGTCCAACCAGATAGCCCAATTTGCTGCCTTCGAAACCAAGACTTGCCCATTGTATTTCCGCGACTGAACAGGCCCATGCCTTCGAAACAAAAACAGGCGACAGTTTTTCGCAGAAAGGCCTGTCAAAACGGGCATTATGCGCAATGACAAGATCAGCCGGCTCGATCATGTTTTCCAGTGTTTTTAAGTCCAGCACCTGTCCGCGAACCATCTCATCGGTAATTCCCGTGATGCGCGTGATCTCTGCAGGGATCGGAATGGTAGGCTGTTGCAGGCCGTTAAAGACCCCAACAACATCTCCCACAGCACCATCATCATTATAGGTAAAGGCAACAAGGCCGACCTCAATAACCTGATCACTTTTATGATCAAGACCGGTTGTTTCCGTATCAATCAACACCGCCAGCTTGTTGAATTTACTCTCCGCTCTGCTGATAACCGGTCGGGGGATTAGTCTGCGCAATATCCGAAAATTGCCAGTCTTTTCTAACTGCTGCGCCAGTGCTTCTTCGTTTTCCGGTTTTTGTTTGGACTTATGAGCTGCAGGAGCAGGGGCTTGAACTACAGGCTCCTGTTGGCTCTCAAACATATCAAACTGGCGAGGGGTCGAATTCATGCGTCAGGCTTTCATATGGGACTTTTTACACGGACAAAGTGTATCGGCTTATGATGAATTGATTAAAAGCTTATAGATTAGGGAGCTGCGTCTCAACAGCGTTTTGTTTCAGGACTGCCGTCCTGTCACCGAGCCAACTGTTTTTGAGGAGACGCTCTTTACGCGAGTGGCATTTTCCGCATCAGAACCCGCAAATGTAGAGGCCAGTATCCGGCCGGCAGAGCAGGCTTCTGGGAAAGCTGATAAAAGCACAATACACAGATCAATTATTTATCGTAATTTTCTTTATATTATAAAATCATAGTAATTTTTAAAGCACATGTGTTCAAAACGCTTCAATCATTATTAATAATCATCAGCATCATAAGAAATATCTGAAAGTAAGTCTTACAATATTGAAATGAAATAAATCTAAAGTATTATTTTCATTAAAATCACTCAACCAAATCAATATTACAATTAAATTTGAATGACAAATTAATATTAAAATATAATATGATCGGATTGCTTTATGAAAAATATACACTCATTTCATGCGGGTTTAATTAAAAAAAACACCATTCGCCTCTGCAGCTCTCTGGCTATAATTAATTTTGTTGGCCTTTTAAATCTGCCTGCCGCTCAGGCAACATCAGAAATCGTCGTTGGAACAAACGGGGGTATCGGCGGATCCGGATTGGCCGGCGACAGAGGTAATGGCGGACATGACGGCGATCAAGGCAGTCAGGGGCGTGATGCCTCCTTTGGCCACGCCAAGCCCGCCACAGCTGCAAATGGCAGAAATGGCCCCAATGTCGGAGGCGTGAACGACGGCGCCGTGAATGGCAGCGGTCCCAATGGCGTACCCGATCAAAAAACGGAAACACAACTTAACGGGTCCTACAATCTTACCATTGGCGGCAATGGCGGGGATGGCGGCTCCGGCGGGGATGGCGGAACAGCCGGCCTGTCCGGAAAGGGCGGCGATGGTAACAAGGGAGGAACAGGAAGCTTTGGCGGTAATGGCGGGATAGGAGGCACTGGCGGAACTGGTGGCGTAGGCGGAACCGGCGGAACAGGCGGGGGAGCAGGAGGAGCAGGCAGCAATGGGAACATAGGCGCTCCGGGCCAGGCCGGAGAAAGAGGGTTTGGAAATACGAGCTCTGCCTCTGGCCCGTTACCAAATGATGCGGGCAATGGTGGCGCCGCAAATGGAAATACTGGCGGACCAGGCGGAACGGGCGGAACCGGTGCGGCTGGTGGTGCCGGCGGTGCCGGATCAGCAGGAGGAGATGCCAGTATTGGTGGCAATGGTAGTTCAGGCTCCAGCGGAGGCAAAGGCGGGGACGGCGCCGATGGCAGGACAGGCGGTGCAGGACAATTAACAATCCGTGGCGGCAATGCCGATCTTGGTAACGTCGTCATTGGCGGACAAGGCGGCAATGGCGGCATAGTCGGACAAGCTTCCGCTGGCGCTGCCGGTGGGCGGGGCGGCAATGGCGGCGCTGGCGGAGATGGCGGCAATGGTGGAAACGGGGGTAATGGCGGCAATGGTGGAACTGGTGGTACAGGAGGCACAGGCGGAAATGCCATTCCAGGAGCTGGTGGCGGCGGTGCAGGCTCTCCCGGAATAGCCGGGGGAACCGGCGGCATTGGCGGAACTGGTGGCGTTGGCGGCGCGGGTGGTGCCGGTGGCATCGGTGGTGCTGGTGGCTTGGGTTCGAATGGTGGCAATGGTGCGCTTGGTGCAGCCGGAGCAACCGGCGGCAATGGTGGTGCCGGTGCAAGCGCAGGACAAGGTACAGTTGTCATTACTGAGGGGAATTTTACAGCGAAAACTGTGAGATTAGGCGGCAGGGGGGGCAATGCAACCAATGCGACGAACGGAAGACAAGGCGGAGATGGCGGCATCGGGGGCAATGGTGCGGAAGGCGGTACAACGGGCACAGCCGGACTGAATGGTGAAAACGGCTCTATTGGTGCCGGCGGCAATGGTGGCAGTGGCGGTGCAGGCGCTGGCGGCGGAGGTGGCAGCGGAGGTGCAGGCGGTGTAGGTGGCAGTAATGGCGGCGCTGGCGGTGCAGGTGGGGTTGGTGGCGCCGGGGGCAATGGCGGCGTAGGCGGAACCGGCGGCATTGGCGGCACAGGAGGCAGTGGTGGCGCAGGAGGTATCGCAGGCAGCGGCGGTGCAGGAGCGCTCGGCGGCAATGGTGGCAATGGCGGTGACGCTAGAAATGGTGGAAATGGCGGCAATGGTGGGCGCGGCGGTGATGGCGGCACAGGAAGCCTCATTCTTAAAGATACATCACTGACAGTAAAAGATGCAGTTATACTAGGGGAAGCAGCCGGTAATGGCTCGGATGGCGGCAATGGTGCCAATGGAGGAAATGGTGGCAATACAGGGCTTGATAGCACTACCCCTATTTCGGGCGCATTTGCGTTTGGCGGCTCAGGCGGCAATGCCGGTACCGGAGGGAATGGCGGAGCTGGAGCTAATGGCGGAAATGCCGGAAATGGCATCATAGAGATGCAAAACAGTACCCTTATTGCTGAGAAACTCGTTTTAGGAATGACGGGTGGTAACGGTGGCAGAGGCGGAGATACAGGCGCAACCGGCCTGAATGGAACTGCACTTTCTAATGCAGCCGGGACAACAGCTGTGGCCGGAACCGGCGGCAATGGCGGAAGTGGCGGCAATGGTGGAAATGCCGGTACAGCCGGCACCGGACTACTAACGATTGAGCAAAGCCAATTGAAAATACGCTCAGGCATTATACTGGGCGGGAAGGGGGGCAATGGCGGAGATGGTGGCAACACTAATAATGCTCTGACCGGCGGCAATGGAGGTAACGGCTCCAGCGGTGGAGAAGGCAAATTAGTCTTTAAGAATAGTATTATTGAAAATACCGGAGATCTTGTTCTAGGCGGCAATGGCGGTGATGCAGGAGATGGAGGCACCCGTGCCCTGCCTGGTGTTACAGGCAATGGAGGCAACGGAGGAAGTGCGGGAAATGGCGGAGACGGCATTGCAGTTTTTGAAAACGGAGGTGGGCAGTTAGCCGCAAATATCGTTCTTGGCGGCGCCGGAGGCAATAAAGCAGGCCTGATTAATCAAGCGGGCATGGCTTTTAGTGCAGGGAACGGTGGTAAGGGCGAAATCACCAACAATGGGGGCAACTTCTTTGCTCAGTCTTTGCAGATTGGCGGAGCCGCCCATGGACAACAAGCTGCAGGAGAAACCAATCCGCTGGCGGCCAGAGCCGGTGAAGGCTTTTTCACACAGACTGCGGGAAGATTTGTCAGCAATACGATCAGCGTCGGCAATCAGTCAGCCAATACGACTAGTCGTGGCTCACTGAAGGTCAATGGCGGAATCGTAGCGACTGATAATTTTAATGCACATCATGGTGTTGTAGAAGTATTTGGTCAAAGCAGAGCTTCGTTGATTGTCGGCACGACTGATCCCGAATGGCATCGATGGCAAAATGGACAAAATTATTTGGAGAAACGAAGAGGGTCTCCGTATAGCGGAACTCTTTTTGCTTCGAATGGAAAAACCGTCAATTTATCTTCACCCGATCTGCAGTGGAGCATTGGCAGTGACGCTCGTAACAATCAGCTTGCAAGCAATTCACTAACAATCATTGAAGCAAAGCCATTTGTAGATAACGGCGCAGCCGCTTTAAATTTAGGAACAGGCACGATCAAAGAGCAGGCACAATTCTTAATAGTTTCTGATGATAATCTTAAGGCGTCGGATAATTTCATATCTATTCAATCAGCTATGGCTGGCCAAAATGATAATAAAGGCATGTATACTAATAGTAGTCGCCTGCTAGATCAAATAGTAAACACAAGAGATAATATTACCAAGGTAGATATTGTTGCAGCAAATACGCAAGCAACATTACCGGGCATCAGCACATCAACATCAGCGTTCTTAAAAAACATGGTGGAGAACACAGGGGTAAACACATCATCAGCTAATCAGGGGCAAAGTTTCATTTCCCGTGCATTTGATATCCGGTACACCGATGATGATATGTTAGGTGCCCGTGCAGTTGAATCTGCCTTAAACATAGCTTCCGTTGCGGGTGCCCATCAGACAAGTGTCAGCATAGGTTTAGCGTCAGCTGATTTGGTTCAGCGCCGTCTCTCAATGTCTCATAATATAAATCAACCCGATAATAGTTTAAATAGCACCGGAATAGACATCTGGCTGAACCCTCTATACGGCGAGAGAATTACGAATTCTTTTGATTTTGGAAGTATTAATGGCAAAGTAAAAACTGATTATGTTGGCCTTATGATCGGTAGTGATTACACTTTTCAAGAAAGATTTTATGGCGGCGATGTTCATTTTGGTGCCGCAGGTAATTTCGGTGAAGGTAATAGTAATGCCCGATTTAATGGCTCTCCTACCCGGAATAAGTTTAATTACTGGGGCGGTTCCATTTATGGTGGCTGGAACTCGGATAAAATCAATTTAATTGCCGATTTAAGCTATTCTAAAATTCGCCATGATGTAACCCAGTCTGTCCCTTCAGAACTCGAATTTTCCGACTTGGAGGCCAATGTCCGTACGCGTATGTTCAGTGTGGGTGCGCGTGCAGAATACAAGATAAACACAAGCTGGATGGATTTTATTCCGCATATTGGCGCACGCTATATTGATTTAAAAACATCAGGATTTGATACAAAAAACAACAAAGGCATCGTGTTCAGCACGCAGCAAAGCTCTCAACAATTTTGGCAAATTCCGGTAGGCATAACGCTTTCCAAAATCTTTAAAATGCAGAATAATGTTGATATATCCCCTATGCTTGATCTGGCTTATGTTGCCTCTATCGGTGATATTAATTTGCAAAATCAAGTCAATATGGCGGGCGTATCGGCTCAATATATGTCAAATAATCGCATCATCGGGCGCTCTGCTTTTGAAGGCCGTCTGGGTGTCGATTTTAAAAAAGAAAACTATACTTTTGGGCTGGGCTATGGCCTTCGTTTATCCTCAGACGATCGCAGGCATGACCTGAACGGTAAGTTTAACTATTCATTTTAAATATCGAATTAGAAATCTTTCAGGAGCCGTTCACGCGGCTCCTGAAAATGTCAGCACATTGCAATTGATCATATCGCAACCATTTTCAGGGTAAATGGTTGCGTATTACTTCCCTCTGCCGCTACAAGTATAGCGCAAATATAACCCTGTTCTTGTTAAGAGGAAAAGACTGTGGATCTGGTGGTTAAACACATAGGCGATAATGTTTATCAGGCCGAATTTGGTGACAAAAAATGGCGTTGTGCAGTCGGTCCGAATGGTATCCGTTCAGACAGTTGTGAAGGCAGCGGTAAAAGCCCTGCCGGTCGCTGGCCGCTGCGTCAGTTGTTCTATCGTGCAGACCGTACAGAAAAGCCGGTCAGCCACCTGAAATCCACGATCATTGCCGAGGATATGGGATGGTGCGATGCACCTTCTGATCCTGAATATAACAAGCTCGTCAAACTGCCATTCGCTGCCAGCCATGAGAAGATGTGGATGGATGCTGATGTCTATGATGTTGTTGTTGTGCTCGGGCACAACGACGACCCCGTCGTGTCAGGCGCAGGCAGTGCTATTTTCCTCCATATTGCCCGTCCTGAATATACGCCGACAGCAGGCTGCGCTGCTTTATCCAAGGAGGATCTGCTGGAGTTTCTGGCACTGGCCACGCCGGAAACACATTTGCAGTTTGTTGAACAGGACTGACAACAGGCCTTTTTCATTTTTTAAATTTCGCCCTTTTCAACGCATCCCTGTTGAGAAGGGTATTTTTTATTGCGACATATCTGAGGCTATGGCTCGCAACGGAAAAACCATGCAATTCAGTACAAAACCTTGTTTCATTTTGAGTTTTTATTGCAAGCTTGATGTCGCAAATCTTTCATAATGAGCGGGCATAAAAGCAGTGCTTGAAATTCAAAATGTAAGGTTTATAAGCCACGCCAGAATCATACTTCTGGTTCACCATTACTCGGTCCGACTTTACTGAGCCATTTTTATTGTGCGCTGATTAATTCCCCGCATATATCCGGTTTATTAGCAAAGCACCGCGTTTATTTGAAAAATTGTAACTTGATTTCTCCCGGGAGCGACAGGCCGCACTGACCGTTAAAAATGCGGGTGCCTTGTATCGGTTTCGGGTGTGTGCTTGCTTTGAGGTTCCCATGTCTGCGCAAGTTATTGCAATGATACTCGCTCCGCTGCTCGGATTGTTTATCGTCAGTATCGGCAACGGTTTTCTGTCGTCGCTGACAACTTTGCGGCTGGATACAGCAGGTGCTTCAGAAACCGTTATCGGTCTGGTTTCTTCGGCCTATTTTATTGGTCTCACACTTGGCGCTGTTTTCCATGACCGGTTAATCGCCCGTATCGGACATATCCGGGCTTATAGCAGCTTTGCTTCACTGATAACGGTGAGCGTGTTGCTGCAAGGCATGTATTTCGATGTCTGGTTCTGGTTTGCATTGCGTCTGCTCTATGGCTGGGCAGCGATCGGGGTCTTTCTGGTTATCGAAAGCTGGCTGTTGCTGGCATCAGATCAAAAGATGCGCGGACGTATTCTGGCACTCTATATGATCGCGCTCTATGGCTCCGGTATGCTTGGGCAGATAGCGCTTGGTACCGTGGATGCATGGGGTGAGGGCGCGCCTTATATGGCTGCGGCTATTCTGGCATCCCTGTCTGTTCTGCCGATTGTGATCCTGCCTAAAGTTACACCTGTGGTAGAGCGGGTTGAAGCGCTGAAGCCCTTGGATTTGCTACGCATGACACCGAGTGGCGTGATTGGCTGTTTTGGCTCAGGTATTGCTATTGCTGCTATTTACGCATTGTTGCCGCTGTATCTTCAGCGTACCGGACGCGATATCAGCGAAGTGGGTACAATGATGGCCAGTGTTATTCTGGGTGCCATGGTTCTGCAATATCCGGTTGGCCGTTGGTCTGACCGTCAGGATCGCCGAATTGTCTTGATTACGATCGGGATTGCCTGTGTTCTGCTGTCTGCTTTTGTTATTACACTGCCGCAGTCATCACCATTTTTGATTGTGGTGTTCTTTCTTCTGGGCGGCGCTATTTTTGCGATCTATCCGGTTGCGGTCAGTTTTGCAGCGGACAGCACTTCGGCAGATGCGCTCGTGCGGATGATTCAGGGTTTGTTGCTGATCAACTCTCTGGGCTCTGCCATCAGTCCGCTGATTATTTCTCCGGTTATGGCTGTGATGGGCCCCGTCGGGCTGTTCTGGGCATTGAGTGTCCTCAATATTCTGATGGTTGGCTTTTTCATCTGGAGACGTGGTGCACGACCGGAGTCCACACCGGCCGCGCCTTTTGCTCCGGCAACGCCTTACTCACCAATCGGTGCGGAATTGCGCGTCACGGATGAGATGATACAGGGTGCAATTGAAAATGATAATACCGACGCAATCCATGTGGTATTGCCGGAACAAGAGACAGCAAAACAGTAAGTTACGGTTGAATTTTAAAGCGTAAATTACAACTCATTTTGATAAGGTTTAAGCCAGCCAAGACTGTCTTCTGTCGTACCGGTCGGACGGTATTCTGCTCCGACCGGTCGCTGCCAGCCGAGATCCCGCATATAAGAAAGAATAAAACGATAGTTGATTTCACCTGTGTCCGGACGGCTGCGTTCCGGTACTGAAGCAATTTGCACATGGCCGATGATAGGCAGCAATTTTTTGAAATTGCAGCAAATATCACCGCCCGTAATTTGCTGATGATAGACATCAAACATCAGGCGTAGTTCCGGCAAATTGAGCTCACGGATAATCGCTTCTGCCTGCTTTGCACACTTGAGAAAGTATCCCGGAGCATCATAAGGATTAAGTGGCTCAATCAGAATAGTGATCTGGTGGGGGCGGGCTTTGAGGCAGGCATAGCGGAGATTTTCCAGATAGGTCTTATGAGCCTCATCTCCGCTCGTATTCCCTGCCATGACATGCACCGATGGTGTTTTGATTTTAACCGCATAGGCAATGGCTTCATCTATAGCCGCACGAGCATCCTGCACACGATCAGGCAGAGCGAGCAAACCATTTTCACCGGCAGCACCTCGTCTGGTATTTAAACCTAGCATGGTCAGACCTGTATCGGTCAGAGCCTTGGCAACGTCTTCGGCAGGCGTATTATAAGGCCAATGACATTCTACAGCATCAAAACCTGCGGCTTTGGCCTGGCGGACTGCCTCTGGCAAAGGCAAATCATTCCACAAAAATCCGAGATTGGCGGAAAAACGCATAAAAACTCCGGCTTTTGATATTTATAAGTTAGCGGAAACGAAGATTATCGCGGGTCAGATCAGAAATTTTCCGTGCCCCCATCAGGCGCATATCCCGCAGTAATTCTGCTTTGAGTTGGGACAATGCCCGCTCAATACCGGGCTGTCCCGCAGCGGCCAGAGCATAAAGATAAAACCGCCCGAGACCGACCGCCTTAGCCCCAAGAGACAGTGCCTTGAGAACATGGCTGCCGCGCTGGATACCACCGTCAATCATCACATCAATATCATTGCCGACATGCTGAATAACTTCATCAAGCTGATCAAAGCCACTGCGGGAACCGTCCAGCTGCCGTCCGCCATGATTGGACAAAACAATACCTTTACAGTCGATTTCGGCTGCTTTTCGGGCATCTGCAGCGCTCATCACACCCTTAAGACAGAATGTGCCGCCCCATTCTTCCTGCATCTGGGCCACATCATCCCAATTCATCGACGGATCAAGCATCTCGGTAAAATAACGCCCGATTGTGACCGTATCACCCTTCATATCAATATGGGCATCAAGCTGCGGCAGGCTGAATTTCTCATGGGTCAGATAATTGATCCCCCATGCAGGCTTGGCCGCAAATTGCAGCATACCTTTGAGCGATAACCGAAACGGAATGGAAAAACCGGTTCGCAGATCACGCTCACGATTACCACCGGTAATACTGTCCACGGTGAGCATCATCACTTTGATACCGCTTTCCCGTGCTTTCTGCATCATCGCGCGGTTGAGGCCGCGGTCTTTATGAAAATAGAACTGATAGACCTGCGGGGTTTTATGTTTTTTTGCCAATTCTTCCATCGACACAGTACCGAGTGAAGAACAGCCGAACATAGTGCCGAATTTTTCTGCGGCGGCGGCTGTAGCGCGCTCGCCTTGATGATGGAATAAGCGCTGTAATGCCGTCGGTGAGAGATAAACCGGTAAGTCCAGTTTTACGCCCATGGTCTCAACGGACAGATCAACATCATCCACGCCGCGCAGAATATTGGGCACCAGATCACAGGTTTCAAAAGCTGCGCTATTGCGGCGTAATGTGACCTCATCATCTGCGCCACCATCAATATAATTGAAAATAGGTTGCGGCAGTCGTTTCTGCGCCAGACGTCTGAAGTCGTGAAAATTATGGCAATCGGTTAATCGCATAGCGCTGCCCTTACTTAAGTACAGACCGGACGCCACATGAAAAGAGAGGCGCCCGGAAGGGTTTTCAGAGATTATTCGCCTTTGATATAGACGACTTGCGTTTCCATGAATTCATAGAGACCATGCTTGCCGTCAGCACCGCCGATACCGGATTTGCGACGACCGGCGTGGAAACCCTGCATCGCTTCGAAATTCTCGCGATTAATATAAGTTTCGCCGAATTTCAGTTCGCGTGCAGCCTTCAGTGCCGCATTAAGATCACGGGTATAAACCGATGATGTCAAACCGTAATCGGAGTCATTGGCCAGCGCAATGGCTTCATCGAGACCGCTGACGGACTGAACCGGCAGCACAGGTCCGAAAGTCTCGCGGCGCATAATATCCATCTGTGCTGTAGCGCCGGTGAGCAGGGTTGGCTCGTAGTGATAACCCTGACCGCGATCTGCAATTTTGCCGCCTGTTACTACTTTTGCACCTTGTGTTTTTGCCAATTCAACGGCTTCTGCTACTTTGTCGAGACCGGCCTGATTAACCAGAGGGCCCATATGCAGATCACTCTCAACAGACGGATCACCATAACGGGTGCTCTCAAACAGAGCTTTCAGTTTCGCAACAAGTGCATCATGCACATCTTGTTCGACATAGACACGTTCGGCACAGTTGCACACCTGACCGGTATTGATAACGCGCGAGTCAAAAATTGCCTGTGCAGCGAGATCAAGATCGGCGTCTTTTAGCACGATAGCCGGTGCCTTACCGCCAAGCTCCAGATTAACGCGGGTCAGGTTTTTGCCAGCCAGCTGCATGATATGCGAGCCGGTGCCAACCGATCCGGTGAAGGTTATGAGATCAACACCCGGATGGGCAGCCAATGCCTCGCCTGTCACACGGCCACGTCCGCCGATCAGGTTGAAAACGCCCTTTGGCAGATCGGTTTCTGCAACCAGTTCTGCAAAAATATAAGCATTAACAGGTGTTTCTTCGCTTGGTTTGATGACAATCGTATTGCCGGTCACCAATGCCGGCGCCAGTTTGCGCGCAATCAGAAAGAACGGAAAATTCCACGGCAGAATACCGGCCACAACACCAACCGGTTTACGCAGCAGCAGCATGGTCTCATTCGGACGATCTGATGTGAGAACCTCGCCTTCAATGCGGCGTGCCCATTCGGCCATATAGTCGATATAATCTGCGGTGAAATCAACTTCCACCTGCGCCAGTCCCTGCACTTTGCCTTGTTCCTTGACCAGAATATCGGCAAGGGCAAGACGATGTTCGCGGATTTTCGCAGAGATTTTACGCAGATATCCGGCACGCTCAATGGCCGGACGGCGCTCCCAATCCGCCTGTGCAGTACCGGCTGCGGCGACTGCAAGGTCAACTTCCGCACTGTCGGATTCCGGTACACGGGCAATGACAGCGCCTGTTGCCGGATTGATCACATCGATTTTGTCCTTTGTGCTGTCGATAAATGTGCCATCGATGTAATTGCGGTAGAGACGGTCTGTGCCGATAAAACGATTGGTGGTCATGAAATAATCCTCCGAAATGTTAAAGTGTCCGGTGCGGAGAAATGTGCTCCGCACCGGATTGCAGCGTCAGGCACGGGCCGGTTGAGCCCGTTTTGGAACGGGAGCACCTTCTACGCTGCCGGTATTGATCCAATGTTCTTCCGCTTCCGGCGAGATGCCGCGGGCATATTGCCAGCGAGAAATAGCCACGACCAGAAACGGCACGAGCAAGGCGGTGGTGATCGTTGCTGCGGCAACCTGCGACGTCGAGATGGCTTCAATCGCCTTATAGCTCGGATCAAGCAGAGCAACTGCAGCCGGTGTGGCAACGGCATTGCCGGCCACGGTAGATTCCGCAGCACCGGAAATCAGATTGCGGGTGGCATGAGGGCGGCGGGTAATAACATACATAATCTGCAGAAACAGCATGGCGAACAGGCCTGAGCAGATAACGGTGGCGATACCAAGCAAGACACCCTGCATGCCGGCTTGCAGCAGCATTGAGAAATCAATGCCACGCCCGACCACAAAGCCAAGAAACGGAATGAGCAGGCTTTCACCCGATGCCAAAAATTTACGGGCTTCTGAAGAGAAATTCCCGACGACAAAGCCGATGAGCAGTGGCAGCAGACAACCGATAAGCATTTCCATAGGAAAAGCGGCCAGACCGGCGGTGCCAAGGATCAGCAGAGTAATGAACGGGCCGTCATTGAGCGAAATCACAGAAACCGCACCACGGTCTGAAGCATTACCGAACTGCTTGGTCAGAGCCACATAAAGCGCTGAGTTCGAGTTGGTCATACCGGCAATAATGGCCAGCGGTGTCAGTCCCCACAATGTACCGCTTGGCGCATAAAAGGCCACAAGAAGCCCGATGGAGCCACCAATAAAAGCTTTGCCGAGCAAAATGGCGGCGCCTTTTTGCAATGTAGCAGATGTCTGGCGAAAATCGATTTGTGCGCCCATGCAGAAAAAGAACAGGCCAAGCAATGCACCTGTACCATCACGGAAAAGCGCAGTGGTAAAGCTGCCGACATTCAGCACTTCCGGCCAGAAAGTATTGATTGTTGCGCCTAAAAACAGCGGCACAATCATCAATGCGCCTGGAATTTTATTTAAAATATGGCCAAGCGAGCTCATCAGCCCGCGGCTTTCTGTATGTGCTGAACTCATTTCTTCCTCCCCTGAAATATGTTCATACATGATGGCAAACCGCCGGTTCAGAACCGGCGGTCAGAATTTGGTCAGGCTAGTTCAAGATCTTCCCGCAGGTCTTTGTTCCAGACGAGTTTTGCCGTGCTGACGACGTCTTCTTTTGACAAGACCGGAAAACGGATTGATTGCAAGTCCCCTTCATGAGCAACATACTCATCTGCTTCGGTAAGCAGCTCGGTTTGTTCGGTCGGAAAGAAACTTGTTTGCTCCGAATAATTATAAACCATCGTAAAACGACCATCAGACACGGTGCCGTCCGGTAGTTTCACACCGGCAGGACAGGCATTCCATGTATGCGGAACGCCGACCGGAATATCGACAAGGCTACCGGGTGCCACGACAAAATATTCGCCGCATAATTCGGTAATACCCACGCCGTTCAGAACGAGAATACGCTCCGGCAGCATTTTCAATTCGCCGGATTCTGTATCGCGGATCATATGGATATGACGCGGCAAACGGCAATCGGTGTGGAATTCGATAAAACCAAACTGCCCCTCGAATGACAGTTTTTCACCATCATCATGACCAGTGTAAAGCTCATGCATGGTGACCGGAAAACCTTCAAGCGGAACCTTTACATTCGCACCGCTGCCATGGGTTATACGGGTACCATTATTGAGCTTTACGCCTAAAATCTCAGCAGACATTTTGATATCCTCTGGTTCTTTTATTGAGCCACTTGTCCTGTCACCTCCTCCGGTACAGGGCAGGGCATTCTATCTGTTTCGCGCGGTCAGACCGTGGCAAGAAACTGTTTTTCCATTTCTTTGCGCAAGCGGATGGTGACGTCATTCGCGTCATACTCAACATCTGACCAGCAGACGACCTGACCATCGGCGATGTTGTTTTTCAGCTTCATCCCGTGGGCAAGACCAATCGGAACGGCATCCAGTCTGGACGATGTTGCGGCCGGTATCACCTTGCCGTAAACGGTGTAACCACCTTCACCATCCAGCATTTCACCGGCTTGCAGCCCACGTTTTGCAACAGCGACAACATCAGCACTCCAGCCTTTGGTGCGGCCGGTCGGTTCCTGACGAGTAGCAATGGAAGCGACGGAAACACCCAGTTCCAATCCGATCAGGTGATAAGGTTTATAGGTTGCGGCAAAGCGACCGGTCGAATCCGTCAGAAGACCGTATTGTTTGAAACAATCACGGACATACTGGGTTTCCCCTTCAATCACCACATAAACGCCCCAGCGCAGATCGCGGAACACCGGACGACCGTCACGCTCAACGGAGGACACAACTTCCACCGTGCCACGACGTTTAAGAATACCGCCATATTCCTCAGGGCGTAGAACCGTCTGGAGATCATCCGCGCCACAGGCCGGAAACAGCAAACCGTCGTCAGGCGGCAATAATTCACAACCATTGGCAACGGCTGCCATTTCCAGAGCTGACTTGGTGCCATCGAGGAACGAGTTAAACATTTTCGGGTTGAAATCACCGCCGGCTACTTGTTCCGGTGAAAAACCATAATGTCCCCAAACAGTTTCAGGTGTCGATTTGTGATAAACCGGTAGGTATTTGGTGCCTTTACCGGCGCAGACCACATCAAAACCGGTGCAACGTGCCCAATCACAAAGCTCGGCGATCAGCGATGGTTGGTCACCGGCTGCCATGGAGTAGATAATACCGGCTTCTTCTGCTTTTTTCGCCAGCAACGGACCTGCAAGCACATCAGCTTCAACATTAACCATCACAATATGTTTGCGATGTTCGCAAGCCAGCAAAACATGGCGCACACCGGCAGCCGGATGACCGGTTGCATCAATAATCACGTCAATGAAAGGGCTCGCAATCATGTCTGCGGCATTATCGGTCACAAAAGTCGAACCGGCTTTATAGGCTTCCTCAAAAGATTTGGCGGAGAATTGCTCGTTTGCCCAGCCGACACGGCGCAGCGATGCATAGGCATTCGGAATATTAAGATCGGACACACCAACCAGATGCACACCCGGTGTACGGTTGACTTGCGACAGATACATTGAGCCGAATTTGCCTGCACCGATAATACCGACGCGCACGGATTTTCCTGCGGCATCGAGCGCGCGGAGTTTGTCAAACATTGACATGTGATAGCTCCCAGAGACTTGCTTACTATGTTGTCCGGCTGCTCCCTCCACAGACCAGTCAGACACAGACGTAAAATTACAAACTCATTTGCATTGTTGTAAATTCGCAGATAAACAAAGCAGATGTGCGAAAATTCCCATACCTCTGAACTCGATTGGGACGATCTGCGGGCTTTTCTGGCCGTTGCCCGTATGGGACGGCTGACTGTCGCTGCACGCCGGTTGGGACTGGATCATTCAACACTGAGCCGCCGTATAACCTCTCTGGAGGCCAATCTGCGGGTGTTGTTGTTTGAGCGCTCTCCGACGGGTTATAAAATTACCGAAGCGGGTCAAAAGCTTGCAGCGGAAGTTCAGCAAATGGAAAGTGCGGTTATTCGTATCCGCACGGATGTTTCAGCAGAAGTAAATGCCCTTGCCGGACCTATTCGCCTGACCATGCCGGAGGGGTTTTCCTCAAGTTTTTTCGTGCGCAGGCTAAACCATCTGCCAGCAGAACTGGCCGCAGTTCGTATTGAACTGATCGCAAATCCTTCTATTCTGAGCCTGACCAAACGTGAGGCAGATATTGCGATTATGATGGAGCGTCCGACGCTCGGGCCTCTGGTCTCACGTAAATTATGCGATTATGAATATGGTTTATATTGCAGCAGCAGCTATCTGCAATCGCATGATAATATCGCAGCGCCATCAGATATCGACCGCCATTTTGTCATTGGCTATATTCCCGATTATCTGCCGACACCGGCACATGATTATTTGCGCGATTATCTGCCCCACCGTGATGCAGATTTGCAGGTTTCGAATATTCTGACACAGGTAGATGCAACCTGTCAGGGATTGGGCGTAGCCTTGCTGCCGTGTTTTATTGCCGATAATCATCCTGAACTGGTGCGATTGCTGACCGGAGATATTAGTTTCGTACGGTCATACTGGATCGTAACACACGAAAATCCGCGTTATCCTTCACGCACCCGCTCAATCAAAGACTTTATTGTCGGGCAGGTTGAATCCTACCGGACAAAGTTCCGGCCATCATCATAGCATAGACTGCAAAACAAGATTTTAGCGGGCAACAAGATGCCCGCCGCCGATATCCACCAGCTGAACCCGTTCCGGCTGTTGTCCTGCCTTCCAGACGGGGCTTGGAATATCTCCGGTCAGGCGTGAGACCTCACCACGTTCGCGGCGCGGATCAGGCACCGGCACTGCAGCGAGCAAACGCTTGGTATAGGCATGCTGCGGATTACTGAACAGCTGCGCGCGCGTTCCCATTTCCACGATTTGTCCCAGATACATCACCGCCACCCTATCGGAAATATTTTCGACCACGGCCATATCGTGGCTGATAAACAGATAGGTGACGCCGGTTTCTTTTTGCAGGTCACGCAGCAATTCCAGCACTTTAGCCTGAATTGAAACATCAAGTGCCGCAACGCTTTCATCGCAGACGATCAGTTTTGGTTTGAGTGCCAGAGCGCGGGCAATACAAATACGCTGGCGCTGGCCACCGGAGAACTGATGCGGATAGCGGTCATAAACTGCGGCAGACAGCTCCACCCGCTCCAGCAACTCGCAGACACGTGCTTTTTGTTCCGCAGGCGTGCCAATACCGTGAATAACCAATGGCTCACGAATAAGTTCGCCAATAGTCATGCGTGCATCAAGTGCCGCCATCGGATCCTGAAACACGATCTGTAATTCACGGCGTATTGCCTTACGGCCTTTATGATCCAGATCGCCCAGAGCCTGTCCGGCAACCTCAATGCGGCCGCTATGCTGCACCAATCCCACCAGAGCTTTCGCGATAGTGGATTTCCCGCAACCGGACTCACCGACCAGCGACAAAGTTTCTCCCCGATAAATATCCAGCGAGACATGCTCAACGGCATGGACATTGGCAGCAACTCGCCCCAGCAGGCCTTGCCGGATGGCAAATTTTACAGATACATCATCGTAGCGCACCAGCACTTCGCGATTGTCATGCAGGGGGCGCTTGGCACCGGTGCCGATGCGCGGCACGGCCGCCAGCAGATCTTTGGTATATTGTTCCTGTGGTGCGTCAAACAGATCTACCGTTGTCGCCGTTTCCACCATCTGTCCCTTGCGCATGACAATAACGCGGTCGGCCATTTCAGCGACAACGCCCATATCATGGGTAATCAGAATAACGGCAGTGCCCAGTTCCTTTTGCAAATCGCGCAACAAATCCAGCACTTCGCGCTGCACAGTCACATCAAGTGCGGTTGTCGGTTCATCCGCAATCAGCAGGGCAGGGCGCAGGGCGATGGCCATCGCAATCATTACGCGCTGACGCATACCACCGGATAATTCATGCGGATATTGTTCCAACCGTTTTTCCGGCTGCGACAGCCGTACAGCCCGTACGGCTTCCAATGCGCGGGCGCGTGCTTGGGAGACTGAAAGCGGCTCATGCGCACGAATTGCCTCGACCATCTGCCGTCCGATTGTCATCACCGGATTGAGCGCTGTCATCGGCTCCTGAAAAATCATGGCGATACGGGCACCGCGGATGTCCTGCATTTTTTTCTCGGGAAGGCCGGTCAGCTCCACATCACCAAAGTGAATGGAACCACCGGTCACCCGCACCTGAGGCTGCGGTAACAGCCCCATACAGGCAAGCGAGGTAATCGATTTGCCTGAACCGCTTTCTCCCGCAATTGCCAGTGTCTCACCACGACGCAAGTCGAAGCTGAGCCCCTGCACAAGCGGTATCAACCCGTCCTCAGAACGGGCGGAAACCTGTAAATTCCGGACGGACAGAACGACATCCGCCGGAACCTCAACAACGGGAGAAAGCAATGCAGCACTCATTCGAATACAACCCTCGGGAAGTAGAAGCTTACAACAACATTCGGCATATCCACGATTTCCGAGATACGCAGATCACCGCAGGTTGAAAGCAGCATATAGGCGTCAACCGGATTCATCTTCTGTGTGGTGGCCAGAAGATCGACCATGTTTGCCACCGCATCACGTGCCGCAGCCCAGAGATCAGGGCCGATACCTGTGGTGACTTCATAGCCTTTGGCATCAAGGTGACGTGTCACCGGTCCCGGTGTGGTGAAACGCGGGGTTTTCAACGGCTGATCTTTGATGAGATCAAGTGTCAGAACCACATCAAACGGGCTTTCAATTGCGGTACCGCAAACTTCACCGTCACCCTGCGCAGCATGCGTATCACCGACGGAGAACAGTGCTCCTTCCACTTCAACGGGCAGATAAAGGGTGGTGCCTGCAGCGAGATCGCGGATGTCGAGATTACCGCCGACGCGACGTGGCGGAACAACCGAATGATGGCCTTTTTCCGCGAGTGCATTGCCGATTGTACCTGCAAAAGGCTTGAGCGGCACACGACCATGTTTGCCAAACAAAGCCGGTTCCATGCTGGAGGCATCAAACTTCCAGACCTGCAAGGCAGGATCAGGGAACTGATCCGTCAGCAGCCCGAAGCCCGGAATATTCGCTGTCCAGCCAAAGCCTGCACCTTCGCGAAGCTGCGGTGTAAAGCTTTCAATGGTAACTTTCAGCACATCACCCGGTTTGGCGCCGTCTACAAAGATCGGGCCGGAAACAGGGTTGATCTTTGCAAAATCCAGCGCTTTAACATCCTCGACGGTAGAACGGGGGCCAAGCTGGCCCCCTGAACTATCAAGGCACTGGAACAGGATCGTTTCACCCGGTGCGGCAGTCAATGCAGGTGCAAAGCTGTTATCCCAGCCAAAGTGATGCTGATGCGCATGGATCGTGTGATTGCAGTGCTTGCACATGCGTGCTTACTCCTTGATATAAACGTAATCGTAATTCACCGGAATAGAGACCGGATCGACATACAGGCTGTCTTCGCCGCCCATACGTGCTGATTTCAGTGTGAAGCGCTGTTCGTTAAAAACCGGTGCCCAAGGCGCATCTTCCATGACTTTAGTGTAAACTTCTGACCATTTTGCCAGACGTTCACCGGCTTTCGCCGGATCAACGATGGAGTCTGCTTCTGCGGCCTTTTTATCAAGGTCTTCATTGCAGTATTTCGACCAGTTCCAGCCGCCTTCCACAGCACCGCCGCAACCAAGGATAGGGCCATAGAAATTGGCCGGATCAGGGAAATCGGCAATCCATGCCATGCCGCCGGACCAGACCATAGGTGCATTGCCTGCGCCACCGGCCTCGATCACATTGGCCTGTGCAAGGGATTTGATACCGGCTTTAATGCCGATTGCTTTCAGATCCTGCTGAATAGCCTGCGCAATACGTGGGTTCGGGTCGGTATTCATGACATAAAGTTCGGTCTCGAAACCATCTGCATAGCCTGCATCTGCCAGCAGTTTCTTGGCACCTTCCTGATCATAGGCATAGCCTTTATAATCTTTTGTGTAGCCCGGCATGGATGGCGGCAATGGCTGAGTGGCAGGCACGGCACGACCATTGATGACCTGAATGATACGGTCTTTATTGATGGCCATATTGACAGCGCGGCGCACTTCTACCTTGTCAAAAGGTGCCTTGGTCACATTCATGGTGATATAGCCGGTATGGAGCTGGCCGCCTTCAACGACATTTTTAGCCTGCTCCGGATCTTTCATCACCTCGACAAATTTTGCCGGCGGAATACCGTCACCCGGAATATCAATCTCACCTTTCTGCGCGCGCAGCAGGGCAACAACCGGCTCCTGACCAACTTCTACGGTGAAGCTGTCGAGATAAGGCACACCGGCAATCCAGTAATCAGCATTCTTTTCAAAAACGAGACGCTGGCCGAGTGTCCATTCAGTCAGTTTGAAGGCACCGGTGCCGACAGGTTTTTTACCAAAGTCTGCGCCTACGGCTTCAACGGCTTCTTTCGGCACGATGAAAGAGAAATTCAGCGCCATAATATGCAGGAAAGTTGCATCCGGACGGGCGAGTTTAATCACAACCGTATTGGCATCTGTTGCACTGACACCGGAGAGCGCTGCGGCTTTACCGGCGGCGGCATCTTCATAGCCTTCGATCATCGAGAAGAAGCCCTGTCCCGGAGACTGGGTTGCCGGATTGACAACACGGTTCAGAGAATAGACCACATCATCCGCGGTCAATTCGCGGCCGTTGTGAAATTTAACGCCTTTGCGCAATGTGAATGTATAGGTTTTGCCATCTTCGGAAATGTCGTATTTCTCGGCCAGTCCCGGACGCAGTTCCGTGGTGCCCGGCTTATAATCCATCAACCCGTCAAAGACCGATTTGATCATCGACCAGTTCTGCCAGTCATAGCCGATCGCCGGATCAAGTGTCGCCACATCGTCCTTATAAGTCACGATCATATTGCCGCCGTGCTTCGGCTCCTGTGCATTGACTGGTACCGCTGTCTGCAGTGCCACTAAGCCCGTCAGAGCAGTCGCCAAAGCGGTAGAAAGGAATAGTTTCTTCATTGCCTCACTCCTGTGTAAAGTATTCAACGTAGCTTGATGCGCGGATCGATAAGCGGGGAGATCAGATCGGCGATGAGATTGCCCAGCACAATGCCGCAGGCAGAGACCAGTGTGACGCCCATGATAATCGGGATATCCACGCGCTGAATGGCTTGCCATGCAAGCTGCCCGATACCGGGCCAGCCGAAGACGCTTTCCACCACCACAATACCGGACATAAACATACCGATATCGATACCGATCATTGCGATGATCGGCAGAATAGCATTGGGCAAAGCATGGCCGAAAATCACACGGCTGCGGCCAAGTCCTTTGGCGCGCGCAGTGCGGATAAAATCCGCGCGCAACACATCAATCATTGATGAGCGTACAATGCGCGAATACCAGCCGGAACCAAGAATGCCGAGCGTTAAGGCAGGCAGAACAATGTGCGAGAAGGTGCCGTAGCCGCCGATCGGAAACCAGCCGAGCGTGACCGCGAAGATAAACAACAGCAACAGCGCGACCACAAATTGCGGTGCTGAAACGGTCATGAAACTGGTCAGCATCAATGCATTATCAAGTAACTTGCCACGGTTAAGCGCCGCAATAATCCCGAGCGGCAGACCAATCAGCAATTCGCAGATAATTGCCGCGACCAGCAGCTGCAACGTAGCGGGCAGGCGGGAGAGTATAAGGTCGGTTACTTCTGTCTTCTGCAGGTAGGAGCGGCCGAGATTGCCATTGATCAGGTTCCAGAGATAATCGCCATATTGCACGATAAACGGCTGATCCAGCCCCAGCTGCTGCCGGATGCTCGCCACGGTTTCAGCTGTGGCAGAGCGTCCGGCAATCTGCCGTACGGGGTCGGCAGGCAACACGTAAAGCAGCACAAAGGTGATGAACGAAACGCCGATCAGGATCAAAGCGGACTGGATCAGGCGGCGTAAAATATAGGCAAACATCAGTCACGCCCCTGTTGTGTCGGATCAAGAATATCGCGAAGAGCATCACCAACGAGGTTGAAGCCAAGTGCCAGCAACAAAATTGCTGCCCCCGGAATAAACACCAGCCATGGTGCAGACTGAAAATAGGTCTGATTTTCGAAGATAATATTGCCCCAGGATGGTGTCGGCGGCTGCACGCCAACGCCTAAGTAGGACAATGTCGCCTCCAGCAACACAGTGGTGGAGATACCCAGTGTGCCCCAGACAATCAGGGTCGGGATCAGATGTGGAAGAATATGCAGAAACAGAATGCGGCCATGCCCAGCACCCAGTGTTTTCTCAGCTGCAATATAATCACGTTCTGCCAGTGAGGAGGTCTGGGTGAAGATAACGCGTGCGGTCTGCACCCAGTTCACAAAGGCAATCACCATTGCCACAATCCATAAGGATGGTGAAAAAATCGCCGCCAGACAGATTGCCAGCAGCAATGCGGGAAATGCCATCATCAGATCGGTAAAGCGCATCAGAACGGCACCGGTAATGCCACGGAAATAACCGGCAGTGACACCAATCAGCGTGCCGATCAGCAGGGCTGCGCCATTGGCGACAACGCCGATAACCAGCGATGTTTGCGCACCATAAAGCAGACGCGAAAACAGATCGCGCCCAAGCAAATCGGTGCCGAACCAGAATTGTTCACCCGGCGGCATCGGCGCGCCTTCAATTGTCAGACCTTCAAAGAACTGTTCATTCGGATCAAACGGTGCAAGCCACTGGGCAAAAACCGCACCGCCGACACAGATTAGAATGATCAGCAGTCCAACGACAGCAAGCTTACGCTGCAATAAACGCCGCATGATGGAAGAGCCGCGCTTTGGTGCTGCAAATGGTTCAGGCGAGATCGATGCGTCTGCCATTTTGGGCGCCCCTCTCTGGTGAATGATTGGCGACAATACGTTCAGCCGCAGTTTCAATAGTGACCTGCCACGCCATGGCGACCTGCCGCAGCAGGTCATAGGCTTCAGCTTCGGTTTTGCCCTTCATCATGGAAATCATCACGGCCTGCACAATCGTTTGTCGGGCGGATAAGCGGTGTTCCAAATCAGCAATGAGGGCAGAAGATGCTTTGGCCTGATCAAAATTACTGCGTGCCACCAGCAAAGCTGCATAAACACCTTTATCACTGACCGGCTTGAGCAATTGCGCATGTGCGCCCATATCCATTGCCCATTTTAAACGCCCCGGAACTTCCGAACCGATCAGGGCAATCATCGGCATAGGTGAATGCCCGGCATGCCACGGAAATTGCTCATCATGTCCGGTGTCTGCATCATAAAAGATGAAATCGGCATTCAAGGATTCAGCCGGTAATTCCGGCCATGCTTCACGTACTTGCAAACCGATAACGCTCAGCTGACGAATAAGCCCCTGCACAGACGGGTGAGGGCGGTGGAGAATCCATGCCGTTGCACCGCCGAGATTTTCTGTTCTGATCCGCATCAGGACACCAGCTTCAGAAGGCTGTTACCCAACGGTCGCGGTGTATAATGGGTCAGATACGGGTCTGCGCGCAGAGCCGGAAAGCGCCTGATTTCAGTAAAATGATTACCTTCAAGACGCGCAATGACGACGGGTTGTGCGGCGTGTAAATTGGTCGGGTCGAGTTTAGGCTGATAACCGTTGCGCATAGCGGTTAAAAGCAACTCGGACAAAGACAGTTTTTCTGCACCTGCACGGCCATGCAACAAATTTGCCAGTTCATGGACCGATTGCCGCGACATTTCCAAGAAGGAACCGCCCTGAACCTTGGCTGGTTCAAACCAGGGACCGGCAGCTATCAAGCCACTGGCTGCACCTTTGGCGGCTGCAATCTCGCATTCCGTAAAGTTGCAGGACAAAACCGTCAGCGCATTTCCGCTCTGAGACTCTGTTTTCAAGGCGGCCAGCCTCTCCAGAAAAGCATAAGAGCTGTCGCCAACCAAGGAGTTCAGAATGAAATCCGGCTTCAATGCCTCGATATCATGAATAATATGATCAAGCGCGGTATCGCCTATTGCAAGATAACGGTCGCCGAGAACAGAACCACCGGCATAAGTGATATGTTCACGCGCAATGCGAGCCAGTTCCCAGCCCCAGATATAATTAGAGCCGACGAAATAAGCGCGTTTGCCCAAACTCGGCAGTGCCCATTCCAGCAAAGGCAACAGATGCTGGTTGGGACATGCATGCATATAGGCGACACGTTCAGAGGCTTCGAACCCTTCATAAGGTACCGGATACCACAGGACGCCATCAAAGCGCTCCAGTTCCGGAATGACCTCTTTGCGTGAGGCGGAAGTGACGCAGCCGAAGATGTGTCGAGCCTGAGAGTTTTGCAAAATATCGCGACAAAGCGGTGCATAACGGTCTGCTTTGCCTTCGGGATCACGCTCAACGATCTGAAAATGAACATCAAGGCTGGTATCCGCATTGACCTCTTCAACGCCTTGCAAAACACCGGCACGGCTGGCACACGAAATCGCAGCATAATTACCGCTTTTTGATTGCAATAAGCCGATTTCGATGGTGCGCTTCATTTTCTCCCCCCAGAAAAATGAAAAAACCCCGCTCATTCTCATTGTAAAACGAGAATTGACGGGGCTCGAATGCCATTTATTGTTGCACATTATATGCTTGAGAAACTGCCTCCGCAAGATGTGCAATGAAAAATATTATTTCAGGACATATTCTTACGTTTTTATAGAGATGAAACTCCGCATATTATTAGAACCAAGGATGTCTGAGCTGTTTTCTGGAGCCAGACAAATATGCGTATGAGTCCTGATAAAGCAAAATCGAACAGCCGGTAAGAATAAGTCGTTGGACAGTAAGCCTGATGTTTTGCACCTTTGAAAAAACAAAGGGGAAGAACATGAAGTGTATTAGTTTCGACTTGATCTGACACCGTTCCCTTTTCGCTTTAGTGAATAGGGAACGGTGCGGGCTCTTGCAGAGCCGTGTGGTTATCAGTTTTGATGGTGTGTGAGGTCATGCTGAAGCGCGACTTCTGCCCTTTGATTTTACACATAACGATGTCTGTTTGCGAAGAGTTTCTGCCGAAAGACTTCTGCAGGCGTTTTGTACCCCAGGCATTTTCGAGGCGTATTGTTGAGCCGATGACAGATGAATGCGAGGTCTCTATCACTGAGGGTGAGTGGATCAAGGTCTCGGGGAAGCCAGCGTCTTGTACGTCTGTTGGTGTTCTCAACAGTGCCTTTCTGCCAGGGTGACTGCGGATCACAGAACCATGTTTGCGACCCTATCCCGTTTTGCAGATAAGACCACTCTGTAAACTCAGTGCCACGATCAAACGTAATCGATCGGCGGGCCATTTGGGGCAGGGGCTGGAGAGCCCTAATCACCCCATCCATTACCGGCCTTGATTGACGATCATTGTTACGTAGCAATACCGTGAAGCGGCTCACCCGCTCAACCAGAGACGTCACATTGGCGTTGCCAAATTTCTTGCGAAACTGGATAAGGTCGCACTCCCAATGCCCAAACTGCTTACGCCTGGCGACCATATCCGGGCAGTGTAAGATGCTCAGTTCCGGCGGAAAGCGGCGCTCGTGACGGCGTCTGGCATAGCGTGGGCGTCGTTTGGCACGACGTTCCGGCAGATACTTCCAAAGCCCTTCTTGGCGACCATCAGCGGAATACACAAACTGATAGATAGTTTCATGACTGACAGAGATTGGATGTTGCTCCAACCGCATTCTCCCGGCAATCTGTTGCGGCGACCAGCCATCACTGATGTACTGGACTACAATCTTGCGCAATTGATCAAACCGGATGAGCTTGCGTTGCTTCGAGCGGCGCTCACACGCTTTCTGGTCAGCAATCGTACAGTAATAGCCGTTTAAATCCTTAATCTCATCATCGTTAAACTGATTGCGTTTAAGTTCACGAAAAATCGTCGAGCGATGCCTTCCAAGCTTCTCGGCAATAACGTCAACGGAAAGCTTTGCAGTGCGCCGGCGTGCTATTTTTCGACGTTCATCCAGGTCAATATGTGAATAGGTGCGGTCCATGAAGGGTTCCTTGCATGTGATAACCCATTGTTATCCTTTACAAGTCGCACTTCAAACTAGAACCCACCCCGGCTACACAGTCTGACTACATAATATATATTATGGAACTTTTATATGTCGCGATACTCTGTAATGATTTTGGATTAGAGTAATCCATGCAACAGTAAGCGCTGTTTATAGCAACGCTCACCGTCAGCAATAAATGTGTCATTCTTCATCCCGCCACAAAGGAAAGCTTGGCGGAAATAACTCACTGACCGGAGGATGTTGCCAGCTTCGATCCGGATATTTGCTGATTAAGCCGTCAAACTGCTTTTGTGCCTGTTCACGTGCTGCCTGCATATCGAAACCAGCCAGCTTTCCGTCCAGCATTGACAATCTCCCGTTAACAAAGACCGCTCTGGTTACTTTCCCTGAACCACCGACAACCAAAGTGGTTATCGGATCGACTGTCGGTGTCATCACCGGATCATCCAAACGGAAAACTGCAATATCGGCACATGCTCCCACAGCTAATCGTCCGATATCGGTACGTCCTAATGCTTTCGCACCACCGCGTGTGGCGGCATCAAACAAATCAGCACATCGGACTTTTTCCGATGATTGGTCACTGATACGACAAGTTACCAGTCCCATCAGCAGGTTCATCAGCATATCAGCCGGAGCAGTGTCCGTTGCCATACCAATGTTAATGCCCATTTTTTTGCATTCAGAAAAAGATTTCAAATAACTGCCCGTACGCGCAGAGACTAAAGGCGAATGGGCTATTGAAACGCCATGCGTAGCATAAAGCGAACAATCTTCTTGCGTTGCATAGGTTCCGTGAGGTGCATACAACCTTTCATTAAGCAGGCCGTTATCTGCCAGCCATTGTGGACCGGTTTTACCATGCAGATCATGCATTGTCTGTAATTCTAATGGTCCCTGCGCCATATGCAATCGTACGCGACAATCAAGCTCTTCCGCTGCCGCCATGGTGTGTTGCATCAGCTTCAGAGTGCATGTTTCCACCCGATCCGGTGCCAGCAACCCGTTTACAAGCCCGTCATGACGCCCCTGCTGACGTTTAACGAAAGCGATTGCATCTTCAAGACCGCGCAAGCCGCGCTCTTCATCGAAAACCGGCACAATTTGCCCCGGCTTTTCCAAAACCATACCTCCGGAACGATAAGCCGGACTCAAGAAAACTCTGAGTCCTAACGCACCTGCCGCATCAGCTGCTGCATCAAACTCTGCAACCGATTCACCCCACTCCCTGTAATATAAAGAAGCAATAGGTGCTGCCGAAGTGATACCGTTTAGCAGAAGCTGACCGAAAGCAAATTTCTTCTGAAATGCGAGTTCTTCAGGACTATACATTTCATAAGGCCCCCTCTCCACATAGGAGCGCGGCCAGATACGTCCTTTAGCCCAGTTTGGCGGATTATCTGTTGCCAGTACGAATGTATCAATATCTGAAAGAGCATCCAGATCAATCAGGCCGGGGCTAATGAGTGCCTGTCCGAAATCAATCCGGCGGGTGATTTCACCACCAAAATTTTTGCCCGCAAAAATGATGACACCGTTCTCAAAAACAATCTCACCGTCAGGAATAAGACAAGGATTGTCATTGCGTTCAGCAAGCACCCATTGTGCCGTTAGCAAAGTGCGGCCACCAAGTTTTTGGCCTAAAACAAGTTCGTTCAATATGGAGTGAGACACCATTATATCGCTCTTCATAAAACCGCTGGCACTGTTCACATTTATATAGGCGCAGCAAAACATTGTGCTTCATCATCCGTTTCGAATGATGAAGCACATTTCTGTTTTCAGATTTCAGAACTCTTTATTCAGCCATCTGTGTAAGCCAGTGACGTGGCTTATTGTCGGCACGGAAATCAACGCTCTGCACTTTATCAAGCATTGCCCAGGCAATTGGCTGCTGATGCAGTGGCACCACCAGCACTTCGTCTTTTGCGATTTTCAAGGCCTGCTCTTCCAGAGCCAGACGCTTGTCATTATCCGGCTCAATTGCTGCCTCTTCAACCAACTTGTCCAGCGCCGGTACTGACCATCCGCCATAGTTGGAAACGCCCACAGCATCATTCCGAGTTGAAAGCACCTGTGCCAGCAATGAATAGGCATCAAGCGTCGGCTCATTTGCCCAACTCAGATTAAACACGTCTGCCTTACCGTTGGTGCGCTTCGGAGACTGCACAGCTCGCGGTGCCATATCAATGGAAGGCTGGAAACCTGAGCGCTTCAACATGCTGTTTACGCCGGAGCAAATATCTTCTTCATTAATGCTCTCGTCATTCATGCACATATAGCTGAAACGAAGTTCCAATTGCCCTGCCTCAGTCAACAGCTTACGTGCCAGTTCCGGATCGGCCGGTGAATATTCATCAAGCGCTTTCGAATAACCCGGAATTTCAGGTGCCACAGCTGAGCCTGACGGACGTGCCAGCCCGCGCATAATTTTGGTATTAATCAGATCACGGTCAATGGATGCTGCAAAAGCCTGACGCACACGAATATCGTTAAACGGATTATCGCGGCCATCTTCCAGTTTTTCTTTGCGGTTAAAAGCGATAAAAACTGTACGCAGTTCTGTCCGGTTTTTTACAGTAATACCTTTGGAGGATTCCAACCGCGGCAAATCCTGTATTGGTGCGCTGTCAACCAGATCTATCTCACCTGACAGCAAAGCGGCAACACGGGTCGAAGGGGAAGCAATCGGCATGAACTCGATGCGATCCAGATTGTGTTTTTTCTCATCCCACCATTGATCATTGGCGATCAAAACAGTTTTGCTGTCCGGTACACGGCTTTCAAGTTTGAAAGGGCCGGTGCCATTCGAATTAAACGTCGTAAAACCTTCAGTTTTGGTGCTGTAATCAGTCGGTGCTTCACTTTTATTATCAACAAGCCACTGATGATCGAA
Organism: Hyphomicrobiales bacterium; assembly: GCA_900470735.1. GTDB lineage: Bacteria > Pseudomonadota > Alphaproteobacteria > Rhizobiales > Rhizobiaceae > Pseudochrobactrum. The sequence continues at coordinate 253,994 of UCCC01000019.1, read as the reverse complement.
CATAAAGATATTCGTCATATCATTTAAAAACAGAGGTGTCGGCGCAGAAACCTCTACATCAACGGTATAATCATCGACTTTTTTGCTATCCACATAGAGCGGGATATTGCCGCGCAAAGGCGAAGTCGGTGCACTGGCACGCTTGAGAGACGCAATCACGTCATCAGCATTAAACTCTGCACCATTATGGAATTTTACGCCTTTTCTTAAGGTAAAACGCCAGGTTTTATTGTTGATCAATTCCCATTTGGTCGCCAGTGCCGGTTCGATTTTAAACTCACCATCGTAACGAACAAGACCTTCATAGATATGATTCAGAAACGCCAGATTTGACGTTGATGCAAGTGAAACCGGATCAAGCGAATAAATATCAGCGCGACCACCCCAGCGTAGCGTGGCAGACTCTGCAACCGATAATGCAGGTATTGTGATTGCCGCAGCCGTCAATGCTGCTGCCATGAAACGTCCCATTCTTTTCATGCGTTCTTCCCTCGTTGCAGATACCATTTTTTGGTTTTTATTTATTTTAGTATTGATATTGTATTCTTTATTGTCAACGATATTGTTGGCATAAATTGCGTCATCTCCAGTCGCATTTTATAAAATATTTCAAAATCAATATAAAAGGGGAAGCATATGAGTGGGATTCTTCTGCTGCACGGAACCATTGTTACTGTTGATAGCAGTCGCCGCATTATTGAGGACGGAGCCATAGCAATTTTGGATGACAAAATTGTTGACATTGGCGCCTCGAAAGAGCTGGAGCCAAAACATACGGATAAAAGAGTAATTGATTGCCGTGGCAAGCTGATTATTCCCGGGCTTATTGATGCCCACGGGCATGCGGGCCATTGCCTTATCCGAAGCATTGCTTCCGATACCAATGCCCTATGGATGCGCATTGTTACGCCGACATATTATCACTATACAACTCGTGATTTTTGGTACGCTGACGGCCTTGTTTCCGGACTTGAGCGCCTGCGCGCCGGTGTTACGACAGGAGCAAGCATCATTACTTCAATGCCGAGAAGTGATGATCCGGTATTTGCAATCAATCATGCACGTGCCTATTCGGAAATCGGCCTGAGAGAGATCGTCTGTGTCGGCCCGTCGGGCTTGCCATGGCCACATGCAGTGACCCGTTGGGAAAGCGGCAAGCCGGAGCGCCGCCATATTTCCTTTGAAGAGATGATCGAAGGGACGGAAGCAGTTATTGAAGCTGTAAACGGTAGCGCTGACGGGCGAATAAAAGTCTTTGTAACGCCTTTTACGATCGTGCCATCGCTTGATCCGTCTAACCCGACAACACCCGATCTGGCGGTAAAACTCACTGAGAATGACCGTATGCAAGCGCGGCGAATTCGTGAAACAGCCCGCAAATGGGGTACCCGCATTCATTCTGACGCCTTTGCCGGACAAATTCGCATGGCCTATCAGGACAAGGAAAATGCACTGCTGGGGCCAGATATTCATATCCAGCATTGCTGGGGTATATCCCATGAAGAAGTGGATATTCTTGCGGAAACCGGTACCAATGTCACGCATGCGCCTCCGGGCAGATCAACACCTATTCTGGATATGATCTCTAAAGGTGTAACAGTTGCGATTACGACGGACGGAACAGCACCAAGCAGACATTTTGATATGTTGCAAACTGCCCGTCTGGCACAATACACGCAGCATCTCTTGAATAATCATGACAGATATCTTTTGCCGCCAGGTAAAATGCTGGAAATGATTACCATCGATGCAGCCAAAGTCCTTGGTATGGATCATGAGATCGGCTCGCTTGAGATAGGTAAAAAGGCCGATATTGCCATTATCAATATGCGTCAGCCCCATCTGACACCAAACTGGATGGTCGTACACCGGCTGATACAACAGGCTTTAGGCAGCGATGTCACCACCGTTATTGTTGATGGTAAAGTTCTGATGAAAGATGGCGTTGTTCTGACAACCAATGTTGAAGATGCATTGGATTTTGGTGAACAAGAAGCACAGGCATTAGTTGAAAGAGCTAATCTGCGTCCGCACATGCATGATCCGGGTTGGGGTAAATTGTATCGCACCTTTGAGGAGCCGATTGTTCCTCCAGCGCCGCCAATAATCGAATAATTGATCTTGGCGCTTTGCTGATACGCTTCAAGGAAGCCGTTTCAGTATTAGAACTAAAAATACGAACTGTTTAAACTGAGCTGCTGCAGCGTAACTGTGGCAGCTCACTTTAAAACAGAGCATTGAGATAGTTCACGCAAATGCCGACGGATAAATACATCATACTCAGAGCTTGGTTGCAGTGATACTACATCCCCAACAGCTGATATTATATGCATCCTCAAGTTAAGCTTGAGAGATCAATAACGATATACCCTGCCCGACACCGACACACATAGTTGCCAGCGCATAGCGTGTATCGCGGTTTTGCAGTTCCATTGCAGCGGTTAAAGCCAATCTGGCACCGGACATACCAAGCGGATGACCGAGTGCAATTGCGCCGCCATTGGGATTAACATGAGCAGCATCATCGGCGAGCCCCAATTGGCGCATACACGCCAGTGATTGTGCCGCGAAAGCTTCGTTCAGCTCAATCAGGCCGATATCAGTGAGCTGCAGATTATGGCGATGCAGCAGCTTCTGTGTTGCGGATACAGGGCCGATCCCCATAATCCGAGGGTCAACACCGCTCGTCGCCATGCCATCAACACGTGCAAGCACGGTCAGCCCGTAGCGTTCAACGGCTTGCTTTGAGGCAATAATCACAGCTGCCGCGCCATCATTGACGCTTGAGGCATTACCTGCCGTCACAGTTCCGTTTTGGCGGAACGGCGTTGCGAGGGCGGCTAGTTTTTCCAATGATGTTTCGCGTGGTTGCTCATCTTGTGCCACAATGGTTGTAGCGCCTTTGCGCCCCGCAATCACATAAGGTGCAATTTCCTGTGCGAGACGACCGCTTTGAATGGCATGGCTTGCACGGGTCTGGCTCATCAGGGCAAAAGCATCCTGATCCTGTCGGCTGATGTCGTAATCCTGCGCCACATTTTCAGCCGTTTCCGGCATGGATTCAGAACCATAATTGCCGTCAATCAGCGGATTGACAAAACGCCAGCCAATGGTTGTATCGTAAACCGCATTCTGCCGCTGGAAGGCCGCATCAGATTTGGGCATCACGAATGGTGCGCGCGACATGCTCTCAACACCACCGGCAATAATAATATCGGCCTCTCCAAGTTTAATCACACGGGCTGCATAGCCAACCGCATCAAGCCCCGAACCACAAAGACGATTGATAGTTGTGGCCGGAACACTCTCGCCAAGCCCTGACAGTAACACCGCCATGCGGGCAATATTGCGATTATCTTCACCGGCCTGATTGGCACAGCCAAACACCACCTCATCAATTACGGCATTGCCGAGCGACGGAAAACGAGCCAGTGCCTCACGGATAACATGAGCTGCCATATCATCCGGCCGCACCGATGCAAGCGCCCCGCCATAACGGCCAATAGGTGTGCGGACACCGCCGATAATATAGGCTTCACTCATGCACTTGTTCCCGTTGTTTTTGTTTTGCTTTGTGCTGCGGCAAACATTGGCCCGCCTTTATGGGCGGGGAAGCCATAACCATTGATCAGCACCAGATCGATATCATTTGGCGATACAGCAATGCCTTTCTGAAGCAATTGCGTTCCTTCATCGGCCATGACCTGCAAAAGCTGAGTGATAATTTGCTCTGACGTAAAGCTGCGTGCCTGAATCTTTTTCTCAAGCCGCACAGTTTCAATCAATGTCGTGACCTCAGGATCAATCTGACGTTTGCCATCTTGATATTGATACCAGCCTTTACCGCTTTTTTGACCGAACCGGCCTGCCTCACAAAGCCGGTCGGCAATCGGAGAATATGGCTCATCAGGAGAACGTGTTGCCGCCTGCCGTTTACGCTTTGCCCAGGCGATTTCCAGTCCGGCCATGTCATAGACCGCGAATAATCCCATTGCGAAACCGTAATCTTCCAGCGCCGCATCAATCTCGTGCGGCAGAGCGCCCTGCTCCAGCATAAATTCTGCTTCGCGGCGATAGGCCGAAAAAATTCGGTTGCCGATGAACCCTTCACAAACGCCGCAGACAATGCCCAGCTTGTTGAGCTTTTTAGCCACAGAAACGGTGGTCGCCAAAACATCCGGCGCAGTTTGCGCACAATTCACAATCTCCAACAGCCGCATAATATGGGCCGGTGAGAAAAAATGCATCCCCACAACCCGCGACGGATGGCTGGTCTGCACAGCCAGCTCATCAGGATTGAGATAGCTGGTATTGGTTGCCACAATCGCATCAGGTCGCAAAACTTTGTCCAGCTTGACGAATAGCTCAGACTTAACTGTCAGATCATCAAAAACGGCTTCAATCACCAGATCAGCTGCTGATAATTCTGCAATATCTGCGCTGACACTGAGGTTAGCCTTCTGCTGCTGCAGTGCCTGTTCGCTCAAGCGCCCCGTCTGGAACTGCTTATCCAGCAAGGCAGTAATGCGTTGATGTCCGGCAAGCGCAGCTTCTTCGCTTTGCTCATAACCAATCACCTTATAGGCACCGGCTAATGCACAGACCGCGATACCTGAACCCATCAGTCCGGTGCCTGCTATGCCAATGGTTGTCACTTTGCGGGTTGCAACTGTGCTGTCAGCGCTCTGTTTTCCGGCATCGCGCTCAGCAAAAAACACATAACGCAACGCACGCGCTTCATCACTTTCTCGCAAATGCAGAAAGGTTGCCCGTTCCTCCGCCAAAGCTTGTTGTGCTGGCAATGTTGCAGAGAGCGAAACCAGACGCAGTGCTTCTGATGGTGCAACACGACCACGTGCTTTGCTCAGAATTTTTGCTGCGGTTTGCTCGGTGTTTTCTGCCTTTACAGATAAATCCAATGTGCGGCGCAGCTCTGTGGCAATCAGCTTTTTCGCAACATTTTGCGCTGTCAACCTTAGATTTTCCGAAGTTGCAACCTCATCAATCAGACCATTCTTCAATGCTTCCTGCGCTGAAATCGTACGTCCTGTACCAATCATATCCAAAGCAGCAGTGAGCCCTGTCAAACGTGGCAGCCGTTGTGTTCCGCCCGCGCCCGGCACAAGCCCCAGCTTCACTTCCGGCAGACCAAACTTTGCCGTCTCTGAAGCGATCCGGTAATGGCAGGCCAGCACAATTTCACAGCCGCCACCCAGCGCAGGCCCGTTAATGGCTGCAATAACCGGTTTTGCTAATGCTTCTATGCGTGCTGTGACCTGTGGCAAGGTCGGCTCTGACGGTGGCAGATCAAACTCCCGAATATCCGCTCCCGCTGCGAAGAACTTCCCCTCGCCGCGAATGATCAGCCCGTGAACGACACTATAGGTCTCAACCATATCCATTGCCTGCATCAGCCCCTCACGAATAGTGGCTGAAATTGCATTGACCGGCGGATTGCTGATCGTGACCTGCAACAGGCCATAATTAACAAAACCGGAAACGGCATCTGAAAAATGAATGGTCTTTGTTTCAGAACTGGCAGGCATGTTCACTCCCGTCAGTCCGGCACGACAGCTGTGACCTGAATTTCAATTTTGGCACGGTCTTCAATCAGCCCCGCCACCTGCATCGCCGCCATTGCCGGAAAATGCTTACCGATCACATCGCGATAGGCTTGTCCGAGACCACGCATATTGGATTTATATTCCTGCTTATCGGTGAAATACCATGTCATCGTGGTGATATGCTCAGGCCCTGCCCCGTCAACGGCCAGAATAGCGACAATATTCTTGAGCGTCTGGCGAACCTGTTCAACGAAATCATCCGTTTCGAACTCGCATTGTTCGTTCCAGCCGATCTGTCCGCCGACAAAAATTGTACGGCCACGGGCAGAAATACCATTCGAATAGCCAATCGGCGCAACCCAGTTATCCGGTTGTAAAATCTTATGCATTCTGTGTCTCCAGATGATTTGAGAGCGCAGCGCGAATATCGTCAGGCCATGCGCAGGCTTTATGAGTGGTCATAGAAGTGGCGACAATTTTGTGTTTTGCCGACCATAATAAGTCGCCGTTGGCGTGAATTTCATGCTCAAGCGACAATGAACTGCCGCCGACAGCCATAACTTTGAGCGTAAATTCCAGCTGGTCTGCATGAAAGCCGGGCTTAACAAAAGTCAGATCAAGGCGCACGGTCGGCGTTGCAATCTGCCTTTGCTGGTTAAGTGTTTTCCAGTCCGCACCAATCGAGGCAAAGAAATCCTCCAGCACGCCGATCAGAATATTCAGATAGGACGGAAAATAAGCGATGCCCGAAGGGTCACAATCGCCGAAACGCAAAGGTCTGGTTGTGCGAAATACCATGATTTGCCCTTACATTGATTTCAGCAATTCGCGGGCAATGATGAGCTTTTGAACTTCCGTCGCACCTTCGTAAATCCGCAGAGCGCGAATTTCACGATACAACTTTTCAGTAATCTCACCGCTTTTGACACCTCGTCCGCCAAACATTTGCAGAGCGCGGTCAATGATCAGCTGCGCGGATTCCGTGGCTGTCATTTTCGCCATAGCCGCCTGCATGGTTGTCGGCAATTTTTGCACATCGCGGCGCCATGCAGCGCGATAAGTCAGCAGCGTTGCGGCATCCAGTTCCGTTGCCATCTCACCGAGAATAGCCTGCGTTAATTGCAGATCGCTCAATGCCGAGCCAAACATTTGCCGGCTGCAGGCGTGATGCAAAGCTTCATCCAATGCTCTGCGGGCAAAACCGAGAGCGGCAGCGGCCACCGATGCGCGGAAAATATCCAGCGTGCGCATGGCGATTTTGAAGCCTTCACCGCCTGCACCTAAGCGACGGGAAGCCGGAATGTGGCAGTTTTCAAAACGGATTGTTGCCAAAGGATGCGGCGCAATCACATCAATACGCTCGGCAATTGAAAAGCCGGGATCCGTGGCATAGACAACAAAAGCCGAAATGCCGCGGGTGCCTGCGGCCTCACCGCTGCGGGCAAAGACCGTATAAACATCGGCGATGCCGCCGTTGGAAATCCACGTTTTCTCACCATTGAGAATATAATCATCACCGTCACGGATCGCCGCGCATTGCATCGCGCCGACATCCGAACCGGCATCTTTTTCAGACAGTGCAAAAGCCGCCAACCACTCGCCGGATGTCACCTTTGGTAGCACCTGTTGCTTCAACTCATCTGAACCGGCAAGACCAATCGCTCCGGTGCCAAGCCCTTGCATAGCAAAAGCAAAATCAGCCAGACCATCATGCCATGCCAGCGTTTCACGCGCCAGACATACAGAGCGTGAGTCAATCTCTGTCCGGCCGTTGTCGCCGGTCACCGCTGTGAGCAATCCGGCTTGTCCGAGTAGTTTTACCAGCTGACGGCAAGCAGCATCGGTATCGCTGTGATCAATTGTCTGCAAAACACCGGAGGCCGCAAAAGCATTCAGCTTCTGCACAAACTCATGCTGTTGCGGCTCAAAAAACGGCAGTTCCATATGCTCCAAAACGGGGGCAGATCGGCAAGGGCTGGCTGTCATATCAGTTCCCCTCAAATTCAGGACGACGTTTGGCGGCAAAAGCTTCAAAAGCACGGCGGAAATCCTGTGTTGCCATGCAAATCGCCTGTGCCTGTGCTTCAGATTCAATCATTTCTTCAATGCCCATCGCCCATTCCTGACGCATCATGGTCTTGGTAATTCCATGAGCAAAATACGGGCCATCAGCGAGCGTTGCGGCAAGTTTCTGCGCCTCGCCAAGGAGATTTTCCTGCGCATGCAGATGATTGTAAAAGCCCCAGTCTTTGCCCTCTTCAGCACCCATAAACCTGCCGGAATAGAGCAGTTCTGCGGCACGCCCCTGCCCGATAATCCGTGGCAAAATTCCGCAAGCTCCCATATCTGCACCGGCAAGACCGACACGGGTAAACAAGAAAGCGGTTTTGGCTTCCGGTGTTGCAAGGCGCAAATCCGATGCCATCGCCAGAATTGCGCCCGCTCCGGCGCAAATACCGTCAACAGCCGCGATAATCGGCTGCGGGCATTTGCGCATGGCTTTAACCACATCGCCGGTCATACGCGTAAAAGCCAGCAATTCCGGCATCGGCATTTTGGTCAGCGGTTCAATAATTTCGAATACATCGCCACCGGAAGAGAAGTTACCGCCCGCACCTGCCAGCACGACTGTCCGGATATCTGAGGCATAGGTCAGATTTTGAAACAAATCGCGCAGTTCGGCATAGCTTTCAAAAGTCAGCGGATTTTTACGGTCAGGGCGGTTCAGTGTCAGTGTTGCCACCCGTCCGTTTTCGCTCACTTCCCAGAGAAAATGCTGTGCCTGATAGGTTTTGAACGCTTTCAAATGACTGTTCATGCTGATGGTCTGTTCACTCATCCTGCCAATACCTCGCCACCGGCAACCGCAATTGCCTGTCCGTTGATGGAGGCGGCATCCGATGATGCCAGCCATAATACTGTATGTGCCACTTCCTCAGGCCGGATCAGCCGCTTCTGCGGGTTGCTCTGCACGAAATGCGCCAGCGCCTCTTCCTCACTGCGGCCGGTTTTCTCCATGATCTGCGCAATGGCATCGCGGATAATCGGCGTATCTGTAAACCCGGGACAAACGGCATTAACTGTCACGCCCTTGGTCGCCAGCTCCAGCGCCAAAGCGCGGGTCAGCCCGACAACACCGTGTTTCGCAGCACAATAGGCAGACACATAGGTATAGCCTGTCAGCCCGGCAGTTGAAGCAATATTGATAATCCGGCCAAGACCGCCAGCGGCCTTGACGTCAGGCAAAACCGCTTGCGTGACCTGAAAAACACCGGTCAGATCAACGGAAATCACCCGCGCCCACATGTCCTCGGTGGTCTTTTCAAACGGAGCGGAAGGCGCTTCTCCGGCATTATTGACGAGAATTGAAACCGCACCAAAACAGGCTTGAGCCGTTTGCAATCCATTGCGAATTGCCTGCGTATCCGTCACATCGAAACCACCGGCAACATGGCAGGCTTTGCGCCCTGCAGCCTGATCAAGTTTTGCTGCCAAGGCCACCAAAGGTTCATGCCGTCTGCCTGCCAGCGTAACATTACCGCCTTTAGCAACAAATTCACGGGCAATAGCCGCTCCGATGCCGCTGCCGGCACCGGTAATCAGGATATGTTTGCCCGTAAACTGCATATCATTCATGAATTGTCTCACTTCACTTAGCCTGCGCCGCACGGCTTAAATTCGTCTCATATTGTGATTTTCCGGAGTAATACTGCTTCGGCCAAGCCACATTGGTCAGGCCGATTTTGGCAGCCTCATGCAATACCCAGGCCGCATCTGCCAGATGCGGGCGGGCGACCGCGCATAAATCCGCACGCCCTGCCGAAATGATCGAATTGGCATGATCTGCTTCCGAAATCGCACCAACGGCAATAGTCGGAATATTCACCTCATTGCGGATTTTGTCCGAGAACGGGGTCTGGAACAGGCGTCCATAGACCGGCTTTTCATGTTTCACGACCTGTCCGGAGGAGCAGTCGATCAGATCGGCACCGGCATCTTTAAACATCTGCGCAAAAATCGCGGCATCATCCGGCGTGTTGCCGCCCTCCGCCCAGTCATGACAGGAGAGACGCACAGAAATCGGCTTGCCTTCCGGCCAGACAGTACGGATTGCACGGAACACTTCCAGCGGATAACGGGCGCGATTTTCATGACTGCCGCCATATTCGTCGGTGCGTTGATTGGTCAACGGTGACAGAAAACTGGAGAGCAAATAGCCATGGGCACAATGTAGCTCCAGCCAGTCTGCACCCGTGGTTACAGCCAGTTCCGCAGAGCGGACAAAATCAGCCAGAACACGATCCATATCCGCACGATCAATTGCCTTTGGTGTCTGGCTATTGACCAGATAGGGGGCAGCTGATGCCGAAAGTAACGGCCAGCTCTGATCATCACTCACCGGCTGGTCAATGCCTTCCCATGCCGGTTTTGTCGCGCCTTTGCGCCCCGCATGACCGAGCTGGATGCCCACTTTGGCGTCAGAATTCTGATGCACAAAATCCACCAGCCGCTTCCAGCCCGCTGCCTGTTCTTCATTCCACAGACCAAGGCAATTGGGGGTAATGCGGCCATCAGGAGAAACACAGGTCATCTCTGCGAAAACCAGTCCGGCACCACCAAGAGCACGTGCGCCCAGATGCACCATATGGAAATCATTGATCAAACCATCCTGCGCCGAATACATTGCCATAGGCGACATGACGATGCGGTTAGGCAGTGTTACATCGCGCAACCGATAAGGTGTAAACATTGGCGGTGTCTGACGGGTGCCGGTATTGGTATTAACCGGCAGGCCGGATTTTTCAGCAAACCACTTCTCATAACCTTCAAGCCAGTTTTTATCACGCAGGCGCAGGTTTTCATGGCTGATACGCTGCGAGCGGGTCAGCATGGAATACATAAATTGTTCCGGTTCCAGCGTATCGGCATAACGGTGCCCGACCACTTCAAACCATTCCATAGCATTGCGGGCAGCATTCTGAATACGCGCCACATCCACACGGCGGATTTCTTCGTAAGTTTCCAGTGCTGCCGGAATATTGCTCTTATCATGGCCATGCAGCTGGAACTGACGGGTCAGTTCAATGGCATCATCAATCGCCAGTTTGGTACCGGAACCGATCGCAAAATGCGCCGTATGCGCCGCATCGCCCATCAATACCACATGGGAATTGCCGTTATAATGGCTCCATTTCCCGCAGATCAGACGATTGAAGTTCAGCCATGCCGAGCCGCGCAGATGCCGTGCATTGGTCATCAGCGGTGCCCCTTCCAGCACTTCTGAAAACAGATCCTGACAGAAATCTATCGACTGCTGCTGGGACATGTCGGCCAGACCGTGTTTCTGGTAAGCCTGTTCAGTCGTTTCAATGATGAATGTCGATGTCTTGTTATCGAATTTATAAATATGTGCCTGAAACCAACCATGATCTGTCTTGCGAAAATCAAAGGTGAACGCATCAAATAATTTATCCGTGCCCAGCCAGATATAACGATTTGGCCGCACCACCATATCCGGCTCAAAAATATCGGCATAGCGGTTGCGGATTTTGGAATTCAGACCATCCGAAGCGATAATCAAATCTGCGTCCGGATATTGTGTGTCCGCGTCGACATCGGTTTCAAAAACCAGTTCAACACCCAGCTCTTCGCAGCGCTTTTGCAGAATATTCAAAAGCTTTTTGCGGCCGATACCGACAAAACCATGGCCGCTGGTACGCTGGCGTGTGCCCTTGAACAGCACCTCAATATCGTCCCAATGGTTGAAGGCATCCTGAATTTCGGCGGCACTTGCCTCATCCCAGATTTTCATAGAATCCATGGTTGCGTCCGAAAACACCACACCCCAGCCGAATGTGTCATAGGGCTTATTGCGCTCGACAACCCTGATCTGATGTTCCGGATGGTTTTTCTTCATCAGGAGAGCGAAGTATAGTCCGGCCGGACCACCACCAATACATACGATACGCATCTTTAGTATCTCCCTTTGTCTGACCGAACTGTAACGGCGTCAATCATGGTCATTTCCTTCAGGCGCTCTGCCGCAGCATAAAGCGCTGAATTTTACCTGTGACCGTCTTCGGCAAATCCTGAATGAAGCGTACCGAACGCGGATATTTGTAAGGCGCGATAATGCTTTTCACATGTTCTTGCAGGGCTTTAGCCATTTCAGCTGATGGTTCCACACCATCGCGCAGGATGATATGTGCCTCGACAATCTGACCACGCTCTTCATCGGCCACACCGATAACCGCGCATTCACGCACATCCGGATGCACAAGCAGAGCCGCCTCAACTTCAGGCCCGGCAATATTGTAGCCGGAGGAAATAATCATATCGTCGGCACGGGCAGCAAAATGGAAATAGCCGTCCTCATCCTGCATGAAACTGTCACCGGTCAGGTTCCAGCCATCGCGCACATAAATCTTCTGGCGCTCGTCAGCCATATAACGGCAGCCGGTAGGGCCACGTACCGCCAGCCGCCCGATCTGACCGCGCGGCACTTCCTGCATATTCTCGTCAACGATTTTAGCTTCATAGCCGGTCACTGGTTTGCCGGTTTGACCGGGCGCGGAATCGCCAAGGCGATTGCTGATGAAGATATGCAGCATCTCCGTCGCGCCAATCCCGTCCAGCATCGGCTTTCCGGTCTTTTCCATCCATGCACTGTAAACCGGAGCCGGCAAGGTCTCACCGGCAGAAACAGCAATACGCAGTGATGATAAGTCAGCGCCTTCATTCATCGCCTGCAACATCACCCGATAGGCGGTCGGCGCGGTAAAGCTGATTGTTGCTTTATATGTTTCAATCAGCTCCACCATTTTAGGCGGTGTTGCCTGTTCCAGCAGTGCGGCTGCCGCACCAAAGCGCAAAGGGAAAATCGCCAAACCGCCAAGCCCGAACGTAAAGGCTAAAGGTGGTGAGCCGACAAAAATATCGTCCGGCTGCACGTTCAGCACTTCCTTGGCATAGGTGTCGGCAATCAGCAGCAAATCACGGTGAAAATGCATGGTGGCTTTCGGCTCACCGGTTGTACCGGAGGTAAAACCAAGCAGTGCCACATCATCACGCCCGGTCTTAACCGCATCAAAGCGCACAGGCTTGTTCAGTGCCAGCCGGTCAAGTTCCGCATCATGATTAGCGCTGCCGTCAAAGCTGATAACATGTTTGAGATAGGCGCTTTCAGCCGCACAAATCTCCATGTCTTCCATCAGCCGTGTATCGCAAAGGGCAATGGAAATTTCCGCTTTATTGACAATTTGCCCCAGTTCATAAGCCCGCAGCATCGGCATTGAATTGACAACCACAGCACCGGCTTTTGTCGCCGCCAGCCAGCAGGCAACCATTGCGGGATTATTAGCTGAACGGATGAGAACGCGATTGCCAGGCTCCAGCCCGTAATCCTCGACCAGAACATGGGCAATGCGATTGCTCCAGTCTGCAAGTTCCTTATAAGTCCGACGGCGACCATTACCGATAAGGGCAGTATGATCGCCGAAGCCTTTTCCCACCATGGCATCGCAAAGTTCATATCCGGCATTGAGCCATTCCGGATAGCTGATCGCGCCAGATGAGAGTTCCGGCCAAAGTTCCTCCGGCGGCAAATTCTTGCGCGTAAATTGATCTGTATGTGCAGTTGGTCCAAGCATTTTTTGTTCCCCGGCAAGCTTGTGCTCGCATCGTTATTTTTTAAAAATGTCAGAAACTTCAAATTGTTATCGTGTCATGCATATCCTGATATTGGCACTGGAGCGGGTGTTCTTCCTGTTTTAAGGCAGATGATCGTGCTCGTTCTGCAGAGCCAGTGCGTGTTCAATCGTATCAATCACCGTGACCAGCTCGGCCGACTGTTGCGGTGACAAAACGCTGAAAATCTCGCTGATCCAGCGCTCATGCGCAGCGGCCAGAGCAGCAAACTCCTCACGGCCTTTCTTGGTGAGGCAAACCAGCATTGCGCGCTTGTCGTTTTCAACAGGAACGCGCAAAACCAGACCATCCGTGACGAGGCGCTCCACAATTCCAGTGACATTGCCATTGGAAACCCGCAGAGCCGCTGATAGTTCTGTCATTTTCAAGCCGTTTTCAAAGCGATACAGCGCCGCCATCACATCAAAACGCGGCAGGGTCGTATCAAATTCCGTGCGCAGCTTTTCACGGATCACCGCTTCAACATGTTTTGTCGATTTCAGCAGTTTCAGCCATGCGCGCAGGCTCTGCTTTGACGGCACCGTCCTGATATCAGAACTCTGCTCCGCCAACTGCCCTTCTGCTTTTTTCATCCTATGACCCCGTTGCGATCCGCGATCCGGATCGCCTCTTGCATCACTTGTCAGGGGAACCAAAAACCAACAGGAATCCTGACACCACAAAAACAACTGGTCTTATGGTGTCACTTTCAAAAATAATTTCAAGCATAAAATTTCATGCTTAAACTAATTAATGTAACTATGCCGGAGAAAGGTCTCATTTTACGCTGAAAATGCAGGTTAATGTTTTTATAGCTGCTATGAGCGCAAAGCTGTTGCTGCACTCACACGCAGAGCCAGAAGAGCCGGTACCAGAGAAACAACAGCAGCAACCGCGATGAAACCAGCTGTAAGCCAAACATCGCTCATCGCGAATTCAACCGGCATTCGCACCGCAGTTGTCGCCGTGAGCCATGATGTAATCGCATGTGCCACCGCATAGCCGATTGCGAGGCCGAGGAAAATTCCCAGCAATAGCAACAAGAACAACTCGCCCCAGACAATTGCAATAATTGAACGAACGGGAGCACCAAATGCACGTAATGCACCGATCTGGCGTTTGCGCGCGCCGATATGCATAATAGCTACGAGTAAGAGCGCGAAGACGACAATAATTTGTGTACCGACAGCAATACCAAGCAGCAGGCTGCGCGCATTACCAAGTGTTGAATATAGTCGTGTGAGCACCTCTGCCGGAAAGACGGCTAATGTATTTTCAGAGCGATATTCCTGACGCAGCCGGTAAGCATCGGCAATGGTTTTAGGCTTCACCAGAATTGCCGGAATACCCGGACTTTTCGCATCAAAAACCTCATCAAGCGGCGCATTAACATCAATCTCGTGATCATGATCGTGAGGCGTACCGGCATGCTCACTATGGTCATGCTCTTCATGCGCCTCCATGCCATGCAACTGCCAGACCGTCCGCATTGGCACAAGAATAGCGCGATCCCATGCTGTACCGGTCGGCGCCATTCTGCCTGATATCTGATATCTGATTTCGGTATGAGCGTGACCGCCGGTTTCCACGGTCCCGTGCATCGGGCTTACCCTGCCGCCCACGTCCAGATCAACGGCCGAGCCAATCACCGCTTCTCCCAAGCGCGAGAACAACTTGCCCTCGCTAAGCTCCGGTGACAAAGCTGAAATCAGATCCGTAGTTGTGCCGACAATCGGAAAACCCAGTGCACTGTCACCAAAACCAATCGGTGCAGCAAAGGCGACGCGATTGTCATTACTGAGTTTGTCCAGCATCCCGCCGGATATAAGCGGCAATGGCGAAGGCTGCAGAAAAACGGATGATAATGTCAGCTGTGTATCGCTACCGGCAGCGCCGATGACCAGATCAAACTTATCGGATGCACGTGCAGTGCCAAGTCGTACCGCCCTCTCCTGTAATGTGACGACAGAGCTTAACGCCACGGACAATGCCAGCAGCACAATAATAGCAACAGCACCGCCCCAAAAACGGCGCAGATCGGCAAGGATAAATACGATCATGGTAATTCTGCCTTCGTACTGTCGCTGCTGATTTTGCCGCCTTCCAGCCGGATGTGCCGCTGCAAATATTGCATCAGTTGCGGATCATGCGTGACGACAATCAGCGTTGCCTGCTCCTCTGTTGCAAGACGCACCAGCAGTTCCGCAACATCGGCACCAGTTTTCTGATCAAGACTTGCCGTTGGTTCATCCGCCACAATCACGCCGGGCTTTGCCAGCAAGGCACGCGCAATCGCCACACGCTGCATCTCTCCGCGCGACAGCGTTTCGATATGTTGCGAAGGGCGGCTAATGCCAACAGTTTCAAGCAGGCCAAGTGCACGCTCACGATCGGCAGTTTTTACACCACGGTTCAGCATGAGCGGCAAAAGCACATTGGCGAGCGCTGAAAGACCGGCAAACAGATGAAAGTCCTGCATGACCAAGCCGATATTGCGGGCACGAAACGCATCGCGTTTGAAAGAAGAAAGGCTACTGGTTTCCGTATCGCCCCAGATAATTTTTCCGGTCTTAACTGCTTCAAGACCGGTTATCATATTAACGAGGGTACTTTTGCCCGAGCCTGATGCACCGGTAATGGCTAAATGCTCTCCGGCAGCAAGGCTAAATTTTTCAATGGATAAAACGGGAAGCTGAAGTCCGGCAAAACGAACTTCCAGCTGTGTAATATCAAGCGACAGGCCGGAGACTTTGACAGGCATCATCATCAGACCGTTTTGAAAGAAGCATCACGCAGGCGGAGCTGGCTAACAAAGCCGGTTTCCGGATCCGTCCATGAACCATATTCCAAAGTACCGCGCGTCAGAATTGGCGCATTAAACTGTACAAATGTCTGTTTGGAGGCGAGGTAAACCACCATAATATTATCCGGCCAATCGGAATCCGATGAACAAAACGGACAAATCGACATCGGAATTTCGGTCAGAACAAAGAAATTGGCCTCGGCCTTCAGCGGCGGCGCCATAAATCCGCTGATTTCGACTTGTTTGCCCGCAGAATTTTTAACCTGATCGGAAAATTCCAGCCCCAGAACGCCAAAGCTTTTATAGAGCTTGTCGAAGCCAAGCTGCTCGCTGGCAGATGTCCGGTTAGTCAAGCTCAGCAAAGGCGCACTTGCCAATGCAGCAAGCATAAGCTGCCTGCGATTGAGATATTGTCCTGTGCGCATTTTACTCTCCGCAGAAAAACCGGACAGGCGGGTAGCCCCGCCTGCCCCTGTTCAAAGAATGATTATTCGGATTTTGCTTTGCCAAGTGCCAAGGCGTCAGCCAGCACGCGGTAAACATCGCTCTGTTCCATATAACCGCGCAGACCTTCAGAACCCGGGCCTGTTGCCTGCAGAACAACATCGTCGACAGAGTGAACGCCGGTGTCATCTTCGCGCGGGATATTACCCTGTACGAAAACTGCACCCGGAACGTCTTTATAAGCCTCGTTGGCTACATATTCGCCCTTCTCGTTCTTCAGCGCCGGTACGAAAGCACCATCCATTTTCGGACGGAAAGTCTCATAATGATCCGGACCATTATTAGCCGAGAGGAACAGTCGGCGGGACACGTCGACAGTGTCAGGATAACCATCGCCATTGCTGTCTACGTAATTCGGGAAACCGGCATTGTCATAGGTGCCGACTTTTTCACGCATATCATCGCCTGGTTTTTCATCATCAACTGTGCCGATAATCGAAACGCCATGTGTATGGTCACCGGTCACGATGATCAGTGTATCCGGATTTTTCGCAGCAAATTCACGGGCAACACCGACAGCCTTGTCGAACTCGATGGTTTCAATCAAAGCACGATCCCAATCCAGCGGATGGCTCATCTTGTCAACCGATGCACCTTCAACCATCAGGAAGAAACCTTCCGGATTCTTGGACAGTTTTTCCAGAGCGGTTTTAGTCATATCAACCAGACCCGGCTGGTTCGGAAACTTCTCAACAGTGCCTTTCTTGAGGAACTCACGATCAAGTGTCACGTCAAGATTGCCGGTGTGGAAAAGACCGAGCAGTTTATCCTGATTAGAGGTATTGGCTGCTGCAAGCTCGTCTTTGCTGGTCGCGAGTGCATAACCTGCATCTTTGAAAAGCTGGATGTAATCTTTGTCATCTTTACGCTTGGAACCCGGCACATCCTTGGCAAGGAAATAGGCCGATCCGCCGCCGAGCAATACATCAGGTTGCACATCATAAATCATGCCGACAATATCAGCTTTATCGGCGCGTTTGCGTGTATGCGCAACCAGTGCCGCAGGCGTTGCATCCTGAAGCTCAGAATTGGTCACAATGCCGATGGATTTCTTGGTCTCGCGGCGCATTGCTTCAGCGATTGTTTCAACCTTCGGGTCATCCAGACTGTCCGGTGTACGATCAGCATAAACACCCAATGCATTCACGCGTGATTTATGGCCGGTCATATAAGCCGACATTGTATTGGCACTGTCTGTTGCGATCGAATGGGTTGAGGATGTACCGATGAAAGCAACCGGAGGAATGTCATCCATATTGAGACGGCCATTGGCCTTCCCCTCTGTCATGCCTTTAGACATGATACGGGCACCGGTACGGTGAGCAACAGACAAACCATCAGCGATCAGGAAAATCACATTCTTGGCTTTGGCTTCTGAACCGGTTGCGTAGACATCCCAGTTTACAGATTTGGTTTCTTCGCCTGCAGAAACTTCAACCTTGTAATCACCGGCTTTACCGATTTTAAGACCGCGCAGGATGAGAGCTGAGCCCAGAACTTTATCTTCAGCGCCCTTTTCTTCAGCAACGAACTCGGCCTTGCTGCCGAACACTGCTTCGTAGTTCTGACCATTCACAGTGACTTTGATGTCTTCCGGTTTGACAACTTTGTCGAACTCAACTTTGAAATCAAATGGTGAATTGACGAGGATTGTTGCCCTGTCCAGCGGATAGACGGTTGCAGCACCGGCTGTTGTCGTAAGCATAGTCGCCGAAGCGAGAGCGAGAAGCAATTTGCGCATATCAGAAATTCCTACAGTGAGTCCCATACAGAACCCGAATAAGAATTTCGGATGACAGTTATATAACAGTCCGCCGACAGATTTGTGAAATTCAGCAATCCGGCTCAGCTATCACCGGAAATCAGACGGATTTTACATTAAAATGACAATCCTGATGCTTAAATCATGCCATTGCAGACATGGAGGCGACATAAAACTGTAATGTTTATTTCACATCCATGCGCAGATAACTTTATTCAACTGATAATCAGGCGTCATACTCCAGAGTTAAGGATCAGCGTGTTCGTTTTCGTAACTTAAGGAAACCCTATGCGCCTTAGCCATCTGCTCGCTTCCATTGCTGCAATTACCCTATCCACGCCAAGTCTGGCCGAAGAAGTCTTCACTGCCAAACTGGCAGGCCATGCATATCTGCCGGCCTTAACACTGATTACACCACCGGCAGATGCGCCTCGCGATGCATGGGTTTCCGGCAAATTCACCGGCAAAACACGCAATGACAAGCCGATGAGTGTCATGGGTGATGTTGGTAAAGCCTATGGCAGCCATACCACCGGCATTTCTCTGCCTTTTATTGGACAGCCTGTGCAGGGCATGTCCGGCTTTGCCATGAACCGTGCAGCTGATGGCAGCATTTTCACCCTGACGGATAATGGATTTGGCACCAAGGCGAACAGTCCTGATGCTTTGCTGTTTTTCCATCGTATGAAGCCAGATTTTGAGAGCGGCAAAGTTGAGCGTGTAGACTCTGTCTTCCTTCACGATCCGGATAAGAAAGTGCCTTTCCGTATCGCCTATGAAGGCACAGACAGCCGCTATCTGACCGGTACTGATTTCGATCCGGAAAGCATCCAATATCTCAATGATGAAATCTGGATCGGTGAGGAATTCGGGCCTTATATCATCCGCGCGGGTCTTGATGGCCGTGTGAGAGCTGTCTATCCGACCATGCTCGACGGCAAGCAACTCACCGGTCCAGATACACCGGGGACTGTTGTACCGGCCGTTGCCGGTAAAGATTATCGTGTGCAGCGTTCCGGTGGTTATGAAGGCATGGCCTTGCAACCAAAAACCAACCAGCTTTGGGCTATGCTGGAAAAACCACTTTACGATGAAAGCGGCAAGCCGGAAGGCGACTTCCTCCGTGTCATGACTTTTGACACCGGCAAAGGCGAATGGACAGGTAACAACTACCGTTTCCGCCTTGCTGAAGGTGCAACAGCCATCGGTGATTTCAATTTCATTGATGATACCCGCGCATTGGTGATTGAACGCGATAATGGTGAAGGCGATCCGAGCCTTGCATGTAAGACAGACGATCTTTCAGCCTGCTATCCGCTGCCGGCCAAAGTGAAGAATATCGTTTTGGTTGATACAGCTAAAATTGACGCGGACGGCTATATTCACCGTATCGGTCATATCAATTTGATGGATATTCAGGATCCGGATAATAAGGCAATCCTGAAAACAGCTACCGCCCGTGACCTCAAAGGTAAATTTACTTTCCCGTTCTTCACAATTGAAGATGTGATGCGTATCGACGAGAATCATATTCTGGTTGGCAATGACAATAATTTGCCATTCTCGGCCGGACGCCAGATCGGTGAAGCAGCGAATAACGAGTTTATCTTGCTGGAAGTTGCCGATTTTCTGGCCGCGAAATAATTTGAATTGAATATTCAGCGGGCATTGTATCACGCAATGCCCGCGCTCTTATCTCATTATAAATAATGAGATATTTTTAGTCGTCCTCTCCCGGATCAAAAAAAGTACGTGCAGCGTCCACCAATATTGGTGCTAGTTCTTTGCGTACCCGCTCCAATGACCAATCGGCCATAGATACAGAGCAATGAATGGCCGCACGGGCTTTGCCGGTTGCTGATTTTACCGGCGCTGCGATGCCGATTTCATTGAGCAAAACTTCCTGCACAGACAAAGCATAACCGTCCTGACGTGCCTGCTCAACCAGTTCCGCAATCTCCGTGCGATCCACAGTGGTACGTGGCGTATATTCTGTCAGCGGCCAGTTTTTTGCAGCTTCTTCTCTTGCTGCAGCATCCCATGTTGAGACAATAGCACGGCCACCGGAGGTATTCAGCGCCGGATGGGTTCTCCCCACCAAAGTGCCCTCAAAATTCGTACGCTGCACGGGTAATCGCACCGAATAAATAATCGATGTTCCGCATATCTCTGCCAAGTTGAAGGATTGTCCGGTCTGCTGTTGCAATGCAAACAAGCGCGGCATGACCTGTGACGTCAGTGGCTCGGCAATATAATGCGCATAAGCCATATGCAACCACTGGTTGGACAAGCGATAGCGTCTGCTGTGATTGTCACGATTGAGCATGCCTTCGGAATATAGCGTTGCCAATATGCGTTGCACGCTGCTTTTTTCCATACCCGTAATGCGCACGAGATCAGAAATCCCCAACACCGCATTGCCTTCATCAAAGGCTTTCAACAGGGTTATCGCCTTTACTAACGAGCTGATAATTAAAGGATTTCTATCACTTTCACTCAACGAAACACTCCAATTGCAAAAAACTCTTGACGCAGAAGGGGAATTTATGTTTCGATATTAACATGCAATCACAAGTATTGCAATACGATACAATGGGGAAAAATCAATGAAAAATCACAAAATCTTTGCTGAGAATTTCAGTACATCAAATTTGCCACAGGCAAATATCTGACAATCCGGCTTTGACATTGAATGACTGAGAAATAGTTCCGGACTGAACTAGACTGCACCATCCCGTTTTGTGTGCGGTCAGTGGCAATGGAAGCGCCATTAGAGGCGGCTTTCTTTAGATATCCGGAAATATCAGGTGTCCTTCATCAATGAGCGACTGATGCACTCAGCATCACCAATCTCAGTCATGACCTTCATATCCTAAAACGATTTTGACGGAGCAAAACTTGCTTGGTTTCATCCTCAAGCGGCTCGGCCTTGCCTTACTGGTTGCGCTGACCGTGTCTTTTATCAGTTTCTGTCTGCTTTACCTGAGCGGCGACCCTGCGACTGCCATCGCGGGTGAAGGCGCCAGTGCGCAGGACGTTCAGACGATCCGCGAATTCTACGGTTTTGACCGCCCGATGCTGGTGCAATATGCGGACTGGCTGTGGAATGCAGCGCATTTCAACTTCGGACAGAGTTATTATTTTAAACTTCCGGTTGCAGATCTCATTTCCAGCCGGCTTGGTGTCACTATGCGCCTTGGCCTGACCGCCATTGTATTTGCTTTGCTTGTTGCTGTGCCGCTTGGTGTACTTGCCGCCAAACGCCCGAACTCACTGACCGACAAGCTGGCACTGTTTATTTCTGTCGCCGGACAAGCAATGCCGAGTTTCTGGTTTGCCCTTGTACTGATCTCGGTTTTCTCCATTGATCTTGGCTGGCTGCCTGCTTCCGGTGCCAAGACATGGCAGCATTTTATCCTGCCAACCATTGTGCTCGGCTATTATGCCATGCCTGCAATTATGCGCCTCACCCGCGCCGGTATGCTGGAAGTTCTCTCATCTGATTATATCCGCACCGCCCGTGCCAAAGGCTCATCGGAATGGCGGGTGCTCTTCACCCATGCGTTGCGCAATGCGATTATCCCTGTCGTTTCGCTGTCTGCCGTGCAGATGGGTTTCATGCTCGGTGGTTCGATTGTGGTTGAATCTGTCTTCGCTTTGCCGGGTGCCGGACTGCTCGCATGGGAGTCGATCACCCGCAACGATTTGCCGACCGTTCAGGCGCTAATCCTGCTTTTCTCCATGTTTTACATCGTCTTCACACTGCTCGCCGACATCATGAATGCCTGGCTTGATCCCCGCATGAGGACCTCATGACCACTTTTTCTTCCATACCGACCGCCGAACAAATTCTGGAACCATCTCCGTCTGCGATTTTGCGCCGCCGTATTTTCGGTCATAGCGGCTTCATGATCGGCACGATCATCGTGGCAGTGATTGCACTGGTTGCAATCTTTGCTCCGATGCTCCTCAAATATGATCCCTATACGCAGGATCTGGTGAACCGGATGGTGCCGCCGGAATTCTTAGGCGGTAAATCCGATCACGTTCTGGGAACTGACCAGCTTGGGCGCGATTATCTCGCCCGTCTGCTGCACGGTGCACGCGTTTCATTATTTATTGGCCTGTCAGCCGCTCTGATCTCCGGTATTATCGGTACAGCAATGGGCGTCGCAGCTGGTTATTTCGGCGGCCGTGTGGATGCGGTCGTAACATTTCTGATCAATGTGCGTCTCGCAATGCCGGTTGTTCTGGTCGCACTGGCCGTTGTCGCCTTGTTTGGCGGCTCCCTGACTGTTGTTGCCACCGTTCTCGGCCTGTTATTGTGGGATCGTTATGCAGTCGTGATGCGCGCCTCCACCCTCCAGATTGCGCGACGGGAATATGTCGCTGCATCCTATGCCATCGGCACATCCACACCGCGCATTCTGATCTCTGAAATCCTGCCTAATCTGATGAACAATCTAATTGTCGTTGCCACGCTGGAAATGGCGCATGCCATTTTGCTGGAAGCCGCCTTGTCCTTTTTAGGTCTTGGTGTGCAGCCGCCGACAGCCAGCTGGGGTCTGATGATCTCTGAGGGCAAAGACATGATGCTGTTCGAGCCATGGCTTGTGATGATCCCCGGTGTTGCGCTGTTTGTGCTGGTGCTGGCGATCAATCTCATGGGCGACGGCCTGCGCGATATTACCGCGCCGGGCGGACGGAACTGAGGGAAAACCAATGACTGCTCCTATTCTTAAAGTTCATAGTCTGACACTGGACATCCCCACCGCCGCGGGCACCCTTCATGCCGTGCGTAATATCAATCTCGAGGTTAAACCAGGGGAGACACTCTGCATTGTCGGGGAAAGCGGCTCCGGCAAATCGCTGACATCGCTTGCTGTGATGGGGCTGTTGTCACCGGGTATTCAGCGTAATGCGACCGAAATGAGCTTTGATGGCATTGACTTGCAAAAAGCCACAGCGCGGGAAATGCGTGCGCTGCGCGGTAACCGCATGGCGATGATTTTTCAGGAGCCGATGACCAGCCTGAATCCTGCCTATACGATCGGTAGTCAGTTAGCGGAGGCATTGCGTCTGCACAAATCTGTCAGCAAAGCTGAAGCACTGAAACGCGCCGCAGATCTTCTGCGTATGGTCGGGATTACCGCCGCAGAAAGCCGTCTCAACCAATATCCGCATCAGCTTTCCGGTGGTTTGCGTCAGCGTATCATGATTGCAATGGCGCTGATGTGTGAGCCGGAATTGCTGATCGCCGACGAACCGACAACCGCTCTGGACGTAACCATTCAGGCACAGATCTTGCGTCTTCTTAAAGACCTGCAGCAAAAAATGGGTATGGCGATGATCCTGATTACCCATGATCTCGGTGTCGTTGCGCGCATCGCCGACAAAGTTGCTGTGATGTATGCCGGTGAACTGGTTGAGGCCGGTTCTGTCAGCGAAATCTTCCGCAATCCTGCGCATCCTTACACGCGCGGGCTTCTGGACTGCATTCCGATACCGGGGCGCATTAAACGCGGAGAACGGCTGGGTACAATTCCGGGTATTGTGCCAAATCTGGTCGGTCGTCATACCGGCTGCATCTTCCGCGACCGCTGCCCTGAAGCGATTGAAGCCTGCACCGGCACCATTCCCCAGCGTGATCTCTCCGCTCATCATAAATTACAGTGCGTCCATGCAAACGGCATGCGTCAGCCTGCGGAGGCTTTGCTATGAGCCAGCCAGTTTTACAACTTCACAATATCTCCAAAATCTATCAGGTGCGGCAGGGCTTTTTCTCCGGCAAAAAGCCGCTGGCAGCGGTCAGTGATGTTTCTCTGACGGTGGAACGCGGCTCGGTTCTTGGCCTTGTCGGTGAATCCGGTTGCGGAAAATCAACGCTGGCTAAAATCCTGCTCGGGCTGGAAAAGCCGACCAGTGGACACGTCGAAATTAACGGCGAAGACATCACCAAGCAAAATCGTTTTGAATTGTCGCGCCGTATTCAGCCGATCTTTCAGGATCCTTATTCCTCACTCAATCCGCGCAAAACTATCCGTCAGATCATTATGGCGCCGCTCGTGGTGCATAGTGTCGGCGATCAGGCATCGCGCGAGAAGAAGGTAAAGGAAATCATGGATGTCGTCGGGCTGCCTTCGCGTATGCTCAACGCCTATCCGAACCAGATGTCCGGCGGCCAGCGTCAGCGCGTGGCGATTGCCCGTGCGCTGATTATGAAACCGGAAATTGTTATCTGCGATGAACCAACATCGGCACTCGATGTTTCCGTGCAGAGCCAGATTCTCAATCTGCTGGGTGATCTGCAGCGTGAACTCGGTCTGACCTATCTGTTCATCAGCCACAATCTGGCGGTTGTTGAATATCTCGCGACACGCGTTGCGGTGATGTATCTCGGGCGCATTGTTGAAGAGCGCGAAACTGAAGACATTTTCCGCAATGCCCGCCACCCTTATTCACGGGCGTTGCTGGATTCTGTGCTGACGCCGGAACCGGAACTCGGCGTGCCGGACACACAGCTCGGCACAGAATATCCCAATCCGATCAATCCGCCTGCAGGTTGTGCCTTCCATCCGCGCTGCCCTGACCGCTTTACCCCCTGCGATCAGTCCCGCCCTGTCTTGCAGGAAAGCGGCAGTGGTTGTGTCGCCTGCCACATTTATACCAATGCCACTGCACTGTCTGCCTGAACTGATTAAGGAACTGAAATGCAAACCAGTCTTTCCCGTACGCAAGTTACTCGCAAGAATGTCATCCGTACCAAAGGCGGTGTCGTAGCTGCACAAAACAGCCGCGCAGCACAAATCGGTGCGGCAGTGCTTGCAGCAGGCGGCAATGCAATGGATGCCGCAACCGCCGTTTCTTTCGCCATTGGTGTGCTTGAGCCGTGGATGTCAGGCCCTGCCGGTGGCGGCGCGATGATGGTTTGGGATGCAGTTTCCGGTAAAGCCCATGCCGTGACCTATGCCATGCGTGCACCTGTGGAGCTGAACCCTGCCGATTATCCGCTCTCCGGTGCCGGTAAAAATTCCGATCTTTTCCCGTGGGAAGCCGTGGTTGATGATCGTAATATTATGGGCGCAACTGCCGTTGCAGTACCGGGTGTAGTCGATGGCATCGGTCAGGCCCATGCACGCTGGGGCACCATGCCCTGGGCGGAACTGCTGGCCCCGGCGATTAAACTCGCAAAAGAAGGCCTGCCGGTTGACTGGTATGCGGCGCTTGTTATCGCAGGGGCAACCCGTGAACTGGCCAAAGATCCGGATGCAGCAGCACTGTTTCTGGAGGATGGTCAATGGCCGATGATCAATGGCTGGACAAGCTTGTCCGACAAACGCGTTGATATGTCCGGCTATGCACCTTCCCTGACCGAGCTGGCAGAACAGGGCTATCGCACATTCTATGAAGGCGATCTGGCACAGGCACTGGTCAAAGATGTCCGCGCAAAAGGCGGCTCATTATCCATGCAGGATTTGCGTGATTACCGTGCAACCATTGCCGAACCGCTGAACTTTAAGCGCGGCGATGCGACATTCTATGTCACACCGCATCTGACCGCCGGCCCGACCATGAGACAAGCCTTTGAAGCTCTGCCGGAAATCGGCAAAGGCCAGCCGGACGCTGATGCCTATACCGGCTACGCCAAAGCGCTGCGCCATGCCTATCAGCAGCGATTGGAGAATATGGGTGATGACGGCGAAGTGCCTAAAGCACCGGGCTGCACAACCCATTTTTCCGTCGTGGATCGTCACGGCAATATGGTCTCAATGACACAAACTTTGCTGTCATTGTTCGGCTCAAAAGTCGTCTCACCTTCCACCGGCTTTTTGCTCAATAACGGCATTATGTGGTTCGATCCGGTGCAAGGCAAACCAAACTCCCTGCAACCGGGACGCCAGTGCCTGATGAATGTCTGTCCTGCACTTGGTGAGCAAGGCGAACGCCGCTTCGCCATTGGCGCATCGGGCGGGCGTAAGATTGTCTCTGCGGTTGCCCAGCTTTCCTCTTTCATCGTCGATTCCGGCATGGATATTGAAGGTGCTTTCCATCAGCCGCGTCTCGATATGTCTGCCGCCGATGTCATCATTGCTGATGACAGCCTGCCAGCGGATACAATTGCGGAACTGAATAAAGTCGCCAGAACCGTCTCCACCCGCCGCACTGTCTGGCCTTTTGCCTTTGCGTGCCCTGCCGGTGTGATGCGTGAAGGCGATCTGAATTCCGGCTGCACCGAGATTATGTCGCCATGGGGTGATGCAGTGACCGAGGAGGACAGCCATGACTTTGCGTGAAACCGTTATCAGCCGGATCGAAACCTATTTTGACAGCGGCACGATGAAATCCGAATTGGCCGCTTTGGTAAGCTATCCGACAGAAAGTCAGGTACCGGAGAGAAAACCTGTACTGGCAGATTATCTGAACACGGCTATTACGCCGCGTTTGCAGGCCGCAGGATTTGAGATCAAAATCTATAACAATCCGGTGGCGGAAGGCGGCCCGCTGATGATCGCCCGCCGCATAGAAGACACCGCCCTGCCGACTGTGCTGATCTATGGCCACGGCGATGTCATCCATGCACAGACCGCACAATGGCGCGAAGGCCTGTCACCCTTCGTTTTGACCGAAGAAGGTGATCGTTGGTACGGACGCGGCACGGCGGATAATAAAGTGCAGCATCTGATCAATATTGCTGCTCTTGAAGCCCTGATTGCCGTGCATGGTAAACTCGGTTTCAACGCTACCATTTTGCTGGAAATGGCCGAAGAAAACGGCTCTCCGGGTTTGCAGGCCTTCTGCGCATCACACAAACAAGAACTCGCTGCCGATGTGCTGATCGCTTCCGACGGCCCGCGACTGCAGCCGGACAGAGCCACGGTTTTCATGGGCGCACGCGGCGCCGTCACTGTTGATCTGATTGTTGAAAAACGCGATGGCGCGCATCATTCCGGCAATTGGGGAGGCTTGCTTGCCGATCCGGCGATGCGACTCGTACAGGCACTTGGGACAATCACCGATGAACGCGGCCAGATCCGTATTCCGGAATGGCGGCCAACCAGCCTGACCGATAACATTCGCGCAGCACTTCGTGATTTGCCGGTGGATATGGAAACCGGCCCGAGCGTTGATAAAGACTGGGGCGAAGCTGGTCTGACCCCAGCCGAGCGGGTCTATGGCTGGAACAGTTTTGCCATTCTCGCCATGACATCCGGCGTGCCGGAGGCACCCGTTAATGCGATCTCCGGCAAGGCACGGGCTACCTGTCAGTTGCGTTATGTTGTCGGCACAAATGCAGACGATATTATACCCGCACTACGCCGTCATCTCGATCAGCATGGCTATGCGGATGTCAAAATCACCCAACGCGAGGATGATGATTTTACCGCGACCCGCCTTGATCCGGATCATCCTTGGGCACGTTTTGTCGCGCAATCGCTGACAGATACCTCCGGCAACCCGCCGCATATTCTGCCTAATCTCGGTGGCTCGCTGCCCAATGAGTGTTTTTCGGAAACGCTTGGCCTGCCGACTGTTTGGGTGCCGCATTCCTACCGCGCCTGTTCCCAACATGCGCCCGATGAACATGTTCTGAAAAGCACCTGCCGTGATGCCTTGCGCTGCATGGCAGGGATATTTGCCGATATTGCTGAGGGCAAAAGCCCGCAGCCTTAAACCCAATAATAACAAAAAACTACCTGACCTTTTTAACCTTGCGTCGAAGTGGAGCGACACATGAGCTTTCATAAGAATTTTGCAATTCTGGCGACCCTTACGGCCAGCCTGTATCTGGGCGTATCCGGTGCGGCACTGGCCGATAAGTCAGATGACACCGTCAATATCGCCTTTGCCAAAGAGCTGGACAACCCAAACACCTATTTCAGTTCCGCTCGCGAAAGCACCATTTTCGGCTATGCCGTTTGGGACACATTGGTTGAACGCGATCCTAAAACCCACGAATGGGTCGGCAATCTGGCTGAGAGTTTCAAATGGGTTGATGATCTGACCCTTGAATTCAAACTGCGTCAGGGCGTGAAATTCCATAACGGCGATGCTTTCGGCGCGGATGATGTTGTTTTCACGCTGAACCATTTTTCCGATCCGAAAACACCGGTTGCCATGCCAAACACCGTGGCATGGATCAAAAATGCCGAAAAGGTTGATGACCAGACTGTTCTCGTGCATCTGAAAGCACCGTTCCCTGCTGCGCTCGATTTCCTTGAAAGCGCCATTCAGATTTATCCGGCAAAATATTATCAGGAAGTCGGCGATGCAGGCTTTTCCAAACAACCAATCGGCACCGGCCCTTATATGGTGGACAAGATCGAGCCAGGCAGCGGCTATACGCTGAAGGCTTTCCCTGACTATCATGACGGTGGCCCGCGTCAGAAACCACAAATCAAAAATGTGGAAGTCCGCAGCATTCCGGATACCAATACACAAATCGCGGAAATGATGTCCGGTTCCGTGGATTTCATCTGGCAGGTGCCTGAAGACCTCACACAGAAACTCAAAACCCGCGACAGTTTCAATGTGGTTCAGGGCGAAACATTGCGTTTCGGTTACATTTCCATGGATGTGTCCGGCCGTTCCAGTGCCGACACTCCGTTGAAAGATGTGCGCGTGCGTCAGGCGATCAATCATGCGATTGACCGTAAAGCCGTGCGTGATGCTTTCTTCGCGCCTTCCTCGCAGATCATCAATTCCATCTGCAGCCCGTTGCAATTTGGTTGTGAGCAGGATGTGACATCCTACAACTTTGACCCTGCCAAGGCCAAAGAACTGCTGAAAGAAGCAGGCTATGAAAACGGCTTTACCACCACGATGTATTTCTATCGCGATAAAGCAGCCACTGAAGCTATGGCGCAGATGCTAGGCAATGTTGGCGTAAAGGTTGATCTGCAGATGCTGAAATATGCAGCACTCGCGGACAAACAGCTCAAAGGTGAAATCCCGATGGGTTTTGTGACTTGGGGTTCCGGTTCAGTGGCTGATGCCTCTGCCTCGACTTCTAAATTCTTTGACGGTTCAGACATTGATGATGTCAAGAATGCGGAGCTGACAGCAACGCTCAAGCAGGCTGACACAACCACTGATCCGGAAAAGCGCAAAGAATTTTACAGCAAAGCCCTGCGCCAGATCGCTGATCAGGCCTATTGGGTGCCGTTGTGGACCTACACTACCAATTATGTGATGGCGAAAGACCTGAACTTCACTCCTACACCAGATGAGTTCGTGCGTTTCTATGACATGAGCTGGAACTAAGCCTTATGAGGTCGCAGCCTGTGCTGCGGCCTCACCGGCACTTTTCGTTTTCCCGCATACAGAAATTACAGAGATCAATCATGTTACTCCAGCCCTCGTCACAACTTCGTCCGAAGATCCGGATCGACAGCGCAGAATTACGTATTGTAGAGCTGAAACTCCTCAACCCGTTTCGCATTTCTACCGGCGTGGCAACCAAAAAAACCTTCCCGCTTCTGATCCTGCGCAGCGGCAATATCGAAGGCTATGCGGAAGGTGTCTGTGATACCCTGCCTGATTATCTGCCGGAAACCACGGTGTCATCCATGATGATGATGCGGGACGTTTTCCTGCCGCAGATCATCGGCAAAGAATTCTCGACACCTTATGAGTTAACCCAGATGATGCGGCACTGGCGCGATCACCAGATGGCCAAAGCCTGTGTGGAAATGGCCTATTGGGATTTATGGTCTAAAACCCTCGGTCTGTCGCTGTCCCATGCGCTTGGCGGCACCCGCAAAGATGTTGAAGTCGGTGTATCACTGGGCATTAAGGAAATTCCGGATACGCTCATGGATGTTGAGCGTCATGTTCAGCAGGGCTATCGCCGCATTAAGCTGAAAGTCATGCCGGGTCATGATCTGAAGCTTCTGGAAAAAGTACGCAACCGGTTCCCTGATATTCACCTGACCGTTGATGCCAATTGCGCCTATACGCTGGCTGATCTCGCTTTGCTGCGCCAGTTCGATGATTTTGATCTGGATTATATTGAGCAACCTTTGGCATGGGATGATCTGCAGGATCACGCAAAACTGCAATCCATGATGCGTACAGCCATTTGTCTGGACGAATGTATCCGCACACCGGAGCTTTGCCGCAAAGCACTGGCCATTGATGCCGGCCGCGTGATCAATATCAAGGTCGGTCGTGTCGGCGGTCATGCCAATGCACGTCAGATTCACGATATTTGTCAGGCGCATGATGTGCCGGTTTGGTGTGGCGGCATGCTGGAATCCGGCATTGGTCGTGCCCATAATATTCATCTCTCGACGCTGGAACAGTTCAAACGCCCAGGAGATACATCCTCTTCTTCGCGCTATTTCGAGCGGGATATTGTCTGTGAAAAGCTGGAAACCGAAAATGGTATTATGCCGGTTCCGTCAAATGGTGCTGGTATCGGTGTCACTCTGGATTATGATTTCCTTGAAAGCGTAACGCTGTCAAAGGAAATACTATAAACAAAAATGCTGTGTTTCAGAGTCAATGACTTTATCTGAAACACAGCATTTATTGGCTCTTTCTTTCAATTTTCAAGCTGTTGGCAGCCTGACAAAATAAAACAAACAGAGAGTGCTGAGGAATATTTTTATTCCGGCATTTTGATCGACAAATCCAGATATTCATTGCTGTAAGCGGTTTTGACATCAAACGGTTTTTTCAAGTCGAAATATTTTTCAACCATCTCATAGTCTTTTTTCATTCGTTCATCATCAAAAGCGCCAAGTCCAACTTGCGTGGTGGTTTTATCACGCATCAGCTCCAAAATGCGCTTCCATTGATCTTCCTGATTATTCCTGTCCAGACCTGAGACCTGACTGAGCAAAGCATCAAAGCACGGATCTTTATCTTTCACACAAGCTTCAAAAGCCTTTTGTGTTACTTGCGTAAATTTACGCACAAGTTCGGGATTTTTCTTCATATAATCCGCATTCACGATAATAGAATTGCCATAAGGATTAATTCCGATATCGCGCCATGCCAAAAATCCAAGGTCATCACCAAATTCGCGCAGCTTCATATCATGTTCATTATAGAAGTCGCTGGTAATGTCGATCGCACCGCTTTTTAGTGAAGCGACTTTGGCTTGCGGAGAAATATTGACGAATTTAACGGATGCGGGATCAATTTTAACCGCTTCTGCAAACATCGGCCACATCACACGTGATGCATCCGCCGGAGGGTTGCCAATTGAATGTGCAGGAAAATCTTCCGGTCCCTTAATGCCTTTACTCTTCAGCCAATAAAAACCTTGCGGAGAATTCGTATAAACCGTCATCAGAGCAACACTGTCTGCTCCCTGTCCTTTGGCTAACAGAACCGTTGCCATGTCCGCGACACCGAATTCAGAGAAACCTGCGCCTACTTTCTGAGCAGCAGCACCCGAGCCACGACCGCTTTCAATATTAACTGTCAGCCCCTCTTTTTCATACCAGCCTGCTTGTTTGGCATAAAAATATGGCATGTGATCTGCTGTAGGCACCCAGTTCAATACAATATTGACATTTTCGGCCGAAGCAGTTGCGGGAACCATGACACATGAAGCCAAAAACCCTGCAATAAGCTTACTGAACGTTTTCATGGATATGCCTCCCAACATGTTCCGGTCTATTTGTTCAAGTCGTCGCTAAAATTCAAACACTTGTCAGAAATGAAGGCTCTTTTGCCGTATAGTGACGCGCTGCGTTCATATCTGGTAAAATATTTACATAGATGTTAGCGTAAGGCAATAATCAAACAACTGGTTGGTTGATAAAAGGATATGTTTTGACTACTCCCTCAAAAAAAGAAGCCGTACAAAAGCGCGATCCCGTTGCGACATCAAAAGCATTGCTACAAGCGGCCATAACAGAATTTACGCAATATGGTTTTGAAGGTGGCCGTGTTGATCGTATCGCTCAGCTGGCTGGCTGCAACAAACAGCTTGTTTATCATTATTTCGGCAGCAAAGCGGATTTGTATAAACTCACTTTGGAAGAGGTCTATCGGGAAATCCGCGAAAGCGAAATGCAATTGCATCTGGAGGATTTACCCCCTCAGGAAGCAATGGCGAGGCTGGTTGCTTTTTCTTTTGACTATCTTGCTGAGCATCCTGAGTTCATTGCATTACTCAATGATGAGAACCGTATGGATGCATGTCATCTTAAAGCCTCGGACAATATTGCCGAAATGCA
Organism: Hyphomicrobiales bacterium; assembly: GCA_900470735.1. Lineage (GTDB taxonomy): Bacteria > Pseudomonadota > Alphaproteobacteria > Rhizobiales > Rhizobiaceae > Pseudochrobactrum. Next base: position 221,483 of record UCCC01000019.1, on the reverse strand, counting down.
TTCTCCGTTAGTGAAGATGATTGAAGAAACGCTGGCAAGAGGTATCTCCGCGGGGCTGTTCAACAAAAAATTTGAACCAATTAATCTCTATCTTTCTATTGCGGGATTATCTTTCTTCTATTTCTCAAATCACAAAACGCTGTCTGTCATTTTCAAACGCGATATGACGGCTAAAGACAGTATTGATGCCAGACGTGCGCATGTCATTGAGCTGATCTTGTCTGCTTTGCGCCCGTAAAAATTGCGCCATACACAATCAACCAACTAGTTGGTTGACAATTCTCCGATTGCGGGTTTTACTCTTCGCAATAATAAGGGGAATACTACATGGCCGAAGCAATCGATTCCGGCAGTGAGCAGAAAGAGCTGATGCGGTTGAAACGCCGCGAGGCGAATAAACACCGTGCTATAGCAGTCGCCGTGCATATAGTGGCACTATTGTTGTGGGAGTTTGGTGTTCGCTGGTTTGAAGTACCGCGATTTATTCTGCCGCCGCCAAGCGACGTCATCCTGACGATTACTGATGTTAAATATGACTGGTTTAATAATAGTATAGTAACCGCCGGCGAGATCTTAGGCGGTTACATGCTCGCAATCATCTTAGGCATTGCCACAGCATTATTGTTTTCATGGTCTAAGACACTCAGTACTTTGGCGTTTCCGCTACTGATAACGCTTAATATGATCCCAAAGGTTGCTCTCGGCCCGCTGGTGATTGTCTGGTTCAGCTACGGCATCAACACCAATATTCTGATTACCTTTTCGCTTTGCTATTTCCCTATCTTGCTGACCACCATTCGGGGGTTACGGGAAATCGAGCCTGACCTGCTGGATTTGGTAAACTCGCTACGTGGCACCAAATGGCAGCAATTTATCTATATTCAGCTTCCGGGCGCGATGCCTTTTATCTTCTCAGGCATGAAGGTTGCAACAATTCTGGCCGTTGCTGGTGCAGTTGTCGGTGAGTTCATCGCCTCTGACCGCGGTCTGGCTTATCTGATGATACAAGTGCAGGCCTCTCTGGATACTCCGGCAATGTTTATGGCCGTCACTCTTATCACGCTGATTGGCATGCTGCTTTATCTCGCAGTGCTGCTGCTTGAGCATATGATCGTCCCACAAGATGCGAGAAAATCATGACAAAGACTTCATCACCAAACGACATTAAAATGCTGGATCAAAGCAATCATCCTGTTGGCTTTGCATCCACTGATGAACTCGAAACATTCTTGTCGTTGCCGACACAAGCTTTGATTGATGATATGCGCAAGCTGGACGGCGATATCATGATCCTCGGCGCATCCGGCAAAATGGGCCCATCACTTGCACGTCTCGCCAAAAACGCGGCACCTGACAAACGCATTATTGCAGTTGCGCGCTATAGCGACCCATCTGCCCGCGAGCAGCTGGAAATGCACGGTATTGAAACAATTGCCTGCGATATGCTGAATCGCGACGCTTTGGCAAAGCTGCCAAAAATCAAAAATATTATCTTCATGGCAGGACGCAAATTCGGCTCCAGTGGTGATCAGGCTGCTACTTGGGCAACCAACACATTAATGCCGGCACTGGTTGCGGAAGTCTTCCACCAGTCGCGTATTGTCGCTTTTTCCACTGGTTGCGTTTATGAATTTGTGGCGACCGACAGCATGGGCAGTCATGAAAATTCACCGTTAAACCCTCCGGGCGAATATGCACAATCCTGTATCGGTCGCGAGCGTTTACTGGAATATTTCTCGCAGACGCATCAAACGCCGGGCATTCTTTATCGCCTGAATTATGCGATTGATCTGCGTTATGGTGTTTTACATGATGTCGCTGTTAAAGTCCGTGACGGCTTGCCGGTGGATGTCACGATGGGACATGCAAATGTTATCTGGCAGGGCGATGCCAATGCGATTGCCTTGCGCTGTCTGCTTCAAGCAACAGTGCCAACATCACCAATTAATGTGACCGGTCCCGAAACAATTTCTGTACGCTGGCTGGCCAATGAATTTGCCCGCATGATGGGTAAAGAGGTTGTCATTACCGGTGAGGAAGCTGACAAAGTATGGCTTTCCAATGCGACGCTCTCCAATCGTTTGTTTGGTTATCCGGTCGTTTCCCTTGGCCAGATGATGCAATGGACAACAGACTGGGTCATGGCGCAGATGCCCTCGCATAACAAACCGACGCATTTCGAGGCACGCGATGGCACTTACTAACGCTTTCAATATTGTTCAGCTGTCTGAAAAAGACATGGATCAAACCTGCTTACTTTCCAGTCAGGCAGGTTGGAACCAGACTGAACAAGATTGGAAACTGTTTTTCCGGCACGGGATTGTTTTCGGCGTATTCGCAGCGCCAGAACAACTGGCCGCCAGTGCAGCTATCATCACTTATGGCGATGATATTGCATGGATTAGCATGGTTCTCACGAAAGCAGAATGGCGCGGACGTGGCTTTGGCACGGGCTTATTGAAGCATTGCCTGCAATGGATTGAAGCAGGAAATCGCACTGCCTTTTTGGATGCAACACCGGCTGGCGAACCGATCTATCGCGCACTCGGGTTTGTGCCTTCGCTCAAAATCACACGCTGGCAAGGTTCAGGCAAAGGCTTACCGTTACAAGCCTTAGCACAGACCTCCTCTAGCAATGCCATAGATCGGGCAAACTGTGCCTTTGGCGCCGACAGAAGCTTTGTGCTGGAAAATTTTAACAAACGTTATCCAGTAGTCACGAGCGCAAACACATCGACAACATGTTTTGTTCGTGACGGGCGCTTGGCATGGCAGATAGGGCCGGTTATCGGCCGTAATGAAGCCGAAGCATTGGAGTGCATCGAAGCCCTGATCAAACAATTATCAGGCGCTGTCTTCATTGATCTGCTGGACGATTGTGCAAGCATTGCACAACGTCTGGTGCAGCTTGGATTTACCAAACAACGGCCATTTTTGCGGATGCAAAAAGGCTCACATCAATTGCAACAAACACAATACCAGACACTTGCCATTGCAGGGCCGGAATTTGGGTAGAGCGCCTGATTATAAACAAATCAAAGGGGCGTAAGGAGTTCAGGAAAATGGGATTACACTACACACAACTGCCTGAAAATGTTCTCAATATTATTCGCCGCGGCGCGGTTATTCCGGCGCATCCGCTGGCACTTGATGAGAACCGCAATTTTGACCGCAAACGTCAACGCGCTTTGACACGTTATTATATGGATGCCGGTGTCGGCGGTCTGGCGGTTGGTGTGCACACCACGCAATTTGCCATTCGTGACAATGGCTTATACGAACCAGTGCTCAAAGCTGCGATTGAAGACAGCCGCGCATGGACTGACCGTCCGCTTGCAATGATTGCAGGTGTTGCAGGCCAGACCGAGCAAGCTCGCAATGAGGCTAAAATCGCTCGTGAACTTGGCTATCACGCCGTTCTTATCAGCATGGGTGCACTGAAAGGTCAGACAAGTGCGGAACTCATCCAGCATTGCAAAACCATTGCAGAAGAAATTCCTGTCATTGGTTTTTACATGCAAACCTCGGTTGGCGGCATTATTCTGGATGAAGATTTCTGGTGCGAATTTGCACAAATCGACAATGCGATCGCGATTAAAGTAGCGCCGTTTCATCGCTATCGCACACTGGATGTGCTGCGCGGCATTGTCAAAGCTAAGGCTGAAAACAAGATCACACTTTATACCGGCAATGACGACCATATCGTTGCTGATCTGACACTGCCTTTTACCCTTGCACGCGGTGATGAAGCAGTCACGCTCCGTTTCAAAGGCGGCCTGCTTGGTCACTGGTCAGTCTGGACAAAACGCGCGGTAGAATTGCTTGAACGCATCCACGCAGAAACAGCCGACAACAAACCTGTGTCCCAGTCACTGCTTGCGCTGGATGCAAAAGTAACCGATTGTAATGCAGCCTTTTTTGATGTCGCCAATAATTTTCATGGCTGTATTGCTGGCTGTCATGAGGTTTTACGCCGCCAAGGCTTGCTGGAAGGTATCTGGTGTCTTGATCCTGAGGAAGGTCTTTCCAAAGGTCAGGCAGAAGAAATCTCCCGCGTTTATCAGGCACATCCTGATCTGAATGATGATGAATTCGTTGCAGCTAATCGCGAAAGGTGGCTCGCATGAACAGTCTTTCAACACAGCAAAGCGCCGTTGCTCCGACACCGCTGATCCGCTTACAAAATGTGCGCAAAACCTACCATACCGGCAACAAAGAATCCGTTGCAGTCTCCGATGTGACACTTGAGATCAATGAAGGTGATCTATTGTCCGTTGTCGGCCCGTCCGGTTGCGGCAAAACCACTGTGCTTAAAATTCTGGCCGGTTTGCATAAAGAAAGCGGCGGCACCGTTACCATTGGTGACGGTACAAAAACCGACTTTGACGGCACGGATATCGGCATGGTTTTTCAGCAGCCTTTACTGCTTAAATGGCGCACCATTGCCGAAAATGTTATTCTGCCAGCGCAGATTTTAGGCTTGCCGAAAAAGGCTGCCAAAGAGCGTGCCAAAGACCTTTTACATATGGTTGGCCTTGGTCATGCAATGGATAAGTATCCGTATGAACTTTCCGGCGGCATGCAGCAACGTGCAGCCATTGCACGTTCATTAATCCACGATCCTAAACTGGTGCTGATGGATGAACCTTTTGGTGCATTGGATGCGATTACCCGTGAAAAAATGAATCTTGAAATGCTGCGGATATGGCAAGAGAGCAAGAAAACTTTTGTCTTTGTCACTCACGGTATTCAGGAAGCAATTTTCTTAGGCTCACATTGCGCAGTGCTGAGTGCAGGCCCTGCCCGCATGGCAGATTATTTTAAAATTGACCTGCCTTCCCCGCGCACATTGGAGGTCAAACTGACCGAGCCTTTCGGCCAATATGTACAGCGGGTCTATAAACAGCTGGGCATGCATTGATATAAGTCGATGTGTCAAACGCACTGTTTGCACCTCAGGGTGTAAACAGTGCGTTTCTTTGTTTTTGTGCACACGCAGCAATCTTCTCGACATATCGCTTGCCAATTAAATATGACTATTATATTCAAGATATATTCTTTTGCCACTAAAATTGCGGTGGTCATTTCAACAAATGGTTTGCAGACAGATGTGGGATCTCCACCATCTTTTTAAAAAACATGCGCGGGATATACGTCAGGCTTTGCGTCGCAGAGGTTTGCCTGAAGAAACTGCAGCCGACCTGACACAAGATACGTTTTTGCGAGTGCTGGTTTCTCCGCCAAAAACCAGTAAATCTACTTACAATCCGGTTGGTTATTTGTTCCGGATAGCACGTAATCTTGGCACAGATTATCAAAGACGCGAGGGCCTGTTACGCAGAGTTGATCTCTCAGCAGAAGATTTCGCAGCCATTGCGGATCCTTCACCCTCACCTGAAAAGCAGGTTTATGACCGCCAAAAGCTACTACTGACACACAAAGCGCTGCGTGAATTACCGGAACGGACGCGCAAAGCTTTTGAAATGCATCGTATGGATGAAATGACAATTGCGGCTATTGCCGCCGAGCTCGATCTTTCAACAGGCAGAACATGGTCACTCATTCGTGAGGCTTATGAATATATTGATAGCCGCCTTCGCGATATCTGATGCAATGCTGAAAACTGAAAATCTATATTCCTTATTCGTATACCATAATAAGGAGCTCTTTTCTTTGAATGGATAACGGATGACGAAGCCTGATAATGAGGCACAGGAAGCACAGCGTCTGTTTCGTGAGGCAGCAGATCTGGCTATCCGCTTGCAAAATGATCCCGTTAACCCGGTTTCTGCCGATACAGTGAAATCATGGGTCGCGCGCAGCCCTGCGCATGCTGCCGCCTGGGCACGTGTTGCCGCTGTCCATGGTTTTAGCGGCGCAGCCTTCGCCGAAGATCGCCGGAAACCTAAAAACGGTAAAATAACACGCCGCAACTTTATTGCAGGCAGTGCACTTGGCTTAGGCGCTGTGACAACCGGTGCTTTGACGCTGCCGCATTTATGGCTGCTCGCACAGGCTGATCATATCACCACCACTGCAGAAATCAGAGATGTTGTCCTACCGGATGGCAGCCTTGCCACGCTGGGACCCGACAGCGCACTGGCTTTGGCATATTCAGAGCAGAGCCGTCGCATCAATCTGTTATCCGGCATGGCCTATTTTCAGGTACAGCAGGATCATAACAGGCCGTTTATCGTATCCGACGGTATGATGCAGGTCACGGCGCTCGGAACTGCTTTTGATCTGTCTTCAGAAAAAGGCTTCTCATCCGTCACGGTTGCCCATGGCACTGTTGAAGCGAAAACCCGTACATTGGCCGGTGAAAAGCTCGAGGCCGGAAAATGGCTGACTTTCGACAGCGCGACCAATCAGATAGCCAGAGGTATACAGGATGCCTCAGAAATTGCAGCTTGGCGCTCTAATCTGTTATTTGCCGAGAATGAAACAGTCGCAGCCTTATGCGCAAAGATTTCCCGCTGGAAAAGCGGGCGCGTTATTATTGCAGATACATCACTTGGGGCGCGCGCAGTCAGCGGTGTTTTTGACCTGAATGATCCCGATGCGGCCATTGAGGCCGTCATTCGCCCTTTTGGTGCCAAAGCCCGCAAAATCGCTTCTTTAGCGACAATTATTTCTGCCATATAAAAATATGAGTAAAAACTGAATATTTTTAAAGCCCACTCGTAAAGAAGAGTATGAGGGTGTTTCAGCGAATGAAGACTGACGCCTGTATGATCGATTGACGGAGTGAGCTGGCATGACAGGCGCCACAAGAACAGCAGCAGCAACGTGTAATAACCGCAGCAAGGCTATGATGGCCGCCTTGCTGGCAACAACGGCAATAATGACCGGCATCGCCCTGACAGGAGCAGTGTCTGTTGCACAGGCGCAGCAACAGACCAGTTATAATATTCCGTCCGGCCCGCTCAATCGCGCACTTGCAGCATTCGGCAGCCAGTCAGGGATGCAACTCTCCTACGAGCCTGCTGTGGCGCGCGGCAAATCTTCTGCCGGACTTTCCGGCGCGGCCAGTCAGGAACAGGCGCTGGCACGTATTCTGCAAGGCTCCGGCCTGTCCTATAGTTTTACCGGTGCTAAATCCGTATTGATCACTGAAAAGCCGGTTACCGGCAATAGCGGGGGCGCTATCAATGGTGCGATCCAACTGGATCAAATCACGATTTCAGGCAGTGGTGTGGCTGGTGCTGCGGAAGCCCCTTATGCAACTGCGGCACCAACCACATATATTTCAGGCGAAACGATTGAGCGTTTTCGCGGCTCCAGCCCTGCCGATATGTTCCGTGGTACACCCGGTGTGAAATCCGGTGAGGCACGCAATGGGGCCGGTGCGATTGATGTGAATATTCGCGGTATGCAGGGCATGGGGCGTGTTGCAACCACTATCGACGGCGCAGAAAATTCTGTTACCGTCTATCAGGGCTACCAGGGCGTTTCTAACCGTACCTTTGTTGATCCCGATTTTATCGGCGGCGTTGAAATCAACAAAGGTGCTGATACAGCTTCATGGGGCAATGCCGGTTCTGTCAGCATGCGCACGCTTGGCGTGGATGACATTGTCAAAGACGGCAATCACTGGGGCATCCGCATTAAAGGCGGTATGGGCGGTAACACGTCGAAGCCGAATGCCGGCTCTCTGAGCGGTTATCAGTGGCCTTATGCGCCGTGGGATTCAATGAAAGCGCCCGTCGCCTCAAAAGACGGTATGGACCGACCTTCTTTCCTGTCGCCGACAACCGGTTCCGGCAGTGTGATTGCGGCCTATAAAGGCGATGCGGTCGACATGCTGGCAGGCTATGCACGACGCAAGCAAGGCAATTACCATGCCGGTACGCATGGTGATACGTCAGCCAATCCGGTTAATCTTGGCAGACAGCCTTATTGCAGTTCAGCGGTTATTATTAATTGCATACCCAAAGGAAATTTCTGGACTGATTATTATGCCAATCAGGGGCTGACCAATTACCGTGCCGGTGAAGAGGTTCTCAATACTCAGTTGGAAACAGAGTCGTGGCTGGCCAAACTCACTGCCCGTTTTGCCGATGATCATGAGGTTCAGCTCGGATATATGGGCTTCCGCAGTGAAGCGGGTGACCGGCTCGCCTCGCGTTTGAGCGGTATTAAAGATCAGTCCATACAGCAAGAGCAAACGGCGGGCACCAGCCTTGATACGGTGACAGCACGCTATAAGTGGAACCCTGAAGATAACGATCTGATTGATCTGCGCGCCAATCTCTATTGGACACATTTGCAATTGCGCAATCCTGTACGCGGCGGTCGTGGTGTTCAGCCCGGAAAAATCGGTTTGCCTGCGGATTACCGTGTAGGTTCTGACAGCGATATGTGGGGCGGCGATATTCAGAATAAATCCGCTTTCTCATTCGATGCAGGCGATCTTGATCTGACCTATGGCATGGCTTTCCGTGTTGAAGATACGCGCGGCAGCAAACATAGTGCAGCGCTTGAAGGATGGATGACGCCCCGCGATGCAATCCGTCATGAAGTCGCCGGTTATACCAAAGCCGCCTATAAGCCTGTCGACTGGCTGACTGTAAATGGTGGTTTGCGCTATTCGCATTTCTGGTCGAAAGACCGCTTCGATCCTTATGAGCGCAACCAGCTTGAGCGGAGCAGCGGTGCTGGCTCCAAGACCAATGACGGCGGTTTCAGCCCGTCAGTGGGTGTTACGATTGAGCCTTGGGAGCAGACACAATTCTACGTCAATTATTCCAATACACTGCGTGCTCCGAGCATTATTGAATCTGTCTCTGCTTTCAACAGCGTGTCGGCAAATTCTGAGGTTAAACCGGAGCGCTCCAGCAATTGGGAACTGGGCACTAACATCATCCATAACAGCCTGCTTGCAGACGAAGATGTGAGTATGTTGAAGCTTGGCTATTTCAACTGGGATGTTAAAAACTACATTGCCCGTAATCTGGTACTTAACCCGAAAAACCCGAGCGATCTCGGTTTGAACATCGCCAATATTGCCCGTGCAAAATTCTCTGGTCTGGAGTTCTCCGGCCGTTATGAGCTGGACGGATTTACGGCTGATCTGGCGGCAAATTACTATCTGAATGTTGAATATTGCCGCACATCGGACACTTGCGATGGCAAGAGCCTCTATGGTGACTATGCCACCAACCATGTGCAGCCGAAATATTCTGTTGACCTGACCCTGTCGCAAAAATTGCTGGAAGAACGCCTAATGATTGGCGGACGTGTGTCCTATACAGGACCACGTGCGATCGGCCATGGTGATGTGACTGCACAGGGTGCATCCGAATTTATCTCTCCGGTCTTGTGGAAACCATTCTCGCTGGTTGATATTTTTGCCGAATATAAAATTACCGATAATATGACCGCGGCATTCCGTGTCGAAAATCTATTTGATAAGTTCTATATTGACCCGCTCGCACTGGTTACACAGCCGGGACCCGGCCGAACCTTCTATGTCAGTCTGACTGCGGATATCGGCGGCGAGCAGCAATTGCCATCCTTACCATCATTCCTCACGCGCCGCCCGAATGACGATACTGGTATTACAGACTGGACCGGCCTTTATGCCGGTGCACATGCCGGCGGTGTTTTTGGCAAAACATGGGGCACAACAACAGCGCTTGATGGCAGTTCCCATACCGTTGCGGCAACGGAATCTGCTGATTTCGGCATGGATAGCGGTCTGTTCGGCGTGCAGGCCGGTTATAACTGGCAGCTGCAGAACCGTATCGTGCTGGGGATTGGTGCAGACTGGAGCAAAACCTATCTGAATGCTGCGCATAAAGCCCGCACGACCGAAGGCGATTTTGCCGGCACCGGCAATGTTCAGGCGCAGACGATGTATGATATCGACTGGACAGCGGCACTGCGCGGCAAACTCGGCTATGCCGTTGATAATAAGTTGATGGTCTATGGCACGGGCGGGTTGGCCATTGCCCGTGAAAGCCAGTCGCGTGAACAATACCGCGCGGTTGAAGATCCGAATGAGAAAGTCACCGAAATCGTGCAGACCGACAAAGACAAGGCAACGCGTCTTGGCTGGGCAGCCGGTGGCGGCGTGGAATATGCCCTGAACGACCGCTGGTCTGTGCTCGCGGATTATTCCTATACCCGCTTCGGCAAGACCAGTTTTACCTTTAACAGTGCATCTGCGGGCATTGTCCGTGATCGGGAAACACAGGAAATCGCTGGCGTTGAAATTATTGATCCGTCGAAAGATCCGTCAATGTCATGGCTATGTGATATGGATCCTTCGCTATGCGAGCCTTACGAAAAAACGACCTATAAAACTGTGAAACATGAGGGATCATCCAGCGTAAAAAACGGACGCAAAGCTTCCAACTCACTGGATATTCATACATTCAAAATCGGCTTAAATTATCGCTTCTGAGTTTATTTATTGTCAGCATTATCCGGCCGGATAATGCTGACATAGTATTGATGGATTTACGTTCATTTTTAATGCAAGCAAAGCACAATATATTTTCTGATCACCATTATATTGAATAAAAAAACCTATAGGCTGAACGAACAGCCACCTGCTCTTCCTGTTTAAACAAGCACTCCATTTTTGGTAAATTATTGGCTCCCTGTCATAACGGGTTGAGATCGCTTGACTGCATTTCACTGCGCTTTTGTATTTTGCATCGCCATAAACCCAAAATTTCTTTTCTCATTTTTTAATTCGCTTGCGTACAACCAGTGATGGCAGCCTTTCCACATTTATCACAGGCGCAAACCTCAAACCCTCCATATTGTATAGTTGAATTCAAAAATTCTGTTGACTTTGATAAAAATAGCCATCATGTGTATTACATGAATACAAAATACAATACAGGACAACCAATGACGATTGAGCCATTTCCTTTTGTAGCCCTGACCGGAGAAGCCTATGAGCGTGGTCGTCAATACGGGGTCTTGCTGAAATCACGTATTACACGCAGTGCTGAACTCTATACCGGCACACTGACGGGCTTCGGTCTTTCATCTGCACAAAAAAGCAAGCTGATTGATGATTGTGCAGCCAAGATTACCGAGTTTGAACCACTCTATCTGGAAGAAATGCGCGGCATCAGCGATGGCTCCGGCGTTGCTTTTGAAGACATCGTGATGATCAATGCCCGCACCGAAGTTGTGGCGATGGCACGTACCATGACCGGCGCGCCGGAAGATGACGATCTGGATGACGGCTGCACCGGCGCTCTGATCATGCCGGAACGCAGCAAAACCGGAAATCTGGTGCACGGCCAGAACTGGGACTGGCGTGCGGAATGTGCTGAAACCGGTGTTGTTCTGCGCGTACAGCGCGAAGACGGGCCGGATTATGTCACCTTTGTTGAGGCTGGCGGTCTGGCACGCAGTGGTTTCAATGAGGCAGGCATTACGATTACTGCCAATTATCTGGAATGCGACCGTGACTATAAAAAGCTCGGTGTACCGCTGGGTCTGCTACGCCGTAAAGTACTGGAGCAGGAACATTTTGCTAAAGCAATCAAGACCGTAGCAACCACACCAAAATCCTGCTCTAACAATATTATGATTGCGAGTGCTGCCGGTTTCGGTATTGATTTTGAATGTGCGCCGGATGAGGCCTTCCCGCTTTATCCTGAAAACGACCTGATCGTGCATGCCAATCACTGGGTCAGCCCTATCGCATTGTCCAAACTGGTGGATACCGGCCGCCCTTATGTAGCGGAAAGCTTCTATCGTGACTGGCGCGTACGTAAAATTTTGGAACAACAGGGTGAGAAGCTTGATCGCCAGGCGCTGAAAACCGCCCTGTTCGATGATTTCCTTACGCCATTTGCTGTTTGCCGTCCGCCACGCCCGAGCGACACCAGCAATCTCACCGCAACCGTTGCCATGGTTATCATGGAAGCCGCATTGAATTTCATGGAAATTGCCCCTTTGCCGGCGCTCAACCGTACCTTCACCAGCTATACGCTGCGCAATGACACGCCGGTACCTGCGGATGCCGGAAAACCTGCGCAGGCTGTATCGATAAAAGGCTAAGGCCATGCTTCGATTTGCACTGACAAGAATAGTCATGGCTATTCCTACGCTGATCATTGTGGCGGTGGCGGTTTTCGTCATCGTCCGCATGATCCCGGGCGATCCGGCAGCGATGATGCTCGGCGATGCGGCAGATGCCGCAGCGCTGGAAGCTTTGCGTGAAAGACTGGGATTAAACCAAAGTATTGCCACGCAGTTTTTCATCTGGGCAGGCAATATTCTGCAAGGTGATTTTGGCGTTTCCATCGCCAATAAAGAATCGGTTTTAGGGCTGATCCTTGACCGCTTTTCCACCAGTGCCACGATCGTATTTACTGCCGTAGTGCTGGCAACTCTGGTTGCTGTACCGCTGGGTATGATCGCAGCATGGAGGCAAAACAGCCTCACAGATTTCACTGTTGTCAGCTGTGCGACATTGCTGCTCTCTATCCCGACATTCTGGATGGGACTGCTGCTGATCCTTGGCTTTGGCATGAAGCTCGGCTGGCTGCCGGTTGTCGGCTATGTCAGTTTTTCAGAAAGCCCGAAGGCCGCGCTGATCTATCTGATCCTGCCGGTGATGACGCTGTTTCTCCATGAGATCGGCGTTATCATGCGTATGGCGCGCGCTTCGACACTGGAAGTGCTGAACCTTGAATATATTATGCATGCCCGTGCCAAAGGTCTGTCTGAAGGCACCGTGATGTGGCGCCATGCTTTCCGCAATGCATTCGGCCCGACATGGACATTGCTGGGCCTCATCCTCGGCAATCTTCTGGCTGGGGTTGCGGTTGTGGAAACGGTTTTCACCATTCCGGGTCTTGGCCGTCTGCTGGTCAATGCGATCTTTGCCCGTGACTATCCGGTTATTCAGGGCTGCCTGTTGTTCATCGCCGGTATCTATGTGGTGGTGAATCTGATTGTTGATCTCGTCTATCCGTATTTTGATCCGAAGGTGACGGCACAATGAAACATCTGCCTTTAAACCTTCTCATCGGCGGTACTCTGGTCGGCAGTATCGGTTGCGTTATGCTGATCGGTTCTTTCTGGACACCCTATGATCCGCTGGCACTCAATTTCGCTGCCAAACTCGCGGCACCCAGCCTTGCTCATCCGTTCGGCACTGATGAATATGGCCGCGATGTACTCAGCCGCCTGATGCGCGGTGCGGCAGCTTCCGCCCGTATCAGCCTGCTGACTGTCTTGCTCGCCACAATATTTGGTGTCTTTCTTGGTGCCTTGACCGGTTTCTTGCGCGGTTGGTTCGACCGCATTCTGATGGCCGTCAATGACGCATTGATGGCCTTCCCCGGCATGTTGCTGGCATTGGGGCTGCTTGCTGTTTTTGGTGCCAATGAAAAAGGCATCATTCTCGCACTGGCGTTGGCCTATATGTCCTCGGTCATCCGTATTGTGCGCGGCACGGTACTGTCCATCCGTGAGCTTGAATATATTCAGGCGTCCCGCTTAATGGGCAATTCTGAGTTCTTCACCATGCTGCGCCATGTTCTGCCCAATTGTTTAGCGCCAATTACAGTTATGGCGACCTCCATGCTTGGCTGGGTTTTGCTGGCAGAAAGTTCCCTCAGTTTCCTTGGCCTTGGTGTTGCTCCTCCCGCACCAACCTGGGGCAATATGCTGGCCGGCAGCCGTGCTCATATCGAGCAGGCCATGTGGCTCGGCATCTTCCCCGGCCTTGCTATTTCGCTCACCCTGCTTGGCGTCAATCTGCTTGGCGATGCCCTGCGCGATCTGCTCGATCCACGACTGAGGAAACGCTCATGAACCCGCTACTTGAAATCGACAGCCTGACATTGCGTGTCGGCCAGAGCGGCCCGCAGGTGGTAAAACAGGTCAGTTTCCATGTCGGCTCCGGCGAGATTGTCGGCGTGGTTGGAGAATCCGGCTCAGGCAAGACCATGGTGGCACGTGCCGTCATGAAATTGCTGCCGAAAACCATTCAGCCGATCAACGGAACTATCCGCTTCGATGGCGAAGATGTTTTTGCCATGAATAGTACAGCCATTCGCTCTATTCGCGGCAAGCGTATTGCCATGATCTTTCAGGAGCCGATGACCTCGCTCAATCCGTCTTTGACGATTGGCCGGCAGCTTGAAGAAGGGTTGGAACTGCACTATCCGCAGGAAAGCAAAAAAGAGCGGCGGCTCAAAATCATTAACATGCTGGAAAAGGTCGGCATCAAGGATGGTGAAAAAGCACTAAGTGCCCATCCGCATCAATTTTCCGGCGGCATGCGTCAGCGTATTATGATTGCTTCGGCCATGTTGCTGCAGCCCGATTTACTGATTGCCGACGAGCCGACAACCGCATTGGACGCAGTTGTTCAACGCGAAATCATGGAACTGCTGCTCAAACTGACCCGCGAGAACAGCACCTCGGTTTTGCTGATCAGTCATGATCTGCCGATGGTGGCCCGCTATTGCGACCGTATCGTTGTGATGCGCTACGGTGATCTGGTTGAGGAAGGCCTGACCGAGCAGGTTCTGAGCAATCCGCAACATGATTATACCCGCAAACTGCTTTCAACATTGCCACGCCGCATTCCTGCCCGTGCGCCTGCGGGCGGTGAAGCTCTGATGCAGGCAGATAATATCATTGTCGATTTTATCGGTAATAAAAGCCTGTTTCAAAAAGCACCGGTTAAAACCGCATTGGATGATGTGAGCGTTACAATTTTCCCGAAAGAAGTCGTAGCGATTGTCGGCGGCTCCGGCTCCGGAAAAACGACGCTGGCGCGGGTTATTGCCGGTCTCGTGCAGCCTAAATCCGGCACACTCAGCTATAAAGGCCAACAGGTCAGCCGTAAAAACAATCATTTCAATGATTACCGGTTCAATTGCCAGCTTGTGTTTCAGGATCCCTATTCATCCCTCGACCCACGGATGAAGATCGGGCAGCTCGTGGCAGAGCCTTTGCGTTTATCTGAAGGTTTAAGCACCGCAGAAAAAAGCGCTCTGGTGAAAAGCACGCTGGAGGATGTCGGCCTTGGCGGTGACTTTGCAGAACGCTTTCCGCATGAGCTTTCCGGTGGTCAGCGCCAGCGTATTGCCATTGCCCGCGCACTTGTACGCCGCCCTGCTTTTCTGATTGCCGATGAAGCCGTATCCGCTCTGGATGTGACTGTGCGTGCACAAGTGCTGGATCTGCTGGCGGAACTGCAGGAGCGCTATGGCTTTGCCTGCCTGTTTATCAGCCATGATCTCGGCGTCGTCGAACAGATCGCTGACCGCGTCGTGGTGATGAAAGACGGCAAAATCATCGAGCAAGGCACGCGGGACGCAATCTTTGACCATCCGCAAACGGATTATACCCGTCAGCTGCTCTCAGCCATTCCGATTTTAGAAACGACCGGCACCGGCGGTGTACGCCTGAAATGGCGCAACGAAGCCGCATAATGAACCCATCCGGGGAGGAAAACATGTCATCAACTGTTAAACGCGAAGGCCATGGCATCAAGCTCAGCTTTTATGATTTCGGTGCAACGCCGTTTTTTGCCAGTCAGCAGGATCAACGCTTCAGCTATTGCCTCTATGTGCCTGAATCCTACAGCGAAACAGATACAAAAACCTATAATCTGGCCGTAATTGTGCATGGTACAGGGCGCACGGCATCGCAATATCGTGACCGCTTTGCTGACTTCGCCGAGAAAAACGACTGTATTATTCTGGCACCGCTGTTTCCGGTCGGCATTATCCAGAAAGATGAGCTTTCCAATTACAAGCGCATCAAATTTCACGACATTCGCTATGATCAAATTCTGCTGTCGATGGTCGATGAGGTGGCTGCCAAATACCGCCTCAAAGATAATCGTTTCATGATGTATGGCTTCTCCGGCGGTGGTCAATTCAGCCAGCGATTTTTCATGCTGCATCCGGAACGTCTGACCGCTGTGTCGATCGGCGCACCGGGCGTCGTGACCCTGCTCAACTCCGATTATGACTGGTGGGTCGGCACCCGCAATATCGAGGCTCTGTTTGGCAAGAAAATCAATCTCGATGCCATGCGCGCTGTAAAAGTACAGACACTGATCGGCACGGAAGACAATCTCACATGGGAAATCGCCATTCCGCGTGACAGTGCCTTCTGGATGGATGGTGCCGATCTGATGGGTGAAAACCGGCTGGATCGCATTGAAGCCTTAGCCAAATCCTTTGAAACACAGGGCATTCGGGTACGCCGCGATACTGTGGCCGGTGTTGCCCATGAGCCTTTCCGCGTGATTGAGCCCGCAGAGGCCTTCTTCACGGATGTTGTGCAAGGTCGTTATTAAAAATTATAAAAACAGGGGAATAACATGATCTTTAAAAACAGTGTGAAAGTGCTGGCATTCACTGCCTTCGCGACTACCCTTTCCTTCGCGGCCTCAGCGCAGGAAGGGCAGACTCTGCGGCTGGCTCTGCACTCCGATATCGGCAGTAAGAATCCGGGCGTGAACCGTGATGGTCCGTCAGATATGGTTCTGGCGCATGTGGTTGAAGGTCTGGTTGCCTATGGCGAAGACCTGACCATTAAACCGATGCTGGCCGAGAGCTGGAGCAGCAATCCGGAAGCAACAGAATATGTGTTTCATTTGCGTAAAGGCGTAAAGTTTCACAATGGCAGTGAAATGAAGGCTGAAGATGTTGTCTGGAATTTCAAGCGCTATCTGAATGCAGAAACCGACTTTCAATGTGCCGGCCGTTATAATGGCACCATCGGCGCTGCGATTGAAGATGTGAGCGCTGCGGATGATTATACGGTTACGGTGAAATTCAACGCACCGGCACCGAATTTTCTGATGACGCTGGCGACAATTCAGTGCACACCGTGGATACTCCACCCCTCTTCTGTGGCTGCGGACGGCAAATTTGACAAACCTGTCGGTACCGGCCCTTATCTGTTCAACGAATGGCAAACCGGTCGCTATGTTGAACTGAAAAAATTCGATGATTACAGCGCCCTTGCCGGAGACAAAGACGGCTATGCCGGTAACAAACAGGCGCTTATTCCGACCCTGCGCTTTATGACAGTTCCAGATGCCAGCACCCGCAGCAATGGTCTTGTTGCCGGTGATATTGAGATGATCGACGAAGTCGATCCGACACTGATCGATACGCTGACCGCAAAATCCATGAATGTCGACATTCAGCAAACACCATCATGGATGACCCTGCATCTCCAAACCAATGCTCCGCGCCTCAAAGATGTGCGTATGCGTCAGGCTATTGCACATGCCATTGACCTTACACAGCTTGTCGGTGCCGTTGGTGAAGGGCGCTATGTTGCCAACCCGTCAATCATCCCGTCGGAAAGCCCGTATCGCGATGACAGCACCGCCACATGGCCTGCTTATGATGTGGAGAAAGCGCGCACTCTGCTGGCTGAAGCCGGTTATAATGGCGAGCCGATCAGCCTGCTGGTTTCCAACCGCGATGACCGCGTGCAGGTCGCAACCATTGTACAGGCCATGCTCAACATGGCCGGCATTAATGCCCAGCTAGAAGTACGTGACTGGGCAACCCAGCTCGACCGTTATCGCCGTGGCGATTATGAGATGGAAATTTTTGCTTATTCCGCACGCCTTGACCCGCTGCTGATGTACCAGTCGCTGATCGGCGACAAAGCACAGGAGCCTGCGCATCAGTGGGATGACAAGGAAGCCATTGCTTTGCGTACCAAAGCTGCGAATACGCAGGATTTCGAAGAGCGCAAGAAAATCTACAATGAGCTGCATCAGCTCGCGGCCAAGCAAGTGCCGATTATCGGCCTGTTCAACCTGCCTACCATCACAGCGCTTAATCCGAAAGTTACGGATTACAAAGGCTGGCCGGCCGGTACTCACCGTCTCTGGGGCGTGAGCAAAAAAGACTGAACCTTATACGCGATGCCGGAAATTCCGGCATCGTTCTCCCCTTTATGAACAGGACCCACGATGGCCGCGCCTGAATTTAATTACATTGACAGCGATGCAACAGGTCTGGCGCAAGCCATTAAGGACAAGGTGCTTTCTCCGCGTGAAGCGGTTGATGAAGCCTTTGCTGCCATTGCTCGCGTTAACCCGCAACTGAATGCCGTTATCTGCGAAATGCGCGATGCAGCAGACGAGCAATTACAACAGTTTGCCGCCCAATCCCCGCAGGAACAGGGGGCGCTGTTTGGTGTGCCGACCTTGCTGAAAGACGACTGTCCGTCTTATGCTGGTGCACCAATGTCCTATGGCTGCCGCGCTGCGGATGGTAATGTGTCCGAGCGGGATCATGAACTGGTAACCCGTTATCGCGCTGCCGGTCTGGTCATCATCGGCAAAACCAATCTGCCGGAATTTTCCTGTAACATCGCCACCGAGCCAAGCCTGCATGGCGCAACGCTTAATCCGTGGAATGTCAGCAAAAGCATTGGTGGCTCTTCCGGCGGGGCAGCAGCGGCTGTTGCCGCGCGCATGGTGCCGGTGGCTTATGGCAATGATGGTGCCGGTTCTATCCGCATCCCTGCCGCCTGCTCAGGTCTGTTTGGCCTGCGCCCGTCCCGCGGACGGGTTCCTTGCGGCCCTATTTCAACTGAAAACTGGGGCGGGCTGGTGAGCCATCACGTCCTGACCCGTTCAGTACGCGACAGCGCTTTGATGCTTGATCTGACCGACGCACCGGAACAAGGCGCACTTTACAGTGCACCGGCCAAAACCGGTACTTTCATGCAGGCGGTTCATCAGGCACCACGTAAATTGCGCATCGGTCTGTGGCAGAAAACCGGCTTGGAAACACCGGTCGAGCAGGCTGTGCTGGAAGCCCTGCATAAAGCCGCAGATATGTGTGCGACTCTTGGCCATGAAATTATTGAGATTACACCGGACTATGATGCGCAGGATTTAAGTCATGCCTTCACCAAACTTGTTGCTACCTATACGGCGATGGAAGTGGATGATCTTGCGCGTGATTTCGATAAGCCAATCAACAGTGACTTCTTTGAGCCGAGCAATCTCGGCCTTGCCGAATATGGCCGCTCGCTCAGTGGTCTGGATATTCTGCGTGCCCGTAATCAGGTCAACTCGACTGCCCGTAGTTTCGGACGTATGTTCAGCACCGTAGATGTTGTGCTTTCACCTGTACTGCCATGCCTGCCTTTCGATAAAGGTACATTGAATGTCCGTTCAAATGACTGGAAGCATTTTGCCCGTCAGTTCATGGAACTGACCATGTTCACCCATCCGGTCAATGCCGCCGGTGCGCCTGCTATGAGTGTGCCATTGCTGCAAACCGCAGAAAACACACCGCTCGGCATGCAGTTCATTGCGGCAAATGGCAAGGAAGAAACCCTTCTGACATTGGCCGCCCAGCTTGAGCGTGATTATCCGTGGGATAGCCGCCGCCCTGCGATTTGCGCCTGAGGACATCAAACACATGCTTTATACCAAAGACTATTTTCAGCCGCATAATGACGATGAGATTTTTGATCTTATTGACCGCACTGTGCTGGGTACCCTGATCACCCCGCATGAAAACGGCGTGGCGATCTCCCATCCGGTCTTTATGATTGACCGGCAGAACCGCCGTCTGATCTCTCACATTGCGGTGAATAATGATCACGGACAATATTTGCGTGCTGGTCTGCCTTCTGTGGCTATTCTGATGGATCAGGGCAGCTATATTTCATCCTCGTGGTATCCGAACTATCCACAGCGCGACAGTGCGCCGACATGGAGCTTTATGGTCGCGCATATTCACGGCAAGCCGGAAATTATGAGCGATGCCGAGACTGTTCAGCATTTGCAGGATCTGGTGACCCATATGGAGCGCGGCCGTGACAAGCCGTGGCAAATGAAAGAACTTGGGCCTGGTGGTATGGCGCGCCGCCTGCCGAATATTCTCGGTTACACTATGCCTATCGACAAAATGGAAGTGAAATTCAAGCTCGGGCAGGATGAGCGCAGCGGTGACATGAAAGCCGCAACCGAACAGCTGGATAAAGATGGTCAGCAAGCATTGGCTGACCGGATGCGGGATTATTGTAAGCTTTAAGTACACTTGAAACTAACAAACAGCGCCATCGCTTGACAGACGATGGCGCTGCTGATTTTTCAGCACAATAAAAGACAAGTAAATCTTGTCAATTAACGTGTTTTCTTGATTTCTGAACCAACCCCGACATGCATTTATAAACACTGCCGGAGATTATTGTTTCCGGCTTTTATGAGTTTATAAAGCCGGGAGGTTAAGTCAGAATGCGTAACGGAGGACAGCTCCTTGTTGAAAGTCTGATCGCGCTTGGAGCGCGTAAGAGTTTCGGTGTTCCGGGAGAAAGCTATCTGGCAGTGCTGGACGCACTTTACGACACCAAAGGCAAGCTGGATTATATCCTGTGCCGCAATGAAGGCGGCGCTGCATTTATGGCTGCCGCTTACGGTAAACTAACCAATACCCCCGGCATTTGCTTTGTTACCCGTGGCCCCGGTGCCACCAATGCCTCGATTGGCGTGCATACAGCCATGCAGGACAGCGCACCGATGCTGCTGTTCATCGGTCAGGTCGGCACCGACATGACCGGCCGCGAAGCTTTTCAGGAAATCGACTACCGCGCCATGTTCGGCACTGTTGCAAAATGGGCGGTGCAGATCGATCAGGTTGAGCGTATTCCGGAAATTCTGGCGCGTGCATGGACAGTGGCCACAACCGGTCGTCCAGGTCCTGTGGTGATTGCACTGCCGGAAGATATGCTGACCAGTCTGACAGACAAAGCGCCTCTGACCGTTGCAGCTAAAATTGCATCCCCTGCTCCGCAGGCAGAAACAATGGCGACCGCACAGCAAATGCTGAAAGCCGCTAAAAAGCCGGTCATTCTGATGGGCGGCACCAACTGGACTGAATCTGGTCGTACAGCTTTGCAAAATTTCGCCGAGCAGTCTGATATTCCGGTGGTTGCAGCCTTCCGCTATCAGGATCAGTTTGACAATTTCTCGCCAGCCTTCGTGGGCGAAGCCGGTGTCGGCATGTTGCCCCATGTCAGAGCACTGATCCGTGATGCCGATCTTATTCTAGCAGTCAATGTCCGCTTTGGTGAGATGACAACCGATGGCTATACATTGCTCAATGTGCCGGTGCCGCAGCAAAAGCTGATCCATGTGCATCCATCCGATGCGGAGATCGGTAAAATCTATGTGCCGGATTTAGGTGTTCACGCCTGTCCGAACAGTTTTGCGCAAAGCCTGCAGCCGGTCAGCGGCGCATGGGGAGACTGGCGCAAGGCCGCCGGTGATGCCTATCTTGCTAGTTTTGATGCCCCTGCCCAGCCGTCACCGGTGGATATGGTTGCGGTTATGGCTTATTTACGCGACCGCCTGCCGGAAGATGTGATCCTGACCAATGGCGCAGGCAATTTCACTGTCTGGCCGAATAAGTTTGCAAAATTCGGCGCAAAGGCTCGGCTGCTCGCCCCGCAATCCGGTGCCATGGGCTATGGGGTTCCGGCAGCGATTGCCGCCAAAGTTACCGAGCCTGAGCGCATGGTGATCTGCTTTGCCGGTGACGGCGATTTCCAGATGAATTGTCAGGAACTCGGCTCCGCTATGCAAGCCGGCGCGCAGCCGATCATCCTTATTCTCAATAACGGGATTTACGGCACGATCCGCGCCCATCAGGAAAAGCATTATCCGGTACGGGTTTCCGGCACCACAATGGAAAATCCGGACTTTGTCACACTGGCAAAATCCTATCGTTTTCATGCGGAGAGGGTGGAAACGACAGCCGATTTCGCCGCAGCTTTTGAGCGTGCAGCAGCGTCTAAAACCGGCGCAGTGCTGGAACTTAATATTTCACCGGAAGCCCTTACACCCCGCCAGACATTAAGCCAGATGCGCGCTGCCGCATTGGCAGCGAAGGAAACGGCATGACATCCCGAAACGACATCCGGCTTGGTGCAGATATCGGCGGCACGTTCACCGATATCGCACTGAATATGCGCGGAACGCTCTATTCCACCAAGGTTCTGACCAATTATACCGCACCGGAACAGGCTATTCTCGACGGTATCCGCATTGTCACAGAACAGGCAGGTATCAGCCCTGCCGAGCTTGATATTGTTATTCACGGCACCACACTGGCCACCAATGCGCTGATTGAACGGCGCGGTGCCAAGACAGCTTTTGTGACCACCGAAGGCTACCGCGATGTTATCGAAATGCGCAGTGAAAACCGTTTCGAGCAATATGATCTCAATCTGAAACTCCCCGCCCCTCTGGTTGCGCGTGAACATCGTTTTACGGTCAAAGGCCGCATGAATGCGCAGGGTCAGGAATTGCAGCCGCTGGATGAGGCAAAGCTGGAAGAAATCGCCGATGCGATTTCAGAAGGTGGTTTCGGCGCAGTCGCCATCGGCTTTATCCACTCTTACATGAATCCGGAGCACGAACGCCGTGCCCGTGCGATTTTGCAGCGCAAACTTTCTGTGCCTATTTCCATTTCGGCGGAAGTCTCGCCGCAAATGCGCGAATTTGAACGCTTCAACACAGTTTGCGCCAATGCCTATGTGCGCCCGCAAATGGCCGATTATCTGGCGCGCCTGCAAGTGCGGCTCAAAGAAATGGGCGCAACCTGCCCTGTCTTTATGATCCATTCCGGCGGCAGCCTGATTTCCGTTGATACAGCGTCTGAATTTCCGGTGCGTCTGGTCGAGTCCGGCCCTGCTGGCGGTGCGATCTTCGCCGCTGATATTGCCCGTCGTTTTGGTATTGAAAATGTCGTTTCCTACGATATGGGCGGCACCACAGCCAAGATTTGTCTGATCGAAAATTTCGTTCCGAAAACTGCCCGTACTTTTGAAGTCGCCCGCACCTATCGCTTTTGCAAGGGTTCTGGCATGCCGATCTCCATTCCGGTGATCGAGATGATCGAAATCGGTGCAGGCGGCGGTTCCATTGCATGGGTGGACTCGATGGGGCGCATCCAGACCGGCCCAGAAAGCGCCGCCTCTGAACCCGGTCCTGCCTGCTATCAGCGTGGCGGTACCCGTCCTGCGATTACCGATGCTGATCTGATGCTGGGTAAACTTGATGCCGATAACTTCGCCGGTGGCGCGATTAAGCTCTCGGTACAGAATGCTGAAACTGCCATCGACAAAGATGTCGGCTCCAAGCTCAATCTGAAGCCGCTCTCCGCTGCTTTCGGCATTTGCGAAGTGGTCGATGAGAATATGGCCAATGCTGCCCGTGTTCATGCGGTGGAAAACGGCAAAAACATCTCCGATAATATTATGATCGCCTTTGGCGGCGCCGCACCTTTGCATGCCGCCCGTCTGTGCGAAAAACTCGGCGTTGAGCAATGCCTGATCCCACAGGGCGCGGGGGTCGGTTCTGCTATCGGCTTCCTCAAAGCTCCTTTCGGCTATGAGGCACTGGTTTCGCATCTGGCCAAATTATCCGGCATTAATCTCGATGCGGTCAATGCCACGCTGGCAGACCTCAGCACAGCAGCGGAAAGCTTTGTGCGCAGCGGCACTGATGCACCGCTGGAGCGTGAAGTCACCACCTTCATGCGCTATGCCGGTCAGGGTTGGGAAATTCCGGTCACCGCACCACAGCCGCCATTTAATGATCAGGCGCTGGCGACAATTCGCGAGCGTTTCCTTGAGAATTATGCCCGTTTCTTTGGCCGCCCGATTGAAGGTGCAGAGATTGAAATCGTCACATGGTCGGTAAAAGTTGAAGTCAAACAAAGCGTCACGCAAAGCGGCACTGTCAGCTATGGCGATCGTGTCATCGCGCCTGCTCTGCAGCGCGATGTGTTTGATCCGAGTAACGGCGCAATGCTGCCGACCGGTATTTTCGACCGTGGTACTTTACAGACCGGCGACCGTGTAGCGGGTCCTGCAATCATTACCGAACGCGAAACCTCCACCATTGTAACTGCACCTTTTGATGCGGTTATCCAGCATGACGGCACAATTCTGCTGGTGAAAAAAGGAAAATCCGCATGAATGAACTGGATGAAATCCGCATGCAGGTCATGTGGAACCGCCTGATTTCCGTGGTGGAAGAACAGGCGCTGACCTTGCTGCGCACGGCTTTTTCCACCTCAGTGCGCGAGGCAGGCGATCTTTCTGCCGGTGTGTTTGATCCGCAAGGACAAATGCTGGCACAGGCTGTGACCGGCACACCGGGTCATGTGAATACTATGGCCGAAGCCGTGCTGGAATTTATCAAGGAAATTCCGCGTGAAGAGATGTTCGAGGGTGACACCTATGTCACCAATGATCCGTGGAAAGGCACCGGCCATCTTCATGATATCACAATGGTTTCTCCGTCCTTTCTCAATGGCGAACTGGTCGCGTTCTTCGCCTGTACCGCCCATGTGGTCGATGTCGGCGGTCGTGGTTTCGGCGCAGATGGTAAGTCTGTCTATGAAGAAGGTATTCAGATTCCGATCATGAAATTTGCGGAACGCGGCACGGTCAATAAAGATCTGATCCGTATTCTGCGTGCCAATGTGCGCGAGCCTAATCAGGTGATCGGCGATTTCTACTCCCTCTCCGCCTGTAACGAAGTCGGTCATCGCCGTCTTGTTGATATGATGCGTGAGATCGGCCTGACATCGCTTGATAATCTGTCGGAGTTCATCTTCTCGCGCACCACCAATGCCATGCGCGAGCGTCTTGCGCAGTTCCCTGAAGGCTCATGGTCAAATGAGCTGATGACAGACGGTTATGATGAGCCGATCCGTCTTGCAGCCGTGGTGGATATGAAGGACGGTCTGGTGAATGTGGATTTCACCGGCAGTGACCCGATGAGCCGCTGGGGTATCAATGTTCCGATCATTTATACGAAGGCCTATGCATCCTATGCGCTGAAATGCGTGCTGGCACCGGAAATTCCGAATAATGCTGCCTCGCTGGCCTTCTTCACCGTGTCATCCGAAACCAATATTCTCAATGCGCAACGCCCTGCGCCGGTTAGTCTGCGGCATGTGATCGGTCACATGGTGCCGGATCTGGTATTCGGAGCACTGGCCAAGGCTTTGCCGGGGCGGATCATGGCTGAAGGTGCCGGTGCGCTGTGGAATATCCATATTTCCGTGCGTCCTGTGGCGGGACAAAGCGGACAAAATGCCGAAGTGCTGATGTTCAACTCCGGCGGTATGGGCGCACGCCCTGCCCTTGACGGCTTGTCGGCAACGGCCTTCCCGTCCGGTGTACACACAATGCCGATTGAAGCCACTGAGCATACCGGCCCTGTGATCATCTGGCGCAAAGAATTGCGACCGGATTCCGGCGGTGACGGTGAGTTCCGCGGCGGTCTCGGACAAGTCATCGAAATCGGTGCGGCGGATAATCATGAATTTGATTTTTCCGCGATGTTTGACCGTGTTACACAAGCGCCGCGTGGCCGTAATGGCGGGCAAAACGGGACTGCAGGCACTGTAAAACTCGATGACGGCACCGCAATGCGCTCTAAAGGCTGGCAGCATGTGCCTGCAGGTAAAAGACTGGTGCTTAACCTGCCGGGTGGCGGCGGCTATGGCGATCCGGCGCAGCGCTGCGCAAAGGCACACGAGCAGGATAAAATTCAGGGTTATGTCACGGAGGAGAGACAATGACCTATATTTCTTCACGGCTGGCAGCGGTTAAACCGTCTGCCTCCATGGCCGTTTCACAAGCCGCCAAAGCACTGAGTGCCAAAGGCATTGATGTGATTGATCTGGGGCTTGGCGAACCCGATTTCCCGACACCGGCGCATATTACCGAAGCTGCCTATCAGGCAGCCAAAGCCGGTGACACGCTCTATACTGCAGCGCTTGGCACATTGGCGCTGCGCAAGGCGATCGTCGCCAAATTTTCCCGCGAGAACGGGCTGGATTATACCACTGATGAGATCATCGTTTCCAACGGCGCCAAGCAGATCATTTTCAATGCGCTGATGGCAACACTGGAAGATGGTGACGAGGTTATTCTGCCAACACCGTATTTCGTGTCCTATCCGGAAATGGCGAAATTGCTTGGCGGCAAACCGGTGATTGCCCATTGCCGCGAGGAAGACGGGTTTCGCCTGACTCCGGATATTCTGGAACAGGCAATCACGCCGAAAACCAAATGGTTGTTCCTCAACTCCCCCGGCAATCCGTCCGGTGCAGTCTATGATGAAGCCAGCCTCAAAGCGCTCGGCGCGGTGCTGGAACGCTACCCGCATGTGCTGGTTCTGTCCGACGAAATTTATGAGCACATCATCTTTGACGGGCTGAAATTTATCTCTTTTGCCAAAGCCTGCCCGCAGCTGAAAACCCGCAGCCTGATCGTCAACGGCATGTCCAAAGCCTATGCGATGACCGGCTGGCGTGTCGGCTATGCCGCTGGCCCGCTGCCGCTCATCAAAGCCATGGCTACCGTGCAGAGCCAGTCGATCACATCTGTCTGCTCGATTGCACAGGCCGCCGGTGCAGCCGCGCTTGAAGGTTCACAGGAGCATATCCGTACTTTCCGTGATGCATTTCAAAACCGCCGCGATCTGGTGGTTAAAGGCATCAATGCGATTGAAGGCCTCAGCCTGCGTGTACCGGAGGGAGCATTTTACGCCTTTATCAATTGTGCCGGTTTGATCGGCAAGCAATGTCCGGACGGTTCTGTGCTGAGTGATGATACGGCGGTTGCAAACTACCTGCTCAATGAAGGTCATGTCGCCGCTGTACCGGGTGCCGCTTACGGTATGTCGCCTTATTTCCGCATCTCGACAGCAACATCTGATGAGGTTCTGGGGGAAGCTATCAGACGCATTGCCGGTGCTGTTGCACGTCTGAAACCGGCATCAAAGGCATAAATCATGGATTTTGATACAATTCTTATCACCGGTGCCGCTGGAAGGCTCGGCACCGAACTGCGCCGCGGCTTGGCACCACTGGCACGTAAATTGCGCCTCACAGACCGCGTTGCGATCAATGATCTGCAGCCGAATGAAGAAGCGGTGATCTGCGATCTTGATGATGCCGATGCGATCATGAAACTGGTGGAAGGCGTGGATGTAATCCTGCACTTCGGTGGTGAGCCGCTGGAAGTGTCATGGGAACGAATTCTGCGCTCCAATATTCAGGGCAGCTATAATATTTATGAAGCCGCCCGTAAAAACGGCGTGAAGCGTGTGATCTACGCCTCCTCCGTCCATGCCATCGGCTATCATGAGCTGGAAAGCCATATTGATGCGGATGCCCCGCACCGCCCTGACAGTTTCTATGGTCTGTCCAAATGTTTTGTCGAAGATCTCGGACGGCTCTACTGGGATAAATTCGGCATTGAGACAGTCGCATTGCGCATTTTCTCATCCTTTCCTGAACCAGCAGACCGCCGCATGTTGTGGTCGTGGTTATCCTTTGATGATTGTGTGCGTCTCGTGTCCGCCGCGCTCACCGCACCACGTGTCGGCTTTACCATCAGTTTCGGCATGTCGGATAATTGCGTGTCGCCGGTTGATAACAGCAAGGCGGGTCATCTCGGTTATCAGCCGCAGGATAATACGGAAAGCTATCGTACTGCTGTCGAAAGCCGCACCAAACGTTCCGATCCATATGCCCCTGCCACCCGCTATCTCGGTGGCTGGTTCGTCGATATCGGCCATCCTGATGATGAGGCAAAATCATGAAACAGCATTATGATGTTGTGATTATCGGCGGCGCGGTGATCGGTTCTTCTGTCGCCTATTTCCTGTCGCAGAACCCTGATTTTAACGGTTCAATCCTCGTTGTAGAACGCGATCCGACCTATGTACGTGCGGCCACATCGCTGTCCTCCTCCTCAATCCGCAACCAGTTTTCCAATCCGATTAATGTAGAAATCAGCCGTTTCGGTACGGAATTTATCCGCAATTTTGCGGAGGTGATGCAGGTTGCCGGTGACAAGCCGGATCTGCAATTCCACGAAGGCGGTTATCTGTTCCTCGCCAATACGCCGGATCAGGTACAGACTTTGCGCGAAAATCACGAAGTGCAGATCGCCTGCAGAGCCGATGTGGTGCTGTGGGAACGTGAGGAACTGAGCCGTGCATTCCCGCATCTCAATACCGACGATATTCTGCTGGCCTCCTATGGCCGCTCCGGTGAGGGCTGGTTTAACAATACCGGTCTGATGTATGGCTTTAAAAACAAAGCCCGTGAGCTCGGTGCCGATTATATCACTGATGAAGTAATAGCCATTCACCGTGATGGCAATCGTGTTACGGGTGTGGAACTGAAATCCGGCCAGACGATCTCGGCGGGTACCATCGTCAATGCGTCCGGTGTCAGTGCGGCTTTGACCGCACGTATGGCAGGGCTGGATGTGCCGATTGAACCACGCAAACGCACCTTGTTTGTCTATGACTGCGCTCAGACGCCGGAAGGCAGTGCTACAGTCAATGGCGGTCGCCTGCCGCTGATGATTGATCCGAGCGGTGTTTTCTGCCGCCCTGAAGGCCGTTTCTTCCTAACCGGTTGTCCGCCGGTAGAAGACCCTGCGGTCGACTGGGATGATTTCACGCCGCGTTATGAAGAGTTTGAAGAGATCATCTGGCCCGCTCTTGCAGAGCGATCACCGGCGTTCGAGGCGATCAAAGTCGTCAACCAATGGGCGGGGCATTATGACTTCAACGTGCTAGACCATAACCTGATTGTCGGTCGTCACCCTGAGGTGGAAAACTTCATCTATGCCAATGGTTTTTCCGGCCACGGCTTGCAGCAAGGCCCCGCAACAGGACGTGCTGTATCCGAGCTGATCACCTATAATGCGTTCCGCACGCTTGACCTCTCCGAAGTCGGCTATGAGCGCGTGATTGCCAATAAGCCTTTCCTTGAAAAGGCTGTGATTTGATATAAACCATAACAAGCATAAGGGAGAGCGGAGGCAGGCAATGCATATCAGTCAGGTCACAATCAAGATTGGTTACAGACCATGAATGACAGGGTACCGCGCCTTCCCCCGCTCAATGCTTTGCGCGTCTTTCATGCAGTGATGCGCTATCGCAGTTTCCGCAAGGCGGCTGATGAATTATTTGTCAGTCCGCAAGCGGTCAGCCAGCAGATCAAACTGCTGGAAGACACGCTGGGGATTATGCTGTTCGACCGCAAAGGTCGCATGGTTGATCCGACAGAACAGGCCATTCTGCTCGCGCATTTTGTACAAGCCGGTTTCGATGAATTTGCCGAGGGCGTGCGTCGCGTTACCAAGACCGGCCACCGCAACCGCATCAATGTTAATGCCAGCCCCTATTTTGCCACCCGCTATCTGATGGATCGCCTTGAGCAATTTCGCACCACCATGCCCGGTGTGGTATTGCAGCTGACCACTATGGTGGAAATCCCTGATTTTAGCCGCGATGATATTGATGTCTCAGTTCAATGGGGCTTTGGCGAATGGGCGGAGTTTGACCAGACATTGCTGGT
Organism: Hyphomicrobiales bacterium; assembly: GCA_900470735.1. Taxonomy (GTDB): domain Bacteria; phylum Pseudomonadota; class Alphaproteobacteria; order Rhizobiales; family Rhizobiaceae; genus Pseudochrobactrum. Next base: position 192,090 of record UCCC01000019.1, on the reverse strand, counting down.
ACGTGACCCCAAAATTATCTGTTGTGCTCCGGCGCTCGCACATCGTGTGCGCAAGCCGGAGGATCTGCTGAGCATGACTTTGCTGCATCCGGTTCTGGCCACCAATCTATGGCAAAAAGTTCTGCGTCACCTTGATCTGCAAGATATTGAAGCCAAAGGCGATGTGCAGTTTCAGGATGCCGCTACCATGCGCCGCGCCACTCTGGCAGGGATGGGTATGGGGCTGGTTTCAGCCATTGACGCGATTGACGATTTGCGTCAAGGGCGGCTGATTGCACCGCTTGGCCTTGATGCTTTAAGCACAATGAAAGAAGAAGATATTCCGGGCTTTTATTTGGTAGTGCCGCGCGGCTACCGGCGTGTGAAAACCATTGCGGCTTTTTGCGACTGGATCAAAGGCGAAGACTGGTCAGCCATGCTGCGCCGTGAAATGGTTACTGACGACATTCCTTACAACATATAAAGAAAAATCTGACAATTGTGTTACTCTGACCTGCCGGTAGCCATGCTGGCAGGTATTGAAAGACGTTTGTCTGGCAGGGATTTTCTCTGCATCCTCACCATCAAGAAAATCTTGTCGTTTAGCCACTTTTCTTGATTTGGTACGCGCGTCCTGCACGGCACACTGGCCTCAGTACGGAACGGCGTAAACAATTGCAAAAATAACAACAGCTTTGCCAGCCACCGCCGCTCCGAGGGGTAACACATTTCAGTGCCGTTCAGGTTTCATCCGGCGGCGGTGACGGAAAAGGCAATGCAGCAGACACAAAATAACATCAAACCACTGGTGCACGTGGAAGCGCTTGAGAAAAACTTCGGCTCACTCTCGGTTCTCAAGAGTGTAAGCCTGAGCGTGCAACCAGGCGGCGTATTGGCGATTATCGGCCCCAGCGGCTCCGGTAAAAGCACGTTGCTTCGTTGCCTCAATTATCTGGAAGTGCCGGATAAAGGCCGTATCACATTGGGTGATATGGAACTGATCGCTGAAAAGCATCCGTCGCAAAAGCAAATTCTCGATTTGCGCCGCTCGGCCGGTATGGTGTTTCAGTCCTTCAACCTGTTCCCGCATATGAGCGTGCTGGAAAATGTATCACTCGCACAAAAACGTGTGCTAGGTCGTTCACAGCAAGAGGCTGATGAACGCTCCATTGAACTGCTCAAACGTGTGGGTTTGGATTCCAAGGCAGCAGAATATCCGCATCGTTGCTCCGGTGGCCAGCAGCAACGCATCGCCATTGCCCGTGCGCTGGCACTTAACCCGAAAATCATGCTGTTTGACGAACCGACCTCAGCACTTGACCCCGAACTTGGGTTAGAGGTTCTCGCCGTTATGCGCGAGCTTGCGCAAGATGGCATGACGATGATTGTCGTCACCCATGAAATGCATTTTGCCGAGAGCGTTTCCGACCATGTAATGATTATGGCCGATGGCAACATCATTGAATCCGGCATCAGTAAAGACGTTATGCGCGATCCGCAGACGGAACGTGCACGCCGGTTTCTGCATGCGGTGAGAGATCGCTGATGCAGGACATAATTCTCAATATTATCAGAGGATTGCCGTCAACAATCGGTTTGACGATTGCAGCCCTGTCTATCGGTCTTGTTCTGGGCGTGCCATTGATGCTGGCGCGGATATCCAAACATTTCTGGTTGCGGCTGACAGCAATGGCGCTGATTACTTTTGTCCGCAGCATTCCGCCGATTGTCTGGTTGTTTGTTATCTTTTTCGGGCTCGGCAGCGGTTATCTCCGTGTTGCCCCGTTCCCTGCCGCTGTTGTTGGTTTGGGACTGATTGCTTCCGCCTATATGGCGGAGATTTATCGCGGCGCGCTTTTATCCATCCATCGCGGCCAGTGGGAGGGCGCTGCAGCGCTCGGCATGCATCCTTTCCGCATGTGGATTGATGTGATCATGCCGCAGCTTATCCGCGTGGCACTGCCTGCAATGGCAACCTATGCCATTGGTCTTTTGAAAGACACGGCCATTGCCTCGACAATCGGTGTTTCCGAAATGACCTTCTATGCCAACCAGTCTTCTATGGCGACTTATCGCGGCCTTGAGGTCTTCAGCTTTGTTGCCCTGCTGTATATCGCGCTCAGCCTGCCGGTTGCATGGATGTCACGCAGTATAGATGCCCGTATGCGGAAGAAGGTGTCCCGATGATCACTGTTATCAGCGAACAATTTCACAACTGGCTGCCGCAGCTGCTCGGAGGTTTACGCATCAGCCTGATCGTCACCGGCATGAGCCTGCTGATCGGTATTCCGCTGGGCTTTTTTCTCTCGCTCGGTGTGATGTCCAAAATCAAGGCGACCCGCTGGGCAGCACTCACACTGGTCGAGGTCGGGCGTGGTGCACCCTCACTGGTTCTGCTGCAATTTGCTTATTTCGGCTTGCCCTCAGCTGGCCTGACCCTGACCTCATGGTCGGCAAGCATTCTGGCACTGAGCTGGACGACCGGTGCTTATACCAGTGAGATCATCCGTGCCGGTCTGCAATCGGTGCCTGCAGGTCAACGTGAAGCTGCCGAAGCCATTGGTCTGACAAAACTCGACATGATGCGCTTTATCGTCGTGCCGCAGGGGTTACGCATTGCAATTCCGGCCTTGCTCGGTTTCGCAATCCTGATTTTTCAGACCACTTCGCTGTGTTTCGCCATTGCGCTGCCCGAACTGACAGCCCGCGCTTATGAAATCGGCACCAACTCATTCCAGTATCTGCCAGCTCTTGTTCTGGCCGGTCTTCTCTACCTGCTCATTTGTATTCCGGCGACAATGATCGTCGGTTTTATTGAAGCGCGTTCACACCATTAATTATAACACTAAAGGGGAAAAACATGAAAAAACATATCACTCTAACAATTGCTGCCGCTCTCGGCACCACTATGCTGGCCTCGGCAGCCTTTGCACAGGACTGCAAACCACTGCACAATATCACTACGGTGGAAGCCGGATATCTGACGATTGCCGCACCAACTTTCCCGCCTTTCTCCATTCCGAAAGGCGAGAGCGATCTGACCGGCGTTGACGGTGAAATCGTTAAAGAAATCGCGGCCAAAGAATGCCTCAAAATCAAAATCGCAGCAGTAGAATATGCCACAGCTATTCCTTTTGTAGTCTCCGGCCGTGCAGATATTGCCATCGGCAATTATTACCGCACCGATGAGCGTCAGAAAGCGGTCAACCTTTCTGCTCCGCTTTATCTGGATGAGATGGGGCTTTATTCCAAAGAAGGCGTGACGACTGTTACTCAGCTTGAAGGACGCAATGTCGGTACCGTGCAGGGCTATCTCTGGGTCAATGAACTGAAAGCCGTTCTGGGCGACAAGCTCAGCCTTTATAACAACTATGTTGCGCTCTATCAGGATCTGGAAGCCGGACGTATTGAAATCGCAGTTGATGGCATTGCTGTCGGTACTGCTGCGCAGCAGGGCGGCGCTTTGAAGGGCATCCAGATCAAGGTTGCAGAAAAAGACGAGCGCGTACAAAGCTCTGTCTATCCGGCGCAGGCTGGTCTGCCGCTTTCCAAAAACAATCCGGACCTGCTGGTTGCCGCCGATGATGTTGTAAAAGAACTGCATAAATCCGGCCGTATGGTTGAAATCCTGAAAGAATTCGGCTTGTCGGATAGTGCCGCTGATGTCGGTGAACCCCGCCTGATCAAATAAGTTATGTCTGGGGATTACTGCTCTGCTTCATAAGCGGAGTAGTGATTGTAAACAGAGTTCAACTTCTCGTGAGAATCCGGATTGCTATGATCTTAGCAATCCGGATTTTTCTTATTTACTGAGCAGATTCATCGCAGTTTAAGCAGTTTTAAACTGAATAAACCGCCGTTTTACTTCTACTTTGGCTCAACAAGGAATTTAAAAGAAAGAATTATCACCTCAGGCCAAATTCTGCGAAGCTAAATTAGAATTATTAGTATTGACTATAATCAATGACGGGGCTTGATTAATAGACCAGTCCGTTGGGAAATTATTTTAAAATAGTCAGGCGCGGTAATGGCAAATAGTGAATCAAATCCGAATAAAAAATATGTATTTATTGTAGTGGCGGCATTAATTGCTGCCGGTGGTTACTATGCATGGCAAAAACTGAATAATAATAGCCTGCCGGAAGGCATTGCTTCCGGAAATGGTCGTATTGAAGCCGTTGAGATCGATATTTCCACCAAAAGCCCCGGTCGTATTCGTCAAATTCTGGCGGATGAAGGTGACTTTGTGAATGCCGGTGATGTTCTGGCGCAGATGGATACTGATCAGGCCGAAAGCCAGCGCCGTCAGGCCGAAGCACAGTTACGCCGCGCAAAGATCAGCATTGAAACCGCCCGCAGCCTTGTAGCTCAGCGCGAAGCAGAACAAAAAGCAGCAGCTGCCATCATCGCGCAGCGTGAAGCACAACTGGATGCCGCACAGCGCCGCTTGGTACGCTCGCAACAGCTGAGTGAATCCCGCACTGTCTCGCAGCAGATTCTCGATGATGACCGTGCCAATGCCCGTGGTGTTGAAGCAGCCGTGAGTGCTGCCAAAGCGCAGCTGGCTGCAACTGAAGCCGGTATCAGTGCCGCCAAAGCGCAGGTTGTTGATGCGGAAGCAGCGGTTGATGCCGCCAAAGCTGCAATTTCAACAATTGCCGTTGAGATCAATGATGCAACATTAAAGGCGCCAAAACCGGGTCGCGTTCAATATCGTGTTGCCCAGCCGGGTGAAGTGATTTCTGCCGGTGGCCGTGTGCTTAATCTGGTTGATCTGAGCGATGTTTACATGACCTTCTTCCTGCCGACTGCGCAGGCCGGTCAGGTCGCTATCGGTGCTGAAGCACGTATCGTTCTCGATGCTGCACCGCAATTTGTTATTCCGGCCAAGATCAGTTTTGTTGCCGACGTTGCCCAGTTCACGCCGAAATCCGTTGAAACGGAAGAAGAGCGCCAGAAGCTGGTATTCCGCGTCAAAGCCAAAATCCCGCAGGAACTGCTGCAGAAATATATTCAGCAAGTCAAAACCGGTCTTCCGGGCACTGTCTATGTGAAGCTGAACTCTGAAGCCACATGGCCACAGAACCTTGCGGAACCTGTACAATGAGCATGGATTTGGCGAGCGATAACAGCGCGGACGATGAACCTGTCGTCCGCATACAGAATGTCAGCCTGACCTATGGCACCAAACAAGCCCTGCGTGATCTGACGCTGGATATTCCGGCTGGTCGCATGATCGGCCTCATTGGCCCTGATGGTGTGGGGAAATCCAGCTTGCTGTCACTGGTTGCCGGTGCGCGCATTATGCAGCAAGGCCGCATTGATGTGCTGGGCGGGGATATTGCTGACAAGCGCCATCGCCAGTCCGCCTTTCCGCGTATTGCCTATATGCCGCAAGGGCTGGGTAAAAACCTATATCCGACTCTGTCGGTCTTTGAGAATATTGAATTCTTCGGCAGATTATTCGGCCATAACAAGCATGAACGTGAGCGCCGTATTGCGGATTTGCTGGCACGCACCGGCATGTCGCCTTTCGCGGATCGTCCTGCCGGTAAACTCTCCGGCGGGATGAAGCAAAAAACCAGTCTTTGCTGTTCGCTGATCCATGATCCTGATCTGCTGATCCTTGATGAACCGACCACCGGTGTTGACCCTCTGTCCCGTCGCCAGTTCTGGGAGCTGATCGACGATATCCGCAAAGATCGTCCGGGCATGAGTGTGATTGTTGCCACCGCCTATATGGAAGAAGCCGAGCGTTTCGACTGGCTTGTCGCCATGAATGACGGGCAGATTCTCGCCAGCGGCACACCAAAAGAGCTGATGCAACAAACCGGTACGCCGAATGTGGACGATGCCTTTATCGCCCTGTTGCCGGAGGAACTGCGCCAGGACCATCATAAGGTGGTGATCCCGCCGCGTGATGAAAGCATCGCCGATATTGCCATCGAAGCCGAGCATGTCACCGTGCGTTTTGGCAAATTTACGGCCGTTGATAATGTCAGCTTCCGTATTCCGCGCGGCGAGATTTTCGGCTTCCTCGGCTCCAATGGTTGCGGCAAGTCCACGACCATGAAAGTGCTGACCGGTTTGCTGCCTGCAAGTGACGGTATTGCCCGCCTGTTTGGCCGTGAAGTTGATACCAAAGATATCGATATCCGCCGCCGCGTCGGCTACATGTCACAAGCTTTCTCACTCTATTCAGAACTGACGGTGCATCAAAATCTGGAACTCCACGCCAAATTATTTGGCATGGAAGAAGCCAGAACCAAGCAGCGTATTACAGAACTATCGCAGCGTTTTGACCTGACAGAGATGATCGATATCTATCCGGATGATATGCCGCTCGGTATTCGTCAGCGTTTGTCGCTTGCAGTCGCGCTGATCCATCAGCCGGATATTCTCATTCTTGATGAACCGACCTCCGGTGTTGATCCGGTGGCGCGTGATGCCTTCTGGCAAATCCTCGCCGATCTGTCGCGCAAGGATAATGTGACGATCTTCGTCTCCACCCACTTCATGAATGAAGCAGAGCTTTGCGACCGGATTTCCCTGATGCACGCCGGTAAGGTGCTGATCAGCGATACACCGGCTGCGATCACTGCCAGCCGTTCCGCTGCAACACTGGAAGAGGCGTTCATCGGCTATCTTGAAGATGCCATTGGCGAAACTGCACCTGCGCCGCAACCAGCCCATACAACAGCTGCAGAGCAGGCCGTACAATCAGCAAAACGGGTGCGTGAGCTTCCGGCTCCGTCTGCAAGCTGGATGCCTGATCTGCGCCGTATGCTCGCCTATACCAGACGCGAAACGCTGGAACTGCGGCGCGATCCGATCCGCGCCACACTGGCTATGCTTGGCAGTGTTATCCTGATGTTTGTGATTGGTTACGGCATCAATCTCGACGTTAATAATTTAAGTTTTGCGGTGATTGACCGTGACGACACAACGATCAGCCGTGACTATATCCGCCAGTTCTCCGGATCACGCTATTTTATCGAAAAAGATCCGATCCTTGATTATGACGATCTCGACCGGCGGATGCGTAACGGCGAGATCAGTCTGGCGATTGAGATACCGCCGAACTTTGCCCGCGATGTTGAACATGGACGGCCTGTTGAAGTCGGTGCATGGATTGACGGTGCGATGCCAACACGCGCTGAAACCATTCAGGGCTATGTGCAAGGCACGCATCTGAACTGGCTGTCGCAAAAAGCCCGCGAGCTCTATGGCAACACCACGGCTCTGACCAGCTTCAATATGGAAATCCGCTATCGCTATAATCCGGATGTGCAAAGTCTGGTAGCGATGGTACCTGCGGTTATTCCGCTGTTGCTGCTGGTAATACCGGCCATGCTCTCGGTGCTGAGTGTTGTACGCGAAAAAGAACTGGGCTCGATTATCAATTTCTACGTGACACCGGTCACGAAATTCGAATTTCTGATGGGTAAGCAATTGCCTTATATCGGGCTTGCCTTCTTCAACTTCCTGATGCTGACCGCCTTTGCGGTATTCATCTTTCAGGTACGGTTTACCGGCAGTTTCCTGACCTATTCCACGGCTGCCTTGCTTTATGTGATTATCACAACAGGCATGGGGCTGGTGCTCTCCACTTTCATGAACAGTCAGATCGCAGCTATTTTCGGCACAGCCTTGATGACGCTGATCCCTGCCGTGCAATATTCGGGTATTATTGATCCGGTTTCTTCTTTGCGTGGTGCGGGGGCTTTGATCGGTCAGATTTATCCGACAACCTATTTCACCACCATCTCGCGCGGGACTTTCTCGAAAGCGCTCAGCTTCTCTGATCTGGGCATGCCTTTCCTGATGTTACTGATAACCATTCCGGTGCTGATGGTGCTGGGTATTGTTCTTCTCAAAAAACAGGCGCGCTGAGATGAGGATTTCCAATATATTCCGTCTTGGCATCAAGGAACTGCGCGGTCTTGCCCGCGATCCGATGCTGATGATCCTGATTGTTTATGCGTTCACATTGGCCATCTATACGGCTTCCAAAGCCATGCCGGAAAACCTTAACAATGCGGCGATCGCAATTGTTGATGAGGATCAGTCCCCGATCTCCGGCCGGATCACCACCGCATTTTATCCGCCTTATTTTGTGCCACCAAAGCTCATTTCCACTTATGAGATGGACAAGCGCATGGATACCGGTCTGGATACATTTGCACTGGATATTCCGCCGAACTTCCAGCGTGATCTTCTGGCCGGACGTAATCCGACTATTCAGCTGAATATTGATGCGACACGTATGAGTCAGGCCTTCAGCGGCGGGCGCTATGTGCAGGCCATTGTAACCAATGAAGTGAGCGAGTTTCTCAATCATTATCGCAGTGCCAGCAAAATGCCGGTTGAGCAAAACCTGCGTGCCCGCTTCAATCAGGATATGAACAAAGGTTGGTTCGGTGCGGTCACCAACGTGATTGCCTCGGTGACGATGCTGTCGATCATCCTGACCGGTGCGGCACTCATTCGCGAGCGAGAACACGGTACGATTGAGCATCTGCTGGTGATGCCGGTAACCCCGATCGAGATCATGATCAGTAAGGTCTGGTCGATGGGGCTTGTGGTGCTGGTTGCCACGGCAATGTCCTTGCTTTTCATTGTCAAAGGCGTGCTGTCGGTACCAATCAACGGCTCGATTATCCTGTTCCTGCTCGGGGTGGCACTCCAGCTTTTTGCCACCACCAGTCTCGGCATTTATCTGGCAACAATTGCCGGTTCCATGCCGCAATTCGGGTTGTTGATTGTGCTGATCCTGCTGCCGTTGCAGGTTCTCTCCGGTGCGATGACACCGCGTGAGAGCATGCCGGAAATCATTCAGAACATCATGCTGGCAGCGCCAAACACGCACTTTGTTATTCTCGCGCAATCGGTGCTGTTCCGTGGGGCAGGATTAAGCGTGGTCTGGCCGCAATTTCTAGCCCTCATGATTATCGGTTCCGTGCTGTTTTTCTTCGCACTCAAACGTTTCCGTAACTTCCTGAGGTGAGCTGACACAATAAAGCCTGCCTCACTTTGCCTGCAAAGCTGCTGATTATGGAAAGACTTGGAATGAATGATTTAATTCTCACATTCAATACAGGATCATCGACCGTCAAAATCGGCAGTTTTGAATGGGACGGCTTGTCTCTACATAAATCCGCTAAGGCTGGCATTGATTTTGCCGCGTCTCCTTTGAGTTTTCATATGGAGCGCGGCAAAGAACGGCTGGATTTGCAACTGCAGTCTGGGCCTTCTGCAGATATTGTCAGTGTGTTGAGCGAAGTTTTCGATAAGCTTTCTGCGCATATAGACCTTACCCGCATTAAAGCCATCGGCCACCGTGTGGTGCATGGCGGCGATGTCTTTGCAGGTCCTGCATTGATTGATGATCACTCAATTCAGGCCATTGACGATTTGTCGGCCTATGCGCCGCTCCACCAACCCAAAAGTCTGGCGCTGATTAAAGCGATCCGCCAGCTTTTTCCTGATATTCTACAAACAGCCTCTTTTGACACAGCCTTCCATCGCACCATGCCGGATGTGAACCGCCGGTTTGCCATTCCGAGAGAAATGCACGATCAGGGCATCAAACGCTATGGTTTTCACGGGCTTTCTTATCAATCCATTGCACAACATTTTACTCAGCTTGAGCCGGATTTAGGTCGTAAGAAACTCGTTGTTGCTCATCTTGGTAGCGGAGCGAGCCTTTGCGCACTTAGAGAAGGCAAAAGCGTTGATACCAGTATGAGTTTCTCCACGCTCGATGGTATTCCTATGGCAACACGCTGCGGCAATATTGATGCCGGTGTGTTGCTGCATCTGTTGAGCCAGCAGAATATGAGCACCGATGAGCTGACTGATATGCTTTATCATCGCTCCGGCCTGCTCGGTGTGTCCGGCATCAGCGGTGATTGCCGCGACTTGCTGGCAAGTGATGCACCGGAGGCAAAACAAGCGATTGATCTTTTCACCACCCGCATTGCCGGTGAAATCAGTCGTCAGGCGACCTGTCTTGGCGGGTTGGATGCCATTATTTTCACTGCCGGCATTGGCGAACATCAGCCCGAAATCCGCGCGCTCATTGCCAGAAAATTACAATGGCTGGGCGTCGAACTGGATGATGCAGCCAATGATAAGAATGCTTTCCGCATCAGCACACAATCAAGCAAAATCGCCGCTTTCATGCTCGCAACTGATGAAGAGCAAGTGATTGCGGCTGAAACCCTCACTGTTTTAAACCAATCCTCCCAATAGGTTAAGGAATTCCGGAATGAATAATCAGACTGGCACCCAGCCGCTTACTCCAGATCAGCTGAAACTGACCGACCGCTATTGGCGTGCAGCCAATTACCTTTCCGTCGGCCAGATTTACCTGATGCAAAATCCGATGCTGCGCGAGCCTTTAAAGCCTGAACATGTCAAGCCACGTTTGCTCGGCCATTGGGGCACTACACCCGGTTTGAACTTCATCTATGTGCATCTCAACCGCATCATTAAAGAGCGCAACGAAGATGTGCTCTATGTCTGCGGCCCCGGTCACGGCGGCCCGGGTATGGTTGCTAATACCTATCTGGAAGGCACTTATACGGAAACCTATCCAGACATCACCGAGGATGTTGGCGGCATGCAAAAGCTGTTCCGCCAATTCTCGTTCCCCGGTGGAGTGCCAAGCCATGTGGCACCGGAAACTCCGGGTTCCATCCATGAAGGCGGTGAGCTTGGCTATGCACTCGTTCATGCTTATGGCGCAGCTTTTGATAATCCTGAGCTTGTCGTTGCCTGTGTCGTCGGTGATGGTGAAGCCGAAACCGGCCCCTTGGCGGCTGCATGGCATTCCAACAAATTTCTCAACCCGAAGCGCGACGGCGCGGTGCTGCCGATCCTGCATCTGAATGGCTATAAAATCGCCAATCCGACCCTGCTTGCTCGTATGTCAGATGAAGACCTGCACAGCCTTTTCACCGGCTATGGCTATGAGCCGTTTTTTGTTGAAGGTCATGAACCGGAAAAAATGCACCAATTGATGGCTGCAACTTTTGACAGCGCTTTTGACCGTATCAAAGCCATTAAAGAGCAGGCCGATCTTAAATCGCCGGAACGTCCGCGCTGGCCGATGATTATTCTGCGCAGCCCGAAAGGCTGGACAGGGCCAAAAGTAGTTGACGGTAAAATGGTAGAGAACCATTGGCGCTCCCATCAGGTGCCGGTTGCCAATTGTCGTGCCGATGATGCCCACCGCAAAATCCTTGAAGACTGGATGCGCAGCTATGATCCGGAAGACCTGTTTGACGAAAGCGGTAAGCTGAAACCGGAACTGCGCGCGCTCGCGCCAAGTGGCGAAAAGCGCATGGGCGCTATTCCGCATTCCAATGGCGGCTTGCTGCGCAAAGACCTGAAAACACCGGATTTCCGCGACTATGCGGTCAATGTGACCGAACCGGGTGCGGTGCAGGAACAAACCACCAAAATTCTCGGTGATTATCTGCGCGATGTCCTTCGCCTGAATGATGAGGATACGAATTTCCGTGTCTTCGGACCCGATGAAACCGCGTCCAATCGCCTTGGCAGTGTTTTTGAAGCAACCGACCGCGTCTGGATGGCAGAAACGCTAAACAGTGATGATCATCTGGCCGCCGACGGTCGCGTGATGGAAGTGCTGAGTGAGCATTTGTGTCAGGGCTGGCTGGAAGGCTATTTGCTGACAGGCCGTCACGGTTTCTTCTCCTGCTATGAAGCCTTTATCCATATTGTGGATTCCATGTTCAACCAGCATGCCAAATGGCTGCAGGTCGCGCGTGAACTGCCATGGCGCAAGCCGGTTTCATCGCTCAACTATCTGCTGACCTCCCATGTCTGGCGACAGGATCACAATGGTTTCTCCCATCAGGATCCGGGTTTTGTCGATCTGGTTGCCAATAAGAGCGCCGATATTGTCCGTGTTTATTTCCCACCGGATGCCAATACGCTGCTTTGGGTAGGCGACCACTGCCTCAAAACATGGAACCGTGTGAATGTGATTGTGGCCGGTAAGCAACCGTCACCACAATGGCTGACCATGGATGAAGCAGAAAAGCATTGTGAGGCCGGTCTTGGTAAATGGGACTGGGCAGGCAGTGAAGACGGTATGGAGCCTGATCTGGTGATGGCCTGCGCCGGTGATGTGCCGACGATGGAAACATTGGCCGCAACAGCTATGCTGCGTGAAGCACTGCCGCATTTGCGCATTCGTGTTGTCAATATTGTTGATCTGATGGCTCTGCAATCCCCGCAGCATCACCCGCATGGTATTGCTGACAGTGAATTTGATGCGCTTTTCACCACTGACCGTCCGGTGATTTTCGCCTATCACGGCTATCCGTATCTGATCCACCGTCTGGTTTATAAGCGCACCAATCATCCGAATTTCCATGTGCGTGGCTTTATCGAAAAAGGCACAACCACAACGCCGTTTGATATGGCTGTCATGAACGAACTTGATCGTTATCATCTGGCGATTGAAGCGCTCAACCGCCTGCCTTTGGCTGCCGGTATAGCAGAGCCGATTATCGCGTCTCTTCAGGAAAAGCTTCAGCAGCATCATGATTATGTGCGTGAGCATGGTGAGGATATGCCGGAAATCCGTGACTGGAAATGGCCGCATAGCCGCGGTGCCAAGGCCTGATTGCAGGCATTTACGGGAGCGGTACATACCGCTCCGGTCTAGAGCGCATCCCGAAAGGTGCGAAGCGGTTTTCGGAGAAATATACACGTAAAAACAAATAGATAGAGCATTTCCAGTGTTTCAATCAAAACAGGAAATGCTCTAGGAGTTTGTATTCTGATGAACAGTGAACGGATATGTTAATATGGCTTTGCATTCTGCTGAGAAACGTCTGACCATTCCTCTGCCCGGCAATGAAGATCTGGCACGCGCTATTGCTGCCGCAGGTGATTATCAGCTTGGATCGCTGGAAACCCGCAATTTTCCGGATGGTGAGAGTTATCTACGGTTTCTCGATGATGTGGAAGACCGCGATGTGGATCTCATCTGCACACTGGCACATCCCAATGATAACTTCCTGCCGGTGATTTTTGCGGCGGATGCAGCACGCGAATTTAAAGCCCGTTCTGTCAATCTGGTAACACCTTATCTGGCTTATATGCGGCAGGACAAGCGTTTCAATGCCGGTGAAGCGATCACCTCGCGTACATTCGCGCGTCTTGTCTCGTCATCCTTTGACAGTTTGCTGACCATTGACCCGCATCTGCATCGCTACCATGCCCTGTCAGAGATTTATACCATTCCGGCCACCAGTCTGGCCTCGGCACCGGTTCTGGCAAAATGGATCAGCCACAACATCGCAAAGCCGCTGCTAATCGGCCCCGATGAAGAAAGTGAACAATGGGTGAGACAGATTGGCGCGCTGTCAGGTGCACCATTTACCGTGCTGCGTAAAACCCGTTACGGCGACCGCAATGTGGAAATTCACATGGGCGATCTTTCACAATGGCAAGGCAGAACACCGGTTTTGGTGGATGACATTGCCTCATCCGGCCGCACAATGGTGGAAGCAGCCAAGCAATTGGCACAGCAGGGTCTGGCTAAACCTGTCTGTGTTGTCGTGCATGGTCTCTTTGCTGATGATGCCTATGAAAGACTGAGTGCCATTGCGGAGAAAGTCGTTTCCACGGACTGTGTTCCGCATATCAGTAACAATATCTCGGTAGCGGAACTACTGGTTGAAGCCATCAATGTTGCTGAAAAGGAAAGAGCGTAACATGCTGACATTAAAATCCTTAGGCGCTGCCGGAACGGTAACAGGCTCCAAGCATCTGCTCTCAAATGGCAGACATAATGTACTGATTGACTGCGGTTTGTTTCAGGGGCTTAAAAACCTGCGTGAATTGAACTGGGAAAGTCTCAGTATTCCTGCCCGTGATATTGATGCTGTTGTTCTGACCCATGCCCATCTGGATCACAGCGGTTATCTGCCCCGTCTTGTCAAAGAAGGCTTTCGCGGCAAAATCTATTCAACTGCCGCAACCCGTGATGTTGCCGAACTGATCCTGAAAGACAGCGGCCATTTGCAGGAAAAAGATGCTGATTTTCTCAACCGGCACAAACTGACGAAACATGCACCGGCATTAGCGCTTTATACTGCGCGTGATGCTGAAATTGCGCTGGGACATTTTTCAACCGCCGACTTTGACCAGACCATTACTATTCTTGACGATCTGCGCTTTCGTTTTCGTCATGCCGGTCACATTCTCGGTGCCGCCAATGTGCAAATAGATTGGGGCGGAAAACGTATTGTATTTTCCGGTGATATCGGTCGCTATAATCATCCGCTCATGCCGGATCCGGTTTCAGTCAAAGAAGCCGATTATGTGGTCGTTGAATCCACTTATGGCAACAGGCTGCACGATCATACCGATCCGGCCGAAGCTCTGGGCGCAATAACAGAGAAAACGATCAAGCGCGGCGGTACATTAGTGATCCCGTCTTTTGCTGTTGGTCGTGCGCAGGAGCTGCTTTATTATTTTTGGAAACTCAAACAGGCAGGACGCTTAGGTTCTGTGCCGATCTTTCTCGACAGTCCGATGGCCATTGATGCAACAACATTGATGAGCCGTCATATGCAGGATCATAAACTCTCACCGGATGATGCCCGCGAAGCCTATAAAATCGCGCGCTATACGGAAGAGGTTGAAGATTCCAAAGCGATCAACAACAATCCCTATCCGAAAGTTGTGATTTCCGCCTCCGGCATGGCGACCGGCGGTCGTATTCTCCACCATCTCAAGAATTACGCACCGGATATGAAAAACACCATTCTGCTGGCAGGTTTTCAAGCGGCAGGTACACGCGGACGTGCACTGCGTGAAGGTGCGAAAGAACTCAAAATTCATGGCATGTGGGTGCCGGTTAATGCTGAAGTTGCCCATATTGATACGCTTTCCGGCCATGCGGATGCAAATGAACTGATCCGCTGGCTCTCCGGCTTTAAACATCCGCCAAGGAAAACATTCATCGTCCATGGTGAGCCTGATGCATCTGAAGGCCTGCGTATCCGTATTGGCCGCGAGTTGGGCTGGGACAGTGTCGTACCCCGACAGGATCAGGAATTTAAACTATGAGCAGCGTTATCTGTGATCACCCGCCGCTGAAAGCCAGACGATTAGGGCTTTATACGCATGATCAGGCGGTTGTTATCATGCGCACGGATTGTCCGGCCTGTCATTCAGCGGGGCTGTCCTCACGTTCGCATGTGCAGGTCTATGCCGGTGACCGGTCTGTTTATGCTGAGCTCTTACAGATCGATAGTGATCTGCTCGCTCTGGATACGATCGGCTTGTCGCAAACGGCATGGGATTTGCTCGGCGTTGAGGAAGGTGATGCGGTGGAGGTAACCCACCCGCCTGCGTTAACGTCGCTTTCCCATATTCGCAGCCGGATTTACGGCAACCGTTTCGACTATAACGGGCTCAGCGCTATTATTGATGACGTGGTGGCACGTCGTTATACAGATGTGCATCTGGCCGCATTTCTCACCGCCAGCGCAACACCGCCGCTTGATACACAGGAAACGATCTATCTCACCAAGGCCATGATCGGTGCAGGTGAGCGTTTAAACTGGAACAGGGATATTGTTCTCGACAAGCATTGTGTCGGCGGCCTGCCCGGTAATCGTACAACACCGCTCGTAGTGGCAATTGTCACGGCTCACGGGCTGACGATGCCCAAGACATCTTCACGCGCCATCACTTCCCCAGCCGGTACGGCAGATACAATGGAAACGATGACCCCTGTTAATCTGGAATTGGGCAAGCTCAAACAGGTTGTCAAAGAGCAAGGCGGCTGCATGGCATGGGGCGGAGCTGTCCAGCTCAGCCCTGCAGATGACGTGTTCATTCGCATAGAGCGCGATCTTGACATTGATACAGAAGGGCAGCTCGTTGCCTCTGTCCTGTCGAAAAAAGTTGCAGCCGGTTCCACCCATGTGGTGATTGATATTCCAATAGGGCCGACAGCAAAAGTCAGAAGTATTGAAGCCGCTGATCAGCTCAACCAATTGCTAACAACTGTTGGCAAAGAATTCGGTCTGACCGTCGCCTGTCTTTATACTGATGGCAGTCAGCCGGTTGGGAACGGGATTGGCCCTGCACTTGAAGCATTGGATGTGCTTGCCGTGTTACGTAATGAAAAGGGAGCGCCGCAGGATTTGCTGGAACGTGCTGCCGTACTCGCAGGGGCAGCGCTCGAAATCGGTGGTGCTGCACAAAAAGGTCAAGGCACTGCTCTTGCCTTAGCAACGATCGCTGACGGCCGCGCTTGGGCAAAATTCCGCGATATTTGCATTGCACAGGGCGGTTTGAAAATTCCTGAGATTGCGTCGCACTTTTACACAGTGACAGCTCCTGCTGACGGTATCGTGCACAATATTGATAACCGCAATCTGGCACGCGTGGCCAAACTTGCCGGTGCACCGCGCTCAACCGGTGCCGGTATACGGATGGAAGTGCGGCTTGGCGATCATGTGCGCAAAGGACAGTCCTTATTCACGATCTATGCAGCTGCTCCAGGTGAACTGACCTATGCGGTCGAGTTTGCCAATGAGGCCGAAACTCTGGTTGACCTTCAGCTAACTGTGTAATGCCACAGCACAGACTATACCGGCCGGATTTTTAACAGGCATCGGCCGGTATGCATCCTGTATCTCTGTTGAGCGTATTCGCAGCAACGCTACTAATAGCGAAATGACTTATTTAATTAATTTCAATATCCGTTTTTTCGCTGACCTTAGCCGTCAATACACACAATAAATCCTTATAACAAAGCTCCCAAAAACCGGAGGAATTCTGCTATGAGTTCCGAAAGGCTTTGCTTCAGGACTCAAAGTCATTCTACCTCAGGAGTTTTCAATGTATTCTGATATCGAAATTTCTCGCGCGGCACATAAACGCCCGATTACTGAAATCGCCGCAAAGCTGGGTCTCGATCTGAATGACTTACTGCCTTATGGTCATGACAAAGCAAAACTCACACATGAAACAGTCGACCGGTTAAAGGACAAGCCCAAAGGCAAACTTATTCTGGTGACCTCCATTAATCCGACACCTGCCGGTGAAGGTAAAACAACAACTTCAGTCGGTCTTGGTGACGCGCTGAACAGAATTGGCAAAAAAACGGTTATCTGCCTGCGTGAACCAAGTCTCGGACCCAATTTCGGTATGAAGGGCGGTGCGGCAGGCGGAGGATATTCTCAAGTCGTTCCAATGGAGGATATCAACCTTCATTTCACCGGTGATTTTCACGCTATCAGCAGTGCCCATAATCTGCTCTCGGCTATGATTGATAATCACATTCATTGGGGTAATGCACTACGATTTGATACACGTCGGGTGACCTGGCGTCGCGTTGTTGACATGAATGATCGTGCATTACGCAACATCAATGTAGCACTTGGCGGCCCGTCCAATGGTTACCCGCGTGAAGCCGGTTTTGATATTTCTGTTGCATCAGAGGTTATGGCAATTCTTTGCCTTGCCAATGATCTTGCCGATCTTCAGGCGCGTTTAGCCCGTATCATCGTTGGTTATAATCTTGACAAGCAACCAATCACTGCTGCCGATCTGAATGCTGACGGCGCAATGACAGTTCTGCTCAAAGACGCTTTACAGCCCAATCTGGTGCAAACAATCGAAAACAATCCTGTTCTTATTCATGGCGGGCCGTTTGCCAATATCGCGCATGGCTGCAACAGTGTTATTGCAACCAGAACAGGTCTGGCTCTTGCCGACTATGTTGTGACCGAAGCCGGTTTCGGCGCAGATCTTGGTGCAGAAAAATTCTTCAACATTAAATGCCGTAAGGCAGGCCTCAGCCCTGATGCAGTGGTTGTTGTCGCTACGATCCGCGCCCTCAAAATGAATGGCGGCGTTGCCAAAAGCGATCTGGGGATCGGCAATGCGGCAGCACTGCAAGCAGGCAGCGTCAATCTTGTCCGCCACATTCAGAATGTGCAGAAATTTGGCCTGCCGGTTGTCGTCGCGATCAACCATTTTGTGACCGATACCGACGAAGAAATTGCCGTTCTGAATGAAGTTTGCAAAGGACTAGGTGTTAAAGCCATTCTCTGTAAGCATTGGTCTGAAGGCAGTGCAGGCGCAGAAGAACTTGCCCATGCAGTTGCAGAACTCGCCGATACCAATACAGCCCAGTTGCAATTGCTTTATGCGGACAACATTCCTTTGCTGAAGAAAATTCAGACCGTGGCTCAGGAAATCTATGGCGCAGCGCACATCCGTATTGAGCCTGAAGTTCTGAAACAACTGGAGCAATGGGAAAAAGCCGGTTTTGGTAACTTCCCGGTCTGTATGGCAAAAACCCAGTATAGTTTTTCAGCCGACCCGACAGCTCTGGGTGCCCCTACCGGACATACAATTCCTGTTCGGGAAGTCAGACTGTCTGCGGGAGCAGGCTTTATCATAGCTATCTGCGGCAGCATCATGACAATGCCCGGGCTTCCACGTGTACCTTCAGCTGAAAAAATCAAACTCAACGAACACGGCGAAATTCAGGGCCTCTCATAAATGCTTTAAGTCCAATGCATAAAATCAGTGCGCCCGTTTTATCAGGCGCACTGACTGGGCTTTTTGACTGTCAATCAATTGTCAGTTTAATGGTTTCAACGCCCGCCTTTTCAACATCTGCACGGGTTACAGCCTGTGGCCGGCATTCAAAATCATTGTAAAGTTTGACCTGATCCTCATAATGCGGCGCCTTCTCGCCTTTAGGAGAGATAAATCCGCTTTGTCCCGGAGGAGTGATCATGCAAACGGTTACGCCACCATCCTTGAATGTGATGAGGTCGCTCTGTGTACCCCTGTTCATATTCGTACCGACTTCAATCGCCTCTTTTTCACCGGTCTGCAAAATGCCGCGATAGTTTTTGGTCTGGAACACATGCGGCTCAAGCGCCATACGCCATGTCTCCGGCTTATCATTGGCATATTCCTTGGCAAGCTCAGCCATTGTCTTGGTCAGTGCATTGAGCATCACATCGGATTTATCTGCGCCCTGAAAAAAGTCATACTTCTGCTCAATGCCAGATTTATCACCAAGAAGCGCATTTCTGAGCACTTGTGTTGATCGCGAAACACGATTGACAGCGGCAGTCGGGTCAATGCCCGGTTTATTTGCCATCACAACATCTTGCACCATGATTTTAACCCAGCGCTGGAACACAGCAACTGCCGGAGATGTTGCACGACCGTCATCATCTCTGATCATCTAGAAATCCCAGTTTTTCAGAATTGCAAAAACCGGCTGACGCAGATCATCTGCAGGCAGTTTTTCTGCAGCAGACAATAAGAACGGCAGCAATGCACGGGCATTAATATCAAGGAATGAGATCTTCTCATTGATATTCCAGACATCTTCCGGCGTCAGCTTATCTTGTGCTGCAATCAGCGCCATGATTTCATCTACACGGTCAGATGCCCCCCAAGGTGTCGCTTCGTAATTAGCGACAGCTCCAGCAGCAGAACGATTATTCCAGTTGGCAATCCAACCCTGCTCCGGATTATAGGTTTGCGGTACTTCCGCAAACGGACGAATACCTGTCCAATCCATGGAGCCATCTCCTTTCGCAGGAACACGCTCGTCATGTCCTGCGGTACGAAGCGGCAGATAACCAGGCGAGACATAGCCGATATTGCCCTGCTTGTCGGTATAATACCAATTGATCGTCGTAGCGACATTCTCAGCCTGTTTCAGCCACTCATCATGATTTTGCGCTTTGGTAGAATTCACCCATGCCAGCAGAGTTTGGATTTCCTTTCCCTTCCAGCTGCGGTTAAATGCATAGGCTGTATTATTCTGCAAATCTATCTGACTGACGACACCGTAATCGCTTTCATAAACAACCGTCGTAACATCCGGTTGCCCTTTCACTTTAAAGCTTTCAGGGCGGGCGTGCATGTCATGCCATGCATTATTTTTCCAGTATTGTTGCGGATTCTCAGGGTTTAGTTTCAGCTGGAAGTAATCGTTCACATCCAGCGGCCCTGCGGTTGCACCCCATGCAATCTGACCATTCGTACCAAACAGAATATTCGGAACAGCAAACGGCGTTGAACCGGTCAGATCAAAACCGGCACCATGCAGACCAATAGAATAGACATAGGACGGATTGAAATTACCGAATTGCGGGCCGTTCATCAGTATGGTGGAACCGTCTGTGGTTTTATTCGGACCGAGAATCCAGAGGTTGGAGGCACGTGGGCGCGCTTCATCACCACCCGGCACAGTTTTACCAAGCAACGAACTGAAACGGGTTCCATCTAATGGAGCAAGCTCAGCTTTCTTTTCAGTGATACTTGGCTTGGGAACAGTTGTTGGCGCGAGCGGATCTTCCAGCCAGTACATCTGATCAAAAAGCACAGCAGCTTTTTCTTTGCCATGTTCTTTCTCTAGCTTCGCTAACACTTTGGCATTGTCCAGCTCTGACGAAGAATGTGAAAAACGGCCAGCCATTGTCACCACATAGATCATTGCGACATCAAAATCGCTCCATGTCGAAGGCTCCATACCAAAGTCAGTAAATTCTTTTGGCAGAAGACGCTCGCGATCTGCTAAAACTTCAGCTACTCGCTTGTTATAACCGGCCGCGTAACCACGCAGGATATCACGCTCTTCAGCAGACAAAGCTTCAATTTGTGCTTTGATATCCGCATGATCAAAATCAGCTCTGGTGCCAATGTCATAGCCGAGCTTATCAGCACCCAGAACCTGCGAAACCGTACCAAGTGCCGAGCGTTTCGACATTTCCATCTGAAATAACCGGTCAGTCGCAACTGAATAGCCAAAACCGGCATAAAGTCCGTATGCCGTATCTGCATAGACATGGGGTACACCCCAGTTATCCCGAATGATTTCAATTTCAGACGCGGCAATAGCACCGCTACTCGCCATTGGCATAGCTGCTCCCGATAGCAGCAAAAGGGCGAGCGCGGAAACGCGGTTCTTGAACATGTCTTCCTCCTACAATGTTCACTGATGCGCTAATCCTCCTTAGCGCCTGATAATAATTAATATCAACCGAACGGTCGGTCAATTGATTCGCTATATTTACAGCAAAGAGAAACAAGACTTCTGAAAACCTATGCATGTCTCTGCTTTGATTGAAAAAATAAACTGCCACACAGTATTTAATAACCGTCAAGGTTCTCAAGAAGATGGCCGTAATATAGCAAGTATAGCGACACTGGTGGCTCAGCATGCACGTCGCAAAGAATAACGTGCTGACAGGGACAATCCTTCATCCTTGTCTGGCTGATTGTCTCTCGTATCCACACTTAAAAAGCCTTGTAGCTTTACTAGAGCGTGCCGCGTTTAATCGTACCCACCGCGCTGGCTCTAGTTTCTTTTAATTGTCTCATATTCGCAGTAACTAAAATGAATTCATTTGAGCGCGACATGCTCTAGCCACGATCCCATTCGGGTTGTGGTGACCAGCTCTCAACTAACAGATCAATGAACCGTCTGACTTTGGGGGAAAGATGACGTGGCGACGGATAAACCGCCCTGATCGGCTCTCCTTCAATCGCATAATTTGTCAAAAGCGGAACCAGTCGCCCGGCACGCAGATCATCAGCGATCAAAAAAGTTGCTAATTGCCCGACACCATAGCCAGCTAAGACACCATCACGTAACGCTTCCGCATTACCGGCGCCAAAACGTCCCTGCACTGCTATTGTGCGTAACTTCCCGTTTATACTGAAGCGCCAGTTTGCAACTCTGCCATTATGCATAAATGCGAGACAACTGTGGCCGGATAAATCATCGATCACCTCCGGCACACCATTTGCCTTCAGATATTCCGGCGTAGCACAGGTCACCAGATGATGCGGTGCAAGAACAC
This sequence comes from Hyphomicrobiales bacterium, assembly GCA_900470735.1. GTDB lineage: Bacteria > Pseudomonadota > Alphaproteobacteria > Rhizobiales > Rhizobiaceae > Pseudochrobactrum. The sequence continues at coordinate 170,206 of UCCC01000019.1, read as the reverse complement.
GTGTCATTAAACGGCTGTCTTCGGTTCCGCCGATACGAATTGCCAGATCAATTCCATCATCGATTAAATCAACATATCTATCGGAAAAACTGACATTAACCTCCAGCTCCGGCCAGTCTGCCATGAAGCGATGTAAAACAGGCAAAACATGCAAGCGGCCAAATGAAAATGGTAGATTGAGTTTCAACCGTCCTCTCGGCTCTTGTTTCCGCGAGGCCATGGCTGTCTCAACCTCATCAAGATCAGCCAATATGCACTGACAGCGCTCGTAAAAAACTGCTCCTTCATCCGATAAGCTGACATGACGGGTTGTACGGTGAAGTAAACGTAGTCCAAGCCGCTCTTCCAGACGGACAATTCTTTTGCCAACAGCAGAGCGTGATAATCCTAGCTGTTCGGCGGCAACTGTAAAGCTGCAAGCATCCGCAGTGCGCACAAAGGCAATAATATCACTCATGCGATCAATGTTCATGCCTGTAATATTGCATACTTTATTTCCCCAATGAAGGGAATATTTCGCACTTAATATGCGTATTACTCACTAATATGACTGGCGGATGCAGTATAAATCCGAAAGTAATCTGATGCCTCCCTCATCCCTCAATACCCGGCGATATTGGCTTCTGTTCGTTGTGTGCGTTGCCAGTTTTCTTGAACCCCTCGCCACAATTGTTGTCACTGTCTCGCTGTCACATATTCAACGCGCCACAGATGCGTCTTTCACAGAACTGCAATGGGTGCTCAACGCTTATGTGCTGACCTTTGCCGCTTTCGTTTTAACCGGTGGCGCTTTGGCTGATCGTTTCGGTCGAAAACGCATATTCATTACTGGCCTTCTGATTTTCATTCTCGCATCCGCCATATGCGGTTTAGCACAAACATCATTGCTTTTAATTCTTGGCCGTGCTGCAGCCGGTATCGGCTCCGCATTTATGCTTAGTGCCGGTCTCGCTTTGCTTGTGCAGGTCTTTCATGGACCGGAACGTGTGCGTGCTTTTGCGATTTGGGGTGTTGTCGTCGGTGCGGGTTCTGCACTGGGCCCCCTTATCGGCGGCGTTCTAACCGAAACTCTGGGCTGGCGCTGGATTTTCTTCATAAACCTGCCTGTTTGTCTGCCTTTACTCGCCCTCAGTTTTTGGAGTGCAGATGAAAGCTATGATCAAGATGCCATAATAATAGATTGGTGCGGACTGGTAAGTTTCACAGCCATGTTTATTCTCGTCATGTATGCATTGGTTGAAGGCAACGGAGCAGGCTGGAGCAGCCCCAAAATCATCAGCCTCTTGAGCATCTCTGTTTTGTTACTCATTGTTTTTGTTTGGCTGCAGCTGAAACAAACGCACCCTATGTTCGACCTCTCGCTGTTTGCCAGTAAAACATTCACCGGAGTATCAATTGTTGCAATCGCAATTGCTGCGGCATTTTTCACCCTGCTCGTTTACTTGCCAATTTATGTTCAGGGCGTGCTTGGTTACAGTCCGTCGCAGACAGGATTAGCCCTTATTGTCATGGCTGTTCCCCTGCTCATCATGGGCCCCGTAAGCGCGAAACTGGCAGTCATTCTCCCTACCCGTTTATTCCTGCCTCTTGGTCTCTTCATCATTGCAGGTGGTGCATTTTTATTGAGCGACATGGGGCAATATGGAGAACCTGCATTATATGCCGGCATGATTATAACGGGTATCGGAGCAGGCCTGATTAACGGTGAATTGTCCAATGTTGCAATAAGTATTGTCGCACCGGAACGCAGTGGCATGGCCTCAGGGATCAGCAATACCATGCGCCAGCTTGGGTTCGGTATGGGTATTGCCAGTCTGGGCGCTATATTCAGCGCCAGTCTGACACGCGCTCTTGCAAATTATGAACAAAGCTTCATTGAACGCGTTGCATCCGGAGATATCACAACCGCAGTAACGTCCGTGGATAATGCTGGCGAAGCCAGTGAAATCGCAAAACTGCGCTGACGACAGCGATGTCAAATTTGTCTTTCTCAGCCGCAGCACTGGCAGGTCTGGCCGCCATACTTGCCTTTCTGCTGATACGCACGGGTAAATAAATAAAAACGCCTCCTGTCATCTGACAGGAGGTGTAATTTTTTCATGCTATAGCTATTTATCAGCTATCAGCACCATTGCCGCCGGCTGCCAGATAGCGCTCAGCCAGACGTGCCCAGAGTGCGGAACCAACAGGCAAGTTGGCGTCATTGAAGTTGTATTTCGGATTGTGCAACACCGCTGAATCCACACCATTACCCAGACGCAGGAAGCTGCCAGGCTTATGCTGCAGGAAATAAGCGAAATCTTCACTGCCCGGAATAAGCGGACAGGTTGAAACCTTATCATCACCGATCAGTTCGCGCACAACTTCTGTTGCGAAGACTGTTTCTGCATCCGAATTGACCACGACCGGATAGCCCAGCTCATATTTAATCTCAGCAGTCGCACCATAGGCTGCCACGTGCTGTTCAGTGAGTTCGCAAACACGCTTTTGCAACAAATCACGCACAACCGGCGAGAAAGAGCGGATGCTCACGGCCAGATCAACATCATCCGGAATAACATTGGATGCTTCACCGCCGTGGATAGCACCGACAGTAATAACTGCAGTTTCTGTCGGGTCAATGTTACGGGCAACAACAGTCTGCAAAGCCATCACCAGACTGCAGGCAACCATCACCGGATCAACGGTCAGATGCGGGCGGGACGCATGACCGCCTTTACCGATAACTTTAATATAGGCTGTGTCAGCCGCTGCCATGATCGGCCCGGAACGGGTGAGAACAGTGCCTTCCGGTGCACCCGGATGATTGTGCAGACCAAAAATCGCATCGCACGGGAAGCGCTCAAACAGACCATCGGCGATCATCGCCTGCGCACCGCTGATTTCACCGGCTTCTTCAGCTGGCTGGAAAACCAGTGTTACAGTGCCGTTGAAGTTTTTGGTACGCGCCAGATATTCCGCAGCACCGAGTAGCATAGTTGTGTGACCATCATGACCACAGGCATGCATTTTGCCTTCGAATTTACTGGCATAAGGCAGACCGGTCTTTTCTAAGATCGGCAGCGCATCCATATCCGCACGGATAGCAACACTGCGTCCACCGGTGCCAACGGTCAGGCAACCGACAACGCCATGACCACCAACATTACGCGTGACTTCATAGCCCCAGCTTTCCAGCTTATCCGCAACAAAAGTTGCGGTTTTTTCTTCTTCAAAAGAAAGCTCCGGATTGGCGTGGAGATGATGGCGGATTTCTTCCAGCGCTTCACGGCGTGGTTCAAGGTCGGCGAGGCGAGCGAAATTATCGGACTGTGTCATGGTCTGCTCCCGTTATCAGAACGGGATCTCCTGTATTGGTTATCGGCAGGCATGCTGCATTGCGGTCAGAGACTCAAACTACTGCACTATATATGCAAAACACGCCGGTTTTGTCTCCGGCGTGTTGTTTTTTATCAAATAAAACGGCTGAGGAAGCTGCGGGTACGCGGATGCTGAGGATTTTCGATCACCTCTTGCGGTGTTCCCTCTTCAACCACCTTGCCGCCATCCATAAAGACCACACGGTCAGCCGCTTCACGGGCAAAGCCAATCTCGTGAGTAACCACGATCATCGTTTGTCCCTGATCGGCAAGGCTGCGCATAGTGGTCAGCACTTCACCCACCAGTTCCGGATCGAGTGCGGATGTCGGCTCATCAAACAGGATCAGCTTCGGCTTTACAGCCAAGGCACGCGCAATCGCCACACGCTGTTGCTGGCCACCGGAAAGCTGGCGCGGATAAGCATTGATCTTATGCGACATGCCGACTTTCGCCAGCAGTTCCTTTGCCGTTTCAATAGCTTCGCTTTTGTTGCGGCCATGAACACCAACCGGCGCTTCAATCACATTCTGCAAAACTGTCATATGCGGATAGAGATTGAACTGCTGAAACACCATGCCAATCTGGCTGCGCTGTTTAGCGATAGCGCGATCTGACAAAGGCAACAGCCGGTTGTTTTTGTACTGATAGCCGATCTGTTGCTCATCGACAAAGATCGAACCTTTATCGATGGTCTCAAGGCGGTTGATACAACGCAGGAACGTGGATTTACCCGAGCCGGAAGGCCCGAGAATAACCACGACTTCACCGGAACGCACTTCCAGATCAATGCCGCGCAGCACTTCAATACCATGAAAGGCTTTATGCACATTATTGGCGCGAACCAGAGGTTTTTGCATATTGGTTGTCTTATCCATCATGCATTCTCCTGCACTTTGGCCGGTGCTTCGTCCTTGGTCGCATCACCGCGTTCGCCACGGTTATAATGACGCTCAATCGCACTTTGTCCGACATTCAGAACCGACGTGATCAGCAGATACCAGATAACGGCAACCATAAGCATCGGAATAACTTCGAATGTGCGGTTATAGATCGACTGCACAGAGTAGAGCAGATCAGCCATTGCGATCACACTGACAAGCGATGTCGCTTTGATCATACTGATCAGCTGGTTACCTGTTGGCGGCACAATAGACCGCATTGCCTGCGGAATAATCACACGACGTAAAGCGCGCGCCCGTGTCATGCCAAAGGCTGCAGCTGTTTCGCCCTGTCCTTTATCAACGGATAACAGACCGCCACGAATAATCTCCGCCATATAGGCAGCTTCGTTCAGAGCCAGACCAACAATCGCCGCCGTCAGCGGTGTAATAATATCATTGGTGTTCCAGCTGATCAGTGTCGGACCAAAAGGAATGGCCAGCGAGATTTTTGGAAACAATGTCGAAAGATTGTACCAGAAGATCAGCTGCACCAGCAAAGGCGTGCCACGGAAGAACCAGATGAACAGGTTAGAAAGCGAGCTTGCGAGCCTGTCCTGCGACATGCGGGCAATCGCCAGAATAAGACCGAGCGCGACACCGATAACCATCGCAATAACAGTCAGGCCGAGCGTAATTGTCAGCCCTTCCATCACTGTCGGATCAAAGAAATACGCAGCAACAACCGGCCAACCGAAGTTCGGATTGTTGGCGACAATAATACCGAAATCGAGCGCGACACCGAGAATGACGACCCACAGGATAACCCGTCGCAGCGGAAAAGGCGGGCGCGCCCGAGCAACGTCGAAACGCTCGACATCACCCGCAGCTGCACTGGAGACAGACGCGCTCATTGCGCGGTCTTTCCGGCCAGATTAATGCCTGCTTTATCAATCATATTCTTTTCAAGACCCCACTTTTTCATGATCGTGGCATAGGTGCCGTTGTCGATCAGGATCTGGATACCATCGCGGAAGACTTCGCTCAGCGGGGAGTCTTTCGGCAAAACAGCACCCTGATACAGGTCATCAAAGCCGTTTTTCTGTCCGGTTGCCGCAAGTTCCAGCTGGCCATTGGACTGCTGCACAAAATAGGTCAACGGCGCCTGCGAAGAGAAGAACGCATCAGCACGGTTGGAACGCACAGCCAAAATAGAGCTAGGCTGATCATTGTAAGACTGCACTTCGATCGGTTTGCCCTCAGCGGTGCATTTCTCGTTCTGATCCTTGATCACTTTTTCAGCAGAGCCACCAGCCATCACTGCAACGCGTTTACCGCAAGCCGTATCCAGCGAGGTAATGCCTTCCGGATTGCCGGTTTTCACCGCGAAAACCACATATTCGCGCACCCAGTCAACAAAATCATTGGCACCTTGGCGCGATGCGAAATCACCGTTCGGACCAAAACCAAGCTGGTAGCGTCCGGCGGAAATACCGCTGAGAACAGATGGCAGACCACTGACTGTGGAATGAGTGATCTTAATTCCCATCAGCTGTCCCAGTGCATCGGTCATATCAGCCGCTGCACCGTTGACTTCCTTACCATTGATAATCTGGTATGGCGGGAAAGAACCGGAATTCACATCATTGATGACACCGGCTTTGATGATTTCTTCCGGCAGACGGGCGCGCAGCGCTTCATTCAGTGCCTGTTCCGGAATCTTCACATCTTCAGCCAAAGCCTGTTGTGCAAAAATGCTGCCAAATACAGCAGCAGCCAGCATGGTCTTCTTCATTCTCATTCTCCCAATAGTTCAGAGCGTTTCCAGTTTGTCTTCAATGATAGGAAATGCTCTATCTCTTTGTTTTGGCGCGTATCTTATCCGAAAACCGCTTACACTTTTCGGGATACGCTCTAAACGTTTTCACGCCTTGTTCGCATAAAACGGAAACAGTTCTTCAACGCTCAGCTTGCGTTGCAAGATGCCTTGCAGGTGCAGTTCTTCTGCAAAATCATTGATCATCGCCTCATTGGCCGCAATACCACTGACATTCCAGTCTTCCGGCAGATCCTGCGCACATTTCAGCAATTCATCGATCATCCATGGTGTGGTTTCAGCATATTTACGGCGTTTGGCCGTCCACATACGCTGGCTCTCATCCAGCAGATCGCTCAGTTCCTGTGCAACCCACGGATGTTCTGCCAGAATTTCCGGCTTGATACCCATCAGATGCATACCCGGCACATAGCCGACATCATTGAAATAATTCAGCTCCGCACTACGGAAATCAGGCAGAACCTGACGGAAACCTGCATTCTTGCCAAAATAACCATCCGGCATAAAAGGCGTGAACACGGCATCCAGCGCACCTTCACGCAAGGCATCCATCATTGGCTGCTCACCCGGCATAGCTTCAATCCGGCCTTCACGGCCAAAACCATCCAGACGATCGGTGATAGGATGTGCTACTGTCAAACGGCCTGCATACCAATAGGCATCTTCAACACCAATACCATGACGACGCAGGGCGGCTCTTGTCCATGTATTACCGGAATCACGCCAGCCGGTTACACCGATCTTCTTGCCAGCCAGTTGCTCAAAACTGGTGATACCACTGTCATTACTGGTAATGACACAGCGATGACGAAAACCGCGCATGATGAAATTCGGAATCCCGACAATGCTGGTATCGCCTTCATCACGCAATGAAACATAGCGGCTGAACGACATTTCCGAAGCTTCATGCGCTTCATCCTCACCCGGATCGGAAACCAGTGTGCCGACACGATCAACAATCACATCAAGCTTTTCCGAACGAATATCGCCAAGCGCCAGCGGTGTCAGATAATCCCAGTCACGAACAGCGATACGCAGTTTAACCGTCATAAACAGTCCCTCAAAATTTCCTCTGTACAAATGAGGTTAAATGTTCAAATTAAACTGATCAAATGTTATTATGTTACTGAACATTAAATCGGATAATGAGCTATGGTGCCTGATTTTTCCAGCGCGTGGTTTGCCAACCACCTCGAAGACCGTACAATGCGCGGTATTGCCCGCGATATGGCCGGCCTTATCAGACGCGGCACATTGCCGGTCGGCACCAAATTACCGCCAATCCGTGATCTGGCTTATGTGCTGGGGATCAGCCCCGCCACGATCTCGGAAGCGCTGAGCGAATTACGCAAACTCAAAATCATTAATGGCAAAGGACGAAACGGTACTTGGGTCAGCGGCGATCATTTTGCTGCCAAGCCTGCGCGCTTGATGAGCTTTGGCAATTACGGAGACGATGTACTGGATCTCTCGATGGCGATTCCGGATACGGCATTACTGCCCTCTCTGGAGCTGGCACTCCGTCATGGCGCACAGGCGAAAGGCCTCAATAGCTATCAGCGTGTTCGTATATTGCCGGAACTTGAAGAGGCTGTACGCCGAGACTGGCCCTATGAACCTGAAGCTTTTCTCGCGACCAATGGCGGCTATAATGCCACTTACACGCTGATACACGCTCTCCTCACCCCCGGCGCATCAATTGCGATTGAAGATCCGACAGCCATGCGCCTCCTTGATATTATTGAGGATTTTGGCGCAAAGATCATCCCTGTACACTGTGACGATCAGGGGCCTATGCCCTCTTCCCTTGCGGCAGCGCTTGAAAAGAAACCGGCAGCCTTTTTGTTCCAGCCACGCGTTCATTCTGTGACCAGTCACTGCATGAGCAAGGAGCGCCTGATGGCGCTGGGCGATGTGCTTGAAGGCCACGACACATTGATTATCGAAGATGACGGCGTTGCTGATATTGCCGCATCGCCCCGTCAGACACTCGGCGCACGTTTTCCTGACCGCGTAGTCCATATTCTGTCTTACTCCAAGACACTGGGACCGGATTTACGTCTGGCTGTACTTTCCGGCTCCGCCAGCCTTGTGGAGCAAATTCAGTCGTATCGCAGTTTCAGCTCGGGCTGGACAAGCCGTATTCTGCAATCTGCTGTCGCTTGGCTTTTGAAAGATGAGGCAACACAACATAGTCTGGAACAGGCACGACAGATTTATCAGCAACGCGCCCGCCATTTTCAGCAGGCACTGGCTGCTCATGGCAAAAGAATTCCGGATAATCATGGTCTGTGCTGCTTTATGCCGGTGGAATCCGAGCAATTCGCGCTGATCACACTGGCGGCACGCAATATTGCTGTCGCACCGGGCTCCAAATTCTCAGTCCGGCCGCTGCCTGCTGTGCGTATTGCAACCAGCACATTACAGGATCATCAAGTCGAGGCAGTTGCTCATGCCGCATATCTTGCAAGCAAGCCGGTATAGATCTTCGTCTCAAAGTTTAACAACTGAGCCGCACGGCAATGCCACTCCATCAAAGCCTTCGCTTTAATTGTTCAGCAGCATCTTCAAGCACCTGAAAAGGCAGCAGAATAGAGCCGTGGCGTGCTTTAAAAGAGCGGGCAGCAATAAACATTTCCAATGCACGCCACTCTCCCGCAAAGCACACATCTTCACCTGCCAGCAAACGGCCAAGTTTTTCGCCAATTTCATGAACATCAGAAAAACTGCAACCCGGCGTTGCTGCCGCAACAACGGCAGTCGAAGCCATACCAAGCGTACAAGCCCGCACCTGATAACCAAGCGCTGTAATCACGTCCTGATTATGACGAATATCGAGAGTGATAGCACTGCCGCAGACAGGACTGGTGCGCCGAACACTCATATCCGCAGGAACGAGACGGGCGTCATTACGAGATTTTCGTGCCCATTCACGCACATTATTCTCATAAAGACGCCCGATATCCGTTTCAACTGTCATTCTTCTGGTGTTTTTTCCATTTGCCGGCCAAGCACAGCAAGAAACTGCAATACAAAATGCAATCCCCGCCGCACATCCTCATTGCCAGCAACTTTCAACAAACCGAACAAGGACGGCAAAGGTAAAGTCGCCGTCTGGTTTTGCGCATAACGCGCAGCATTACCTAATGCCCACGCTGCACCGACAGATTCTTCATAGGCTTTCATCAGCTTTTGCACCATGGCATCGTCAAACATATCAACGCCGTCAGAAGCCAGAGACAGTAGATCGACCACATTATGAAGACGTTTGCCCTGTAAAAGTGGTGAGACTTTTTCCAGCAGGTCTTTCAGACCCTGTTCTGTCGCCTCATCCATCATTGGCGACAATGTTGCCAATTCGTCCGGATTGGATTTATTCAAAGTCATGTCCTCCCCTGAGGCTGCATCTTGCCAAAACTTTAGATGATACCGCGTGCGACAGACCAATAAATGCCACGGTTGAAGGCCTTACGCAGCAGCCCTCCCACTTTTGTTGGTGGCGTAGGATGCACATCCTCATCATAATTATACCAAAGCGGCATACCAGCCTCGAGCCCCATCTGCGCGACGGCCTGTACCTTGCCGTCATAAGCATCGACAACTCGGCCGAGACGAATATCACCGGCAATATTATTGGCGATCACAGGGCACTGATTATGGCAGGAACCACCCGCCTTAGAGATCGGCAGATCAACCGTATCGCCCATAACATAGGCATTCGGATAGCCATCCAATTGCAATGTTTGCCGGTTTGTCGGCAGCCAGCCCTCATTATCAGCGGCTTGTGAAACGCCGCTTTCAAGAACTGCATCCACAGCTCTGATAGGCGGTGTACACATCAGGAGATCGAAGTTCTCCTCTTTACCCTCTTCAGAAACCGCCGTTTTACGCTCCGGATCGACTGAAGCCAGTGTAAAGCCACGCTGGAATTTAATGCCTTTGCTCTCGAAAATCGCAGGCATTACTTCACATACTTCCTGCTGGAGGAAGAGACAGTTTCGCAAGAGCTGAGAAACCGTCGGATAGGTATAGACGATCTCGACCTGATCCCGCACACCTTTGCGTCGCAAATATTCATCCAGCATCAGCGTGGTTTCTACCGGTGCGATACCGCATTGATGCGGGACATTCGGCGTTTTCGGAAAATTCACCGTAATGAAAATACGGCCCTTTTCGAAGTTACGCAGCTTCTCTGCCATCTGAAGCGCCGGCTTCTGCTGATAGAAGTAATCTCCGGCCTGCTTCAACCCCGGAATACGTTCCGGTGCCGGTAAGCAGCCGGTAGACACCACGATATAATCATAGCCGATCGTCTTGCCGCTCTCAGTTGTGACTGTTGAACCGGCAAAATCGAAACGGGTAACCTTATCGACCTGAAAGTTAATTTCCGGACGCAGCAATGTCTGTTGCTTACGCCGCAATTCGCCTTCAAAAAACATATCGAAGGCGACATACATAAAAGCAGGCTTATAGTAGTGCCACGGCGAGTCCGACAATAAAGTTACTTTGACAGAACCGCGTGCTACTTCCGGATAAAGCTTAGCGACGATACTATTGGCAGTCATAGTGCCGCCAATACCGCCTCCAACAACGATAATATGCTTGGTCAAGAAAGCCCCCTGTTGCTGATGATTTATGCATGCGTGGTTACATTCTCAAAATCAGGCTAACACAGGTAATTTATTGCAACAAGCATAGTTTTTTACATAATAATATTTCTAAAAATAAGAAAATATATGAAATTCAATTTTTAATATTGTACAGCCAAAATATCTCATGAGTATTACGCATCAAAATATTGCAATAACAATAAAAAACGAAATTTCAGAAAATTTATACGGCCGCAAATGCCATAACCGGCAAGATTAATACAAAACTGACCTGACCCAACCTCAGTTCAGGCAGCATGTCAGGTATGAGAAAAACGTTCAGCAGACGCCGCTTAAGCAGACAGAAATTTTACCATTCAACCCTGTTTTTCAAGAAATCAATGAACGCTCTGACCTTTGCCGGTATGTGACGTGTATTCGGATAAATCGCTGACACTGCCTGTTTCGGAAAACGAAAGTCCGGCAACAAGTGGATTAAACGCCCTGCAGCGATATCGTCAACGACCAACCATTCGGGCAACAATGCCACTCCGGCGCCGCGCAACGCGAACTCCCGCAACGCTGAAGAACTATCTGCCGTTATCATTGCCTCCGTTTGCATATCCAGCACTTCCTGAATTTTGTTTGGCGCTTCAACCTTCCAGATTAATGGTGTGTCCAAACGGCTATGGGCCATCCACCGTAAAGCTTTGAGCTCAAACAGGCTGGAAGGCTCCTGAATATTTTGATTTTTCAGATAATCCCGTGATGCGACCGGAAGAATGGAAAATGTTTCAATCAGTGCCGCGCGATAGCCTGTATCCGCAATTTGCCCCAGACGTATTGCAATATCAAAACGCTCTGCAACCAAATTAGCATGGTGAGAAGACGCGCTGTGCTGTATTTTCAATTGCGGATGCATTTGAGAAAATGTTGCAAGTGCAGGAACGATTTTGTGGACCCCATATTCGAGCGTGGTTGAAATCCGTAACAGCCCGTTCAGTTCCTGATGTCCGCTCCGCGCATCCTCCTCAGCTAAAGCGGCATCTTGCAGCAGTCTTTGCCCGTGCGTGTAAAATCTCTGCCCGGCTTCAGTCAGCATTAAACGCCGTGTCGTTCGGGTGAGCAGTGATACGCCAAGATCAGCTTCAAGTTGCTTGATATTAAAGCTGATAACCGCCCGCGTCTGACCAAGCAGCTCCGCCGCTGCTGTAAATGATCCGCTATCAACAACCGTCACGAAAATATTGACCCGTTGTAAATTGAGCATGAGAACAGCGCCTATTGTCAAAATTATTTTGCTATTTATTTCAGAATTGTCTGACTTATCATCATTATCATAAGGCGTATAGACGGATCTTCGTAAGGAGATCCCATGTCATACCGGACAAAAATCGCGACTGTTTATCTGCTGGGTTTCTTTCTGGACCTTATTAATATCTTTGTAGCAAGTGTTGCTTATCCGCTCATCGCACGCGATCTTAATGCAACGGTGACAGAACTTAGCTGGATTGGCACAGGCTACATTCTCGGCCTTACACTGATTATTCCCTTAAGCAGCTGGTTATCCAAACGCTACGGCGCCAGAACCATATTGCCCCTGTCTCTGACGCTGTTTGCAGTTGCTACAGCGGGCGCAGGCATGGCCGGATCAGTTTACGCGCTGATTGCATGGCGGGTATTGCAAGGCTTGGGCGGTGGTCTGCTTATTCCGGTTGGCCAGACTTTGACATATCAGCATTACCGGCCGGATGAACGGGCCGGACTATCCTCGGTTATCATGCTCGTTGCATTACTCGCACCGGCTCTCTCGCCTGTGGCAGGCGGGATCATTGTTGATTATCTTGGCTGGCGCTGGATATTCTTTCTCAACCTGCCACTGGCACTTTTAACACTCTGTCTTGCCATTATCTGGCTTAAAACAGATAACCAGCATAACACCCCTGTTCCACCATTCGATTTTTTCAGCTTTCTTACCGGATCGCTCGGATTGGTGCTTTTATTGTTTGGCCTGTCGCAGCTCGCCGATCAGCAAACACTCTATTACGGAACACTTAGCACTGTAGCAGGGCTGGCAGCTATAGCCCTCTTCATTCGCCTCAGTCTGAAAAAACCGCAACCCGTCCTGAACTTGCGCTTAACCGCTGATCGCCTGATGAGAACATCAATGCTTGTTTATCTGCTGATCCCCGGTGTGTTTATCGGCATCAGTATGATTACAATGCTTTATCTTCAATCAGTACTGGGAATGACAGCCGCCAACACCGGTTTTCTGATGCTCCCGTGGTCACTGGCTTCTTTTATTGCCATCAGTCTGACCGGAAAATTCTATAATCATTGCGGGCCACGTCCGCTGTTTATGATCGGATGCGTCCTTCAAGGCTGCGGCATTGCTCTGCTCTCTCAAACACAGAGTTCAGACCAATATTCGCTGTTCATAATTGCCTTCGCTTTTATGGGCTTTGGTGGCAGTCTGTGCAGCAGCACAGCACAAAGCACTGCCTTTATTCAGGTTCAAACATCCGATCTGGCAGATGCCAGCGCAATCTGGAACATCAACCGGCAGCTGGCCTTTGGTTTTGGCGTCGCTCTTCTGTCGTTGTTCCTCAACATCATTTTATCCTGGCACAATGTTGCTGATGTAACCGACCCGTCCCAGACCAAAGCAGCGATACAGGCTTTTCATAGTTGTTTTTTGATCATCGCCCTGACTGCTTTAATCCCGCTTGCGATATGTGCGCGACTACCAAACCGCGAAATTCTCGACAATCTTCAATCCCGAACCTAAGCAAAAGAGATACTCAATGACGCAATCCGATATGTATTTTGACCTTATCCGCAACACAGTCAGCATGATTGAGGACTGGTTCAGCGGTGCAGATAACAGTGCAAAGCTCTATGAAAAACTCATGGCCGATTTTTCAGCAGATTTCACAATGATCACGATGAGCGGTTCAGAGCTTGGCTATCCTGAAATCGGTGCCTTTTTCAAAGCACAGGCCGGTACAAAATCAGGGCTGAAAATTACCCTCGAAAATATGTCTGTTATCTATGAAGGTTCTGACGGCGCGGTTGTAACCTATCATGAAATTCAGGAGCAATCAGGCCATGAACCAACAAAGCGCGTAGCGACAACCTTCCTGAGCAGCATAGGCGCCCAATTGCAATGGAAACATTTGCATGAAACATCTGTTGCTTAAACTGAGACGCAAGCGGTGCAGTTAGCCCGTTTTACAAAGCCTGAAATGCAAGGACGAGGCGGCGCAATACTGACGCTGCCCGTTCACCGGTAACACTTGAAACAAGAACAATATCCCGTTTCGGCAATGGCGGTAATTTGGTCTTCTCACGAATATCGATCAGTTGAGAAGGTGCAGCTTTATATGCCAGCAACGCCACAGCCAAGCCAGCCTCAGCAGCAGCAGAGACTGATATAGCGCCTGTTCCGACAAATGCTTCCCGCCAGGCAATGCTGCCGCTATCAAGCGTTTTGAGCGCCATAGCACGAAGATTACAGGGTTCGGCCTGAATTGCGAGAGGTAGAGGTGCTCCGTCCGGTATTATGAAATCCGGAGCGGCGAACCAGCCAAAACGCTCCTCTGTCAGAAACTCGCCATCCCGCCGGCTTTCATCGTATCGCAGAATGATAACTGCATCCAAATCTCCTGCATCATACCGATCCAGCAGTTCCCTTGTACCGGCAGTGCGCAAGTGCAGTGTCACACCGGTTTCCCGTTCATGCATACGGCTCAGCAATTTGGGAAGATTTGGCCCGACCAGATGATGGGTAATGCCAATAGAAAGACGCGCGGGTGTTTGTGCAAAAATTGCAGCCGCTCGTCTGCCGCTGGCCATATAATCTTTGGCCGGTTGCAGGAAATGCGCACCGGCCGCAGTAAGCCGCACGTGTCGCGGCGTACGCTCCAGCAAACGCTGACCCAGCCCCTCTTCCAAACGCCGAAGGCGTAAAGAAATGGCCGCTTGTGTCGTATTCAGAGCACCTGCTGCCTTTGTAAAAGACTGCAACTCTGCAACAAGAAGAAAGGCTTCGACGGCTTCAGGATCAAGCAAGACACATCCCAATCATAAACAAGAGTTATCATTGAAACATATAATAGCACGTTTTTGTTTATGTCGCTTTAGGGCTTATTGAGAAAATAACAGGAAATGCTTTCTCATGACTCAGTCCGGCATTCACAGCGCCAGCACCTCCGCAAATACAGCTTCCCGTATCTGGGGCATTCTGGCAATCGCCGTCGGAACACAAGCCGCCGGATCAATCGTATCGCAAGGGATTTATATTCTGGTCCCCTTTTGGCGGGAGGCCTTTGGTGTGACGCTTGCGTCTGCTTCCCTTGCGGTCACCGTTATGAATGGCGTCCAGATCATCACAATGTATAGTTTTGGTCGTGCTATCGATATGTATGGCGAGCGTAAAGTCGTCGGTCTTGCAATGACAGCGATGGCGGCAGCAATGGCTGCAACGGCGCTTTTCGTCGATAATCTGGTCAGCCTTTTGATCTGCATGGCCTTTTTAGGCGGCACTTATTCAGCCGTACAACCTGGCGGAACCCGCGCAGTTATGCGGTGGTTTCCTCCACATAAGCGCGGCATTGCCACCGGTTTCCGTCAGGCTGCGGTTCCTTTCGGCACTATGATTGCAGCAGCCGTGTTACCCTATTTCGCCGTTCATTATGGCTGGCACAGCGCGGCATGGGTTGGTGCCGGTGTTTCAATATTTGGTGCTCTTCTGTTTTGGGGACTTTATCGCGAACCCGACAACATCGCCACCAAAGCAGCAGCACCTCTCCCCCTGAAAATACTTATTCGCACCGTTGGCGAAGAGAAAAATTTCTGGCCGGTTTTACGGCTCGGAATAGCGATGTCCGCTTTTCAGTTCACCTTTACCGCACATATGATCAGCTATTTAACCGATCATTTCAGGATTGATATTGTGTTAGCTGCATTGCTTTTCGCATTAACACAATTCGCAGGCATTCCGGGGCGCGTATTGTTGCCGTGGCTCAGCGACTATTATCGCCCTGCAAAAAGAGCGCACTCACTCGCTTTTATTTCACTGATCGCCGTTGGCACAACAGTTTTGCTGACACTGTTACCAGCCACCATGCCAATGGCAGCTATTCTGGTATTACTCATTCTGCTTGGTTTTTTCGGAATTGGCTGGTTTCCGCTCTATTTGCTGGAAATTGCCGAAGCTGCGCCAAAAAGCTCAATTGCATCAACGGTTGCTTTCGCCTCGACAATCTGTCTCGCGGTCATGGCGCTCGGCCCTTATCTGTTCGGCTTAATAGCTGATTGGTTTGGCTATCAGGCAGCCTGGTTCAGTTTAATAGCGCCTGTTCTGATAACAGCCGGTCAGCTTTTACGATCCAGATCACCACAATAATATGCAGAGCACATGAATATACTCCACATCAGCCTGAAATGCTCACCTGCCGGTTCAGGTGGTGTGGAGTAATTTAATATTAGAAAACAGGTATATTCATCAAATAATGACCAGTTTGTTCTGACGCAAAGACGCTTTCCGCCGCTTCATTAAAGTCCGTTGCATAGATCGCCTAGTGGCCTTGCCACTGCGCGTAATGATTTGCAGCGAGCCCTTGATATGAACCGCTTTCATGACCGTCCGGCACTCTCCTTAAGCAAACTGTTTCAGCTGTTCTGTGTTCTGGTTAGCGGTTTTTTCAGTCTGCAATCAACAGCCCTGGCCGCTCAGCTGGACAAATATCTGCCTGTGCTAAAAGTGCAGGAAATCTTTCAGGATGCCGACCGTATCGGCACGCCGCAAGGTGAGCCGCCGATTGCGCCGGTTTATAAAAATCAGGATCTGCTTGGCTATATTTATCTGAACTCGGACTTTACCAGTGCCGTCGGCTATTCCGGCAAACCAATCCATATTCTTGTCGGCATTGATCCTAAAGGTATTATTCGCGGTATCAAACTGGTAGATCATAAAGAGCCGATTGTTCTCATTGGTATTCCTGAAGCAAAAGTCGTTGCGGCGCTCAACTCCCTGATTAACAGCGATTTCAACGCCGTTGCATCCGGCACTGCCAAGCCGCCTCAGGTCGAGATTGTCAGCGGTGCCACGGTTACTGTTCTGGTGATGGGCGACAGTGTCGTGCGCTCTGCTGTCGGGCTGATCCGCAGCGGACGCCTTGGCAATCAGCTTGCTGCCGGACAAGTCGCGCCTCCGCAAGAAATCCGCACTATCGATCTGTCGAAACAGGATGTCCGTGACTGGCAGGAGCTGACCGGTGACGGCTCTGTCCGCAGCCTGAAACTCAGTGTCGGCGAAGTGACGCAAGCTTTTCTTGACGCTAAACAGCCGCAAGCCGCAGGCAATCCTGAAACATCCGATCCTGAAGATCAGTTCATCGAGCTTTATGTCGCGCCGGTCTCGGTGCCATCCATCGGCCTCAGCCTGCTTGGACAGGCCGGTTATGATCAGATGCAAAAACATCTCAAGCCCGGCCAGCAGGCCGTGCTGGTTGCCGGTGATGGTGCCTATTCTTTCAAAGGATCGGGCTATGTGCGGGGCGGTATTTTCGACCGTATCGAATTGCTGCAGGACGGTCAGGGCATCCGCTTCCGTGATAAAAACCACACCCGTATCGGTGACATTGCTGCCGATGGCGCACCGAAATTACGCGAAATCGCTCTGTTCACAGTACCGGAAGGTTTTGCCTTTGACGTAACGAAGCCGTGGGAACTGCAATTGCTGGTACAGCGTGGCTTCGGCGCCCGCGACAAAGCCAGTATCTTCTATGACCTCGGTTATAATCTTCCAGACCAATATGTGACCATCACCGCACCTGCCAAACCTGTTTCGACACCCGTACAGCCTGCACAAGATGCCGCCACTGCGAACAATCCGCATGTCAGCGCACCGGTTGGTGAAGCATCCATGCCTGATTTCTTCGGTGAAGATAATCCGCTGTGGATTCAGATGTGGCAGATGAACAAAATCAATATTGTGATTACTGCCTTCGCTATTCTGGTGCTGGTCGCAATCTTCTTCTTCCAGAACCATCTCGTCAAGCGCCCGCGCTTCTTCGCATGGGTCAGACGCGGCTATCTTCTGTTCATTCTTGTCTGGCTTGGCTTCTACACCAACACCCAATTGTCGGTCGTCAATGTCCTGACTTTCACCAATTCGCTCATCACCGGTTTCAATTGGGAATTCTTCCTGACCTCGCCGCTGACCTTCCTGTTATGGGGTTCGGTTGCAGCCGGTCTGCTGTTCTGGGGACGAGGCCCGTTCTGCGGCTGGCTCTGCCCTTTCGGTGCGCTGCAGGAGCTGAGCAACAATCTGGCACAGTGGCTGAAAGTACCACAAGTCAAACTGCCTTGGGGTCTGCATGAACGCCTGTGGCCAATTAAATATATTATCTTCCTCGGCCTGTTTGGTCTGTCGCTCTATTCCGTGGCACTGGCCGAAGTTTTTGCCGAAGTCGAACCGTTCAAAACCGCAATCATCCTGAAATTCGCCCGTGAATGGCCGTTCGTCATCTATGCCCTGACATTACTGACTGCCGGTCTGTTTATTGAGCGCTTCTTCTGCCGCTATCTGTGCCCGCTCGGCGCGGCACTCGCCATACCCGGCCGTATCCGCATGTTTGAATGGCTGAAACGCTGGCCGGAATGCGGCTCGCCATGCCAGCGCTGTGCGGTCGAATGTCCGGTGCAGTCCATCCATCCTGAAGGCCAGATCAATGTCAATGAATGTATCTACTGCATGCATTGTCAGGAACTCTATCACGATGACCAGCGCTGCCCGCATATGATTCAGGTGCGTGTCAAACGTGAGAAATTCGCTGCCCGCAACGCGCCTTACATTCCACCGGCAGAAGACAGCAGCAGTCAAACCAAGACCATCATCACCCATAACGGAAAGCCTGTTACCAGTGCGCCTGCACCGGACGCAGCATCCTGAAATTTTCAACTGGAGACAAAGCAATGTCTGAGCAAGAAAATAAAATCCGCATGAGCAGACGACAATTACTCGGCACCTCAGCCTTTGTGGCGGCGGCTGGTGCCAGTGGCATGGGCGGCGCACTTGTCATGGCCGGCGCTCCGAAACAGGCGATGGCTGCAAATGCCGCATCCGGCGCAAGCGCTGAAGTCAAACCGGGTGAACTGGATGAATATTACACATTCTTTTCCAGCGGTCAGACCGGTGAAGTCCGTATTGTCGGCCTGCCTTCTATGCGCGAGCTGATGCGTATTCCGGTTTTCAACCGTGACAGCGCTACCGGTTGGGGACAGACCAATGAAAGCCGCAAAATCCTGACCGAAGGCATGCTGCCTGAAGACCGTGAATTCATGAAAGACCGCGGCGGCATTTTCGACAATGGTGACCTGCATCACCCGCATCTTTCCTTTACTGACGGCACCTATGACGGTCGTTATCTCTATGCCAATGACAAGGCCAATACCCGTGTCTGCCGTATCCGTCTTGATGTGATGAAATGCGACAAGATCATTCAGCTGCCGAACCAGCACACGGTTCATGGCCTGCGCGTGCAGAAATATCCGAAAACCGGCTATGTCTTCTGTAACGGTGAAGACCGCGTGCCGATCCCGAATGACGGCACTAATCTGACCGACACAAAAAACTATCATGCGATTTTCACCGCCGTTGACGGCGAAAGCATGAAAGTTGCATGGCAGGTGATGGTCAGCGGCAATCTCGACAATGTCGACTGCGATTATCAGGGCAAATATGCATTCGCCACCTGCTACAACTCCGAAGAAGGTGTGACACTGGCCGAAATGATGGGCAGTGAGCAGGACTGGATTGTTGTCTTCAACCTGAAACGGATTGAAGAAGCCGTTGCCAAAGGCGAGTTCAAGGAAATGGGCGGCGTTCCGGTGATTGACGGGCGTAAAGGCTCTAAATTCACCCGCTATATTCCGGTGCCAAACAGCCCGCATGGGATGAACACCGCACCTGATGGCATTCACATTGTAGCCAATGGTAAATTGTCACCAACCGTCACTGTTTTCGATGTCCGCAAATTCGACGATCTGTTTGATGACAAAATCAGCCCGCGTGATGCCGTTGTGGCCGAGCCGGAACTGGGGCTCGGGCCTTTGCACACTGCCTATGACGGCAAAGGCAATGCCTATACGACCCTGTTTATCGACAGTCAGATCTGCAAATGGAACATTGAGGATGCCAAACGCGCCTTCAAGGGCGAAAAGGTTGATCCGATCCGCCAGAAACTGGATGTGCAATATCAGCCCGGGCACAACCATACCTCAATGGGACAAACCAAAGAGGCGGATGGTAAATGGCTGATCTCCCTCAATAAATTCTCCAAAGACCGCTATCTCAATGTGGGGCCTCTCAAACCGGAAAATGATCAGCTCATTGATATTTCCGGAGATAAAATGGTGGTTGTCCATGACGGACCAAGTTTCGCCGAACCGCATGATGCAACAATCGTACATCGCTCCAAGATCAATCCGGTCAATTTCTGGAGCCGTGAAGATCCGTTCTTTGCCGATGCCGTTGCACAGGCAAAGGCCGATGGCGTCGATCTGATGGAGGCTGCAGAGGTCATCCGTGACGGTAATAAAGTCCGTGTCTATATGACCTCCGCTGCACCGGCTTTCAGTCTTGAGGAATTCACCGTCAAACAGGGCGATGAAGTCACTGTCTATGTGACCAATATTGATGAGATTGAAGACCTGACCCATGGTTTCGCGATCATCAATTACGGGATCAACATGGAAGTGGCACCGCAGGCTACAGCCTCGGTCACCTTCATCGCCAATAAGCCGGGCGTGTGGTGGTATTACTGCTCGTGGTTCTGCCATGCCATGCATATGGAAATGAAAGGCCGTATGCTTGTTGAGCCGAAAGGCGCTTAAACATCATGAAGCATCAGCGCCATAAGGAAAAACACAATCCCGCAGCTTTACCGGAGCATACTACGCCCGCACTGAAGCACTATGCTTTTGCCACGGCTTTATGTTTTTCCGGCCTGTTGCCCGCTATGATTTTTCCGGCACTGGCCGGAGAGATCACCGTATCTGCCGGACAAAATCTGCAGACCGTCCTTGATCAGGCACCGGCGGGAGAAACGATCCGCCTGCTCAAAGGACGACATGACGGGTCAGTCGTCATTGACAAGACAGTCATGCTTGAGGGGGAAGCCGGAGCCGTGCTTTACGGCTCCGGCACCGGCAATACAATCACCGTCAATGCACCGGAGACCATCATTCGCGGGTTAGAAATCCGTGGCTCCGGCGACAATCTCTATGATCTCAATTCCGGTATTTTCATCGCCAAAACCGCTACCGGCGCGCGGGCGGAGAATAACCGGCTGATTGACAACCTTTACGGCATCTATCTGCATGGCGCCAAGGATTCCGTGGCCGAAGGCAATGAGATTATCGGCAAGCGCGGTGTGCGCATGGCACAAACCGGCAGCGGTGTTTCCATTTGGAATGCACCGGGTGCAAAAGTGCTGAATAATATCATCCGCTATGGCCGCGACGGCATTTATACCAATGCCAGCCGCAAGAATATTTTCCGCGGCAATCTCATGGAAAATGTGCGCTTTGCCGTCCATTACATGTACACCAATGACAGTGAAGTCAGCGATAACATCTCGCGCAATAATTCTGTCGGCTTTGCCATTATGTATACCAGCCGGCTTAAAATTACCGGTAATCTTTCCGATGGCGACCGCGATCACGGCTTATTGCTGAATTATGCTAACAGTTCCGTTATCACCGGTAATCAGGTGATCGGCAGAATGCAATCCGCTGATCGCTGGATGGATGCCGGTGTGCAAAGTGCCGAGCACGGTATGCCAGCACCGGAAACAGACCCGTCTGCCGATGCTGGCAGTATGCGGCTGGGACCAGAAAAATGCGTTTTCATCTACAACGCCAATAAGAACAAATTCACCGGCAACCAGTTTGAAAATTGCAGTATAGGCATCCATTTCACTGCCGGTTCCGAAGGCAATGTAATGAGCGGCAATGCCTTCATCAACAATCGCAATCAGGTCAAATATGTCGGCACCCGTAATCTCGACTGGTCTGCCAAAGGACGCGGCAATTTCTGGAGCGATAATCCCGCTTTTGACCTCAATGGCGACGGCATTGCCGACAGCCCCTACCGGCCGAACGACCTGATCGACAAAGTGCTGTGGACAGCACCTCAGGCCAAAATCCTCATCAACAGTCCGGCGATCCAGACAATCCGCTGGGCGCAGACGCAATTTCCCGCATTAATGCCAGGTGGTGTCATCGACAGCTATCCGCTGATGAAACCGCCTGCGATGCCGGTCAAATCCGGAGGCGAAAATAAATCATGACTGAAACCGTAAAGCTTGCCGGTGTCACCAAAACCTATGGCACATTCAATGCCATCAGCGATGCGTCCTATGTGCTGAATGCCGGTGAAAATATCGCCTTGGTCGGCCATAATGGAGCAGGCAAGACCACGATGATCAAGCTGATGCTGGGATTGATCCGCCCGACACATGGCAAAGTGCTGGTGCTGGGTGAAGACCCTGCAGCCGGACAATTCGCGGCACGGCGCAAACTTGGCTATCTGCCCGAGCATGTCTCCTTCAATATGGCACTGACCGGACGGGAGACGCTGTCGTTCTATGCCAAGCTCAAATCCGTTCCTGTGAAGGAAACCGCCGCCCTGCTCGATCATATCGGCCTGTCCCATGCGGCAGACCGCCGTGTCGGCACCTATTCCAAAGGTATGCGCCAACGGCTGGGTCTGGCGCAGGCACTGCTCGGCAAACCCGCTGTGCTGCTGCTAGATGAACCAACAACCGGCCTTGATCCGGCCTTGCGCAAAAACTTTTATGATCTGCTGGAAGTTATGCGTGCGGAAGGCACCACCATTCTGATGTCCTCTCATGCGCTCACCGAACTGGAAAATCGTGTCGGACGGGTAATTATCGCCAACCGTGGCAAGGTCATCGCAGATGGCTCACTGGATGATCTGCGCCATATTGCGTGTCTGCCGGTGCGTATCCGCGTCAGCTTAGCCGAAGGTGAAACCGCACCGCACAGCGCCGGACAATCCCTGCGGATAGGCTGGCGGAAAACCGGCTTTGCAAGTTTTGAGGCAGATGTCTCAGCAGAAGATAAAATGCAGGTTCTGAATTCCGTTATCGCTCAGAACCATAATATCACGGATATTGATGTCATGGCGCCTACTCTGGATGAGCTTTACGCCCATTTCCTCACAGTTAAAGAGGCCGCAGAATGAAAAATCTCATTCATATTGCCGGTAAGGAAATTCAGGAAGGGTTGCGCAACCGCTGGGTGCTGGCAACCACTCTGTTGCTGGCTGCGCTGGCACTCAGCATGAGCTTTCTCGGCAATGCACCGACCGGCAGCACTATCGGTTCCAACCGGCTGGATGTGGTGATTGTCAGCCTCTCCAGTCTCACCATTTTTCTCATCCCGCTGATTGCACTGCTGATCTCTCATGATGCTGTTGTCGGCGAGATGGAACGCGGCACCATGCTGTTGCTGCTGAGTTATCCGATCGGGCGCAAACAGGTCATTCTGGGTAAGTTTCTCGGACAGCTCACTATTCTCGCTTTCGCGACCCTGTTCGGCTATGGCAGCACCGCTGTGGTGCTTGCGCTGACAGGCGGCGGCATCGATGCAGCAAGCTGGCTGGCTTTACTGTCACTGATCGGCAGTTCTGTCCTGCTCGGTGCGGTATTCATCGCCATCGGCTTTTTCGCCAGCACAATCGTGCGTGAGCGCAGCACGGCTGCAGGTATTGCCATCGGTATCTGGCTGCTCTTTGTGCTGATCTATGACATGGCGCTGCTTGGCCTACTGGTTTTTGATCAGGGGCAGATGATCGGCACTGCTTTGCTCAATATTTTGCTGCTTATCAACCCGACAGATGCCTATCGCCTGCTCAATTTCGGCACAGGCGGTGCCGGTGCCCTCACCGGCATGGGCGGCGTTGCAGGCACCACAACTCTTAGCGCAGGTGTCCTCACTCTGGCGCTGGGACTATGGACTGCCATCCCGCTCGGCCTGTCCATACTCATCTTTTCAAGGAAAGAACTATGAGACTGATCTCCCTTTTCATCCCCGTCATTGCCGCTCTTACCCTGTCCGCCTGTTCGCCTGAAAAACAGGCTGAGGCACCGGCACCTTTCGCGCTGACAGAGGCTGCGATGGGGCGCTATTGCGGCATGAATGTTCTGGAACATAGTGGTCCGAAAGGTCAGATCATTCTGCATCCGGCAAGCGAAGCCATCTGGTTCTCCTCTGCCCGTGATACGCTGGCTTTTACCATGTTGCCGGAAGAGCCGAAAAATATTGCGGCAATCTATGTCTCCGATATGGCCAAAGCGCCAAGCTGGGAACAGCCGGGCGCACAAAACTGGGTTGATGCGAAAAAGGCTTTCTTTGTCATCAACAGCAATGCCACCGGCGGCATGGGCGCCAAGGAAGCTGTACCGTTCTCAGTCCGCGATGCGGCAGAGAAATTTGCCAAGGATAAAGGCGGCGACATCGTTACCTTTGCCGACATCCCGCAGGACTACGTTCTCGGTACCTCAGACGCGCCTGCTGAAGCACCGATGAGCACACATCACTAATCTCATGCATATTTGCACGGAGGCTGCCATGACAAGCCGTGTCAATCGCAGACGTTTTATCGGTATCAGCTGTGCTGCTGCGGGTCTCAGCCTCCTGCCTTTTCATGCTGGTGCAGCAGCGCAGAGAGATACCCTGATCTGGCAGGGCTTTGCCCTTGGTGCTCCGGCAAAAATCATTCTCCATCATCCCGATAAGAAGGCCGCAGAAGCCCTCCTCCGGCAAGTTCGCGCGGAAATCGCACGTCTGGAAGGTATTTTCAGCCTTTACCGGCCAGACTCTGAACTTGCCTCGCTCAACCGCTCCGGTGCTCTGGCAATGCCATCGCCGGAGCTGGTTGAGTTGCTGGAAAAATGTCGTGGATTTTGGGAAAAAAGCGGTGGTCTGTTTGACCCGACCGTGCAGCCGCTTTGGGCATGTCTTGCACGGCATTTTTCTGCAGAATATGCCACCGCTTCCGGCCCCTCCGCACAGGAATTGCAGCAAGCGCAGTCTTTAATCGGCTTTGATGCCGTGCGTTTCAGTAAAGACCGGATTGTCTTTACCCGCCCGCAGATGGCTATGACCCTCAACGGTATTGCGCAGGGTTATATTACTGATCTGATTACGCAATTACTGGCGGCTCACGGCATTACCAATACACTCATCAATCTTGGTGAATATCGCACATTGGCGAACCATCCGGACGGGCATCCTTGGCAAATCGGTATCGCCAATCTGGAAACTGATCCGCAACCCGATGAAATGCTGGAACTCTCCGGCAATGCTTTAGCAACATCGGGCAGCGCCGGTTTTCGCTTTGACGCCGCCGGCCGTTTCAATCATCTGCTTAACCCAAAAGCTGCAACTGAAAATAATCTCTCCGCATCACTTTATCAGCGCGTCACGGTAATCGCTCCCGATGCCGCGTCTGCCGATGCATGGGCAACCGCTTTTTCATTGATGGACGAAAACCGCATTTCAACAGTTTTGAAAAATCTGCCTGCAACTGCAGTTCATCTTAAAACGGCTGACGGTACACTGCGCAGGCTCGGTATCTGAAAATTATCATAGCGCGGTGAATTGCACCTCGACGCATGAAGCATTACTACTCATTCTGAAAATTCGGCCTGTTCAGCAACAGGCAGATCGCTAAGGGATGAGTATGATCGACCGGACTCTTGTCAGTACATTGCCAATCTTTGCAGGCATGGAAGAAAGCGCCTTGGATAAGCTGCTTTCCGATGCCGTGCAGCGCAATGTCCCGAAAGGAGCAAAGGTCTTTGAGCAGGGCGAGAAGGCCAAACTGTTCTATCTGCTTCTGCAAGGCCGGCTGAAAGTCATGCAGGTAACGGCAGACGGCCAGCAACTGATTGTGCGCGTGGTGCATCCCGGCGATTTATTCGGTTTCGCACTGGCAATCGGGCGCACAGAATATCCGGGCACACCAGTTGCGGTTGCCGATAGTACTGTACTCGCATGGCCAATGCATATGATGAATGGTTTTCTGGCACGCAACCCGACTTTAGCAATCAATGCAATGCAGATGATCGGCCAGCGGCTGGATCAGGCACATAACCGCATCCGTGAAATGTCCACGCAGGAAGTAGAACGTCGCATTGCCCATACGGTTATCCGGTTGGCACAAGACGCCGGAATTCATGAAGGCGCTGATATCCGGATTGATTTCCCGATTTCGCGGCAGGACATTGCCGAAATGACCGGCACCACATTACACACAGTCTCACGGATACTCAGCAATTGGGAAAGTAAAGGACTGGTCAAAGGCGGCCGGCAATTGCTGCTGGTTTCCAACCTGTCCGGCCTGAAACGGCTTGCAGAACACGATAACGACTAAGCAAAAAAGCTGTATGTAATTTTCAACTTTGTTTGCTCCCCGACAAAGAGCAAGTTTGTAAATTGTCCTAAATATCCGGAAGCCGCTGAAGCGGTTATATTATTCCGGAGAGTGACATGAAACTTACCGCAAAAAAACTGGCTCTGACAGCAGGCGTTTTCGCCCTCTTTACTCTGCCTGCTCTGGCTGCCGATATTGAGGTCCATATGCTCAATAAAGGCGCAGAAGGCGCAATGGTCTTTGAACCGGCCTATATCAAAGCCAATCCCGGCGACAACATCATCTTCATCCCGACGGATAAAGGCCATAATGTTGAATCCGTCAAAGATATGCTCCCTGAAGGCGTTGAGAAATTCAAAAGCAAAATCAATGAGAACTACACGCTGACAGTTCAGCAGGACGGCGCTTATCTGGTCAAATGCACACCGCATTATTCCATGGGCATGGTCGCACTGATCGTTGTCGGTGACAATCCGGCTAATCTCGATGCCATCGTCGCTGCGAAGAAACCAAAGCCGGTGCAGCAGCGTCTCGAAAAAGCAATTGCCAGCGCACAAAAATAAAAGCCCTGCCTGACGCAGGTTTGCATACCGGCCCGCATGTTGAGATGAGGACACCGCTGTGAACGCCCCTGATACCGCTGACCATCTGAAGAACGAAAATACGAAAACCAGAAAACCGGTGCCGCGTGGCCTGAAAATGACCGGCCCTGTGCTTTTCAGCTATGGTTTCAGGCCGTTTTTCCTTGGTGCCGGTATATGGGCTGTGCTTGCCATGCTGTTGTGGATTTTATCCCTCACACTCGGCATGCCGCTGGGCGGCTCCTATGATGCACTCAACTGGCATGCCCATGAAATGCTGTTCGGTTTCGGCTCTGCGGTTCTGGCAGGTTTTCTGCTAACCGCTGTGCCGAACTGGACAGGCAACCTGCCGGTCTCCGGCACACCACTGATCATTCTTGCCGGTTTCTGGCTGGCGGGTCGTCTGGCCTTTCTCTATCCCGACCTCATCCATTTCTATGCGGCAATCGCATTGGAAAGTCTGTTTTTGCCACTGTTGCTGGTCATTTGTGCAAGAGAAATTATTGCAGGCAAACAATGGAAAAACCTGAAGGTACTGATTGGCGTTACCATTCTCACCATTGCCAATCTGATCTTCCATTATAGCGTGATAACCGATGGTGATGTTGCTTTTGCCAGCCGTATCGCTGTCAGCGCCTATGTGCTGCTGATCATGATTATCGGCGGCCGAATTGTGCCGAGCTTCACCCGTAACTGGCTCAACCGCAATCAGAAAACACGCTTTCCGGTGCCATTTAACCGCTATGATGCCATCTGCATAATTATCGGTGCGTTTGCGCTGTTGAGCTGGATATTTGTACCGGAAACAATGGCCACACTGCTGCTCGCCTGTCTGGCTGCTGTCATGCATATTGCGCGGCTGATACGCTGGCGCGGCTGGGAGACAACACCCGAGAAACTCCTGCTCATCCTGCATATTGCCTATGCTTTCATACCGGCAGGTTTTATCGCGATCGCTTTGTCTGCGGCTGATATGCTCAATGCCTATTCAACATTGCATATTCTGACTGTCGGTGCTGTCGCTATGATGATGTTGGCGGTAATGGGTCGTGCAACCCGCGGACATACCGGTAATGCACTAACCGCATCTCCGCTCACTATTTTGTCCTATGCCTGCCTGATCGCCTCTGCACTTCTCAGACCATTTGCAGAAATTTTCCTGAATTATTTCCATACAATTCTGGCACTATCAGCGCTGTTATGGATCGCGGCATTTGCTTTATTTCTCATCGAATATGCACCAATGCTGCTACAGGATCGCCGTCAGCGTGCAGAATAAAAACCAATCAATGAGCGCCAGCGCGGATCATCATCCGGTAGGCTTCACCGCTGGCGTCAAAATTGCCAACCCATTGATGCCCCGCTTTTTCCAGCTCCGGCACCAAAAAATGCGGCTCGGCTGAGAACAACGCGAAGATCACAGCGCCTTCTTCAATTCTGCCAAGTAGCCGCAGAATTTCTTCGGTAACCGTGTCCTGATCCGGCAATGAATAGTCCAGATAATGCATTGGATCCGGCCAGATTTCCGGTACAACTGTCTGCGCGGAGCGGTTGACAGGCTTGCATTGCTCCGATGCACTTTCAGCTCCGATTGGTGTAAAGATCACTTCCCAGTCACCATGCCCGATCTCACGATCGGCAAAGGAAAAGCCCTTTTTCTGCATGACCTGAAACAAAGGAACCGGTCGGAAATTAGCAATCAGTTTTAGCGACTGACCTGCCTGCAAGCCGGCAACGGCCTGCATAATCAATGGAAACGGTTCCCCGCCATCCCGCAGCACCGCACGTACATCAAGTTCAACCGGTTGCATAAAAATTCAATCTCCGCTCAAAATAAAAGCTTCTCCATATATGCGATAACCTGCATATATGTGAAAGTATAGGTATAGAATTGAATTCATATTTTGTGCTAACGCAAATTCATCACATTCTGTATTCTCAAAATACAGATACAACGCTCCGGAGGTGCGAGCGCTTGTTAAGCAAAAACGGCGTACACAACGATTATATTAATTGCATAAGATGACTCGTTTTTTTCAATTTTATGAATTATAGTGCGCAGAGAAAATTCTATGCAGATTTAAATGCATCGTACTCATCAATACATTTGAGTTTGCAATCAACCCACACAGAAGAATTGTACCCATGGGAAATGAAATTAATAAAAAATTTAAAGATAAACTTATTAATCTATCCAACATTATTCGCGCAGAACAAAGAGAACTTTTAATAGAAGCCGCCAATTTCAATAGTATGCCGAATAAAAGCCTTCTGCGTCAAATTGCTGAACTTGAACTGAATATCACAGCGATTGACAATACTATTGCGGAATATGAAGAAGAATAATTTCAAATTCCGTTTTTATAAAAATAAACGACTGTTACGATCTATATTACCGTAACAACCACCGCCTTATAAAAGAAAATCAAAGATTGCCTATAAAACCTAGCGTCTAAACAACTTACGCGTTGTTCAGATCAATGCGGAGTTGTAACTTTGGTTACGCGGGAGCTATCAAGAAAACCGGCAATATAGTCTGTCTTATTCTCACCGGTCCGGATGCCTAAGTGAATATTTTTATGAATACCACCCTGTCCGATCCGTACAGCCCGGATATTCAGTTCTTCTGTGCGTTCACGCAGCAACCAGTCGGGCACGGCACTGATACCACGTCCGGCAGCCACGAGCTGTAACATCATTTCTGTTGTTTCAACTTTGCGATGTTTGTAGGGATAACAATGTTGAGGCAGCAAGAACTGGGTAAATATATCCAGTCTTTCAGGCTCAATAGGATAGGTAATCAGAGTTTCAGACAATAAATCCTGCGGATTTGCAAAACCGGCCTTTGCAAGCTCATGATGCTCCGGCACTGCCAGCACCAGCTCATAGGCAAAAACCGGTGTGAAATGGATATGCCGCGTTTCATAAGGATCCGGCGTAATCAAGATATCAATATCATGCGCCAGCAGATCCGCGACACCGCCCGTATGAAAAGCCGTTTTGAGGTCTATATCCACATCCGGCCATGCCTCAAGATAAGGCTGCATGACCCGCATCAACCATTGATGACACGGATGGCACTCCATACCAATGACCAGTGTCCCGCGCTGTCCGGAGCGGATATCTCTGAGAACCTGTTCAGCACGCTCCAGCTGCGGTAAAATTCGTTTTGAGAGCTTAAGCAGATATTCACCCGCCTGAGTAAGACGCAGCTGACGACCATCTTTTTCCCACAAAGCCGTACCGCAACGCTCTTCCAGTTTACGGATCGCATGACTTAATGCCGATTGTGTCAGGTTTAGCTGACGAGCAGCAGCCGTAAGACTTCCCAGCCTGTCAACTTCAAACAGGATTGCAAGATGCTGGCGCTCAAGCATGTCTGGTAACTTTCATAATCATCCCGAAACAGGAAGCGTAACACTCTGAAAACTGCGATTATGCTCCAAAGGTATTACGGATAAAATATGCAAGACTAAAATCGTGTCCGTCACCTGTAAGTGAAAGCCCTGAAAAGGTCAAAGAGAAAGGGCGATATCATTCTCCCGCCCCTCCTCAGAAGCTTGTTATTGCATTGTCATTCCGAAAATAGAAAACGCTTGATGAGCGGATGGAAGGGATCGGATAAACCATCAAGAACATTGAAATGATGTTTATCCATCTCTTCAATACAGGTTGTGGTTGCACCAAGCCCAAGCCAGATATTCGCCAGAAGTTTCGATTGCCGGATAAATTCAGGCCGTTCATTGCTGCCGTACCAGCAGGTCAAACGTGTTGCCTCACATGGGCGCAACAGCGCCGGACTCTCCGCTAAAGCTTCATTCTCATCAATCTGCAAAGAGGTATTCATCTCCGTTTGCATCAGCGGCCGCAGATCATGCAGACCTGAAATGGACAGAACATGCCGGATACGCTGCCGCGTGAGCGGACTAAGCGGGCCGGATACAGTCATCATCCGGCAGGCAAGTTGCCCACCGGCGGAATGACCGGCAAGATAGATTGGCCCTGCTATTCGCGCAGCAGCATGTTCAATGGCTTGGGCGACTTCTGCCACAATGCCCGATAGTGTCGCCTCAGGACACAGAGTATAAGAAGGCATGGCAACGGCAAAACCATGCTCTACCGAGCCATTGGCAAGATATGACCAGTAGCTTTTATCTGTCTCCGTCCAAAAACCACCGTGAATAAAGACGACCAGCCCCTTCGCCTCTCCTTCCGGCATAAACAGGTCATAAATATTGCGTGGTTTTTCCCCGTAGGGCACGCCGAGATATGCCCGCTGTACTGCAAGTTTCGCTATACGAAACTGCTCCGAACGTTGCTGCCAGATATCGCCCCACTGATCACCGCCAACGATATGAATACCGTTCGCATAGGCATTGTCCCAGTCTGAAATATGTCGGTCATACATGGTGTGCCTCTTCAGGTAACAGCGGTGCGAACAGCATATTGTGCATCGCGCCAGACACCACTTTTCATCACATCTTCCAGAACCTGCACAGCCTGCCAGACATCCTCATAGCTGGTATAAAGCGGGGTAAAGCCAAAACGCATACTGGATGGTGCACGAAAATCGCCGATAACGCAGCGAGCAATCAATGCCTGCATGATCTCATAGCTATTCTCATGGCTAAAGGAAACCTGACTGCCGCGCTTCTGGCCATTCCGGTTGCTTTCCAGTTTAAAACCATAGTCAGCGCATTTTGACTCAACGAGATTGATAAACAAATCTGTGAGCGCAATGCTTTTTTGACGAACAGTATTCAGATCAACCTGCTCCCAAATGCTCAACGCTCCTTTAAGCGCACGCATGGACAAGATCGGCTGGGTACCACACAAAAACTGCCCGATACCGGCGGAAGCATCATAAGTTTGTTCAAATGCAAATGGCCGCGCATGTCCCCACCAGCCGGATAAAGGCTGCCGGATTTGTCCTTGCAAATGTTGCGCGGCATAGATGAAGGCCGGAGCACCGGGGCCGCCGTTGAGATATTTATAAGTGCAGCCGACAGCAAAATCTGCCTTGGCTTCGTCGAGATGAACCGGCAAAGCACCGGCACTGTGGCAAAGATCCCAGATGATCAAAGCGCCGGCATCATGTGCCTTTTGCGTGAGAGCTGCCATATCCCGCAATTCGCCGGTTTTATAATTGACGTGATTGATCAGAACCACGGCAACACTCTCATCAATCAGGTTTTCAATATCCGGCGCATCAACACCTTCCAGTCGCATTGATTTGCCGGACAGGACGGACATCACGCCTTCTGCCACATAGAGATCGGTCGGAAAACTCCCGCCTTCCGCAACAATCACCGAGCGATCCGGTCGCATAGCCAAGGCTGCATGCAACACCTTGTAGAGGTTCGATGATGTAGTATCGCAGACGACAATCTGCCCCCGCGCTGCGCCGACCAGCTGGCCGATGTGATCGCCGAGTGCCAGTGGCAACTCAAACCAGCCGGCCTTGTTCCAGCTTTTGATCAGATCCTGGCTCCACTCTTGTGTGGCCTCCTGCAAGCTTTGCAAAACCGCAGCGGAAGCCGCGCCAAGCGAATTTCCGTCCAGATAAAGAACACCTTCCGGCAGGATGAACTGATCCCGCATCGCGCGTAACGGATCAGCTTTATCCATGGCTTTGATCTCGGCAAAGTCAGGACTATGTTTCATAATGTATCTTTCCTGTATCAGAGCAGCATTGGAAAACTGCTTTATCGAAGAATTTCACGTGCGGGTGCGGGGCCCCGATTTCGGCGCAGATTAGGTAGTGCCAGCATCGCGAGAACGAATAATCCGGTTGCAAGTTTCAAATCCGGCGGCGGCATGCCTGCGGCTAAGCACAAAGACACCAGCTGATAATAAACAATCGCCCCGACGAAAGGCGCCAGAAGCTGCCGGAATACGGTCTGTTTGCCAACGAGTGCCTCGCCAATCATCAGCGATGCCAGACCGTTGATCAGAATACCAAGCCCCATATTCACATCGGCAAAGCCCTGTGATTGAACCATCAGCGCACCGCCGGTTGCGGAAAATGCTCCCGCGAGTCCCACGCCGCCAATCGTGGCAAGCCAGACATTAATGCCTTGCGCTTCGGCCATATCCGGATTTGCACCAACAGCACGCATCCCTGTGCCTTTTTCAGTTTTGAAAAAGCTGTTCAGCCCTAAGAAAACCAGCAATCCCAACAAGCCTGCGACAACGATTTTGCTGGCCGTAAAGCCCGGCGTGGTGAACGGCACCCAATCAAAAACGGTCGGTGTTCCGAAAACCGAAAGATTGGATTTTCCCATGATGCGCAAATTGATGCTGTAGAGCATCGTCATCATCAAAATACCGGCCAGAAGCGTATGAATCCGAAACCGCAAATGGATGAAAGCAGTGCAGCATCCTGCGACAAAACCGGCGAGCAAGGCAAATCCGATTGCCAGCGGAGCAGAAACGCCGGCTGCCAGCAACACCCCGCAGACACAGCCGCCGAGCGGAAATGCCCCCTCACTCGTTAAATCGGGGAAATTGAGCATGCGAAACGGGATCATAATCCCGAGCACGACAAATGCCAGAATAAGGCTTTGTGCAAGTGTGACCGGCACAAGACTGATAAAGCTGGCAAGAACAGTTTGAATAAATTCCATGCCTCAACTCGCCAGTAACATATGGTCGGATTTAACGGAAAAATGATTGATCAGATCAGGAATACTGGTCTGCTCCTTTTCCGCACCGGCAATTTCCAGCTGCACTCGTCCTGCATTCAGCATGAGAATGCGATGACCAAAATCAACAGCATGTTGCATATTATGTGTCACCATAAGCGTGGTTAGTTGCAGCGCATTCACCGCGCGGATTGTTGCCTGCATAACAATATCTGCCGTGCGCGGATCAAGAGCAGCAGTATGCTCGTCCAGCAACAACAGATCAGGCGAGCCACCTACTGCCATAATGAGAGACAGTGATTGCCGCTGGCCACCGGAAAGCAACTCAACCCGTGTATTCAACCGGTCTTCGAGGCCTAATCCGAGCAGAGCCAGCCGCTCTTTATAGGCAGCGATCCGCGTGGCATTTAAACCCTTGCGGAATGAGCGTTTCGAACTGCGTAATTCTGCAAGAAGCATATTTTCCGCAACCGTCATGCTTGCGGCCGTACCACGCATCGGATCCTGAAAAACACGAGCAAGACGCAGTGCGCGTTTATGCACCGGCATTGCGGTTACATCATTGCCATTAATAATAATCTGACCGCTATCCAGTTGCAGCGCACCGGATATGGCATTCAGCATACTGCTTTTACCGGCGCCGTTAGAGCCGATAACAACACCAAATTCACCTGTAGCCAGAGACAATGAAAGATTATCAAGCGCAACTTTTTCGTCGGCCTGACCTTTATAAAAAACCTTACGTGCTGATTTGATTTCAAGCATTTTTATGCTCCCCTGCACCGGATTGGGCTGCATTACAGGGCAATGCAGCCTGTTCTACACATGTGGAGACAAGATCACTCAACCATGCAGTTACAATCAGCCAATGCTGCAGGCAGAGTTATACCAAAAGTTGCGAGTGCCTTTTTCGAGATCAGCGGTCTGTGGTCTTCATAGGTCGGCCGTGACGGCGGAATGGTTTCAGGTGCCTTGCCTTTCAGAATTTCAACGGCAATTTTACCTGCGTTTTCTCCCACCTGCTCATAATTCACGGCAAAACTGGCTGGCACAATATCCTTGGTCACCGCACTCTCATCCACATTCATTACAGGCACAGAAATTTGGCGGGCAGCGGCCGCAACAGCAGCAATAGCCGGCTGCAAGAGATTTGATCCCGGCGTATAAATGACATCTACTTTACCGGAAAATGCCGTAATGCGTTGCTGGATATCATTAATATTATCAATACCTACCGGAACAATCGTGAAACCGCCGCCCGAAGCCGCTTCTTCAAATTTACGAAGCAGCGCCACGTCATTCGCTTCACCCGGATTATAGGCCACGCCAAAGCGCTTTGCCTCCGGCAACAGCTTTTTAGTAAAGGCCATAATGGCAGCAACATCTTGCAAATCGGTTGCGCCGGTCATGCCTTTATCTCCGGCATCCCATGAGGGAACCAGCTTTGCTTCCACCGGATCGGTCACGGCGGCAAAGACCACAGGGATATCGGAACCCCACAGCGCCTTCTTCGCAACCTGCGAGACCGGTGTTGTAATCGTATAAATAAGTTTCGGCTTCTCAGATTGCAGCTTAGCAATCATTTGCGGAACCAGTGATATGTCGAAATTAGTGTGGCTTTCACTATAAACCACATCCTTGCCTTCAACATATCCGGCAGCAGTCAGCGCATTTTTGAAACCTTGCACTGCAGTATTCAGTTGCGGATGTTCACCGAAATTTGCAATACCAATTTTAATCGGATCAGCGAACGCGGTGGAGGCCGCAAAAGCACCGGCAAACATAGCGCTCAAAAAAGCAAGTTTACGTATCGTTCCCATTTTATATCCCCATTATTGGCGATGCTGCTTATTTTTGCAGCGTATGGGCAGTGTATTCTCCTGCAAGCGCGTGTCAATCATTATATATATTATTGACTAGAGGGCCTTAAAATATATATTTTACCCTGACAGGGGCAGGAAAAATGCAAGAGAACGAAACTTCAACAAAAACTCAGCAAGCCTATCAACAGCTGCGCAATGACATTTTGTCGGTACGGCTGCGCCCCGGCGCCCCGTTGAAATTAAAAGCCTTACTCGAGGATTACGATTTTGGCTGGACGCCCTTGCGCGAGGCATTATCCCGTCTTGAGGCAGAAAAACTGGTAACCGCGTCCAGCAATCGGGGCTTTGCAGTCGCTCCGGTTTCACAAGGTGAGCTTGAGGATTTAACGCAAGCCCGCATGGTGATTGAAGTCCCGCTTTTGCTTGAATCCATGAAGCATGGCGACGATGATTGGGAAGCCGCGATTGTCACAACCCATTACCGGTTGTCGCGATGCTCAATCGTAGCGACTGATGCTACCGAAACTGCCATTGATGAATGGGAAGAGCGGCACACGGCCTTTCACACTGCTTTACTTAGTGCTGCAACATCCGATTGGCTGAAGCATTTTTATACGACAATCTGGCATCAGTTACGCCGCCATCACAGGTTTTTAAGCCTCGCTCCGACCATTCGCGCTGCAGCTTTGCTGGATGAAGCCGGGCAACGCGCTTGCGCAGCTTTGGAAGACGCTATGGGGCTGGCGCATCACACTGAATTAATGAATGCAGTGCTCAACCGGGATGCCGAGCAAGCGCGCAAACTGATGAGCGAACATATCGGCTATACGCTTGATGTTTATCTGCAATCAGAATGCAGCATTAAATAACAAAACACGATTTTCCTCCGAAGTCTGACCGACAATTAATAAGGTATATGTGGCATGACAACGTCTTATGATCCTTCAAAAGAAGGCGCGCAAATGTCTTTCAAAGACCGCATGTCCTATGGTGATTATCTGTCTCTGGACAAAATTCTGGATGCGCAGGCACCGCTTTCACAAGCCCATGATGAACTGTTGTTCATCATTCAGCATCAGGCTTCTGAGCTTTGGATGAAGCTGGCTATTCATGAAATTCGCTCGGCTATTACCTGTATCCGCAATGACCAGCCCCAACCGGCGTTTAAAATGCTGACACGGGTTGCACGAATTTTTGAGCAGCTCAACAATGCTTGGGATGTTTTGCGCACCATGACACCGAGTGAATATACGGAGTTCCGCAACTCACTCGGCCAGTCTTCGGGCTTCCAGTCTTATCAATACCGGATGGTTGAATTTCTGGCAGGCAATCGTAACGCTGCAATGCTGCAGCCGCATCAACACCGTGAAGATATTTCGGCTTTGCTGGAAGGTATTCTTGCTGCGCCTAGCCTCTATGATGAAGCATTGCTGTTACTGGCGCGCAATGGTTTCGATATCGGTGAGGATGCAAACCGCACGAACTGGCGTGAAACACGCACCGAAAATGTGCAGGTTCTCAATGCATGGAAAGAGATTTATCAAGCACCTGAAAAATACTGGCAGCTTTATGAACTGGCTGAAAAACTGGTTGATTTTGAAGATTATTTCCGGCGCTGGCGCTTCAACCACGTGACGACAGTTGAGCGCATCATCGGCCTGAAACGCGGCACCGGCGGCACCGGCGGCGTGTCTTATCTGCGCAAAATGCTGGAAGTTGTGCTATTTCCTGAGCTTTGGAAAGTCCGCACTGAGCTGTGACGTTGTCTAATCTGCTTTGCAGTTTTTATCGCGAAAATGAATGTAATTAATCCCGCGGCAAGTCACGCGCCTGCCACTCACTTTCAGGAATGGCTTGCCCGATATTATAGCGAAACTCCTCAATGCTCATAGCATCCGCATTGACCTGACATTGAAAGCGAACCTCATACCATTTTCCCTGGCTGCGAAAAGCACCGTTTTTGACCTCAAAACGCGTCCCCTGTGTTTCGCTCCCGATAGGTGCCAGAATATCCGGAAAAGCACCTGCTTTTTGGCGACGTATTTGCTCCAGCGCTTCAATGCTGCAAACCTGAACCATCCGGTCTTTCATCGGTAATTTGCCGATCGCCTGTTTAACTCGCGGGTCGGAAAGCATATCCTTTGAGTGAATTTTTTTCGCTTTTTTCAGCTCCGGATCAGATTTAACTGGTTGTAAAGTAACCGCCTCTTCTTTCGGCTCAGCAACCTTATCTTCTGCTGTCTCGGTCTGCGTCTGTGGTTCCTCTGTTGGTGTCGTCTCAACCGGCTCTTCGGGCTGAGGTTTGTCATCCTCCGGTGCCGCGCTTTCAAAAGCCTGCGGTTTCTGCTCCTGAATCTGCTCCGCGGCTGGCTCCTCAACCTGAGAAGTCTCGGGTTCACTAACCTGCTCCGGCGATGGTGCAGGTTCCCGTGCTTTTTCTTCAGGTTCAACCAGTTCTACATGAATGCTCTGTTCCTCTGCCGGGGGAAACACATCCGGCACACCGAAAAGCAAAACAGCAATCAATAGAAGATGCAAAATAACCGAGGCACCAAGCCCCCATCTGTATCTCACCGGAATGTCTTCTGAGGAATTTTGCATAAGATCAATCGTATGGTGCCGGATGAGAGAAGTGCAAGAATTTAAACAGGCACTTACTCATAACAACGATACGATCGAAAGCAACACCGGAAACCACGTTATCCGGATAAAGAAAACGCGATGACTATGTCACCGCGTTTTTCCCATCAACATCAGCTATAATATTCAGTCGAGTGTCGGCACGATGGTTTTAATAATCGTGCGGTCGAGTTCTTCGTAATGATGCAAGCCAATCGTGTCATAGAGCTCAGCACGTGTTTGCATTTCATCGACCATTGCCTTGGTAGAGGCATCCCGCTTGAGCGTAGCATAAAGCTTTTCCTGTGCTTTATTGGCAACGCGCAGCGATGACACCGGCCAGATCACCATTTTATAACCCATTTCTTCGAATTCCTGCGCGGTGAAGAAAGGAGTGCGGCCGAACTCCGTCATATTGGCTAAAAGCGGCACACCTGGCATACGCTTGGCAAATTCACGGAACATTTCTGCCGTGTTCAGCGCCTCAGGGAAAATCGCATCGGCACCGGCATCCATATACATTTTGGCACGTGCAACCGCACCGTCCAGCCCTTCGCTGGCTGCGGCATCGGTACGGGCAATCAGATAGAGATGATGGCGCGCTTTGGCGGCAGCAGCTACTTTGGCGGCCATATCATCGGCAGTTGCCAGCTTCTTATCATTCAGATGGCCGCATTTTTTCGGCAGCAACTGATCTTCAATATGCACAGCGGCAGCACCGGCATCTTCGAATGTGCGCACCATATGCATCACATTCAATGCCTCGCCATAGCCGGTATCGCCGTCAACAACGAGCGGCAAACCACTGGAACGGGCAATCTGACGAATGAAGAAAGCCACTTCATCAACCGTAATAATACCAAGATCCGGCAAGCCCATCGAAGCTGTCATCGCGGCACCGGAGAGGTAAAGCCCTTCGAAACCGGCATTGCGTGCCTGAATAGCCGCCATACCATTATGCGCACCCGGCAATTGCACAATGCCGGGCTTGCTCATCAATTCACGGAACCGCTCTCCGGCGGATTTGGTTGGCAGATCGGAAGCAGATAAATAAGGCATAATACTCACTCAGACTGTCTCAGTTAAATAGACTTGGGAGTTGCTGCGGATCGTTCGTCAATCGGGATAAAGGTCAGATTGTCAGGGCCGATATAATTGGCGGACGGACGGATAATCTTGTTATCGATACGCTGTTCGATGACATGTGCTGCCCAGCCGGAAGTGCGGGCAATCACAAACAGCGGCGTAAACATCGCCGTCGGCACACCGAGAATGTGGTAGGAAACAGCGCTGAACCAATCGAGGTTCGGGAACATTTTCTTATTGTCCATCATCACCGTTTCAATACGCTCGGCAATGTCGAACATCTTGGTTGTGCCGGCTTCTTCCGACAGTTCCAGTGCGACTTTTTTGATGATCTCATTACGCGGATCAGCAATTGTGTAGACCGGATGGCCGAAACCGATCACCACCTGTTTCTGCTCCAGCTGGCGCAGAATATCGGCCTCTGCTTCATCAGGATCAGAATAGCGCTGCTGAATTTCCAGCGCCACCTCATTGGCACCACCATGTTTCGGGCCGCGCAGCGCACCAATCGCACCGGCAATGCAGGAGTAAACGTCTGAACCTGTGCCTGCGATGGTACGGGCTGTAAAAGTAGACGCATTAAACTCGTGCTCCGCATAGAGGATCAGCGAGATATTCATCGCCCGCACGGCAGCCGGTGTCGGCTCTTTGCCGTGGAGAACACGCAGAAAGTGGCCACCGATCGTATCATCATCGGTTTCCAGCTCCACCCTGCGGCCATGATGGGCAAAGTGATACCAATAGAGAAGCATGGAGCCGAGTGATGCCATCAGCCGGTCAGCAATGTCTTTAGCGCCCGCTTGCGGATGGCCGCTCACCTCCGGCAGCACACAGCCAAGAACAGAGACGCCGGTGCGCATCACATCCATCGGATGGCTCGCCGCAGGCAGCAACTCGAGCGCCGCCTTCACATTGGTCGGCAGACCGCGCATGGCTTTGAGTTTTTGCTGATAGGCAATCAATTCACGTTTGGTCGGCAACGTGCCATGCACCAGCAAATACGCGACTTCTTCAAAATCGCATTGTAAAGCGAGATCATGAATATCAAAACCGCGATAATGCAGATCATTACCACTGCGTCCGACAGTACAAAGGGCAGTATTACCGGCAACCACGCCGGACAATGCCACGGATTTCTTTTTTGGCGGCGTTACCGTTGTTTCACTTTCTGCAATGCTCATCATTCTCTCCCTTGGCTGCAAAGCACCATTTCCGATCCCTCCCGGATCATTACGGAAAACATGCCTGCAGCTCAGATTTTGCGTTGCGGATGACGGGTGCCATCAAATGTGGCACCCGCAGAGACCGGCTCAACCTTGCCAGTCGAAAATACCGTGCGCCTTGCCCGGCTCGCATTTGCTCGGCAGCGCAGTAATATTGAGACCAGCCAGTTCATCGGCAGTCAGTTCAGTCAGGCGTTCAACTGTTTTGATGAAACGATCCTGTTCTTCCTGCCCGATAATACCTTCAGCCAAAGTGCGAAATTTACGGACATAATCCGGACGTTTGAACGGACGGGCACCTAACGGATGTGCATCGGCCAGCGCCAGTTCATCTTCGATCACCGAACCGTCCTGCATGGTAATAACCACACGGGCACCGAAGGCTTTTTCATTCGGATCATGGCTGTGATAGCGCTTTGTCCATGCCGGATCTTCCACCGTGCTGACCTTGTGCCAGAGCGCAACTGTCTCCGGACGTTTAGCACGCTCCGGTGCATAGGAATGCTCATGGTGCCATGTGCCGTCTTCCAGCGCGACTGCAAAAATATACATGATCGAATGGTCAAGCGTTTCACGGCTGGCATTCGGATCCATTTTCTGCGGATCATTGGCGCCGGTACCAATCACATAATGGGTATGATGGCTGGTATGCAGCACAATGCTGGCAATCTTAGAGAAATCCTTGACACTTGAACGCATACGACGCGCGAGATCGATCAATGCCTGGCTCTGATACTCAGCCGAATGTTCTTTCGTATAAGTATCCATGATAGCGCGTTTGCGCTCACCGATTTCCGGCACCGGCACAAAATATTCAGCTTTCGGACCACCGAGCAGCCATGCGATAAAACCGTCTTCACCTTCCCATGCAGGAGAAGGTGCGCCCTCGCCGCGCATAATACGGTCAACAGCTTCTACAGCCATTTTACCGGCAAAGGCTGGCGCATAGGCTTTCCAGCTGGAAATCTCGCCCTTACGGGACTGACGTGTAGTCGTTGTGGTATGCAGCCCCTGCTGGATAGCCTGATAAATCTGCTCGGTGCTTAAGCCCAGCATGGTGCCGATACCGGCGGCAGCCGAAGGCCCGAGATGCGCAATGTGATCAATTTTAAACTCGTGCAGACAAATGCCTTTCACAAGATTGACCTGAATTTCATAACCGGTGGCAATACCACGTGCCAGCGCGGAACCATTGAGGCCGCAATGCTGCGCCACTGCCAGCATCGACGGAATATTATCCGCCGGATGGGAGTAATCGGCGGCAAGAAATGTATCGTGGAAATCCAGTTCGCGTACTGCAACGCCATTCGCCCATGCCGCCCATTCCGGTGACACACGTTGATCCGCAGGCAAACCAAAAACAGTGGCACCGCGTTTATAAGGATGGGCGAGCGCCTGCATACGCGCACTGACAACCGGCCGGCGCATCAGTGACGCAGCAGCAACGGATGCGTTATCAATGATACGGTTCCCGATCATCTCAACCACATCATCATCCAGCGGAACATCATCGGCGGCCATAGCGGCAAATTTCCATGCCAGCTGATCCTCACGTGCCAGATGTTCTGCCGATTTATAAGTGCGTACTTTATGGAGTTTCACAGACTATTCCTTTTCTGTCATAGCCAAGGCTATGACGGCCCACTTCTGTCACAGCAAAGCACCATGACGACCCATTGTGTAATTTGCGAAGCCGAATGCCCTCTGAAACCAACTATACCGCGACAAAATTTTGCGACTATGGCTGAAAAAGCGAAGTGACGGCGGTGATTTTTTGTGAAATTGTGAAGTTTGCGAAGTCGATACCGCATGATCAACAACAGGCATGCATAAGGAACAACACATCTCAGCGTTAATCTGAAAGGTCGGGAGGGCCTGAAGAATGCGTAAAACTTTTGTAGGTATTAAACTTAAAAAACTGCGGGAAGAGCGTCAGCTCACTCAGATGTCACTGGCCAAAAGCCTTGGTATTTCTTTGAGTTACCTCAATCAGATTGAGAATAATCAACGCCCGCTGACAGTGCAGGTTTTGCTCCGTCTCAATGAGGTTTTTGGCATTGATGTGCAATTGTTCTCTGAAGCCGAGGAAGCCCGATTATTCAGCGATCTGCGTGAAGTCTTTGCCGATCCGCGCCTCAATGAGCAGCTTGGTAAAACAGAAATTCGCGAATTAGCCGCCAATATGCCCGCAGTCGGGCGGTTGCTTGTGGAAATGCATAAACAACTGGGCGAAGCGCAGGAACAATCTGCATATCTTGCGAACCAGCTTGGCAATGACCGCTCTGCTGATTTACCGGTGATGCTCTCCACACCCTATGAAGAAGTGCGGGAGTATTTCTACGCGCACCGCAATTACATACCGGAACTCGACCATGAGGGCGAAGCCCTAAGCCGCAAGCTCGGTCTGCCGGTCGGCAAGATGAAACATGCTTTGGCAGAGCGCTTACTGCAAATGCACGGTGTGCGGCTGGTCGAACAGGCTGGTGCTGATAGTACCGATACTGTTCGCCATTTTGACAAAAGCACCCGCCTTCTTGCCCTGTCTCCGCGTTTGGATGAAGGTCAACAGGCCTTTCAGCTTGCCACGCAAATCGCTTTTCTCGAACAAAAACAACTGCTCGATCAGCTCTTAGAAAAAACAGCATTCTCCAGCCCCGAAGCACTGGTGCTGGCACGTATCGGCCTTGCCAATTATTTTGCCGGTGCCGTGCTGATGCCCTATATGCATTTTCTGCAAAGCGCCGAGCAATTGCGCTATGATATTGAATTGCTTGAACAACGCTATGCGGTAAGCTTCGAGACCATCTGCCATCGCCTCAGCACGCTGCAACGGCCAGAAGCACGCGGTGTGCCGTTCTTCTTTATCCGCGTGGATCGTGCCGGCAATATCTCCAAGCGCCAGTCCGCAACAGATTTTCACTTTTCGCGTTTTGGCGGCACCTGCCCGCTATGGAATATTTATGCAGCCTTTTCTTCACCGGATCGCATTCTGACGCAACAGGCCGAAATGCCGGACGGGCGCACCTATTTCTGGATCGCCAAAATGATCAGACACCGGCAAGGCGGCTATAAAGCACCATCGAAAAGCTTTGCAATTGCACTGGGCTGCGACCTGCACCATGCCGACCGGCTGGTCTATTCCAAAGGCATGATCCTTGATGATCCTGCTGCACGCACGCCAATCGGTGCCGGTTGCAAAATTTGCGAAAGACAGAAATGTCCGCAACGCGCTTTTCCTGCCCTGTATTCGACAATTCAGGTCGATGAGGCACAAACAAACTTCGCCCCTTATATGACAGCCTAAGATTAAATTTCACGCCTTTCATGTATTTGAAAAGCAATATGAAATTTATTATCATACTAAAGTATAATGTGGTTTTCACCTATAGCTCCAAGGTTGACATTTCGCGCTCATCTTTTCATGTTCAGCACAGAGGAAATTCTTTTGGGAGAGAGAAGATGAAATTGGGCAAGACTTTTCGCCGCTTTATGACCGCCGCAGTTCTGGGAACAGCTGCAATCGGCGTGACCGTTGCAGCTGCACAAACACCAGCCTTTTTCCGTATTGGCACCGGCGGCACTGCAGGCACCTATTATCCGATCGGCGGGCTGATCGCTAATGCGATCTCCGGCAATGGCGATCAGGGCGTTCCGGGTCTTGTCGCGACCGCAGTCTCTTCTAACGGCTCTGTCGCCAATATTAATGCGGTAAAGAGCGGTGGCCTTGAAGCCGGCTTCACCCAGTCGGACGTTGCTTACTGGGCCTATACCGGCACCGGTCTTTATGACGGCAAGGGCAAAGTCGAAGATCTGCGTCTGATCGCAACACTCTATCCGGAAACCATCCATCTGGTTGCCCGTAAAGATGCTGGCATCAAATCCGTTGCCGATCTTAAAGGCAAACGCGTTTCCCTTGATGAGCCGGGTTCCGGTACCATCGTCGATGCGCGTATCGTGCTGGAAGCCTATGGCCTAACAGAAAAAGATGTGAAAGCTGAATATCTGAAGCCGGGCCCTGCCGGTGACCGCCTGAAAGACGGTGCGCTGGATGCCTATTTCTTTGTCGGCGGATATCCGACCGGTGCAATTTCTGAACTCGCCAGCACCAACGG
The DNA here is from genome assembly GCA_900470735.1 of Hyphomicrobiales bacterium. Lineage (GTDB taxonomy): Bacteria > Pseudomonadota > Alphaproteobacteria > Rhizobiales > Rhizobiaceae > Pseudochrobactrum. The sequence continues at coordinate 125,985 of UCCC01000019.1, read as the reverse complement.
CATTGCGCTTGTGCCGATTGAAGGTGCCGAAATGGATAAAATCCTCAAGGACTACAGCTTCTTTGCCAAGGATACCGTACCGGCTGATACCTATAAAGGCGTTGGTGAAACCAATACAATTTCCGTTGCTGCACAGCTGGTGACAAGTGCCAAACAGTCTGATGATCTGATCTATAACATCACCAAGACCATGTGGAATGACGCATCCCGTAAAGCACTGGATGCCGGTCACGCCAAGGGCAAAATGATCACTCTGCCAAATGCAGTGACCAGCCTTGGTATTCCGCTGCATCCGGGTGCCGAGCGTTTCTATAAAGAATCCGGCTTGCTGAAATAATAACAGCACAGCTCTGCACCGGAGTGGCAAAGCTTCCGGTGCAGAGCCCTTCTCTTAATCTTACAATACGTATTTTTAATTAGGCTCAGATGTCCCGCCTGCGCAGGCAGGCAATGACAGCCATGCCTTTAGCTATATTTTCAGGAAATTTGCCGATGACCGCAGAGCAACAATCGTTAAAACCGATGGAACTGGACGAGGAAAAAGCGCGCGAGCTCGAAGAAAAATTCGACTCCGAAATCCGTTTTCGCCCGTTGTTGCCTGTTACTGCCCGTATTGTCGGCGCTCTGCTGATTATTCTTTCACTTTTTCATTATTATACAGCAGGCTTCGGCATTTTATCCGAAACCATGCATCGCGGTATCCATCTCGCCTTTGTGCTTGGTCTGGTTTTTCTGGTATTTCCATTCTCTCCCAAAGGCTACGGAGAACCGGCTAAATCAACGATTCTCCGGCCACTTGGCATTTCACTTATCGACTGGGCACTGGCGATCGGCGCCGTTATTGCAGTTATGCATGTGCCGCTTATTCCGCTGGATGATCTGGCTTTCCGCGTTGGTAATCCGACACAAACCGATGTGATCCTTGGTGGCCTGCTGATTATCGTACTTCTGGAAGCTACACGCCGCTCGGTTGGCTGGCCGCTGCCGATTATCGCTATTTGCTTTATGCTCTACGCCTATTTCGGCCCTTCTATGCCGGGCATTCTGGTGCATCCGGGTTCATCCGTTTCGCAGATTGTCGATCATCTCTATCTGACGACACAGGGCGTTTACGGGATCGCGCTTGGCGTTGTCGCCACTTATGTGTTCCATTTCGTGTTGTTTGGTGTTTTCGCTACACGTATCGGCCTCGGACAATTGTTTCTTGATTGTGCCGCATGGGTTGCCGGTCGCTATGCAGGCGGACCTGCCAAAGTCTCGATCTTCGGGTCGGCACTGTTCGGCATGATTTCCGGCTCATCCGTGGCCAATACCGTAACCGTCGGCTCTCTGACTATTCCGGCGATGATCCGCCTTGGCTATAAACGCAATTTCGCAGCCGCAGTGGAAGCCGCCTCCTCAACAGGCGGACAGATCACCCCGCCGATCATGGGCGCTGCCGCATTTCTGATGATTGAGTTTCTCAATCTGCCTTATACCACCATTATTATTGCTGCGATTGTTCCGGCATTCATGCATTTTTTCGGTGTCTTGATGCAGGTGCATTTTGAAGCCAAGCGCACCGGCCTGCGTGGTATGACACCGGAAGAAATGCCGGATCTGAAAGAGGCCTTCAAACGCGACTGGCCAACCGTTATTCCGCTTGTTGTGCTGATCGGTATTTTACTGTCCGGTTACACACCTTATATGGCGGCATTCTGGGGTATCACGCTCTGTATTGCGGTAGGTTTGCTTAACCCGCGCAAGCGTATGTCTGTCAAAGAGGTTCTTGACGGTCTGCGCGACGGTGCAAAATATGCGCTGGCAGTCGGTGCCGCTGCCGCAACCGTTGGTATTGTGGTCGGTGTGGTTACTCTGACCGGTGTCGGCTTTAAAATTTCCTATATTGTCACCACAACCGCTGCCGATATTGCGACCTGGTTCGGCACATTCCTGCCAGCATCACTGGTTGGCGGCGCAACACTGACATTGCTGTTCACGCTGATTATGACCGGTGTTGTGTGTATTTTGATGGGTTGCGGTATTCCGACAACCGCTAACTACATCATTATGGCAACCATTGCCGCACCAACTCTGGCAATGCTGGGCGTTGAGCCACTCGTCGCCCATTTCTTCGTGTTTTATTACGGTATTCTTGCGGATATTACCCCACCGGTGGCGCTGGCCGCTTATGCTGCGGCAGGTATGGCAGGGGCTGATCCGTTTAAAACAGGCAACACGGCCTTCCGTCTCGGTCTTGGTAAAGTGCTGGTACCGTTCGTGTTTGTGTTCTCGCCATCACTGTTGCTGGTCAATGCCAATTTCTCATGGAGCGAATTTGTAATCGCATTCCTCGGCTGTGTGATTGGCATTACCGCGCTTGGTGCTGCGCTCTCCGGCTTTATGCTGGTTCGCACTAAAGTCTGGGAACAGGTACTGCTGGTAATTGCGGCCATCCTGCTGGTGGTGCCGGAAATCTATTCCTCACTCCTCGGCTTGGCCTTGCTGGTACCGGTGCTGATGCGTCAGTTCACTGTTATGAAGCAGCCACAATTGGCATAATAAAAAGGGGCGTTTTTAGCGCCCCTTTTCGCTCAATTATGATCTGAGCTATTTCGCAGATCCGGCAGCCGGTTCCAAAACTTTTCAATCACGCCACGCTGATTATTTCTGGATCGGTACAAACGGATTTCCAACGGAATATTCCATGACGGATCAGCCCCCTGTACCAACTGTCCGTTTGCCAGTTCTTCAGCAATCAGGCTGTGCGGCACCCATGCCACACCCCATCCGGCGATTGACATGCCTTTGAGGCCAATCGACATGCTGCCCTCATGCACCAGCCGGTGTTCCGGCATTTTCAAAGCGAATAATTCGCTCAGCAAATGCCCGAAAAATGATGATTTCTCATAGCCGATATAATCGAACGGCTGCTCATCACGGCCAACCATATGCAGCGGATTGCCATCGGCATCCGGTGCGCTGATCGGGATAATCTGCTCAAAGCCGACCACCTTGTAATCAAACTCGGAAGCATCCAGCAGCAAAGGCACGGACGGATGCACATAGGTCAGAAGAAAATCACAATCCCCATCAACAAGGGCATTCACATTGCCTTCAACGCTACCGCTGTCTGGCCGCAGACGGGTAAATACCGGCGCGACAGCATCGCTGATCTCTTTCAGCCAAGGCGGGAAGAAGGTGAATGACAATGTATGCAGCGCAATGAAGGAAATTGTCTGCGCTTCCAGTGTCTGATTGGCCTGAAAACCGTGACGCACCTGATAGAGTGACTTCAGTGTTTCCTGCGCAATCGGAATAAATTTCTCACCCGCTTCAGTCAGACGTGACGGATAGGTAGCGCGGTCAATCAGTGTCGTACCAAGCCATGTTTCAAGCTGCTTGATACGGCGGCTGAAGGCAGACTGTGTCACATGCCGCTCATCTGCCGCTTTGGAGAAATTCAAAGTATGAGCAAGCGCGAGAAAGTCTTCAACCCACTTAATTTCCACAATACTGATCCTTCGTCACGATTGCCTGTTTTGCATATGGATATGCAAGTTCAGAATAGGCCTTATACGATATGCAGACATATTTGAACAAGGGCTTACATAAACTAGATATGAAAATGCCCGCTTTGTTAAAGTGCTGATACTTCTACAAAGCGGGCGGATATAAATAGGTATGGTTTAGCGGTTATATTCCAGCATACGGCTGCGGTTCAATACCAGTTCTATGCGGTTATCGCTCAGACGATTGATGCAGACACGTTTTACCCACGGGCCGTCATGCAGCGTAAACAAATAACGGCCATTGCCCAGATCGGTAACCGGCATTGTCTGCTGAACAGGGCCGACACCCATAATTGCAGTGCCATTGATGATCTCAAAAGCAGCGCCGTAGACTGACTTCCAGCTACCGTCGAGTTCATTACCGGCAGGCTTTGGTGTCACCGGATAAAGAACACGTGGCGCATGTCCCAATTCACCTTCCAGCACTTCGCCTGTCCAACGTAGCAGGATTGGCGAGGTAGCGGAACGCGATGAGAACCAGCCATTGCCTTCGTCATAGAGGGCATCTTCATTGTCGATATAAGTGACGTTGCCGCCCTTCATCTCAACCCAGTGATGACCAGTTTCTGTCAGGTAAAAACCATCCGGAATCGTACTGCCGGCCTGCGGTAACGAACGACCTGCAAGCGCGGCCATTGCAGCCTGCGCCATCTTGCTGCCATTGGCGTCATCACGATTGGCAACAACCACAAAACCACACTGGTGCTCAGGGCAGATCAGCACATAGCTCTTATAGCCCGGATGCGAACCGCCATGGCCTACCAGTTTCAAACCATCAAGCTCAGAAGCGACAAAACCGAGACCATAGGCAGACAGTCGGCCATCAGCCATTCTGCGCGGTTCGCTGATCTTATAAATCACACCGGAAAGCGAACCTTTGCCGCACATTAATGCATGCGCCCAGGTTGCCAGCGCTGTACCGCTACCGGTCAGACTACCGGCCGCAGAAATATAAAGACCGGCTGAACTGAGCTGCCATTTTTTGCCATCATGCCAGTAACCCGGCACCAAACCATCAACCGGATCATTCCAGACATCCGGTGCTTTCAGTTGTACGCCGAGCAATGGTACGATTTCATTTTGCAGGTAGTCATCAAAACGCAGACCAAGACGTTCCAGCGCAATTTCCACCAGACGGTAACCGGTATTGGAATAAGAGACCTGCGTTCCGGCATCAAAATTAAGGCGTTCCATCGTCGCATGGAAATCCATCAACCGGTCATTATGGGTTTCCGTATAGATCGACAGGCCGAGCAAAGTCAGACATTCACGGGTGTCCGGCAGGCCGCCGCTCATATCCAGCGCCCGACCAACGGTCACTTCGCTCAAAGGCTTTTTCAGTTCCGGCAGATGTTTACCCAACGGATCATCAAGGCTGATTTTATCTGCATATTTCAAAACCATGGAAACGAAAACATGCTTGGTCACAGAAGCATAACGCACAACGCTGTCAGCGGAAAACGGCTTATAGGTTGCCAGACTTTCCACGCCGCTTGCAGCGTTGAAACAGATACCATCCGCATCAAAACCGATAATCACGCCTCCCGGCTCATTCGCAGGCCATTGTGCGGCCAGTTTTTGTGCGGTTGATAAGGCGGCGTCCCAGTTCATAGCCATGATCGCTTCTTCCCATGCCCTGTTCGTACAGGTTTTGTAATTCAATCTTGCATAAAGAACAGGCCGGAAAATCCGGCCTGTTGCATATTCTTATTTAGGTTCTTCAACCGTTACGCTCAATTCGCGCAATTCAGTGGTATGCGGATGGGTGGTACGGCCTGCGCGCAGATCTTCTGCACTCAGCTGCTCAACCATAATACCATTCTGCATCACACCAACCTGCGGGCAGAGATGGGCAATAACCGCGAGGTTATGGCTCACCAGCACATAGGTCAGGTTGCGTTCTTCGCGAAGATCCGACAGCAGGTTGAGAATTTCCGCCTGAACGGAAACGTCAAGTGCCGAGGTCGGCTCATCGAGCAGCAATACCTGCGGATCTGCAATCAGAGCGCGGGCAATTGCCACGCGCTGACGCTGACCACCGGACAGCTGATGCGGATAGCGGAAACGTGCCGTCTGCGGCAGAGCCACATCGGACAGAGCCTGCTTGATGCGCGCTTCAACATTGTCGATCTTATGAACCAGCAACAGCTCGCTCAGAATACGGTCAATGGTCTGGCGCGGATGCAGTGAGCCGAACGGATCCTGAAACACCATCTGAACAGAACGGAAAAATTCCGGCGTCCGCTTCAGCGGGGCGTCTTTACCGTCAAAGGCAATACGTCCGCTCCAGCTTTCATTCAGACCGGCCATCGCACGCAGGATTGTCGACTTACCCGAGCCGCTCTCACCCACGATACCAAAGCTGCCGCCTTTTTCGACGTTAAAAGAAACGCCCTTAACGACCTGCTTGTCACCGAACTGAATTTTCAGATTATCAACTTCAATCATTATTTCAGCCACTCCGGATCACGGGTCATTACCGGCAGACGATCACGCGGATGCGTCAGCGACGGAATACAGTTCAGGAGCCCCTTGGTATAAGGATGCTGAGCACTATTGAGTTCTGATGCTTTCAGCTCTTCCATCACCTGCCCCATATACATAACCATAACGCGGTCACAGAAATGGGAAACAAGCGGAAGATCGTGACTGATCAGGATCAGACCCATGCCGCGGCTGTCGACGAGATCATCGATCAGACGCAGAATTTCTGCCTGCACAGTCGCATCAAGTGCAGAGGTCGGCTCATCAGCAATCAGCAGTTCCGGATCCGGTGCCAGCATCATAGCAATCATGACGCGCTGTCCCATGCCGCCCGATACTTCGTGCGGGTAGGAATAAGCCACTTCACGCGGATTGCGGATTTTAACCTGATCAAGCAGGTCAATTGCCGCTTCCATAGCTTGTTTTTTGCTGCCGCCTTTGTGTGTGCGCCAGGCTTCAGCCACCTGCACACCAATGGTTTTAACCGGATTCAGCGAGTATTTCGGATCCTGCAGAATGAAACCAACGCGTTTACCGCGGATCTGGCGCATCTGCTTTTCAGAAGCAGTGAGCAGATCCTGTCCGTCAAAGCTGAGCTTGTCAGCTTTGACTTCCGCAATATTCGGCAGGAGTTTCATCAGAGCGCGGGCAGTCAGAGACTTGCCCGAGCCGCTTTCGCCCACAATACCCAGTTTTTCACGTCCGAGCTGCAGAGAGAGCCCCCGCACCGCTTCAAAGCGTGTGGTGCGGGTTTCAAATGCGATCCGTAAGTTTTGAATATCTACCAGCATTTTTACCCTCAATTCTGCTTCGGATCGAGGACGTCACGCAGACCGTCGCCGAGGAAGTTGAACGCGAGTGAAACGAGGAAAATCGCAATACCCGGAATTGTAGCAACCCACCACTGTTCAAAGATGAAGCGTTTGGCTGTTGCAATCATTGCACCCCATTCCGGTGACGGCGGCTGCGCACCCATACCGAGGAAGCCAAGGCTTGCGGCGGTCAGGATGATCGAGCTCATGTCCAGCGTAATACGCACAATCAGGCTCGGTACGCACAAAGGTGCAATATGACGCGTGATAATACGGGCAGCGCTGGCACCGGTCAGACGGTAAGCTGCAATATAGTCGGTGTTACGGATGGTCATGGTTTCCGCACGGGCCAGACGCGCATAAGGCGGCCAGGCAGTGAGTGCAATCGCCAGAATCGCGCTTTCAACGCCCGGTTTCAGCGCGGCCACGAAAGCCAGAGCCAGAATAAGACGCGGGAAAGCGAGGAACACGTCGGTTACGCGCATCAGAATTGTATCGACGACACCGCCGAAATAACCTGCCACACAACCGATGATCAGACCAAGCGGTGCAACCAGAATAACCACGGCAATAACCATGCCGAGTGTTACGCGGCCACCATAAAGGATACGCGAGAAAATATCGCGACCCAGCTCGTCCGTACCAAACCAATGCTCAGCAGAAGGAGCCGCAAGACGATTGCCGAGATTTTGAATGCTCGGATCATGCGGAGCCAGCCACGGGGCAAAAATGGCGATGAAAACAAAGACTGCAATGATGAACAGGCCGATCATCGCCAGCGGATTTGACTTCAAGTTGAGCCAGATACGATAGCGTCGGCCCCAAAGAGCCTGCGACGGCGAGGACGGAGTTTCGTCCAGCGCCCAGTTATGAAAATTAGAGAAAATCATCTGACGCGTGGATCCAGTACCTTGTAGAGAATGTCAGCGAGCAGGTTAAGCCCGACATAGATGACACCAATCAGAAGAGTGGCGCCGACGACAGGGTTCATGTCTGCATTCATCAGCGAAACTGTCAGATACTGGCCAAGACCAGGCCATGAGAACACAGTTTCGGTCACAACAGCACCTTCGAGCAGACCGGCATAGGTCAGTGCAAGAACGGTTACCAGCTGAACAGCCACAGTCGGGAAAGCATGTTTCCAGATCACGGATGTAGCCGACAAACCTTTAGCGCGGGCTGTGATAACAAATTCACCTTTAAGCGCATCCAGCATGAATGCACGGGTCATACGGGTGATGTAGGCCATGCTGAAATAAGCAAGGATGATAACCGGCTGGGCCATATGCGCGAGCGCATCCCAGAAGGCATCCATATCACCGTCGAGCAGCGTATCAATGGTCAGAATACCAGTGACATGCGGGATCATGTCCTGAAAAATAATATCCTGACGGCCAGGTCCCGGTGCAATACCGAGAGCGGCGTAGAAAACCAGCAGCGAAATCAGCGCCAGCACGAAAGTCGGCACGGAGTGACCGGCCAGACAAATCACGCGGATCGTCTGATCCGTCAATGTGCCCTGACGCACCGCAGCCCAGACACCCAGCGGAATACCGATGACGGCAGCGAGGAGGAGCGCTGCTGTTGCCAGTTCAAGGGTTGCCGGGAAGTAGCGGGCAATATCCGTTGTAACAGGGTTACGGGTCAGAATGGAGTTGCCGAGATCACCCTGCAAAACCTGACCAATATAGTGGAAGAACTGTACGACGAGAGGCTGATCCAACCCCATTTCCGCACGCACACGCTGAATAACAGCCTCCGGCGCATTATCGCCGACGGCTGCAATCACAGGATCAACCGGCATAACGCGGCCGATCATGAAAGTGACAATAGCAAGTCCGAACAGCGTGATTAACACGCTGCCCAGAGTACCAGTCAGAGTTTTCAGTCTCTTATTCAAGCTTTCGCAATCCCTGCGTAAGAGTGGGTGTCAGACAGAACGCCAAGACGCATGCCGGTCACATCTTTGCGGCAAGCAGCGGTCATGACAGTCTGCAGCATGACAACAAACGGGCTGTTGTTCATGAATTCGCGCTGCAGGTCTTCGTAAAGTTTAACGCGTGTTGCCGGATCTTTTTCATCGCGTGCTGCCAGAGATTTCTTAGCGAAATCTGCATTCTGGTAGTTTGAGCGCCATGCAAAAGGCTTGTTCTTAGCATCATCCGACAGGTCGGTTACATTGCAGAACACGTCCGCATTGGTGTTTGGATCAAAATAGTCCGAACCCCATGAGGTCAGTGCAATTTCATGCTCGCGGGCACGCATTTTGGTGAGAACCTGACGGTTTTCAGCAGCGCGCAGTTCCAGCTTGATGCCGATTTCTGCGAGGTTTGCCTGAATCGCCTGAGCGATATCCGGCCAAGGCTGTGCAGAATAATGATCCATGCTGATGGAGAAACCATCGGCCAGACCTGCTTCAGCCATCAGTTCTTTCGCCTTAGCTGTATCTTTCTGGAACGGCAGATCGTTAACCGCACCCGGGAAGCCCTCAGGAATAATGGTCTGGTGCTGCTGATGGGTCAGCGGCACGATGTTTTCCTGAATGCCCTTATAGTCGATCGCCCATTTGATAGCCTGCCAAAGCTTAGGATTGGTCAGCTTTTCAACTTTCTGGTTGAGCGACATCAGGCCGATACCGGCAACGCCTTTACGAACGAGCGTAAAGTTTTCGTCTTTCTCAATCACGCGCAGCTGCTCGGAAGTCAGGTTACGGGCAATATCCACGTCACCTTTCTGGAGCATCAGCAGCTGTGAAGAAGGATCAGCAACGTGACGCAGAACGATACGCTTTACATTGCCTTTATAGGCGCCGTGCGGGTTCAGGTTCAGCATAACGCTTTCGCTTGGCTTCCATGCAGCCAGTGTCCACTCAGCGGAACCGGCGCTGTTTTTGCGTAGCCATTCGTTGCCGAGATCGTCGCCGGCAGCATTTTCCATAACCAGTTTCTTCTCAACAACGCTACCAACGCTGGAGGACAGGCAATAGAGCAGGAACGACAGGGAAGTCGGAGTTTCGAGAGAAATAGTCAGAGTTCCGGCTTCAGTATTAGCAACGACAGACTGCTCAACATTCTCAGGGGTCAGACCGAACTGACCGATGATGAAAGCAGGACCTTTGTTCATTTTGATCGCGCGGTGCAGCGAGAACGCAGCATCTTCAGCGGTGATCGGATTACCGGTCGCAAATTTTGCATCAGGGTTGATTTTGAAAGTATAAACTTTACCTTCAGCATCGGCTTCCCATGAAGAGGCTACGCCGCCTTCAATTTTCTCTGGGTTTTCATAGCTCGGATGCACAAGACGCTGATACATGTTGTTGCAGATTTCGCTGCCGACAGCTTCAAAGCTCTCATGCGGGTCGAGCGAAGTCATGTTGTCCAGCTGCATTGCCACAACCAGAATGTCCTGACGACCGGCAGCGATCGCAGGCAGAAGACCGGCATATGACAGGAACGGAACAGCTGCTGCGCCCGCCAAAAAATTACGTCTTGAAATCACGGTGATTTCCTCTTCCCTATCCGTAAACGCAAGAAACCGGCCGGGTCGCCCCTGCCAGTGGTTAAGTTTTCTAACAGTTTTGCAAATGAGTTATCTTCGCGGGAGATGGTCCACCGGACTGGTTTTATCCCGCTCCGATCCACCCTAAACTGCATCAAAACAAAGTGTATAAGAAAACCGACTAATGTCGTGTTCAATTATCATGAAGCCCAATAACGCGGCCAATGCAGATTTTGCCAGTGCTTATGCACGGTTTGCATGTAAATTTTTGTTTACAACTTTATAATTGTATAAAAAAACCGTCATGCGCATACGGACTATGGCCTGTACGAAAAGGCATTTGCATTTTTGCGGCAAAATAGTCAGTCTGGCAAATCACGTAACAGCGGGATTTTAGCGGTAGAAACCGTGAGAATCGCTGACTTTCTCATGAAATGACGGGAAAGCGCCGTTACGACACAGATATAATAACAGGATTTATTCCGCTAAATGTTTCTGTTTGCGACATAATTTATGTCGCCATACGGGAAAAGTAAGGTTCCTCCTCCATGTCCAGTTCTTCATCGGCAGATAATTTCACACCGGTTTTTGACGGTCACAATGACGTGCTTCTGCGTCTGTGGGCATCAACCGAAGCCAATCCGGTTGACCGCTTTATTAACGGCGAGCAGGTCGGCCACATCGACCTGCCACGTGCCAAAAAAGGCGGTCTCGCCGGTGGTCTCTGCGCAATCTATGTTCCGTCACCTTCGATGGAAAAAGATGCCAATGGCGATTATCCGACACCTGAACATGGTAGCGCCTTAAGAATCACCCTTGGCATGGCTGCGCTTCTGGCGAAGATTGAAGCCAAGTCGAATGGCGGCCTGAAAATCTGCCGTTCTGCCGATGATATCCGCACAGCAATGGCCAATGGCGCATTTGCGTCAGTGCTGCATATTGAGGGTGCTGAAGCGATCAGCGCTGATCTGGATGAACTCTACGTATTGCATCAGGCAGGCCTGCGCACTTTGGGTCCGGTCTGGAGCCGTCCGAATATTTTCGCTTACGGCGTTCCGTTCCGCTTCCCGAGCACACCGGATATCGGTCCGGGTCTCACCGATGCAGGTAAAGCCCTGATCCGCGCGTGTAACGAACTGAAAATCATGGTCGACCTGTCGCACATGAATGAAAAAGGCTTCTGGGATATTGCAGCGATTTCCGATGCACCGCTCGTTGCCAGCCATTCCAATGTGCATACGCTTTGCACACACAGCCGCAATGTCACCGAAAAACAGATGGACGCCATCAAAGAAACCGGCGGCCTGATGGGCATCAATTTCGGTGTGTCCTTCCTGCGCGAAGACGGCCAGAAAATCACCGCCACACCGCTCAGCGAAATGGTGCGTCATATTGATTACATCATCAACCGCATCGGTGTTGATCATGTGGCTCTTGGTTCCGACTTCGACGGCACCACCATTCCGGATACTCTGGCCAGCGCCGCTGACCTGCAGCTGCTGATCGCAGAACTGCGCAAAGCCGGTTACGATCAGGAAACCATCGACAAGATCGCCTATAAAAACTGGATCCGCGTTCTGGAAAAGACCTGGGCTTAATCACCTAAAGCCTGACCCAAAAATAAGAAAGCCTCCGGCAGCAATGCCGGAGGCTTTCTTATAATTCTTATGTCGACTGCGTCACGGGTTGTTGAGAGGGGCGTTTTTTACGCCCTAAACGCATAAACGGCTTCTCAATAATCAAATAAGAAATTTTAGCACCGACAATGCTGGCAAAGATAATTCCAACAACCGCAAAGGGAAACGCCCAATCCCCTAATCCGAGGCGATTAAAGACTGCCCAGCCTGCACCAACCACGAACATATGCGTCAGATAAAGAGAATAGGAGCTGTCGCCAATTTGTATGAACAGGTTTCCCGGCGACAAATGACGGAACCAACGATCTGTACAAAGCGCCGTTACAACAAGCAGTATTGATGCAATCAGATATGCAAGACTCTCAATGAAGAATGGCAATGCTGTCAGATCAACACTCAAGAGCAAGGCAATGCTAACTGCGACAGAGAACAGTAACACAGGCAAGGAGTTAACAGAGAAGCCGCCCCAGAAACCCTGACGCTGCAACTCCGCCAACCACATGCCGGCGAGAAACGGCATCAGATTAAAATTGAGATAAAAGGCTGCAAAACTACCATTTCTCTCAACAAAAAATGCCCCTGCAATCAGCGCTCCGAGTACAGCGCTCATCAATATTGAGCGGCGGAGACTGCTTTCACACCACCAGAACAAGATAAAGAGAAGATAAAAAAACATCTCATAATTGAGAGACCAACCCGGTTTTAATAGCGGCCGCCAATCATCCAGCGTCCCCGGCACAAGCACCGGAAGAAACGCCAATGAACGTATCAAGTAATCCGGTGTGAAGCTTGTTGATTTAAACAAGCTCGGCAAATAGATCGCACAAAAAGCCAGAAAAATTGTACAAATCCAGTATAGAGGCACGACACGTATAATTCGTCGCCACAGAAAACTTACCGGTGCAAAGCGACCAGCATTGATATAGCTGATGATAAATCCGCTTATGACAAAAAAGATGGATACGCCAAAAGCTCCAAACACACCAAGTATTCGTGGCGGCTCTGCTATTGGATGTTGTAAAGTGTGTCCTAAAACGACCAGTAAAGCTGCCAGCCCGCGTAAAATTTGCACAGAGTAAAATTTTTCACTCTGACTGCCAATATTTGTTTGCATATGTCCCTCAGCAAATTTTCAAAATACGCCAGTTAAATACATGCACGTATTTATTGTTTCGCTTCGGGAAAGAAGAATAAAATATTATTTTTATATCAACATAATTTATGAAAATATAAAATACCGAAACTTATATTTTATAAAATCATATAAATGAAAGAGTCAATATTATTACTTTATTTTATTATTAGCTTAAAAATAAATTAATAATAAAAAAATTACTTACTCAATATGATTAGAGGCGTAATGGCAAAACCAATATTTTCCGTCACCATTCTTTTTATGGAGTTGTAATACGAAGGTTTAGGTCTAAACTGCGCACAAAAATCACTGCAAAACCGCATGAATAGCATGACAGGATGGGAACTATGGATCACGCACTCAAATTTTACATCAACGGCGAATGGGTTGATCCGGTACAAAGCCCTGTAACGACACTGGATGTTATCAATCCGGCAACAGAGCTGCCTTTCACCAAGATTGCTATGGGTACGGCTGCTGATGTGGACAAGGCCGTTGCCGCAGCAAAAGCAGCATTTGTCAGCTTCTCTCAGACCAGCAAAGAAGAGCGCTTAGCGCTGCTCAAGCGTATTCTCGAAATCTTCATTCGCCGTTCAGATGAAATGGGCGCCGCAATTTCTCAGGAAATGGGTGCGCCGCTGGCTATGGCCAAGGCAGCACAGGCAGGCTCCGGCACCGCACATCTGATGGAAGCGATTAAAGCCGCTGAAATCTTTGAATATTCCTATATGCAGGGCACAACCCGTGTTGAGCATGAGCCGATCGGCGTTGTCGCCATGATCACACCTTGGAACTGGCCGATCAACCAGATCGCCGCTAAAGTGGCACCAGCTATCGCAACCGGCTGCACAATGGTGCTGAAGCCGTCTGAAATCGCACCGGTTAGCGCCATTCTGTTCGCTGAAATTATGCATGAGGCAGGCGTGCCGAAAGGCGTCTTCAACCTCGTCCATGGTGACGGGCCGAGCGTTGGCGTCGCCCTTTCCGGTCATAAAGATGTGGATATGGTGTCCTTTACCGGCTCTACCCGCGCCGGTGTCAATGTTGCGCAAACCGCAGCACCGACTGTGAAGCGTGTACATCAGGAACTTGGCGGCAAATCCCCGAACATCATTCTGCGCAGTGCCGATCTCGATAAGGCTGTCCGTACCGGCGTTGCCCGCTGCTTTGGCAATAGCGGCCAGTCCTGCAATGCACCGACACGCTTGTTCGTGCCGCAGGAAGCGATGGATGACGCAATTACAATCGCCCGTGATGCGGCTGAAAAATTCCGCACCGGCGATCCGACTGCCGCTGAAACCGATCTCGGCCCTGTGGTGAGCCAACTGCAATTTGACAAGATTCAAGATCTTATTCAGGCTGGCATTGATGAGGGTGCAGAACTGGTGACCGGTGGTACAGGCCGTCCGGCAGAGCTTAATGCCGGTTATTATGTGCGTCCGACCATTTTTGCCCGCGTCGGCCATGATATGCGCATTTCCCGCGAGGAAATCTTCGGCCCTGTGCTATCCATTCTTGCCTATGACACGCTGGATGAAGCCGTTGAGATGGCCAATGACACAGTCTATGGCCTCGCCTCTTATATTCAGGGTGATCTGAAGGAAGCGCAGGCTCTGTCCAAACGTTTACGCACCGGCAATGTCTACATCAATGACGCGCCATGGGACGGTGCCGCACCATTCGGTGGTTACAAGCAATCCGGTAACGGCCGTGAATATGGCGTTTTCGGCCTTCGTGAATTTGTCGAGATCAAAGGGATCGTCGGCTACGAAGAATAAGCCCGAAATATCCGGACAACAAAAAGCGCGTCTCTTAAAAGACGCGCTTTTTTATCAATCTGTTTTGATATATATCAGAGATACAGAATATCTGCATCCGGCGAAATCCGCGTCTGAAGAACATCGCCTGTCGCAGGCAGCAGATCAATTTTTCTAAACTGCTTGTTACTAATACCCGCAGCAAAATGGCTGCGTTTCTCATATATAAGGCTGCTTTAGCAGGCGGCAGGTACACAATGAACAAAACAATCCCAGAAGCCGCCACTGCCAATACATCCGGCCTGCTGCAAAATACACCTGAAACCCAGCGGAAAGCTATTATTGCGCTTTTACTCGGCGGCTTGCTGATCAGTTGCTCCCCTATTCTGGTGCGCTTCGCGGAAACCGGCCCGATTGTTACGGCTTTCTGGCGTTTGGCATTGGCTGTTATTCCGATGCTGATCCTGAACAACCGCATGAAACACGGAGCAGATCAAGTAAAGCCCAACTCGCTTGCTGATATTGCTATCCTTGCAGTACCAGGCATTCTGATTGGCTTGGAACTGGTTGTTTGGCATATCTCGCTGACGATGACATCGGTTGCCAATTCCACTTTGATTGTAAACCTGTCCCCGATTTTTGTGGCACTGGGCGGCTGGCTGTTTCTCAAGCAAAAAATCAGCAAAATTTTTGTCAGCGGATTGGCTTTGGCCATTGTCGGCGTGCTGATTTTGAAGGGCGGCCCCGATTTGTCCGGCCATAGCAGCCTGAAAGGTGACGCTGTCGCCCTTATCGCGGCGATCTTATACGCAGCTTATATTCTGATGCTCGGTTTTACACGCCGCCGCTTTTCCACCTCCACAATCATGCTCTGCACAACCATCAGTGCAACCCTGACAATTCTGCCGCTCGCACTGATTTTTGAAACACAATATTTTCCGCTGACTTTGTTTGGCTGGTTTATTGTCTGTGCTCTGGCCTGGATGACACAGGCCGCAGGGCAAAGCCTGATCACATTCGCGATTGCATGGTTGCCGGTAGCGTTTTCTTCTCTGACGCTGCTGATACAGCCCGTTGTTGCCGCTATTCTGGCGTGGATTTTGCTCTCGGAACCACTCAGCATCTGGCAAATTTGCGGTGGTCTGGTGGTCATTGCCGGTATCATGCAGGCAAGGCGCGGTTGAATTTCACGCCTGCCAGCATGGTTTATCCTAAATTATTTTACGCTTTGGTCAAAAAAACTGTGTTCAGCATCTTGAACTTCTTTGATCCTTGCTCCATATGAAGCTCACTTGCTGGCGCGCTTCCTCCCATTTCGCGCTGCAAGTGTTCCCCTCGAAGGCATCTAAATGCCTTCTTAAATTTCAGCCGGGCTTTTTAGTCCGGCTTTTTTTCTGTCTGAATTACGGCTTTGCCGTCAAGTTTCCCGACAGAATCACTCAGCATGCAGCATATTTTTGAAATCATGCATTTTATTGTACGTAATTTTATTATCGCTTGTTTTGTGCCGGACTCTTCGCCAAAATGAACTTCAGCATAGAATTATGCGTGAATAGCTTTCGTAATTGTGCTTTTCTCTTTCGTATTAAATGTTATATGCGCTAAAACGAAAGAGCCTTTGACAACCACAGAACCGCCGTACTCAACAGAAGTGACAAGACAACTGTTTATTCCGGTGTTTCGTTTCATTGAACTTCAGGGAGAAGTCATGTCCAAACGTCTGATGACTGTTTCAGTAGCGGCACTCACCATGTCCGTCGCATTTGCATCCAACGCATTTGCAGTGACAGAACTGCAATGGTGGCACGGTATGGCCGGTTCCAACAACGAAGTTGTTGAGCAGCTCTCCAAGGAATTCAATGAAAGCCAGAGCGAATTCAAAATCGTTCCTGTCTATAAAGGCAGCTATCCTGAAACACTGAATGCCGGTATTGCTGCATTCCGTTCCAAGCAGGCTCCTGCCATTCTGCAGGTTTTCGATGCCGGTAGCGGCGTGATGATGGGCGCTGAAGGTGCAGTTCTGCCGGTTGCAGATGTACTGGAAAAAGGTGGCTTCAAATTCGACAAAGCGAAATACCTTGCCGGTATCACCGCTTATTATTCGAAGCCGGACGGCACCATGTTGTCTTTCCCGTATAATTCATCTTCGCCAATCCTCTACTACAACAAAGATGCCTTCAAAAAAGCTGGTCTCGATCCGGAAGTAGCGCCAAAGACATGGCCGGAAGTTTTTGAAGCTGCCCGCAAAATTAAAACCAGTGGCGCTGCAAATTGTGGCTTTACCTCCACATGGCTGACATGGATTCAGACTGAAAACTTCGCTGCATGGAACAACGTACCATACGGCACCAATGAAAACGGCCTTGCAGGTCTCGATGTAAAACTCGAAATCAATGCACCGCTGTTTGAACAGCATTTTCAGGGTCTCGCAGACCTCGCTAAAGACGGTGCATTCCGTTACGGCGGCCGTACCTCCGAAGCCAAGCAGCTCTTCACGTCCGGTGAATGCGCAATGCTGACGGAATCGTCCGGCGGCCTGGGCGACGTGGTTAAATCCGGCCTGAATTATGGTATCGGCCAGCTACCTTATTATGAAGGCGAAGGTCGTCCGCAGAACACTATTCCGGGTGGCGCCAGCCTCTGGGTCTTCGCAGGCAAGAGCGACGAAGAATATAAGGGCATTGCCCAGTTCTTCAATTTCCTGTCGCAGACAGACATTCAGGCTCGCCTGCATCAGGTTTCCGGCTATCTGCCGGTAACACTGGCAGCTTATGAAGAAACCAAAAAATCCGGTTTCTATGACAAGAACCCGGGCCGTGAAACACCGATCCTGCAGATGATGGGCAAAGAGCCAACAGCCAATTCCAAAGGCGTTCGTCTGGTAAACCTGCCGCAGGTTCGTGATATTCTCAACGAAGAATATGAAGCGATGCTGGCCGGTAAACAGGATGCGAAAACCGCACTGAAAAACGCTGTAGAGCGTGGCAATGCAGCGATTGCTGAAGCAGCAAACCGCTAATTCATAAAGGCCGCGTGTCCCGTGAGTGGCGCGCGGCTTTCTTCATGCTGCATATAAACCCATCTTCAGAACGTTTTTGAGTATTGGCTTATATGCCAGAGCGCATCGCGGAAACGACCGATCTGTTTTCGCAACAGGATGTGCAGAATCCAAGAGACAGAGAGCTTTCAGCGTTTTAATTTCAACTGAAAGTACTCTGACTGACCAGCACAGTCTCTGCCTGTCCATTGCAACAGGAACTGTGCAGCATTTCAAAAACTTGCAGTGCCTTTTATGCGCCTTTTCGGTGTGCGGCACTGCAATTTGAAGGAGATCTTTGTGCAGCGTGTTGTTTTTCCCAACAAGGTGCTACCCTATTTATTAGTTGCACCGCAGCTCATACTCACTTTTGTTTTCTTTTTCTGGCCGGCCAGTCAGGCGATTTATCAGTCGATGATGCGCGAAGATCCGTTTGGTCTGCGCAGCACCTTTGTCGGGTTGAAAAACTTCTCTGCGCTGTTTGCTGATCCGAATTATCTGCACTCGTTCCAGATTACGATTTTCTTCAGTATTGCCACGGCTGTACTGTCGATGGCTGTTGCGCTGTTTCTGGCAACAGCTGCGGAAAAAGTCGTGCGCAGTAAAAACCTCTACCGCACATTGCTGATCTGGCCTTATGCCGTCGCACCGGCGATTGCCGGTATTTTGTGGCTGTTCATGTTTTCACCTGCAATGGGTACCCTCGCCTATCTGCTGCGCAATGCCGGTTTTGACTGGGATCCGCTGCTGAAAGGCGATCAGGCAATGGCACTGGTGGTCTTCGCCGCATCATGGAAGCAGATCAGCTATAATTTCCTGTTCTTTGTTGCCGGTCTGCAAGCTATTCCGAAATCCTTGCTGGAAGCAGCAGCGATTGACGGTGCACGCGGTGTGAAACGGTTCTGGTCGATCACCTTCCCGTTGCTCGCTCCGACCACTTTCTTCCTGCTGGTTGTGAACACGGTTTATGCGTTCTTCGACACGTTCGGTATTATTCATGCGGTAACCGGCGGTGGTCCTGCCAAAGCCACGGAAACACTGGTCTACAAAGTGTATAATGACGGCTTCGTCAATCTTAACCTCGGCTCATCAGCAGCGCAGTCTGTGATCCTGATGGTGATCGTTATTGCCCTTACGGCGTTCCAGTTCCGCTTTGTTGAAAAGCGCGTGCATTATTCCTGAGGTCAGACAATGATTGAACGTAATCCCGTTACTATCGCAATCAGCCATCTGGCGCTGATTATCGGCATCATCATTGTTGCCTTTCCGATTTATTATACATTTGTGGCCTCAACCATGACGTCGGCGGAAATTCTCCGCCCTCCGATTTCGCTGCTGCCGGGCGACCACTTTATTGAAAACTACCGTAATGCTCTGAGCGGCGGTGTGGAACGCACCGTCGGCGTGAGCCTTGAACGCCTGCTCTTCAACTCCACTGTCGTGGCGCTGGCAATTGCCATCGGTAAAATCATCATTTCTTTCACCTCGGCTTTTGCGATTGTGTTTTTCAACTTCCGCTTCCGCATGGTGTTCTTCTGGATGATTTTCATCACGCTGATGCTGCCGGTGGAAGTGCGTATTCTGCCGACCTATAAGGTTATCGTCGACCTTGGTATGATTGATACCTATGCCGGTCTGACCTTGCCATTGATGGCTTCGGCAACGGCGACATTCCTGTTCCGCCAGTTCTTCCTGACTATTCCGGGTGAACTTGTGGAGGCGGCACGCATTGATAATGCAGGGCCGTGGCGCTTTATGAAAGACATTCTGCTGCCATTGTCCAAAACCAATATTGCAGCACTTTTTGTCATCCTGTTCATCTTCGGCTGGACACAATATCTCTGGCCTCTGCTGGTCACCAATGATGCAAAGATGAACACAATCATCATCGCTTTGCGTAAAATGGTGGATTTCGCCGACGCCGCAACACCATGGCATTTTGTGATGGTGACAACGATCCTTGCGATCATCCCTCCGATCATCGTCGTGGTTCTGATGCAGCGATGGTTCGTCAAAGGTCTTGTTGAAACGGAAAAATAATGGCTCGTATTTCTCTTGATAATGTAAAAAAAGTCTATGGCGGCAATGTCGAGACCATTAAAGGCATCTCGCTGGAAATCGCCGACGGTGAACTGGTCGTTCTGGTTGGGCCTTCCGGCTGCGGTAAATCCACTTTGCTGCGCATGATCGCCGGTCTCGAAAGCATTACTTCCGGCACCGTCTCGATTGCTGACCGCGTGGTGAATGAGCTGGAACCGGCAGAGCGCGATATTGCGATGGTGTTCCAGAATTATGCGCTCTATCCGCATATGACTGTGCGTCAAAATCTGGCCTACGGTCTGAAGAACCGCAATACGCCGAAAGCCGAGATCGAACAGCGCATCGCCAAGGCTGCGAAAGCACTGGAAATTGAACAGTTTCTGGAGCGCAAACCACGTCAGCTTTCCGGTGGCCAGCGCCAGCGCGTTGCCATGGGGCGTGCGATTGTGCGTGAACCGGCAGCCTTCCTGTTTGACGAACCGCTCTCCAACCTTGATGCCAAACTACGCGTGCATATGCGCGTGGAAATCAAGCGCCTGCAGCGCTCATTGGGTGTGACCAGTGTTTATGTGACCCATGATCAGATGGAAGCAATGACCCTCGCGGATCGTCTGGTGGTACTGAATGCCGGTCATATTGAGCAGGTCGGCACACCGATTGAGCTCTATGAAAAACCTGCGACAACTTTCGTTGCAACCTTTATCGGTTCACCATCCATGAACCTGTTGCCTTGTAAAGATGCGCCATGGATGCAGCAGCTCAGCGCAAAAATTCCTGCGGAAACAGCGACCATCGGCATTCGTCCGGAAGGCTTCACCATCGGTGAGCAAAGCGGCGCTTTCACAACCGATGTCACTGTTGATGCCGTTGAGCTGGTTGGCGCTGAAAGCTATGTCCATGCCCGCCTGGCTGATGACACTGCAATCATTTTCAGTGTTGCCGGTCGCAGCCAGATTGCCACCGGAGAAAAGCTTAAGATCAGCGCAAGTCAATCTGCCATTCATTGCTTTGACAAAGACGGCAAACGCATTGAAATGCAAGTATAAGGTATGGTGAAGGATATTCCTGGAAGAAATTTCAGGAATATCGTCGCCGATTGTCTGCACTAAACAGACAGTCGGCGACGCCATGAAATCATGCCCCCGTATGAACACTCATGGCAACCCAGTTGGGATCCTGAAAAGCAAATTTATATTATTTGCTCTTGTGTATAAAACTTAACTGCAAAATTCTGTTTAATTAAATTTATAATTTTGATCACATCCATCATTAATATTCATGATGTGGCTATTTCTAAATTATCATGTATTTATAAAGGGAATACCGGAGATAAGTGCCCTGATATAGCGCTTTTTTTGATAATATCCGTTCAAAGATACACGCGGCAACGATTGCAAATTTTCTAAAACACAAGGCTTTAACATAGCCGGCTGGGTAGTAACTGCGACTGCAAAGCCAGAATCATGTGCCTGAGAAAATGTGCTTTTACTCACTGCCGTCTTCCATCCGTAAGGATAGGCAAAAGACAAGGGCGCTGCTGCAAGATTAGTTTTCAGCCAATCTGCCGATACTTCTATTTCTTGTCTTATACGCAGATTATCTACACGGCTAAGATTAATATGGCTGACAGAATGGGCACCGAAATGCACCAATGCACCATCGCGTTTTTGCAATGCCTGTAACGCCGCAACATCCATCGTTAACTCATGGGTGATACGCAACGGATCAAGCCCGTAGCTCAGCGCCAGTTTCGCGATCTGGTGCACAGCTTCATCCTCAGGCCGGACATCCACATATTGTGCAAAACGCGCGAAAGCGGCTTGCTTCTGTAATCTCGTATGAAGCGGCAGATTTATTTCTCCCGCACCAAAATCGAAAGTCAGGCTCTCCTGCTCCCGTAGAAGTTGCTCAACAACCTCCCACCACAGAATATGACTGCGCTCGGCAAAGCCTGAGGTAATGTAAATCGTATAAGGGATATTATAGCGCCGGAAAACCAGAGATGCATAATCTGCATTGTTGCGATAACCATCATCCAGCGTGAAACAAACATAGCGCTTATTCTCGGGATTATTTCGCAGCAATTCCGGCAATTCATGCACATGGACAGGCAGCATCCCTGCTTTTAAGACTTGCTGAATTGCCTCTTCCAAAAATTCAGGCGTAACTGAGAGAATGGCATTGGGTGCAAACTTCTGCTGGCTCGTATTTGGGCGCACATGATGCAGTGTAAAAATCAGCCCGTTCTGCGCAGCAGAGGGCAATAGCTTGTCGAGACGCAGCAAAGATATTGCTTCCAGCCCCATACGGATGACTGAATATCTCAGCAGGCGCTTTATTTCATGCAAGCCATTCATTTATTCCACCCAAAATTGAAAGGCTGCGACAGCTATACATATCGCAGCCTGTAAATCTCTATAGGATAGAAGCCGTAAGGACTGTGTTAACGGCAGGCGCCGTTTCTCATATTACTGAAACCGGCATTACGCGCGACGCAGGCATTCGGAAATGTCTGGCTGCGACCACGACTGGTCGCACAAACCGGTGCATATTCACGCGTACAAGCTGTTTGCGGACGGTTATGTCCCCAATTGCCATTCGGCCGATCCGGACGGTGCTGCCATTGCGGCGGACGTGGCTGCGAAACACGGCATTCACCTCTGTTGACAATACGGTAGCCTTCAGCACGTGCCTGACAGCTATTGCCGAATGTCCGGCTGTTGCCATTACGCTCACCACAAACCGGCATATATTCCATCGTGCACATTTGCGGTCTGTCCGGCCGTACCGGCGGACGATGATGCGGCCTCCCCTCATCAACGGCAACAGTACAGGCCGAAAGAAACAAAAGCGCCGCAAGCGGTGCGATCAGGCGTTGTAAGCGTGTAAGGCCGGAAAATCTCATGCTCTATCTTTCTCAGATCATCTGCAGATATTGCGCGATAGTAAACTATCTGTGATCCGGCACAATAAAAAAGCTCAGGAGCTTGCGCCCCTGAGCCTGATCTTAAAACGAAAACAGCAATTATCAGAAAATCTGACGTTCGCCCTGCTCGTCACGGATCCATGTGGTCAGACCGATCTTGCTCATCTGAGCGAGGAACGGACGCGGATCAAGTTCTTCAACATTAACCATTGTCTTGGCATCCCATTCACCGGTCGCAACCAGCATAGCAGCCGCTACCGGCGGCACACCGGCAGTGTAGGAAATACCCTGTGAACCAACTTCATTATAGGCATCCTTGTGGTCTGCCACGTTATAAATGAAGACTTCACGGTCTTTGCCGTCTTTGCTGCCCTTAACCAGATCACCGATACAGGTTTTACCGGTGTAATCCGGTGCCAGTGATGACGGATCCGGCAACACAGCTTTCACCACTTTCAGCGGAATAACTTCCAGACCTTCAGCGGTTTTCACCGGCTGTTCGGACAACAGGCCGAGATTATTCAGCACGGTGAAGACGTTGATGTAATGATCACCGAAGCCCATCCAGAAGCGCACATCCGCGCCTTCGATGTTGCGTGCCAGTGAGTGCACTTCATCGTGACCGGTCATATAGGCTTTCTGTTTGCCGACGACAGGAAGATCATATTCCTTGCCGACTTCAAACATCTTATTGACCTGCCATTCACCCTTCTGCCACGAATAAACGCGACCGGTGAATTCACGGAAGTTGATTTCCGGATCAAAATTGGTGGAGAACCAACGGCCATGCGAGCCCGCATTGATATCAATGATATCAATATCGGTGATCTTGTCGAAATACTCGTCCTGAGCCAGACGGGCATAGGCGTTCACAACACCCGGATCGAAGCCGATACCGAGAATAGCGGTAATGCCTTTTTCAGCGCAGATTTCACGGCGCTTCCATTCATAGTTTGCGTACCACGGCGGGGTCTCACAAATCTTGTTCGGTTCTTCATGGATAGCGGTATCCATGTAAGCCACACCGGTATCAATACAGGCCTGCAGCACAGACATATTGATGAAAGGCGATCCGACATTGATCACGATCTGTGAATTTGTCTTGGAAATCAGTGCCTTCGTGGCTTCAATATCCAAAGCATCCAGTGCATGGGCTTCTAAAACGCCCTCAACCTTCATACTCTTCTTTTCACGAACACTGGCGATCATATCATCGCACTTAGATTTTGTTCGCGAAGCAATGTGAATATCACCCAGAACATCGTTGTTCTGCGCACATTTATGCGCCACAACCTGCGCCACGCCTCCGGCACCAATAATCAGGACATTTTTTTTCATTTCACGCGGTACGCTCCATAGTAGCCTTTTCGGCATAATCTCAGGATTTTCTGATGAGAATTATGCACTAATCAATGATACGCCCTGAACAGATTGCTCTGCACAAAGCGCATCGGTTGCATTGTTATAGTATCTGCCTCAGGAAAGGGCGGCAGCAAAATCGTCAAAGGTAAACTCTTTGACAAGCTCTTCAGTTCCGTCGAGCTGGCGGACAACGATGGATGGCATTTTAACGCCGTTAAACCAGTTTTTCTTGACCATTGTGTAACCGGCCACATCCTGAATGGAAAGGCGGTCACCAATCTGCAACGGTTTTTCAAAACGGAATTCGCCGAAAATATCACCGGCAAGGCAGGATTTACCGCAGATCATGATTTCATGATCACCGGTATCCGGTTCCATTTTCGCGGTCTGGCGATAAATCAGAAGATCGAGCATATGGGCTTCAATCGAGCTGTCTACGATGGCGAGATTTTTGCCGTTGAACAGCGTATCAAGCACGGTCACTTCCAGCGTCGCGGATTTGGTAATCGCTGCTTCACCTGGCTCCAGATAAATCTGTACGCCATACTTCTCGGAGAAAGCTTTAAGACGTGCGCAGAACTTATCCAGCGGATAATTATCACCGGTAAAGTGGATACCGCCGCCAAGGCTGACCCATTTCACACGCGCAATCAGATGACCAAAACGCTCTTCGATAATGCCGAGCATCTCATCGAAACGCTCAAATTTGTCGTTCTCACAATTGTTGTGGAACATAAAGCCGGAGACTTTATCCATCACAGCTTCGATCTTCGTGGCATCCCATTCACCAAGACGGCTGAACGGGCGCGCAGGATCGGCCAGTGTAAAGTCCGATGTGGAAACCTGCGGATTTACACGCAGACCACGGATATGGTTTTTTGATGCTTCATCAAAACGGGTCAGCTGGCCGATAGAGTTAAAGATGATTTTGTCGCTGTTTTTCAGCACATCTTCAATTTCATCATCCGCATAGGCCACGCTGTAAGCATGGGTTTCACCCGGAAATTTTTCTTTGCCCAGACGAACTTCATAAAGCGAAGACGATGTTGTGCCATCCATATATTCGCTCATCAGATCAAACACAGACCATGTAGCGAAACATTTCAAAGCCAGCAGCGATTTCGCGCCGGATTGTTCACGCACATATTTAATCTTTTCCAGATTAGGCAGAAGCTTGCTTTTATCGATGAGGTAATACGGGGTATTTGTCGTCAATTCGTTTGTCCGGTCCGTTACAGTTACGCATTGTGGCGGGGAAAGATCATCCTGCGGGCAGGAATCCGCGAGACAAAATTCGTCTGACTGCGGTGCCTCTTCTTTACTGCATAATCTTCAAAACCGAAACTGATTTTATAAATTTACACAGTTGCTATACAAATTCTGCTTCTCACCACGCCGTTCATAGTGTCTCCCCTTATATAGGGGCTTAATATGACGATTTAAATACGAGCAACACACAAGGCCAGTTTTCAGCCGGTCATTTTGTAAACTGCTCCGGCCAGTCGCGGTGGGTAAACACCTGTCCCTGCTCCCGCAAGCGACGAACCTGCGCCAGATCAATGCTGCAATGCATCCAGCGGCTAACCGCTGTTGTATCCGCTTCACCCTCAGCAAAAACACCGCTTGGCGGCATTCCATAATCCGACGGCACATAGAGGGCGGCGCGTCCGCTGTTTTCATCCAGCGCCGGTGACCACAAAGCCTCCCCAGCTGTCGGGGAAACCAACACGGCAAACTGATTTTCCAGCGCCCGCGCCTGCGCGCCGATACGCACGCGATAATAACCCGCCAGCGTATCTGTGCAGCTTGGCGCTAAGATCAACTCTGCGCCCTGATCACTCAGACGGCGTGACAGCATCGGAAACTCATTATCATAGCAGATCAGAATCCCGATCCGGCCAAATGCTGTTTCAAAACAATGCACATCTTCAACACCGCCGCTGATGCCCCATTGCTCACGCTCAAAGCGGGTCATGATGATTTTATCCTGATGCCCGATCAGACCATCCTGCCCGAACAGCCATGCGCGATTGCGATATTTGCCATCCGGATCCAGTACCGGTGCACTGCCGGGTTGCAAGACAATCTCATGCTCACGGGCAATCGCCTCACAAAGTTCCAGCCAACGCGGGATAAGCGGCTGAATGCCGGAAATCGAACCATGCAGGTCACTGCGAACCGCCGGCTCTAACTGGCCGGACAGCACAAGCCCCGCATATTCCGGCAACAGCAGCACCTGCGCCCCTTGAGCAACGGCATCGGCACAAAGTGCTCGCAGGTGTTGCTCATAGGCATCCCAGGCCTCAATCAACTCAATCACATATTGGCAAGAAGCAAGATGCAGCATCAGCTCAGTTCCTTCACCCAGAATGACATTGGCTTATCGGTTTCATGAACATCTCCCACATCACGCCAGCTATATTGTGTGCGTAATTCCGGCCGATGGAAGAAACCGCGCTTATTCCAGAAGCTGTCCAGCGGCTGATAGTCTGCCGGTCGCAGCGGATGACCCTGCGGGCGTTCCACCGCGCAAAAACAACAGGTCGTAAACGCACCGCTTCGACGCGCATAGTTTTCGCGCTCTTCAAAAAAGCGCACGCCAAGACCGGTGCCGCGATATGCAGGCAACAACACGGATTCCCCGAAATAAAAGATCTTAGCCGGATCATAGCCAAGCCCGATAAAAGGCGCTTTGAACGCCGGTGTTTCATCGCGCATCGGAATACCGGTAGATGCGCCTATGACATCAAAACCATCGATCGCCAGCACAAAGAGACTGTCAGTAGACTGCGCATAAGTCGCAATATAATTGGCTTCATAATCCATTTCCCCGTCATAAAGATAAGGAAAATCGCGAAAAACCTGAATGCGCAAACGTGCCAGATCATCAATATAAGGCGCGATAGCGCGGCCCGAATAGGTCTCAATTCTGACAGTCATACATCATCCTCCAGCTCCCCTTCTCTATAAGCGATCACACTGAAAAAAACAGGACTGGTTACGGCAGAGATTTACGCAAAAGTGCCATTTCCCTGCGCATTTACGCCTTTCCTTTGAGCGCACAAGGCTTAAGAAGGATCAGCAAATATTCGGGAGACATTGCCATGACCGCTTCAATGACTGCGACACAGATTATCCGCGCCTATTATGATGCTTTTAATGCGCAGGATATGGAGACTTTTATCAGCCTTCTGCATGATGAAGTCGTGCATGACATTAATCAGGGCGAGCGCCATCAGGGTAAAGAGCATTTTCGCTCTTTCATGGCGCATATGAACCGTTCCTATAAGGAAAACCTCACCGAAATGGTGATCATGGCCAATGCGGAAGGCACACGCGGAGCAGCGGAATTCATCGTAAATGGTGAATATCTGGCCACAGACGAAGGCTTGCCGGAAGCAAAAGGCCAGAAATATGTACTGCCTGCCGGTGCATTCTTTGAACTGCGTGACGGCAAAGTTGCCCGCATCAGCAATTATTATAATCTCAATGACTGGATTGCGCAGGTCAGCAAATAACAGAAAGTGCGCCGCTTTTTATCAATTGAGAAGCGGCGCAGCTTTTACATGAAATAGGTGGCGATACGTTTGCCTTCGACATCCTGCACTTTGAACACTGTGCCATAGATGGATTCCAGCACCACAGGGCAGACAATCTCTTCCGGTGTGCCCTGACAAAACAATTTACCATTCTGCATTGCAACAATATGGTCGGAATAGCAGGACGCGAAATTAATATCATGCAGCACGACAACAACCGTCTTGCCCAGATCATCCGCAGCCTTACGCAAAAGCTTCATCATCTCGACCGAGTGTTTCATGTCGAGATTATTCAGCGGCTCGTCAAACAGCGTGTAATCCGTGTCCTGACACAGCACCATCGCCACATAGGCACGCTGGCGCTGACCGCCCGACAATTCATCCAGAAACCGATCGGCAAGATCGCTCAAATTCAGATATTGAATAGACCGCGCCACGAATTGTGCGTCTTCAGCCGTTGGTCTGCCTTTGCTATACGGATACCGCCCAAAGGTCACCAGATCACGCACGGTCAGACGCGCAGTCATGTGGTTTTCCTGACGCAGGATCGACAGGCGTTTTGCCAGCACATCACCGGCAGTGCGCGCCACATCCATATTATCGACCAACACCTGCCCCTGATCCGTCGGAATAAGACGGCTGATCATCGACAGCAATGTGGATTTACCGGCACCGTTAGGGCCAATAATCGACGTGATGCCGCCCGATGGCAATGTCAGCGAGACATTATTGACCACCAGAGTTTCGCCATAGGTTTTACTGACGGCTTTGACCTCAATCATCGGGCAACTCCTCGTACCAGCATCAGAATAAAGAACAGACCGCCGACAAATTCAATCACAATGCCCAAGGCGGTATTAAAGGCGAACACACGCTCAAGAATAAGCTGCCCGCCAACCAGAGCGATCACAGCCAGCAATGCAGCGGCAGGAATAGTATAGCGGTGACGCGTCACCGGCATGATCATATAGGCCAGATTAGCAACCAGCAGACCGAAAAATGTAACGGGGCCAACCAGAGCCGTCGACACAGAAACCAGCACTGCAACCATCATCAGAATGATCATTGTTGTGCGCTTGTAATTGATACCAAGACCAATTGCTGTTTCGCGTCCCAAAGACAGAATGTCAAAACGATGGCCAATGCGCCATGCGATCACAGAGACCACAGCGACAATCCCAGTCGACAAACCCAGCAACTGGCTGTCTATCGTATTAAAAGATGCAAATAATCTGTCTTGCAGCACCACAAAATCATTCGGATCGATAATGCGCTGCATAAAACCGGTGCCGGAACGGAAAAACACACCGAAGATAATCCCCACCAGCATCAAAAGATGCAGCGAGCGCCCCTCACCGGCAAATAGCCAGCGATAAAGCAGACCGGAAAAGCCCATCATCAGCACGATTTCGACCAGAAACATCAGTTTCGGATTGGCCATAGAAACGGCATGGGCACCGAGCGTGAAAACCAGCACCGTTTGCAACAGCGCATAGAGCGCATCGAAACCCATGATTGAGGGCGTCAAAATCCGGTTATTGGTGATGGTCTGAAACAGGATCGTCGACAAGGCGATGGAATAGGCAACCAAAATCATCGCGGCAAGCTTGGTGCCGCGAAACGGCAGCACAAAGCTCCAGCTGCCCTTAGCGCCAATCGTCATAAAGCCTGCCATCGCAATCAACGCAAGCAGCGCGAGCAATGCCAGTCTTTTCAACGCGCTGCGGCGGTTGGCCGGATTTTCAACCGGCAATGTGCTTTCACTGCGCACCGGATAGATTGTTTCATGCACCACGGGCGGACTTCCTTAAAACGAGATACAGGAAGAAGGCACTGCCCAGCACGCCGAGAATTGTACCGACCGGAATTTCATAAGGCGCATTAATTGTGCGTCCGATCATATCGCAGATCAGCACCAGACCGGCACCAAGCAAGGCAATCCACGGAAGTGAGCGGCGCATACTGTCGCCCATCACCATGCTCACCACATTCGGTACAATCAGCCCAAGGAATGGCACAATGCCCACGGTTGTCACCACGCAGGCCGTGACCATAGCAACGATTGTCAGACCCAGCGTCATCACACGGCGGTAATTCAAACCGAGATTGGTAGTAAAAGCCTCGCCCATACCGGCAACGGTAAACCGGTCAGCGGCAATATAGGCTGCTACCGTCAGACCGAAAGACAGCCACAATAGCTCATAACGGCCACGCAGCACGGCCGAAAAATCGCCGGTCGTCCATGCACCCATCGACTGCAGCAAATCAAAACGATAGGCGAAGAATGTGGTAATTGCCGAGATTACCCCGCCAAGCATAATCCCGACAAGCGGCACAATCACCGGCGAGCGCAGCGGAATTTGACGCAAAATCAACATAAACAGCGCAGTACCAGCCAGTGCAAAACTTGTCGCCACCAGCATTTTGCCAAAAACCGGCAAGCCCGGCGCCAAAATCATAACCGTCAGAATACCAAGAGAAGCAGAATCCACCGTACCGGCGGTTGAAGGCTCGACAAAACGGTTGCGCGCCAAAATCTGCATGATTGTACCGGAAACAGCCATGCCCGCGCCGGCAAGGATCAGTGCAAGGGTGCGCGGAATACGGGTTTCCACCAGAACGAATTGCGCGCGTCGTGCGGTTTCATCACCAAACAGACTTTGCAAAGACACATCACTCACACCGATAAACAAGCTTATCAGCGCAAGAACGATCAGCAGGCATGTGGCAGCAATCAACTTCACAAGGACAGCAACCGTTTTAAGCGTTTCACTTCACAGACATAGCTGCATAAGCGATCAGCGGTGGACATAATACAAGCATAATAAAAAGGCAGCAGTGACAATGCATTGCTGCCTTTTCAAGAGTCTTGCAGACAATCCGGATGCTTTAACCTGAAAGAACCGGCGGGGTAAAGTCAAAACACGACATATTTACTCCGCTTATCCGTTAAGTTCACGCATTTTGTCGGATATTTGCCTTTTCAGTTTATTTTTTGAGACCGGCGATCAACTGATCAACAATTTTTTCCATCGAAGTCAGACCACTGGCATTGAGATACCATGCAGAGTCGTCCAGATAGATAACCTGCTTGTTTTTCCAGGCATTGGTCTGGGCAATCACTGCATTATCGAGGAATTTTTCAGCGGCAACGCCTTCACGGCCAATCGCTGCATCACGATCGATAACATAGAGCCAGTCCGGATTTTTCTCGAGAATATATTCGAATGAGATCGGCTGACCATGACCGCCCGGCTTGATATCATCCGCGGCAGGTTTCACACCGAATTCACCATATAGCACACCAAAACGGGAGCCCGGACCATAGGCACTCATTTTACCGCCGGTTGTCAGGATAAGAAGACCGGTACCGGATTTGGCAGTCAGTGTTTTCAGTTCGTCCTTTTTAGCGTTCAGCTTGGTCAGAGCATCTTCAGCTTCTTTGTCTTTGCCGAAGATATTGGCCAGCGTGCGGATATTGTCTTCCGAGCTTTTCACAAAATTTGCAGCATCCGCGGTCAGATCAATGGTTGGCGCAATCTTGGCCAGTTCAGCATATTTGGCAGCAGAACGACCGCCAACAATGATCAGATCCGGCTGGGCAGCGTTTACCGCCTCATAATCCGGCTCGAACAATGTACCGACCTTGATATAATCATCGGCAGCATATTTGCTCAAATAATCCTGCATTTTGATGGTCGGAACACCGGTCACTTTAACACCCAGCGTGTCCAGCGTATCAAGGGATGAAAGATCAAAGGTGATCACTTTCTGCGGAACATCCGGAAGTTTCGTTTCACCCTGTGCATGTTTTACGGTGACTTCACCGGCAAGA
Organism: Hyphomicrobiales bacterium; assembly: GCA_900470735.1. Classification (GTDB taxonomy): domain Bacteria; phylum Pseudomonadota; class Alphaproteobacteria; order Rhizobiales; family Rhizobiaceae; genus Pseudochrobactrum. Next base: position 94,372 of record UCCC01000019.1, on the reverse strand, counting down.
GCCGCGCCTGCAAACAGAATGGCACCGGCAGCGATGCTTGCGAAAAGTCCTGTCATGCGTTTCATCTTATTTCCTCTTCACCTGAATATTTCAATTCAATTTGAATCGTCTCGATTATCAGTCTTCAACGTGGTCATGGCCGCCGATACGGCCCGGACGCCAGTAACCTTCAGACGCAATCTGCTCACGGGTCAGACCGCGCGAAATCAAATTCTGGCGCTGTTTGCGCACATTGCTTGTTTCACCGATCAGGATGGCATGGCCACGACCATGCGGAAGCATAAAACGACCGACAGCGTCTGCCATAAAGTCATTTGGACCTGCTTTCAGCTCACCACGATGCAGCCATGTAATCTGCGTTGCGGTCAGACCTTCACGAATATCATTCAGCGCGATTTCTGAATCGATATTGTCCACTTCGACCAGCACATGCATCTGCGCTTTGGCAGGCATAGTTTCCAAAATGTGGAAAATCGCAGGCAAGCAGCATTCGTCACCGGTGACCAGATGCCAGTCTGCATCCTCACGGAAAGACGCACCGCCGCGCGGGCCACGCACATTGATTTTGTCGCCGATCTTGGCATCACGGGCAAAAGCAGGCCCTGGCGTCAGATTATTGACGTCGCCATGCATGAAGAAATCAACGGCCAGCAGACCTTTGTCCTTGTCAAAGCTGCGAATTGTATAATCGCGGCGGCCAAACTCACCGTCAGCAGTTGGCAGCATCATCACGATGGCCTGACCCGGACGATAGGTAAATTCTGCAATATCAGGCGCGGTAAAAGTCACACGACGCATATTAACCGGCGCATCAGCCACTGCCGTTACTGTCAGTTCCCACTGGCGCAATTGTGGGCGTCCCATTGGCGGTGTCGGTACCTGAGGGGCTTGATCTTGTGTCATATATGCTCACTCCCTGATAGCATGGTGCGCTCAACCATTTTCATGCTGAACAGCAGATGTGCCATTTCTGAACACATCTTATCGTCTTATGCTATAGGTAAGTTGAGAAACTAAATCAACTTTGTATTATCTTATAACGTCTTTTCCACTGATAGAGCCGTTTGCACCAGACGGGCAAGCGCTGCAAGCAAGTCGGTTTGAGAGATCAGACCAACCACCTGATTATCCGTATCCGTGATAATAACAGCATGGGAACGGCCATTGGTCAGCACTGGCAAAAGACTCAGTGCCGGATCCTGCGGTCGGGCAACCGGCGGCACAATCATCAGTGTTTCGACCGCACCTTTACCCTTCAACAACTCACGCAGACCAACCGTACCCAGCAATTTATTGGTATCATCCACAACTGGCAGCGAGCGAATATTATGCTTCAGCAACAAAGATCGCGCATAATCATCCCTATCAGTTGCTTTAACAGATACTACATGGCGCGACATGATAGAAGTGCAATCAGGCCCCGCTTTACCCGATGCATTATTACGCATCACCGTCTGCATTTCGATCTGGCGTAACAGAACTTCCAGATCTTCACGGGTAATATCAAAGCTCTCCTGCATTTCAGACAAAGCCGCATCAATATCCGCGGAGGTCGGGCCGCCACGCATCTGCGTTGGCGTATCCTGTGTCTGATGCTGGTTTACCACCGGTGTTACATGCGGATAAGGGCGGCGCAGAATTTTATGAAACGCAATGCCAAACAATACGACAATCGCAGAATCCAGCGCGACAGGCGCAAAGGGAAACAGGAACCCTGCCTCTGTAACAGTGTGACCGCCAATAACCGCAGTGAGTGCAATCGCTCCGCCCGGAGGATGCATCGCACGCGCCAGCGACATCGCCAGAACAGACAGCGCAACTGCAAGTCCTGCAGCCAGCAACGGCTCTTTCACGAACTGGTAGACCAGAACGCCGACAAGTGCAGAGATCGTATTACCGCCAATGATTGCCCAAGGCTGCGCCATCGGGCTGGACGGCACCACAAACAGCAAAATGGCCGATGCACCCACCGGCGCAATCAGAAAGGCATAATGCGTTGTATGATTATAAAGCCACGCACTGACAATGCCGGTAAAAGCAACACAAAGCAAAATACCGACGGAAGCAATCAGGCGGGAACGAAAGGTTGCGCCAGCCAGTAAGGGCGCGAAAAGACGGTCTGCCGTGCGTTTAAGCCGGCCGCCATTTTTATCAGGCGAGGTCATTGGAAAAAGCCGTTATCACATTCCGGATAGCTGTGATTACCAGCTCAATAGCCTGATGAACAGACCGGATATGGAATTAATAATCTAAAATGGACTTAATCAGCAGCATGCATGCCATAACCGGCAAATGCTTTCATTAAGATTGCCAAGGATATTCCCCAGAAAAATCCACTCGTTAAACCTGAGGCCACACTATAAATGGCTGTGAAGTTTAACTCTTGCAAACTATCCGGATGATAGGCCGCATAAACATTCAGGCCATAGAGACAGCCGAAATTCAGCAGAATAACGATGATGGGCACCACAGAGCCGGGACGCTGAACCATGCCGGTTTCACTATCCAGCATAGCAGACTGTTGCATTGCCATAAGTATTCTTCCAAGCAGCAGGCCAACAATCAATGCAACAGCAAAGATTAAAAGCGCCGTCCATGGCATAGCAAGCTTGTTAAAAATTCCATAGATGCCCCAAAGCAAAAAAACAGACGGCATCAACAACATCCCTTTGGGAGAGACTGTCGTTGGCGACAGAAGACGAACGCCGACGTAAACAAGATATACTAGCAAAATCCACACCCACCAAGATGTATGCGTTAAGATCTCTGTGAGTTGCATGGGGCACCTTTTTAAAACGCTCTGAACCATAGATGTTTTTAAAAAAGTGACCAGCCCGCTCTGTTGCCCGCTAATTTTAAAATTACGCGCTGAAAATCCTGCGGAATTGCGTAATTTGTGCAAATGGTGCCGAGCGCACTCGGCCAAGCTTGCTGCTATCCACCACCAGATAAGACTCAATTGCGCGTGTGATTGCCATTTGTTTGAGCGGCACTTCATGAAAATGTGAGCAGGTCACCCCATGCGCCTCATGCACACCGCCTGCAGAGATAAAAGCCTTATTAATGTTGAGTTTTTTCAGTGTCTCAATCCCTTCTTCACCGGAAAAAGAGGCTGCGGAACGATGAAAGACACCGCCAAGAACAATCAGCCGGACATCCTCACGCACAGAGAGAATTTCAGCAATATTGAGTGAATAGCACACAACAGTCACCGATTTATTCTCCGGCACCAAGCGGGCGAGATACGGCATAGTCGTGCCGCAATCGATGAAAATCGTATCATGCTCTTCAATCAATACGGCCGCCCCAGCACAAGCCAGCGCCTTGGCGCTCGCATGGCAGTCGCTTTCCTGCTCAAGACTATAATCACTGCCGCCAGCCCCGTCCTGCGCTGAAATGATATAACCGCCGAGACAATGAAATCCGCCAATAGCACCATTGACAGCCCCTTGCGGTGCCATATCCCGCCGGATTGTGATCTCTGACACGCCGAGCTGTGCAGCTGCATCACGCAAGCGCATCACACCGTGTTTTGCCATTAATCCGGCAAGCTCTGAAAGACGTTCATCCCTGCGACTGGTTCTGCTCAACGGACTTCCTTTGATTGATTGGCACTCTTGACACTCTAACTGATTTAGTGAAACGATCCAGACATAATGATCGGATCGTAACATTATAATTTCAACCATATCCACCACGCCGCTCTGCCGGATAATCACGAACGGGCATCTCGATGACACAACTCCACGTACGCAATACCGGAACACCGCTCAGAACCGAATGGTTTGACGATATCAGCGTCAACCGTTCAGCGCTTGAGCGCCGTGCCGCGACCATTCCCGCCCGCCGTTCGGTGAAAAAGGAATATCAGGCTGCCTGGCTGGTACGTGCCATCCAGTGCATTGACCTGACAACGCTGGCCGGTGATGACACGGCCGGTCGTGTGCGCCGCCTGTGCGCCAAAGCAAAAAAACCGATCCGTGCGGATATTCTGGAAGCACTGGGGCTGAGTGATGCCAATATCACCACCGGTGCGGTCTGCGTTTATCCGACAATGGTTCCCCATGCGGTTAAAGCGCTGGAAGGCACAAATATCCCCGTTGCTTCCGTCGCCACCGGCTTCCCTGCCGGTCTTACTCCGCTGCCGCTGCGCCTTGCCGAAATCCGCTATGCAGTGGAAGAAGGCGCAAAGGAAATTGATATTGTCATCACTCGCGAGCATGTGCTGACCCAGAACTGGCAGGCACTTTATGATGAAATGGTAGCCATGCGTGAAGCCTGCGGTGAAGCCCATATGAAAGCCATTCTGGCTACCGGTGATCTGCAAACCCTGACCAATGTCTATAAGGCATCAATGGTTGCAATGCAGGCTGGTTCCGACTTCATCAAAACCTCAACAGGCAAAGAAGAAGTCAACGCAACCCTGCCGGTCAGCCTGACCATGGTACGTGCGCTGCGCGACTACGGCGAACTCACAGGCCAGATTATCGGCTTCAAGCCTGCCGGTGGCCTGCGTACTGCAAAAGAAGCCCTCGTCTGGTTGTCGATGATGAAGGAAGAACTGGGTCATGACTGGCTGCAGCCGGATCTGTTCCGCATCGGCGCTTCCTCATTGCTCGGCGATATTGAACGCCAGCTCGAACATTATGTGACCGGCCGTTATGCCGACCTCTCCCGTCACGCTGCGGCATAAGGAATTACGACAATGGCACAGATCAAGGATATTCTGAACACAATGGAATATGGTCCGTCTCCCGAAGCCAATGGCGATGTTGTTGCATGGCTGAAAAATCATTCCGCACCATTTGGTCACTTCATCAATGGCCGCTTTACCGATGCAGGCAATGCGCAGATTATTGATGTCATCAATCCGGCGACTGAACAACGTTTAGCTGGCATTACCAAAGGCACTGCGGAAGATGTTGATACGGCTGTCAAAGCCGCCCGCGCCGCGTTCGGCAAATGGTCAAAGCTTTCCGGTCATGAGCGCGCCAAATATCTCTACGCTATTGCCCGTCACCTGCAGAAGCGTGAGCGTTTCTTCTCCGTGCTGGAAAGCATGGATAACGGCAAACCGATCCGCGAAAGCCGCGATATTGATGTGCCGCTGGCTGTCCGTCATTTCTATCATCACGCCGGTTGGGCTGAGATGGTGGAAGATGAGTTCCGTGGCTTCTCCCCTGTCGGCGTTTGCGGTCAGGTGATCCCGTGGAACTTCCCGCTCTTAATGCTGGCATGGAAAATCGCCCCTGCACTCGCTGCCGGTAATACGATTGTGCTGAAACCTGCCGATCTGACACCGCTGACAGCGATTGCCTTTGCGGAAATCTGCCATGAAGTCGGTCTGCCTGCCGGTGTGGTCAATATCGTACAGGGCGACGGCGAAACCGGTGCACTGATCTGTGGTCATGATGATGTCAACAAGGTTGCCTTTACCGGCTCGACCAATGTCGGCCGTATCATCCGTGAGCAGATTGCCGGTTCCGGTAAAAAACTGTCGCTGGAACTCGGCGGCAAGTCACCATTCATCGTTTTTGAAGATGCCGATCTCGACAGCGCTGTTGAAGGTGTTGTTGATGCGATCTGGTTCAATCAGGGTGAAGTGTGCTGTGCAGGATCGCGCCTGCTGGTTCAGGAAGGCATTGCCGAGCGCTTCTATGCCAAGCTGCGCAAGCGCCTTGAAACAATCCGCGTTGGTGATCCGCTGGATAAATCCACTGATGTCGGCGCAATCGTCTCCCCGTTGCAGGTTAAGCGTATTTCCGCACTGATCGCCAAAGGCGTGGAAGAAGGCGGTGCACTCTGGCAGACCGCAAATGCACTGCCGGCAAAAGGCAACTTCATCGCTCCGGGCTTCTTCACGGAAGTAGATCAGGCTTCCACCGTTTGTCAGGTTGAAATCTTCGGCCCGGTTGCGGCAGCAACCACCTTCCGCACTCCGGCAGAAGCGATTGCATTGGCCAATAACACTTCTTACGGACTGGCCGCTTCCATCTGGTCGGAAAATATCAATACCGCTCTGGATATTGCAGCTTCCGTTAAAGCCGGTGTTGTCTGGATCAACTGCACCAATATGCTCGATGCCGGTGCCGGTTTCGGCGGTTATCGTGAAAGCGGCTTCGGTCGCGAAGGCGCACGCGAAGGGCTTTATGAATATCTGGTCAGCGACTGCGAAAAAGCCCTGCCGCTCGTTAAAGAAACCGATGCACCATCTTTCTCCGCTCTGCCTGTGGCCAGTGAAAAAGTGGCTGCCGGTTCCATCGACCGCACGATGAAAAACTATGTCGGCGGCAAGCAGACACGCCCTGACGGTGGTGCAAGCTATGCGGTCTACGGCAAAGGCAATGTTGTCATCGGTGAAGCACCACTCAGCAACCGCAAAGATATCCGCAATGCTGTAGAAGCAGCCGCAAAAGCAGGTTCATGGGGTGGCGCAACCGCTCATAATCGTGCGCAGGTGCTGTATTACTTAAGCGAAAATCTCGAGCAACGCCGCGCTGAATTCATTGACTTACTGGTGAAAAGCATCGGCGTTACAGACAAGAAAGCAGAAGAAGAGTTCGACGCCTCAATCCGTCGCATTTTCTATTATGCTGCGCAGGCAGATAAGTTTGACGGTGCAGTCCATTCGACCAAATCGCGTCATGTCACACTGGCGATGAATGAACCATGGGGTGTCACCGGTATTGTCTGCCCTGATGAACTGCCATTGCTCTCGATGATCTCGCTGATCCTGCCCGCAATCGCTATGGGCAACCGTACCGTGGTTGTGCCGTCAGGCCGCCATCCGCTGATCGCCGGTGCTTTCTATCAGGTACTGGATACATCAGACGTACCAGCCGGTGTGATCAATCTCATCACCGGTGAGCGCGATGTTTTGGCAAAAACGCTGGCAGAACATGATGCCGTAGCCGCGCTCTGGTATGTCGGGTCTCAAGCAGGCAGTGCTATGGTTGAAAAAGCCTCAACCGGCAATCTCAAAGCGACATGGGTGAATAACGGCCGTCAGCGCAACTGGCTGGATACTGCACAGGGTCAGGGGCGTGATTATCTGCGCCGTGCCGTGCAGGTTAAAAATATCTGGGTACCTTATGGTACATAATCTGAAGACGCACTGAAACAAGAAAAGCCGCCATTTGGCTTCAAATGGCGGCTTTTCTTTACAACATTTTATACCAGAGCGTCGTGTGCCAAACTTGGCACACGACGCTCTAACTCAGTTTAGCCACCCTGCTTCTGCTGTTCATAAGTGAAGCTGCCATCCGGCATTTTCTTCCACTCATACATCACATAGCCCGGCAGTTTGGCATCGCCTTTTTCATCAAATGCCAGCTCACCAAGCGCAGTTTTAAACGGACCTTTTTCCTTCATCGCCTTGGCGACTTCCTGCGGGTCGTTAGAACCGGCAGCCTTGGCTGCTGCAGCCAAAGACTGGGCTGCTGCGTAGGAATAAAGTGTATAGGCTTCCGGCTCGAAACCGCTGTCGCGGAACTTCTTCACCAGTTCGGCATTGGCCGGATCAACACGTGGATCAGGTCCGAATGTGTTGAGCGTCCCCACAACCGCATCACGGGCAATGGAAGCCAGCTCATTATTGACGATCGCATCACCGGAGATGAACGTGACCTTGAGCCCCTGATCTGCCAGCTGACGGATAATCAAACCGCCCTCTGTATGCACACCGCCCCAATAGAGCACATCAATACCAGCCGCTTTAGCTTTGGTAATCAGTGCGGAGAAATCCTTTTCACCGGTATTCACTCCTTCATACATAACCTCTTTCACACCGAGATCATTGAAAGTTTTTTTGGTGGCATCCGCCAGCCCCTGACCATAAGGTGTCTTATCGTGAATGACCGCGATTTTTTTGTCTTTAAAATGATCGTTGATGTAATTACCGGCAACAATGCCCTGCTGGTCATCACGTCCGCAGGTACGGAATGTATTCCAAAGACCTTTTTCCGTATAAGCAGGATTGGTGGCACCCGGGCTGATCATCAGAATACCGTTTTCAGCATAAACATCTGATGCCGGAATAGTAACACCGGAATTATAGTGGCCGATGACAAATTGTACGCCATCCGCAGCAAACTTGTTGGCAACAGAAATACCCTGTTTCGGGTCGGAAACATCGTCACCGATGACGATTTTCACCTGTTCGCCATTAATACCGCCATTGGCGTTAATTTCCGCAATTGCAGCTTCTGCTCCCTTCAGAATCTGCTGCCCGTAAGTGGCATTCGGGCCGGTCATCGGTGCTCCCACACCCATGAGAAGCTCTGCCTGCGCGGTTGCTGTCCAGGCTAAAACGGCCGCTGCTGCGACTCCGGACAAGAATTTCAAGCGCATAAATTATTCCTCCCACTTAAATTACCATATATTCTAAATCATGCCATTCCCATATGCTTATGCGCAGATACTTATTATTGATAAATACCTGATATTACTGTCATTTCAAAAAATATATGCAGAATATGAATTCATAAACCGCAAACAACAAGAGTATATTTTATATTTCAAAATACATCTCTTATTGCGACATCTTCACTAGGACTATGGCATCTGTCAACTTACTTTCAAGTAACTGACATTTTGCCTCACCGAGCTCATCAAGCAGGAAATATGAGAGCGGAAAACGCCAGCCACAGCCCACAATTTATCAGCCCACACGAATTATCAGGATTTTTTACCCGAGCTAAGACGCTTGCGGCGGAGCTCTCCCGGCGTAGTTGACCTGCATTTTTTTAATGCTGTTGTCATATGGCTTTGGCTGGAAAAACCCGTCCGGTCAGCGATTTCGGCCAATGAAATATCCGTATTCATCAGCATATCTTCAGCTGCACTCAACCGTAGCATCAATAAGAACTGATGCGGTGTCTGACCAAAGCTTTCGCGGAAAGATGTCAGAAAATGACCACCGGATACACCCAAAACCCCAGCCATTTTCGCAATCGACAGTTTGCGCATATAATTTTCGCGCAGATACGCCTCAATACGCCGCGATGCCTGATAAGAAAGCCCGCCATTCTCCTGCTTGCCATTACCAGACCTTAAGAAAGAGTGGTTTTGAACCAGCTGCACCATCAGAACCGACAACAGAGCCTGAAGATATCCGGCGCTGACAGGAGCATTTTTCAGCAATTCAGCACGCAGCAGATTAGCCAACAACAGAGCTTTGGGGTTTGGCAGACGTGAAGGATGTGGAAAGAGCTCAGAAAGCGTTAAATTTCCGGTTATTTCCTTCAATTCGCCGAGCAAATAATTATCCAGCGCCAGCTGAATGTAATCCGTTTCCGCCGGCCAGCGAACGGTATAATCCGTATGTGGCGGTACAATCATCACGGTGCCGGCTGGCGCATCAAAACTCTCGCCGAATTTCCCCTGTAAAGACCAGTGCAGATCTTTAATCGCCGCCAATGTGATAATGACTGTGTAATGGTCATGACGATAGCTGAATTTACCGTTATGGCTGACAATATATGCAATTTTATTTCTATGAAGAACTAAATTTTTAAATGTATCCGAGACATTATCTTTCACCTCAGCCGGATTTTCGTAAAATAAAAAACTCTCTTCCGCTGCAGAGTAATTAACCTCGGTTTCTGCGCTTAAATTATTCATTCCCCACCCCTATGGCCAAAAAATATTGATATGGAAATTTGCGACCCAACATCCAAATCACTACCATAGGTTGTAAATACCATGCAACCAGATTTTCACTGAAAATAATAATTTCTAGCTTCGGCATAATATTTTTATTAATCTGCTGATTTAACTGCTTTTTATTAGATTCAAAAAATAAGTTCGGCCCAACCACTAACTTCATCAGAACCGAAGAATTTTACAAAACAATTACAGGTTGCATTTAACATTATCGTATTCGCTTAAAACTCCCCCTCTACTTTGTCCCAAAATCAGGACAAGGCGATGCATTTTTCGATCTATTCAATTTATTGGTTCATTTTTATCATTCAAGGAGATGTTAGCCCTGATTGGTAATCAGACGTCATGAGCAAACCACTCCAATGCCGCAGAGCTACCCTCACAAATATTCGTCCGATTTCAAACAGGATCATCAATTATGAGGCAAATTCCCCGTACCCTTCCCTTGGCATTGATCAGCTTAATATCCCTGAGCAGCATAGCGATCGCAGAAAATGCAGATATCATTCTGTATAATGGCAACATCATCACGATGGATCAGGCAAAACCCGCTGCAACAGCGCTAGTAATCTCAGGCAACATGATTGCTGCCATCGGCGATAATTCACTCATAAAACGCTATAAGACTAACAGTCCACGCTTGATTGATCTGAAAGGCAAAACAGTCATCCCGGGGCTGGTTGACACGCATATCCATGCCATTCGCGGCGGCCAAACCTATAATTTTGAAACCTATTGGTATGATAAAACAAAAGGTGAATGGGTGGCTGTAGTCGGTTCATGGCTGCCGGAACAATTTGACGAAAAACGCGCTCCAACAACTGCGGAATTATCAGCTGTCGCGCCTAACCATCCAGTCTACATCCAGTATCTGTATGATTATGCTTTAGTCAATGAAAGCGGAATAGAAGCCCTGCGACTCAACAGCGCTGCCCCCTCTGTTCCGCAAGGCATTACCATTGAGCGTGATACTGACGGGAATGCTACAGGCAAACTACTCGGACATATTGGCAGCTACAATGCGCTGTTTGCTCAAATGGTGCCCGGCGATCCACAATATCGGTTACGAAGCCTGCAATCATTTTTCTCAGATCTGAACAGCGCCGGCATGACCGGATTTATTGACCCCTCTGCCGGCCCTGCTTCAGCCTATGACAGCTTGTTTACTCTGCAGCGCGAAGGAAAACTAACTATTCGTGCAGGATACCGTATTCCGGCCATGAAAGCCGGAGCAGAAACCGAATGGTTTGAAAATATCATGGCTTTTCGTCAACCTCATTATGATACAGGGATGATCAGCTTTGTAGGTATTGGTGAGTCCATTGTCGCGGCGATGAATGACGGTGTACAGATGGGACCCGGCTTTACTTCACCGCAAAAGGCCAAGGATGAATTGCTCAAGGTTGCCAGCTTTGCCGCAGAGCGTCAGGTTCCTTTGGAAATTCACGCATATACCGATGATGCCGCAGCGGATATTCTGGCTGTATTTGAGACGGTCAACAAAACATATCCGCTCAAAGATTTGCGTTGGTCTCTGGCACACCTCAATACCGGCTCCGAGAAAACACTCGATCGCATGAAACAACTCGGCCTGTCCTACACTGTTCAGATGGGGCCTTATTTTGAAGGACCGGCAATCTTGAAAGCGAATAGTGCTGAGGTTGCAGCAAAATCACCGCCAACACGTGCTGCTGTTGATAAGGATATTCTGGTTGCAGGCGGCACGGATTCCACACGCATAGGCATTTTCGGTATCTGGCAAGCGATTGAGTATCATGTCACAGGCCGCTCGCTGGGCGGGGTCATTCAAAAACCTGACGATCAACTGCTCAGCCGCGAGGAAGCTCTCGCACTCTACACAAAAAATGCAGCCTGGATTGGCCTTGCCGAGCAGAAACGGGGAACTTTGGAGGCAGGAAAGCAGGCTGATCTTGCGGTTCTGGATAAGCCATTTCTGACCATACCTGCTGATGAAATTGACACCATCCGCTCCGTATTGACCATTGTCGACGGAAACATTGTTCATGAGACACTTACAAGCACTCAACAATCAGTGAATTAGCCCTCCATTCTCCCTGTACATTTTGAGATAATAAGACCGGAAGCATCCATCTGCTTCCGGTCTTATGTGGTTTGCGTGACATTACAATCTTCAGGATTTTGGGCGTGTAATTTTCGCTATTAAACTTGAGTAATTTTGTATAGTATTATTACATCCAATTGAATCGCACGACTGACCACACGATGACCATTCGATCCAATAATAATCCTGACGCATTGATGTCCGTATATTTGCAACAGCTCAAATATTTGCGGGATATGCTAAAAAAGCGCACCAGCTCTCATGAACTGGCCGAAGACGCTTTGCAGGAAACTTGGCTGCGCTTGTCGAAGATTGAAACACATACCTATGAAGTACATGATCATCGTGCCTTTATTACACGTGTCGCTAACAACATTGCGATTGACCTGCTGCGCAAAGAACGCCGCCATCATCAGGCCTGTCTGAGTGACGAAGAGATTTTGCAAGCGGTGGCAGATACTGCACCAACACCTGAAACCTATGCTATAGATCGCGACCATTTACGACAGCTGGTTTATGCATTGCTGCAATTACCACCAAAGCCTCGTACCGCCCTGCTACTGGCACGCTGTGATTTACTCACACATCATGAAATTGCGCGGCGTTTAGACGTCTCTGAAAGCATGGTTGCCCGCTATCTCGCGCAAGCTTTACGCCATTGCCGTGATCACTTTCGCACAATTAGTTAATCCGTATGATGAAGAAAAAAACTTTCTCCGACATCAGCCTGAGCGACGAAGCGATCGACCGCATCGTCTATTTAAGTTCGGGTCGTGCAACGGAACAGGATCACGCGCAATTTATCCATTGGCGCCGCCAAAGCCCGCAACATGAAATGGCCGCGCAAGAAGCCGAAGCTCTGTGGCTGGGCATAGGTACGGCCGGTAAAAACCTGCGCAGCTCAGAAAAGCGTCGCCATATGACAAGGCGCACAGTTTTAGGCTTAGGCGCATTTGTCGTTGGCGGGGCAGCTCTGCATCAAACAGGCCTCATTGGGCCACGCTTCTATGCTGATTATACAACCGGTATTGGCGAGCAACGCACAATTACCCTGACAGATGGCTCTGCTGTCACTCTCAATGCCGGCAGTGCACTTTCTGTTCATATGACAGAGACAGAACGGCGGCTGACTTTGTATGAAGGGCAAGCCCTCTTTACCGTCGCCAAAGATCATACAAGACCATTTATAGTCGAAGCACAAAATGGACTGACCCGCGCTTTAGGTACGATCTTTGATATCGACATTAAACCTGAACAAGTTGTTGTTACAGTCATTGAAGGAACAGTCGGCGTAATACCTGCACGAGGTCAGCCACAAAATACGAACAACATGGTGATCGTGCAGGAAAATTCCCGTGTTCAATATGCAGAGACAGGTCCTGTCTCCGCCCCTGAATACATAGATTCCGACATCGAAACTGCGTGGCGCAGAGGTAAATTAATTTTCAACGCTAAACCGCTTGGCGATGTGGTTGCGGAACTTGAGCGTTATCGGTCGGGAAATATCATTCTCACCAGCAAGCAATTATATGCTTTGCAAGTGACCGGTGTCTTCGATCTCTCGCAGCCGGAAGAAATTCTGCAAGCGATCGAGACCACACTTCCTGTCAGTGTAATACGCCTGCCTTTTGTCACAATTTTACGCCCAAACGCTGCTTTAAATAATTTATGATAAAAAATATCAAGTTTTTTCATTTTTGCTGTGCAAGATCACATGTCCCGTTTCGTCTTTAAATTATAAGGCCGGAAAATCTGTCTTTGCGGATACCGGAAATAATAAATAACAAGGCGGTAAACTCTATGCAGGGCACAACAAAAGCGAAGCGTCTCTCTTTATCTCAGCAGACCAAGAAAGCCGGTCTTCTGACCTCTGTCGCATTCATTGCCATTCTACAAGCAGGTTTTGACAGCAGTGCCCATGCACAGACGACTGCACCACAAACAATCAGTTTTAATATCCGCTCTCAGAATCTGGGCGCAGCTTTAACCGCTTTTGCTGATCGCGCCGGCTTAAAATTGCTGATGCGATCCAATATGATATCCGGCAAACGCAGCCCTGCGGTGCAAGGCAGCCTGACCAGAGAACAAGCACTTGGTCAGCTCCTGAACGGATCAGGACTAAACTATTCGATACAGGGCAGTACGCTCACAATCAGCGATCCGGCCAATAATGCCCGTGCGACAGGTGCACCCGAGGGCAGCATCCTTCTTGACACAATCACCATCAGCAATGGTGGCTCTATTGCAGCAGCCGAGGCTCCTTACCATACGGCAGCACCAACATCCTATATTTCGGAACAGACTATTGAGCGTTTTCGCGGCTCCAGCCCGGCGGATATTTTCCGCGGCACCCCCGGCGTGTCCTCGGGCGAATCCCGCAATGGTGCCGGCTCTATTGATGTGAATATCCGTGGCATGCAGGGCATGGGGCGTGTAGCCACTACCATCGACGGCGCAGAAAATGCCGTCAATGTCTATCAAGGCTATCAGGGCATTTCCAATCGTACCTTTGTCGACCCGGACTTTCTCGGTGGCATTGATATTCAGAAGGGTTCTGACGCCGCGTCCAGCGGCATTGCCGGTACTGTCGCCATGCGTACACTTGAGGCAGGCGATATTGTCAAAGAAGGCAACCGCTTCGGCCTGCGTGTCAAAGGAGGCTTCGGCACCAATTCAAGCAAGCCTGTTGCAGGTGCGCAAGCAGGTTACAACATTATAAATAATCCTAGCGTGTCGACCGTTACATCACTTGACGAAACACTGAACCGTCCGGCTTTTCTGGAACCAACCAATGGCTCCGGCAGCATAGTTGCCGCCATGCAGGATGAAAATGTTGAATTGCTGGCAGGTTATGCCTATCGCAAACGGGGTAATTATCACGCAGGTAAAAACGGCCCTGCTGCTGAGGCCGTTGAGCATGGTAGCATGGAAGCATGCTACATGTTTTGCGGCGCCTCATATGAAGTACGCAGTTGGTTCAATAATTACATTGAAAATACAGGAATTGCCAATTACCGCGCTGGCGAGCAGGTTTTGAACACTCAGCTCGAAACCAAATCCACTTTGCTTAAAGGCAAAGTCATGTTTGGTGACGGCCACAGCATTCAGCTCGGCTATACCGGCTTTTCAAGCGAAGCCGGTGATCGAATGGCATCAAACTTCAAGGGGTTAAGCCAACAAGCAGTCCAGCAAGCATTGACAACTGATGTCGATGCCCATACCGGCACCTTTAAATATCGTTGGGATCCCGCAGATAATGACCTGATTAATCTCAAAGCCAATCTCTGGGGCACCAGGCTGGAGCAGCGCAGCCCGCCTGCTTATGGCGGCAACAATACCCCTCCTGCAGGCTTTAAATCTGGTCCTGACTTGTGGACATGGGGCGGAGACATCAGCAACCGGTCGCAATTTGAAACAGCCTATGGTGACTTTGATCTCACATATGGTGGCTCTTACAAGCTGGAATCCACTAAGCCTTCGGCAGACACAAAGAAATATGACAGCTGGCTGGATCTGCGAGATGGTCAACGGGAGGAAGCTGCGGCTTATATCAAAACAGCCTACAAACCAGTTGACTGGCTGACCGTCAATGGCGGCTTGCGGTATTCTTCAATGTGGTCCCGCGACCGAAGCTCAAAACATATGGACCATCCCGATATGGTCTATGGCAAAGCGCGCCTCAAACAGGATGGCTGGAGTCCGTCACTGGGTGTTACTGTAGAACCACTTGAAGGCACGCAGTTCTATGCCAATTATTCCAGCACTCTGCGCGCTCCAAGTATTATGGAAGCAGTATCCGCTTTCAATATGACGGTAAATGAAGATACCAAGGCTGAGCGTGCCAATAATTGGGAAATCGGCGCCAATTTCGTCCAAAGCGATCTGATTACCGACACCGATCGCGCAATGGTAAAACTCGGCTATTTCAACTGGTATATTAAAGATTATATCGCCCGTGAATTCCGCAAATATGCAAATTCCCAAAATGTTGGTATTCGCAATATCGACAGGGCCCGCTTTGCCGGTCTCGAACTGTCAGCCAATTACGCTTATGAAGGTTTTGAAGCTACACTGGCGGCCAATTATTATCTGAATGTGGAATTCTGCCGCGATGCAGGGACATGTGAGAACAAATCCCTCTATGCGGATTACGCAACCAACCAGATGCCGCCGAAATATGGTATTGATCTGACCCTGACACAGAAATTGCTCGATGATGCGCTTACAGTAGGCGGACGTATTTCATATACATCGTCGCGTGCTGTCGGTCATGGAGATGTTACCGGCCAAGGTATGTCACAGTTTATCACTCTGGTGGACTGGCAGCCTTATACGCTCGTGGATGTCTTCGCAGAATATAAAATCAACGATACTTACACAGCCAGTTTCCGCGTTGAAAACCTGACCGATAGATTTTATGTCGACCCGCTCAGCCTTGTTCTGCAACCGGGACCGGGACGTACATTCTATGCCTCTATGACAGCAAATTTCTGATTATGATCCAGCCAGTCAGCCCTGCGCACAACGAGCAGCAGGGCTGAATTGCCAAGTAACAACAACAAATTTTCAGGTTCCGGAGGCGATCAGCTCTGATGCTACATCAGCGATCAGGTCTGCGAGTTTGCTCATATGAGCATTGGCATTGCTGGATTTGCGCCAGTATAAACCAATATTGCGCTGGAATCCGTCCGTTTCCAGTGGCAACAGAGCAATATGATTTCGGGAACCGCCCTCATAGCAAGCCAGTTGCGGCAACAATGTCAGCCCCATACCCGCAATGACCATTTGCCTTAATGTTTCAAGGCTGGTTCCGCGAAAACCATCATATTCCCGTGCACCATAGCGATGACACAAAGTCAGCGCCTGATCACGCAGGCAATGCCCTTCTTCCAACAACATCAAACGCTGACCGGACAAAGCGTTAGCTGATAAACGTTCTTGCTGAGCAAGCGCATGGCTGCTCGGTACAGCCAGACGGAAGGGTTCAGTGAATAATTTGTGCCCCGTTATATGCGGGTCTTCAACGGGCAAAGCCAGCAACGCCGCATCAATCTGCCCGTCAATCAGACGCTGCAACAAAACCGTACTTTTTTCTTCAGTCAGCAGAATTTCTGAAGACGGAAAAATCTCCATAAAACGCGGCATAACATGAGGTAGAAGATAGGGCCCCAGTGTCGGGAATACACCCAGATGCAGCCGCCTTGCACCATCCGCGCAATGGCCTGCCGCTTCATCACGCATTTGCGTCACTTCATGTAACACTGTGCGCGCACGGCTCACCGCAGATTCACCCGCTTGTGTTAGAATAAGACCACGTGGTGAACGTTCAAACAGAATAACACCAAGCTCTTGCTCCAGCTTGCGTATCTGGGCAGAAAGCGTCGGCTGGCTGGCATTGCACAGCTCAGCCGCACGATGAAAGTTGCGCTGTTCAGCCAGCGCAACAAGATATTCCAGATCGCGCAAATTCATGTTGCGCTATACCTCAGGCTGCCTGTTCTTCGGCAGGTAACCGGATGAGATAGTCAAAGGCCGCAAGTGATGATCTCGCTCCCTCACCCATCGCAATTACGATCTGTTTATAAGGTGCGGTCGTGCAGTCACCGGCAGCGAATACGCCCGGCACAGAGGTTGCTCCATGATTATCGGTGATAATTTCACCGCGATCATTCAATGACAGCGTGCCTTTCAGCCACTCAGTGTTCGGAACCAGACCGATCTGCACAAAAACACCTTCAAGTGCAACATTGTGTTTTTCACCACTCACGCGGTCTTTATAAACCAGACCATTGACGCGCTTACCGTCACCGGTCACTTCAGTGGTCTTGGCAGATGTAAGGATCGTCACGTTTGGCAGGCTTTTGAGCTTACGCTGCAACACTTCATCCGCACGCAGTGTTTTATCAAATTCAAGCAATGTCACGTGGCTGACAAGACCGGCCAGATCAATTGCCGCTTCAACCCCGGAATTACCGCCGCCAATCACTGCAATACGTTTGCCCTTGAACAGCGGGCCATCACAATGCGGACAGAATGCTACGCCTTTATTGATATATTGCTCTTCCCCCGGAACACCCATTTTACGCCAGCGGGCACCGGTTGACAGAATGATCGAGGTACTGGTCAGCGTAGCACCGGATGCCAGCTCAACTTTAAAACCTTTTGAAGTACGCTCAAGCTTTACAGCCTGCTGACCACTCATGATTTCAGCATCATAGTCGCGCACATGAGTTTCCATAGCACGGGCAAGCTTTGGCCCTTCTGTATGGGTAACGGAAATGAAGTTTTCAATCGACATTGTATCGAGTACCTGACCGCCAAAGCGATCAGCGACGATACCTGTACGGATACCCTTGCGCGCGGCGTAAATAGCGGCAGCAGCACCAGCAGGGCCACCGCCAACAACCAGAACATCGAACGGCGCCTGAGCGCTCACAGCATCAGCGGCGCGTGCTGCGGCACCGGTATCAATTTTAGCCAGAATTTCTTCTGCGCTCATACGGCCTGAACCGAAAACTTCACCATTGAGGAAAATTGACGGAACCGACATGACCTGTCGATCCGCAACTTCATCCTGAAACAGCGCGCCATCAATTGCGACATGCTCGATACCAGGATTAAGAACGGCCATCAGATTGAGCGCCTGCACCACATCAGGGCAGTTCTGACAGGACAGCGAGTAATATGTTTCGAAACGGAATGTACCCTTCACACCACGGATCTGATCGATCAGCGCCTGCTCTACCTTTGGCGGATAACCGCCAACCTGCAAGAGAGCCAGCACAAGGGATGTAAACTCGTGGCCAAGCGGCAAACCGGCAAAAATCAGATGAATATTTTCACCCGGTGAAGTCAGCGCGAAAGAAGGAATACGCGCGCCTTCAACATCACCGCGTTTGACGGTGATTTTATCCGACTGTTCACGGATTTGCTCAAGAAGCTGCAGCAGTTCGAGCGATTTAGCGTCATCACCGGCATAAGCAATGATTTCAACCGGCCGCACCAGACGTTCCAGATAGCCCTTCAGCTGGGTTTTCAAGTTCGTATCGAGCATACTGTGTTCCTCTTGCAAAATTGTCCTGCTGCGTATCCGAGAGCGGAATATCTTCGGAGCATGTGACGCGAAAAAACAAACAGACAGAGCATTTTCATAAACCACATGATGGGCAAATGCTCCGAAACATGCCGCGCGGTGAGATATTCTCACCTCAAACTGTGCAGGCATGAAAATCGGTAATAAGCGGCGCGCTATAATGAATTACAGCGCGCCACAAATCATCAGGCAGCTATGGGAGACAACTACCTGTTTATGTTGCAAAATCAGATTTTGCCGACCAGATCGAGCGAAGGAGCAAGTGTTGCTTCGCCTTCCTGCCACTTAGCAGGGCAAACTTCACCCGGATGTGCGCGCACATATTGTGCAGCTTTGATCTTACGTACGAGATCAGCAGCATCACGGCCAATTCCTTCAGCAGTGATTTCCATAGCCTGAATGATACCATCCGGATCAACGATAAAGGTAGCGCGGTCTGCAAGACCCTGACCTTCGCGCATCACACCGAAGTTATTAGTTACAACACCACTTGGATCGCCGAGCATGGTGTAGTTGATTTTGCCGATTGTGTCGGATGAATCGTGCCATGCTTTGTGGGTGAAGTGTGTATCGGTCGATACCGAATAAACTTCAACGCCCATTTTCTGCAGTTCGTCATAATGGTCAGCAACGTCACCCAGTTCAGTCGGGCAGACGAATGTGAAGTCAGCTGGATAGAAGAAAAATACAGCCCATTTGCCCAATACGTCTTCTTCGCTCACGGAGATGAACTTGCCCTGACGGTAAGCCTGCGCGATAAAAGGTTTGATCTGTGTGTTTACGGTTGCCATTGTGCACTCCTGTCAGAATGATTTCTGCCACTCATATAGGTGTTAATGCGCAATATGCAAAATCAATTAAATTTTGAAAACCGATAGATAATATCTATATCGCAATTGAAATAGCAGTAAACACCATTAAAACACTCATATTAGTCTATTTGGCATGAATTTTCATACAGATATGCACAAACGCATACCTGCCATGCAATAATATGCCGGCTCTTCACCGCATATCACAAGGCTTTCCATCCCAGCAAAGGCTTTGAGTCGAGACGCTATTATCTCTGGCGCATTTATATCCCGCACATAAAGTTACGCCCTCTTGAGAACAAGAACGCGCATATTTATCAATTTGTGCGCATCCTCTTACGAGAAAATTCAAACTAATACTTATAATTATCCATAATATAAAATACAAAAAAATTTAATATTTACATAAATACAAATTTTTAAACTTCAAAATCCAATCTAAGTGATATTTTTACTACATGAATAATTCAAATTCCGATGTATATTGAAATCTCATTTTAAAAAGGTGTTTTCATGAGACATAAATACTTAGTAATTCCATCAATGTTTATACTTTTTAGCACTAATATCTCTCAGGCAGCCGATGTTATTAACGAAACTCCGGAAGCCCCCGTTTATGAAGAAACCTTCTCTTGGAGTGGTGCCTATATCGGCGCTCAAGCCGGATACACATTTGGACGCAATAAACTATCCATCTCGAACTCGAATGATTTTTCCATCAACAGCAATGGCTTTGCAGGTGGCGCCTATGCGGGCTATAATTGGCTTCTAACAAACTCATATTTGCTAGGCATTGAAGGCGATATCAATTTTTCTAATATAAACAAAGATACTCAAATCGTCAGCCGAAACAACGCCTCTCTGGACTGGAACGCTAAAACCCAATTCGAAGGAGCAGTCCGTGCGCGCGTTGGTTACGCCTATGATCGCTGGTTACCTTACCTTGCCGGCGGCGTTGCCTTTGCAAGAGTGAAGGATGTTTTTTCTGTTAATGTTGCCGGGAACACTGTTGAAACCATCGATATTGCAACCAATCGTGTCGGCTTCACCGTTGGCGCAGGTCTTGATTACGCTATAACAGACAACGTCATTCTGCGTTATGAATACCGGTACAGCGACTACGGCACAAAAAAAGAGGATGCAGAAGATAACAAGATAGAAAGAAAATATTCGTCCAACAATTTGCGACTTGGTCTAGCTTATAAATTCTAAAACCAAAATCCGGAATATTTATAAAAATATTCCGGATTTTTTAAATCAATAAAAAGCATCAAAAAATCATGACATAGATGCCTGTATATCTGACAAAAGACCTTCACAACCACATATAAAAACTCCGGGAAAGCAGCTTCAACACTGCATCCCGGAATTAATTTTTCTGAGTATCAGATCAGTTACTTTTTAATAGAAACAGTAAATTCTTTAGTTTGAATAATTGTGTTCTTTTTTTCTGTTATCACTTTAGCATAATCAGTTTTAATCTCTGATTTTCCGACCGTAATGACAACATTCCCGGACAACTCAGATGTATCAGACGATAGCTTCTTAGAGCGGTCTGACTTATAAGTAAGAGAAGGCGCTCCTTTCACAGTCTCTGCATGTACAGACAAAGACATCAAAGGAACACTTAAGAAAGCCAATACTAAAATTGTTTTATGTAACATGCTTGTCTCCTGATTTTGGAGCAAAAGACAAACACAAAAACAAATTGCCGAAAACCCCAATATAGTGGGAGCGCAAACTCAATATGCTTGCATAGCTATCGCAGAAAAAAGCCACGATAGCTTACATATCCGCAGCTCTATGATTTGCGGCCACCTTGATCAAGCTGCCTGTAAAAATCACCCATTTGCGACCGGATTGGCCCGCAACCTTTAGCGCGACTAATATCCTCAAGAACCTTATTGCGATTACGAAGTGCTTGAATTTCAGTTCTCTCAGGAGATTTTGGATCCAGAAAAAACCATGCAGGCAGAAAAACAAAACCAGCCGCTCCGACGACAACATTTTTGCCCTGCGCAAATACGCGTTCTTGTAAAGTCTGACGGATTGACCACTCATTAGCAACAAACTCTCGCGAAATGCCCACACAATCCAGCATACCATCCAGTGAGTTGGTTACGGCAACAGGATGTGCTGAGCGTCCCGCACAGCCCGATAATAATAAACCGACACAGATTAAAACCGCATGTTTACAAAAAACATTTAAAGACATTATTTTCTCTACTTTAAATAATAAAAAACAAAATAAAATATAATAATGGCTCTATATTTAACACAAACTGCCATAAAATAATATGTCTAGTATCAAATAACTTCGACAATGAAATAAAAAAGGCCCAGCATTCCGACAGGAATGCTGGGCCTTAATCAGTTTAAATGGAAGCAGATCAGCTCTGCGCAGAAACAAAAGCAGACATGCTAGTAATCAGCAGCATACCCACTGTTGCACCAGCATCCTGAAGACCAATGGTCTTTTCCTGAAACGCTGCGGCTTTACCATGCTGTGCAACCATCGTCTTGGTCGCTTCAAGGGCATCTTCACCAGCTTTGGCAGCCACTGCAAGTGCATCTTTCAGGGAGGCGCCGGAAGCAGCCTGTGCTTCCAGTGTCACTGCAATCGGATCAAGCACGTCGAGCAGTGTTTTATCGCCGACTTTGGCTTTGCCGCGCTCAGCAATACCGTCACGATAAGCGCGCCAGAAAGCAGCCACTTCATTTGTGCCGATTTCGCTTACATCTTCACAAGCTTTACTTGCACGCAGAAAACCGGTTGCAGTCAGTGTGCCCATTGTTGATGGTGCAACACGCGCCATAATGGCACCAGCCACACGCAACAGTTTAGCAATACCAGCCTCTGCGCCTTCAGCATGTACAGCTTCCGCTGCTGCTGCAAAGGCTTTGCTCATGGTAATGCCAAGATCGCTGTCACCCACTTTGCCATCCAGCGCGATCAGAAAATCGCGCTGTTCTGCAAACAGGTCTTTCCAGTTGTCAAAGAGATTGATCAGATCGGATGCGGTAATAACATTCATGATCAGACCTCAACCGGCAATATGTTTGAAGAATGGGGTGTTGGCGGAAGCTGCAACCAGAGGCTCCAGCTCATCATCCAGATGCAGAACGGAGATCGAAGCACCGGCCATTTCCATCGATGTTGCAAATTCACCGAGCCAGACGTGCTTAACTTTCACGCCACGTTCGTCAAACAGCTGCGAAACGCGACGGAACATGATGTACAGTTCTTCCAGCGGCGTGCCGCCAAGACCATTCACCAGAACAGCAACTTCATCGCCCTGTGCGTAGTCCTGCTCTGCGAAAATACGGCCCATCAGCTCGTCAATAACGGCATCAGCATTGGCAAGTTTCTTACGGCTGATGCCTGGTTCGCCATGGATACCCATGCCGATTTCCATTTCATCTTCGCCGATGGAGAAGGTTGCATGACCGATTTCCGGCACAACACAGCTCGACAATGCAACGCCCATGGTACGGGTACGCAGACGGGCTTTGTCAGCAAGACGGGTTACTTCATCCAGCGACAACAGCTTCTCAGCAGCAGCTCCGGCAACTTTATAGATGAAGTAAATGCCTGCAACGCCGCGACGCTTGTGTTCTTCACCAACAACGGAAGAAGCCACGTCATCATTACCGACAACCTGCTTAACGGCGATACCGTCAAGGTCAGCCAGTTCTGCAGCCATGTCAAAATTGATGATATCGCCGCTGTAGTTACCGTAAATGTAAAGAACGCCGGCGCCCTGATCGATCGCCTTGGTGACCTGATACATCTGTTCAGAGCTAGGCGACTGGAAGACACCGCCGACAGCTGCGCCATCAAGCATACCTTCACCGATATAGCCGAGGAACAGTGGCAAATGGCCGGAACCGCCACCGGTTGCAATACCGACTTTACCTGGCTTTTTATTGGTTTTAACCATGCAGCGCTTGTCATTATCGACATAGCTCAGCTCGGGATGTGCCCGATAGATGCCTTCAAGCATCTCATCCACGAAATTGACGGGATCGTTCAGGAATTTCTTCATGATTTCCTCTTGAGAGTATCGGGTTATTTTTTGCGTTGACGGGTGACGAAGAAGGCCGCAGCAAGCAGAATGAAGCAGCCGACGACAAGACGCTGCCATGTGCTTGGGATGCCAACCAGCACCAGAACACTGTTAAGAACGGTAATAAGAAGCACACCAAGAAGCGTGCCGAAAACGGAACCTGTACCGCCGGTAATCCGCGCGCCGCCGAGAACAACGGCAGCAATCACACCAATTTCGGTACCAACAAAATCAAACGGGCTGGACTGGCGGTTGGCAGAGACGTGGATGATACCCGCCAGACCGGCCAGACCTCCGGCATAGCCAAACAGAAAGATATGGATGGTGCGCAGATTATAACCCAGGCGGCTAGCGATCTGGCTGTTACCGCCCATTGCGAAAATCGCGCGACCCATCATAGTACGATTGAGAATCCACCATGTCAGAAGAGCAGCCGCAGGCAGCACCAGAAAATATACCGGCAGCGTAATCGTTGCACCATTGGCAGATTCAAATTGCAACAGCGGCAGACGGCCGAAGGCGCTCATGGTTGGTGGCAGCGTCATAATCCAGACAGTACCGACAAAAGCCAGCAGGAAGCCGCGGAACAGATATTGCGTGCCGATAGTTACAATCAATGACGGCACATTGAGATGATGCACCAGCAAACCATTGAGGACACCGAGAAAAACACCACCGGCGATTGCCATCATGATGATAAAGATAATCGGCAGCTCGGGCATATAGGCCTGCACCAGCAGTGTCAGCGAATAGACCGTGGTGGCAGCAATCGCCGTAAAGGAAACATCAATGCCGCCTGCGGCAAGAATGATAAAGACACCAAGAGCAAACAGCCCCATCACCACACTGGCGCGGCCGATATCAATCAGTGTTGATGCCTGCAAGAAAGCCGGATTAACAATCGACACAACAGTACAGATTGCCACGAGCAGAAAGAACGTGATCGATTCAGGGTGTTTGCGAATGAATTCACCCAGCTTGAAAGATCCGGTGCGAGCCGTATCTTGCTGATATTGCGCGCTCATTAGGCAGTTTCCTTCTGCGATGACATCATGGCTTGATAAAGCTGGTCTTCAGTGGCCTGCGCCGCATCGAACTCTGCGGTAATGCTTCCGGAATTCATGACGAGAATACGGTCAGCATTTTGCAAGAGTTCCGGCAGGTCATCACTGACGATGATCAGCCCCATACCGGCTTCTGCCAGTCCCTGAATAACACGGTAAATTGTATCTTTCGAACCAACATCAACACCAACTGTCGGGCCATGCAGCACCAGCAGTTTCGGGCCGATACTCAGCCAGCGACCGATCAGAACGCGCTGCTGGTTACCACCGGACAGTGCACCGACCGGCAGATCGAGGTTCGTGGTGTTAAGGCGCATATCCTGCATCAGAGATGCAGCAATGGTGCGGCCCTTTTTCTGATCAACAATGCCAAGGCTGTTGCAGAGCTTGCGGAAGATCAGGGCAATTTCATTCTCAAAGATCGACTTATCGAGGAACAGACCTTCGGCAAGGCGATCTTCCGGCACATAGCCGATACCGTGCTCAATCGCAGCAGCAGGGCTTTTCACCTGTGTTGCCTTGCCTTCGAGGCTGATCGTGCCGGACTCTGCCGGCACAACACCGGTGATCGCCATAGCCAGCTCGTTACGGCCGGAATCTGCAAGACCGGTAATACCGAGAATTTCACCCTTGCGCAGGTTAAGGCCGATATTCTTAAATCCGGAAGCCGTGAGCCCATCAAGTTTCAGCAGTTCTTCTGCCGCCGGTTTACCTGTACGGTAGCGCTCGGCATCAATTTCACGACCGATCATCAGTTCGGAAAGCTGCTTCTTTGTATAATCTTCAATCGGTCCCTGTGCCACGCACTGACCGTCGCGGAACACAACCGCATTACCGCCGATGCGGTAGCACTCATCCAGCTTATGGGTCACGAAGAGAACAGCAACGCGCTCCGCACGCAGACGCGCAACCACTTCAATCAGATTGTCGACTTCACGGCGTGTCAGCGAGGTGGTCGGCTCATCCATAATCACGAGCTTGGCGCGTGTTGCAATCGCACGCGAAATCGCCACCAGCTGACGCATTGCCAGCGGCAGTTCGGATACAACCGTATTCAGAAAAGCTTTGTCGCTTGGCAGACCGACAGCAGTCAGCGCGCGCTCAGCAGTCTCATACAGTTTTTTCAGATTAAGACGACGGAACAGCCGGCCATTGCCTTCAACAAGCTGCTCATTCAGCGCTACGTTTTCAGCAACAGTCAGGTTCGGAATAAGTGACAAGTCCTGATAGACGGTCTCGATACCGGCTGCCAGCGACTGGATCGGATTCAAAGATGTATAGGTTTTGCCATCAAGAATGATCTCGCCTTCGCTCGGGCCGTGAGCGCCGGACATGATCTTGATAACTGTACTCTTGCCGCAACCATTCTCACCCAGCAGATGATAGGCCTCGCCAAGTTCGATTGTCAGGTCAACACCGCGCAACGCGTGGACACCGCCAAACCGCTTATGAATGTTGCGCAATTCGAGAAAACGGTCCGCAGGCCGGTCTTTGCTCGCTGCAATGCTTGTCGTCGTTGACACGTTTAATTCCTTTGCCGCTGCACCGTCTCGCTCATCAGCGATTGGAACCGCTTAGAAACCGGCTGATTTTACAGTTTAACGTCTGTCATTTGGAATGTGACAGGCACTTCAAGCTGTTGGTTTCATTTACTCTTCAGCCGGATACAGATATCCGGATGCGCGCTTCGGGAGGGCGCATCCGGATCTATGACCCCGCCGCACGGGATGGAACGACATTCCGGCAACAGGATCAGATCTGTTCAGGTTTTCTTAGAACAGGTGTTCTTTGTAGGTAGCCTTGTCAGCGATAACCATGCCGTTACCGATAACCAGAAGACCCTCACCTGCACCCTTCTTCACGCGAACGCTATTGTAGCCTTCAACGCCAAGATCGGTACCGTCTTTAACTTCTTTCTTTTCGATGAACATGCGAGCAAGCGCATTCATCGCCATACCGGCTTTCTGCGGATCCCAGAAACCGATTGCAGTGATTGCACCGGATTCCAGCAGATCAGCTGAAGGATTTGGCAGGCCGGTGCCGACGAGGCAAACTTTGCCGCTCAGACCAGCTTCATCAATCGCACGGCCGATACCGAGAACATCATTACCGGCAGAAGTCTGGAAGCCCTTCAGATCAGGATGCTTGCGCAGAATTTCTTTAGCTTTTTCGTAGGTGCCATTTGCATCGTCGAACGATTCATTGTTCGGATCAACGAGCTGCATTTCCGGGTATTTTTTGGCATTTTCTTCAGCAGAAGCAACCCACTGCATGTGAGTACGGCTACCGAGCGAACCAACGAAAGTTGTCCACTTGCCGGTGTTGTTCATGCACTGTGCCAGACGCTCATTAAGCGCTGTACCGTAATCAGAATTATCAAAGGCTTCTACGTCAGCCATTGTATTGATCTGGTTATCAGCTTCATGGGTCACAACAACAATGCCACGCTCCATAGCGCGCTTGAAGGTGCCTTCCAGAACAGCCGGATCCATAGGAACAACTGCCAGCGCGGTTACGCCTTTAGCAACCAGATCCTGAACGATCTGCAGCTGCTGTGCAGCATCGGATGTTGCAGGGCCGCTCTGAGTGGCAACCACATCAGGATTGGCCTTCTGATAGGCTTCAACGCCGGTATTCATACGGTCGAACCAAGGAATACCGCTGATTTTAACCACGGTCGAGATAACAGGCTTTTCCTGCGCGACCAGAACGCCAGCGCTGCCTGCAACCATAGTTGCGCCAATGATGCTACCGGCGAGCAGTTTTTTCGTAGTTGCTTTCATTATTTCCTCCAGACGGACTGACCCTCAGTGTCTATGTTCGGGTGCCTGAGGGTTGAGCACCGATCGTTCCCTGTTGGCGATTGCCAAAGGTAAAGAAACCCGCAATGTCGTATTTTCCGACTGCAAGGAAAGCGAGCAGCAGCAGGCCCCATGCAAAATCGCGGACAAAATTGGAAAGACCGCCAAAATTAAGCAGGCTGGACATCAGCTGCAGGGCAATCGCGCTGAGCACAACGCAAATAACGCGGCCATAGCCACCTTCCGGCTTCACACCCGCCATAACGGCGATGAGAATAGCAACCAGAAGATAGGAGCTGCCATAATCGAATTTTACGTTCACGTTACGCGCAGCGATAATAACACCGGCGATACCCGCCAGAAAACCACTGGTGGCATAGGTTGCAATCAGCACGGTATTGCGCGGAAAACCGGCAAATTCCGCAGCTTTCGGATTGCTGCCCATCAGCATCAGCCAACGACCATAGGGCGTGAAACGCACCACAGCACCGATAACAGTCGCGATAGCAATAAAGATGATGAAGCTGATCGGCACGCTCAGGAACATATCATTACCGATGCGCGACAACAGATCAGGGCTGCCGACCATAACAGCGCGGCCACCGGACACAACAACTGCAAGACCTGTAAAGGCCATCTGCGTTCCGAGTGTGCAAAGGATAGGCGTGATTTTAAAGCGCGCAATCAGCACACCATTGACGATACCGCCTGCAAGGCCGATCACAAGTGCCAGACCGATAAAGGCAAGGCTGAACGCCATCGGGCTTTCTGCACTGGAGATAAAAGACGACACGAGTACGGCCGACAACACACCGGCCATATTGGCCAGCGCAATACCGGAAAGATCAATCCCGCCATTACCGGCACACATCGCCAGCATCACGCCGATTGCCAAAAGTCCGAGCTCAGGAATCTGCCCTGCCATCGACTGCAGATTAAACAGCGACAGGAACGAACCACCCGAAATATATGCGCCGAGCGCAAGCAATCCGAGATTGATGACAACAAGCATAGCAAATTGATTGCTTGTCTTCTGCATTGTCTCTGTCCACCGTGTTTACTAAACAAAACTATTATTCACTAAATAAATTACCGGATGCCTAGGGGATGTCAAGCGTGCTATCAGGGAATTGTGGTTGCCTTACACATGAAACTACCTTAATCGTTTTAAATGGGAGCGATTTTGTTTAGTAAACGAAAATCTTTCTTGCCAGCATCGAAAAGCAGTCCGGAACAAAATGAAAAAGAAAAAGTCCTTTACGATCAGAGATATTGCTGAAAATGCGGGGGTTTCGCCCGCTACCGTTTCTCTTGTTCTCAATGGTAAAGGTGAAATTTCCGGCGAAACCAGAGCTCGGGTTCTGGAATCCGTGTCGCGCCTCAATTATGTGCCGCGTATCGCAAAAACAGGCTCCGGCGGCGCCGGAACGATTCGTTTTTTGAAGATCGCCAAACATGGCGGCACTGTTAACCGCGATCATAGTGTTTTTGTTTCCGACTATATTGATGGCATGTCACTGGAAGCAACGAGTCGCAATTATGCGCTTGAAGTTGTCAGTTTTGAGGGACAGCCGATCAGTGCCGTGGCAGAAACTTTAGCAGGCGCGCCTATTCGCGGCGTGATCGCGCTGGGCACCGAATTGTCTTCCTCAGACATTCATATGATTCAGGGGTTGGGCTTTCCGACCGTCTTTATAGACACTTTTTACGAAGTGGTTGAGGCCAATTTTGTCGATATGAACAATGAAGATGCAGTCTTTAAAGTGCTGTCGCGTTTCAAACAGGTTGGTTTCAACCGCATTGGTTTTGTCGCCAGCCACACAGAAACCACGAACTTCCGCCTGCGCCGCGATGCATTCTTCAAGAATATGCAGCGCCTCTGTCTGAAGGCACA
This sequence comes from Hyphomicrobiales bacterium, assembly GCA_900470735.1. Lineage (GTDB taxonomy): Bacteria > Pseudomonadota > Alphaproteobacteria > Rhizobiales > Rhizobiaceae > Pseudochrobactrum. The sequence goes on along the minus strand of UCCC01000019.1, from coordinate 64,895 downwards.
GGACTGCGATATCCTCTCGGTTGAATCCACCTATGAAGGTGCCTATCGCGACACCTGCGCTATGCTCAATGCGGGGCTGGAACTGGCGGAATGCTATTTTTGCACCAATGATATTATCGCTTATGGCTTCATCAAAGCGCTGAAAGAAAAAGGCATCCGGATACCGGAAGATGTCTCGGTGATCGGATTTGATAATCTGCCGCAAAGCGCCACGATGGAGCCGGGCCTGACAACCGTTGAAGTATCCAAGCGCAAAATCGGCAATCTCGCCGTGACCATCCTCGATGATCTGATCAACACCACCGATACGCAGCCACCAGTAAAAATTCTCGTCGGTGCCAATCTCGTCATGCGCTCCAGCGTTGCGGATTTAGCCACCAAGGCACTGACAGACTGATCTTAGTCTTGAGCTGTATCGTCGTGCGTAATTGCACGACGATCCCAACCGAGCATGACGGCTGTACTATGCAGGGTTAACAAGCCCATGCCGATCATCCAGAACGGGTGATGCCATTGAAAATAGGCGGCAAAGCTCAGCAACATCAGCCACGTATTTACAAACCAGCTGATCACAGCCCATTGCCTGCCCTCGCTGATGCCACCAAGCGCAACGGAACCCGCCGCGAGCAGAACAAACAACAGCACCTGTTCCGACAAAGTCTGGCTGATCTGATAACCGTAAAGCCAGATATAACCGGTGACGAGTGCGAACAAAATGACAGCACCGCTTAACACCACAAAACCGGAACTGATGAAATCCGGCTTTTTATGCTGCTTCTTCTCTCGGCGTGCCTGCAAATATTTACGGAACGGCTCATTGCTTGCAACAAACGGATTTTGCGAGGATTTAGCGCCTTTCACACCATAGGCGAAATCCGTTTCCGGCAGATCCGGCCGGTAGGTGCCGAACAACCGGTCAAAAAAGGCAAAGCTTCCTGCATAATTGGAATCCGAATAAGCGCGGTCATTCACATGATGAATGCGGTGATGTGCCGGTGTCACCAGAATATATTCCAGAAAACCGAGACGCGGCGTAAGCGCGCTATGGTTCATCAACTGGATTGAGTAATGCAGCACCGAAACCGTGATAAACACCGGTAATGGCACCCCCAGCAAAGCCATAGGAATGAAAAACGGAATAGACGCCAGCGAAGAATACCACGAATTGCGCACCGCCAGCGACAGATTGAAATGCTCCCCTTGATGATGCACCACATGCACCGCCCAAAGCAGCGCGAATTTATGATGCAGACGATGCAGCCAGTAAAAACAAAAATCCCACATCAAAATTGCAAACAGCCATAACCAGACCGGCGGCCAGTCCGACACGATATTCAGGCTGAAATTTGCAACGATAAACCCATAACAGGCCAGTTCCAGCCCGCGAAACAACCAGAGCATCAGATGACCGGAGTTCAGATTGAACACGACATCATGCCAGTCAACTTTTTCTTTGCCGGTTCTGCTCAGGATCAGCATTTCGCTGAGCACAAGGATAATCAGCAGAAAAATCGGAAATGCGATCGCCATCATGTTGTCTGCCCTGCCACTTTATCCGCTTTACGGCTAAGTATCCGCTGTGCAAGCAATCCCGCAGCTATTGCAAGCACCGCGCCGCCCAGCAGGTCGACAAACTGATGCCGGTGCAATTGCAGAATAGAGACTGTAATTGCCAGTCCCCACACAGCAATAAACAGGCTACGTAATGGCGTATGTTTTTGCCAGAGTGCACAGACAGCCAGAATTGTCAGTGTGACATGCAAGGACGGCAGACAATTCTGCAATGAGTCAAAACTAAGCAGCAGGTTCAAAGCGGCGGCACTGATTGTATCCTGCGTCACCGGCGGAAAGATCATTGTCGTTGGCCAGAATATAAACACCACACCTGCGCCTAATGCAGAGAGCTGCATGGAACGTGCCAGCCAAAGCAAACGCTGAGCCGGACAGAGTAAATAGCCCAATGCAACGAGCGGAAAGAACGACAAATAGAGCCAGATCGCATTCGGATCAAAATCAAACCACAGATCGATTGCTGAAGGTTGCAGCATAATAGCAGATGCCTGATCCTGACTGCTCGTCAGACTATAAACCAGCCCTACAGCGCCCCAGCCGGTCAGCATCATCCAGAGGCGTAAATACAACGAATTCATACAATCTCCCACCAGAGAGCCACGCACCCTGCAGGCCATGCAACATTACTCTAATATTCTATATTTACAGCGTAACTTCACATGAAAATGGTTCAATTTTAAGAAATTACACTGTAGCGAAATATAAATTTTCGCTGAAACTCAAGCGTTTAATAACCTGAATTTGTCGTCATTGTCACTTCAAAATCTGTCCAGACAATCTCAGCACTCTTTTATCTGATAAGCAAAATTTAACAATACAATTTCAACAAAGCTATTAATCATCTCTTTTAAACATGATTTCAGAATAAAAACACAAACAGACAACCCTGTATTACAGTAATGAATAGTAAATTCAAAAATACGCCTCGGAGGCCGCAATGTGCAACATACCTCATAATGATTTTGCAGCAGGGTTTATTGTCGGTTGGCAAACTGTCAACGGAAGGAATACTGCAATACCACCAATTCCTGCAAAGCCCGGCGTCCCTCAAAGTAAAACGCCTTTTCTTTTAGGAGTTGAGCTTGGTCTGGAAAAAGCACTTGGCTTTCGCGTAGCCTGAATGCTCAATTTACGCGTTGAGCTACACTTTAAAGGCAGTGACTTGATTATTTCATCAGGGTTTCAGGGACAATACAAGTTTCCTGAAACCCTGCTTCGCGTTCGTTGCGTGTAAACTGCGCCAGAAAAGCACATCACCACCCTAAAGGCGGAAATTCCGGTGCGTATCACCCTGCTAAAAAGTTCCGGAAAAAGCGCTTATGTATATGTTATTATTGTTATTTTCAAAAACAAAAACTATCAAAGAAAAATCAACTTCAGACCATCAATTTCATTCATAGAACAGATCATATTAATTCATTTGAGTAAAAAAAATTACAAACTAATTAGACGTGTATTCCGACGAATTATTTTTACGAGAAGCACGTCTATGCGCATTCGCTATGATATGAAAAAACTCCCTACCGGCTCATGGTGTGTTTATGACATCATCACTGGTGCGATCGCCAAATACAACGGTAAAGAAGTTGTCGGCCTGAATATTGTAGAAACAGATTGCATGGTTGATCGCCTCAACATGATTCACTGCAACGGGTTCTCCAAATATCTGCATTAAAGCATATCGCGCTCAAATATATTCATTTGAGCTACCGCGAACATGCGATAATTAAAAAAATTTAGAGCGAGCGCAGTGGGTACGATTAAACGCAACACGCTCCAGAGCGGTTTACGTTCATGTTGAAGTGCAGTACTCACGTCTCAATTCTTTAGTTTGTCACATTATCCCGCACTGCGCAATTTGATCCAACTTGACTGTGAAATGCTCTAACTTTCCCATCCAAACTCGGAATAGCTCTCCCCGCGAGCGATCATAGTAAGTGCCTGCCGCACATAGGCAATAAGATTGTCCGGCAAGGCGTTAATCTCACACCACATGACCTGAGAATGTTTATCAGGCTCGCAAATATGTGGCTCATTTTGCCAGTTATCAGCCACAAAGAAATGCCCCATCCATACCGAATTACCGGTTTTACAATGCATGGTATGCGCATAGATAACATCATACGGGCTGATTATAACGCCAACCTCTTCCAGTGCTTCCCGAATTGCAGCCGATTGAACAGTCTCATCCGCATCTAAGGCACCAGCAGGCACACTGAACTGCCCGTCCATCCAGCCCGTAGCCTGACGCTGTAACAATAAAATTTGTTCTTTCTTGCGCAGGATCATAAATACTGCTGCAGACTGCATATGTCTTTCGCGATCACACATATTTTCCTCCGGTCAGAATCGAACCCAATATGATTGGAGCACAATCCTGAGGAGAAAAACAACGTGACCTTGTCATATGAAAAGCTTTAAAAAGAATGTGATATAATTTTTATCTTAAACATAAATCGCCGTTGCCTTGCTATTGACGCAAATACAATACTTCACATAGGTGACATGAGCACTACAATTAAAGCGTGGTATGAATGACCATCAATAAAAATGGCACGGAGAAATCCGGATTGCGTATTGCCGGAACCGGTGCTTTTTTGCCTAAAAAATGTGTCCTCTCCTCAGACATTGATAATATGCTGGGTTGGCCGGCAGGAACGACAGAAAATCGTTTTGACCTTACCGCCCGTTATGTGGCTGAAGATGATGAGACCAGCTCCTACATGGCAGAACAGGCGGCTTTGCAGGCACTCGATGCTGCAGGTATTGCACCGCAAGATCTTGATCTGATCCTCGGTGCCTGCGGCGTGATGGAACAGGTCATCCCCTCCACCGCGACACTGGTTCAGCACCGGCTGGGTTTGGGAAAATCCGGCATTCCTGCCTATGATGTCAATGCAACCTGCCTCAGCTTCATTCAGGCTCTTGATCTGGCCGCCATGAAAATCCAGCTGGGTCTTGCCCGCAATGTACTGATTTTTTCTGCCGATATTGCCTCTGTCGGGCTGGACTGGAAAGAGCCCGATGTGGCGGCCATTTTCGGTGACGGTGCTGCAGCTGTTGTGCTCACTGCTGATGGTGACGGCCTGCTCGCCAGCCGTTTTGAAACCTACTCGGAAGGGCGCGATGCTTGCGTGCTTGCCGGTGGCGGCACACGCATATCAGCGGCAGTTGATCCGGTTGCGGCAGCTGAGGCGTCTTATTTCCGCATGAACGGGCAAGCAGCCTTTCGCGTCACTGCCCGTTATCTGCCACGCTTTTTAAAACGGCTTTTTGCACAAGATGGTCTGAATATCGCTGATATTGATTGCATCATTCCCCATCAGGCGAGCGGTCTTTCCCTCACGCACGGGTTGGCACGCGTCGGGCTTGATCCAGACAAGGTTATTCAGACTTTCTCCCGTTTCGGTAATCAGATTGCCACTTCTATTCCGATGGCGCTGCATACAGCAATTTGTGAAAAACGGCTGCAGCGTAATGATCTGGTTCTATTAGCCGGTACATCTGCCGGTATTTCCATCGGCGGCGTGGTGTTGCGATACTAATGGCTAAAGTGCTTGTCACAGGCGTAACAGGCTGTCTCGGAAACCGTCTCGCCCAACAATTATCGGCTCAAGGACATCACGTGCTTGCGCAAGGGCGGGATGCGAAGACTGGTCAGTTGCTCAAAGCACAAGGCATTGAGTTCATTCCCTTTGATCTGCAAGGTGATTATCCGGCTCGGGCTTTTCAGCAAGTTGAGATTGTTTTCCATTGCGCGGCACTTTCAACCGCATGGGGCAAGGCGCAGGTTTTTCAGGCTGTGAATGTTACCGCCACACAGCGCTTACTTGATGCGGCGCGCAAAGCCGGTGCAGCACGTTTTGTCTTTGCATCCTCACCAAGTATTTATGCCAACGGGCAGGATCGCTTTAACCTGACGGAAGATGCTGCGTTGCCTGCACATTTTCCCAGCCATTATGCCCGCACCAAATATGAAGCGGAATGTCTCGTCCTCGCAGCAGATCAGGCTGGAGGAATGCGCACAACGGCTCTGCGCCCCAGAGCCATTTACGGCACCGGTGACCGCTCGCTGATGCCGCGTCTGTTACAGGCGATTAAGCGTGGCCGTGTACCGATGATCGGCGGCGGGAAAACTTTAATCGACATCACCCATGTGTCGGATGCCGCCCGTGCAATGGCACTGGCTGGTTTCAATGACAATTCCAGCGGTGAAATATTTAACATCACCTCCGGCAAAGCCTACAAGTTTTCAGAATTGCTGGCCGCTGTCTGCGCCTTAAACCATTCTGCACCGAAGGAAATCCATATTTCCTATGACAGAGCTATGAAACTTGCCAAGGGTCTGGAGTTTCTGCATCGTATTTTTGCACCACATCGGGAACCGGTTCTGACTTGTCAGGCGGTCGCCTCACTTGGACGCAGCCTGACACTGGATATCAGCAAAGCGCAGCAAAAGCTCGGCTATAACCCCGCTGTGTCGATTGAAGATGGTATTAAAGACTATGCAGCCAGTCTCTGAAACCGTTCTGGATTTCACCTCTTTTCATGTCGGTTATTGCAGCGGCCCGCTGGCAATGACGCAACGCGGCGCGCCTTGGCGTATTGCCCGCTTTCCGGCCGGTATTGCAGTGTTGCGCCATCCAGCAAGAGGTACAATCTTATTCGATACCGGTTACGGCGCTTTATTTGCACAGGCCACACAGCCCTTTCCTGAACGGATTTATCGCTGGCTGACACCGGTTACGTTTCAGCCCGTCGATAGTTTGCCCAATCATCTTGCAAAGCGCGGCTTCGGCGTGCCGGATCTGGTGTTCTTTTCACATCTGCACGCCGATCATGTCACTGGCCTGTTTGACCTTGCCACTATACCACCGGTCATCACGTCACAAGCCGCAATTGAAAAATTGAACATCGGCCGGATTGCAAGTTTGCAGGCCGGCTGTCCGGCAATGATCCGAGACAAACTACAATCTCTAAACTTGCAAGCGGTGGAAACCTTGCCGCGTATCAGCCTTGCACCTTACGGGCTTAGCGCCTTTGATGATGGTTATGATCTGCTAGGCGATCAGTCAGCGTTGGTTGTAGCTCTGCCGGGCCATGGCTTTGGCCAGACAGGGTTGTTTCTCCCCGCCACAACACAAGGTGCGATCTTTCTGGTTGCCGATGCGATCTGGAGCCTTGAAGCTCTCAAAGCCAACCGGCTGCCACCGGATATGACTTTGCGCCGCCTTGGTGACCGTGATGCTTTTATTGAGACATTTGCCAGACTTCGCGCATTTCATCTCGCACATCCGCAAGTGCGGATTATGGCGTCCCATTGCACCGAAGCCTATCCTATCAATGACGGCGAGGTGTGAAAATGAACCCGCTTTCTGTCTTTCTACGTACCCGTTATGGCAAGGGGTTCGCCACACGTGACGCGATTGAGCACCATCAGAAAAAAGCGTTCCAACACCTGCGCCGTAATATCATGCCGCGCTCACCCTTCTATGCGCCTTATGCCGATAAGCCGCTGTCTGAATGGCCTTTGATGAATAAAGCGCTGATAATGGAGCATTTCACAGCGATCAACACCGCCAGTATTACCAAAGAAGAAGCGCTGAAAATTGCGCTGACTTCAGAGCATGAGCGTAATTTTGCTCCGATGATAGGCAATATTGCCGTCGGCCTTTCCACCGGCACGTCAGGGCAGCGCGGGCTTTTTGCCTCGAACAAACGCGAACGGGCGCTATGGGCAGCTTTAATGCTCGGGCGTTTCTCGCCGTCATTTTTGCAACGGCAGCGTGTTTCCCTGTTTCTGCGTGCCAATAATATGCTCTATGAACGGCTCGGCAATGCTCTGATCAGCTTTGAATTTTACGATCTGTTGCAGGTTTTCAGCGAGCATCTGCCAAGACTGACCAAACAACAGCCAACTGTTCTGATTGCACCGGCACAAATTCTTGGCCTTCTCGCGCAAGCACAGCAAGATCGTATCATCAATATCGCACCGCGCTGTATTATATCAGTGGCGGAGGTGCTGTCGCCTGAAGATCAAGCCGCGATTGAAGCAGCGTTTGGCACACGTGTCGATCAGGTCTATCAATGCACAGAAGGCGTGCTCGGCATGACCTGCCGCGCCGGTAATATGCATCTCAATGAAGCCTATGTGCATATTGAACGTGATGTGCTTGATGAAACCAGTGGTGCATTCGCCCCGATCATCACTGATCTGACACGTGAGACCCAACCGGTGCTGAAATACCGGCTGGATGATATTCTGATCCCTGATCCTGAGCCCTGCCCTTGTGGCTGTGTCAGCTTACGGCTGAAACGGATTGAAGGCCGCTGCGATGATATTCTCTATTGGCACGGGGACAATGGCGCACCACAAATGATCCCGTCCGATCTCATCCGGCAGGCTATGGCAACCAGCAGGAGCTCTATTCGGGATTACAGAGCCGTGCAACACGGTCAGGATAGGTTAGACATCTGGTTGGAAACAACCGATTTTAAGCAGGCATCTCAGGATGTGAGTCGGAATTTACAGAAACAGGCTTTTGCAATAAAGGCGCGCTTGCCGGAACTGCAGTTTCATACCGGCATATCGTTGCAGCCCGATCAAAAACGCCGCCGCGTCATCGCTGAAAAACAATAAGACCGTTCATAGTAAGAGCATTAACAGCACCTTGTGGTTCATGCAGAAGCCACAGGGTGAACACAGTGTCCTATTTGCAAGCTTTGTCTCCGTTCCCTGTCCATACTATATCCAGACCAACAATTATTGAAACCGCTTTGGCGGCAGGAGACATTCCATGAGAGCCTTTGGTTTTTTAAGTTTTGGTCACTACGTAAACGCACAAGGGTCACAAACCCGCTCAGCCAGCGATATGCTGAAACAGGCTGTTGATATTGGCGTCGGTGCTGATGAACTCGGTGTAAATGGTGCTTATTTCCGCGTGCATCACTTTGCCCGTCAGCAGGCATCACCAATGCCATTACTGGCAACAATCGCAGCCAAGACCAAACATATCGAAGTTGGTACCGGCGTTATCGATATGCGCTATGAAAATCCGCTCTATCTGGCGGAGGAAGCTGCCGCGCTCGATATTCTCGCAGACGGACGTATTGCCCTTGGCATCAGTCGTGGTTCACCGGAAACAGTGGTACGCGGCTACGAAGCCTTTGGTTATACCGGTTCAACTGATCCGCGTGGTGCAGATATCGCCCGCCCGAAATTTGATCTGTTTATGCGTGCCATTGATGGCGAACCTCTGGCCAAAGGTGAGCGCAGCATGAGCGGCGGTCAGTTAATGCCGATTGAGCCGCGTTCAGGCACATTGCGTGATCATATCTGGTGGGGTTCGGCAACAAGGGAAAGTGCGGAATGGACAGGTCAGCAAGGTCTGAACCTGATGTCCTCGACTTTGTTGACGGAAGATGCAGGCATGCCTTTTGATGAGCTCCAGGCGGAGCAGATCATTCGTTTCCGCGAAGCTTATCGTCAAGCCGATCACAAGGGCGCACCGCGTGTTTCGGTCAGCCGCAGCATTTTCCCGATCGTGAATACGCAGGATGCAGCTTATTTCAGCAATGCGGGCGAAAAACATGACGGCGTTGGCATGATCGATGGTTTCCGTTCAACATTCGGACGCACCTATGCGGCAGAGCCGGACAAGCTGATTGAAGAGCTGAAGAAAGATCGCGCCATTGCTCTGGCCGATACCCTGATGTTGACTATTCCGAACCAGCTCGGGCCGGAATATAACCTGCATATTCTGGAGTCTTTCGCCAAATATGTGGCTCCTGAACTTGGCTGGAAACCAAACTGGGAAGGTCCGGTTACCGGAGACGAAATCAAATAATGAGAACGCCCCCAAAGCACTGATGATTTTGGGGGCGTTTTGTATTTTAAAACTGGCTGGCCTGTTGCTCAGGCAATCGCAGTTTCCGCGTCATCGTCTTCATATTCACGAACAGCATCGTCTTTGGAGAACAGAACACAAGGGCCGTAAGAACCGCGCGGGTCATAGGCATAGCCCTTTGCCGCCAGTGCCTGTGTCATATCGCGGATACCGGCTAAACCGTAAAGATGGTCGTGAAGTTCGAGGAAAATACGCTCAACACCGTTCAGATCGGCCTTTTGCAGCAAATCGCGCTCAGCACCTTCAATATCCATCACCAGAACATTGATCTTATGTTCCGCGATAAAATCATCAATATTGGCAGAAGCCAGCGAGATTTCATGCTCATAAGGCCCCTGATCTTTATCCATCGAGGACATCCAGAGATCTTTGCGCACATAAAAACAATGATCTGCCGGTGCACCTGCCGTCAGAATACCTTGCGATAAAGACACATTGCCGGTGGTGTTGAGATCAATCACACGGCGCGCAAGGTCTGCGGTTGAAGGATTGGCTTCAAAAGCCCAGATCTGCACGTCCGCAACTGTCGCCATCAAAGATGTGATCACGCCGATGCCGGAACCAAGCTCCAGAACCCGATCACCGCGTTTGACAGCTTTAAACACCCATTTGGCTTCTTTTGCTTCATAGCGTCCGCTGACAATCGCCTGCCAGATCACGGGAGAAACCTCATCCGGCAATAATGGGATTTTAATTCCGTGTAACGTGACGGTGTTCACGGTGGCTCTCCTTTGACACTTGAAAATTTCAGAGATGTCAGGAGTAAACATAAATCTCCGGCTACCCCCGCTCCATGATGATGCGGGACATAACATATCTATGAGATATAGTATATTTTTAACGTATAAATTTAATTATTGCAGATGTTTAAGCTCACAGGCCGGGACGGGATGCCCGAACAGATAGCCTTGCACCTGATCACAGCCGACCTGTTTGAGACATTCCAGTTCTTCTTCGGTTTCAATACCTTCCGCGATGGTAATCATACCAAGGCTTTGGCCGATACCTGTCACCAGCTCAACAATAGCCCGTGCATCCGGATTGGTTGTCAGATCATGGATAAAGGTGCGGTCAATTTTGATCTTGTCAAAAGGAAAGCTGCTGAGACTGCCGAGTGAGGAATAACCAGTACCAAAATCATCCATCGCAATCTGGATACCCATGGCTTTAAAGCCGCGAAGCGCCTGCAATGTCAGTTCATTTTTATTGAGCAGAGCAGATTCCGTGATTTCCAGTTCCAGACGTTGCGGAGCAAGGCCGGTTTCACGCAAAATCGCCTCAACGCGCTGTACCAGATCAGGCGCAATAAACTCAAAAGGCGATAGATTCACCGCAATTTTGAGCGGCTCGCGCCAGCTCGCAGCCTCTTCACTGGCCACTTTGAGCACCCAGTCTCCCAGTTCATGGATCAGGCCGATTTTCTCTGCCACCGGAATAAACTCAGCCGGTGAGACTGAACCGCGTTGCGGATGTTTCCAGCGTAACAGCGCTTCATAGCCGCAAATTTCGCGCGTATAGGTATTGACCTGCGGTTGATAAAAAACCGCCATTTCATTGTTTTTCAAAGCATTCAGCAAATCGGTTTCAAAGGCTTTTTTCTCCAGCAAGCGCGTCTGCATATAAGGCTGGAAAATCGAAATATGGCCGGTTCCCATGGCTTTTGCTTCATAAAGCGCAAGGTCAGCGTGCTTAAACAGCTCTTCCATTTCCGGCTCATCGGAGAAAATTGCAACACCGCTGCATGTTCCGATCTTAATCTCATGATCATTGATCTGATAAGGGAGGCTGATAACCTCCATCAGATGCTGGGCATAGGCATAGGCAGAAACCGGACATAAATCCGCAGATATCACTGCAAACTCATCACCGCCCAGACGGCAAATGAGGTCACCTTTCTCACTGGATGCTATAAACCGGCTGGCCACCACTTGCAGCAACAGATCGCCGACATCATGCCCCAACGTGTCATTGACGTCTTTAAAGCCATCAAGGTCGAATAACAGCACCACAGCAACTGGTCCGCCGTCGCGCGAAAACTGCATACGGGCTTCAAGATTTTGGCGAAACAAAACGCGGTTAGGCAGACCTGTCAGTGCATCATGATGGGCGGAGTGTTCCAGCAGGTCATTTTGTGTTTTCAGCTCGCCGGAAGCTTCCTGCAAATTCTCTGTCAGGCGCTGCATGCGGCCATGTGCACGGTTCAGCAACACATTCTGACGCATGAGCAAAACAACCAGCGCAATCCCAAAAATGATCAGCCCGCCTGCAACACCCGTATAGATCAAATGTAACTGCCGCACTTCCTGTTGCGCATTATTAATCACGCTGACATCATAGGCAACGGAAGACGAAGCAAGCGCTGTCAGCGGCTTGTCAAAACGGTTCATTTCCGGCAGCAGCGCTTTAATTTTCTCTGCATCAAGCTCAGCAAACTGACTGTCAATTTTCGCCAAAAGATCGCGTAGGTCTGTAATCAGTTGGGAATGTTCGGGGTTCCGTTCAATAAAATCCTGTAAGGTGCCCTGTTCCATCGCTTCCAGGCGGCTGAAAATAATATCCAACCGCAGTTGCACTTCATCGCGATCGGCCCCTTCTGCCCCCAAAGCAAAAGCGGCAAGCCGTTCTTCAAGACGCAGATATTCCGATAACATCTGACTGATCGCCCAGGAGTCATTATAACGCAAAAATGTTTGCAGGGATGATTGCCGTTCAGCAATGACATAGGCGATATAGCCTGTTGCCAGCATGAAACAACAAATAATGACCCCGAGTATGCGCCTCACATACAGCCCCTATTCGACGATGATTTCAGACACTTGCCACGCTGATCGCGTATAATAGGTCTGGCTTTGCAGTTGCGGATCACTGTCGAACGGGTAGATAACAAAGAGCGGGCCTTTATCTCGCACAGTAATAAAATTACCATTGCGTTTCATAGCCAGTATCACATTGAATTTTTTGAAATCATCCAGAGGAATTGTTGTCACATAATCATTCAGCGCCACAATTCGGATCACTGTTCCTTTGGCGCCAACCAGTTTCATCAACTGACCAAGATGCACACCTTCAAACCGTGTTTTGCCATCATACCATGGATTAGTGGTTTCAACGACCTGCAGACCGAGCGCCATGAGCATTTCACGGTCGAATTCCGCGGTTTTCTCTTTGTTTTTATTTTCGATCGCACCGGAAATCACCAATATCGGCTTATTCGCCGGCTGAGAAAGTGATTGTGCTGCAGCACCGGATATGACCGTAAAAATCAGAATCAAACTGATAGCTATACGCTTGAACAACACTATATTTCTCCTTGGTAATTTAGAATAATATAACGATATCTACTTGTTCGTATATAGGAATTTATGCACATCCCGTTTTATATGTTTTATGGTGAAAATTTCGGAATTTTAATGGAAGCCCTTGCGAATCACATAAGTATTGACTTATGTGATGACTATGAACGAAAATGACATCTTCAAAGCGCTTGCCGATCCGACACGCCGCGCCGTTTACGAAAAGCTGGCAACCGGTAGTATGAATGCCAGCTCTCTGCGAGAAGGTATGGATATCAGCCAACCGGCGATATCCCAACATCTTGCCGTATTGCGCAGCGCAGGTCTCATTAAAGAACAGCGGCAGGGTCGTTATGTGAATTATGAAGTCGATCCGGAAGGTTTGGCAATTATTGCACAATGGCTCTCAAAATACCGCACCTACTGGCCTGCTCGTATTGATGCTTTGAAAACCCTGCTCAAGGATATGGATCAATGATACAAAAAGACAAGTGCGAAACAGCTGTCCGACTTATCATTGAATATGAACTGGATGCGAGCCCGCAAAAAGTCTGGCGCGCTATCAGTATTCCTGAGTTACGGGCGAACTGGCTGCCGGAACAGGATTTATCCCAATCCGAGCCGGTAGTACTCATACCGGAAAAACAAGCCTCCTACCGGATGCGGGAGGCAGAACCGCCCTTTCTCGAAAGTGTCGTTACATTCCAGATTGCAGCAAATGACAATGGCGGTACAAGCCTCACCATTATCCATGAACTTGATGATGCGCGCCTGCATCTGAAACCGCAGGCGGCGAACACCAATCTGCAATCCGTCATGCGTGCCGCGTAAAACAGCGTAATTTTAAATCATTGAAAAACGGAGCTTGCCGATGCGCGAGATGATGCAACTCGTCCCTATGGTCGTTGAACAATCGGCACTGGGTGAACGCTCTTTTGATATTTATTCCCGCCTGCTGCGCGAGCGGATCATTTTCCTCAATGGTGAGGTCAATGACACAATATCGGCGCTGGTCTGCGCACAATTGCTGTTTCTGGAAGCTGAAAACCCGAAGAAACCGATCAGTCTTTATATCAACTCCCCCGGCGGCTCAATCACCAGCGGTTTGGCCATCTATGACACGATGCATTATATTCACGCACCGGTGCATACCTTATGTATGGGAACAGCGCGTTCTATGGGGTCGTTTCTGCTGATGGCGGGAGAACCGGGGCAACGTGCAGCATTGCCCAATGCCAGCCTGCATGTGCATCAGCCGCTTGGCGGTTTTCAGGGGCAGGCATCGGATATTTTCATTCAGGCGGAAGAGATGCGCAAAACCAAGCATCGCGTTATTGAATTCTACGCCAGACATTGCGGCCGCAGCTATGAAGAGGTCGAGCAAACACTGGACCGTGACCGGTTTATGAGCGCGGAAGAAGCACTGGAATGGGGACTGATTGATAAAATCCTCAATAACCGTTTGCTCTGACCGCCAAAACTATTAATGCAGGGCAAAGCCATCTGGTTTTGCCCTGTACAAACCAACTCTGGACTATTTGGCTGGAGTGCAAGAGACAGACGGCTTGCCGTTTGCAAGTTGCTGTTTGAGCCAGAAACCGGCCTGCGCAAGCACATCAGCCATACGGCTGACACCCTGTGCATCCTGCATCCCGTGGCTATAACCGGCAAATTCCCAATATGTCAGATTACAGCGTTTGGCTTTATCAAACGCATCCAGTGTCATACGTGCATTGCTTACCGGCGTTGACGTGTCAGCACTGCCCTGAATAAGCAGTAAGGCGGCGTCGGACTGCAACATTGCATCAACCGGCCGGTGATCAATGGCATCCGCCCAGAAACGATAGCTGGAACCTGCCCATTTCTCGTTGCTTTGCGGATTGGCTCTCGCATGAGCGAATTCTTTATCAACTTGCGGCCAATGTTCCTTTGGCACTTTGTTGAGCAGCATTTCGCCTTCCATCGACTGTTTGACCATTTCACCGAAGCTCGTACCGCCACCGGTCGACATAAGGATCACCGCATCCGCCTTGGTTTTAGCGGCCAGCCGCGCTGCAATATCCCCGCCTTCAGAACCGCCGAACAACACCAGCTGGCCATTCCACCATGGCGCCTGTTTGAGGCTCTCCAGCACTTGCAGATAATCCTCAACACGCTGCGTCATCGTGTGATGAGCACGGAAAGTGGCTGAGCAGCCCTTGTCAAAAGAATCCGGCGGATTGTCACCGGTTTCAACGCCGTATTTATCCACTGTCAGGGCGGTCAATTCCGGGAATGCCGAGCGCGCCAGCTTGATATTCTCGCTTGTAGTCACAGACTGACAGCCAGAGCCTTGTGCCAGAATGATCAAACCTGTTTTCTCTGTTGTCTGCGGCTTTTCCAGATACCAGTTGATCACACTGCCATCAGCCCGCTTAAGCATGTTTTGCTCCTCTGCAGATGCAGAAAATGACACAACAGAAAGCAGCAGGCCTATTACGGCTGCAGTGGAATACCGGAACATTCATTTATCCTTTATTGGCGGATGTAATTATTGCCACCCGCCAAATCATTTCATTATTATCAGCGTCACGTTTGAGGGTCATCTATGGCTTATCTGTGAGCGGTAAAGACAAATGCCCGCGCAATGTATCTGTTTGATAATCTTTACGGAACAAGCCGCGTTTTTGCAGAACCGGCACCACTTGTTCGACGAAATCTTCAATTGAAGACGGCAAGGACGGCGGCATCAGATTGAAACCGTCTGCCCCCTCATTACGCCACCATAATTCCATCTGATCCGCAATTGCCTCAGGTGTACCGACAATTGTGCAATGTCCGCCACCTGCCGCTAAGCGGCCGAGTAACTGCCGTAATGTCGGCTGTTCCGTCTCAATAATCCGAAGAATGGTCGCATAGCGCCCCTTCGGCCCCGTGAAATCTTCGAGTGGCGGCAAGGCTGGCACCGGCGCATCCAGCTCCCAGCCCGAGCAATCCTGCCCGATAAACATGCCAAGCTGGCGCAAGGAATCCGCTGTCGGCAGCAATTCGTCGAGTTCCATCTGCTTGGCTTTCGCTTCTGCTTGTGTAGAAGCCACGTAGGTCACCAGACCCGGCATCACCGGTATGCCAGCACTCCGTCCCGCCAGTTTTGCACGGCGCTGAATATCGCGATAGTAATCTTGTGCAGCGGGCAGATCATAAGCCACCGCATAGATTGCCTCTGCCTTTTCTGCCGCCAAGGCTCTGCCCTGATCGGATGCGCCTGCCTGAAACAATACCGGTTGCCCCTGCGGCGGGCGCGGGATCGTCAATGGCCCTTGTGTGGTAAAATGCTCACCTTTGTGGTGGATCGCTCGCAAGCCGTCTTTGCGGGCATAATCACCGGAGCGGTCACAGGTAATCGTATCCGCATCCCATGAATCCCACAATTTCTGTACCGCTTCGATAAATTCTGCCGCGCGGCCGTACCGCCACTCATGTGGTGGCATGCTCTCATAGCCATGATTGCGTGCTTCACTGTCAAACATTGAGGTCACGACATTCCAGCCGATACGCCCCTTCGACAAATGATCCAGCGAAGCCAGTGTCCGCGCCGCATGAAAAGGCGTTGTGAATGTGCTGGAAACCGTGCTGATCAGCCCAATTTTCTCGGTTACACCCGCTAATGCAGCCAGCAAAGTCAGCGGGTCGAAATAGCTGCGTGGTCCGTCCGCAATATTATCAATCGCATGCCAGTCGGCGAAGAAAATCGCATCAAATTTGCCGCGCTCGGCAGTCTGCGCCAGATTTGTGTAATATCTGATATCACTGAGCTGCTCGACGGCTGATTGCGGATGCCGCCATGCCGCGCGATGATGCCCGCAACCGAAAATAAACAGGTTAAGGTGCATTTCCCGCATCAGTTTTTCACCAATCCGCCGTCAACAACCAGATTTTGACCGGTCACGGAACGCGCCCATGGTGACGCAAAGAACAGTGCGGTATCGGCAAATTCCGCAGGCGTGGTTACACGGCGCAACGGCGTGGCAGAGGCGATATAATCAAACACGGCTTCCGGTGTTGCGGCAGAGGCATCGGTGGTACGCAGCAAACCGCCGGACAACATATTCACTGTAATGTTCTTTTCACCCAGATCCTGCGCCAAAGTACGGGTCAGCGAGAGCAGCGCCGCTTTAGCCGCAGTATAGTCATGGTACGGCACAACCGGATTTTGAAACAGGTTGGTGCCGATATTGATGATACGACCAAAACCGGCCTGCTCCATACCGGCAAGTGCGGCCTGCGTCGTGTTGAGTGCGCCGCGCACAATGCCTTCCATCTGCTGATTGATCTGCTCCCAGCTGATAACATCCGCATGGGCACGGGCATCGCCGTTAAAGCTGAATACAGGCAAAGCATTATTGACCACAGTTGTAACCGGCGTACCAAAATGTTGTTGCGCCTTGGCAAAAAGTGCCTGCACAGCATGCGCATCCGTCACATCGGCCTGCAATGCCAGTGCCTTTTCCGGTGTCAGTGCTGCCAGTTCTGCAGCAGCATCTGCACTTGTGTGATAATTGATCACAACACGCGCACCTTCGCCCAGAAAGGCTTTCACAAGGTCGCGTCCAAGGCCACGCGCACCACCGGTAACGAGGACAAGCTGCTTATGAAGCGGAAGAAGGACTGGTTCAGACATGATAATTCCCTTGCCTTAAGAAATGGCCGGCCAAGGGAATAAGGGCTTGCACCGCAGTGATACGGCTGGGCACACAGACATCCCTTCGCCAGTATGAGCTGGATCAGGTTCAACGGGTTTAAAATCTCAGCCCTGTAAAACAGGACACCCCGTGTCATTCCTCCAAGCTCTAGCAAGTTTATTTGCAAGGGACAAGCCTTGGCGGTTGTCCTGCCCGCCCAAGCTGGTCTAAGAAACCCTATGTCTGAAAATCATAAAGAACCTTCATCCGACCGTTTCTGGCTGAGTATCTTCGTAACAACGCTCTATGCGGTGGTGCTATACATTCTCATCTGGCTGATACGAGAGGGTAGCGGGATGGCCTTTATCACCGGCCTGATCCTCATGCCGATGGCAATCACCAGCCTGCTGATTATTCAGATAGATCCGCGTGGCACTGGCAGTATCCGCAAGCATATGAAAACCGCCATGCTTTGCATGCTCGGCTTTATCCTTATCTCAATGATTATCTTTGGTGAGGCTGGTATTTGTGTGGCCATGGCTGCCCCGTTTTTCTTTGCAGGCACGGCGCTTGGTGTTTATACCACCATGCGGTTTTTACGTCAGTATCATTCCAAACGCAGTGTCACTTTCGTGATTGCACTGCCTTTCCTCGCTCTGCCGCTGGAAAATCAGATTGAATATCAGGATCACTTCAGTTCCGTCACCACAGTGATTGAAATTAACGCGCCTGCCCATGTGATCTGGAACAATACACTGGCAATTCCTGATATTCGTCCTGACGAATTAGGTATGACTTTCAGCCACAGTATTGTCGGCGTGCCGAAACCCGAAGATGCCCGTATCACCGGTTCCGGTGTTGGTGCCGTGCGCCATCTGAAATGGGGCAAAGGTGTTAATTTTGAAGAGGTTATCACCGGCTGGCAGGAAAACCGCTATCTGCGCTGGGATTTCCGTTTCAGCGACACGTCAATTCCCAAGGCGGTGGAAGCGCATATCAGCGTCAACAGCGACTATCTGGGACTGGATTATGGTGAATATTCGCTGGAACCAATTGATGAAAACCGCACGCGCCTGACCCTCAAAACGCAATATCGCATCGCAACGCCGATCAATATTTATTGCGACTGGTGGGGGCAGATCTTCCTCAATGATTTTCATTCCATCGTGCTGAATGTCATTAAAGAGCGTTCTGAAAAAGCTACTCAAGTGTGAGAGTTGTGGCAGGGCTTAACCCTGCCACAATTATTTTAAATCATCGCTTCAATCAGGAACGGGCCTTTGCGCTTGCTTGCTGCGGCAAACAAATCAGCAAATTGTTCTGCTGTTGTCGCACGGGCACCTTCAACACCGACACCTTTGGCAAGGCTTACCCAGTCAATTGTCGGTTCGACCAGATCGAACATGCGCTGTGCGTTGCGTCCCGGTGCACCGGCACCGACATTCTGCAGTTCACCATGCAGGATCGCATAGCGCTGATTGGCGAAAATGACGGTGATAATATTCAGGTTCTCACGGGCATGGGTCCACAGCGCCTGCATCGTATACATGCCGCTGCCGTCTGCCTGTAACGCCACCACCTGACGGTCAGGACAGGCCACAGCTGCACCGGTTGCCAGCGGCAGACCGATACCGATTGCACCACCGGTCAGCTGCAGAAAGTCATGCGGCGCTGACTGTTGTGTCAGACCGAACATTTCCCGACCTGATGTAATGGATTCATCAACAATAATCGCATTTTCCGGCAGCAGCGATGCAACAATGGCGCTGATTTTGTCATCATCCAGCACACCGGTCGGCATGACTTTCTCACCACGCTGATTGAGCAGTGGTGTGACAGATGCCGGAATATTCATTTCATCGGCCAGTGCCTGCAAAGCATAAAGCTGGTCATCTGCTTCACTGGCATAATCAACAACAGCGCAACCTTCCGGCAGGAAAATGCTCGGTTTGCCCGGATAGGCAAAGAAAGCGACCGGAATTTTCGCTCCGAGCAGCACAACCTGTTCAATATCCGCCAGATCAGCTAGTGCATCATCCACACGATACAGCACGCGATTAACAGCAACACGACCTGCACCGCGCTCAATACGGCCATTGGATTGCTGCGCCAGCAAACGCGCACCGGTGCTTTGAGCAATACGGCTGGCGATTTCCAACGCATTCGCGCGCAGTGCAAGATTACCAAGCAGGATGAGCGTGCGCTTACCGTTGCGCAGCGCTTTAGCCGCTTCACGTACGGCATCAGCATCGACTTTGCGACGTTCCGGACGGGTCAGAGGCTGCACAATCTGCTGCGGCGCTTCTGTCCATGCGGTGTTGGCAGGCAGGATCAGCGTTGCCACCTGCCCCGGTGCATTACACGCTGCGGCAAAAGCTTCAGCCGTATCTGCGGAAATGTCATCGGCGGATTTAGACGTCTTTACCCAGCCGGAAACCGGACGTGCCAGCGATTCAATATCACTGGTCAGCGGCGCATCATATTTCAGATGATAGGTGGCGTGATCGCCGACAATATTCACAATCGGCGTTTTTGCACGCTTGGCATTGTGTAAATTCGCAACGCCGTTACCAAGGCCGGAGCCCAGATGCAGCAAAGTTGCTGCCGGTTTGTCTGCCATACGGCCATAGCCGTCGGCTGCACCTGTTACCACGCCTTCAAACAGACCCAATACGCAGCGCATTTGCGGCTTGCGATCCAGCGCTGCCACAAAATGCATTTCTGATGTGCCCGGATTGGCAAAACAGACATCGATCCCATGCGCCAGCAGGGTGTCGCAAAGGCTATCAGCACCGTTCATTTCTCACTCCCATTAAAGCATTTCCAGCAAAAGTGCTTAGAAACAAAAAGATAGAGCGGTTCAACAACCGTTTTAACGGAACCGCTCTATGCTTCGTCCACAATGTCAGAACAGCGCATTTCCTCCGCGCACCGTTCATGTGAACATCTAACAGCTATATCCGGCTTTAAGGTGGCACCGCAAGCTTTGCGAAAAAACTATTCCTGCTGAACAACAAAGTTTGAGTATAATTTTATGCACACAGAGAATGACAAAGCATACTGAATAAAATCAATTGATTAGCAATGAATATGCCGGATTTCAAA
Organism: Hyphomicrobiales bacterium; assembly: GCA_900470735.1. Taxonomy (GTDB): domain Bacteria; phylum Pseudomonadota; class Alphaproteobacteria; order Rhizobiales; family Rhizobiaceae; genus Pseudochrobactrum. Next base: position 44,357 of record UCCC01000019.1, on the reverse strand, counting down.
AAATCAAAAAACAGTCATTCTATTTTTTAGTTGCACAGACAGCCAAGTTCATAAAAGATCACGCCTGAATTGCGATCAGCATTTTCATGTAATGTAATGAATCTAATACTTTAGAGGCATTACATTTTTTCACGAAGACGAGCAATCTTCGCAATGATTGTTGATAACTGCTTTGAGATTATCAGTGCAGAAACAGAACCGGTGCAGATAGCTTAACCAGCTGATTTTGCGGGAGAACCGGCCTGAAATGAATATGGAGGATTTCATGGGTTATTTGGGTAAAAAGACACTTTTGTCGGCATTTGCAGCCGTCACAATGACATTTGCTGCGGCAGAAGCCAAAGCACAGGACTTTATCAATATTCTGACCGGCGGCACGAGCGGTGTTTATTACCCGATGGGTGTAGCGCTTGAGAAAATTTATTCCGGTATTCCGAATGCCCGTCCGTCTGTGCAGGCAACCAAAGCCTCGATTGAAAATATCAATCTGATCAATAGCGGACGCGGTGAACTCGGCTTTACACTGGGCGACTCCCTGCGTGACGCATGGGAGGGCAATGAAGAAGCCGGTTTCAAAAAGAAGCTGGAAAATATCAGCACGCTCGCTGCAATCTATCCGAATTATGTGCAGATCGTTGCTTCCAAAGAGTCCGGCATCAAAACGCTGGCTGATCTGAAGGGCAAACGTCTTTCTGTTGGCGCGCCAAAATCCGGCACCGAGCTGAATGCGAAAACCATTCTTCATGCCGCCGGCCTGTCCTATGACGATTTGGGCAAAGTGGAATATCTGCCATTCGCAGAATCTGTTGAGCTGATGAAAAACCGCCAGCTGGATGCCACTTTGCAATCCTCCGGTCTCGGTGTTGCATCATTGCGCGATCTGGCCAATGCGGTTGAAATCAATGTGGTAGAAGTGCCTGCCGATATTATAGAAAAAATCGGTGCACCATATCTGGTCAACACAATTCCGGCCAATACCTATAGCGGTCAGGACAAAGACGTAACTACCGCATCGGTGATCAATTACCTGATCGTGCGCCCGGACATGGATGAAAAACTGGTCTATCAGATGACCAAAGGCCTGTTCGAAAATCTCGACCAGCTTGCTGCGGCACATTCCGCTGCAAAAATGATCAAGCTTGATAAAAACACCATTGTTTCCCCGACCCCGATCCATCCGGGTGCAATGCGTTACTACAAAGAAAAAGGCATTGAATAACAACGCTTGAATTGCGGGGACACCCGTCTGAAGCAAATTATGAGCGCCGCATTATCTGTTGCTAAAACGGGTAGTGCGGCTGCCTTCTGCGCTTATTGATATCATTTTACGCGGTTTTAAATTCATGTCTTCATCAGAAACCAATGCGGTTGAATCAGCCGAGCACATTCCGGGTTGGGGCGTCAGCTCCGGTGCCCGTGTGCTGTTTGCTATTGCCGTCGCTTTTTCCGTATTCCAGCTCTGGACAGCGGCCTATTCGCCGCTGCCAAGTCAGGTCGTACGCTCCGTTCATGTCGGCTTTTTGCTGCTGTTATTATTCGGACTTTATGCCAATGCGGCACCACAGGGTTCTTTTAAAAAACTGTTGATGTGGTCAACAGCCATATTGGCCTTTGCTGTAAGCTTCTATCACTGGGTATTCTATAATGATCTGATCATCCGCGCCGGTGAACCGGAGATGCAGGATATCGTTATCGGCATATTGGCAGTTGGTCTGGTATTCTGGGCAGGGCAGCGCATGATGGGCTGGACGCTGCCGTTAATCTGCGCGATTTTCTTATTGTACGGGCTGTTCGGCCAATATCTGCCTTCACCGCTCAATCATCGCGGTTATGATTTCGAACAGGTTGTCGAAGTCCTGTTTCTGGGAACAGAAGGTATTTACGGCACGCCGATTTACGTCTCATCCAGCTATATTTTTCTGTTCATCCTGTTCGGTGCGTTTCTTGAACGCGCAGGCATGATCCAGTTGTTCAATGATGTCGCCATGGGCACAGTCGGCTCGTCGCGCGGCGGCCCTGCCAAAGTCTCGGTGATCTCCTCCGCTCTGATGGGCACCATCAACGGTTCTGGTGTGGCCAATGTGGTCACTACCGGTGCCTTCACCATTCCGCTGATGAAACGTTCCGGCTTCAAACCGGCTTTTGCCGGTGGTGTGGAAGCTGTTGCCTCAATGGGCGGACAGATTATGCCACCGGTGATGGGCGCGGTGGCCTTCATCATGGCGGAAACACTCGGCCTGCCATATCTGGAAATCGTGAAAGCAGCGATTGTTCCGGCAATCCTCTACTTCGTCACCGTATTCATCATGGTGCATCTGGAGGCCGGTCGTCTTGGCCTAAAAGGCCTGTCAAAAGCTGAGTTGCCAAGTGCGCTCGGCGCCTTGCGTAAGCACTGGTATCTGATCCTGCCGCTTGTGGCACTCGTCTGGCTGCTGTTCTCCGGCTATACGCCACTGTTCGCCGGAACCGTGGGCATGGGGCTGACCGCGCTGATCATTCTCGGCGTTCCGGTCTCTGCCAATATGCCAATGGCCGTACGCGTGTTGTTTTGGGTCGCGCTCGGTCTGATGTCTGCTGCAGCTTTCGGCACCAGCTTCAATATTCTGGGCTTTGAAATCCGTGGTATTACCCTGATCCTGCTGCTGATTACGGCACTGGTGCTGGTCAATTTCGGGCTGCGTGGTGGTCGTGAGACACTGCGCCTCTGCCTTGAAAGCCTTGCGGAAGGCGCCAAGAACGCCCTGCCGGTTGGTGTGGCCTGTGCGCTTGTCGGCGTCATCATCGGCGTACTGGCACTCACCGGCGCCGGATCAAGCTTTGCGCGCGTCATTGTGAGCGTGGGTGAAAACTCCCTGTTCCTCTCGCTCGTGCTGACCATGATCACCTGTCTGATCCTTGGCATGGGTATTCCGACAATCCCGAATTATATCATCACCTCATCAATTGCAGGCCCTGCCCTGTTGATGCTGGATGTGCCGCTTCTGGTGTCACATATGTTCGTGTTCTATTTCGGGATTATGGCTGACCTGACGCCACCGGTCGCACTGGCGGCATTTGCTGCCGCCCCGATTGCCAAAGAGTCCGGTATGAAAATCGGTATGCAGGCTGTGCGTATTGCCGTTGCGGGTTTTGCGGTGCCGTTCATGGCAGTTTATGCACCTGTCATCATGTTGCAGGATGGCGGCCCGTTGGCGGAAAGCATGGGTTTCTGGCCTGCTGTCGTCTACATGATCGGCAAGGCTCTGCTCAGCATTGTCATGTGGGGTGCCGCAGCAATCGGCTTCCTGCGCGGACATCTCAAAATTTGGGAGCGTATCTGGGCATTTGCAGCAGCCGCAATGATGCTGGCAACTTACCCGCTCAGCGATGAAATCGGTTTTGCTGCCTGTATAGCGTTCCTGCTGTGGCACTGGTGGAATACCAGAGAGCCGCAATTAAAAGCCGCCTGATGGCATTGTGCGCATTATCCGCAGCCGGTGTGCTGCGGATAGCAACCACCTCCTTTATGCTGCAATGGACGCATAGCGTCGAGAAAATCCCGTGGCAGGAAGACTGGCAGATTACACCGGCAGGTTTTGTGCTGACCGAAGCCCGCATACAGGGTTCCGGTGCTGGTATGGAACCGCCGGAAGATGCAATTTTGCGAGACGGTTGGTTTCATTATGTGCCGAAAATTCCGCCGCGCGAAGAGATTTTGCTGGCGGCATCCGGCGAGACGATCAGCGGGTGGAAACTCTGCGCCAATGGTCAATGTCATGAATTAGGCATCACCGCAGAACAGCCGATCAAAATCAGTCAGTGCAAATAAAAAACGCCCGATATCATATCTGATATCGGGCGTTTTCTTTGAAATGGTACTCAGATCAGTTCAAACCCAGTTTCCCACGCAGTGTGGAAAGATCTTCCGCCAGTGTATTCACGGCAATGGAGAGCACTTTACGGTCAGCTTCAGTCAACTTGTCATAGCGCTGGTAGCCATCGCCTTCCTTGTATTTATCAAGGGTCTGGGAAACCGTATTGAAGTTCTCATCCACTTTTTTGATGAATTCCGCTTCCTTTGCTTCGATCAGCGGGCGTACCAGATCGAAAATCTTGCGGGAACCGTCAAAGTTACCTTTGAAATCCCAAAGATCAGTGTGGCTGTAACGATCTTCTTCACCGGAGATTTTGGTCGCGGCCACTTCTTCCATCAGTACTGCTGCACCGCCGACCACTTTTTCCGGCGGGAAAGTCAGATCAGCAATACGCTTGTTCAATTCGCTCACATCGGCCATCAGCTTGTCAGCAACCGGTGTCAGCTCTTCTGTCGAGTTCTTTTCCCACAGACCGTATTCAATACGGTGGAAACCGGTGAAACCCGGATCCTGCTCGGCCTTTTCCCAATCGTCCGCGCGGCTGTCGATTGCAACGTCCAGATCGCTGAACAACTCCGCAATCGGCTCAATGGCTTCATAGCTCAGGCGGGTGGAGCCAAAAAGCGACTTCGCTTTTTCTACATCACCGGCCTTAACAGCATCGGTAAAGACCTTAGTGTCTTCTTCCAGCTTCTGTGCTTTTTCACTGACATAGATTTTATATTCTGCCAGCGGTTCAACGAGGTCATAGGTGGTATCCTGCGCAAAAGCCTGAAAAGACAAGCAAGAGGCAAGCACCGAGGCGGCAAGTAAAGATCCAAACTTCATTACAGACGTCCTTCTGATACGCTTCATGTTTTTAGTATTACAACCGTTTTTGCAAACGGCTGTGGGTTAAACTTTGTTATCCGGATGCTTGCGGATTGCTTCAACCAGAGTACTGCCGAGGTAATCTTTTTCGCTCACGGCACCCGGCAAAATATAGAAATATCCGCCACCGACCGGCTTGATATATTCTTCCAGCGGTTCACCATCGAGCTTGCTTTGCACAGTGATAAAGCCCTGTTCCAGATCAGCCTGATAGCAGATGAAAAGTAGTCCCTGATCCAGCTGTCCGGACTTGGTGACGCCATTCGAATAATTGAACGGACGGCGCAGAATGAGATTCTTCTGCGTGGCATGGCTACGGTCATTGGCCAGACGGATGTGAGCATCCATCGGTGTGACCTTGCCCTCAGGGTCCTTACTGTAGTCCGGAGCCTGACTTTCTTTGGTGCCGTCGAGCGGCGCACCGGAATTTTTTTTACGGCCGAAAATCAGTTCCTGCTCCTGCAGCGGCGTGCGATCCCAGCGCTCAACAAAATTGCGGATGATGCGTACTGCCTGATAGGAACCATTCACCGCCCATTCCGGTTCCTGATGCGCCTCTCCCACCCAGACCAGCTGGTTCATCAGGTTCTTGTCACCGGCATCAGGATTGGCGGAGCCATCACGGAATCCTAAGAAGTTCCGCGCACTTTCCACCTCACCATCCGGTGACGGCGGGATCACCGGTACATTGCCTTCCTGTTTCCAGCGCAGGAACATCAGGTCAGACATGGTTTTGAGAATATCGCGCAAGGCGTGAATATTGGTGTCCAGCGTATTAGCACAAAATTGCAGCGACAGATCACCGTGGCACAGATCAGCGACCAGTGCATCATTCGGGAATTTGGTCATACGCTGCAACAGCTTCGGCTTATGCGGCTGCAACCACGGATGATGCTCGAACAGGCTGTCACCAAGCCCTACTGTCATCGTCAGGTTATCCGGCCGGATTTCAGGTCCGATAATGCCGGAATCCGCAGGCGGCAGTTTCGGATCAAGTTCCGGCGGTGTCCCTCCCTGTGTCAGAAAGGCGATACGCTGCGTGAGCGTGCGGAACAGGCGCTCCAGATCATCCGGCGTTTTCACCAGCACATCAAACGATGCGACCAGACCATGTGCCGGTCGCGCATTGGTAATACCGGACTGATGAATGCCATAAAAAGGCTGGCGCTGATGGAAGCCGTTGCTGCCGACCGGTGCATCAGTCACATGATGCTCAACCGCTTGCGGCGCTGCCGGTGTCTTGGCAAATGCACCGGTGACATTCCCTGCAACACTGCCACCCAGAGCCAGCCCCAGACCTTTCAGCACATTACGACGATTTGCAGAGGGGCATTTATCCGTTTCCTTGGTCATCATTCACTCCAGTCCGATTGCAGCGGCAAGCTTGCTGATGGCAGTGCTCAAGGCTTTTGCCTTATCCGCCAGCGCTTTACGGGTGCCGTCATCAATATCTGTATAGGAACGTGTAATTTCGCCTGCAGAGAGGCTAGCGAGATCACTGCGCAGTTCCTGCAAAGCAGCCATCACAGCCTTTGTCTCGTCAACCGCCGGTTTTTCACTCAGCGGTTGCAGCAGGTTGAGCGTCTTTTCCACACCATCAAGTTTGGCGTTGATATCTGTCAGATCGAGATGGGAATAGGCATTATCACCGCTTAAAATCTGCCCCTCAGCCTGCTGATTGAGGAAAGAGCTGGTGTTACGCAACAGCATATCCGGCATCAGTTTCGCAGCCTTCAGACGGTCTTTCAGCGTGCTCAGGTCAACGGTAAGCTGGCTTGCGAAAGGCGCCAGTCCGTCCGTACTATTCGCACCCCAGAGGCCGGATTCAATGCGATGGAAACCGGTAAATGCCGGATCATCTTCACGCTTTTCAAGATAGGTGGCAACAGGATCAATCTTTGCTGCCAGATCGGCAAAACGTCCGCCAATGACTTCGATACGTTTATAAGGTGCACGTGCCTGCAGATAGGCGGTGCGTGCTGCTTCCAGATCACCCGCCTCGATTGTGGCTTGCAGTGTTTGCGCCCCTTTCAGCATGGCATTGCTCTGCATGGCGAGAAACACTTTATACTCCGACAACATACCGATGAAAGCACGGGTATCCGGCTTTGCCGCAGCAGAGGCTTCGGAATGTTCAGATGGTGTTACAGTCAGCTTGCCACGCGGGTTGGAGAGCAATCCGCAGGTAATTTCATATTCTCCCGGAAACAGTTGCGCACGAAGAATGGATTTCATGCCGGGAATGATATTTTCCCGCTCTTCCACCACCATCACGCCGTCAAGAATTTCCCACTCAACAGGGCGGTCAGAACGGTTATGAATTTCAAAACTGTGAAAGCCGGAAGGCAGTGTCAGATTCATCGGATCGCAGGCTTTTGCGCCAACCTCAATCGGGATCAGTTTCTCATCACCGGCAGATTTTTTGGTAATGGTGGCATAATAGAACAAACCACCGGCAGCGACGGCCAGAACAGCCGAGCCAACAACGGCAAGTTTCATCAGGCCAGAGGACTGTGAGGATTGATTTTTACTCATAATAGCCTCTTACGCACTGACTGGTTTTTGAACAGGCAATGGCCGCAGATAAATCGCCAAGGCTGCAAACAAGAAGATGAAATAGATCGCAACTTCACCAACCGCCGGTGTATCGTGATACCCCAGCAGTCCGGACATCACGGTGCCCAACGTTGAGGACAATGGCAGTACATGGCTCAGATCCCATGCCGGTGCCTGCAGATAATTCCAGATGCCCGCCTCATGCAAACTGCGCAAGGCGCCGGAAAGCAGACCGGCTGCAACGAAAATAATCAGGATACCCGTGCAGCGGAAAAACAGACGCAGATTGAGACGTAAGCCCCCGTGATAAATCAGGAAACCAAGCACAACGGATACGGCAATTCCTAAAAAAGCTCCGAGCGGCGCTGCATAGCCTTCACTCTGCTGGAAAATCGCCAGCAGGAAGAATACGGATTCCAACCCTTCACGCGCTACCGAGAAGAACACCATACCGATCAGCGCCCATGTCGCCGATTTGGCAGCCAGCGCATGCTCAACAGAATGCTGCAATTCATCTTTGAGCGAGCGGGCGGCTTTTTTCATCCATAACACCATGGACATCAGCACAATCACCGCAACAAAGCCGACAATGGCTTCAAACAATTCCTGCATTTTTTGCGGAAATTCAGCGCTGATGATCTGCAATGCAGCTCCGGCCAGAAAGGACAAAGCGATTGCCAGAAAAATACCCACCCAGACGGCAGGCATATAGGAAGATCGTCCGGTCTTATTCAGATAAGAAGCAATAATACTTGTGAGAAGAGCAGCTTCCAGCCCCTCACGCAACATAATCAAAAACGGTGCCAACATCGGCGTGCTCTCAGTGTCGTTTAAACGCGTACAGACGCAGGCGCCTGTGCAACAATAAAGATGCCTGGGCCGGAACAATCACCAATTCAGCAAAAGCAGAGGTCTAAGCAAAGCATAGGAAATATGTCAATTACAGTCACCTTTTACACGAAACCGTTATTTCCGACAATGCAAAAACTCAGACGACAACTGCTTTTTCTTAAGTTTAGAAGTACAGAACAAAATTAATGTCCTGTTGTAAAAGCAAGAGAAAATCCAGCCACCTCTTTTGAAATGCGACCAGTCAGAGGCGCCGGACGGTGCAGGCAATGCTGCTTATAATGGTAAAAACAAAAAAGCCCGTGCTGGTGATTCCAGCACGGGCTCTCAACTATAATTTTTTCGGATCAGAAGTCGAAAAGTTCACCCAGCAATGACTTCTTTTTACGATATGGCTTACCATGACCGTAATCATCATAATCACGGCGGTCGCGATCATGATCACGGTCACGGGAACGTTCGTCAGAACGCTGCTCGTCCCTGCTCGCCGTACGCACCGGCTCGGCAGGCACGGACCGCTCAATAATCTTGTCCAGTTCGCCGCGATCCAGCCAGACACCCCGGCATTTCGGGCAATAGTCGATTTCAATTCCCTGCCGGTCAGACATGACAAGCTCGGTATTATCGATAGGGCAAAGCATTAATGAGAGCCTCCTGATTGATCAAGATTGGCACTTGGGTTTCAGATTACGGCTTTTCAAGAGACGTCATCAATATTTCATCAGGAAAACAGTAAATCATGACTCCGCATCATTATCCGGCTTGCCGTAATAATTTTTACCGAGCTCAATCGGCTCGCGGCCACGCTCACGGCGGGACATATTGGTATCGCGCAGGGAATAAACACAGCCGCAATATTCCTGCTGATAAAATTCTTCCCGCTTGCTGATTTCAATCATCCGGGCAGAGCCACCGGCTTTGCGCCAGTTATATTCCCAGAACGTGATGCCCTCATAGCGATTAGCCGCCCGCACACCACAGCCATTAATCTGTTGCAGGTCTTTCCAGCGGGAAATGCTCAGTGATGAGGTAATCACCGGAAAACCGTTTTCATAAGCATAAAGCGCAGTACGCTCAAAACGCATATCAAAACACATGGTGCAACGGATGCCGCGCTCCGGCTCCCACTCCATGCCGCGCGCACGGGCAAACCAGTTTTCCTTGTCATAATCGACATCGATAAACGGCACATTATGCTTTTCTGCGAAACGGATATTCTCGTCTTTACGCAGCAAATATTCCCGTTCCGGATGAATATTCGGATTATAGAAGAAGATCGTATAATCCACACCAGATGCAGTCATGGCTTCCATGACTTCACCGGAGCATGGTGCACAACAAGAGTGCAACAATACTTTTTTATGGCCATCGGGTGGTGTGAGTTCTGGGCGAATATAATCAGTCATTGGCAATCTATAGCTAAAGCTATAGCATCTTCCAACTGCTTAATAGTTTAACGATAGAAAACCACAACTTACACTATTAAACGCCGAGATACTGATCCTGTAATTCCGCAGTCAGAGTATCGGGTTTACCTTGCCATACTGTGCGCCCGCGTTCCAAAATCACACAACGATCCGCAACCGGTAGCAGTTCCGACAGGGTTTTATCGACAACCAGAATGGATTGCCCGCGGCGCTTCAGCTCCCGCACAGCTTTCCAGATTTCCTGCCGGATCACCGGTGCCAGACCTTCAGTGGCCTCATCCAGCACAATCAGTTCCGGATTGGTCATCAATGCCCGTCCGACCGCAAGCATTTGTTGCTCCCCACCTGACAGAGTATTCGCCTGTTGCTGACTACGCTCTTTCAGTCGCGGGAATAATTCATTCACCGCCTCAAGCGTCCACTCGCCTTTGCGCGCTGAAGCCAGCAGATTTTCAACAACTGTTAGATTGGGAAAACAACGCCGCCCTTCCGGCACAAGCCCCAGTCCGAGCCGTGCAATCCGGTAAGGCGGCATTGCGGATATATCGCGCCCCATAAAGCTGATTTTACCACGCCGCAGCGGTGTTAATCCAAACACAGAGCGAATGGAGGTAGTTTTTCCCATACCATTGCGCCCCATCAGAGCAACGACTTCGCCTTTGCCAACCTGGAGATCAATACCAAAAAGTGCCTGTGACGAGCCGTAAAATGTTTCAACCTGATTGAGTTCCAGCAACATCAGACAGCCTCCCCGAGATAGGCTTCACGCACCAGCGGATTACTGCGGATTTCTGCAACTGTTCCGCTGGCAACTACACGGCCATAAACCAGCACAGAAATGCGGTCAGCCAGAGCAAAAACGGCATCCATATCGTGTTCAACCAGCAAAACCGGCACTTCTTCACGCAATGCATCCAGAAAGCCGGTCAGTTGCTTGGAGCCCTCAGGCCCCATACCTGCCATTGGTTCATCCAGCAGCAGTGCTTTGGAACGCAGCGCCAGTGCAATCGCAATTTCAAGCTGACGGCGTTCACCATGCGACAGCTCAGCACTGGTAATATGCATCCGCTCTGCAAGGCGCACACGCTCAAGAATAGCTGAGGCCTCATCTCTCAAGCCTGCATCCTTCATTACCGGTTTCCAGAAACGAAAACTCGAGCCCTGCCGTGCCTGTAAAGCCAGCATGACGTTGCGCAGTGCAGAGAATTCCGGCATCAGTGAAGAGACCTGAAAAGTGCGCCCCAAGCCAAGTTGCGCGCGTTGTGTTACGCGTAATTGTCCGACATCCTGCCCGTCAAAACGGATTGTGCCGCTGTCATGTTTAATGGTTCCGGCAATCTGCCCGATTAGTGTCGATTTTCCCGCACCATTCGGGCCGATCAATGCGTGAATTTCGCCTTTACGCAAACTCACACTGACATCATCCGTCGCCTTCAATCCGCCAAAACTTTTGCAGAGATTTTGAATATCCAGAATTGGTTCAGCCATGACGGAGTTTCCCTGCAAAGAGGCCGATAATACCGCCGCGTGCAAACATCACTACACCCAGCAGGATCAGACCAAAGAAGAGCTGCCAATGCTCGACCATACCACCCAGTGCAAATTCAAACAGCACATAGAGCACAGCGCCGATTAACGGCCCGAATAAGCGACCGGTGCCACCGAGAATAATCAGCACGATCAGCTCACCAGACATATGCCATGAGAACATCGACGGGCTGACAAAACGATTGAGATCAACAAATAATGCGCCAGCGAGTGCTGTGATCATTGCTGAAAGCACAAAGGCTACAAGACGAATACGCAGTGGCGCAATACCGACCGATGACAGACGCAGTTCATTCTGCCGTGCGCCTTCAAGAGCCGCACCAAAACGGGAATTACGGAACCGTGAAAACAGAAATAACACGACCATCAACACGGCATAGGCGATCAGGAAGAAGCTCAGCGGTTTCAGCGTATTCACAGCGGGGAAACTATTACGCATCGCCAGAGACAAGCCATCTTCACCACCGTATGCCGGCCATGAAATCGCGAAATAATAAATCATCTGCGCAAAGGCCAGCGTAATCATAATGAAATAAACGCCTGACGTCCGCAGGCTAATGATGCCGATCGGCAGGGCAATCAGTCCGGCAACCAGCATGGCTACAGGCCAGATCACCAGCATCTGATCACTGCCGGAAAACCAGTTAAAAATTGCCGTTCCGTCCGATGCATGGCTTGCAAGAATACCGGCAACATAGCCGCCAATGCCAAAGAAAGCCGCATGGCCGAAAGAAACCATACCACCTAAGCCCAACACCAGATTAAGTCCGGTGGCAGCAAGCGCCAGAATGGCAATGCGGGTGACGAGAGAAATATAGAATGTCTCTCCCATCTGATTGGCAATCAGAGCAACAACAGGCAGCGCTAAGGCAAACAACAGGCTGATAGCTATCTCGCGTTTCATTGGCCTTGTCCCCCGCCTGCAATTTTCGTACTGCTCAAAGAATATTTTGTGAAATCAGCCATTTGCAGCAAATAATCCCTGTGGGCGCATGGTGAGGATAATAGCCATAACAATGTAAATCAGCATGGATGCCAATGCGGTGCCAACCGTTGCCGCCTGAGATGTTTCCATAAACAATGTGAACAGTTTGGGCAGCAGAAAGCGCCCCATCGTATCGACCACACCGACCAGAATGGCACCATATAACGCGCCTTTGACCGAACCGATGCCACCGATAACAATGACCACAAAGGCAAGGATCAGTACCGGCTCGCCCATACCGACCTGCACCGACTGCAAGGCCCCCACCAAGGCACCGGCAAGGCCGGCCAGCGCTGCACCGAGTGCAAAGACAATCGTATTCAGCTTGGCAATATCAACACCCAATGCACCGATCATTTCACGATCAGCCTCACCGGCACGGATGCGCATACCAAGGCGTGTTTTGGCGATCAGGAAATAAAGACTGACAGCGACGATAATACCTGCAGCAATAATCGCCAGCCTGTAGAGCTGGTATTGTGAACCACCGGGCAAAGTGACTGATCCCTGCAACAATGGCGGAATATCCAGATACAGCGGGAATGAACCAAAAATCCAACGTGTTGCATCGGAGAAAATCAAAATCAGCGCGAAGGTCGCCAGAACCTGATCCAGATGGCTGCGGTTATAGAGCCTGCGGATCAGCACCATTTCCATAATGGCACCGGCACAAGCCGCCGCAATCAGACTGGCAATCAAGCCGAGCCAGAAAGAACCGGTTGCGGTTGCCACAACAGCACAGGCAAATGCCCCCACCATAAACAGCGAGCCATGAGCGAGATTGATAACTCCCATGACCCCGAAAATCAGGGTCAAGCCGGCCGCCATGAGAAACAGCATAATGCCGAATTGCAGCCCGTTTAGTAACTGCTCAATAAAAAGTGCAGAAGACAAAACCGCGTCCGATCTGTTGAGTGCTTTTTATAAAATCTGCACAAAAGCTACCTGTAAGCTGTTCTATACAGCTTCGTTTATTGTGCAGGGAATGCGGTGATCGTGATGATTGTTGCAGCGGTTTTATCCGCTGCAACAATCCGTAATGCTTAAAGCTTGCAATCTTTAGCGTAAGTATCCTGATGATCGGTGAAGCTTGTTGCCACGATCTTATTGGTCAGAACGCCGTCTTCTTTGATCACTTCGCGCATATAAATATCCTGAATAGGATGATTATTATTGCCGAATTTGAATTTACCACGCACCGATTTGAAATCAGCAGCTTTCATCGCCGCGCGGAATGCATCCTTGTCATTGATGCTGGCTTTTGCAGCAGCAGACAGGATCAGATTAGCCGCATCATAGCCCTGTGTGGCATAAAGCGACGGCAAACGGCCATATTCTTTTTTGAAGGCTTCGACATAGGCTTTATTCGCCTCATTATCGAGGTCTTTTGACCAATGCGACGAGTTTTTCACGCCCAGTGCCGCATCACCGATGGCGCCCAGCACATCCTGATCAAAGGAGAAACCCGGTCCTGTAACCGGAATGGTTACACCTGACTGGGAATATTGCTTCATGAAAGCAACGCCCATGCCACCAGGCAGGAAGAAATAGACGGAATCTGCACCGGAAGCGCGGATCTGAGCGATTTCAGCGGCATAGTCTGTCTGGCCGACTTTGGTATAGACTTCACCGGCAAGCTCGCCTTTATAAAAGCGCTTATACCCGGTCAGAGCATCGGTGCCTGCCGGATAATTCGGCGCAAGAATAAAGCTCTTTTTGTATCCTGCCGTATTGGCATAATTGCCTACAGCCTCATGCAGATTATCATTCTGATAGGCCGCATTAAAATAATTGGCATTGCATTTTGCACCCGCCAAAGCCGAAGGCCCCGCATTGGTGGAAACGTAGATTTTATCCTGCGCCACAACACTCGGCACCACTGCCATAGCCAGATTGGACCAGACGATACCGGTCAGAATATCAACCTTGTCGCTCTGCACCATTTTGTCTGCGATCTGCACCGCCAGTTCAGGCTTTTGTGCATCATCTTCAACAATTACAGTGACATCTTTATTGCCGGATTGTTTGATCGCCAGCATAAAACCGTCACGGCTGTCAATGCCAAGCCCTGCACCGCCGCCGGACAGAGTGGTGATCATACCGATTTTAAGCGGCTCGGCCTGCGCGGCCTGCGAAAGTGCCAGTCCGAGCCCGAAACAGACAGTCGACAGGCTAAGTGTCAGTTTTTTCATCAATGTTCCCTCGTGATTATTGTTATTGGGTAGTTCAATAATAAATTACCAAGACTTACAAGCTTGCTTTTCAGACTCCGAACACAAAAATGCGAAATACTCTAAAGACATAATAATTTACGCGTCAGCGGATGATCTGCCTGCTCTAGGCCATCCAGAATATTCATATGATGACGGTCAGGCTCCTCAACCTGATCGATCCGGATATCAAAGCCGCTCCACAAATTTGCCAGCGCCTGACTTTGACGGACGAATTCCGGTAGCTCCTCCGCTCCGACCCATGTGGTGATATCAGTACCTGCCAATGGTTCTTGCAAAACCGGACTTTCAAGACGCGCCTGCTCCAGATCAAGCCTGAAATCTTTATTCATTTCAAGGTTGAGCAATGGCCGCAAATCCGTCACGGCCGAGATCGGCACAATTTTGCGTAAGCGCTGTTGCAAACTGCGGTTCAGTGGCGTTGTCGTCGTTGCCATCCGTGCCACCAGATGCCCACCCGCAGAATGCCCTGCCAGATGCAACGGCCCTTCTACCATCGAGGCAGCCTGTATTATCGCCATTGCAATTTCAGAGGTAATTTGCGGAATGCCGGCCTGCGGACACAGCGTATAGGACGGAATAGCCACCGCAAAACCGTGTGCAACAGCACCTTGAGCCAAATGTGTGAAATAGGATTTATCGAAACGCAGCCAGTAACCGCCATGGACAAACACCATTAAGCCACGTGGCTGGTCTTGCGGTAAAACCAGATCCAGAAGATTGCGTTCTGCGGAACCATAACGCACATCCGCAGTAAGGCGGTTCTGCGCTTGCAGCTCCTCACGAAACCGGCTGGATTTTTGATGCCAAAGTGGGGGATAAGATGCAGAATCGACAACATGCTTCACATTGGAATAGGCCTGCTCCCAATTACGGGTGCCAGATTTGACCATTCCGTTTTGTAAAACCGGTGCTGCCACTCCGTTGCGCATTCCCGTTCCTCCCGCCTGTGTTTCCGAACAGCTCTCTATTAACGGAAACACCTAAATATCTCCACAAAACAAAAAATAATTCAAGCATGAAATTTCATACTTAAACCATTCCTGTAAAATTGTTCTGCTGAAACTGAGAAGACCAGTGCAAACGGTTATTCCATGAAGCACCTTAAAAACGCATCATTAAGTCGGCTGCACGCCTGTTCATTGTCGAAACAAACAGGCGTGCAGTATCATTTTAGAGCGCCGTGTGCCAGACTTGGCACACAAAGATCGCTCTAACACTTTAAAATTAGAGCATAATTTTACCTTAAACTGATCCAAGTTTAAGGAATTATGCTCTAATCCTGCAAGCGATCACTTACCTTGCACAGAAAGCACAATTCACTATGAGCCGGAGAGGTCAGGCTCGCGAAAATAATGGCACCGTCATACGGCATCACAATATCACGACCATCCGCACGTTTCCCGATGACTTCCCCCTCGTTCACCGCTTCACCGGTGACAAAACGTTTGAGCAACTGATCATCATCATGATCAGCCAGAATAGCCTCGGAGATTTCCAATACGCGTAGCGGTTTCAGCTTTTGCGGCGCATCTTTGATCATGCCAAGCACAACCATGCCATTGATTACGCAATCATAGCCAATTTGCGGGCCGTTCGGGTCGAGATGCTGACCGCACTCAACAGTCACACCGTAGCCACCGGCAAAGCGCATATATTCTGTCGTACCAACACCATGCAACGATGACAGGCCTTCTGTTACGCCGGCATCACGCTTTTGCTTAATCGCCTTCTCATGAGCAGGCAGCCAGCCATGCACCAGCAGCGGCAGGTTCATAGCTTTTGCCAGCTTGCTCTCGGCAGCTTCATGGACAAAAGGCTCCAACACACCCTGATTATCACGCGGGCCAAACAGCGCAAATGCCTCGCCTTCCGAGCCGAAGGAATGCAGATCAATCAGCACATCATGGGTGCGCAACAACGGGCAGATAACATTGGCAACACGGTCTTCATTATCCTGCGGGATTGCACTTTCCGACAAGTTGCGGTTGAAATTGCGGTCACCGATACGGGTATTATTGCGGAAGGCCAGACCATTGACCACCGGCACAAAAGTCACCTGACCACATTCCAGCTCTCGCTGTCCGCTGCGGAATTCGCTGATCAGACGGCTGATTGCATAAGGGCCGGACGGCTCATTGCCATGAACAGAGCCGGTTACAATCAGGCGAGGCCCCGGTTTCAAACCATGAAACGTGACTGTTTCGATTGATTTCGGCGGATTGTTCACCAAGGGCGTCAGTGGTTTCACCACATCATTGATCGAAGAAATATCAATCACCATGCCCGGACGGACACGACGAGCCAGTTCCATCAAATGCTCATGGGCGACCACCACACAACCGGAGGTGCCGCTGTAATCAGGCCGTGCCGTATGCATGAAAATTGCCGAGCCACCACGCGCTTCCGGCAGTGCATCATTCCAGCCCACCGGAATAATCAGGTCAAACAGACGCTCGCCACGACGGGACGGTTGTGTTTCATCGGTTTCAAAAACCAGCTGATTGTAGAAAGGGCTATCAGCATCTTCAACCCAGCGGTAGTTTTCCGGCTTCGGCAGAAACGGAAAATCAAAGCTGCGCGGTTCATCGCCGAAGACTTCCGGATCGTAAAAACCATAGCGCAGCGGATGGCGTCCGCGTGGTGTCTTTCCATCGCCTTCACGTTTCAGCTGCGGGTCAATCAGACCATTACGGCCGATAGCGCATTTGACTGTCCAGTCATCAATGGTCAGCAGACCAATATGCGGATTTTGCGGGTCCTGACCGGTGCGGACAACGATTGTCGGTTGTTCGAGTGTTCCGACCATAAACGGATTTTGGCTCATAATATTCAACCTGTTTTGCAGCAATGACCGGAGCCTTTACCGCGCTCCGGACAGAATAAAGATTTACAATGCAGAGGCGCGATCAGACCGCCCGCTCCAGCAAATGACATCTGGCACGGTGTGACGCATTTCCTATCACCTGCGTAAACTCCGGCACATCGCCCTGTCGGCACGCATCAAACACTGACGGGCAACGCGGGTTAAACGCACAGCCCGATGGCGGCTTAAGCGGCGACGGTGCCTCACCCTGCATACGGCGTGGATGGCGCTCCGCAGCCAGCGGATCGGGAATGGAAGCAATCAATGCCTGCGTATAGGGATGCAAAGGCTTGGTGAAAATATCACTCCACACGCCCTCTTCCACGATACGCCCCAGATACATCACAGCAATCCGGTCACTCATATGCTCAACAACGCCCAGATCATGGGAAATCATCAGCAGTGCAATGCCCAGCTCGTCTTTAAGCTCCAGCAGCAGATTAATAATCTGTGCGCGGATCGACACGTCAAGCGCGGAAACCGGCTCATCACAAACCAGTAATTTAGGCTCAACGATCAAGGCGCGGGCAATGCAAATACGCTGGCGCTGACCACCGGAAAATTCATGCGGTCTGCGATCTGCCGCTTCCGGTTTCATACCAACCTTAGTCAGCATATCAACCACACGCGCTTCGATCTCCGCCTTGTCTTTCATGCCGTGCAATCGCAAAGGCGCAGCCAGTGCATCACGCACCGAACGACGTGGATTAAGCGAAGCAAACGGATCCTGAAACACCATCTGCACATTGCGCGCCTGAGCGAGCGGATCGTTTTTAACGGCTGTGGGCACATCCTGCCCTGCAACATGAACCGAACCGGATGTATAAGGCACCAGCCCCATAATCGCGCTGGCCAGTGTCGATTTTCCGCAGCCGCTTTCACCAACCAGACCAAGGCATTCACCGGCGCGGATTGACAGATCAACACCATTCACAGCCTTCAAGGTCTTTTTCCGGAAGCCCTCACGCACCGTATAGTGAATATTCAGATCACGCACAGCCAGCACGTCTTCAGCATCAGCCGCTTGGGCGGGCGAAAGAAAAACCTGTTCAGTCATGATGATAGCACCTGATTGTACTTAAACCTTCCAGTGCGGTCACCGGCGGCATAAGGGTTCTGCATTGGTCGGTTGCACGGGGGCAGCGTGAAGCGAAACCACAAGCCTCATCACGCTCCAGCAAGCCCGGCACCACACCTTTGATCTCGGTCAGTTTTTTACGGCCTTCCTGCAACCGCCGTCCCAGAAGCGGCAGAGAAGCCACAAGCCCGCGCGTATAAGGATGACGCGGATCGGTAAAAATCTGAGAGGCCGGACGCTGCTCAACAATATGCCCCGCATACATCACCGCTACACGGTCACACATACGTGCCACCAGCCCCAGATCGTGACTGATCATCAGCACCGCAGTGCCACGCGCTTTACAAAGCTCCAAAATCAGCTCGACAATTTCTGCCTGAATGGTCACATCCAGCGCTGTTGTCGGCTCATCAGCAATCAGCAAAGCCGGATCGCAGGCCAGCGCAATGGCAATCATCACACGCTGGCGCATACCACCGGAAAGCTGATGCGGATAATCTTTTATCCGCCGCTCAGGGCTTGGCACCTGCACCTGTTCCAGCGCTTCAATGGCTTTCAGCCGCGCCTGACGTACCGACAGGCCTTTATGCAGCACAAACATTTCACCGATCTGATCGCCGATGGTCATCAGCGGATTGAGCGAGGTCATTGGCTCCTGAAAAATCATCGCCACACGGTCGCCACGCAGCCGTCGCATATCCCTGTTAGAAAGCCGGTTAATATCCTGCCCCTCTAACAGCACCTGCCCCTGCGTGACATGCAAAGGTGGCCGCAACAATCCGGCAATGGTCAGCGCACTCAAACTCTTGCCACAACCAGACTCCCCCACCAGACCAAAAACTTCACCGGCCTGAATAGAGAAATTCATCTGGGAAACAGCAGGATAATCCTGTTCCTTATGCCGTAAAGCGATGGAGAGATTATCCAGTTGTAAAATTGGTTGATCAGACATCAGCGTTTTGACCTCCCATGCGGGTCGAGCAGATCGCGCAGACCATCGCCCAGCATGTTAAAACCAAGCACAGTGATAAACAGCGCCAGCCCCGGGAAAATCGCCACCCAAGGGGCAACCATCAGTTGCTCACGGGCACGCGCCAGCATACCGCCCCAGCTCGGTGCCGGTGGCACAACGCCAAGACCGAGAAAGGAAAGCGAAGCTTCCGCCATAATCGCCGAACCGATACCCATTGTTGCCACAACAATCAGCGGCCCGCCGATATTCGGCAGAATTTCACGCAGCATGATGTAGAACCGGCCAAAGCCGAGGGTGCGGGCAGCCTGTACATAGTTCTGAGATTTTTGGGTCAGAACCTGCGCACGAGAGATACGGCAGCTATAAGCCCAGTCAGTCAAACCAAGGGCTATCAACAGGCTCAGCAAGCCGGGTCCGAGAACCGCCATCAGCGCCAAAGCAAAAACAATGGTCGGGATCGCAAGCATCAGATTGGTCAGACCTTGCACAAATTCATCCCACCAGCCGCCGATATAACCGGCAGACAGGCCAAGCAGAACGCCGATACAGGTATTCATTGCCTGAATGGCGAGGCCGATCAGCAGCGAAATCCGCGCGCCATAAACAATACGCGAGAAAATATCGCGACCCTGCTCATCCGTACCAAACCAGAATTGCGCACTCGGCGGTTCTTCCGCATACATCAGGTTGGAGTGCCCGACAGGGTCATAAGGTGCGATCCACGGCGCAAATATTGCGACCAGTGCGACACACACAAAAATGGTAAGTCCTATGATAAGATTGGAGCGTAACATCAAGACTGCCTGCCCTGTTCATAAAAATCGTGAAATTTCAGATGATGCTGTGTCATGGCACTTAACCGTAACGGATGCGCGGATCGATCATCAGATAGGCGATATCGACAAGCGTATTGATGACGAGGAAGAACAGCACAATCACGAGAATACAGCCCTGCACAGTCGGGATATCGCGCATCGAGACAGACTGGATCAGCAAAGAGCCGATACCGGGCCATGCAAACAGGTTTTCAATCACCACAGAACCGCCCAGCATTGAGCCGAATTGCAGACCAATTGTTGTCAGCACCAGCACAAAAGCGTTACGTGCCATATGTTTGGTCGCGATACGGAATTCTGAATTGCCTTTGGAACGCGCCGTGCGGACAAAATCCGCATTCATCGTTTCCAGCACCGCCGCACGGGTGGTGCGCGCCAGCAGTGCCATTGGCCCGATGCCCAATGTGATGGCAGGCAGAATGAGATTTTTGATACTGCCATTGCCATAGCCGAAGGTCGGCAGCAGCCCCAGTTGCAGAGACACAAAATACATCGCGATCAGGCCGAACCAGAAACTTGGCAGTGACAGGCCGGACACGGCCGTGATCATCGCCGTGGTATCCAGCCATGTGCCTTGCCGCACCGCCGCCAGAAAGCCGAGTGGCAGACCGATCAGCACCGCAAAAAAGATTGCCCCGACAGCAAGCCGGAACGACGCCACAATGCGGGTCGACAACATATCTGTCACCGGACGCTGTGTGGCAAAGGACGTGCCCAGATCGCCGGTCACCAGACCGCCGATATAACGGCCGAAGCGCTCATGCAGCGGATCATTGAGACCGAGTTCTTTTTCAATTCGTTCAATTACCGCAGGATCAATGTCACGCTTATCACCGGAGACCGCAGACACGAAAGTGCCGGGCATGACACTGAAGAGAAAGAAAATCAGCGTGATTGCCGCAAAAACTGTCACGAAGGACTGCAGCAGACGCCTGCCAATCACCATCAGCATAGGAATATCCATAAATTATGCAGGAAAAACGGGCGGTTGATGGCCGCCATGCTCCGCTCCCGCGACAAACCCTGTCACAGGGGCTGCTAGCGGTCTGCGTTCAGCCAACACAAACCGGTAGCATTGTCTATGGCTGCAACCCGCATCAAAGCGGATTGCAGATCAGCATGAGACTTACTTACGTCCCGGTGCATTCTCGTCGAGCCAAAGTGAATCCACCTCAATAATCGCGGCTTCTGTCACATTGGCATCCACGCCGTGAATCCAAGGCTGGGTTGCGAGAACGGCCTTGTTGTAGTTGTTGAACCAGACCGGCGCTTTTTCGAAAATATAGCCGTCGGCTTTTTTCAGAAGTTCAATGCGCTTGGCCGGATCGGTTTCTGCTGCTGCTTCATCGAGCATCGTATCATATGCCGGATCTTTGAAAGCACTGCGGTTACAAGCCGGACGGCTTACACGGCTGTCAAAACAACGCAATGTTGTCAGCGGATCAGGACCGGTACCAGCAGAACGGAACCATGCAGCAGCAAGCCCCTGGTTCATCTCATCAACCAGTGTGTTGGAATCCACCACCTTTGCTTTTGCACTGATACCGATTTCTTTGAGGAACGGCATCATCGCTTCCAGTGTACCAAGGCTGCTATTGCCTTCGGTCACAGTTGCGGTGAATTCAAAGCCATCAGGATAGCCCGCAGCCGTTAGCAGCTCTTTTGCTTTTGCCGGATCATAAGCATAAGGCGCACGATCCTTGTCGAAAGCCGGAGAGGTTGCAGGCAACCAGCCGGTGGCCTTATAGGCTTTATCTTTCAAGAGCTTGCGAATGATAATATCGCGGTCAATCGCATAGTTGATAGCCTGACGCACGCGCTCATCATCAAAAGGTTTTTTCTCGGTATTGAAACCCATATGACGGGTAAACACTTCCGAGATTTCGATCAGACCTTTGGAGAGCTCCGGATCAGCCTTATACATTGTATAGGCATTTTCCGACAACACGGTTGCATCCAGCTCACCCGCTCGGAAGGCCATATCCAGCGCGCTGTTATCACCGGAAATAGTGAAATCCACGGCATCGGCGTAAGGCTTGTCAGCCTTGTAATATTTATCGAACTTCTTGCCGGAGATTTTTGAACCTTCAACATGGTTTTCAAAAACAAACGGCCCGAGACCAACCGGCTTGGACAGGAAATTGCCGCCTTCAACTTCTTCTTTCGGCAGGATAGCCGTGATAGCTTCAAAAAACTGTGTCGAAGGATCGGTCAGCTCTTTGAAAGTCAGAGAGAAAGTATTGTCATCAATCTTCTTGATGCCACTGATCTCTTTGGCTTCTCCCTTAGAATATTCCTGTGCGCCGACAAGTGTGCCGACCTGTACCGCACCCGGATAACCTTTGGACGGATCCATAATGCGGGTATAGGACCAGATCACATCATCAACGGTCAGTTTGCGGCCGTTGTGGAAATAAATATTGTCAAACAGCTTATAGGTATAGGTCTTACCGTCTTCGCTTGTGGTCACGGACTCTGCCAGATCAAGCGCCGGTGCATTCTTGGCTGAATCCCATGAATAGAGCGAGCGGTGAAACGCTTTTGAAACAGCCATATCCTGCGAATTATATGTCACATGCGGATCGAGGCTTTTCAGTGCTGCACCATAAGGCGCAGCCAGATGCAGTGTGCCGCCGGATTGTGGCGTCTCAGCCCATGCCAGAACGGCAGGTGCAGCTACGGACAATGTTGCAGCAAGAAATGCTGACTTGATAACAGACCGGTAATTCATCTCTTCCCCTTTGTACTGTGCTGTACTTGCATTATCAGTCCCGTTTCAGTTCTCCGTTGAAACAAGACGATCTTTATCGTGTATATACGTGTTGCCTAAAACGGCAATGATACAATCATTTTAATGCTTTATGCTCTGTAAAGGCATAATCACAAAACAAACGCGCAAAAGCCGGCAAGAAGCTTTTATCCGCCGCCGGCCACTCTCCCTCGCTCATCACACACAGAATAAAACTCTTGCCATCCGGCCGCTCGGCATAGACCAGATCATGCCGCGTCCATGAAGTATGACCGGCTTTTGACCAGACTTTATACTCTACCGGTATACCGTCAGTCAGAAATCCTGTGACCTGATCGCCGTCCGGATCGAGATTACTCTGCCCGCGCTGGAACTCCCGTTCCATCAGTTTCATCATCCAGTCTGCACGCGGACGTGCACCACGCGCAATGTCATGCATCAGTGTGGCAGCCGATAATGCAGTAAGCAGATTACCATTGTTACCAGTACGGATTTGCTTGGCGCGGCCATAAGGACTGTCCTGATAAGTGCCATGCAAAACACGAATTCCGGCGAATTCCGAACGGTTCTGGCTGTCATACCATTGCTGCACCTGTTCGCGAGCAGCACACCACTGCGCCAGCGCTTCGCCCTCTAAAGGCGCACCGTCGTCAGCACCGGTCAGCCTGCCGACCAGATAGACGGTTGCTTCATTGGAAGAGATTGCCATCATCTCACGGGCAGCACGCTCATCCTCATTATGACAAGCAAGTCTGCCCTCTTCGCGAAATGCAGCCAATGCATTCAGAAAAAACAGCTTCACCACGCTGGCGGGATAAAGCGGTTTGTCCGCCTGATGGGAAAACCACGGCAAATGAACCAGCGCACCGGGATCAGTCAGACGCAGAGGCGCATCATAAAGACAGGCTGCAACGCAAACCTTGTCCGGCGTTAATCCGCCTTTCGTCATCTGCAAAGCCTGCTCAAGAGCACGCGCTGCCGGATGGGATTTATGAGCTTCATCACCCATTTGTGTCATTCCCCTTATGGCTCGCTTTGAGAGCCTCTTCTTTTCCTATGAGTTAGCCATGAAACTTTATGCTTTGATATAGAAATATCATTGGAACTTAATTCATTTTTGATATTAACTGGTAACATAACACCTCAAACAGATAAGGCATTTACGGTGTCGGGTAAAAATCATATCAATCTGCGCCAGGTAGAGATTTTCAGAGCAACGATGAAATTCGGCACGGTGACGGCCGCCGCCGCGGCTCTCGGCTCGTCGCAACCGACGATCACACGTGAATTATCCCGCCTTGAGGAACATATCGGCTTCCCGCTTTTTGAACGGCGCCTGCAACGCGTGGTACCCACAGCGCGGGCGTTGAAATTATTTGAGGAAGTACAGGCATCCTTTATCGGTCTCGACCGTATTAACGGCTTTATCGACCGCCTGCGTGATGCCTCTGAAGAAGTGCTGACCGTCGCCTCCCTACCCGCTTTTGCGCAGACAATCCTGCCTGACGCGATTGCACGCCTGAGCAAAATCCATCCGGATTTGACCTTGCAGATCAGTACAGTTGATCCACGCAATCAGTCCAGCATTTCAGGTTTTAACTTCGATATTGGCCTTATTGAGGATTTTTATACCCAGAGAGACGCCGAAGCGCGGGTTTTGTGGGTCTTTAAACTCGTGGCAGTCTTACCGCCGGAGCATCCGCTTATAGCGCGGGATTATCTGGAACCGCAGGATTTTGAAGGCCAGAACTTCATCAGCCTTGGCTCACAAGACCCTTACCGGCTAAGTGTGGAGCGTATTTTTGACATGACGGGGACGCAGCGTCGATTGTTCCTGTCCTCACAATCCGCCAATAGTGTTTGTGAGATGGTGCTGAGAGGATTGGGCATTTCAATCGTCAATCCTTTGACGGCACTGAGTTATGAAAAGCAGGGATTGGTTTTGAAACCTTTTATTCCGGCACAGGATTTTGTGCTGTCGGCTTTGCGCCCCCTCAACCGGCCTGTTGTTGCCAGTTCTGAAGCTTTGCTGTCCCATTTGACAGCAATCTGCGAAGAAACCCATCAAAAATTACAAAATAAATTCTCTCAATATGCATAAATATTCGGGCGGATAATTTCCGCCCGAATAAGCTTTTAAATGAATTCACCATTTGACGCGGAAGCCGACATTTCCCAGCAGTTCATAATTTTTACCAAAATTATTCAGTGATGTATTTGCCGTTGCCTCACCATAGACCGAGTATCTGTCCCCTGCCCATGAATAAGTGCCGCCGAGACCTAATCCGCCCCAAGTGCGTTCATGTTGTACTGCAAAATTTGTATTCGCAATTAAGAGAGAGGTTTCCTTCTTAAAATCCCGATACAGATTGGCAATACCATAAACATTCGTGCGAACCAGTTGTCCGTCATTACCCTGCCAGCTATTGCGGTAATCAAGAGATACACCACCTCGACCGATCAGGCTTTGACTGTCATTCATACTGATCTCATTATTCCACACATCGCGGAAAGACTGCATTCCTACCGAAGACCACATTAATTGTGCCTGCGGTGTAACCGACCAATACTCATCCAAGTCAAATCGACGCCCTGCTTCAGCACTTACAGCAAAACCTAAGGCATTCTGGTTATTTGCCAGCCCTCGTCGGACAGTCGTCGAATTATACTCATTGGTAAACCAGTTCATCTGAACCTGACCGTCGGCATAGAAACCATTGTCACTATACCATGTCAAAGCTCCGCCCAGCCCCCAGGACTCTGTGGTGACCTTACCATTACCATGAACAGAGGTAATCGTAGAGGTCGCCCGACCATAGTTCCCGTTGATGCCACCGACGAGTTTACCGGTTTCACCTTCATAGAACATGCCATCAAGACCGCTTTGCAGCACAATTGCATTCACTTTCTGCCGCGCTTGCGTTGTCGTCATGTCAGTGTCGACCCTGCTATGTGAGCCGGAGACACGTGCCCAAACACCGTTATTATCAACCATCACTCCGGAGTCGGGAGATGGTGCGGCATCTGACGGTGACGGTCCGTCACCTTGTTCTATTGTTCGATTAGAGGCACCGCTCCAATAACGGTTCCCGACACGCTGTTGCAAACTTGGCAAACGGTTCAGCTGTTGCATGCTCTGAACTGCACCCTCAAATAAAGGCGCACCGGGGTTAAAAAGCGGCCTTGGATTCAGTCCCGAACCGGAATCAGTGCCTGTGCCTGGGTTTGGACCTGGGCCTGGATTGGGACCTGGGCCTGGACCTGGACCTGGACCTGGACCTGGACCTGGATCATCTGTTATACTTGAGCGTAAATACCAATCACCATCTGTAGTTCCAGGTGCATTTTTGTTTAATGTGTAGGCAAATGCGCCTGCCACAACGGCCTGTCTGCCGTTTGTTGTGACGAAATCACCCTGTAGTGCAAAATCACCATTGGACTGGCCACCCACCTCAATCAACTTAATGCCGTTAACTGTGGGCGCCCCCATGCCCCCCCGATTGATGACCCTGACATTACTGTTCCCTGATGTGTCTCCGGTCACAACAAGACGTGTTGTCGCCGAATTATCATCTCCCAGTACCGTATTGAACTCCACTAAGCCGCCACTGCCAACATAATTACCATTAACTGTAAATGAACCTGCACCATTACTGCCGGGAGACAACACTGCCGCAGCTTCATGTGTCAACGTGCCCACCACACCGTTACCTTGCAAACGGCCATTCAAAGCACGCATAGCACCTGTTATCCTGCCCTGCAGATCCAGAGTACCCTCTTCGAGTTCCCAGTTTCCGGCATGTGCAGTCTCACCGCTCAATCTCCAAAGACTGGTGCCGGTTTTCTTATAATCAGCAAAGCCCCGAAACAAACTGTTCGTCCCCGCAGCGCCAATATCCGAGAGATTGAATGCACCATCACTGGCACCACCAAGTACCAGATGGTTATTGGTGCCATTGGCAACGACAGCATGAGTAGTTCCCCCAGGTATAGTAGTAGCTGTGAACAGGAAAGTACTCCAAAGTTCCATCGTATTATCATTGCCGTTAAACTCAACAGCTATTTCACGTTGCGTACCCGACGTAATAATACTTCCGCTATTAATAACTTTATTCAAATTCCCTTCCAACCAAAGGGCTGGTGTAGAGGAAAGCTGACCGTTAACTCGTGCCAATCTTTGAATTGTAAAGTTATTGTTGATCGTAATGCCATCCCCCTTGGCAATAACGGCGGGGTTAGCATCGAAAGTGGTATTACTGTCAAAACCATTGGTAATTGTCCCTGTATTATTAAAAGTTGTACCTGCGGAAAGGTAAACGCCGCTCCCGCCGCCGCCGCCATTTGCATTTGCGCCAAAAGCTGCCCCTGCTCCAAGCCCACCTGCGCCACCTTGAATAACCCAGGTGTTATTTACAACTCCTCTCAGAACGACCAGCCCTATGCCACCGCCACCGCCAAATTCAGTTTCCCTTAACACCGGATTGTTTGAATTTGCCCGCGATCCGCCGGTGCCTCCATGAAGAGAGTTAGTATTTGGGGTAGAGATTAAATTTAATATATCGCCATTAAAGACAACCCCGACACCGCCACCGCCACTCCCTGCCGCTGGTACATTATTGCCACGTAATCCGCTGGATTCTGCTCCGGAACCACCGGAGAAGACTGTGCCTGGCAGCATCGCCCAATTATAAGTCGAGGTTTCAATAATCACCCCTAATCCGCCACCGCCACCGCCGGCATTAATCCCGACAGGCCCGAGTGGTGCCCCTCCATTGGCAGGTGATGTTTGTTGCACATGGACCGTTATTATTGCTGCTGGATTTATTATAAACTGCGCGTTTCCCCCACCCCTGCCGCCATTCGGCTGTGTTCCACTATTAGGATCACTTGCCCCATCCGAACCACGGCCAAGTCCACTCGGCGCGGGTCTTGGCACCGCAGGTTGGCCTGCAACCCCGCCACCCTGCCCGCCCCATATTTCAAAATCACCGCCAGCGCCGCCAACGCCGCCGCCACCGCGTCCGCCGCCGGTAAATCCTTGTGCATGAGCCGATGAAATAAAGACAGAACACAATAATAAATTTGTGAATATTCTGTAACAATTCATAAAAACACCCAAATAAATTTATTACATTAATAAAAATAAAATAAAACAATTCAGGCAAATATAATATGATTATTCAACTAATAAAAAGCCGTCAAAATTACCACTAAATTTCACTTAACATTATATAAACGTTAAAAATTAATTAAAATTAACCAAATTGAGCGTAAATATAAATTTATTTATTTTAACAATTTTCAAAAATAATTTTTAATTTATGCAAAACTCATGACCTTTAATGGAAAAACGCCCGGCACAGATGATTAAAATTCAGAACTGATTGATGTTTTATTTTTCAATGCTTTAAACTTCACAAAAAGTTCATCAAATTTAGTGCAGAAAAGATTAACTCATTGATCCTGATCAATGAATTATTTTTATATTTTGTCATTATTTATGTTCAAAAATATTTTTCCATTATTTCTTGATGACAAAGATAAAAACATATGGAAAATTCTATATATTATCCATAGAATACAGGAATAAAAATGTCGTTAAATCTTGATTTGCTGCATTGGATACTTGCAGCAATTCCTATCATCGCCCTCATAATACTTATGGTAGGAATGAACTGGACTGCGCAGCAGGCAGGTACAACCGGTATTTTTATCGCTGCAGGAATTGCAGTTTTTGCCTTTGAAGCTTCGACACGTGCTCTTGCCGTAGCTTCTGCCCGCGGCATCTGGGACGCAATGCCAATCCTTTATGTGATCTGGCCTGCATTGCTGCTCTATCAGATCATGAACCAGTCCGGCGGCTATGATGCCTTGCGGCGCGGTATTTCCCGCATGTCACGCAATGAGCTGTTTATCATTGTCGCACTCGGCTGGGTTTTCACCTCCTTCCTGCAAGGGATTGATGGTTTCGGCACACCTATTGCTGTTGTGGCTCCGCTACTTGTCGCCTTTGGTATGCGTCCGGTTTATGCAGTTGCCATTCCGATCATCGCGCATATCTGGGCAAAGTTTTACGGCACCTTGGGTGTGGGCTGGCTTGCAACCTTGCAGGTTGTCGAAATGGATGCCGGCACAACGCTCTCCATGGGGCTGCAAGCGGCAATCCTGATCGCCATCCAGTCGGTTCTCGGCGGTTTTATGGTGGTATGGATGTATGGTCGTGGCGCGGCCGTACGTGCCGGTTGGCCACTCGTTCTGGTCATCGCTGCCATTCACAGTATCGGCCAGTTTCTGGTAGTCTTTATTGACCCGATCCTTGCTGCCTTCTTGCCTGCCGCTCTGGCTATGGTTGCGCTATATCCGCTCTCCCAATGGTCACGCTACAAAGAGGCTGACACAACCATTATTGACCGTCCCGCCATGCGCGAAGAAGCACATATGGAAGAAAACAGTGCCGAACCGCCGATGGATATCGTCGCTGCATTCTCGCCATATGCTCTGCTGACCATTCTGGCTCTTGCCACATCACTGATCGATCGTTTGCATGCATGGCTTTATATCCCGAGTTTCGGCCTGCCTTTCCCTGCAATTACTACAGGCATGGGCGTTGAAACGGCTGCATCTGACAGCTATTCACCGCTGCATATGTTTGCCCATCCGGGTGCCACGATCACCGTGACAGCACTGGTCACCTGGTTCTGCTTCCGCAAGTTTGACTATTTCAATCAATGGGCAAAGGCCACCGGCAAGGAAATGCCGGGCGTTGTTAAAGGGCTTTTTGCCAGCGCCGTTCCGGCTTCCGTTCCGATCATTGCCTTCCTCGTTATGGCTTCGATTATGAAACTGTCGGGTCAGAACACCATGCTTGCCCTTGGTATTGCAGCGATAGCTCCGGCCTATGTCTTTGCTTTTCTTGCCAATGGTATCGGCATTCTGGGTGCCTTCATCACCTCCAGCTCCACGTCTTCACAGGTGCTGTTCTCGGAATTGCAGGTCAATCTGGCTGAAGCCAAAGGTCTGCCGCCATCAACAATTCTGGCTGCACAAAGTGCCGGTGGTGCAATCGGTAACGCTATTGCGCCTGCCAATGTGGTTATGGGGGCAAGTACAACCGGTATCAACGGTCAGGAAGGCGCAATCCTGCGTAAGACCATTCCATGGACAATCGCAGCCTTTGTACTGACCGGCATTGCAACTGTCATCATGTCGATGATCTTCGCATAAGGGCAGAATGAAATGATCAAAAGAATACTTCAAAACCGCCTCTCGTATTTAAGCGTGTCATTTGTGCTGTTTCTGGTTGCACTGCCTTTGGTCAGCCTCGGCACCACGAATGACTGGCGCCTGATGTCAACGATCGGCATGGTGGCACTGAGTGTTGCCGCCATCATCCCCCCGCTACAGCGCGTGCTGTTTCCTCCCAAGTCTAAGTAAGTGACTGATCAGTCATCTGCTTTTAAAAATAGTATAAAGGGTTTGATATGATTAACGCTGATGGACCAAGAACCGGCAGACCAGCGGTTTTCGCCAAACGCGGTATGGTTAGCTCCCCGCACTATCTGGCCTCCGCTTCCGGCGATAACATCTTGCGTCGCGGTGGTAGCGCTGTTGATGCGGCCATTGCCATCAATGCTACGCTCTGTGTGGTGTACCCGCATATGGCCGGTCTTGGCGGTGACGCATTTCTGCTAATTGCAGGCGGCAAAGCCACTGAAATCGAAGCCATTGAAGCAACAGGCCCTGCCGCCAAGCTTGCAACCCGTGAGTTTTACAAAAAACACGGCCACACTGACCAGATCCCAATGCGCGGTGCATTGGCAGCGCTCACCGCTCCTGGGGTTGTGGACGGCTGGCGTTTAGCGCATGAACGCTACGGCAAGTTGCCTTGGGCAGATCTTTTTGCCGATGCAATCCATTATGCCCGCGAAGGTATGGCAGTGAGCCGCTCGCTCGCCGATTGGCTGGTAACGGATGAAAGCATCCTCAATGCCGATGCCAATATGTCACGCATTTATCTGCCAAACGGCAAGCCACAGCGCGACGGCGAGTTTATGGCTCAGCCGGAACTGGCAAAAACCTTTGAATATCTGGCAGAACATGGTCCGCGCAAAGGCTTCTATGAAGGCCCCGTTGCACAGGAAATGGCTAAGTCGCTCGAAGCACAGGGGTCACCGCTGCGCTACGAAGATTTTGCCAATTATCATGCCAATTGGGCAAAGCCGATCACTTCGACCTATCGCGGTTATGATGTTTATCAGCTGCCACCGGCAACACAGGGTTTTGCAGCACTGCAAATTCTGAACTTGCTGGAGCAATATGATGTCAAATCATGGGGCTACAACACAGCCGCCTATTATCACCATATGGTAGAAGCCGTTAAAGTTGCCTTTGCCGACCGTGACGAGTGGCTGAGTGACCCAAAACACGTCAAAATTCCACTCGATACATTCCTGTCCAAGGACTATGCGGCAAAACGCAAACAGCTCATCAATGATGACACTGTGCGCGGCTTTACCGACATCGAACCGGGTGTGAAATTCGACGGCGAGTTCGAACATCGTGCACCGGATGGCGATACGGTTTATTTCTGTACTGCTGACGCAGACGGCATGATGGTCTCCAACATTCAGTCGATTTATCACGACTTCGGCGCTGCTGTAATTGCCGGTAATACCGGTATTATTATGCAGAACCGCGGCTCGTTCTTCTCGCTGGATGCCAATCATCCAAACACGCTGGAACCGGGCAAACACACCTTCCACACCATCATTCCGGCCATGCTGATGAAGGATGGCAAGCCGGTAATGGCCTATGGCACGATGGGCGGTGAAGGCCAGCCACAGACACAGGCTGCGATGCTCACCCGCATGCTCGACTTCGGCTTCAACGTGCAGCAGGCAATTGAAGCACCGCGCTGGCTGATGGGACGCACATGGGGCACGGTATCGCGTGATCTGGTGCTGGAGTCACGCACGCCGGAGGAAGTTATCCGTGAACTGCGCCTGCGCGGTCATCCGGTTAAAATGGCCAGCGGCTGGGAAGGTACTCTTGGTCATGCCCAAGCGATCCGCAAACATGCCGACGGCTATGAGGGCGGTGCTGATCCGCGCGGTGACGGGACTGCAATCGGCTTCTAAAGCCAGCAAATGATAAATAACGGCGATGAAAGACGATGTCCGATACGGGCAGTCTCTTTCACCGCCGTTTTGCATTAAAAATCAGCCTTTGCTTTGCCTGCACAGAAAATGCTTTTCTTCCATCAAAAAATGTATTTTTAAGCGGTTGTTAATAAATTATAAACCATAAAATTTTATTGATTATAAAGGTAAAATTTCACTGCGTATCTGCGCATATTCAAACCGTATCATTATTGTGCGAACGATCACAAGTCGTATCAAGAAACGTAAGGGGGTGCAAAATTGCTGGTTTCGCGTCCCGTTTCCCTCCTGATTACGGCCTTTATTCTGACAGCCTGTGCCACACAGGATCCGACTGCCATTGCCTATGGCAAACGTGATATCGGTATTGATGAGGCATTTGTACTGCCCTCCAACCGCTCTATTGTCGGCATTACACAGGAGCGCGCCAGCAATGCCATTGTCCAGACAATTGCGCTGAGCACTAACTCTGTCCGCCCCGGCGGAAATTATTTCCGCGTTACGTTTTTCGGCCCGGTAAATTCAGCGGGTGCCAGTGAAAATACGCTGTCGTATCAGTCACTGACCGAAGGGCGTATTTCGCGGGAATTGCGTACAGAAATGGCAGGCATCACGATGGTGCGCTCGCCTTATTATGTGCAGAATAATTATGGTCCTTTCAGCTATGCTACCGGCACCACTTCCGGTGGCGAAAGCTGCATTTATGCATGGCAGCAAATCCGCTCGCCGGCACATGCGCAAAACTTCTTCCAGAACCGTGGCCGCATTGATCTGCGTTTGCGGCTGTGTGAAACCGGTGCAAGCCAGGAAAAACTCCTGGCATCGATGTATGAATTCACCATCAATGCGACTATTGCCACCAGCGGCTGGAACCCTTATGGCGAACCGGCAGGCCCGTCGGCCGATATCGGCCGCATGGGTAGTCCGCTCATGGCACCATCCGTCAAAAGCAATCTCAGCGGTGCGTTTCCTGCCAGCGATCTGCATACAGACCGGCTCAACAATGCTGTGTCAAAAGCAGAAACCGCAGCACCCGCCCGCCGGATGCCAGCCAGACAGCCTGCATATGTGAGCCAGCCCAAAGCGGAGCCGGATTATTATCCGCCCGTACAGCAAACCTATACCACCGGCAGTTATCCGCAAGCGCCGGTCGTTGTGCCTGCGCCGCAACTCAGCAATACAGCGCCGGTGCAACAACGCACTATGCCTGCGCCCCCTGCTTATGCAGTGCCGCCAGCGCAACCGGTGCAGATACAAGTGCCGTCTCCTGTCGCAACACAGACCCCGCAGGCAGCACCTGCAGCTATTATTGTTCCGTCGCCCTGTAAGCAACCACCCAACTCTTCCGGCGCAAACGCAACCAATATGACAGGTTGTCTCTGATGATTATGAAAAGCAGCAAATCACGCATCACCACAGGAGGCTCCGATGAGTAAGATCGGTATTTTCCTGTGCTGGCTGTTATCCGCTGCTTGCGTCTTGTTGCTGACTTTTATGCCGATCAATCTGCCGACACAGTTGGCACTCGGCATCAGCCTGTTGATCGTGCTCGCTGTTTTCAAGCATTTCCGCATCCGCGGAAGCTGGCGTCTGGTAGTGCTGGCTATCGGTACATCGATTGTCTTGCGTTATGTCTATTGGCGTACCACGCAGACCATTCCGCCGGTCAGCCAGCTGCAGAACTTCATTCCGGGGAT
This sequence comes from Hyphomicrobiales bacterium, assembly GCA_900470735.1. Taxonomy (GTDB): domain Bacteria; phylum Pseudomonadota; class Alphaproteobacteria; order Rhizobiales; family Rhizobiaceae; genus Pseudochrobactrum. The sequence goes on along the minus strand of UCCC01000019.1, from coordinate 10,680 downwards.
TATTCTTTATCTAGCGGAAATGTACAGCGTTATGATGCTGGCACTTTCCATGTTCGTCGTCTCTTTTCCACGTGTTTCTCCCGCTGCGGTGCAGCTGCGGGAAGACGAAATGCCTGCCGTTGATGTCTTCATCCCGACCTATAATGAAGATGCCAAACTGCTCGCAAACACGCTCGGTGCAGCAGTCAATATGGATTATCCCGCTGACCGGCTGACCATCTGGCTGCTGGATGATGGCGGTACAGATCAAAAATGTAATTCGGCCAATTTGCTGGAAAGCAGACGTGCAACCGAGCGCCGTGCAGAATTACAGGCGCTTTGCGCCGATTTTGGCGTTAAATACCTGACCCGTGCCCGCAACGAACACGCAAAAGCCGGTAATCTCAACAATGGCCTTGCCCACTCCACCGGCAAGCTCGTTGCTGTTTTTGATGCGGACCATGCCCCTGCCCGTAATTTTCTGACCGAAACCGTTGGCTATTTCCGTGATAATGCCAAATTATTTCTGGTTCAGACGCCGCATTTTTTCATCAATCCTGATCCGGTAGAGCGCAATTTGCGCACTTTCAATCAGATGCCGAGCGAGAACGAAATGTTCTACGGCATGATCCAGCGCGGGCTGGATAAATGGAATGCTGCATTCTTCTGCGGCTCAGCCGCATTGCTCAGCCGCGATGCTCTGGCCACGACCGATGGTTTCAGCGGTGTCAGTATTACTGAAGACTGCGAAACAGCTGTTAACCTGCACGCACAGGGCTGGGATAGTATCTATATCGACAGACCGCTGATTGCAGGCCTGCAACCGGCAACCTTTGCCAGTTTTATCGGACAGCGCAGCCGCTGGGCGCAGGGCATGATGCAAATTTTGCGTTTCCGCTTTCCGCCGCTGATGGCTGGTCTGAGCCTGCCGCAACGCCTGTGCTACATGTCATCAACATTGTTCTGGCTGTTTCCGTTAGCGCGTATGACCTTTCTGGTCGCGCCATTGTTCTATCTGTTTTTCGATCTGCAGATTTTTGTGGCATCAGGCGGTGAGTTTCTCGCCTATACGCTGATCTATCTCTGCGTGAACCTGATGTTGCAGAACTATCTCTACGGCTCCTACCGCTGGCCGTGGATTTCTGAGCTCTATGAATATGTGCAATCCGTGCATTTGCTGCCTGCCATTATCTCGGTCATTCTCAATCCGCGCAAACCGACCTTTAACGTAACAGCCAAGGATGAATCCATTCTGGTTGCCCGCCTCTCGGAAATTGCACGGCCGTTCTTCATCATCTTTATTGTTCTGATATTAGCGCTGTTGCTGGCCGCTTACCGTATCTATACTGAACCCTACAAAGCTGATGTTTTGCTGGTTGTCGGCGGGTGGACATTACTCAACCTGATTATGGCCGGTTGTGCTCTGGGCGTTGTCTCGGAGCGTGGTGAAAAATCGTCTTCTGTGCGTGTAAAAGTAACACGCCGTTGCGAAGTACTGGTCGACGGCCAGTGGCACACGGGCACCATTGATGACGTATCAGCCAATGGTATGCATCTGATGATCTATGCGGGCGACATTACCTCACTTGCTGTTGGCAGTGAAGTTTCGGCGCGTTTCATCACCCATGCGGGTGAACAAAGCAGCGATTTACCGGTTGAAATCCGCAATGTCAGCCGTGAAGGTGATCTGATTTCCGTTGGCTGTTTATATAAGCCGCAACAGGCTGCTCATCACCGTCTGGTTGCCGATCTGATTTTTGCCAATTCCGGACGCTGGGCTGAAATCCAGCAGGAACGCCGCACCAATCCCGGCGTATTGCGCGCTACACTGTGGTTCTTCAGCCTGTCACTGTACCAGACAGGCAGAGGTCTGGCCTACTTCCTCGGCTTGAAGCAATATTCAGCCAAACGAAAAGAGAAGGCTGAAAAACCGGCGCAGCCCGTTACAGGAGACAAGGCATGAGCAAGATGATGCCTTCTCCTTACCCGTTGATACGCTATGGTCTGATAACAACAGCCCTGTGCGTTTTGCCTGTGATTGCAAACGCACAAAGTGCACTGCCAACGCCTTTTGACATGTCGCCGGAAGGGGCCGAAGTCCCGCAGCCGAGTGCACCCGCGCCTGCATTGATTGCGCCGTCACCCGCAGCCCCTGCAGCTGCTACCGCCTCTCAGCCATGGCGACGCTATCTGATCCCTGCGGATATGTTGTCGTTAACCGGTGAATATTATCAGCGCAGCTGGAATATTGCACTCACCGAGGAAGAGGCCAAAGCACCGGCACGGCTTAATCTTGGTTATCAAAGCGCTATTCTTGTTGCGCCGGAAAGCTCTGACTTTATTGTCAGCATCAATAATGTGGAGTTGCTACGCCAGCCGATCCGCTCAACTGATCAGATGGCTGAAGTCATCGTTGATGTACCGGCAGGTTTATTACGCACCGGTGCCAATACCCTGTCGGTCAGAGCACAACAGCGCCACCGCACGGATTGCACAATTGAATCCACCTATGAACTATGGACAAATATTGATCCGGCCAAAACCTATCTCGCTTTTGACCTGAACAGTACTCAGCAAAAAGCAGGGCGTTTTGCGGGCAGTGAAGATATTATTGCCATCGGCGTTAATGCCAAAGGTAATACACAGTTTCATATTGTAGCACCAGCGCTCGGTCGCGCCGATCACGGCACCAGTCTGCTAGATCTCTCTCAAAGTTTGGCCATTCTCGGCGGCATGCCAAATCAGAGTTTTTCCGTTGAGAAATCGCTCGATCCTGCGCTTATTCACAAGGATGGTGCCCGTTCCGGAGAACTGACCATTCTTGTCGGCACACAAGCCGAACTGACTGATGTTCTGGACACGTTGCAAATTGGCAATGATGAGCGCAATACGTCTGCCAGCTCTATGCGTTTTGTTACACATCCGGCAACCGGTGAACAATTTCTGCTGATTTCCGGTGAAAACTGGCGCGAGATCGACCGGAATATCGACCGTTTGGTTGCGATGACCGAACGACCGGCCAATACTCTGCGCGGCGCCTTTCAAACCCAGAACTGGAACCTGCCTAACGCACCGGTGTTACGCAGCGGTGGCACATTGTCGTTTGCAGAAATGGGCATAGCCACACAACAATTCAGCGGCCGTCGTTTGCGCAACCAGTTCAACTTCGCAATTCCGGCAGACTTTTACGCGAATGCCTATGGCACAGCCACAATCCTGCTCGATGCGGCTTATTCAGCAGAGGTTTTACCTGGCAGCCATGTTGATATTTATATCAACGGGGATATCGCAACGACTATTCCGATCACCAATACCGGTGGCGGTGTGATGAAACAATTGCCGATCCGTATCGAGATGCGCCATTTCCGACCGGGTCTGAACACGGTGACGATTGAAGCCGCGTTAGAAACACAGGCCGATAAAAGCTGTTCAGCCGGTACGGCATCTTCTGCCAACCCGCGTTTTGCTCTGTTCGACAGTTCAAAATTCACGATGCCGGATTTCGGTCGTATCGGTCAGGTTCCCAACCTCGCTGCCATGACAGGTATGGCCTATCCCTATACATACAGCTCTGACGGACTGGCATTGTCAGCCAATCTGAATGACTACAATGTGTTGTCGGCCTCAGCCACAATTATGGGTAGTCTTGCTGTGGCAGCCGGACGCCCGCTGAAAATCAACTATGCCCAAAGTGATGATGATCTGAAAAATGGGAATGCGCTGTTTGTCGGCGCTATCACCAATCTGCCGGATGCTGTTTTAACACAGACAGGCATCAATCCCGATGCCAGAAACATTTGGAGCGACGATGATATTGACGGGCAACAGGATAATGCCCGCAGCACAACCAACTTCACGCTCGATCAATGGCAAGAACAATTACAAACAGGTTGGTATGGCTGGTTGCAAAACGCCTATAATGGTGTGCTGCAAGCATTCAATGCATCGGACAGTTTCCGGTTATTTCCTGGAAATGATGCAAAATACATCCCGTCAAAAGAGGTCTCAGTCCTTGCAGCACAGGGTGCTTCCCCGTCCGAGGACGGAGCGTGGACTGTCATAACAGCTCCAGATACGGTGTTGCTGCGTCAGGGCGCAGAGCAATTGGCATATCGTGCCAACTGGACAAGAATGAATGGGCGCATCGCAACGTATAATCATGACAAGAAAACCGTCGAAACCCTGCCGGTTCAGAGAACCGAATTTCTGAAAACCCAGCCTCTGACATTTTTCAATCTGCGTCTGATTGCAACCAACTGGCTTTCCAGCAATGCCCTGTCTTATGTGGTGGTTTTGCTGCTGTCTCTTGTTGCGCTTGGTCTCTCAACGTCTATGATGCTCTCACGTTTCGGGAGACGGGACGATGACTAGCAACCGGATCAGATCATTTTGCACATCATTTGCACTGGCTGTTATGCTGGTGCTTCCGGTATTTTTAACACCGCTGCTCCATGCTTTTGCGCAAGATACCACCAAAACAGACCTGCCAATGATCAGTGAAAAAGACTGGCTTGCCTATAGTGAGAAATTTCTCACCAAAGACGGCCGCATTCTTGACGATGCCAATGGGAATATCAGCCACAGCGAAGGTCAGGGCTATGGTTTGTTGCTCGCGCTGATGGCTGACCGTCCAGCAGATTTTGAGCTGATCTGGAGCTTCACGCGCACCGAAATGCTGATCCGCAACGATGGTTTGTCGGCATGGAAATGGGATCCGGCAAGCCGTCCGCATATTACCGACACCAATAATGCCTCCGACGGTGATATTCTGATCGCCTATGCTTTAGCTCTCGCTGCGCAGAAATGGAACAATGCGGATTACCGCAAAACCGCCACTACAATTGCTGCCAGTCTGCTGAAAAAACAGATCGCGACGCAGCATGATGAGGTCATTCTGTTGCCCGCTATTCGCGGTTTCAGTGCCAAAGACCGTGATGACGGGCCGGTGATTAACCTGTCCTACTGGGTTTTTGAGGCTTTTCCTGTGCTCAATGAGCTGGCACCTTCTCCGTCATGGGATGCGCTAGCAAAGAGCGGTTTACAGCTTTTGCAACAAAGCCGGTTTGGCACGCATCAATTACCGTCTGACTGGATCAGCCTGAAAAACAAGCCGCAACCGGCCACAGGATTTGAACCGGAATTCAGCTATAATAATCTGCGGATTGTGCTCTATCTTGCCCGCGCCGGTTTGGGAAAACAGGACATAACCCAACAATTGGCTAAAGCGATGACCGGACAAGACCGTGCGGTTAATCTGATAAATATCAAGACAGATAAGCCCGTTGCCTCATTGAACGAGGCCGGATACCGGATTATTCCGCAACTTGCCGCTTGTATTGGCAATGGCGCAAAACTGTCTGATGATGTAACCCGTTTCGAACCAAGCCAATATTACCCGTCCACCCTGCATTTGCTGGCACTGTCCTACATCGCACGCAACCATCCGGAGTGCCTATGAAAAAGCTTTTCATTGCAGTTCTGCTGGCATCAACCGCCGCTGCGGGCGTATATATTTACTCCGTTCAGACAAGTTCTGCGCCGGATATCCGGAAAATGGCTACTGCTGCGGAAAAACCTGTAACCAGCCGATTTGTTCAGGCAGACCAGCGTCGAAATACTGAGGGCGATGCAGCTGAAGTCGATGAAAGCGCATTACGCTATTTTGCACTCAAAGGCGACAAACAGCGTTTGCAGGCCGAAATCGCACGTCTGAAAGCGCTTTATCCGGATTGGACACCGCCGGAAGATCCGCTGGCTCCGGTACAGATCCGCGATACCAAACTGGAACAGCTCTGGAAATTATTTGCAGACGGCCAATATGCCGAGCTGCGCAAAGCTATTGCCACCCGTAAAATTCAGGAGCCGGAATGGGTTGTACCAGCTGATCTGCTGGCAAAACTCACTCTGGCTGAGGCCCGTCAGCGGTTGATCAATGCCTCGGATAATAAACAATATGACATGGTTGTCAGTCTGGCTGCTCAATCCCCGCAGCTTCTGACCTGTGATGAAGTGGATGTGTTGTGGCGTTTATCCGAGGCCTTTGCCAAGCAGGATAAAGCTGACCGCGCACGCGATGGCTATCTCTATGTGCTGAAAAACTGCACCAAACCAGAAGACCGGCTGGTCACGGTGCAAAAAGCGCTCGACACTCTGCCCTATGAACAGGCGCAGCAGGTACTCACAGCACAAAAAACCAGTGCCGATGGTCAGAGTGAATTTGCTGCGCTCAGTGAAGATATTGCACGCCGCTTTGTCGCTGCCGCCGCGCAAAATCCTGAACTGAAAATCGACAAGAACTATCTCTCGTCTTTAAGCACGATTGCCGGAAAGGACGGCAATGCCGCGGATGCAGAAATGCTGGGCTGGTATTATCTGCGCCGTAACGACATGGCTGCGGCGGAAAAATGGTTCCTGCTGGCGAAAGAGAAAGACGACAGTGTAACGGTCTCGCAAGGGCTGGCGCTGATCCTCAATAGTCGCGGGGAATTTGCACAGGCTGAAAATGCCATGTATCCGTGGCGTGACCAGTCGCCGGAAGCATCCGCAGTTTATTTTGCCGCAACAGCCAATCTGCTGGCAAGCGATCCGCCTGCCCGCATGCCTGCCGCACTCTCTCAAGACGTTATGACCCGCATCGCCAATGCAGTGATTGCGGCGAAGAATGTCAGTACAGCCGAACAGCTTGGCTGGTATGCCCGTGCTATTGGCCAGCAGCCGACTGCTATTCAGTGGTTTCAGACTGCGTTGTCCTGGGATAATTCCAACGAACCATCCGCCTACGGGCTGGGTGTGAGCCTGTTCACTATTGGCGATAAAGCAGGTCTGGCACAGGTCAAACAAGCCTGGGGCACACATTCGCAGCGTATCGCAGATATTGGCACTCCACGGGATAAATATAGCCGCACAGTGGTTCCTCAAGCTGCTGCACCGGTTGCGAGTACAGTACAACCGGCAACAGCCTATTATGAGGACAGGCAAACACGACAGAAACCCGCACCACGCGCCCGTGCGGCTCAGCCTGCCAATACCAGTTCCAATGCACGCAACTGCCGTCAGACCGTAGATGGCCCGATGCCGACCGGCGGCAATGCCGTGTCTCATGGCTGGTGCCTGATGGAAATGAACCGTCCGCTTGAGGCTGTTAAAAGCTTTGAATCCGCACTGAATACCGGCACAGCACAGGAGCGTTCTGAAGCCGCTTACGGACAGAGTCTTGCTTATTTGCGGGTCGGACTGGTTGATAAAGCTGCTGTATCGGCCATCAAAGCTCCGATGAGTGATGCCCGCCAGAAGGAATTGCGCGTCAATATCCTCTCAGATCGTGCAGTTGCTGCCTATAAAGCAGGACAGTTCCGTGACGCACTTTTCATCCTGCAACAGCGCTCGCAACTGGCGCCGCCGCGCAAGGACCTGATGGCTTTGCAGGCCGCATCCTATCTGAAATTACGTCGCTATGATGATGCCCGCGTGCTTTATGAAGCTTTGGCTGCGACCGGTGACCGTGAAGGCATCCGCGGGATGGCCGCAATCAGAGACATACAGGGTATCAATTAATTTCAAGCGCATACAAGATACCCCATATGGCAAAACATATGGGGTAATTTATTAATCATTATTCGTTAACCATAAAGCTTAACAGACGGGATAGTTATCTGTTCGGCTTATTATGATTATTAAACGCAACCGTGAACACTATAGCAGATGTACTGCGCTTTATATCAGCGCCGCCTGCATGCTGTTGGGTATAAATCTTAATCCGGCATTGAGCGCCGAGCCTTTTCAGATTTTAGATTCCGATCTTACACCGGCACAACAACCGGCCAATGCATCTGCACAACCTTTTCAAATGTTAGCCAGTGATACGCAAGCTGGCAAAACGACGACTTATCAAGGCACAGAATCTGCAGGTGATGCTGAGATCACCAATAATGCAGGTGATGCGGTTTACTTTAATGATCAGAGTACAGCCGCAGCAGCCGCGATCATTAATAATACCGGTGGTACGACCCGTTTTAATGATCAGTCGACAGCCGCCAGCGCCTTTATTACCAATAATGCAGATGCGCAGTTATCTTTTCATCAGGACAGCACTGCTGCCGATGCCCGTATTATCAATAATGGTGGCGGCTCTTTAAGTTTTAACGATCATGCCAGTGCCGGCAGTGCTGTCATTACCAATAATGGCACAGCCAGTTTTAATGACAGTGCCAGTGCTGAAAATGCTTTGATTACTAACAATGCCACGGGCAGTCTGAATTTTAATGATCAGTCCGATGCCGGACGGCGTAATATTTATAATAACGGGCAAATCCGCTTTGCTGATCAAAGCTCGGCAAAAAACAGCCTGATTGATAATAACCAGACCGGAAGTATTGAATTTTCTGACAATAGCAGTGCGGCCTCAGGCAATATCAACAATAGCGGCCAGCTGACTTTCACAGATGAAAGCAGCGCTGCGCAGGCGGCTATCGTCAATAATCAAACCGGCACTATCCGCTTTGACGGTAATGCCGGCGCGGCGGATGCAACGATCACCAATAATGGCTCCACCCGTTTTGCCGGTAACAGTGCGGCACAGGATGCAAGGCTGATCAATAATGCCGATGCGAACCTGCACTTTCAGGATCAGGCGAATGCCGGCAGCAGCATGATCGTCAATGCCGGTGACCTGACATTCAGTGACCGTAGCAGTGCAGAAAATGCAACCATTCTTACCAGTGAAGGCGGTACAACCCGTTTTCAGGATCACGCGGATGGCGGGACATCACAAATACAGATCGACCAGAATGCCCGCCTTGATGTCAGCCGGATGGCGAACAACCAGCTGGCAATCGGTGCGCTTAGCAGCGCCGGTTCTGTCAATCTTGGCCGGACAGTGCTGACAGCGCAGGATAAGATTATTCTCAATGAAAGCTCTCGGCTTAATCTGGTGCTTGGCTACGGCCAGTTGATTGCACAGGATGTAGAGTTACAAGGCGGAGCGCTGGAAATTGAACGCGCTGCCGACCTGCTTTATGCTCTTGGAGAAACGTACCGGATTATAGACGCTCCCAATCTTTCCGGCTCCAGCTTCTCGCCTGATATCAACCACGACTTTGCTTTTGCCACACCGCAACTCAGCACTGACGGCACCGGGGTCGTCTTGGAGCGCAATACTGTGCAATTTGCCAGTGCCGCGCAGACAAACAATCAGACTGCCGTTGCAAATGCACTGGAGTCTCTGGCACCCGATAGCTTACCATATCGCGTGATGATCAGCGGCTCGCAAAAAGATGCAAGCTATAGTTTTGACCAGCTTTCCGGCGAAATTCACGCGACCACGGCCGGTGCCGTTCACGATAATAGCAGTCTGCTACGTCTGGCATTGATGGAACGTGCGCGGCAAGTGTCTGGCGACGAAAAACCACGGGCAACAGCCTGGCAAAGCTGGCTAACAATCAATGGAGCACTGACAAAACGTGACAGTGACGGTAACGCTGCTTCTGCACGCCTCAACGGTTATTCAGCAACCGGCGGCGTTGATTATACACTGGAAAATGACTTTACAATTGGTCTTGCCGGTTCCTACGAACAAAACAAACTGAAAATCTCTGACCGCTCCAGCACCGCTGATATTTCCACTCTCAGCGCGGGACTTTATGGTGCATGGGTCTATGAAGGCCTGCGACTGCGCAGCGGTGCCGCCTATCAGCATCATTCAATTGACACAGATCGCAATCTCGCTTTGCCGATGCTGAATGGTCAGCTGGAAAGCCGTTATAATGGCTGGACCGGACAGATCTTTGCTGAGGCAGGCTATCGCTTTGATATGGCTGGGATCAATCTTGAGCCCTATGGCCGGATAAGCTATGTGCACAGCCGCTTTGATCGTTTTCAGGAATATGGCCTGAGTGACACAGCACTCAGCGGCAGAGCAACTGCGCTCGATAACACGATCGGCACGCTTGGCATCATTATGAGTAAGCGCTTTCTGCTTGATAATGACTTACAGGTTCATGCCCGCTTTGAAGCTGCATGGAACAGAAATTTTGGCGACCGCTATGCGGTAAGGCAGCTCGCCTTTTCTTCCGGTCTGCCGTTCGACATTGCAGGCACATCTACAGATCGTAATTCTCTGTTACTGGATGCACGCTTGTCCTTCTGGCGCTCTGAACGCTTAGGGTTTGATATCATTTATAGTGGCTTGCTTGGCAGTAACAGTCAAAGCCACCGCTTTGGCAGCACTGTAACACTACGGTTTTAAAACACATAAAAATCCAAGGCTCCTTTTTACGGGAGCCTTGAAATCTAAGATAATAAATTAAAAAATTTTAAACCCAATTAAATTGTCTGGCCGCACGAGCCCCATTAAAAGACACCGACAAAGTGCCAACATGTCTTGTTGAAGCACCTGGATGTGCCCATAAGGCCAACGTAACACTAAACTCCCCGTTATTGTTTGTTCTCATAACAATATTGCTCACCGCATTGCCTCCCTGCGGAGTTACCTGTTGGGTTTTCTGGTTGCTATCGTTCGCGAAGCCGCCCCAACCGTTCGGTGGAATGAAGGTGCAACTTACGTTTGCATTAGCCACTGGCCTGCCGCCCTGAGTTAATCGAACCAAAGCAATATTACCAAGTCCGACGCCGGTTCTTACAAAGTCCGCAATCGGCGTGATCGTCAGCAAAAGTGATGCTGCCGGCGGTGGTGGTGGTGGCGGT
>UCCC01000030.1:0-3471 GCA_900470735.1 Hyphomicrobiales bacterium | reverse complement strand
CGCAGCTGTGGTCTCACCAATCAGCACGCCATTGTCATAGATCTTAACAGTAGAGCCACCTTCTGCTCCCGAACCAGAGATCGTAGGCTTCGTATCATCCGTCGTCTTGCCGGAGGCAACTGCGCCCGTGACAGAACCGACATCATCGAGAACCTGCGTGATCGTTGGTGCAACAGGTGCAGTCGTGTCAACAGTCACAGACCAGGTCGGGGAATAAGGGCCCTCATTGCCTGCTGCATCAACCGCTTTAACGCGGAAGTTATGCACACCATTGGCAAGATCGCTCTCAACCGCAAATGTCCAGGCACCATTCGTGACCTTAACCTCACCAAGCAGCGTTGTACCGTCATAAAGACGAACCAGAGTAATACCAGCTTCTGCCGTACCTGAGATCACCGGGCGTGCATCATTGGTCAGACCGCCCGAGACAATATTGCCTGTATGCAGATCAACATCATCCATCACCGCAGTAATCGCAGCATCCGCACCGGTTGGCGCAGTCGTATCAACGGTCAGCGTGAAGGCTGCCGAGCTCGCACCTTCATTGCCAGCCGCATCAACGGTGGTGGCAATGAACGAATGGGCACCTTCTGTCAGGGTCGGAACATCAAATGTCCAGCTGCCTGTCGCATCAGCCTGTACCTGACCCAGCAGCTTGCCACCCGAATAGATCCGGATAAAGCCGTTTGGTTCCGCACCATTACCATTCAGACGCGGTGTGGTGTCATTGGTAAAGCCGTTATCCTCAACAAGACCAGTATCTGGCAGAACGTCATCGCTGGCGCTCTTGATCTCAGGCTTGAACTGCGCATCAGGGCCGGTCACATCCACTTCAATGCTCCAAGGCAGCGAGGCAGAGCTTTCATTACCCGCCTGATCCGTCACAGTCGCCGTGAAGGTGTGAACACCCTCAGCCAGATCTGTGGCCGGTGTGAAGCTCCAGGTACCATTGGCCGCTGCGGTGGTCTCACCCAGCAGCACGCCCTTGTCATAAATCTTGACAATCGCACCACCCTCAGCACCCGAACCCGAGATGGTCGGCTTCGTATCATCCGTGGTCTTGCCGGAAGCAACCGCACCCGTGACAGAGCCAACATCATCCATCACCTGCGTGATCGCAGGCGCATTCGGGGCAAGCGTGTCAACCGTCACACTATAGGCATCCGAGCGCACAGACACATTGCCTGCACCATCAACACCCACAACCGTGAAGGTGTGAACACCATTACCCAGTGCATTAACCGGTGTGTAGCTCCAGATACCCGAAGCATCCGCTTTAACCTCACCAAGCAAGGTCGCACCGTCATAGATACGAACAGTACCATTGGCTTCCGCACCCGAACCCGAGATGGTCGGCGTCGTGTCATTGGTAAAGCCGCCCTTGACCACATTGCCCTCAATTGGTGCAACATCGTCAGTCACTGCTTCAATCTTCGGTGCAGCAGGCGCAACAGTATCAACCGTCACGCTAAACGGATTGGAAGCCGCACTCACATTGCCCGCAGCATCCGTCACCTTCGCTGTGAACTCATAAGTCGCATCGCTCAGGGCAGCAGCGCTTCTCCAGCTCCACTGACCACCCGCATCCGCCTTAACAGTGCCAACAAGAACACCATCCTGATAGATGCTGACAACCGCATTGGCTTCCGCACCCGAACCCGACAGTTTTGGACGACCGTCATTGATGATCGCACCGTCACCAAACTCACCGGTGACAGGACCAACAGCATCATAGCCGGAGGTGAACTGCGGTGCTTCAGGTGCCGTGGTATCCACTGTGACCGTGTATGGGAACGAAGGCTGACCTTCAACGCCTGCACCATCAACGATCTTCGCAGTGAAGGCATGACCGCCCTCGCTCAGATCAGTCGTTGGTGTGAATGTCCACTTACCATCGCCGTCTGCTTTCGCCTGACCCAGCAGCGCGCCATTGTCATAGATATTGACCGTGGCATTAGGGTCAGCCTTACCGCTGATGGTCGGCTTGGTATCATCCGTGGTTTTGCCGTTATCAACCTTGCCCGTAATCGAGCCGACATCATCCGTGACTTCGGTAATCGACGGTGTGCCAGGCACAGCTGTCGACACAACAATCGTGAATGGCTCAGAGAGCGCACTCGAAGTACCAACCGCATTCACAGACTGAACTGTGAATGTATGCGTACCGTCAGACACAAAGCCTGTGTAAGTCCAGGTACCGGCAGCAGTCGCTACCGTCTCACCAAGCAGATTGCCATTGGCGAAGATCTTGACCACAGTCCCCGCAGCTGCCGTACCCGACAGCGTTGGTGTTGTATCGTTCGTCGTCTCACCCTTGCCCACAGGCCCGATACCAGGATTGGTATCATCCCAGATCTGATCAATCGTCGGGGTCTTCGGTACAGACAGATCAATATGGATCGTCCAGCCCGCAGACGGAACGCTCTCATTACCGGCCTTATCGGTCGAGGTCACAGTGAACACATGCTCACCTGTGGCCAGATCAGCATCAGGTGTGAAGCTCCACGTACCATTGCTGTTGGCAATCGTCTCGCCAATCAACACACCCTTGTCATAGATCTTAACCGTCGAACCAGCTTCAGCACTGCCACCCGACAAGGTCGGACGAAGATCATCCGTCGACTTGCCATCGGCAACATTGCCCTGAACCGTGTTCACATCATCATAAACGGTGGTGATCGACGGTGCATTTGGTGCCGCCGTATCAATCGTCACCGAATGGGTGGCAGAATATGGTCCTTCATTACCCGCCGCATCAACGGCTTTGATACGGAAGTTATGAACGCCGTTCGACAGATCGCTCTCAGACTTGAACGACCAGACACCACCATTGACTTCAACCTCGCCCAGAAGCGTTGTGCCGTCATAGATGCGAACCAGGGTCACACCGTCTTTGGCCGTACCCGACACAACAGGACGCGCATCATTGGTAATACCACCGGAGGCAATATTGCCCGTATGCGGTTCAACCGCATCGGTAACCGCAGTAATCTCGGCATCGCTTGCTACAGGCGCTGTCGTATCAACATTCAGCGTAAACGCTGTCGAGCTTGAGCCTTCATTGCCGGCCTCATCAACCGTTGTTGCAATAAACGAATGTTTGCCTTCCGACAGCGTCGGAACATCAAACGTCCAGTTACCGGCCGCATCAGCCTGAACTGTGCCAAGCAGTTTGCCTTCACTATAGATACGGATCAGACCATTGGCCTCTGCACCCTTACCATTCAGGCGCGGGGTCGTGTCATTGGTGAACTCACCATCCTTGATCAGACCCGTATTTGGCAGAACATCATCGCTCGCATTCAGGATCTCAGGCTTGAACTTCGCCTCAGGACCCGTCAGGTCAACTTCAATGCTCCAAGGCATTGAGGCTGTGCCTTCATTGCCCGCCTTATCGGTCGAGGTTGCTGTGAAGCTGTGTTTGCCCTCGGCAAGATCAGTCGTTGGTGTAAAGCTCCATGTACCATTGGC
>UCCC01000005.1:0-328882 GCA_900470735.1 Hyphomicrobiales bacterium | reverse complement strand
CGGTTGTTTTCCAGCTGGTTCATCAGACGGCTACGAATAGCGTCTGCATGTTGCGCTGAAACTGCCCCTTCAAACTCCTTAAGGTACTCGGTAGGAACACCCTCACCGACCCGCTTCATCTCCTTTTCATCAAAGGTATAGTCGGGGTCATCAGGCATGTTACCGAGGAAACGGAAAGGAGCCAGTAGAGACCACTCATTCTGGACGGCGATCTTTGCACCTTGCCAGAGACTTGGAGCTTCCTTCTCACGGCGTTCGTCTTCCTCAATCTGTTTCTGACGAGCTGTGAACTGGTCGTCTTGACGGGTCGTATCAATATCACCCATCGCTACTTGTGTGCGGTTAGGGTTGATACCGTCATGAGAACGAAAGTCACTGGTAGCGTCAATTGAGCCTGTTGTGGTGCCGCCTTTGACAAGCGGAGTGCCACCGACTGAATTGAGCTTCTGCGTCCACAAATCAGCGAACTGCTTGCCGGTCATGGTCATGGCTTCACCACGACGAGCGGTCGGGAGATTACTTGCTACAGCCTTTTGACCGACCAGCTTATAGGCCAGCTCATCGCCGCGACGGAGAATTGCAGAAGCACCGCCAGCGCCTTGCTGATGTGCCATATAGATTTCACCACCGGTCGGCTCACGACCGAGACGGTTAGTCAGGACTTTCTTGTTTGCCAAGAGAAGACGCATAGCTGCATCAGCATTGGCCTCAGGGTCAAATGGAGAAGCCCCGTTACCGTACTGTTGCCATGTTGAAGGGATGAATTGAAACAGGCCAGAAGCCTTACTGCCCTTGTTAAAGGCGCGTGGGTCGAACGTCCCGCCTGTCTCAATATGCGCAATGCGCGTGGCTAGATCAGGGTCGATACCGTAGCGGGTAGCGGCAGACGTGATGATTTCCTTTGACGTTCTAGCCATAGGTTACTCCGTTATTTCTTTTGATTGGTTTTGATGACCACCACGAAGACAGCAAAAATCGCTCTGACACCGGAATGGTGCAAAGTGTTGTTCATCAGAATTGTTAGTGGTGGCGGGGGAGTTCAGACCAGACTACCTGTGAGGTCGGTTGTCATGAATGACTGCTGGTCGTGATTGTCAGCGATTGACGGTGTTCAAGTTTGTTTTTCGGGTGGTTGTACTCTTGTGTATATACCCCGTACAACTAGGATAAAAACGTATTGGCTTTCATTTCTCTCAGTTCAGACAACTGCTTAGAGCGCGTCTTAAGAAACTTGCTGACCACCTGCTGAGTTACATCAAGAACACCGGCAATCTTTTCCTGTGTTAGCTCAGGTAATGTGTCAGTCAGCCAGCAGACCATCATTTGTACAGTCATATCACTACGACCACGATCAGATTGAAACCGTTGCAATGACTCTCTGGCTGCATCAATCTCTGCGGTGTAGGTCTTATCGTGATAGTCCTGAACGGCTTGCTCCCAACGATCTACGAGCCAAAGAACAGCATCAGGGCTAACCACATCAAAGGGATACTGACTACCCTTACAATGAAGCCGTCTACCCCAGCCTTTGGTCATCACCCAGTCAGCCAACCTGTGACGGTTATATCGTCCATCATTCTCTAACTGTAAGAAATTAAGCTCTTTGAGGATGACGGTCATCTTCCTGCGACCACAGGAAAGAAACTCAGCAAGCTCTTTTAGTGTCAGCCAGTCACCTGAACTGACGGAGATAATCTCTCCGGTTTTACGGTCTATAATTTCGTCTGTATATTTCATGTCCATTCTACTGGTTGCGCCACGACACGACAAAACACCCCGCTGGTCATATCGACAAGCAAGGCTCTGATCGTGGCCGTGATGAATGTGAAAGATGAAAGACCATATCCCTAATTGTCGGGTGTCATGATTGACTGTGGTCTTGATGCTCTGTCGAGGTGGTATTCACTCTGACAGGATTGTTAAGGGAATTATAAAGGTATCTTTAGGTTATCTATACAAAGAGGTTATGATTTATCACCACCACTACCGCTTAAAAAAAATCAAAAGATAATCGTATTCTCATTCTCCCTTTATCTCCTTTAGATATGCTGGTCTCAGAAATCATGTGTCTGTATCTCAACCGGAGGGGTGGAACTTTCACCCCTTCCTTATGGCAGGGGTAATTGAATGTATGCAAACAGGGGATGGGAACCTTTTCCTTTTCCATATGGAGGGGGCAATTAATTGCTCTCAGCAAGCTTGCTGACAAGCGTTTAACTGTAGGAAGTGCCACCCTGCCACAAATAGATAAACGACTGCCAGTGACTCACTGCGGCTGAGTTATACACACATTAAAACCGGCGCATGTCCTCTTCATGCTTGAAGGCAGCATGAAACTTCCGAGCAATTGCAGCTGTTTTATGCCCGCGTGAGCCAATTGTACAAAACAGAAAATCAAAACCGGCCTGCGTCATGTTAAATGAAGTGACACGGAAAACACCGCTGGATAGCGTATAGGCTGCTGGTAGGAAATTATCAGCAAGACCAACATCAATTTGAATAATCTCCTTGATTTTGCTGAGGATTGCTTTGTGTGACTTTCCAAGCATATCAGCCACATGACGGCTATTGGTTGTAAGTGGTGCATCAGAATAATCAAGAATGGTCGGCGCGGTTGTGTCATACATTTTAAAATCCTTCGTTGGTTCGGGCGGAGAAAGCCCCGTGTGTAATTACACATGGAAGGGGTAATTGATTTAGCTTAACAAGCGTCACTGAAGTGAATTTATCTCAATTCAATGGGGAGGTAGATAAAATTACAAAAGCACTTCATGCGGGCTTATATGGCGATTTAAGACCCCTTAGCTACCAGCTTACGAGTTGTGTACATCGGCGTAAGGTCGTTGCTGTAATCTGTTGGCTTAGACACCTGCGCTGGTTGTTCAGCCTGATTAACGACGACCACACCTTCCAATTGATCGGCGACAGTTCGCAGAATGTTTGCGACAACCGAAAGCGGCACCATAGTCTCTGCCTTAGGCTGCTCTTTAACCGGAGCCTTGAGCATTTCTTCCATCACATTGAATTGCTGAATGTACTGGAGCTTGAAACCCAACGCCTTCTTGCCAGTGAAGCCCATAGCCAGAAGAGTGAAACCGTCACGGGTCATATTGAAGGCACGAACTTTACGGGTTCCGCCGTTCGGCATTTTTGCTTCGGTCGATGTCTCCCCAAAATTGGGGGCACATGTTGGTTCCATCTCAATCAGCGCCGCAATGTCACGAAGAACGTGATCGTGACGCTTCCCAAAATACTCAGCAACGTGGCTGCTATTGGTGATTGCTGCGTTGTTCTTGATTGTGATGATCGGGGTTCACTTGATCACTTTCAAGCCGATGCTAAAGTGCAATCCAATAAAATGGGGTAATCCAATGAATAACGTGCTCACTGACAACAGCCTACGCTTTCAGACACCTCGATTGCGTTTTGATGCTTGGTCAATAACCGACTTACCTTTTTTGCAGGCTTTACACTCAGACCCTACAGTTCAAACCGGCTATCCCTACAGTCCTGATTATTGGACTGAAGCAGTTATTGCACAAAAGCTAAAAGGCTACATAGATGAGCAAAACACGTTAGGCACAACGAAATGGAAGTTGTCTCTGCATGATGGTACATTTATTGGACGTGCAGGTTGGTCTCATTGGGAAGACGGTCTTGAGATTGGTTATGCAATAATGCCCTCCCACCAAGGGCGTGGCTATGCGCTTGAAGCTGCTACCATGCTCCTTGCAGTCGCTCGAAAACAGTATCCAGCCAATCAGCTTGTAGGCTTTGCACTCCCAGACAACCACGCTTCACGCACGATATTAGAAAGAGTAGGCATGACTTATGAAGGTCAGCGAGACATAAGCGGTATACCTACAGCGTTTTATCGAGCAGCCTAAAGGAAACAGCCTACTGCTTGAGGCGTTCAACCTTGCGCTGCAGGATAGCCATAGCTTTCAGAACGAACTCGTCTTCATCCATCTCACCGGACACGACCTTCTCTTCTCCCATGATGTAGGCACCATCTTTTCGGATAGATGGGAGAACTACATCGGTAATCCAGTCTTGGAAAGGACGAGCCTCGGGTTTGTCTGAGCGCATAATAAGACGATTGAGACCGCCTTCGGAGATGACTTTCACCTCTTGTTGGCGAACCTTTCCAGCTCTGGCTTTGGTCTGTATCTGATACAACCCAATTTGATTGTCATTGAGTGAGCGTAACGGGACAGTCACATTTGGACGACCATGAGCGCCGATATAATAATCAAGAGCCTTACAAACGTCTGCGGCCACGAACCATGGCTGGTCTTCAATGGTGACTACGCGAATTTCATTGCTGTTGAAGTTGAAGGTTGTGAGGGCGTTGGGCGTTGTTTTGGTTGTGCTTTTTAGTTATGCTTGAGATGCAGGACGATCACTTGATCGCCCCACCCTCTGCGCTTAGAGGAAGAAATGAAGGGTCGCAGCTTCAATCACTGCGGCCTTTTCCTTTTCAGACGCACAGCACCGATTTAGCAAACAAATCAATCATCCAGCTTTAGCAAGTCTGAGAATATCGAGCTTTGCTCCTGCTGTGTTTCAGCTCTGTCAGCATCTTTCTTCGCATATCGCTTAGGGCACAACCAGCGCGGCAAATCGTGGGTAATGCACCACTTGCCTATTGAGAAGTTATAGACGGTCTTCTCATCATCCCCCCACCACAGATCAAGCCAGCGAATACCTTCCCACTTGAGACCTGCACGGGCGTAAGATGAACCTAACAGCGGGGTGTCGATATAGAAGCTGCGATAATCGTAGAATGTGAATTCGCTCTTCTGGGTTCTGATTGTCAGTGACATTGGCAATGCTCCTTGGTCAGCATGAGCGGTAATGAACGACCGCCCCGTGACAGATGATAATCTTTACATAGGCGTTTTAATCCTATAAAAGAACATCACTAAAGAAGTTAACTCACCGTGTAAAGGTGTTTTTATCCTATGTGGAGATTATTTTTGACATTCCTGCACCTCACAGCCGCACACATGAAAGCAGCCCGCGCCTTGCTGGACTGGAACCAAGACCGCCTTGCTACCGAAAGCGGCGTAGCAACTTCCACCATCCGCAGGTTAGAGAACGGCGGTATCTCTAAAGCCTCTATTGAGAACATTGAGAAGATTGCATCAGCTCTTGAACGCGCTGGTATTGAGTTCTTCAACAGCGGAAGGCCGGGGGTTCGTCTTCATCCTGACCACGGCCAAGCCCCAGCAGAAACAGAAGTAGACGAATAGGACTAGCGCCGCCCCTGCTCAAAAATAAGCATGGCTCAGCCTGAGTGTTTTCAGATGCTCAAGCTGCGCCCAGCCCCGACTCACGATTAAAAATTCAGACACAATTAGAAACCATGCCTGCATTTATTTTAGCACATACTTAAAATTGGTCGGAATGATTGGTCGAAGTTGGTCTGAGCCTTACGAACGAAATCGTCATAAGTCTTTGAAATATCTGCATATTTTATACGTGTAAGTTTAATGGTGGAGCCAAGCGGGATCGAACCGCTGACCTCTTGCATGCCATGCAAGCGCTCTCCCAGCTGAGCTATGGCCCCATTACCGATCATGTCTTGAAACATGCCGACCTGAGCGTCGGTTCCGGTGGTGCGAAGCAGATTATGATCTGTTCGTGACGGCTACATAAATTGCCTTTCACAGAAGATCAAGAGGAAAAAGCAAAACTCTTTCAAAGATATCCAGATTATTTGCTCAAAGCACTGAAAAATCTCTGCGCCTGTGCACAACAAGTCAAAAAAATGCCCCGTACTGATATCAGTACGGGGCATTTACAATTCACAATCAGAAGAGCTGATTAGCCTTCGTCGTCGTCACCAACGCCGCCGCCGCCGCCCAGAAGGCCGGACATATCATCATCTTCGTCTTCATCATCAGGTGTCAGGAACGGATCATCATCATCGCCGAGATCCACATCGTCATCATCATCCAGATCCGGAATATCGTCGCCCTTGGCTTCGTCATCCGCATCTTCCAGAGATACGAATTCCGGTGCATCCAGTGCTGTATCCAATTCTTCAGTTTCTGTTTCTTCCTCTTCTACGCGGGTATCCACGGAAGATACGAAATAAGAAAGCGGATAGGATTTACCTGTATAAGGGGAAACAATCGGGTCCTTATTCAGGTCATAAAATTTCTTGCCCGTTTCCGGATCGATACGTTTTGTGCCAAGTTCAGATTTTGCCACGTCAAGCCTCATAAGTTGTGCCGGCTGCGGCATCCGCACATCCCCCGAAACAGGAGATAAAACCGGAAAGCCTTTTCGGTGTTTTTTGGTGCATAAACGGATTTAGCTACCTTTGTCAAAGCCAAAGACACATGTTTTGCTGAAACATGCTTCTTTAACAGGTTTCGTGGCCAAAATACGCCGGTTTATTGCCACTCTTAAACCGGCAGTGCTGAACGACGACATTTCAGCCAGTTTGCAGGATGACCTGCTTTGTTTAGTTTGCAGGATGACCTGCGGTAAAACCTATGCTAGACCTGAGCCACCTCGATTGACCGCGCTGTCTGAAACGCGCTTAGAAGCTTACAAAAACGGCAGCATAAACTGACTGTAATATTATGTCTCACTCTCAAGTTTCCAAACCTGCAACCGCTCGTCGCTCCCGCGACCTGAAGGGCGATATCCGCATTCCGGGCGACAAATCGATTTCTCACCGCTCCTTCATGTTCGGCGGCCTTGCATCGGGTGAAACCCGTATTTCCGGCCTGCTGGAAGGCGAAGACATTCTGGCCACCGGTAAAGCCATGCAGGCCATGGGTGCACAAATCCGCAAAGAAGGCGACATCTGGATTATCAACGGCACCGGCAACGGCTGCCTGCTGGAATCAGAAACACCGCTGGATTTTGGCAATGCCGGAACAGGCGTGCGCCTGACCATGGGGCTGGTCGGCTCCTATGATATGAAAACCTCATTTCTTGGTGACGCATCCCTCACATCGCGTCCGATGGCACGCGTGCTCAACCCTTTGCGTGAAATGGGCGTACAGGTTGAAGCTGCGGAAGGCGACCGTCTGCCGCTGACTTTGCACGGCCCCCGCACAGCAAACCCAATCCGTTACCGCGTGCCGATGGCCTCGGCACAGGTGAAATCGGCAGTTCTGCTGGCCGGTCTCAACACACCGGGTGTGACCACGGTTATCGAACCGATTATGACCCGCGACCATACGGAAAAGATGTTGCAGGGTTTCGGTGCCGATCTGAGCGTTGAAACCGACAAAGACGGCGTCCGCCACATCCATATCGCCGGACAGGGCAAGCTCACCGGCCAGACGATTGACGTACCGGGCGATCCGTCCTCAACCGCTTTCCCGCTTGTGGCTGCGCTGATTACAGAGGGTTCAGACCTCATCATCCGCAATGTGCTGATGAACCCGACCCGTACCGGCCTGATCACCACTTTGCAGGAAATGGGCGCCCAGATCGACATTCTCGATCCGCGTCTTGCAGGTGGTGAAGATGTGGCTGACCTGCGCGTACGCTCATCGAAGCTTACCGGCATCACTGTTCCGGTTGACCGTGCGCCATCCATGATTGACGAATATCCGGTTCTAGCTATTGCCGCCGCTTTTGCGGAAGGCGAAACCATTATGGATGGTCTGGATGAACTGCGTGTCAAAGAATCAGATCGCCTTGCAGCTGTTGCCCGTGGCCTTGAAGCCAATGGTGTCGATTGCACTGAAGGCGAAATGTCGCTGACTGTGCGTGGCAACCCGTCCGGTAAGGGTTTTGGTGGCGGCACTGTTGCCACCCATCTCGACCACCGTATTGCCATGAGCTTCCTCGTGCTGGGACTGGCTTCTGAAAAACCGGTGACCGTTGATGATGCGACAATGATCGCAACCAGCTTCCCTGAATTCATGGATCTGATGCGGAACTTGGGCGCAGATATCACTGTGGCCGAGGCAAAATAACTGTAATGCAGAATAAAGCTTTCATCATCGCCATTGACGGGCCGGCAGCTTCCGGAAAAGGAACGCTGGCCCGCAACCTCGCAAGCCATTATAATTTTCATCATCTCGATACGGGCCTCACCTATCGCGCAGTTGCTAAAGCCTTGATTGATCAGGGTTTACCGCTTGATGATGAAGCCATTGCAGCACGGGTTGCACAGGAACTCGACCTCAAAGGACTTGATCGCACTGTGTTGTCCGCCCATGAGATCGGTGAAGCAGCCTCCAAAGTTGCCGTCATGCCGGAAGTACGCCGTGCGCTCGTGGAAGCCCAGCGCAAATTCGCAGATAACCTGCCCGGCACTGTGCTGGACGGCCGCGATATCGGCACTGTTGTCTGCCCTGATGCGCCGGTGAAACTCTATATCACCGCCTCAGCGGAAGTGCGTGCAGAACGTCGTTTTAATGAAATGCGTGCAAAAAACGCTGATGCGGATTATAATGAAGTTCTGGACGATCTGAAGCGCCGTGATGAGCGCGACATGAACCGCTCGGCTTCGCCATTAAAACCTGCGAGCGATGCGCACTTGATCGATACCAGTAAAATGGATATAGAAGCGGCATTTCTAGAGGCTAAAAAGCTGATAGATGCAGCATTGCGCAGCTGATTACCTTCTGAATTCCAGAAAAATCATTGAGTTGTGCGTCTTTTATATAAAAATGTCTGTTTTCAGGCCATGCGCCGGATTGTTCTTTTTAAGAACGGCTTGTCTTCAGACTTTCTCGAAACACCAACCCCCGGCGCCGTATCCCGTGAATTTCACGGATACATCAGGAGTCTACATGTCAGATTTTAACCCGACACGCGAAGATTTTGAAGCTCTGCTGGCTGAGTCCTTCGCCAATAATGACCTTGCAGAAGGTTATGTTGTTAAGGGCCGTATTGTTGCCATCGAAAAAGACATGGCAATCATCGATGCAGGTCTCAAAGTTGAAGGCCGCGTGCCGCTGAAGGAATTCGGCGCTAAGGGCAAAGACGGCTCGATGAAGCCGGGCGACGAAGTAGAAGTTTACGTTGAGCGTATCGAAAACGCGCTTGGCGAAGCTGTTCTGTCGCGCGAAAAAGCTCGCCGCGAAGAAAGCTGGGTTCGCCTCGAAGAGAAATTCGGCAAAGGTGAGCGCGTTGATGGCGTTATCTTCAATCAGGTTAAGGGTGGTTTCACCGTTGATCTCGATGGTGCCGTTGCGTTCCTGCCACGTTCACAGGTTGACATTCGTCCGATCCGCGACGTTACACCTCTGATGCACAACCCGCAGCCGTTTGAAATCCTGAAAATGGACAAGCGTCGCGGCAACATCGTTGTGTCCCGCCGTACCGTTCTGGAAGAATCTCGTGCGGAACAGCGTTCTGAAATCGTTCAGAACCTTGAAGAAGGTCAGGTTGTTGACGGCGTTGTTAAGAACATCACCGATTACGGTGCGTTCGTTGACCTCGGCGGCATCGACGGCCTGCTGCACGTTACCGACATGGCATGGCGCCGTGTAAACCACCCTTCCGAAATCCTGACTATCGGTCAGCAGGTTAAGGTTCAGATCATCCGCATCAACCAGGATACACATCGTATTTCCCTGGGCATGAAGCAGCTGGAAAATGATCCTTGGGATGGCATCGGTGCGAAATATCCGGTTGGCAAGAAGATCACCGGTAACGTAACCAACATCACCGATTACGGTGCATTTGTTGAAATCGAACCAGGTATCGAAGGTCTGATCCACGTTTCCGAAATGTCCTGGACAAAGAAGAACGTACACCCGGGCAAAATCCTGTCGACCTCTCAGGAAGTCGAAGTTGTTGTGCTCGAAGTGGATCCGGTCAAGCGCCGTATTTCGCTCGGTCTCAAGCAGACCCTCGACAACCCATGGACAACTTTCGCTCAGAAATACCCAGCCAACAGCGTTGTTGAAGGCGAAGTCAAGAACAAGACCGAATTCGGCCTGTTCATTGGTCTCGACGGCGATGTAGACGGCATGGTTCACCTGTCGGATCTCGACTGGAACCGTCCGGGCGAACAGGTTATCGAAGAGTTCAACAAAGGTGACGTTGTTAAGGCAGTCGTTCTCGATGTAGACATCGAAAAAGAACGTATCTCCCTCGGCATCAAGCAGCTGACCGGCGACAGCGTTGGTGAAGCAGCTTCTTCCGGCGACCTGCGCAAAAACGCAGTAGTTTCCTGTGAAGTAACCGGCATCACCGATGGCGGCATCGAAGTTAAACTGGTTGATCACGACATCGAAAGCTTCATCAAGCGTTCGGATCTGTCCCGTGACCGTGACGAGCAGCGCCCAGAGCGTTTCTCCGTTGGCCAGAAAGTTGACGCACGCGTTATCGCTTTCGACAAGAAAACCCGCAAACTGCAGGTTTCCATCAAGGCTCTCGAAATTGCTGAAGAAAAAGAAGCAGTTGCTCAGTACGGTTCCGCAGACAGCGGTGCATCGCTCGGTGACATTCTTGCTGCAGCAATGAAGAAGTCCGAAAACAACTAATTTATGAGCGGGGCTTTATCCGCATGATAGAGCCCTGTTTATCTTAAGTAGTTAAAGCCCCCGCCGGAGCAATCCGGCAGGGGCTTTTTTATGCGATGAATAATAAGTCGGTTCTGAATATTAGTGCAGCCTCAGGCAACACCCAGCATAGCAATCAGGGTCAGGCTGATAGCACCCAGCGCCAACAGCGAAAAAACAGCAGTCAGTGTGACACGGCCACCGGCTTTAACAACGGTGCGCACATCCACACCAAGTCCTAGACCTGCCATTGCAATTACTGTCAGTGCTGTACTGCCCTCATGTAGTGGTGTCAGTGCAAATTGTGGGATCAGTGACAGGCTGCGCAGTGCCATCATGCCCAGAAAGCCGATAATAAACCATGGCACCATCTGTGACAGTTTCGGACGGGCACCACCCGACTTCGCACCGATCACACCGATTGTCACAATAACCGGCCCCAGCATCAGCACACGCACCAGCTTGACCAATGTGCCGATCTGCACACTCAGTGCAGCCACAGGGGCTGTTGCTGCCAAGACCTGCGGCACAGCATAGACGGTCAAGCCAGCCAGAATACCATATTGTGCAGCCGACATATTCAGCAACGGCACCAGCAGCGGCAGGCACAGCACCACAACAACACCCAGAACCGCTGTAAAGGCAATGGATGACGCCACATCATCACTGCTGGCACCGATAACCGGCGCTGTGGCCGCAATCGCCGAGTTACCGCAAATGGAGTTACCGCAAGCCACCAGCACAGCCATACGATGCGACAGGCGCATTAACCGTCCGATAGAATAGCTGATACCAATCGACAGCATTACAACACCGGCAATACCACCGATCAAAGCTGGCCCTGCCTGCATCACCGCTTCCGCACTGATCGATGCGCCGAGCAGCACAATCGCAACTTCCAGAACCATCTTAGATGAAAACTGGATACCGGCATGATACCGGCCAGACAGGCTGAACAATGAACGTACCGCTGCACCGATCAGAATAGCCAGCACGATTGATTCCAGCCATGCCCGCCCGAAATAGTGCGCCTCGATATATTCCAGAGCATAAGCTGCGATACTCACCAGCAGGCATAGGATAAGTCCGGGCAAAATACGGGAGAAATTAGAACGAATAGTGTGCGACATGACTGCATTTCCGATAATTTTTCCAATTCTATCGCTTATTTCAACCATTCATTCCATTTGAAAATATGTTATATTTCATTCATTAAAATCGAATGATTTATCGCTATGACCCTTGAACAATTACGGATATTCGCGGAAGTCGCCCGCCAGCAGCATCTGACCCGTGCGGCGGAAACCCTGCATCTGACTCCATCGGCAGTCAGTGCAGCGATCAAAACACTGGAAGAGCGCTATGCGACCCAATTGTTCAACCGCATTGGCCGAAGAATTGAGCTGAATGAGACGGGTCGCATCTTTTTGCATGAGGCTGAAGCTGTGCTTGCCCGTGCGCAGGCCGCAGAACTGACCCTCAGCGAGATAACCGGTCTGCACCGGGGCAGTCTGCATATTTATGCCAGCCAGACGATTGCCAGTTACTGGCTGCCACCGGTTTTGGCGCGGTTTCACACCACCTATCCAATGATTGACCTCAAACTTTCTATCGGCAACAGCGAGCAGGTTGTTGAAGCTTTACGGGAGGGACTAGCAGATACAGGCTTCATTGAAGGCGAAACGGACAATCCGTTTCTGCATAAAGAATCGGTGGCCACAGATCAGCTGATTACTGTTGTTCGCTCGCAGCATCCGTGGGCGAAGCGTACGGCACTACCAACCACATTCTTACCGGAGAGTTTCTGGATTTTGCGTGAGCAAGGCTCCGGCACGCGTGCGGCCTTTGAAGCCTATTTACGCGATCAGGCTTTTGATCCCGCACACCTGCCGCTCGCACTGGAGCTGCCGTCAAATGAGGCCATATGCTCGGCTCTGATCGCGGGGGATTATGCCACTGTGCTTTCCGCGCTCGCAGCCCGTCCGCATCTCGCGGCAGGCACATTGAAACAGGTGCCGTTTACATTGCCGCCACGGCAATTCTGGCTTCTCAACCACCGCGAGCGCTACCAGAGCCACGCCTTTAAAGCGCTTTATGCGATGGTCAAAGAAACCAGATAACAATCAGCGAATGGCTTTAACCAGCGCCTTATCTGGAAAACAGGTAGCAGGCTGACCATTTTTCTCCTGCCAGATACCGATGGAGCGACGGGTTTTAAATCCGGCCAGTCCATCCGGCTTGCCGACATCATAGCCCTGCTTTTGCAGTCGCTTCTGCATGGTAGCGACATCGGAGCGATAAAGACCACCGACATCGCCCCAGCCTTGCTGAAAACCACCAGCACCATAGCTCATCCGGTCAGAGACATGGCCGATGAACAGCGCATAGAGATCGCTCATATTATAGTTTTTCAGCACGTAGAAATTCGGCGTGACAATAAATGCAGGCCCGTGACGACCGGCAGGCATCAGCAGAAAACCTTCTTGTGCCATTTCCTGTGCCGGAAACGCCTTGCCATTCACACGGGTGACGCCAAGTGCAGACCAGTCACGGAATGTCTTGCCCTGATCCGGCCCCTCCAGTGAGCAGGAGACATTTTGCAGTACATTGACCTCAAAGCCCCAGTCGCGACCTTTCTGCCAGCCGAAATGCTGCAAATAGGCAGCAATAGAAGCCAGTGTGTCCGGCACAGAATTCCAGATATCGCGCCGTCCGTCACCGTCATAATCAACGGCATGTTTTAAATAGGAGGTCGGCATAAATTGCGGCTGTCCCAGCGCACCAGCCCAAGAGCTTTTCAGATGCGCACTATCCATATAGCCTTTTTGCACGATTTCGAGCGCGGCCAGCAATTCTGCGCGGAACATATCCTTACGTGTGGCCATGAAAGCCTTGGTCGCCAGCACTTCAAAACCGTTATAAGGGATTTTCACCGTGCCAAAGGCAGATTCACGTCCCCAGACAGCAACAACAATACCGGCAGGCACACCGAAATCACGTTCGATTTTCGTCAGCAGGCTCTTATGCGCATTGAGCTTCGCCTTGCCATTGCTGACAACGGAATCAACTGTGCCTTTGCGGAAATAATTGGCAGGTGAACCGAATTCAGACTGTGTTTGCTGTTTTGGTGTTTGCGGCTTGGTGCCGGGCGGCACCAGATCGGGCAGTTTCCAGTTTAACTGCACACCGGATAAAGACTGATTGAACACGCTGCGGCTGATGCCGCGCTGTTGCGCCTGCGGCCACAGATCACTCTCCAGCCATTGCTGAAAAGCAGCATTGGTTTTGGATTGGAGTGCGGCAGAATAAGTCTGTGCCTGCGCTGGCACTATAGTGAGCGGCGCTGCTGCACAAAACAGGCTGAACGCCATCAGAGCCTGACGGAGGAAAGTCTTCTGCATGGCTGCTCCTGTTTGTGAAATTACCTAGACCCTGAATAAAAAATTGGCTGGTCGCAAGCGAAAATGGTGATTTTCGAGTACCGGAGCGGAATGTACTTTAGAGTACATGAGCACCGGAATGCAGGAAATTGCCATTTGCAGCCAGACCAGACGGTTTTTAAAGGGAGGTTCTGGCGCGCAAAGCTGCAGCCAGTGTCCCCTCGTCCAGATAATCCAGTTCGCCGCCAACCGGCACACCATGGGCAAGACGGGTGATTTTCACATCCATACCGTCGAGCTGATCGGTGATATAATGTGCTGTGGTCTGCCCTTCGACCGTGGCATTGACCGCAAGAATAATCTCTTTGATCTCACCGCCGGTGACGCGCTCGATCAGACCTTTAATATTGAGATCATCCGGCCCCACACCATCCAGCGGTGACAGACGACCACCCAGCACATGATAGCGCACATTCATGGTGCCAGCGCGCTCAAGCGCCCAAAGGTCGGATACGTCTTCAACAACGATCAATGTGGAAGGATCACGACGCGGATCTTCGCAGACCGTGCACGGATCACTGGTATCCACATTTCCGCAACAGGAGCAGATACGCACCTTTTCTGCGGCTTCCTGCATGGCAGAGCCAAGTGGCACCAGCAATGCATCTTTCTTCTTGATCAGATGCAGCGCAGCACGACGTGCAGAACGGGGCCCCAGCCCCGGCACGCGGGCAAGAAGCTGGATCAGGCGTTCAATTTCAGGACCGGCGATTCGTTTTGACATAATGAATATCTAAAACATTTAACGCCCGAATAGAATCGGGCGTTATGGTATATGTACGTGTATTAAACCTGCGCTTCGATTAGAACGGCAGCTTCATGCCCGGAGGGATTGGCAGACCGGCGGTCAGCGCCTGTGTCTTTTCAGCCATCATCGCTTCCAGCTTGGCTTTTGCATCATTATGCGCAGCGATAATCAGGTCTTCCAGAATTTCGCCTTCGCCTTCTTTGAGCAGCGACGGATCAATTTTCAGACCGGTCAATGTACCCTTGCCGAGCAGTGTCAGGCTGACCAGACCACCACCGGAAGTCGCACTGACTTCCATCTGCGCGATTTCTTCCTGCATAGCCTGCATTTTGGCCTGCATTTCTTTTGCTTTGCTCAGCATCCCCATCATGTCACGCATGTGGCAGAACTCCTCGAATTACTCGTATTCAATAAATGGTTCACAGCCTCGGTAGTTTCAACCGCAGCTAAAATTAATCGTCATCATCCAAATCGCCGTTATCCACGCCCGGATCCGGCATTTGCATTTCCAGATCCGTATCATCATCCGGCGTGGTGATGCGCACGTCGATGATTTTTGCACCCGGAAATTTCGCAAGGATCGCGGCGACATCCGGATCAGCGCGGGCATCTGTTACCAGTTCCTCGCGCCGCGCGGTTTCAACTTCAGCCACAGTCTGGCCACCGCCATCACGCGCAACCGAGACCATCCAGCGTTCGCCCGTCCAGTCAAGCAGACGCTGCGCCATATCCGTGGCCAGTGTTTTCGGCGCATGTTCGGTCAATGCAATTTCCATACGGTTCTGGCCGATGGAAACCAGCCGTACGAAATTCTTGACCAGAACCTTGAACTGCAGATCGCGTTTATTGCCCGCCAGATTGACGATGTCATTCAGGTCGCGGATGCGTACGGCCTGCGGAGCAGGCTCTGTTTTAGGCTGGACAACGGCTTGCGGCTGTATCATCTGCTGTGCAGCAGGTTCAGCCAATCGAAGAGCGGCACCACCATTATTCTGGCGTTGAACCATTTGACCAGAAACAGCATCGGTAGATGCATAAGCTGTTGCACCACCACCGGAACCATTACCACCGCCGCCGCCTTGCGGAGCAGATGGCGCAGAGCTGCCGCCAGTCTGTCCATTGGCAATGGCTTTCAACGCCTCATCCAATGTCGGCAGATCAGCGGAATGTGCCAAACGGATCAGCAGCATTTCTGCAGCCTGTACCGGACGGGATGAGGTTTCCACCTCATGAATACCTTTGAGCAGCATCTGCCAGCAGCGCGACAGCGCACGGATCGACAGTGTTTTGGCAAATTCAGCACCACGCACGCGCTCATCTTCCGACAGCGACATATCCTGTGCCACTTCCGGTGTGAAACGCAGACGGGTGACCAGATGGTTGAAATCCGCCAGATCGCTCAGCACGACGGAAGGATCAGCCCCCACATCATATTGCGCGCGGAATTCTTTCAGCACACCCGCCACATCACCGCGCATCAGCATTTCAAACAGGTCGATAATACGCGCACGGTCGGCAAGCCCGAGCATTTCGCGCACCGTCTGACTGTCAACTGTGCCGTTGCCATGGGCAATCGCCTGATCGAGAATCGACAGGCTGTCGCGTGCAGAGCCTTCACCGGCACGGGCAATCATCGCCAGTGCTGTGTCGTCAGCCTGCACATTTTCAAGGCCGGTGATCTTGCGCAACAAGGTGGTCAATGTGCCGGATTCAATACGGCGCAGGTCAAAACGCTGACAGCGCGACAGAACAGTAATCGGCACTTTGCGGATTTCTGTGGTCGCAAAAATAAACTTCACATGCGGCGGCGGCTCTTCCAATGTCTTCAACAGGCCGTTGAAAGCCTGATTGGAGAGCATGTGCACCTCATCGATGATATAGACTTTATAACGGGCAGAAACCGGACGGTAACGCACCTGTTCAATAATCTCACGAATATCATCAATACCGGTATGCGAGGCAGCATCCATCTCGATCACATCGACATGGCGGCCTTCCATAATCGCCTGACAGTGCTCACCCAATTCGGTCAGATGCACACTCGGCTGATCAATCGTATCGGTTTTATAATTCAGACCGCGCGCCAGAATACGCGCCGTTGTGGTCTTACCCACCCCGCGCACACCGGTCAGCATCCATGCCTGCGCAATGCGTCCTGCTTCAAAAGCATTGGTCAGGGTGCGCACCATCGGCTCCTGACCATAAAGATCATCAAAATTCTGCGGGCGGTATTTACGGGCGAGAACGCGATAGGCGTTGTCTGCCGGTTTATTATCCATGGATTTCGCGCGCTCCTTCAGATCCCGTCTTTAAACTTCACTGCTGTAGCACAGATCGTCAGCCGATTGAAAACAGAAAGCGGCCTCTCGGAAAACTTAGCTTTTCCGTGCACAACAATCTGGATTTCAGGGGAGAAAAAGGTGGGAGGCTGGCACGATGACCCGTGCCGAGCTCGTTAGGGCTGCTTCCTTCCGGACCTGACCCGGTTGGCGAGTGGACCGTCCACCACCAACCTCCCGCGCTCCATATCGGAAATTTGAACACAAAATGCAAGACTCAAATAAGCTGAGATAAAAAAATAGAGATTATTTTCACGCATTTTATGTTTGAATAGTTCCAGATTACATAGAACCGCGGCAAAAACATTCCTGTTGAAGCCAATTTTCTCAAGAAGGCACCACATTATGCCGGACTTTACCCTCGACCAACGTTTACAAAACGACACATTTCCTATCGGTCCGCTCGGCCTGTGCCAGCTGCTTTTGATGAATGACAAGCGCTGGCCGTGGTTGATTCTTGTACCGCAGCGCGCAGATATGTCGGAAATTCACGAACTCACCCCGCTCGACCAGACCATGCTCAGCTTTGAAACGTCTATGGTTGCCGAAGCGATGAAAGAGGCAACCGCCTGTGAGAAGATCAACAGCGGCGCACTCGGCAATATTGTTCGTCAATTACATATCCATATTATTGCGCGCAACAGCGGCGATGCGGCATGGCCGGGCCCTGTCTGGGGACATGGCACACGTGAGCCCTATACTGAAGAAGAAGCGCATCAACTCATCAATGAATTACGCGCCCGTCTTTCTGCCTGAGTTTACCCGTCATGCCCCATAATTTTGAATCTGCAGCAATGGCTGACAAGAATCATGGCCTTGGCTTTGCCGGTAAGACACTTGATCCGCAGGCTGAAAAACGTGATGAAACCAGCCTACCGAATGCACTGGCCACCCCCGAGGCGCAGTTTCTACTGTTTGCGCGCGGCAAAATCCTGCTCAAACAAGACACATCGGAACACCGTGCTTTATTCAGTCATGCGGAAATCCGTCATCTGCAAATTGATACGGATGAGAACAGCAAAAATAATCTGATTTTGTTAGGGGAAGCAGAAGGCACTGCCTATCTTGCACTGGACACCGGCCTTGATCCCGAGGCACTTCCTCCAACACTGGAAGCCTCCGAATATCGCGCACTTTATACGCATAATCTGCTAAGCCCCGCAGATAGCGGCATGGTTGCACAAGCGGCAGCTCTTCTTGCATGGCATAGAACCCATCGCTTTTGCGGGCGTTGCGGCCATGAAACCGAAATGCGTATTGGTGGTTTCAAACGGGTTTGCACATCCTGTCATGCCGAGCATTTTCCACGTACTGATCCGGTGGTGATTATGCTCGTCACGCACCAGTCGCCGTCCGGAGAACGCTGTCTGCTGGCACGCAGTCCGCATTTTGCTCCACTGACCTATTCCTGCCTTGCCGGATTTGTCGAGCCGGGGGAAACGATAGAGAATGCAGTCCGGCGTGAAGTGCGCGAAGAGTCAGGTCTGCCTGTCGGGCAGGTCACTTATCATGCCAGCCAGCCATGGCCGTTTCCCTATTCCCTGATGATCGGTTGTTTTGCGCAGAGCCTGTCCGGTGAGCTGCACCTTGACCATGACGAGCTGGAAGACGGCGCCTGGTTTACCCGTGAGGAAGCCAGAGCCATGCTGGATAATATCCATCAGCAAGACCTACGTACCCCGCCTGCCGGTGCAATCGCCAGCGCGCTGATACGCCATTGGGTAGAAAACTCATAAAAAAGCGCCGGATCACTCCGGCGCTTTTTTCAAACTGTTACAATTGGGCTTACTCAGCTGCAAGCAGTTGCTTGCGATTCTCACTGCCCGGATAAACACCGACAATACGCACTTCTTTGGTGAAGAAGGCCAGCTCTTCCAGTGCCAGCTGCACGGAACGGTCATCCGGATGACCTTCAATATCCGCGTAAAACTGCGTTGCCATGAAAGTCCCGCCAATCTGGTAACTCTCCAGCTTGGTCATGTTGATGCCATTGGTGGCAAAACCGCCCATCGCTTTGTAAAGCGCTGCCGGAACGTTGCGCACGCGGAACACAAAAGTCGTCACCATCAATTCATCCGGTGACTGGCGCGGTGCCCATTGCTCCTGCTTCGACAGCACAACGAAACGCGTAATATTGTTTTCCGCGTCTTCGACATTGTTCTGCAAAATCTCAAGACCATAGAGTTCCGCAGCCAGCAATGGTGCTAAGGCCGCTTTGCTCTTATCGCCCAGATCAGCCACCTGACGGGCAGCGCCTGCCGTATCACCGGCAATGACCGGCTTCCAGCCATTGCCACGAATGATTTTACGGCATTGTCCCAGCGCATGAATATGACTGTGAACGCTCTTAATGTCTTCCTTTTTGGTGCCCGGAAGCACCATCAGCTGAAAATGGATCGGCAGGAAATATTCGCCGATAATGTGCAGGCGCGATTCCGGTAAAAGATGATGAATATCCGCGACGCGACCGGCCAGCGTATTTTCAATTGGAATCATTGCCAGATCGGCTTCACCATTCTCAACGGCATTAAACGCGTCTTCAAAAGTTGCACATGGCAGCGGCTCCATTGTCGGAAACATATTGCGGCAGGCCGTGTCGGAATTTGCTCCCGGTTCACCCTGAAACGCTATTTTATTGGTCTTCGCTGCCATTTTTGGTGCCTTTGACTTAAGTTTAGAAATGCTTTTCCGTTGTTTTACAGATCAGCGCGACAAAACCTGCCGTGCTTTCTCCAGATCCTCCGGTGTATCCACACCGAGCGGGAAGGATTGAACCACTTCCACATCGATTCGCATACCCGCTTCCAGCGCCCGTAACTGTTCCAGTTTTTCGCGGATTTCCAGCACGGACTGGCCGAGTGCGACGAATTTCTCCAGCGCTTCACGACGATAGGCGTAAAGGCCGATATGGTGATAAAGCGGCCCGTCACCATAAGGCGCTGTGGCGCGGGTGAAATATAGCGCGCGCAGCTTATTGGATTCAGCCAGAGGTGAACCGACAATCTTCACCACATTCGGATTGGTCTTTTCTTGGATATCACTGATCTCAACACCAAGGGTCGCGATATCCGCAGGCCCTTCGATGAGCGGCTGTAGAGCAGTCTTGATCAATGCCGGGTCAATGGTCGGCAGATCGCCCTGCACATTGATAACCGCATCGAATTCTTTATTGGGATCAATGAGTTGTAGTGCTTCATAAATTCTGTCAGAGCCGGATTCATGATCCCCACGTGTCATCACAGCTTCAAGACCATGTGCTTCGACAGCCTCTTTAATCTCGGTGCTGTCGGTTGCAACCACCACGCGCCCCAGACCGGAGGCAACGGCACGCTCCGCGACATGAACAATCATCGGCTTGCCGGCAATGTCTGCCAGCGGTTTGCCGGGCAGGCGCGTTGAGGCCATACGGGCAGGAATCAGGATCAGTGATTTAAACGGCTTAGACATAAGGTTTCATCCGAAAGTGTCAAAAAGTCACGGGTGTAGCTGTTCTTATAGGTGTTGCCAGCGTCAAGCAAAAGACCTAGTTTCCGGCAAAGGTCAGTAAAATGGAGGGCTACCCTCCCCTAAGACAGACTAAATATCACCGCCAAGCTAAAGGCGTTGGGGGAACAGGAGCGCTAGCGGCCATATGAATTCGTCTCAGTCCAATAAATATATCATGGCCTTTCTGGCCACCGTTTTTATTGCCATGACCATTGGTATTTCTTCCGATGCGATTTTTTCAACGCCGCATCCTGAAACTGAAGGTTATGCCATTGTGGCTTCTGAGGGTGGCGCGCCAGCCGCTGGCAAAGAAGCACCTGCTGCTGTACCTATCGCGACATTGCTGGCATCTGCTGATCCTGCACGCGGTGCAACCGTGTTTAAACGCTGCGCAGCTTGTCATACTGCGGAAAAAGGCGGCGCGAACAAAGTCGGTCCACATCTTTGGGATGTTGTAAACCGTCCTGTGGCAGAAGTCTCCGACTTCAGCTACTCAGCATCGATGAAGGCCTTTGCTGAAGGCGGAAAAGTTTGGGATTATGATCATCTCAGCCACTTTTTGACTTCTCCGAAAGGTTACATCAAGGGTACTGCAATGGGCTTTGCAGGACTGAAAAAAGACAATGAACGCGCTGATCTGATCGCTTATCTACGTTCACTGTCTGACAATCCTGCGCCACTGCCTTCACCGGAAGCTGCAGCACCTGCCGAAGAAACAAAACCGGCTGAAGAAGCAAAGCCTGCGGAAGAAAAACCAGCCGAAGCGCCTGCAACGCAGGAACCAGCAAAAGAAGCTCCTGCGGCACCGGAAACACCTGCAACACCGGAAGCACCGGCACCACAGCCTGCAAATTAACATCGAAGATCAGTTTGCTGATCACCAAGCCGGGCTCAAAGCCCGGCTTTTATTTTTAGAAGGAACTATATTCATGTCTGATGAAGTAATTGTACGCGACAGCAACGGCGCTCAGCTGCAGGATGGCGACTCCGTCACTCTGATCAAAGACCTCAAGGTCAAAGGCACTTCAGAAACAATCAAGCGCGGTACACTGGTCAAAAATATCCGCCTGAACGGCCGTGATGGTGAAGTTGAGTGCAACACCAAACAGGTCAAAGGTCTGGTTCTGAAGACCGAGTTCGTCAAGAAAGCCTGATCATTACAAAGATTTAATTCCGCAAGCCCGATTTTTGCTCTGCTTCTGCCTGCTTTCCCTTTTAATTAACACAGGGATCATTAAAGTGGCAGTTTATCCTTATGGGCAAATTATCGGGTGGCGGAATGAAAACAGCATTGCGGATTATGCTTATCGCAGGTTTAAGCCTGTATGGCAGTTTGGCTTCCGCTCAGGAAAAAGCACCAGAAAATGGCCTGCAATGGCGCCATGCCAACAGCCTGACCGGTGAGCCGAAATATCCCGCAGGCTTTAAACATTACGATTACGTCAATCCTGATGCTCCCAAAGGCGGCACACTTAATCAGGTTACTGTCGGCACTTTTGACAGCCTGAATCCTTATGTGGTTCAGGGTGTTGCGGCGGCCGGTCTCGCTAATTTCGGCGGCGGTATGCTCTATGACACTCTGATGGATCAGTCGATGGATCAGAGCTCGACCACCTACGGCATAATTGCCGAAGCGATGCAATATCCGGATGATTTTTCCTGGGTCAAATTCCGCATCAATCCGAAAGCCGCATGGCATGACAAGACCCCGATTACTGTGGAAGATGTGATCTGGTCTTTTGAAACGCTGAAAAAACAATCCCCGCTCTATAACCGCTATTATGCGGATGTCGTCAAAGCCGAAAAAACCGGCGACACTGAAGTCACCTTCATCTTTGACAAGAGCGGTAACCGTGAATTACCCAATATTATGGGCGATCTTGTCGTGCTGCCAAAACATTGGTGGGAAGGCAAAGATAAAAACGGCAAGCAACGTGATATCAGCCGTCCGACACTTGAAATTCCGCTTGGCTCCGCCGCGTATAAAATCGGCGCAGTTAATCCGGGCAAGTCAATCACATGGCAGCGCGTGGATGACTATTGGGGCAAAGACCAGCCAACACAGGTCGGCCGCAATAATTTTGATCAGGTGAAATACGAATATTTCCTGAATAATGATGCCACATGGGAAGCCTTTAAAAAGGGCGGCACTTATGACTTCCGCGTTGAAAACATCGCCCAGCGCTGGCATGAGCAGTATAATTTTCCGGCCTTTGAGCGTGGTGATGTCATCAAAGCCAGCTTCCCGATGCATGCAGCAGGGCGTATGCAAGGCACATTCCTGAATACCCGCAAAGCCAAATTTCAGGATGTACGGGTTCGTGAAGCGCTCAACTGGGTGTTTGATTTTGAAAGCATGAATCGCATGCTGTTCTTCAACCAGTATCAGCGGATTGAAAGTTATTTTGCGGGTATTGATCTGGCCTCTTCCGGATTACCTTCAGAAGCAGAGCTGAAAATTCTTGAAACTGTGCGCGGTGAAATTCCGGAGGCTGTTTTCACCAAGCCTTATAAGCTGCCGGTCTTTGACACTCCGCAGGCTACGCGTACCAATATACGCCATGCCCTTGATCTGCTTGCGCAAGCCGGATGGACGGTGAAAAACGGAAAGCTCACCAATGACAAAGGTGAGGTTTTTACCATTGAGTTCCTGACCAACAATCCGAGCGACGAGCGTGTCGTCAGCCCGTTCATCAACAATCTGCGCCGTATTGGTATCAATGCATCCTTAAGAGTGGTTGATGACGCGCAATATCAGGCACGGGTTAATGACTTCGACTATGATGCCATCAGCTCAATCGTCGTGCAGAGCCAGTCTCCGGGCAATGAACAGCGGGAAATGTGGAGTACCAAGTCTGCCGATCTGAAAGGTAGCAAAAACTATGCCGGCATCAAAAATCCGGCTATCGACAAGCTGATCGACCGCGTTGTCTATGCCAAAGACCACGATGAGTTGGTGGCTGCCACCCGTGCTCTCGACCGTGTGCTGCTGTGGAACTATTACACTGTACCGCAATGGTATTCCGATACGATCAATGTTGCCTATTGGAACAAGTTCGGCCTGCCGGATAAACAGCCGGATTATGCAGGGATTGACCCTTTCTCCTGGTGGATAAAACCAAAACCATAAAATGGCTCACTCTGGTTTGGTCTTGTATTTTGACTCGCATTTTTTGAGTTTGATGCCCAACCGGATCTTAACCACAAGGCAGGAGGCGTATTATGGCAGAGGGTATGATAAACAGGCGCAAACTGATGATACTCGGCGGAGCAGCAACATTCAGCGCTGCTCTGCCCTTACGTGCCAAAGCGCAAGACGGTGCGAAGACTGCGGTTCACGGACTAGCCGTATTTGACGATCTGAAATATCCGGCCGGTTTCAGCCATTTTGATTATATCAACCCGCAGGCACCGAAAGGCGGAAGCTTTAATTTCTCTGTCAATGAATGGACATTGAATCAGGCCCCGAACACTTTCAACACGCTCAATACATTTTCCGCTTTGGGTGATGCGCCGCCGCGGATGGAAATCTGTTTTGACAGTCTGATGACCCGCGCTCTGGATGAGCCTGATGCGGTCTATGGCTTACTTGCTGAAAACGTTACCGTCAGTGATGACGGTACAAGCTATATTTTCAAACTGCGCGAACAGGCGCGTTTTCACGACAATACACCGGTGACCGCGCATGACGCGGCTTTCAGCTATAATCTGCTCAAAGAAAAAGGGCATCCTGCTCTGCGGCTACTGCTCGCCAAAATGGAAAGTGCAGTTGCGGACGATGATTATCATCTGCGCCTGACACTCAAAGGAGAAAATGCCGGACAAAACCGTCGACTCATCATCAGCATGGCTACCTTGCCTGTACTCTCAAAAGCCTATTACACCGAACATAAATTCGATGGAAACAGCTTGAATATCCCGCTCAGTTCCGGAGCCTATAAAGTTGGTGCGCTCTCAGCCGGACAATATATCGAATATCAGCGTAATGAAGATTACTGGGCTAAAGACCTCAATGTGAATGTCGGATGCAATAATTTTGACCGTATCCGCATTGAGTTTTTCCGTGATCGGCAGCCCGCTTTCGAAGCTTTTAAAAAGGGTATTCTCGACTGGCGCGCGGAAAGCGTTGCGAAATCATGGGCCAATGATTACGATTTCAGTGCAGTGCAAAGTGGCAAAATTATCCGCAACCGTTTTCCTGCATGGAAAACTCCTTCAATGCAAGGCTGGGCGCTCAATCAACGCCGCGAGCGTTTTCGCGACCCTCGAGTGCGTGAAGCCATAGGACTGTGCTTTGACTTTGAATGGAGCAACCGCAACCTGTTCAGCGATCTGTATCAGCGCCAGCAATCCAATTTCAGTAACTCCCCCTTTGAAGCAGAAGGCAAAGCATCCCATGAGGAACAAGCTATTATTATCCGTCATGCGGGTTTGATGGATGATGCCACCCGTACCGCACTGCTTGATGATCCTGTCACTATGCCGGTCACAGAC
Organism: Hyphomicrobiales bacterium; assembly: GCA_900470735.1. Lineage (GTDB taxonomy): Bacteria > Pseudomonadota > Alphaproteobacteria > Rhizobiales > Rhizobiaceae > Pseudochrobactrum. The sequence goes on along the minus strand of UCCC01000005.1, from coordinate 303,885 downwards.
GGCAGCGGTCGAAACCGCGAACAATTGCGTCGCGCTGCAGAGTTGATGAAAGAAGCTGGCTATCAGCGTAAGGATAAATGGCTCGTTGATAAAAACGGGCAGATTTTCACGCTGGAAATTCTCAACAATGCCGACGGTTTTAATCGCATTTATAATCCGATGATTAAAAACCTTCAGGCTATCGGGATTAATGCAGAAGTGCGCATGGCTGAAGCCGCGACTTATCAAAAACGCCTACTGGATTTTGACTATGATATGATCGGCTTTGCTTCCAGCTCGTCCGCAACTCCGGACAGAACAACTTTGGCAGTCATGTATGGTTCTGAAAGTGTCAGCCTACCAAGCTCGCAAAATTATACCGGCACCAGCAGCCCGTTAATTGACGCATTACTCAATGATGTGGCACAGGCAGACAACCGTGTTGATCTAACCGCAATCATCCGCGTACTCGACCGGTTGCTCCGCTATCGCCGTGACTGGATACCGGGTTATTCAGCCGGTGGAAAATTGATCGCCTATTGGGACAAATTCGGAATGATGGAAGCAGCTCCCTATGGCGGCTATCCGGAATTTTACTGGTGGTATGATCACGAGAAAGCCGCACAGCTTGGTAAAACATAATTCAGCACTTTGCATTAAACTGTCAAAAGACAATAAAAAACAAACAGGATTATACAACTGATGGGCGCTTATATTCTCCGACGCCTGCTGCTCATGATTCCAACCATTTTCGGCATCATGGCCATTTCTTTTGCCGTCATTCAGTTTGCCCCCGGCGGCCCCGTAGAGCGTGTGATTGCGCAATTGCAGGGACAGGGCGGCGATGCCATGGACAGGCTCTCAGGCGGAGGCGCTGATGCAGGCGCAATATCAATGGACAGCGGTGGCTCCTCGAAATATCGTGGCGCGCAGGGGCTTGATCCTGAATTTATCGCCAGCCTCGAAAAGCAGTTCGGTTTTGACAAACCGCCGCTGGAACGTTTCGGCCTGATGCTGTGGAACTATGCCCGTTTCGACTTCGGACACTCCTATTTCCGCGATATTGAAGTGCTTGATCTGATTAAGGAAAAGCTGCCGGTTTCAATTTCACTCGGCCTGTGGCTTACCCTGATTTCCTATATGATCTCTATTCCGCTCGGGATTCTCAAAGCCGTGCGCGACGGTTCACGTTTTGATGTCTGGACCAGCGCGGTGATTATTGTCGGCTATGCAATTCCGAGTTTTCTTTTCGCCATCATGCTGATCGTGCTGTTTGCAGGCGGCTCATTCTTCGACTGGTTTCCGCTGCGCGGCCTGACTTCGCCGGACTTTGATCAAATGAGCCTGTGGGGCAAAATCACAGACTATATATGGCATATGGCGCTGCCGGTGCTGGCGCTGGTGCTGTCTGCTTTTGCAACGACTACCCTGCTTACCAAAAACTCATTTCTGGAAGAAATCCGCAAACAATATGTCACCACAGCACGCGCCAAGGGCCTGACTGAACGGCAGGTGCTTTACGGCCATGTGTTCCGTAATGCGATGCTGATTGTGATTGCCGGTTTTCCCGGTGCGTTCATCACCGCCTTCTTCACCGGCTCGCTGCTGATTGAAACCATCTTCTCGCTCGACGGTCTCGGCTTGCTTGGCTATCAGTCCGTTCTCAATCGTGATTATCCTGTGGTCTTTGCCAATCTGTTTATCTTCTCGCTGATCGGCCTGCTGGTCGGCCTGCTCTCCGACCTCACTTATACGTGGATTGATCCGCGCATTGATTTTGACCGGAGGGATGTGTGATGAGCGATATCACAGCAACCGCTCCTGCGCGCGTAAAACGCCCGTTTCTGTCGCCGCTTAACCAGCGACGCTGGCGTAATTTCAAGGCCAACCGGCGCGGCTGGTGGTCACTGTGGATTTTTCTGTTTCTGTTTGTAACCTCGCTCTTTGCTGAATTTATCGCCAATGACAAACCGATACTGGTTTCCTACAAGGGCGAAATTCTGATGCCGGTGCTGGTTGATTATCCGGAAGAGAAATTCGGCGGTTTCTATGCGGTCACCGACTATCGCGACCCCGTGATACAAGATGAGATTAACCAAAACGGCTGGGCAATCTGGCCGCCGGTTCGTTATTCCTACCGCACCGTGAATAATGAAATTCCGGAAGCCGCACCATCCAAACCATTCTGGCTGATGTCGAAGGAACAGCGCTGCGCCCGCTATGCGGAAGGCGTCAATGATCCGAACTGCACCATTGGCAATATGAATTGGCTCGGCACTGACGATCAGGCACGTGATGTGTTTGCCCGTGCGCTCTACGGGTTCCGTATTTCCGTGCTGTTCGGTCTCATCCTCACCGCCTTTTCCGGCGTGATCGGTGTGACCGCCGGTGCGGTACAGGGCTATTTCGGCGGCTGGGTTGATCTGATTTTCCAGCGCTTCATCGAAATCTGGTCGTCGATACCGGTGCTCTATCTGCTTCTGATCATCGCTGCCATTCTGCCGCCCGGCTTCTGGGTGCTGCTGTTTATCATGCTGCTGTTCTCATGGGTTGCCTTTGTCGGCGTTGTTCGTGCCGAATTCCTGCGCGCCCGTAACTTTGAATATGTGAATGCGGCACGCTCGCTGGGCGTCAATAACCGCACCATCATGTGGCGGCATCTGCTGCCCAACGCGATGGTCGCAACCTTGACCTTCCTGCCGTTCATTCTCAACGGTTCGATCACCACGCTGACTTCGCTTGACTTCCTTGGCTTCGGCCTGCCGCCGGGCTCCGCATCGCTTGGTGAAATGCTGGCACAGGGTAAGAATAATCTTCAGGCACCATGGCTTGGCATAACCGGTTTTATCGTTATCTCGCTGATGCTCTCGCTGCTGATCTTTGTCGGTGAAGCAGTGCGTGATGCCTTTGATCCGCGAAAGGCTTTTAAATGACCCAACATGAAAAAGCCGATGTGCTGCTCAGCGTTCGCGATCTGTCGATTGCCTTTCATCAGGATGGCCAGGACAGAGTTGCTGTCGATCATATCTCCTTCGACATCCACAAAGGCGAAACCGTAGCACTGGTCGGTGAATCCGGCTCGGGAAAATCGATCTCCGCTTTGTCGGTGCTCAAACTGCTGCCTTATCCTTCCGCCAGTCATCCGTCCGGTCAGATCCTCTTTGAAAACGAGGATATGCTGACCACATCGGAAAACAAACTGCGTGGTGTTCGTGGCAATGACATTGCCATGATCTTTCAGGAACCGATGACCTCGCTCAACCCGCTGCATGTGGTTGAGCGTCAGATCAGTGAAATCCTGCGGCTGCATCAGGGCATGGGCGAAAAACAGGCGCGCGCGCGGACATTGGAACTGCTTCATGAGGTCGGTATCCGCGAGCCGGAAAAGCGTCTGCAATCCTATCCGCATCAGCTCTCCGGCGGTCAGCGTCAGCGCGTGATGATCGCCATGGCACTGGCCAATAAGCCGAAGCTGCTAATCGCCGATGAACCGACCACAGCGCTTGATGTGACCGTGCAGGCACAGATTTTGCAGCTGCTGGCTGAGCTGAAACGCTCACAGGATATGTCGATGCTGTTCATCACCCATGATCTGGGTGTGGTACGCAAAATCGCTGATCGTGTTTGCGTCATGCATCACGGAAAAATCGTGGAAAGCGGCAAAACGGAAGATATTTTCACCAATCCGCAGCACGAATATACCAAGCATTTGCTGAGTGCGGAACCTAAAGGTGCCCCTCTGCCAGCAGAAAAAAATGCACCGCTGGTGATGAGCGGCGAGGACATCAAAGTCTGGTTCCCGATCAAAAAAGGCTTTATGCGCAAAACCGTTGATTATGTGAAAGCGGTTGACGGCATCAATGTAGAACTGCGTGCGGGACAGACACTCGGTGTCGTCGGTGAATCCGGCTCCGGTAAAACCACACTTGGTTTGGCGCTGTCGCGCATGATTTCCTCCAAAGGCGAAATCCGCTTTGGCGAGCGCAATATTGATCAGTTTTCCTTTAAGGATATGCGCCCGTTACGCCGTGAAATGCAGATTGTCTTTCAGGATCCGTTCGGGTCGCTTAGCCCGCGCATGTCCGTGGCGGAAATTATCGCCGAAGGTCTGCAAGTCCATGAACCTAAACTCACACCAGACGAGCGCGATGATAAAGTCGTGGCAGCCCTGCATGAGGTTAATCTCGATCCGGAAAGCCGTTTCCGCTATCCGCACGAATTTTCCGGCGGTCAGCGCCAGCGCATCGCCATTGCGCGTGCCATGGTACTCAATCCGCGTTTTGTGATGCTGGATGAACCGACCTCTGCTCTCGATATGAGCGTGCAGGCACAGGTCGTCGAATTGCTGCGAAACTTACAGAAAAAGCACAATTTAAGCTATCTTTTCATCAGTCACGACTTGCGTGTGGTGAAAGCCCTTGCCAATCATGTACTTGTAATGCGCAATGGCAAAGCGGTGGAATATGGTCCGGCGGAGGAAATCTTTGAGGCGCCGAAAACCGATTACACCCGCGCATTGATGGCAGCAGCCTTCCGTTTGGAAACGGCTGAAAAGGGAGTGGTAAATCAATGAGTGCAGCAACAAAAAACACCGGTAAAATCTATTTCGCAGCCACTGGCTGGGATCCGGAAATCTGGATGCAGGCTTTTGCCAAATATGCACCGGATCGCGAGATTGTCACCGAGGTTAAAGCCGGTGAAGAAGCATCCATTGATTATGCTCTGGTTTGGAAGCAAAAGCGTGGCTCACTCGCCAATTTGCCGAATCTGAAAGTTATCTTCTCGCTCGGTGCCGGTGTGGATCATGTGTTCCACGATGATCAGGTGCCAAACCTGCCGATCGTGCGCACCGTTTCACCTGACCTGACCATGCGTATGACCGAATATGTGGTCTGGCAGGTTCTGGATCACCATCGTCTCGGACCGCAATATCGCGCGCAGCAGCTCAAGAAAATCTGGCGTGAAGACCGCCGTCAGCCTGCGGCCAATGAAGTCAATGTCGGGATTATGGGCTTAGGCGTTTTGGGACGCGATGCTGCTGACAAGTTGAAACATCTTGGTTTCAATGTCAGCGGCTGGAGCCGCCGCCCTCAGGATGTTGCCGGTGTGACCACTTATCACGGGAAAGACGGATTGAGCGACTTCCTCAAACAGGTTGATATTCTCGTTTGCCTGCTGCCGCTGACACCGGATACCAAAGGTATTCTGTCGATGTCAGTCTTCGGCCGTATGAAAGAGGACGGCCCGCTCGGCGCGCCGATCCTGATCAATGCAGGGCGTGGCGGTTTGCAGAATGAGGCGGATATTCAGGCAGCGCTTGAACGCGGCCTGCTCTCTGCGGCTTCTCTGGATGTATTTGAAACCGAACCTTTGCCGGAAGCGAGCCCGCTCTGGGGTAATCCGAAGATCACCATCACACCGCATGCTGCGGCCAGTTCCTCGGCCAATGCGCTGACACCGGAAATCGTGAAAATGATTACCGATTTTGAGCGGGATGGCACATTGACCAATCTGGTTGACCGTGAAAAACAGTATTGAAAAATGAAGAGAGCCGGAATTTCCGGCTCTCTTCTTATAGAATACGGACTGTTCCCTGCTCACTGATATGGAGTTGTCGCTGATCTAACAGCGCATAGGTTTCGCGATCGAGCTGATAGGCAGGCGGGATTTTCAATCCCATTTCTTCCGCAACAATCAGACCCAGCAACAGAATCGCATCCGGCTCATGCAGGAGAATCGCTGCCGGTGCACGGTTGCTGTGTACCAGCTCCAGAAGCACCGCCGCCGCCGATGAAGACCCGACGGTTGCAGGCAGGCACAGCACTTTACCGGAGACGGATTGGCCATATTGCGGATGGCGCACATTGGCGATCAGGCCGGTTTGCGGATCAACGCCGCCCCAGAAGCTGATTGGTGCTGTCAGCGCAAAAGCGGGCGCTTCCACCGGCGCGCCTGCGACCAGTATTTTAGCCTGAAATCTGTTTTGCAAGAGTTGCGCCTCCATCACCATGCCTCCTCAGCAAACCGGACACGGCCGGTGACAGCGCTTTCAACACATTCCTGCAAAGATCCGTAGACAACGCCATAGCCGGTATTGCCCGGCGCATAATGCGCAAATTTACCGGAATTGGTCATCAGCACCGCATTGTCCTTTTCCGGTAGAATCGGCGTGACGACCACACAGGTATCAGCCACGACAATCACACCCGCCTGCTCCAGTCTCTGCCGGCGCTGATTCTTGTCCAGCTCGCGCAACACATGTCGCCCCGTACAGGCATAAAGCGGCACCGTTAATCGCCGGTCAGAAATTGCAGCCTCAAGAAGATCAAACTCGTCGAGCGATAAATGCGGACTGCCGATTGCCACCGCATCGATTCTGTCCGCCTCAATCGTGGACAGAGCTTTGCGTGTTTCCCGCACCATTTGCGGTGTTACACGGATAATTTCCAGCGGTTCATACCCCTGCAATGCCGATTCGGCATCCGGTGCCTCCGGCGTGCGCCCTGCAATATGAAACAGGCCTACAGCACCGGATGAGGCAGATGCCGCGCCAAAAGCCTTCAGATCATCTTCGGATAACATCTCCGCTGCAACGCCTGTCACCACGCCGATAGAATCACCAATCAGGCGTCCGTAAAGATTGCCCAACACCGGCCAGGCCACAGCCTGACTTAAGAGTGTAGAATCAAGAGCGCTCAGATCAACCACAACTGTGGCACGGCGATTCTCCGGCCGGTGCAATCCGTAATCCGGTGCGCGACCGGCAATGGCACAGGCAATATCGAGATAATCACCATAGCGATTCGTACGGCCCCCCAGAACCGAGTTGCAAAACACCACGGCATTCGATTCGCCCCATGCCACATCGGTGCCGGTTTGCGGGCGGTGCCCAGCCTGATAAGGCGCGCAGGTCCATGACGGTTCACAACCAAGTTTGATATAGGCCTGCATCATCCGCTTCGCCATTGCCGCCTCATGCCGCGGCAAACGGTTACCGGAGCAGCCGGTCAGATCCAGCGAGCCGACATTCAGTGTCGCGCGCACGCGCACCCTTGCCTGCCCTTCAACCAGCTTCTCTGCAAAATAAGTTCCGCTGTCGCCATGATAGAGCGCACCGTCAATATGTGCGGAAGCGATGGGGATCAGCCTCGATGCGCCCATCAATTCAGCAGTTCTGGCAACAATGCGCATGGCCATTGCAGCGCCGGCGCCATCCCGCCCGTTAATAATAGCACGCTCCTCCGCGCTTAGTGCCAGCACCATAGGTTCCTCCCGGGTAAAATTACGCCAGACTTTTCCGCATTGTCAGCGATGTCACGCGATCAAAACCCGGATGCATGGTTTCTCCGACCACTTCAAATCCCAGCCTTGTGAACAGGCGCTGATTATCCTTCAGTTCAATGCGGACTTGCAGGTCGATATGCGACATTGCACGTTGCCGTGCCAGTTTCTCGGCCGTCTCGACCAAAAGATGTGCCAGCCCGAGCCCGCGGAATTTTTTACCGACCGCCAGCTTGCCTAAATAAAGATGATCGCCTTTATCCGCCAGAAACACGCATCCGGCCAGTTCACCATCACAGAGCACGCCATAGGCTGTCTCTTTAAAAGCCTTATAGTGCAGAATTTCAGTTGTCAGCCGTCCGGCCGAACTTGGCGGATCAATCACGCGATCCAGCGTGGCAAAGGCATCTTGTATCAGCAGCAACAGAGTATCGAACCCGTCATAGTCAGGTGTAATGGTAAAAACCTGAAAAGACCGGTTCTGTTCACTCATCTGTTTCAGCCGCCTTTGCCCGTCGTTTATAGCGCATGGTTTCAAAACGCGCCGCCAGCGCATCATAGAGCAGCAAACGGCCCAGTAGTGGCTCTCCGATGCCTGTAATCAGCTTGATCACTTCCATGGCCTGCATTGAGCCGAGAATCGCCGGTAAGGCACCAATCACCCCCGCTTCCGCACATGAAGGAATCATTCCGTCCGGCGGCGGCTCAGGAAACAAATCACGGTAATGCGGATAGAGATTACCTTGCATATCCCGTTCATAGGGTTTCAGCACCGTCAGCGAGCCGTCAAACCGCCCCATCGCTGCGGTGACCAAGGCTTTTTCCAGCAATGCCGCATGATCCGCCACCAGATAGCGGGTGGCAAAATTATCCGAACCATCGACGATAATATCATAGGCTGAAAACAGCTCCGTCACATTCTCTGGCGTGAGCCGTAATGTGTGGCAGTGCACCTCAATATGCGGGTTGATACGCTGCATGGTAGCGGCGGCACTGTCAGTTTTATTCTCACCGATACTATCGGTGTGGTGCACAATCTGGCGCTGCAGATTGGACAGCGTGACCATATCATCATCGACAATACCAAGATGGCCGACACCGGCTGCCGCCAGATAGAGCAATGCCGGACTGCCGAGCCCGCCCGCACCGATCACCAGAACGCGCGCATTTTTAAGCTTCTGCTGCCCTGCCCCGCCGATTTCCGGCAGGATGATATGGCGCGCATAACGCTCGATTTCTAATCCGCTAAAGGGTTCAGCCTGTGTGCTCATAGACAAAGTTTAACGCAGAAACCCTGCCGGTTCAAATATCATAAGGTGACAGGTTGGCAGCACTGACATTGAAAAATTGCGCTTCGCCTTTGAGGTCGCGAAACAGAGCGCGATCCGTTCCGGTCATAAAAGCCTGAGCACCCAGATCATCAATAATATCGAACAAGGCGGCACGTCTGCCCTCGTCGAGATGCGCGGCAATTTCATCCAGCAGCAGCACCGGTGTCATATTGGCAAGATTGGCCGTCAGCCTCGCATGGGCAAGCACCAAGCCAATCAGCAGCGCCTTCTGCTCACCGGTCGAGCACAAAGCCGCTGGCATGCCCTTGGGGCGATGATGCACAACCATATCGGTGCGATGCGGCCCGTCTAATGTGCGCCCTGCCGCGCGGTCACGGCCGCGCATATCACGGAGAGTACGGCGGAAATTCTCTTCCAGATCCAGCGCCGCCTCCAGACGAATACGACCTTCCAGCTCGCCTTCCAGAAAGCAGTCCACTTTCGGGAACGGGCTGTCATCCGGTGTCTGCTCAATCATCGTGGCAATCAGGCTGATCAATTCGGCACGTGCTGCTGCAATGGCTGTACCAAGCTCGGCCATCTGCGCCTCAATCGCATCAAGCCATTGCGCGTCACTATTATAATCCGAGATCAGCCGGTTGCGGCTGCGCATGGCTTTTTCATAATCCAGCACACGTTTGCCATGGCTGACATCAATGGCCAGCACCATCCGGTCAAGAAAACGGCGGCGGTCACCGGCCGATCCGGTAAATAAGCCGTCCATCGCAGGAATGAGCCAGATGATACGGGAATAATCAAGCAACTGATCAGCGCTGGCAGGCGCGCCGTTGATACGGACTTTGCGCCCTGCTTCACCATTGGTTCCGGCCAGACCAGTACCGATTTCAGCCTCGCCATAGCTTGCCGATTCCAGCAGCGCATGAATAGCAAAACCATCAGGCGCACCGCTGCGGCTGACATCCGCGTAAGATGCACGGCGCATGCCCCGCCCCGGTGACAGAAAAGATACTGCTTCCAGAAGATTGGTTTTACCTGCGCCATTTTCGCCGGTCAGCACCACATGGCCGCCGCTCAGCGGCAAGGACAGGCTGTCATAGTTACGAAAATGCGCAAGCCGCAGACGACGGAAACTGACCCGTTCGCTGCGACCTGTCATAGGTGCATTCATGTTATAATCTGTGCTCACCCGTGCACTTATACACGCATCGGCATCAGAACATAGACGAGATGTTCATCGCCTTCATCGCGCACCAGCATTGGTGAACCGGCATCGGCCAGCATGAACACGGCTTCCTTACCGGAAAGCTGCGATGTGATATCGAGCAGATATTTCGAGTTGAAGCCGATTTCCATCGGTTCACTGTCATAGCCTGCCGGTACTTCATCCGTCGCAGAACCGGAATCAGGATTGTTCACAGTCAGTGTCAGCAGACCATCGGAAATGCTGAGTTTAACCGCACGGCCTTTTTCATTGGAAATGGTCGATACGCGGTCAACGGAAGCGGCAAAGCTCTGGCGGTCAATCACCAGCTTGCGGTCATTACCGGCCGGAATCACGCGCTTATATTCAGGGAATGTGCCGTCGATCAGTTTTGATGTCAGAACAACAGTGCCGACTGTGAAACGGATTTTCACATCCGACACTTCAATCGTTACCTGCATATCCGGCGCATCAACCAGCTTTTGCAATTCCGCAACAGTTTTGCGCGGAATGATGATTGCAGGCATGCCTTCGGCACCGCTTGGTGCTTCCATTGCGGCACGTGCCAGACGGTGACCGTCGGTGGCAACGGCGCGCAGTTCCAGGCGGCCATCATCTTCACCCGCATAGAGATGAATACCATTGAGGTAATAACGGGTTTCTTCCGTCGAGATCGCAAAATTAGTGCGGTCGATCAGACGTTTCAGCGCGCTCGCATCCATACGGAATGTATGGGTGAAGCTGCCTGCTGTCAGTTCAGGGAAATCGGATTGCGGCAGGCATTGCAGACGGAAGGATGAGCGGCCGGAGACAACCGACATGGCTGTACCGTCTTCATTATTGGCCAACATCACTTCAGCGCCGTCCGGCAGCTTGCGGACGATGTCATAAAGCAGATGGGCAGGAACCGTTGTGGCACCGGCCACATCAATAGCGGCATCGGTCGATTCGGTCACTTCCAGATCAAGGTCAGTGGCCTTGAGCTTCAGCACGCCGTCTTCGCCCTGCAACAAGACGTTGGAGAGAATCGGAATTGTATTCCGTCGCTCAACCACGCGATGCACATGATTGAGGGATTTCAGGAGATTCGAACGTTCAATAGTTACGCGCATGATGGTCAGAACTCGCTAACAACTGTCCGGCACAGTCCAGCTGACCGGAGATCACGGCGCGACAGGCGCCTCATGGACGGTTAAATTGCCAGAATTTAAGGGCGCATTGCAAGTCCGGAGAATCGTTAATAAGCGATTTCATTGACATAAAAGGTCGCTCTCCCCACTCTTTGCACTCTTTTTTGCATAAGAGCCTGCATCGCGGCCAAAGCCGCGACGCAGAATCATGGGTTTCTGTAACAGATTATGCGGATTGCTCGTTGATCAGACGCTTCAGAAGCTCGAGCTCCTGCGCCAGTTTGGTATCGGCACCGACCAGATCTTCAATCTTACGCACAGCATGCAGAACTGTGGTGTGATCACGTCCGCCGAAGCGACGGCCGATTTCCGGCAGAGAGCGCGGGGTCAGCATTTTTGCCAGATACATTGCCACCTGACGTGGCTTCACGATGGTGCGGGTACGGCGGTTCGACAGCAGATCCTGCTTCGACACATTGTAATGACGGGCAACAATGCGTTGAATTTCTTCAATGCGGATACGCTTCGGTTCACCGGCGCGGGTCAGGTGACCAAGCAGCTCGTCAACGCGGTCGATCGACAGATTCGGTTCGAAGGACTGACGGAACAGAAGCTGATTGAAAGCACCTTCTAGTTCACGGCCGGAGCCGGTAACAGTGCGTGCCACATGAGCGAGAATGTCATCCGGAATATCAATGCTGCGTTCTTCGGCCTGTGCGGCGCTCCGACGACGCTTGAGCATTTCCACGCGCATTTCGTAATCCGGTGCTGCCATTTCCAGTGCCACACCACCCTGCAGACGGGAACGCACACGTACATCCAGCGATTCCAGTTCCGATGGCGCACGGTCAGCGGCCACAACCACCTGCTTGGCGCTATCAAGCAATGTATTGATCAGATGGCAGAACTCATGCTGGATCGACTTACCCTGCAGGAACTGCATGTCATCAATGATCAGCAGGTCGATATCGCGCAGCTGCTCTTTGAAAGACAGCGCATTATTGTCACGGATTGCGGTTGCAAAACGCCACATGAAATATTCTGCGGTCAAATAGACAACGCGCGGCTTGTCCTGACGCTGCAAAGCGCTGGCAGCAATAGCCTGCAGAAGGTGCGTTTTACCAAGACCGACTGATGCGTGAATAAAGAGCGGGTTGAAACGCACAGCGCTGGAACCGGCTTCAGCAATAGTGCGCGCTGCGGCCAGCGCCACACGGTTGGAAGCACCGTCAACAAAACTGTCGAAGGTATAGCGCGGATCAAGCGGAGAACCCAGCACAGAACCGGCAGCGGCGCTCTGAGCGGCCACTTCAACCTGACTGGTGCGTTTCTCGGCGGAGAAGCTCTGACCAACCGGGAAGACCGGCTTTTCACGCTGCGGTGCAGCGAGCTGCGGGATTTCCGGCACAACATCGGCAACCGGTGCAACAGGACGGGCTGCACGGCTCATACCGCGAACAACAACCTCAACCTTCATGATCTGCGGATTTTCTTCCTGCCAGAGCAGGGTCAGCATTTCCGCGTAATGGTTGTTGATCCAGGAGCGCAAAAAGGCGGTCGGAACGGAAAAACGCACAACACTCTTGGAGACTTCATCAAGCTTCAGACGGCCGAACCATGAAGAGAATATTTCACTGCCGACGCGCGCTTTCAGCTTGCTCAGCAGTCGTTCAAAGGCCTCATCAGGAGAAGCGGTTGTCAAAGTCATATTCTCTTTCTCACTCATAAAATCCGGCGCCATATCAAACTGCCCGTGCAGGCTCTGACTGATTGGCGGGACTGGCTGACCGGCTTCGTTCATCACGTCCAGTTTCGCCTCATTCTTTGCAATCATTGTCGCCTCACAATCATGTTCAGTTTTTTAGGCCAGCTGATCCTGCGATCATACCGGAGCATCTTTTGCAGATGCTTGTTACTCAGCGGTTTGCCTGAAATGGTCTCTCAGCATCCGCACTGTTTTTTGTTCGTTTTAGCTTCGGTCTTAAATTCTGTTCGCTCTGCTATGCCGATGCGCGATCACCAGATAACGACTCATGTTTTGTCCGTCCTATGCTGATTGCCCGTATTGAACCATTCAACAACCTCTGTTTCCGTTTGCGGCTGCGCAAAGCTTTGTTTAGGTTAATGACTGGTAAATTCTGTAAATTGTAAAATTACAGAACGGCTTCTCTCATCTCCGGCAAGCGCAGGTCAGATCCTCATTCAGGATAGTCCCCCTCGCAGTGCCGGATTCTGCAGGCACACAAATTCTCCTTCGCAGAACCAAAAATTCTGCGTCAGACCGCTTTGTACGCCATGAAATTATAACCGGACGCCGACAGCTTTTATGCCAATGGTCCAGAGCACTGATGAGCTAACATTAGCGAAATCTTTAGCCCTAGGGCAAGACCACCATTAAGGGTTTTTTAATCATTGGAACTGTCTCTCAGTACGCATTACTCTTCTGATACAGGGTCTGAAATTAATAAGACCTTTGGATTCAATGCCTTTTTATCGGAGCAATTATTAACCATTCCAGAATCTCGGACGTGAAAAAAAATAATAATAATTCGCTTGACTCAGAGCCGTCCTGAGCAATCCCCAGACTCAGTTTAGAACTGTGTATAAAATGCGGGCAAGCTTCGAAAATAATTGCAAAATTAAAAACATAGCAAAGAGAATCTCTGAAATATTTTAGTCATATCTTGTATAAACTCGGCGTCCGAAACTTCAGACTATTTATAAAATTCAGACATAAAAAAACCCGGCACTAAGGCCGGGTTTCTTAACAAACAGACGACACCTGATATCAGGCGCTCATGCCTTTCAAGCGTGCAGCAAGACGCGATACTTTGCGCGAAGCTGTGTTCTTATGAACAACGCCTTTAGTGGCAGCGCGCATCAGTTCAGGTTCAGCAATCTTGAAAGCAGCCTGTGCAGCAGCTTTATCACCGAGTGCTACAGCATCTTCAAACTTACGAATGAAAGTGCGAACGCGCGAACGACGGGATTTGTTGACCTCGGTGCGGGCTTCGATTTTACGAACCGCTTTCTTGGCCGAAGGTGTATTGGCCATAAATGCCTCTCTTTTTCTGTCAGCTTTCCAGCGGGCTTTTCAGCATCGATATCAAATCGAAGGGGAAGGCCACCGGGCAAAAATCTATTCGGACGGCCCTAGAGCCATCTCACTGTTGCGCGCTTATAGATCAGCTTTGCAGTCTCGTCAATGTGGATTCTCTCGCTCAGGGCGCCTGAATCCCGTAAAAGACGGCCTTTAAAGTCTTTCCTGTCGCTCTGCCCTGTTATTCAAAGGCAGAGCAGCCTTAAGCGCCGCGACTCAGCGGTTTGTGAAAGACGGTGTACGTTTATCAACGAAAGCCGCCATGCCCTCTTTTTGATCCTCAGTCGCAAATAATGCCTGGAAAGAGCGGCGCTCATAACGCAAGCCTTCCTGCAATGTCGTTTCAAAAGCACGGTTGACCGATTCTTTGGCCATCATCACCGAGAGCTGCGAGAAAGATGCAATCCGCTCAGCCGCTTTCAATGCTTCATCCAGCAAAACATCCTGTGCCACAACGCGTGACACCAGTCCGCAGCGCTCGGCCTCTGCGGCATCCATCATCCGGCCGGTCAGCACCATATCCATGGCTTTGGATTTACCAACAAAACGCGCCAGTCTTTGTGTGCCGCCAATCCCCGGAATGATTCCCAATGTGATTTCCGGCTGGCCAAACTTGGCATTATCCGCGGCAATGATAAAATCGCACATCATCGCCAGCTCACAGCCACCGCCAAGCGTATAGCCGCTGACTGCCGCAATGATCGGCTTGCGGATTGCACTGACGCCCTCTGCCTCTCCCAGAAAATCCTGACCATAGGCCTCGGCAAAAGTCAGGTTCTGCATTTCTTTAATATCAGCGCCCGCAGCAAATGCCTTTTCCGAACCGGTGAGAACAATCGCGCCGATTGCATCATCTTTATCAAAAGCACGCAGAGCATCTGTCAGCTCACTCACCAGTTGTGAATTCAGTGCATTGAGCGCCTGTGGCCGGTTCAGACGGATCAGACCGGTCTTGCCACGTGTTTCAGCCAGAATGGTTTCATAGGCCATTGAGTTACTCCCCTAAACAATTATCATTTATGAATTGGAAAATCAGCTGCTGCAGGCCGCACAAAAGAAAGTTGAGCGCCCGCTCTGAACAATGCGTTGCACAGGTGCGCCGCAACGGCGACAAGGCTCGCCCTCACGGTCATAAACCGCAAAGCTATGCTGAAAATAGCCCAGAGTGCCGTCAGCCTGACGATGGTCGCGCAGACTGGATCCACCGGCGACAATTGCCTCAGCGATCACTTCACGCACAGAGGTTGCGAGTGCTTCGGCCAGTTGCGGATCCTGCGCCACATCTCCTGCTGCACGCAAAGGTGACAAGCCGGTGCGCCACAGCGCTTCACAGACATAGATATTCCCAAGACCGGCAATCAGACGCTGATCGAGTAAGGCTGCCTTCAGTGGTACTTTTTTACCCTTGAAAAGCTCTGCCAGCACCGGCCCTGACAGACTGTTACCGGTTGGCTCAATACCAAGATCTTTCAATGAGGGATGCTCTGCCAGTTCTCCTGTACCGCACAGTAGCAGGAAGCCGAAGCGGCGCGGGTCATTATAGATAACCTGCCGTGATCCGTAGACCGGCGACTGCACATGGAAAACAACATGATCATGGGTCGGGTTCTTGGAGCGCGGATAGTGGAACCCGTCCTCCGCTTGCTCCTGAGCGGAAACACGCAGATCAGGTTCAATCCGGTAAGAACCGGACATGCCAAGATGGCTGATCAGGCTGGCGCCGTCCTCAAATTCAATCAGCAGATATTTCGCACGACGCCCAAGCGAGACAATCTTTTGTCCTTGCAGCCGCTCATTAAGATTTTCGGGAAAAGGAAAGCGCAGATCGGGACGGTTCAGCACAAGCTTTTCAACCACCGCTCCTTCCATAACCGGTTGCAGACCACGGCGAACCGTTTCCACCTCAGGCAATTCAGGCATTCAAATCTCCGCTCTCAGAGCATTTCCGGTTTGTATTGAATGAGAGGAAATTCTCTCCGGCCAGATTATTCCCAAGTCCCAGATAGGCAGCAACAGATTTACCGATATCGGCGAAACTCTTGCGTACCCCTATAGTACCGCTCCCGGCACCGGCAATCAGCACCGGCACAGCTTCACGGGTATGATCTGTTCCCTGCCAGCCCGGATCACAACCATGATCGGCAGTGAGAATGAGCAGATCGCCCTCACGCATTTTCTGCAAAATTTCCGGCAGTCGCTTATCAAATGCTTCAAGTGCAGCGGCATAACCGGCAATATCGCGCCTGTGCCCGTAGAGCATATCAAAATCAACCAGATTGGTGAAAATCAAATCGCCGTCACCGGCATCATCCATCGCTTGTAACGTGCTATCCACCAGTGCCTGATTGCCATGGGCTTTACGCAATTGCGTCACGCCGGATCCGGCAAAAATATCACTGATTTTACCCACCGCATAAACATCGCGTCCCGATGCTTCGACAAGATTCAGCAAAGTCGACTGGGGAGGCGGCACGGCAAAGTCACGACGATTAGCTGTGCGTTCAAAATTCTCAGGTGTTTCCCCGATAAAAGGACGGGCAATCACACGACCGATATTAAGCGGATCCACAAGGACGCGCAAAGCGGCGCATAAGTCATATAAACGCTGCAAGCCGAAGTGGATTTCATGCGCAGCAACCTGAATAACCGAATCTGAAGACGTATAGAAAATCGGCTTACCGGTACGGATGTGTTCTTCACCGAATTGAGCAATAATCTCTGTTCCGGAAGCATGGCAATTGCCCAATATTCCGCTGAGGCTTTCCTGTCGAATAATGGTGTCAGTCAGACTTGCCGGAAATGTCGGAATGGTTTTCGGAAAATAGCCCCAGTCGAAAGGAACCGGCAGACCGGTAATTTCCCAATGGCCGGAAGGCGTATCCTTGCCCTTAGAAACCTCCTGCGCCGCCCCCCAAAGACCGTTTACCGGCAATTGAGCATCCAGTCCGGCCGGATAAACGCCTGTCGCGCATTGCGCAGCCTGTCCCAAGCCTAATTGCAGCATATTTGGAATATTCAAAGGTGTCTGTCTGTCAGCACAAAAGCGGGTAATTGTCCCGAGAGTATTTGCCCCCTGATCAGCAAACACAGCAGCATCCGGCGCACCGCCGATGCCGAATGAGTCGAGCACTATGAGTATAACCCGTCGCATGAAAAGTGCCTTCCGACTGCTTGCTGTTCGCTTTTATGAAAAGCATATCATAAAAAAACACGGCAAGCGTCAAGTTCGGAAATCACTTCCCATTACCATAGCGGATCGTATCCGAATAACGCGGACTGATATAATAAATCTCTTCCATGGCAATATCAGGCAATACGGCAGACAGCAGCGGCTTATAGGTATATTGCGCCTCAACTCGAATATAATTCATCGGCTCCTGTCGCAGGTTCTCCGGCAGATAAGTCTGTTTGTTTTCCCGATCAACCCGATTGCTGCTTTCTTTGAATCCGGCTGTTTTTTGCGACCAATCCAGTTTCACTGTCAGATTAGGACTGTTTTTCACAGCTTCGACTTTAATAAAAGAAACTCTGATCTCTGGTGCGGTGCCCGACGGGATCATAAGGGTTGCACCAATTTTGAATACATCATCCAATTGTGCTGGCATAACACTGATTTGCCGGCTTATCAGATCACCGACCATACTGGCTACACGACTGACTTTGCGATTGGCATCTACGCCGCGGGAAACATCCGCAACACCTGCATAAATAAGAATCATCACCGGCAGCAGCAGAGCAAACTCAACCGCAGAAACACCGCGCTGATCTCGCGCGAATGATTTAACGCCTGCGTGTGTTTTCCGAATAACGCCTGATCGTTCGCTTAAGCGTGATGAAAACTTACAGAAATATCCCATCATGAATAAGGCTCATTCTGCCAGGTCATGGTTGAAAAAAGTGGCAATGTCCTGCGCTCAGACTTAATTTCCGGATTCATATAATACAGAATATTAGTCATGACCGGCCATTCATACAAAACATTCAGCTGATTAATCGTCGATGGCCCGCCGAGGTTCACATAGGATGGCAAAGCCAGTGTCCCGCCTTTATTGATAAACGTCTCAACCCGCACCGGCACTTCCGAGAAGCTGGTATAATTATTCAGATTGATCGATAGTTTATCGCAGCCAACAATCCGGATAATACTAACCTTCGCGCATATTTTGTCGCGAATTGTTGTGGCCGATTCATCATTCATATCTTCGGGTTTCTGTTGCCCGATATAAAACTGGCGGGCATAATCTTCGACCGCATAGGACAGCATTTGCTGAGCTGCGAAGCTCACGCCAAGCTCAATAATTGCAAAAATGAAAAACAAAAACGGAAAAGCGACAAGCGCAAATTCGATTGCGGTCACGCCTTTTTCATCCCGCAAGAAAAGGCGGAATGTTTTACGCCGAGGCTTTGTAACGACAGTGCCGGGCTGATCTTCCGTCATGACCATTTATTTCCTGAGACTGATAGAAGTATAACCGGTATCACTGTTAAGATCTTGGTGCTGTTGAAGCCTTTGGCTCACAAATCGGGGTACAGGACAAAACCGACATTTGCGTACCACGGAACACGCGCGTGGTAGCCAGATCATTCTGGCCAACCATCACTTTTTCATCGAGCATTGTCTCGCCATTCTGATCCAGAACAACCAGATTGGTCACACCATTATTGCGACCGGTCAGAACAATAGTCTTTGCATCCTGCATAATGGCATCAGCAATATTGTCATTGCCGATAATGACAGATTTCACCGGCTTATCCAGCCGCAGAATATGAGCCTGATCCGTCTGAATCTGGATTGCCTGAATTTCAGCGGCACCGGCCAGATGTGGCAGAGAACCGGCAGCGAATAAGACTGCAAATATCAGTTTTCTCAAATTTATCATATTCTTATAAGCCATAAACGGAGTTTTATTATCGGTCACACTATGCGCAAGATGGATGAAAGAACACTTAATGGATAAAAGCTGCGACGAATGTTAGAGCGCTATAAACCAACCTGACAGTCGGCCAACAGAAAGAAGCCCTCATTAACCTGAAGGTAAAATGCTTTTCCTATGAATAGGAACGGCATTCTGTTCTCCCGTAGTATCAAGGCTGATTATGCTTCCTTTGTTCATCACGCTGATTTTTTGCGGCATCATGCTTTATGCAGCAATTTCAGATCTTTTATTCATGAAGATCAGTAACATCGCCTGTCTGTTTCTGGCGCTTAGCTTCATCCTGCTGGCGCCGTTTGCAGGACTACCGTTACAGACAATATTGCTCCATTTGGCAGCAGGCACAGCTGCCCTTGTCATCTGCTTTGGCTTGTTCATGTTAAATGCAATGGGCGGTGGCGATGCCAAACTCATTGCAGCCACAGCGATCTGGACCGGATTTTCCTTCAGCCTTGGCCAATATTTACTCATCAGTGCCATTGCCGGTGGCATTTTGACATTGTGCATCCTGTTAATGCGCAAATTCATCAACAGAGACAAAATTAAAAATATCGCCTTCCTCTACCGTTTAAGCGATCCCGCTAAGGGAATTCCGTATGGAATAGCACTGGCAATTGCCGGATTGTGGGTCTTTCCGCTCCTGTCCATCACGGATAAATTTTAATTTTTCTTAATTATTTTTTAGCAAACATTAAATTAACATTTTCAATAATAACAGTTCGTTAACCATAATTATACGATTCCTGCTGCATTTAGAGGCTGTGCCATATCGCATGCTCAATGCAGGGATTAACTGATGAACACTTCACGCCTGATCATTCTGGCTGTTGCCGTGCTAGCCGCCGGTGCTGCAGGCTATATCGCTCTGACGATGAATGATGCCCCGCCTCCGGCAATTGAAGTTAGTACACCTGCCCCTGTATTGCCGGTTAAAGACGTTCTGGCAGCATCTTCCAATCTCATGGTAGGCTCGAGCCTGTCCGGACAACTGCATTGGCAATCCTGGCCCGAAAGCTCCATCGCTCCCGATTATATTACCCGTGATGCGCAACCGGAGGCACTGGATAATCTGCAGAAGTCCAGTCTGCGTTTGCCTGTTCTGGCCGGTGAACCGATTCGCAAGGTCAAACTGATCGGCGAAGGCGAGCAATTCATGTCCTCCATATTGCCGAAGGGTATGCGTGCTATCGCCATTAACATTTCAGCAGAAAGTTCCGCTGGCGGCTTCATTCTGCCGGGTGATCGCGTTGACGTGATTTTAAACCGTGCGAACCGCAATAATGGCGGTTCCGGGGTTCCGTTTTTAACGGAAACGGTTTTGGAAAATGTCCGCGTTCTGGCGATCGACCAAACCATTAAAGAAGATGATGCCGGCAAAAAAGACATTATCGGCCGCACTGCAACACTGGAAGTAACACGCGAGCAGGCAGAAATCATGACTGTCGCACAATCCGTTGCAGACAGAATCAGCCTGACCCTGCGCTCAGTACGTGATGCAGAACCGGAACCATCCAGCTCATCCGATTACCTTGTGGTGTCACCGGGCAAAAACGGCCCCGTCAAAATGATTAAATCTGGCAATCTTACCGAAGTCGGGATCAACTAATGACACGTCTTTTCTTTTCCCAAACTTACGGCCGCATACAGATGAAAGCCCTGTTACTTTCTGCCGCCCTGATCATACCAGCTGCACTTCCTGATGCTGCACAAGCGCAGGATGTACAAATCTCCAGTGCCGGCCGTTCACAGCCGGTTAATCTGGGGCTGGGAAAATCCGTGGTTATTGATCTGCCGCAGGATGCCTATGATATTCTGGTTGCCAATCCCGGCACAGCCGATGCTGTAACACGCACCGCGCGCCGTATTTACCTGTTCGGTAAAACGGTGGGACAAACCAATATTATTATTTTCGGCAAAGATGGAGAACAGATTGCCAGTCTTGATCTGAAGGTCGAGCGTGACGTCAGCAGTCTTTCCTCTTCATTGCGAAAATATATTCCGGGCTCGGATATCAAGATCGAGCTTATCAACGACAACATTGTGCTGACCGGTACAGTGCAGACACCGCAGGATGCAGCACAGGCTGCCAAACTTGCACAACTGCTCGTTTCCGGTGGTGAAGCAACTACAGGCCAGTATAATAATAACGGCACATCCGCTTCTGATAACAGCATCACGATTTCTACCGGCAACGATCAGGAATCCCGACGCTCCAGCAAAATCATCAATCTGATTACCATTGTCGGTGAAGATCAGGTCACTCTGAAAGTAACCGTCGCTGAAGTCAGCCGTAGTGTTATGAAACAGCTCGGCGTGAATATGATGGGCAACGGCAGCAACAATGGCGTTACATTTAAGGGTGTATCTGGTGCTGATTTAGGCGCAATTGGCAACGCTCTGAAAACCACAGGTATCGGTGTTCAAACCAATAATTTCCATGGTTATCTTCAGGCTATGGAAAATGCAGGCGTTATGAAAACATTGGCTGAGCCGACGCTGACAGCGCTTTCCGGAGAAAAAGCAGCTTTTCAGGTCGGTGGCGAATTTAATGTCATCAACAGTTTCACAATTGACGAACAGGGCAGACGTACATCTGAACTTGCTAAAATCGACTACGGCGTTGGCCTTGAGTTCATGCCGACGGTTCTTGGCCCCGGTCGTATTAGCCTCAAAGTACGTACCTCTGTTTCTGAGCCGTCTCCAGAAGGAGCTGGCACACAAAACGCTGATGGTTTAGGTGCAAATATTCTTTCTCTGCGTAAGCGAATTGCCGATACAACAGTGGAAATGCCTTCCGGCGGTTCCATGATGATAGGCGGCCTGATCCGTGATGAAACCATGCAATCCATTAAAGCAACACCCGGTCTCTCAAAAGTTCCGGTACTAGGTGCCTTATTCCGTAGCAAAGAATTCCAGCGCAATGAATCCGAATTGGTAGTGATCGTTACCCCTTATCTGGTGCGCTCAACAGCACGTACTGAACTGGCACGACCGGATGACAATCTGGCACCGCCAAGCGATGCTGCCGGTTTTGTACTTGGTAAAGTTAACCGTGTTTATGGCAGTGCCAAAACCAACTTGCCCAACGGCCGTTATAACGGCGTTGTCGGCTTCATTTATAAATAAGAGGGGCAGGCAGCGATGCAGAAAAAACACTTTCAGCCTTCACGCACGATGCTCATCAGCGGCAGCCTGTTTGTTACTCTGGCTCTGGCAGGATGTGCCAATACACATCATGTGACTGTTGGTGCAGTACCTGATGATTACCGTACCAATCATCCGATCACGATTCAGGAGCGCGAGAGAACCGCAGATATTCCTGTAAGCAGAAATGATAAAAAACTGAGCACTGCCCAACGCAGTATTGTCCAGAATGCCGTTGACGGTTATCGCCGTCAGGGCTCCGGAATGGTCTTTGTTCTACTGCCGGAAGGCAGCGCCAATCAAACGGCCGCTTATCGCATCAGCATGGATATTGCGAAAATCCTCAGACAGGGCGGCGTATTGGCCACGAATATCGCAACACAAAGCTATCAGGTCAATAATCCGGAAGTGTCTGCTCCGGTTCGCATCAGCTATTATGCCATGACAGCCGGAACCGGCCCTTGCGGTCGTTGGCCTGATGACATGCTGAATACGGCTGAAAACAAACATTACGCCAATTTTGGCTGTGCCACACAGGCGAATCTGGCTGCACAAGTTGCAAATCCGGCTGACTTCCTCGGTCCACGTGCAACTGCACCACTGAATGGCACCCGTAATGATCGCGTCATCAGCGGAAGTTCCGGCTATGATAATATGTCACCGGTTTCCACACCGATCTGGAGTGGTGGCCGCAGCGACATGGCGAACTACTAAGATATAAACGCCGGTCACCGTTTCAAAACATTATGTTTTAACCTGCGGTACCGGCACCCAAAAAGACAATGACAAAGGTTGTGATCGTGGAAAACAGCATCACTTCAGCAGATATGTTTCAGGATCCAGGCGTCGATATCCGTGATATCCGCCCGCTTCCGCGCCTGAATATTGATGCTTTTTGCGAAACAGAAGCCGGCTTGTCTGTCCTTCAGGCCTGTTCGCAGGATCGCCGGCTGACACGGACACGCTGGCAGATCCGCTCCGGCGGTATCAATACAGCTCTTGAGGCCTATCACAGCACATCCACACCGCATTTGATTATTCTTGAGAGTGCTGCTGGTCCGGATCAGCTGCTTGCAGATATCATGAAGCTTGCCGAAGTTTGCGACAGCGGTACACGTGTTCTGATTATCGGGCGCAGCAATGAAGTGCGGCTCTATCGGGAGCTGATCCGCAATGGCGTATCAGACTATCTGGTATCTCCGGCCAGCCTCTCTGAAATCATTGCCGTGCTGGACGCATTATTTGCGGACCCGTCCACGGCACCATCCGGCAGGAGCATTGCGGTGATCGGTGCCAAAGGCGGCACCGGCGCATCCACACTTGCCCATAATATCAGCTGGAGCCTTGCCAATCAGTTCAAACATGAGGTTGTTCTGGCAGATATGGATCTGCCTTTCGGCACGGTGAACATTAATTTCGACCAAGATCCGACGCTGGGTATTGCCGATGCGGTCTATGCACCGGAGCGTGTGGATGAAGTCTATCTTGATCGTCTTCTGGCTGAGAGTTCGGAACATTTATCATTGCTCGCAGCCCCTTCAACGCTCGAAAAAACCTATGATTTTGAATCAGAATCCTTTGTTTCTATCGTTGAATCTGCACTGCGCACGACGCAGCTTCTGGTGCTCGATATGCCACATTGCTGGAACAACTGGACACGCACAACTCTGATGCAGGCCGATGAGATTATCATCGTTGCCACACCGGAACTGGCAAGTCTGCGCAACACTAAAAACCTGCTGGATACGCTGATCCTGTTGCGCCCGAACGACCGACCTGCACATCTTATTCTCAATCAGACAGGTGTACCAAAGCGACCTGAAATTTCTGCTGCGGATTTTTGTTCACCGCTCAACATCAAACCGCTTGCTGTGATTGAATTTGACCCGCAATTTTTCGGTACTGCTGCCAATAATGCACATATGCTCGGGGAAGCCGATCCGAACCATAAAATATCGCAAAAGATTACCGAGATCGCCCGTGGGTTGCTCGGAAAACAGGACGTGCCGGATGAGGCTAAAAAATCAAGCCCTCTGACAGGCCTTCTCAGCAAACTGAAGCGTAAAACTTCTGCTTAACGGACAAGGATAAATAACTGCCATGTTCGGAAAAAGAGGCGCAAGCACTCCACCCACCATAACCAAACCCGCAGCCAGTCAATCGACCGGCGGCATGCAAAGTGCTGTATCGTCATCACAGGTGCAGTCTTCGTCTGTCTCATTGACCAGCGAGCCAGTTGCAACCAAACCAGTCGCAACTCCGGTTGTCCGTGAGAAATCGCAAGCCTATTATGACACCAAGTCCCAGATTTTTGCGGCACTGATTGATACAATTGACCTGTCGCAATTATCGCGCATGGATGCCGATGCCGCCCGCGATGATATCCGTGAAATCGTCAATGATATTATCTCGATCAAAAACTTCGTTATGTCGATTGCCGAGCAGGAAGAACTGCTCGATGATATTTGTAACGACGTTTTGGGCTATGGTCCGTTAGAGCCGCTGCTGGCGCGCGATGACATTGCCGATATTATGGTCAACAGCGCACGCAAAACCTATATTGAGGTCAATGGTCGTGTGCAGGAAACCAATGTGCGTTTCCGTGATAATCAGCAATTGCTGAATATCTGTCAGCGTATCGTTTCTCAGGTCGGCCGCCGCGTAGATGAATCCAGTCCGATTTGTGATGCGCGTCTGCCGGACGGTTCCCGTGTGAACGTCATTACCTCGCCACTGGCAATTGACGGCACAGCGCTGACAATCCGTAAATTTAAAAAAGACAAGCTGACCCTCGATCAATTGGTACGCTTCGGCAGTATTTCACAACTGGGTGCAGAATTGCTGCAGATTATCGGCCGTGTGCGTTGTAACATTATTATTTCCGGTGGTACCGGTTCCGGTAAAACTACCCTGCTGAACTGTCTGACACGCTATATCGATTCCACCGAACGCATCATCACATGCGAAGACTCGGCAGAATTGCAGCTTCAGCAGCCTCATGTCGTACGCCTTGAAACACGCCCGCCCAATCTGGAAGGCGAAGGTGAGATCACCATGCGCGATCTGGTCAAAAACTGTCTGCGTATGCGCCCTGAACGTATTATCGTTGGTGAAGTCCGTGGTCCTGAAGTTTTCGATCTGCTTCAGGCCATGAATACCGGTCACGACGGCTCAATGGGCACGATCCACTCCAACAGCCCGCGTGAATGTCTGAACCGTATGGAAGCCATGATTGCCATGGGCGGTTATACGCTGCCGCAGCGTACGGTGCGTGAAATTATTGTCGGCTCTGTTGATGTCATTATTCAGGCAACTCGTCTTCGTGATGGTACACGCCGTATCACCCATATTACTGAAGTTATTGGTATGGAAGGTGATGTCATCATCACACAGGATCTGATCAACTTCGAAATGATGGGCGAGGATATAAACGGCAATATTATCGGCCGCCATGTCTCGACCGGCATTGCCCGCCCCGCTTTCTGGGAGCGGGCACGCTATTACAACGAAGATCAGCGTCTCTCGACCATTCTGGACACGATGGAAGTGGCTGGCAGCCATCAAATCTGACCTGAAACCACAACACAGGCACACCATCCTGCCTGATACTGAAAGGGCACTTCTATGAACGGTGCAACAATTCTGTTTGTTGTTCTGGCAGCAATCGCTGTCGGTGCCCTGCTCTATGTCATTTTTTTTGACCGGATCACTGCGGAAAAAACCGGACAAAAACGGCTCGACGCCATCAAAAAAACGACAACCAGCCGTGCAGTGATGCGTTCTGAGCGCGAAAAAGCCAGTGAGGCACAAAAGCGACGCCGGACCTTGCAGGAAAATCTGGACGAACTGGATCGCCGCAATAAAAAGCAAACCAAAAATCAGAAAAATCCGCCTCTGCGTACCTTGCTGGCACAGGCAGGGTTAAGCTGGACTATCCGTCAGTTTTACCTCATCAGTACAGCCAGTGCTTTTATCTGTTTTCTGTTAGGTCTTATGGCTGGTGTACCTCTGTTGCTGTCACCGGTCATCGCTCTGATTGGTTTTTTCGGCGTACCGCGCTGGATCATTTTGCATTTACGTAAAAAACGCATGAAAGCCTTCCTGAATGATTTTCCCAATGCTTTGGATGTCATCACGCGTTCATTACGTTCCGGCCTGCCACTCAATGACAGTTTGCGTTTGCTTGCCAATGATGCTCCCTCACCCGTCAAAGAAGAGTTTCGCCGGATTATCGAAGCCCAGCAAATGGGGCTGACGATACCGGAAGCTGTAGCCAAAATGCCGGAAAACATGCCTTGTCCGGAAACCAACTTTTTTGCGATTGTGATTCAAATTCAATCACAGGCCGGTGGTAATCTTTCTGAGGCTCTAGGCAACCTGTCTCGCGTTTTACGCGACCGTAAAAAAATGGCTGCCAAGGTACAGGCCATGTCTCAGGAAGCGAAAGCATCCGCTGCAATTATCGGCTCCCTGCCATTCTTCGTGGCAACAGTGATTTCCTTTATGAATCCTGGATATATCGGCCTGTTATTCACGACATTTCCCGGCAATGTTTTGCTGGTCATCTCAGTCATCATGTATTCGCTCGGAATTTTCGTGATGAAAACCATGATTAACTTCAAAATGTAAGCGGAGATGGCTATGCAGAATTTTATCGAAACCACTCTGTTTCAACGACAAACACTGATCAGCATTCTTGTCATGTTTGCGATGTTCGCAACTGTGATGACCCTGCTGCTCCCGTACTTTCAACGTAATCCGCTGAAAAGTCGGATGAAATCTGTAGCCCTTGAACGTGAGGCTATTCGCGCGCGTGAAAGAGCCCGCATCGCCAATGACAAAGAGCGCGGCATCAGCCTGCGCCATCAACAAAAAGCCAGTATCCGTGATTTTGTTGAGAAGCTGGATTTGCGGCGTGCTTTAGCTGATGACAAGACAGTTGCGTCGCTGCGCCAAGCCGGTTTTCGTGGACAAAACCCGCTGAATATCTTTCTGTTTATGCGTTTTATCCTGCCTTTTGCGTTTCTGGCGCTGGCCATATTCATGATCTTCGGCTTGGGAATATTGGCGCAGCAATCAACATTTATCCGTTTTTTTGTCTGTATTCTTGCCGCCTATGCCGGTTTTTATGCACCAAACCTCTATGTCAGTAATGTTGCCGCGAAACGTCGTGAATCCATTACACTGGCCTGGCCGGATGCGCTGGATTTGATGCTGATCTGCGTAGAATCCGGTATGTCCACGGAAGCAGCTTTCCGTCGTGTTGCCGATGAAATCGGTGTCCAGTCTGTCGATCTGGCGGAAGAACTGATGCTGACCAATGCGGAGCTGGCTTTTTTACCGGAGCGCCGTCAGGCCTATGAAAACCTCGCCAACCGTACCGGCATGGAGGCGATTAAAGCCATGACGCAGGCGCTGATACAGGCCGAGCGTTACGGTACGCCGGTTGCCACAGCCATGCGTACACTCTCGCAGGAAAGTCGTGATATGCGCTTGCTGGCCGCTGAAAAGAAAGCCGCAGGGCTTCCGCCGAAACTCACCGTCCCGATGATCGTATTCTTCCTGCCGGTCTTGTTCATGGTTATTCTCGGACCTGCCATGATCCAGATTTTTGGTGCGGGTGGTATCGCCGGAAACTAGAGCGACTTTAGAGCGGCTCCAGATAAGTCTGAATCATTGGAACCGCTCTATCTATTTGTTTTTACGCGCATCTTAGTCCGAAAACCGCTTCACACTTTTCGGGATGCGCTTTTAAATTAGATCATCTAAAACAAATGCACCTGCCTGAATGATCTCTTCAGGCAGGCGTTTTTATTGATAAAATCTGCAGCTTTTATGCCTGCTTTTTAACGCCCTGTTTTGCAAGCATTGAGCGCAGATAATCTGTATTGGCTTTTGCCTGCTCCGGTGACAATTCACGCGAAGCAATGGTTTCTGCCTCCTGAAAACGCCCCTGAAGCCCGACGACCAGCGCCAGATTTTGACGAACGCGGCTGTCACTGCCATTCGCAACACTTGCCTGACGCAGATATTTCTCCGCTGTTGGCAGATCACCGCTCAAGACATAAGACATAGCCATATTGGACAGGATCGAAGCTTCACCCGGTTTGATCTGCAAAGCTTTCTGATAAATTGCACGCGCAGCCGCTGAATTACCCTGCTGATCAAGAATGGCACCTTCGGCCGACAGCAAACGCCAGTCCGGATAATCCGGTGTTTGTGCACGGCGTACGGCATCCAGTGCCGCATCCAGTTCACCTGCTCCGGCCAAAGCCTTGCCATAAGCTGCCAGAACCTGTTTATCCTTCGGCAGCTGAATGGCAATTGCCCGCATCACAGCCAGCGACTGGTCATTACGACCTGCCATGCTCAGAACCGTAGCATAATTGAGCGCGGCCACTTTGCTGGTCGGATTTTTCTGATAATGCGCGCCATAGCTCTGTGCGGCTTGTGCCAGCTGTTGTGCATTCATCTGTTCAATGGAGCGCTCGGCTTTGGTGCCGGTACTTTTATTAACCGATCCGGTTGTGGTGCGATCAACGGCTGTACAACCGGCAAGCACCAGTCCGGTCAGAACCAGTGCGGAAGTCAGTTTCAAACTTTTGCTCAGATATCCGCCTGCTTTCTGATGCAAGCCATTACGTGTATTGTCCGATTTTTCAGAACCTGTCACAGAATGCTGCATCAGACTTTCTCCATCAAAATTAAGAGGCGACAGAGCTGTCAATCAGGCTGATGAATTGATGCAGCTTCACCGGAATATAATGAAAATCAATATTCCATTAACCCTAATAGAGGGTTAATTATGAGGGCTGTATCCGCGACTCATGCCGCTCTCCCGAAAATAAAAACGGAATTTACAATGACCTCCCTCCCTTTATCTGCGAACCGCGCCGCTCTTCTGGATCAGCAGGCTGCCGACAGCCGCCCGATATGGCTGGTAACACCGGAGACACTGGCGAATGGTCAGTTCCCGCAAACTGTCCTCAACTGGGCAAAAGCCAATGCTTATAAAGGCAAAGCCGGACAATTGCTGACACTGGCCAATGAACAGGGACAGATCAGCGGTGCATTATTCGGCATTGAACCGGCCGACAAAGACAAAAGCGGTGAAGGCCGTCTGATCGGCGGCAAGCTTGCCCGTCTGCTGCCTGCCGGCAACTGGCATATCGAAGGCAAAGCAGATCACGTGGAATTATTCGCGGTCAGCTTTTTGCTCGGCGGCTACCAGTTCAACCGCTATAAAAAAGATGCTTCCGCAGAAGATCAGAACAGCGTTTCTCTCTATATTTCCGGTCTGTCTGATCTGGCGGAAACCCGCCGTCTGGCCGATGCCAGCGCCATGACCCGCGACCTGATCAATACGCCGACCAGCGATATGGGGCCGGATGCGCTTGAACTGGCAGCCCGCAACCTCGCAGATGCCTATGGTGCGAAATTCACTGCCGTTATCGGCGATGATCTGCTGAAACAAAATTTCCCGATGATCCATGCTGTCGGCCGTGCCAGTGACACTGCTCCGCGCCTGATTGATTTCACATGGGGCAAGGACAGCGATCCAAAAGTCACGCTGGTTGGTAAGGGTGTGTGCTTTGACACCGGTGGTCTCGATATCAAAGCTGCCAGCGGCATGCTGCTGATGAAAAAAGATATGGGCGGTGCCGCCAATGTGCTCGGCCTTGCCCGCATGATCATGGATGCCAAGCTGCCGGTACGTCTGCGTGTGCTGATTCCGGCAGTGGAAAACTCCATTTCCGGCAATGCATTCCGCCCGAGTGATATTCTGACTTCCCGTCAGGGACAGACTGTTGAAATCGGCAATACCGATGCGGAAGGTCGTCTGGTTCTCGCCGATGCGCTGACCCTTGCCGATGAAGAAAATCCGGATCTCATCATCGACATGGCAACCCTCACCGGTGCTGCCCGCGTGGCACTGGGTCCTGATTTGCCGCCATTCTACAGCCATGATGAAGCCTTTGCTGCAAAAGTAGCTGAACAGGCTGCAGCGCAGTCTGATCCGCTCTGGCGCATGCCGCTCTGGGCACCTTATGAAGCCAAGCTCGCTTCCAAAGTTGCCGATACCAACAATGTAACCACCGACGGTTTTGCCGGTTCTGTTACCGCAGCGCTGTTCCTCTCGCGTTTTGTCAAAAATGCCAATGTCTGGGGACACTTCGATATTTACGGCTGGACACCGGTT
This sequence comes from Hyphomicrobiales bacterium, assembly GCA_900470735.1. Taxonomy (GTDB): domain Bacteria; phylum Pseudomonadota; class Alphaproteobacteria; order Rhizobiales; family Rhizobiaceae; genus Pseudochrobactrum. Next base: position 273,624 of record UCCC01000005.1, on the reverse strand, counting down.
GAGAAATCCGCTGCCACAGTCGGCGGTGCGGCACAGGGTATCCGCGCCCTTTATCAGGTTATCAAACAGCGTTATGTTTAAGCCTCTTGCAGGCTCCGCTTAAAAGCGGTTCTATAAGCCAATCAGCCTGCCCGTATATTACGGGCAGGCCTTTATCTTAGATAATGAGCGGTATTCATGGCTGTCGAGTTAAAACCACTACAGGCACTGACGCTGTTACAAACCGTGTCCTTGTCACAGGTACGCGATGAAACCCATGATCTGACATGGCGGCAGATGGCCATTCTGCTAACAATCTATCTTGAAACACCACCCCATACAGTGCGTGCGCTGGCTGCACGTCTTGGTGTGACAAAACCTGTTATTACCCGTGCGCTGGATACGATGGGAACGATGGGGCTGGTCAGCCGCCATCGCGACCCGCAGGATCTGCGTAATGTCCTGATCAAACGAACTGTCAGCGGTGCGCTCTATGTTGAAAGACTGGGCGACCGCGTTATTGCAAAATCCAGGGAATTGCCTTTATGACCCAGCTTGACCGCCGTCTCCATGCCTATCGTCCCGATCTGGCCGATAGCGCTTTACGCGGCAAAGTCGATGCCGCTGCTTTCACTGAAGGCAAGCGCAAACGTGTTATTGTTCCTGTCAGTGATCTGCGCAGCAAACCTGAGCAAGCCAGCGGCCCGCAAAGTCAGATTCTCTACGGCGATGAAGTTACCGTGTTTGAACAGGCCAATGGCTGGAGCTGGGTACAGGCTCTGCGTGACGGTTATGTCGGCTATCTGCCGGATGCAGAACTGGCTGACACCAGCAATGCACCGACCCACCATATCTGCGTGCCACGCACATTCATCTATTCCGGCGCTGATCTGCGCTTCCGTCACACCAGCGCCCTGTCTCTCGGCTCAAGTGTAGAAATTACCGAATTTGTTGAAAATCGCGGCAGCCGCTACGGAATGCTGCCGGATGGCACTGCGATTTTTGCCAAGCATCTGCGTGCTATTGACGAGACTATTGCCGATTATGTCACCACAGCGGAAAGTCTGATCAACACCCCTTATCTGTGGGGCGGTACGTCCGGCTTCGGTATTGACTGTTCCGGTCTGGTGCAGCTTGCCATGCTTGATGCAGGTCGTAATGTGTTGCGTGATTCCGATATGCAAGGTGCTCATCTGGGCGAAATACTGGATGCCGGTGAGAATTATGCCAATCTGCAGCGCGGCGATCTGGTGTTCTGGCCCGGTCATGTGGCGATTATGGCCAGCCCCGACATGATGATCCACGCCAATGGTCATACGATGACTGTGGCCTATGAGCCATTGCGTGAAGCGATTGAGCGGATCGCTTATCTTTACGATCTGCCATCGCATTTCCGTCGTCCGTAAATCTCCTTTTATGCCACAGCAATTTCCGTTGCTGTGGCACACTCATTAAGACCGGCATAAAGACCGGCGCAGAATTGCAAAGCTGATAAGATACAGCCCTGCACCGGCTATCCACACCCAACCATTCCACGAAGTTGCGGTAAGTGCATAGAAAGCCGAGAAACCAAGCGGCCCGATAATCGAACTTAAGTTCGTCAGGCTGGTCAGAGTACCTTGCAAACTTCCCTGCTCATTCTCTCCGACTGATCCTGATAGCATTGCCTGTAATGCGGGCATTCCCACACCACCGGTTGCCAGCAGCAAAAGAACCGGCAGTACCATCCAGCTTCGTGTGATCAATGCCAGTGCCAGAAAACCGCAGGCATCAGCAACCATGCCTATGATCAATGTGCGATGCTCACCAAAACGGGCGGACAGCGGACCCGTAATGAAAGCCTGAAAAATCGCGTGCACCGCACCGAAAGCCGCCAGCGAAAAACCAACCATGGTTGTATCCCACGCAAAACGATCTTCCGTATAAATCACCCACAGCGTTGCAGGGAGCTGTCCCACCAGCTGGATAATGAAAAACACCAGCGCAAGCGCAGTCACACCTTTCAGTAAACTGGTAGGCAACAAAAATTTGCGGAAATCCAATGCGCTTGTATTTTCCGGCTCTGCTGATGCGTTACGGGTCTCTTTAAGAAACAGGCAGGCCAGCAAAAAACTGCCCCCGTTCAATACCGCAACTGCGATAAAAGGTGCATGAACAGAAAAGCCACCTGCCAGTCCGCCGATGGCTGGCCCCGCAATCATACCGGCACCGTAACAAGCTCCCATATAACCGAACCAGCGCGCCCTTTGGTTTGACGGTATTGTATCAGCAATAGCTGATGCCGCTGCCGCTACAGCGCCTGTTGCTCCGGTAATACCGGCGATCATACGACCGATATAAATCACCCAAAGCACAGGCGCTGCCGCCATAATAGCATAATCTACAGCAGCACCGGCCAGCGATACAATCAACACCGGACGACGGCCATAGCGATCTGAAAGTCTGCCAAGCAAGGGAGCAAACACCACCTGCATCAAAGCGTAAGCGGCCAGCAACACACCATAATGCCCTGTCACTTGACCATCCGGCACAAGCCCGCGCAGCAGTTCCGGCAGCACCGGCATGACAAGCCCAAGCCCCATTGCATCCAGCGTAATAACGCTGAGAACAACAGCAAGAGATTTATTCATCCGTACTTTCATCTGCATGGCTCCATAATAATTTATCAATGATAAGGAAATGGACATAAAATTTATCTGTGATAAATTGTCAAGCCTGCGAAAGGGACTTTGATGACGAAACTTGACCGGCAATCTGTTATTCGTGCCGCACTGGATCTGCTTAATGACGTTGGTGCTGACGGGCTGACAACGCGAAAACTTGCAGAGCGGCTGCATGTACAACAGCCTGCACTCTATTGGCATTTCCGCAATAAACGGGTGTTGCTGGATGCTTTAGCCGAAGCAATGCTGAACGAAAATCACAGTCATTCTCTGCCGCTTGAGGGAGAAGACTGGCGCCATTTTCTGAGAAATAACGGCCGTAGTTTTCGCAAAGCCTTGCTGAGTTATCGTGACGGTGCCCGTATCCATGCAGGGACGCGCCCGTCCGCGCCACATTTCGCAACGGCGGAAGCACAAATCCGCTTCCTGTGTCAGGCAGGCTTCAGCGCTGAAAATGCCGTCAGGGCACTCTCAGTCATCGGACATTATACCGTGGGCTCTGTACTGGAACAGCAATCCGCTCAGGAAGATGCACAGGAGCGGCAGGAAGCAACGACCCCATCTGCAGAAGGGGCATCAGATTTTCTTTTGAAAATTTTAGATCATTTTGGTGATGATGAAGCAGAACGCAGTTTCGACTACGGGCTGGATGCACTCATCGCCGGTTTTGAAGTCTTACAACGGTCGTGATAGGTTTCTGATCCTTCGCCGCGCAACGATCCGCTGCGGCGAAGGATCATGAGTTAAACCTTTGGCGGCAATACGCGGTCCGGTGTGCGGTGACCATCCCAGAAAGCGCGAATATTGACGATGACTTTATCGCCCATATCAATGCGCCCTTCCAGCGTGGCTGAGCCCATATGCGGCAGCATCACCACTTTGCCTTCTGAAGCCAGCTTCAAAAGGCGCGGATCGACCGCCGGATGCTGCTCAAACACATCAAGACCGGCACCGGCCAGCTTGCCCTGCTCTATCTGACTGATCAGCGCATTTTCATCAACAATCTCACCACGGGATGTATTCACCAGATAGGCGCTAGGCTGCATTAGCTCGATACGCCGTGCCGAGAGCAGGTGAAATGTTGCCGGTGTTGAAGGACAATTGACGGAAATAATATCCATTCGCGCCAGCATCTGGTCGAGACTGTCCCAATAGGTCGCCTCCAGTTCTTCCTCAACCGCCGCATGAACCCGCTTGCGGTTGTGATAATGGATAGCGAGGCCGAAAGCCTTGGCGCGGCGTGCAACAGCAGTGCCAATGCGTCCCATGCCGACAATACCGAGGCGTTTGCCCCAGATACGCCGCCCCAGCATCCATGTCGGTGACCAGCCCGGCCATTCGCCGGAGGTGGAGAAAACATTCGCCCCCTGCACCAGACGGCGCGGCACAGAGAGAATCAGCCCCATTGCCATATCGGCAGTATCTTCGGTGAGAACATTCGGGGTGTTGGTGACAGAGATACCGCGCTTGGCTGCGGCGGTCACATCCACATTGTCCACGCCATTACCGAAATTGGCGATCAGTTTCAGATTTGAACCGGCCTGCTCAATCAGCTCCGCATCAATTACATCGCGAATCGTCGGCACCAGCACATCAGCCTCGCGCATGGCTGCAGCCAGCTCCTCACGCGACATTTTATGGTCATCAATATTCAGGCGCGCATCAAATAATTCACGCATGCGCGTTTCAACAGGATCCGGTAATTTCCGGGTAATGACGACCAATGGTTTCTTTTTGCCCGACATTTCTACCCCTTTGATGTGTCGCGTTGAGACCTCCTTAACCAAGAAGGTGCAGAGTGCGGCATTGTCATGGTTCATCACCTGTCTAGCAAGGCAAACGAACAAAGACAAAGAAAAAGCGCCGGTTCAGGTCTGCTAACGTCATATTGATCTTGCAGACCAATCTTGCAAACCGGTGAAATGACTATACCAGAATATAAGCCGGTCAGGACTGCGAATGAAACTGCATATGCGTAAAACAGAAAAATCAGGATTACACCTGTTACTGGCCGTTGGCCTGTTTTCTTGTCTGCTTATGCTGCCGTCATTATCCGGCTGGCATCCGGCACATGCGCAAGACACATCAAACGAAGGTGAGGCCTCATCCGCAGAAGAAGGCCCTTCCGGCGAAGAAGCACCATCCGGCGATAAAATTGCCAAATCTTCAGCCAATCTGGGGCCAAGCGGGTTGCCGATTCCACGCTTTGTCAGTCTCAAACCTGCCCGCGTGAATATTCGTGTCGGTCCCGGCCGCGATTATGCCGTTTCATGGCTTTACACCCGATCCGGCCTACCTGTTGAAATCATTCAGGAATATGACAACTGGCGCCGTATCCGTGATGTTGATGGCACCGAAGGCTGGGTCTATCAGTCTCTGCTCGCCGGCAAACGCACTGCCATCATCGCACCATGGGAGCGCGGCAAATCAGAAAATCTGATCGATCTTTATTCCAGTGACAGCGACACCTCCCGCGTTGTGGCGCGGGCAGAAGCCGGTGTGATCGGCAATATCCGTGAATGTACAGGCCAATGGTGTGAAGTTGAAACTCAGGGCACACGTGGCTGGATCAAGCAAGCACTCATCTGGGGTGCTTATCCGGATGAAATTTTCGACTGACCCCTTCGTCAAGATAGCTATCCCCCCAATCTGCGCTTTCGGGCGGGTTTGTGCGCATCTGTCCCCTTCTCATTACCGGCGAAAAGCGTTAAAAGCCGCCCTATGAAGGATCAAACAGCACCCCACTCCCAGCATCAGGCCTCTGACGCAGAACGTAGCGTCACCGCCTCCGGTAATAATCTGGCCAATAGCCGCAAGGTTTTTGTCAAAACCTATGGCTGTCAGATGAATGTCTATGACAGTCAGCGCATGGCCGACAGTCTGGCCGCAGAAGGCTATGTCACAACCGACAGTGCTGATGACGCGGATATGGTGCTGATTAATACCTGCCACATCCGTGAAAAAGCTTCCGAAAAACTTTATTCCGCGCTGGGTCGCCTGCGCAATATGAAGAATAAGCGCCAGGCTGACGGCAAAGATCTGATTATCGGTGTTGCCGGTTGTGTAGCACAGGCCGAAGGTGATGAAATTTTACGCCGCTCACCGACCGTTGATCTCGTGGTCGGTCCGCAGACCTATCACCGTTTGCCACAGGCATTGGCGCAGGTGCGTGAAGGCCGTCAGGTTGTCGATACAGAATATGCCGTAGAAGACAAATTCGAACATCTGCCTGCGGCCAGCCGTGAACAGGTACGCAAGCGTGGTGTCTCCGCATTTCTGACCGTGCAGGAAGGCTGTGATAAATTCTGCACCTTCTGCGTGGTGCCTTATACACGCGGTTCCGAAGTGTCCCGTTCTGTTGCCCAGATCGTTAATGAAGCAACCAAGCTGGTTCAGGCCGGTGTGCGTGAGCTGACCCTGCTCGGCCAGAATGTCAATGGCTGGCATGGTGCTGGTGATGACGGCCGCGAATGGGGGCTTGGTGAACTGCTCTATCGCTTGGCAGAAATTCCGGGCATTGCGCGTCTGCGCTATACCACCAGCCATCCGCGCGACATGGATGATACGCTGATCAATGCCCATCGCGATCTCGATATTTTGATGCCTTATCTGCATCTCCCGGTACAGGCCGGTTCTGATCGCATTCTCAAAGCGATGAACCGCAAACATAAGGGCGAAGATTATATCCGCCTGATCGAGCGTATCCGCGCTGTGCGTCCTGATATGGCACTGTCCGGTGACTTCATCGTTGGCTTCCCTGGTGAAACTGATGAAGACTTTGAAGACACAATGCGATTGGTACGCAGCGTGCGCTATGCACAGGCCTATTCGTTCAAATATTCCTCCCGTCCGGGTACACCGGGCGCAGATCTGCCGGATCATGTAGAGGAATCCGTCAAAGACGAACGTCTGCAACGTCTGCAGGCGCTGCTCAGCGAACAGCAATATGCATTTCAGGACAGCCTTGTCGGCACAGAAATGGATGTGCTGCTCGAAAAACCGGGGCGTTTTGAAGGACAGATGATCGGTCGTTCTCCATGGCTCATTCCGGTGATTATCGATAATGAGCAAGGCGAGGTCGGTGATATCATCCGCGTGCGTGTGATTTCTACCGGCACCAATAGTCTTGTGGCTGAAAAACTTGGTTAGAGCATAATTCCTTAAACTTGGATCAGTTTAAGGTAAAATCATACTCTAACTTTAAAGTGTTAGAGCGACCTTTGTGTGCCAAACATGGCACACGGCGCTCTAATAACGTCATATAATTACCGGCTTTGCTTTCCGCGTGACAGTGTCATTAATCTGTACCATAATCGTGTCAGATATGATGTGTCACGGCGGATCAGCGCCTTTTAGATTTACAGCCAAACCGCAATCAAGGAGAGCCGGTTGAACGTCACCACGGGCAAACAGGTTAGCAAAGAACTGAAAAACCCTGCCACTTCTGCAGCCGCCTTACAGGATGGCGCCTCCGATATGGCTCATATTGTCCTCGATTTTGACAGCAATCGCTTAGCGAGTGCGCTGTTCGGCCAGTTTGATGAAAATCTAGCTTATATCGAGCAGAAGCTTGGCGTTGATGTCCGCTCTAAGGGCAATCAGCTGATCCTGCGCGGTGAGGCAACGGCCACAGCACAAGCACGTATGGCACTGGATCACCTTTATTCGCTTTTGCAAAAAGGGCATGATTTGAGCAAATCTGATGTGGACGGCGCTCTGCGCATGGCAGCTGGTGCAACACCGGTGCGTGATGATCAGATGAGCCTGCCAACGCTGGAGGCTAAAACCCGCCTTTCCGCCGCACAAATCTCCACCCGCAAAAAGACCATCTTTGCCCGCACGCCGACGCAGGATGCCTATATGCGTGCGATGGAGCGCTCGGAACTGGTTTTCGGCACCGGCCCTGCCGGTACAGGTAAAACCTATCTCGCTGTTGCCCATGCTGCTATGTTGCTGGAACGCGGCATGGTGGAAAGAATTGTGCTTTCCCGTCCGGCGGTTGAAGCAGGTGAACGGTTGGGCTTCCTGCCCGGCGATATGAAAGAAAAAGTCGATCCTTATCTGCGTCCGCTCTATGATGCGCTCTACGATATGATCCCTGCGGATAAGGTGGAGCGAGCATTGGCTGCCGGTGTGATTGAAATTGCGCCTCTGGCCTTCATGCGTGGCCGTACACTGGCACATGCAGCGGTTATTCTTGACGAAGCGCAGAACACCACTTCCATGCAGATGAAAATGTTCCTCACCCGTTTGGGTGAAGGATCACGCATGATCGTAACCGGCGATCCGAGCCAGATCGATCTGCCGCTTGGACAGAAATCCGGCCTTGTGGAAGCGCTGGAAATTCTGGGCGATGTTGAGAATATTGTCACAGTACGCTTCAGCGATAAGGACGTTGTCCGTCATCCGATGGTTGCCGCCATTGTCCGCGCCTATGAAAAGCGTGGTGCGGCACGAACAATCAGCCGTCAAAAACATATTGAAGCTGAGGGTGAAAATACACCACCGGCAACCTAACTAGCTTCTCAGCATATAACTTGATTTGTGCAACAGCCCGTCTCTTTGCAGGCGGGCTGTTGTCTTAGAGCATTTCCAGCAAAAGTGCGAAGCGGTTTTGGCACTGGATAATGCGTAAAAACAAATAGTTACAGTGGTTCCAGCGTTTCAGTCTTAACTGGAGCCGCTGTAACAGTTCAACCGGTTCACGAAACAAAAATGATTACAATTGATACTCTCATTGAAAGTTCTCTTTGGGAAACTCCTTCGGGGGACGACAATGAAACCTATGAAGCACTTGCACGATCCTGTGTCGATGCAGTCTGGAAACGGCTTGACCTGCCGCAGCAAGAGACTGAACTCAGTCTTGTGCTGACCGATGATGCCTCGATCCGCGCCATCAATGCACAATGGCGGAACAAAGACAAAGCCACCAATGTGCTGTCTTTTCCTGCCTTTGATATTGCACCGGGCGATGCGCCGGGGCCGATGCTCGGTGATATTATTATTGCGCGGGAAACTGTTGAACGCGAAGCAATTGAAGAAAACAAAAGCTTTGATCAGCACCTGCATCACATGATTGTGCACGGCCTGCTGCATCTTCTTGGCTATGATCACGAAGATGATGAAGAAGCCGAAGAGATGGAAGGGCTGGAACGAGAGATTCTTCATGCTCTTGCCATACCTGATCCTTATACTGTACATTCGACCGACAATGAAAACGATTGACCATGGCTGATCAAATAAATCAAAACTCCTCAACGGGCGCTACGAATGGCGACACCGTTTCTCAGAACGATCCTGAAGCACAGAGTACGGGACAAAGTCCTGCGCGATCCGCAGGATCAGAAAAACGCTCACTTCTTGCCGGATTATTTCCGTTTCTCCGCTCGCGCCAGACCAGCTCGATCCGTGAAGAACTGACGGATGCACTTTCCGATGAAACAGGCAGTGACACGGCTTTTTCCGCAGAGGAAAAAGCAATGCTCAATAATATTTTGCGCCTGCGGGAACTTCGCGTTGATGACGTGATGATCAGCCGCGCGGATATTGAAGCCATTGAATATTCAACACCGCTCGGTGAATTGCTGGAATTGTTTGAATCCTCCGGCCACTCCCGTATGCCGGTCTATGTTGAGACGCTCGATGATGCGCGCGGGATGATCCATATCCGCGATGTTCTCAACTACATTACCCGCATGAGCAGGCAACAGCCTGACGGACAAGATCAGCCGGCCGCTGCCAAGCGCTATGATCTGTCGAAAATTGATCTCACCACGCCGATCAGCGAACTGAACCTGATGCGTAAGGTTCTCTTTGTGCCGTCTTCAATGCTGGCCAGCAGCCTGATGGCGCGTATGCAAGCGAGCCATATTCAGATGGCACTGGTGATCGACGAATACGGCGGCACGGACGGTCTGGTCTCGCTCGAAGACATTGTTGAAATGGTTGTCGGCGATATTGAAGACGAACATGACGACGAAGAATTGTCGCTGATCCGCAATCCGGACGGCTCCTACACGGTCGATGCCCGTGCAGAGCTGGAAGAGCTGGAAAAACTGATCGGTGCAGGCTTTACGCAAGGCGAAGACAGCGAAGATGTGGATACGCTTGGCGGTCTGATGATCTCGGCGCTGGATCATATTCCGGAAACCGGTGCGATTGTCGATGTATTGCCCGCTTATGAGCTGGAAGTGCTGGAAGCCGATTCCCGCCGCATCCATAAGGTGCGCATTACACCAAGAAACGGCGATTATTTCCAAAGCTAAACAGCTTCATATTCCAGTATCTTATTAAAACACCGCCTCCCCAAAACGGCGGTGTTTTTTTATCTCTCTATTCCTCTCTCAGCTTTTCTTAATCTTCGGCTCATAAAATAATAAAAAGCCTTTTCCCATTGAGAGACCCGCAACGTGAGCAACCTTTACCAGCGCCTGACTTCCTCCCTCACCGGCTGGCGTAAAGCATTGCTGACTATTTTAGCCGGTGCTGTTGTCACATTGGCTTTACCACCTTTCGATTTCCTGCCTGCGGGATTTATCGGTTTCCCGCTGCTGATATTGCTGATCGATCTTGATGTGCAAACCGGTGTGCCAAGCGGATGGAGACGCTTGCGACCGGCTTTCATCACCGGCTGGCTGTTTGGTTTCGGCTATTTTCTTGCAGGGCTGTGGTGGATTGGTATGGCGCTGCTGGTCGATGCAGAAAATTTCGCATGGGCATTGCCGCTCGCCATTCTCGGGCTTCCTGCATTTTTAGCGCTGTTTTTCGCCTGCGCTACCGCAATGGCACGGATTTTCTGGGGCGCTGGCCTGATCCGCATTCTGGTACTGGCGATTATGCTGGGCTTGAGCGAATATATCCGCTCGTTCATTCTCACAGGCTTTCCGTGGAACGCGCTTGGCTATGCGCTGATGCCGACACCTTTGCTGATGCAGTCAGTTACGATTACCGGCCTTTACGGGATGAATATTCTGGCCGTCGTAATCTTTGCCATGCCTGCCTTGCTGTTTGGCTCTGCATGGCAGCGCTTTGGCTGGCGCAGCGGCCTGACAATCGCCATCGTCTTGCTCGTAGCTCATGACGGTTATGGCGCATGGCGCCTGCAACAGGCTGTGAGTGAACCCGCCGCCGATGCGCCAATTATCAGGCTCGTACAGGCCTCCATCCCGCAGGATGCTAAATGGGATAATCAGCTACGTCGCGAGATTTTTGATAAGCACCTCAATCTCAGCACCCGCACGCCCCTCAGCGGCAAACCTCTACCGGATGTGATTATCTGGCCAGAAACCTCGGTTCCCTATGTACTACCGCAGGTTGGTGAGGCTTTGAGTGCAATCGGTGCAGCTTTGCAGCCTAACCAGATTTTGCTGGCCGGTGCCGTGCGCGGTGAAGGTGAAGCGCTCTCTTCCTATTACAACAGTATTTTTGCAATCAATTCTGCGGGACAAGTTACTACGCTCGCGGACAAGGTTCATCTTGTCCCCTTTGGTGAATATCTGCCGCTGGAAGGCCTGCTGCGCTCGCTAGGCATGCAGGAAGTGATTGAATTGCCCGGCGGGTTCACAGCCGCTCCTGCGCGTCACTCCATGAATATCAGTCCGAAACTGACGCTACTGCCGCTGATTTGCTATGAAGCAATTTTTCCGTCCGAACTTGGTTATCAGGGCAAGGCGGTGGATGCGATTATCAACATTACCAATGATGCCTGGTACGGTAACACACCGGGGCCTTACCAGCACTTCCGGCAAGCACAATTACGTGCCGTTGAGCAAGGCTTACCCCTGTTACGCGCTGCCAATAACGGCATTTCGGCAATTACTGATTCCTACGGTCGAATCAGTGCGCAGATGAAACTGAATGAAATCGGAATCATTGATGCCCCCCTGCCACCCAAGGCAGCAACCTTCTGGGGGAAACCCGCCGGTGATACCCAGTTCTTTTTCATTCTGCTCTTCACGCTGATAATTTCATGTGGTTTACAGGGTATCCGTACCCAGCGTTTCGGTTGACATCATATTTTTGATGTTATGTTATACATCTGAAACTGATGAAATTTCAGATGAACCTATAAATCTCCGAAAAATATGCTGATTTAAGCGCCGCATTTTTCATCAAGAAAGCTCGCATAAGCGAGGAGCATTTGTGAATGACCGAGAATAAGAAGAAACCCAATCCCATTGATGTTCATGTGGGCAGCCGCATCAGGCTGCGACGGAACATGCTTGGCCTCAGTCAGGAGCGACTGGGCGAAAATCTCGGAATCACCTTTCAACAAATTCAGAAATATGAAAAAGGCACCAACCGCGTCGGTGCCAGCCGCCTGCAAGCAATCTCATCAATTTTAAGTGTACCGGTCGCCTTCTTTTTTGAAAATGCGCCGGGTCAGTCCGGTCAGCCGAATAATGGTTTCGCTGAAGAGAATGAAGCAACCTATGTCGTTGATTTTCTTCACACCAACGAAGGCGTACAGCTGACACGTTATTTCACCAAAATTGCAGACCCAAAAGTGCGCAGAAAAATTATTGATCTGGTGAAAACCCTCGCTAATGACGACGATTAAGCATTTCGAGGCAGATTAAATCACAATATCTGCCTGAAGCACCGTCAAAATTCGCACATAAACACATGCAGATAGTTGTATATCCCGTCATTTCGTGCTGATTATACAGCCGAATAATAACTGGTATCACTATCTGCGTGTTTGCACATAATCCGTTTCAAAGAGGCTTTTCCCAAGCGTCCGGAAGCGGTATGTGAGCGGCCAGATCAAATCATCAGCGGTTCTGTGCGAAAAATCTGTGCAGTTGCTGCAAACTACTGTTCCTGCGGAACCCGCAATAATCCGCAGATTTTCAAGAGGGGTTTCCCGTGTCACGCAGTTCGTATCTTTTTACCAGTGAATCGGTATCCGAAGGTCATCCGGATAAGGTTTGCGACCGCATTTCCGATGAAATCGTCGACATGATTTATAAGGAAGCACGCAAAACCGGCGTTGATCCGTGGTCAGTGCGTATTGCCTGTGAAACCCTTGCCACCACCAATCGCGTGGTGATTGCCGGTGAAGTTCGTGTACCGGACACATTCCTGAAAAAAGACAAAGCCGGTGAAATTCTGCTTGATGCCAAGGGCCACAAGCAAATCAACCCTTCCCGCTTCCGTTCCGCTGCGCGTAAGGCGATCCGCGAAATCGGCTATGAGCAGGAAGGCTTCAACTGGCGCAATGTCAAAATTGACGTGCTACTGCATCCGCAATCCGCGGATATTGCGCAGGGTGTAGACAATGCTGCCGACCGTCAGGGCGAAGAAGGTGCAGGCGATCAGGGCATTATGTTCGGTTATGCCTGCCGCGAAACACCGGATCTGATGCCGGCGCCGATTTATTACGCGCATAAAATTCTTGAGCTGCTCTCCGCTGCCCGCCACAAAGGCGAAGGCGATTTCGGCAAGCTCGGCCCTGATGCCAAAAGTCAGGTCACAGTGCGCTATGCCAACGGCAAACCTGCAGAAGTGACCCAGATTGTTCTCTCGACCCAGCATCTGGATGCTTCTTGGGATTCTGCCAAAGTCCGTCAGGTTGTTGAGCCGGTCATCCGTGAAGCCCTCGGTGATTTGCCGGTTGCAGCCAATTGCAACTGGTACATCAACCCGACCGGTAAATTCGTTATCGGCGGACCGGATGGCGATGCCGGCCTGACCGGACGTAAGATCATTGTTGATACTTACGGTGGTGCAGCCCCTCATGGTGGCGGCGCATTCTCCGGCAAGGATACCACTAAAGTTGACCGTTCCGCAGCCTATGCCGCACGCTATCTGGCCAAGAATGTGATTGCTGCCGGTCTTGCAGACCGCTGCACCATTCAGTTGTCCTATGCGATCGGCGTTGCCCAGCCGCTCTCCGTCTATGTTGACCTGCACGGCACCGGCAAAGTTGCCGAGAGCGACGTGGAAACGGCACTGCGTCAGGTGATGGATTTGTCACCAACCGGCATCCGCAAACATCTTGATCTCAACAAACCGATCTATGCCAAGACTGCAGCCTATGGCCATTTCGGCCGTAAAGCCGGTCGCGACGGCTCTTTCTCATGGGAAAAAACCGATCTGGTCAAAGCACTGAAATCTGCTCTTAAAGTCTGATTTCATTTCCGGTATTTTTGATTTCAGGGCACCATGAGAGAAACATGGTGCCCTGATTTTTTAAATGCATGACAAAAATCAGTAGACTTTCCGCCGCTGATTATGTGTAAAGCGGCTGAGAGCGGTTCCCGCTCTTGCTGGAAATGCTTCTTTCTCCCCATTCCGATTATCTAAACCATAAAGAAACGCGCCCGATGTCTGATACTGAACACAACGTTGACCTCAAGGATGAAGCCATAACCGCAGATTCCTCTGAACAACAGACACGGGGTTCACGTGCAACGGAAGCCTTCTACGGTCGTCGTAACGGCAAGCCTTTGCGTCCGCATCAGCGCTTTCTGCGTGAAGATTTGCTGCCGCAGCTCAAACTTGATCTGCTGAGCCCTGCCCCGCAGGATCTGCGCACATTGTTTATGGCTGATGTTTCGAAAGTCCGTATGGAAATCGGTTTCGGCGGCGGTGAGCATCTGGTGCATGAAGCCACCCGCAAACCGGAAGCCGGTTTTATCGGCGTTGAGCCTTTCGTCAACGGTATGGCGAAAATGCTGGGCGCACAAGATGCCAACCCGCTGCCCAATCTGCGTCTTTATGATGACGATGCGACTTTGGTGCTGGACTGGCTGCCGGATGCCTCACTTGACGGTATTGATCTGTTCTATCCGGATCCGTGGCCGAAGAAGAAACACTGGAAGCGTCGTTTCGTCAGCCAGAAAAATCTCACCCGTTTTGCACGCGTTCTGAAACCGGGTGCACTGTTCCGCTTTGCGTCCGACATTGATACCTATGTCAACTGGACACTGCAGCATTGTCATGACCACGGTGAGTTTGAATGGCAGGCACAAAGCGCAGCCGACTGGCACACGCCTTATGAAGCATGGCCGGGCACGCGTTATGAAGCCAAAGCTTTCCGCGAAGGCCGTCAGGCTGCCTATCTGACCTTCGTCAGACGATAAATGACAGGCACAAGGACAAGACTTGTCACAGGCAGGTTTTTTCTGTATAGTTGCCTCAAATTCTTGGTCGGTAGAACAAGAGTGGGTCCCACCGGTCCCGCTCTTTTTTGTTTGGTAAAAGCTAAAAACCGGATAAATACCGCCGAACCTTCTATAAAACGTATTTTAAGGAATACAGGGTGAACGAACAGACACAACAGGAACAGATCATTACAGCGCTTGATGCGACTAAGGATGAACCACGCATTATCCGTGAAACGGGTATTGATGCAAAAGTGGCATCCCTGATCGAACCTGCGATTAATGCTGCAGGTTTCCGTCTGGTGCGCGTTCGTTTGTCCGGCCTTAACGGTCTTACACTGCAGATTATGGCAGAGCGTCCGGACGGCACCATGACTGTTGAAGATTGTGAAATCGTCAGCCGTACAGTGTCACCGGTTCTCGATGTGGAAGATCCGATTGACGGCAAATATCACCTTGAAATCTCTTCCCCCGGCATTGACCGCCCGATGGTTCGCAAATCCGATTTTGCGAACTGGCAGGGTCATATTGCCAAACTTGAAACCTCGCTGATCCATGAAGGCCGCAAAAAATTCCGCGGCCGCATCATCAAGGTTGAAGCTGAATCAATCACACTCGAAGCTGATCAGGCCACCTATGGCGCCGAAGCACAGACCATTATTCCTTTTGATCTGATTGCTGATGCCCGTCTGATCCTGACCGATGATCTGATCCGTGATGCGCTGCGCAAAGATAAAGATCTGCGCGAAGGCCGCATTCCGGGCGATCAGCTGAGTGATGAAATCAATCTGGACGGCGGCAATGCCGGTGCTCCGGAGAGCGATACGGACAACTAAGCATTACATTATCAAGTGGCTTCATTTGATTGTCATGCTCATGCGACAAAACAAAAGAGCTTTCGCACCCAAAAGCAAAAACGGGTGCTGCACCAAGGAGAGACCAATGGCAGTCAGTGCAAACAGGCTAGAGCTTCTTCAGATCGCTGATGCGGTTGCGCGGGAAAAATCCATTGACCGCGAGATCGTCATTGCAGCGATGGCCGATGCCATTCAGAAAGCTGCCCGTTCCCGCTATGGCTTAGAAACCAATATTCGCGCTGACATCAACTCGAAGAGCGGTGAAATCAAACTGCAACGTCTTCTTGAAGTTGTTGAAACTGTTGAAGATTACGCCACACAGATCGCATTGGAATCTGCCCGCGAGCGTAATCCGGATGCACAGATCGGCGACTTCCTCGCTGACCAGCTGCCGCCAATGGATTTCGGCCGTATTGCTGCGCAGTCAGCCAAGCAGGTTATCGTACAGAAAGTACGTGAAGCCGAGCGTGACCGTCAGTATGACGAATTCAAAGACCGTTTGGGTGAAATCATCAACGGTACTGTTAAGCGCGTTGAATATGGTAACGTGGTTGTTGATCTCGGTCGCGGTGAAGCCGTGGTTCGCCGTGATGAACTGATCCCGCGTGAAGCATTCCGCTATGGCGATCGTATCCGCGCTTATGTTTACGATGTGCGTCGCGAACAGCGTGGTCCGCAGGTATTCCTGTCGCGTACCCATCCGCAGTTCATGGCAAAACTCTTCACCATGGAAGTGCCGGAAATTTACGACGGCATCATTGAAATCAAATCGGTTGCCCGTGATCCGGGTTCACGCGCCAAAATGGCTGTGATCTCCCGCGACAGCTCCATTGATCCTGTCGGTGCCTGCGTTGGTATGCGCGGTTCCCGCGTTCAGGCCGTTGTCGGCGAATTGCAGGGTGAAAAGATCGATATCATTCCTTGGTCACCGGATGCGGCAACATTCATCGTCAACGCCTTGCAGCCTGCGGAAGTGGCCAAAGTTGTTCTCGATGAAGATGCAGAACGCATTGAAGTTGTAGTTCCTGATGATCAGCTGTCGCTGGCCATCGGCCGCCGTGGTCAGAACGTACGTCTTGCCTCTCAGCTGACTGGCTGGGACATCGACATCATGACTGAACATGAAGAGTCTGAGCGCCGCCAGAAAGAATTCACAGAACGTTCTGCCCTGTTCATGGAAGCGCTGAATGTGGATGAAATGGTTGGTCAGGTTCTGGCTTCCGAAGGTTTCGACTCGGTTGAAGAAATTGCCTATGTCGAAAGCGACGAAATCGCTTCGATCGAAGGCTTTGATGCTGATACTGCCGCTGAAATTCAGGATCGTGCGAAAGAATATCTGGATCGTCTCGAAAGCGATCTGAATAATCGTCGTCTGGAACTGGGTGTTACCGACGAGCTGCGTGAGCTGCCTGGTCTGACCAGTGCTATGCTGGTTGCGATCGGTGAAGACGGCGTAAAGACCATGGATGATTTTGCCGGTTATGCGGTGGATGATCTCGTGGGCTGGCGCGAACGCAAAGACGGTGAAACCACTACACATGCCGGTGTTCTGACACCGTTTGAAGTTTCCCGTGCAGATGCCGAACAGATGGTTCTTACAGCCCGCCTGAAAGCCGGCTGGATTACAGAAGATCAGCTGGAAGAAGCAGCCAATGAACTGGCTTCGACCGATGATGAAGAGCAGGCAGATGCTTAATCAGCATCTTGCAATTGTCGCTTGTGCGGGCGGATTTTGATGTCCGCGCATCGGCTTTCTACCGGAAATAACGCCTGTATCAGCATTTATGATACAGGTCTGGTTTCCGACAATCTGCATACAGCCGGAACCCAAGGGTTCGCGGCTGTCTTGCGCACACATTTTGCAGGGCTTCTTGCCCTCGCACTTATATTAAAGTAGAAAACAGTTCCTCTCCACCGGCGCTGTTTTCGAGCGAAGTGGAGTTCTGGTTGAAACCGGATAAAAACGACAGGACCTGTATTGTTACGCGCGAGAGCGGCCCGGCTGTAGATTTGATCCGGTTTGTGGCTGCACCCGACGGTAGTGTTGTACCGGATCTGAAGCGCAATTTACCCGGCCGCGGTTGCTGGATTAAAGCTGAACGGCGTATTGTTGATGAAGCGGTAAAACGTAAGCTGCTGCCCCGTGCATTGAAAACACAGGTTTCAGTGCCGGAGGATTTAGGCTCTCTGGTCGACAGACTATTGACAAAATCCGCGCTTGGCAGTCTAGCACTGGCCAGAAAGTCTGGTGCCGTTGTGACAGGATCGGCAAAAGTTGATTCTGCAATACGGACAGGCCGCATTACAATGGTGCTTCATGCGACAACAGCGGCTTCTGATGGTATCAGGAAACTGGATCAGGCGCGTCATGCGAGAAAAATGGCAACCGGAACAGATATAAAAGCCTATTCCCTTTTTACGGGGGAAGAAATGGATTTGGCATTTGGCGGCGGAAATGTAATACATGCCGCCGTGATTGAAGGAACGGCAGCAACCGGGTTCGTCACGCGGGCGCTTCAGCTGCATAAATATCGCGGCGAGAGCGCAGCGAACTTGGAAAATCGGGCAGCCACTGCTGCAAAGGAAACGGAATCGGAATGAGCGACAGTAATTCAAACGACGACAAGACGCTGAGCGTCGACACAAAAAAGACGCTGACCATCAAGCGGCCAGGAGTCGAGCAGAGCACTGTGCGGCAAAATTTCAGCCACGGACGCAGCAAATCGGTAGTTGTTGAGACGAAAAAACGCAAGTTTACCCGTCCTGACGAAAAACCGGAAGCTACAGCCGCTCCGGCTCCGATTCAGCCTGCTGCACCGGCTCCAACACCGGCACCGGCTGCTCCTGCTCCAGTTGCAGAAAAGCCGGCAGTGATTGCAGATGCACCTAAAGCTGCTCCGGTTGCAGAACCTGCAGCACAGGTAGCTGCGGCTCCTGTTGCCAAAACAGAAAGCGCACCAGCTGCGCCGCAGGCTGCTGCAAAACCTGCTGAAGCACCGGTTGCACCAAAACCGGCAGCACCTGCTGCTCCGGCCGCAACAACCCGTCCGGCAGCACCTGCTGCTTCCGCTCGTCCGGCAGCGCCTGCTGCTGTACGTCCGGCTGCACCTGCGGGCAATCGTCCGGCCGGTGGTGGCTTTAACAAACCACAGGGTTCCCGCTCGGGTGGCCGCAATGATCAGCGCAACCGCTCCAATGACCGTGGCGGCATGGTACTCAATACCTTGTCCTCGTCGGAAATGGACGCACGTCGCCGCGCATTGCAGGATGCTGTTATCCGTGATGCGGAAGACCGCAAACGCGCTGAAGCCGAAGCTATTCGCCGTGCGGAAGAAGAAAAGCGCCGTGAAATCGAGCGTCTTGAATCTGAGCGCCGTCAGGCTGAAGAAGAAGCACGCCGCAAAGTTGAAGCAGAAGCCAAGGCAAAAGCCGAAGCTGAAGCACGCAAGCGCGAACCTGTTGCTGCTGCTCGTCCGGCTTCTCCACGACCGAGCGGTGATCGTCCGTCCGGCGATCGTGCTGGCGGCCAAAACCGTGGCCCTGCTGGTCAAAACCGCCCTAATCAGGGTGGCTATAACCGCACCGGCGGCGCACCTGCTCCACGCGATATCAATGCTGAAGCTCCGCTTGCTGATAAGAAACCAACTCAGCAGGTTCTGAACCGTAAGCCACAAAAAGATGATGATGATGATCGTCGCGGTCCGGCAGGCGTTCGTCGCAATGTTGCGGCTAAACCTGAAGTTCGTGCGACCAAGCCAACCAAGGCTGAGGAAGATCGTCGTCGCGGTAAACTGACACTGACCAGCAATCTGGAAGACGAAGGACGTTCACGTTCCCTGTCAGCCATGCGTCGTCGTCAGGAAAAATTCAAGCGCTCGCAGATGCAGGAAGTCCGTGAAAAGATTTCCCGTGAAGTGACCATTCCTGAAACCATTACCATTCAGGAACTGGCTCAGCGTATGACTGAGCGTGCCGTCGACATCATCAAATACCTGATGAAACAGGGTCAGATGATGAAGCCGGGCGATGTGATCGATTCCGATCTGGCTCAGCTGATTGCGGAAGAATTCGGCCACACAGTTAAGCGCGTTGCGGAATCCGACGTTGAAGAAGGTATCTTCAACGTAGAGGATAACCCTGCTGCAATGACTTCCCGTGCGCCGGTTGTGACCATTATGGGTCACGTTGACCACGGTAAAACATCGCTGCTCGATGCGATCCGCAGCACCAATGTGGTGTCCGGCGAATCCGGCGGTATTACCCAGCATATCGGTGCTTATCAGGTTGAACAGAACGGCCATAAGATCACCTTCATTGATACGCCTGGTCACGCCGCCTTTACGCAGATGCGTGCCCGTGGTGCGCAGGCAACGGATATCGCAATTCTGGTTGTTGCCGCTGATGACAGCGTGATGCCGCAGACGATTGAATCGATCAATCATGCCAAAGCTGCCGGTGTTCCGATCATCGTTGCAATCAACAAGATCGACAAGCCGACTGCTGATCCGCAGAAAGTACGCAACGCCCTCCTGCAACACGATGTGTTTGTAGAAACCATGGGTGGTGAAGTACTCGACGTTGAAGTATCGGCCAAAAACCGTATCAACCTCGACAAACTGCTGGAAGCAGTGCTGTTGCAGGCTGAAATTCTTGATCTGAAAGCTGATCCTAGCCGTACTGCGGAAGGTGTGGTTATTGAAGCCCAGCTCGATCGCGGTCGTGGTTCGGTAGCAACTGTTCTGGTTCAGAAGGGTACACTGCATCCGGGTGAAATCATCGTTGCCGGTAATGCATGGGGTCGTGTCCGTGCGCTCGTTAACGATCATGGTGACCATGTTAAAGAAGCAGCACCAGCAATGCCGGTCGAAATTCTCGGCCTGTCAGGTACACCGCAGGCCGGTGACCGCTTTGCTGTTGTAGCCAATGAAGCAAAGGCGCGCGAAATTTCCGAATATCGTCAGCGTCTGGCCCGTGACAAGGCTGTTGCCCGTCAGGCTGGTTCCCGTGGCTCGCTTGAACAGATGATGTCCAATCTGCAGTCCACCGGTCTCAAAGAGTTCCCGCTGGTTATCAAAGGTGACGTACAGGGTTCGGTTGAAGCAATTATCGCTTCTCTCGACAAGCTTGGCACCGATGAAGTGCGTGCACGCATCGTCCATTCGGGCGCCGGCGGCATCACCGAGAGCGATATTGCTCTGGCTGAAGCCTCCAATGCTGCCATCATCGGCTTTAACGTCCGCGCCAATAAACAGGCACGAGATGCATCTGAGCAGCAGGGTATCGAAATCCGCTACTACAACATCATCTATGATCTGATTGATGATGTGAAAGCAGCCATGTCCGGTCTTCTGCCACCAGAACGTCGTGAAACCTTCATCGGTAATGCTGAAGTTCTCGAAGTCTTCAACATCACTAAAGTCGGTAAAGTTGCCGGTTGCCGTGTTGTTGACGGTAAAGTTGAGCGTGGCGCAGGTGTCCGTCTTATCCGCGACAACGTGGTTATCCACGAAGGCAAACTCAAGACGCTCAAGCGCTTCAAGGATGAAGTATCCGAAGTGCCGATGGGTCAGGAATGTGGTATGGCCTTTGAAAACTACGAAGATGTACGCGCAGGCGACATCATTGAAGCGTTCCGCGTAGAAATGATCACGCGTACGCTGTAATCAGCAAGACAGCGGCAGTTATCAGAACTGCCGCTGTTTCCCTTCTCGGGCGGTTTACACTTATCTTCAGACATTGTGCCGCTTTGAATTTTTTAATTGGTCGCATTGCCACAATTGTCAGGCTGTATCAGTCTGATTGTGAATTTGCTGAAAGCCTCACAGGCTTTGCCACAATCATGCAATTTGTGCAGTTTCCGACCGATATTTGGCTCAGATCTTGGAGTCCCCATGTCCCGTTTTTCTTCCACAGGACCGTCACAGCGTCAGTTGCGCGTCGGCGAACAGGTTCGTCATGCCGTGGCTCAGATTTTGTCACGCGGCGAAATCCGTGACGATGTTCTGAATAATACCGTTGTTTCAATTACCGAAGTGCGTATGTCGCCTGACTTGAAAATTGCAACCTGCTTTATCAGTATTGTTGGCAATACAGAAGTGCAGACTGTCATCAAAGCACTGGCTAATAATGCAAAATTCCTGCGTGGCCGCGTTGCTCCGCAATTGCGCCAGATGAAATATATGCCGGAATTCCGTTTCCGTCCGGATACCAGTTTTGACAATTTTGCCAAGATTGATGCTCTGTTGCGCTCGCCTGAAGTTGCCCGCGATCTGCAGCATGATGACAGCGACACAGAGACCACACAAGAAAACGAGAACAACGGCTGATGGCACGCAGAGGTAAGAAAAAAGGCCGTCCGGTCTCCGGATGGGTGATCTTTGACAAGCCGAAAGGCATGGGTTCTACCGAAGCCGTGTCCAAAATCAAATGGCTTTTCAATGCGGAAAAAGCCGGCCATGCCGGAACACTGGATCCGCTTGCTTCCGGCATGTTGCCGATTGCGTTGGGCGAAGCGACCAAAACCGTTCCTTACGTGATGGATGGCAGCAAAATCTATTCTTTCACCGTAACCTGGGGTGAAGAACGCTCAACAGATGATCTGGAAGGTCCGGTCACCAAAACCTCTGACAAGCGCCCGACAGAAGATGATATTCTGGCACTGCTGCCAAATTACATCGGTACTATTCAGCAAACTCCGCCGCAATTCTCCGCCATTAAAATTGATGGCGAACGTGCCTATGATCTGGCACGCAATGGCGAAACTGTTGCTATTCCTTCCCGTGAAGTCGAAATCTACCAGCTTGAGCTGGTTGAGATCAATGACGCCGGACAGGCCGTGTTTGAAGTTGAATGCGGCAAAGGCACCTATGTACGTTCACTCGCCCGCGATATGGGACGTGATCTCGGTTGCCTCGGCCACATTGCAGAATTGCGCCGTCTGGAAGTTGCACCTTTCAACGAAGATGATTTTGTAACGCTTGCAGAACTTGAAGCCGCATGGCCGCCTCTGCCGCCGAAATCTGATGATGATGAAGAGGCAGAAGCTGCCCCTGCAGCACCTCGTGATTTCTCAGCGCTGGATGAATTTATCATTGATACCGGCGCCGCACTGGAAGATCTCGTACAGGTTGCCCTTTCTGATGATCAGGCACATCGTGTGCGTATGGGCAATCCGGTGATCCTGCGTGGTCGTGATGCACCACTGGAAGCGGATGAAGTTTGTGCCAACCATAAGAACCGCTTACTGGCTATCGGTTTTATTGAGCAAGGCATGTTCAAACCAAAACGGGTTTTCACTTACTAAACCTGTTCGCTGCTTCTCAGCTCTTTTTATAAAAAGCCTGCATTGCAGGCTTTTTTGAAATGTGTCTGGAAATAAGCCACAGTTTCGATTATATGATCGTCAGGTTCAGTCTAAGGCATAGTTTTATGTGAATAGTGCTGAACTTAAATAAATGGCCCCGGCTGGACGACATCTTGGCCGCGGGCGACTTTTCTCCTCTTAAACAAAAAGGACATTCCGATGTCGATTACTGCTGAACGCAAACAGGCTCTCATCAAAGAATATGCAACCAAAGAAGGCGATACCGGTTCTCCTGAAGTACAGGTAGCCGTTCTTTCGGAACGCATTTCCAACCTGACCGGTCACTTTAAAGGCCACAAAAACGACAACCATTCCCGTCGTGGCCTTCTGAAAATGGTTTCTCAGCGCCGCACTCTGCTCGACTACCTCAAAGGTGTTGACGAAGCGCGCTACCAGAGCCTGATCGGCCGTCTCGGCCTGCGCCGCTAAGCGCATAGTCCGGCGAGAACCTTTACGGTTTTCGCCGGAACTTTTACCGGAGTATTTTATCACAAAACCTCCGGAAACAGGGTACGAGACTTCAACAGTCTGAAAACTCTGAATTTGTAAAATACTGCATTATTTATGCGCTTCAGCGCAAAAACAAAATTATGCAGCAGGGCTTTAACAAAAATGTCGTAAAAGCCCGATATGGAACTGTATTGAACAGGTTCCGCAGGCAGGATTGCAGGCAGCTCGTCCTTATCCGAGCTTCCCGTTGTCTTGCCCGCTCCCTGTTCCAAACCGGAATATTGCATGCGCTGAGATCAGCGCAGAAAACATATATTCCAAACCAAGGACAAGATATGTTCAACACGCATAAAGTTGAAATCGAATGGGGCGGCCGTCCGCTCATTCTCGAAACCGGCAAAGTCGCCCGTCAGGCAGACGGCGCGGTTATCGCCACTTACGGTGAAACAATGGTACTGGCGACCGTTGTATCGGCTAAAGAGCCAAAGCCGGGTCAGGATTTTTTCCCTCTGACTGTAAACTATCAGGAAAAAGCCTATGCAGCCGGTCGTATTCCTGGCGGTTACTTCAAGCGTGAAGGTCGTCCGAGCGAAAACGAAACTCTGGTTTCCCGCCTGATCGACCGTCCGATCCGCCCGCTGTTTGCTGACGGCTACAAGAACGACACACAGGTTGTTATCACCGTTATTCAGCATGATCTGGAAAACAATCCGGATGTTCTGTCGATGGTTGCCGCTTCCGCTGCGCTCACACTTTCCGGCGTACCTTTCATGGGCCCGATCGGTGGTTCGCGCGTTGGCTACATCAACGGCGAGTATGTTCTGAATCCGCATCTCGACGAAATGGCTGAATCCAAACTGGATCTGGTTGTTGCCGGTACTTCTGATGCTGTTCTGATGGTTGAATCCGAAGCACAGGAACTCTCTGAAGAAGTGATGCTCGGCGCTGTTGTTTTTGGTCAGAAGGGCTTCCAGCCTGTGATCGATGCAATCATCAGCCTTGCTGAAGTTGCTGCTAAAGAACCACGTGACTTCCAGCCGGAAGACCTGTCGGCTCCTGAAGCCGCTATGCTGGCAATCATTGAAGATGATCTGCGCGCAGCTTACAAAATCATCGACAAGCAGGCTCGTTACACCGCTGTTGATGCTGCCAAAGCTAAAGTTAAAGCCCACTTCCTGCCGGAAGATGCGGAAACAACCGAATATACTGCTGAGCAGATCGGTACTGTTTTCAAATCGCTGCAGGCAAAAATCGTTCGCTGGAACATTCTGGATACCGGCAGCCGCATCGACGGCCGCGATCTGGTAACCGTTCGTCAGATCGTATCCGAAGTTGGTGTTCTGCCACGCACACACGGTTCGGCTCTGTTCACCCGCGGTGAAACACAGGCAATCGTTGTTGCAACACTGGGTACCGGTGAAGATGAACAGTTCATCGACACACTGGCTGGTCTGCAGAAAGAATCCTTCCTGCTGCACTACAACTTCCCACCATATTCTGTTGGTGAAACCGGCCGTATGGGCTCACCGGGCCGTCGTGAAATCGGTCATGGCAAGCTGGCATGGCGCGCAATTCATCCGATGCTGCCTGCCAAAGAACAGTTCCCATACACACTGCGTGCGGTTTCTGAAATCACTGAATCCAACGGTTCGTCCTCCATGGCAACCGTATGCGGCACCTCGCTGGCGCTGATGGATGCCGGTGTACCTTTGACCCGTCCTGTAGCCGGCATTGCTATGGGTCTGATCAAAGAAGGCGACCGTTTTGCAGTTCTTTCCGATATCCTTGGTGACGAAGATCACCTCGGCGATATGGATTTCAAGGTAGCCGGTACTGAAAACGGTATTACTGCCCTGCAGATGGATATCAAGATCGACGGTATTACCGAAGAGATCATGAAAACCGCTCTGGAACAGGCGAAAGGCGGCCGCGTTCACATTCTCGGTGAAATGGCGAAAGCACTGTCCGGTGCCCGCGCTGAACTCGGTGAATTTGCACCACGCATCGAAGTGATGAACATTCCGACCGACAAAATCCGTGATGTTATCGGTTCCGGCGGTAAAGTTATCCGCGAAATCGTTGAAAAGACCGGCGCCAAAATCAACATCGAAGATGATGGCACAGTCAAAATCGCTTCTTCTTCCGCAAAAGAAATCGAAGCTGCCAAGAAATGGATCCACTCCATTGTTGCCGAACCAGAAGTTGGCGAAATCTACGAAGGTACAGTTGTTAAGACTGCGGACTTCGGTGCATTCGTAAACTTCTTCGGCCCGCGCGATGGTCTGGTACATATCTCGCAGCTGGCTTCTGACCGCGTTGCCAAGACCACCGATGTGGTTAAGGAAGGCCAGAAGGTTTGGGTTAAACTGATGGGCTTTGATGAGCGCGGTAAAGTGCGCCTGTCGATGAAAGTCGTTGATCAGGAAACCGGCAAAGAAATCGTTGCCGAGAAGAAAGAAGAAACAACAGCTGAATAAGCTGGTTTCGTATTCAAGAAAGCCCCGCATAGCAATATGCGGGGCTTTTCATTTCAGCATGCAGTCAACATTATCAAAGGCTGCTCGGCCTTCAGGGTCAATCTGGTAAGACCAGTTCTGTCTCAGGCCTGATGCCCTTTTGCAGCCAGGCTTCCTGATGGGCACAATCGACAATGCCCTGTGCTTCGCTGACAGCCATCCCTAGCAAATAGCCAAGGAAATCCTGCTTGTTGGTCTGGGACTGTGAAATCATAGTGTTCAGATGCAAGAGCAACGCCTGATGTTGCGGCAGGCATGTTGCATAACATTCCGGCTGACAGCATTTACGTGCCATAGTACTACTTCCCTTAAGAGCAACACCGATTTGCAGATAATTTGAAACTTCAGACAGTAATAAGTTCAATATAATATCTGTCAAAATCCACCTACTGTCATCCTTCTCAGGTAGAAAAGACCAAAGAAATTTTATGATTACCGGCGCCCAAAACACCCTCTTTCTGCCCTTTGAGAATGAAACGCTTGATCTGCCACGATCAGGAGAAAAATTTCTCTGCTTTGGTATCAGTGCAGACACAACACTCAGCGTAGAGTGGAAACAGATACTTCATTGCATTCAGCCGTCAAAACCCGAATGGCTGGCTTTGAACAAAGCGGGGTTTCAGGTCTCTCCCCGTATCACCGCGGATGAAATCTATGACGGCGGCATGATATTGCTCGGCAAACACCGCGGTCGCAACGAAGAATGGCTGGCAGCATTGCTGGCACAAGTGAAGCCGGGTGGCCTAATTATCATTGCCGGTGACAAAAAGCTCGGCGTTGACAGTTTCCGTAAACGTAGCGACCAGATTGCAGCATCAATCGACCGCCTGTCTAAAAATCACGCTGTAGCCTACTGGCTGGCGCGCCCTGAGGCGATTGACACAGAGATCGCGCAAAGCCTCATTCCGGAACAGAAACGCGTTGACGGGCGTTTCTGGACGAAAGCGGGCATGTTCTCTCATGGTGAAATCGACAGCGGTTCCGCATTACTGGTGCCGCATCTCAAAAATATTGCCTTCGGCCATGTTGCAGACTTGGGCGCAGGCTGGGGCTATCTCACAGCTTGCTGTCTCGAAAATCCGGCCAAAATCAGCCGTATTGATCTTTATGAGGCGGATTTTGAGGCGCTGGAAATTGCCAAAAGCAATCTGGCTGAACTCAACAGTTCTGTGCCACTGCATTATTACTGGCACGACGTCGCTTCCGAGCCGATGACAGAGATTTATGACACTGTGATCAGCAACCCGCCGTTTCACACCGGCCGCAATACCGATATTTCACTCGGCCAGAGCTTTATAACGGCAGCCGCCAAGCGCCTTAAATCCGGCGGCCGCTTCCTGATGGTGGCAAATCGCCAGCTTCCCTATGAAGCTGTCTTGAAACAGCATTTCAGGCAGGTCATGCCGCTCACCGACAAAGACGGCTTCAAAGTCATCGAAGCACGAAAATAAAGCATATAAAAAAAGCCGCGCATTGCGCGGCTTTTTTTATATCATGTTCAGCGTACTTATTCTGTACCGGTTGCATCCGAGCTTTTCAGCTCTTCCAGCGTTGGCATAGAAACGATGTTGTAGCCTGAATCCACAAAGTGAACTTCACCGGTTACACCGCTCGACAGATCCGACAGCAGATAGACGGCGGATTTACCCACATCATCAATATCCACTGTACGGCGCAGCGGCGAATTACGGCGCTGATACGAGAAGATCGCACGGGCATCACCGATACCAGCACCGGCCAGTGTACGCACAGGACCTGCGGAAATTGCGTTCACGCGGATATTCTGCGGACCATAATCGGCAGCCAGATAACGCACCATGGCTTCCAGAGCAGCCTTGGCAACACCCATCACATTATAGTTCGGGATGGTGCGGGTTGAGCCGCCATAGGTCAATGTGAGGATCGAACCGCCGTCTTTCATCAGACGTTCAGCGCGCTGTGCCACTTCCGTGAAGGAATAAGCAGAGATCACCATAGTACGGCTGAAGTTTTCACGGGTGGTTACATCCGCATAACGCCCTTTCAGCTCTGTTTTGTCGGAGAAGCCAATAGCGTGAACGATAAAGTCGAGCTTGCCCCATTTTTTCTCGATCTCGTCAAAGACCGCATCAACAGTTGCAATATCTTCCACATCGCAAGGCAGTACGAAATCCGAACCGACCTGCTCGGCCAGTGGTTTTACACGCTTGCCAAGGGCATCGCCCTGATAAGTGAAAGCCAGCTCAGCACCCTGATCGGCAAGATGTTTGGCAATACCCCAAGCAAGAGAATGGTTGTTTGCAACACCCATAATCAGCCCGCGTTTGCCTTTCATTAAACCCTGCATACTTTCTCTCCGTCAGCCCTGATAACGCTGGAACACCAGCGTTGCGTTCGTTCCACCAAAACCGAAGGAGTTGGACAGTACTGTATTGATTTCAGCATTATCAATGCGTTTGCGCACGATTGGCATATCCGCAAAATCCGGATCCAGCTCATCAATATGTGCGCTTTCGCAGATAAAATTATTCTGCATCATAAGAAGCGAATAGATCGCTTCCTGTACGCCGGTTGCACCCAGCGAGTGACCGGTCAGCGATTTTGTTGCCGCAATCGGCGGGCAGGCATCGCCTGAACCAAACACTTTGCGGATCGCTTCAATTTCCGGTGCATCGCCCGCAGGGGTCGATGTGGCATGCGGATTGATATAATCAATCTTGCCCTTCACGGTTGAAAGCGCCATGCGCATGCAGCGTTCCGCACCTTCGCCCGATGGCGCAACCATGTCGTAGCCGTCTGATGTCGCACCATAGCCGACAACTTCACCGTAAATCTTGGCGCCGCGTGCAAGTGCGGTTTCCAGATCTTCCAGCACCAGTACACCGGCACCACCAGCGATGACAAAACCGTCGCGGTTTTTGTCATAGGCACGCGATGCACGTTCCGGCGTATCATTGTATTTCGAAGACATCGCGCCCATGGCGTCAAACAACACCGACAGCGTCCAGTCGAGATCTTCACAACCACCGGCAAACATACGATCCTGTTTGCCATACTGAATCATCTCAACCGCATTGCCGATGCAATGGTTCGAGGTCGCGCAAGCCGAGGAGATCGAATAATTGATGCCCTTGATCTTGAAGAAGGTTGCCATCGTTGCCGATGCTGTGGAGCTCATGGCTTTCGGCACAGCAAAAGGACCAACGCGCTTCGGACCCTTATCACGGGTAATATCAGCGGAATCCACGATTGTACGTGTGGAAGGACCGCCGGAACCCATGATAATACCGGTACGTTCATTGGAAACCTGCTCTTCGGTCAGGCCTGCATCGGCAATTGCCTGATCCATAGCCACATGGTTCCATGCGGTACCACGGCCATGAAAACGCATCGCACGGCGGTCAACCAGCGCTTCAACGTCGATCTGCGGCGCACCGGAAACCTGACAGCGAAAACCGAGTTCCGCCTGATCTTCTGCCCGCCGGATACCCGATCTGGCCTCAAACAAAGAGGTCCGTACCTCTTCAGTATTATTGCCAATCGAGGATACGATCCCCATTCCGGTAACGACAACACGCCGCATTGCGTTCTCCTTTGCACCTGTTCCCTGAGTGACACCCTGCTTTTGCGGATGCAGCTATATGCGGTAACATAAGTGCGCGTTTTGCATATTTTGAGAGCGGCCACATAAAAGCTTTCAATTTAATATGGTCGCTCCCGTGATTAATCGTGTTTTACAGCGGTTCCAGTTAAGACTGAATCGTTGGAACCACTGTAACTGTTTATTTTTACGCATTATCCAACGCAAAACCGCTTCGCACTTTTGCTGGAAATGCTCTAAAAGGCTTATTACTTCCGATTTACGCTTCGCTGTCTTTTGAAAGACCAACGCGCAGATCAGATGCCTTGTAAATTGTTTCGCCATCTGCTTTGAGCCAGCCGTCAGCTGTACCCAGAACAAGGCGACCGCGCATAACGCGTTTGAAGTCGATGCCATATTCAAGCAGCTTGGTATGCGGACGCACCATGCCTTTGAATTTTACTTCGCCGGTCGACAGCGCCATACCGCGACCAGGCTCACCGAGCCAGCCGAGGAAAAAGCCTGTCAGCTGCCACATACCGTCGAGGCCGAGGCAGCCAGGCATGATCGGATTGCCCTGAAAATGGCAAGGGAAATACCAGTCATCCGGCTTCACATCATATTCAGCGCGGATAAAACCTTTACCGAATTCACCACCTGTTTCCGAAATTTCGGTAATACGGTGTACCATCAGCATCGGCGGCAGAGGCAGCTGGGCATTGCCCGGACCAAACATTTCACCGCGAGCGCAGCTGAGAAGCTCCTCATATCCGTAACTTGACTTCTGCTCTGCCATTACCGACTCCAATCATTTATCTGTCTGCTGTCTGGGCAACCTGAACGGACAGTACCGTCAGGCTCAGACAAATTCTATGCACATCTCCGAAATGTGCTGCGCTTTAACCTTATCGGCTGCACCATCCGGATTTTAGCAGTCGCATCACACGGCCGCTTATGCGCTTGCGAAATGCTTTAACACAGAGTGTTTCCCGCTGTAAAATACCTGCATGAAACTATTTGCCTGCCAAGATATACAGGAATAGCTATTGCCAGTCATTCGTTCAGCGCATATATCAATCTTGTGACAGGATGGGCAACAGCCCTCAAGCATTAATTTTGAACCAATTTGTTTCAAGCTTCTGACAGGTCAGTGATGAATACTCATTCCTCCCATGCCAGCAACGCTTCGATTGAGGAGCGCCTTCGGGTCGCCGGTCTCAGACCGACGCGCCAGCGGGTTGCGCTTGCCAGCCTGATTTATGCTCACGGCGACCGCCACCTTTCAGCGGAAGAACTGCACGAAGAAGCAGTTTTTGCCTCTGTGCCGGTCTCTCTTGCCACAGTGTATAATACGCTGCACCAGTTTACCGAAGCCGGTATGCTGCGCATTATTTCGGTCGAAGGATCGAAAACTTATTTCGACACCAATATTTCCGATCACCACCACTTCTTTGTTGAAGGTGAGAATATCGTCTTTGATATTCCTAATGGTGAAACCGGCCAGCCTATCGTCAGCAATCTGCCGAAAGCACCTGAAGGCATGGAAATCGTGAATGTTGATGTGATTGTACGGTTACGTCGTAAAGACTGACGCCATCAGACACTGACACCGCACGGGTCGATGTCATTGTGCGATTGGCCGCAAAGACTGATCTTCGCTTTATTGATCTTCTGACGGGGGGATTTCGCGCCCCATCAGCGAGCTTTGCAACATCGTCGTCACGCGCTCTTCCATAATACGTGCCAGTTCTTTGCGGCTGGTTTCTGCGCGCACGTGCATCGGCTCGCCGAAGCGGATTTCAACGTCAATCGCACCTTCTTTGAGAATACCCTTCAGATGCGGCAACAGCTGCACATCCCCCGGCCATGATGCAATAGGGCGGTGA
This sequence comes from Hyphomicrobiales bacterium, assembly GCA_900470735.1. Lineage (GTDB taxonomy): Bacteria > Pseudomonadota > Alphaproteobacteria > Rhizobiales > Rhizobiaceae > Pseudochrobactrum. The sequence goes on along the minus strand of UCCC01000005.1, from coordinate 242,244 downwards.
AAACGCCCCATCGGCATGCCATGAACACCGGTATACGCAATGGAAACCGGCTGCACGATCACTTCCTCTGCTCCGGCCTCACGGATCACCGCATGGGCAGCACCAAATAAAGATGTTTTAAACGGCAGCACACGATTGCCGTCCGATGTTGTGCCTTCAGGAAACAGCACCATTGCATCACCCCCGGCTAGACGCAGGGCAATATCCGAGGCTTGCTGTGCAGTGCGCCCCTTTTTCTCACGCTCGACAAAGACTGTCCGCTGCAAAACTGCGAAAGTGCCGAATACCGGCCATTTACGCACTTCGGACTTGGCGATGAAGCAAACATTGGCCACGGAAGATAAAACGACAATATCGCTCCATGATACGTGATTAGCCACCAGCAGCAGCGGGCGATCCTGCACCATCTCCCCTTGCACTTTCACGCGAAAGCCAAGCAGCCATGCTGCAATCCGATGGAAAAAGCGTGGCAAAGATTGCTGCCAGCCGAGCCGTGCCTTTACAAAAAGATACTGGAACGGCACCAGCGAGATGACGAGGCTGACAAATAAGCCCAGAATAACCGCGATGCGGATGACACCGATCATGGCACTCTGATCACTTCCGGAAATTGTTTACGCAGCACCAGCGCATTACTGCGCCCTTGGCCGGTTTCATAATAACCGACACGATTACCAACCTGTATAAAGCCTAAGCGGTGGTAGAGTGCCTGAGCGGCCACATTGCTCTCATCAACCTCAAGAAACAGACTTTCCGCCCGCTCATGATGGAGATGACGCAACACACCCTCCATCAGATCACGGCCGATACCACGACGCTGAAAGGCCGACGATACCGCAATGGTCAGAATTTCCGCTTCACCGGCCACCAGCCGTGCAAGCACAAAACCGGCACTTTGAGCAGGCTTACCAACAGGGCGGGCAATAAAACCAAAAATATTACCTTGCGAAAGCATGCCTGCAAAATCTTCCTCGCTCCATGCATGATGAAAAGCTGGCGCATGAAGCTCGGCAAGCTCAGCACAGTGATCCTGCGCCAACACCTCCAAAACAAAACTCTGCCGCGAGAAAGGAAAACTGATCATCCGCGTTCCTGTTCCGCTTGCTGGCGAGGCAGTTCATCCAATTGCCCGCCAGCAAGCTGGCGAGGCAGGGCAAATCCGGTCTGCGGCTTCACATCCGGCCCGCGCATATAAAGCGGCTCCGGTGGATTGCCCGCTTCACGCAATGCCGCAAGCCGTGCAAATGTACCGATAGATGCATGGGCAGAGGCGCTGATAATCCGGCGTTCGCTACCTTCAGCTTCCTGCAATTGGGCAGCACCACTGCCGGCCAGCGCATAATCTGCTCCGAGTTGCTGCAAAACCGGCAGCAGCTCTGCCTCATTTCCGGCCAAAGGTGTGGTTGAAGCCTGCCCATGTGCATCAAAGCCCTGCGCATAAATATCACCGCGATAGGCGGACAATGCGATCATAACAGGCTGAGCCGGTGCAAGAACCTGCATCTCATGGCTCAGCGCCGCAAAACCGCTGACGCCGATCACCGGACAAGACAGTGCCAGACCGAAGCCGCGTGCCGCTGAAACGCCAACACGCACACCGGTAAAAGAACCCGGACCGATATTAACGGCAATCCGCGTCACATCACTGCGCGAAATTTTTGCTGCCTCAAAACATTGTGTAATATAATCCAGCAGCAATTCCGCATGGCCTTTGCCAATGTCATGGCTGACCTCAGCAAGAACCTGCTGTGTCTGCGGATCATAGAGGGCAGCAGCGCACATGCTGCCGGCAGTATCGAGGGCAAGTATCGTCATAGCTTACGACCTAAAGCAGATTACGAACATCGGCAAGTACAGGCAGTGTCGTGATGTTCAATTTTCCTGCCGGAATAATTTTAAGTAGCACGCTATCTTTTGCATAAACAAACATAATATTCGAGCTAAGCCCTTTAAATGACTGAGAACAACCCTACCTTTATGATGTGATCTTCATAACTGTATCTGCTGCGTCCGGTTTCTTGTGACGCCCTCTCCGGCAGTCTCCCAGACAAACGCAATGTTTGTCCTCATAAAGAAGGAAATCATAATGTCTGCGTCTAAGCTTAAAAATCATCCGACCAAAAACAATCTGCCTACCAATGCCAAAACCACGGTTATTGCTCTGCTGAATAAGAATTTGGCTGCGATCATTGATCTTGCGCTGATCACAAAGCAGGCGCATTGGAACCTCAAAGGTATCCAGTTCATTGCGGTTCATGAAATGCTGGATGGTTTCCGCACCGAGCTTGATGACCATTCCGATACAATTGCAGAGCGCGCTGTTCAGCTTGGCGGCACTGCACTGGGCACAACCCAGACCGTTGCGGAATCCACCATCCTCAAGCCTTATCCGGAAGATATCTACGCTATCAAAGACCATCTCCATGCGCTGATCGATCATTATGGTGCTGTCGCCAATCTGGTGCGCCAGTCGATTAAAGATGCTGCTGAAGCCGGTGATGATGACAGTGCGGATATTTTCACCACCGCCTCGCGCAGTCTCGATAAAGCGCTGTGGTTCCTTGAAGCCCATATTCAGGAATAAACGCTGTTTTGTGCCAATAAAAAAGCCCGCTGCAGATTTTGCAGCGGGCTTTTTTTTAATAAGGACAATACGGATCAGACCCACTCGCCTTTACGCATAACCGGCACGGATGTGCCATCCTGTGCAATGCCATCAACATCAATCTTATCGGAACCGATCATCCAGTCGATATGGATGAAGCTCTTATTGCCGCCTTGTGCAGCAATCTGCTCCGGTGTGAGATCGGCACCATTGACGAAACATTTGGAATAGCACTGACCAAGCGCAATATGGCTGGCGGCATTCTCATCAAACAGCGTGTTATAGAACAGCAGGCCACTCTGAGAGATCGGTGAGGAATGCGGCACCAGCGCCACTTCACCCAGACGGCGGGCACCTTCATCCGTATCCAGTACCTTATTCAGCACTGCCTCGCCTTTGCTGGCTTTGGCTTCAACAATGCGGCCACCTTCAAAACGCACACGAATATCATCAATGATCGTGCCCTGATGCGACAGCGGTTTGGTGCTGGAAACAGTGCCTTCCACGCGCAGAGCATGTGGCGTAGTAAACACTTCTTCTGTCGGAATATTTGGATTGCAGGTAATACCGTTTTTAGCCGTCGATGCGCCGCCATGCCATTCATGACCATCGGCCAGCCCGACGGTCAGATCCGTATCCGGTCCGGTGAAATGAAGTGAGCGGAAATTGCGCTCATTCAGGATTTTAGTGCGTTTACGCAATTGCGCATTATGCTCTGCCCATGCGCTAACCGGATCAGCATTAGTGACACGCGATGCGGCAAAAATTGCTTCAGCCAGCTTATGGGTTGCAACTTCCGGCGTATCATCCGGAAACACCAGTTTTGCCCAGGACGGGTTCGGATAAGACACGATATTCCAGTTAATGTCGAAACCGGCGATCTTTTCCAGCGCAGGCTGATAGGCCATCGACAAAGCTTTATTCGCACGGGCAACCTTACCGGCATCCTGCGCAGAGAGCAGCATCGGATTATCACCGGTAATGGCCAGACGCGCGGCACCGTTTTCATAGGCTTTTGCCATGCCCTGATAGAGCCAGTCGCTGGCATGATCAAAGCTTTCATCCGGAGCATATTGGAAGCGCGACAGCGCCATGTCTTCATCGGAGAAAAACGGCGTCACCAGTCCGGCGCCGGCTTTATAGGCATGCTCAGCAATGCGCCGTACCAGCGGCAATGCAATCACCGGTGCGGTAATCACCAGATCCTGTCCCTTACGCAATTGCAGGCCGACTTTAACCGCAACCTCTGCCAGCTTGTCCAGTTTAACCGGATCAATCACCGCATCCGCATGATTATTTTGGCTGAAATCTGACATCAACATACTCCGCTTATTTTCATTCATCATCACAGATACTCCTGCCAATCCGATCCGACCAGCCCTCACCTGCAGGATTTTTAATATGTTGTTTGTAGCCACGCCCGCTAATCAGCGCTAATATGTCAAATGAAGTCATATTTATCGGAACACACCCATGAGCCGAAACATCACATCATTGCGAAAACTGAGCCTTGTTGCAGGGCTGTTAGCCATCACGCTGGCAGGCTGCACCACACTGACACCTGAGCAGCAACGTGCAGAAGACGAAAAAACCTGTCTGAGCTATGGTTTCAAACCAAAATCTGAGGCCATGTCCAATTGCCTGCTACAAATTCATCTGGATCGCCGCGCAGACATCCGCGCCTGGCAGAATGACCGGCCGCAATTCTCCACACCAATGGTTATTTATCAGCCTGTAGTTGTGCCGCGCTAATCATATATCTGATACAAAAAANNTTTTTTGTATCAGATATATGGGGCAGATCAGAGAGCAGGTTCAGGACGATCCTGCTTCAGCAGCAATGCGCCGATTGCATCGGCCTTCTGCTCATTCATTTCATTGCTGTTGGCTGCGAATGCATTCTGCTGTGCGACAGCAGGTTTCATCTCAAAAGGCAGCTGTGCCGGTACAGGTGTATGATTATAGGCAAGCTGAACCGGTGCTTCCGCAGCAACCGACTGTGCTGCCACCGGAGTCGGCGCTACACGCGGCTGAGCCGCAGCAACCATAACCGGTGCAGTAGCTGGCAGACGATCTGTCTTACCCGTTGGTTCTGTCACATTATAGGTGCTGTCCGGCATGGACTGCCCTTTAGGCTCATAAGCTGCGGCAACATTATAAGGGGTTTCCGGCAGCGGTGATTCCAGCGAACCATCTTTGCGGCGCTTTTCGTAGAAGGAGTTGCCACCGGCAACCAGCACGTAATGCATATTTTTATACGGGAACTTCAGACCCGCGGTATGGAAAAACATTGCATTTTTCAGCTTCGGATGGCGCTCACCTTTGAGCACGGCATCTGCTGCTTCTTTTACATCCGGCAGTGCTTTGGAATTCATCGCACGGGTCATTACGCCCGGCGCAAACTGGTTTTTCTGTCCGACGACACCGCAAACTGTTTCAGGATATTTTTCCGAAACCAGACGGTTCATCACCACAGTGCCGACTGCAACAAGACCATCGCGGCTGGAGCGGGCTGATTCAAAGAACATCGCGCGCTCAAGGCATTCGCGGTCTTTGGAAGTGTAGGTGTAAGTTTTTTTGCCGTTACGGATGGTGACACCCGATTCCTTGGCAGGGGTAACTTTTTCAGATTTTGAACCGGTCGAAGTGGTTGTACAGCCCGCCAAAATAAACGGTGTGGCAACCAAAGCACCGATAAACAGTGTTTTCGCTAAATAAGAGCGTTTCAACGGTTCATCCTCATCAAATAATTTCTTCAAAGTCCTGTTTCCGTCAGCATCTCACACAACAGACAACCAACAGATCAAGGCCTCGGGAAATTCGTGGCCTATTAGGGCTAAAAGAAGGCAAAAGGCCGATTTTTAATTCGCGCACCGATTAGCAATAACCGGTTAAAATTTACCCCAAGAAAATGCGCCCCATTAGTTAACACCATGTTAATGCATTGTTTTGAGAGATTACTAAAGTACTGTATACGCCACTCTTATTGGCTCAGAATGATAAACTGCAACATCGTGACCGACCATGACTCTGTAACGATTCCGGTATGTTATTGCCTTATTTCATCACTGAAAGTGTGGCTGCATCATGCCTTTCCTAATACTTTAGCGTTAGTCATAATTCATTACAGAGTGTTACAAAGCGGTTTTATTGCGTGATCTCATGCGGTTTGCCCTGCTGCAAATATCTGCTGGGAAACAGCTTCATTAGAATCAGCGCATTAAAAAACCGGCATGAAAAAATTCCATGCCGGTTGCTGATTTCCATCAATCAGCCGCGTACCCGTTAGCCAAATGCATATCCGGCACCGCGCACGGTACGAATCGGGTCCACTTCACGACCTGTATTAATCGCTTTACGCAGACGCCCGATATGCACATCAACGGTGCGGTCATCGACGTAAATATCGCGTCCCCAGATACCGTCCAGCAATTGTGTGCGGGAGAACACGCGACCCGGAGCCATCATGAAATATTCCAGCAGGCGGAACTCTGTCGGCCCCAGTTTGATTTCGCGCTCTTTACGGTAAACACGATGCTGTTGGCGGTCGAGAACAATCTCACCGACTTTCAGCACATGAGACAGCACACTCGGATTGGCACGGCGCAACATTGCCTTGATACGCGCCAGCAGTTCCGGTGTGGAGAATGGTTTGACAACATAGTCATCAGCACCGACAGCCAGACCACGCACACGCTCGGATTCTTCGCCACGTGCTGTCAGCATGATAATCGGCAGGCGTTCCGTTTCAGCGCGTTGACGCAGACGACGGCACAGTTCAATGCCGGAAACACCCGGTAGCATCCAGTCCAGCACCAGAAGGTCAGGTACGTTTTCACGCAAATGAATTTCAGCTTCATCCCCGCGCAGGATTGTATCAACCTGATACCCTTCAGCTTCGAGATTATAGCGCAGCAGTTCGCTGATGGCTTCTTCGTCTTCAACGACCGCTATTCTTGGCGTGTGTGACATTGCGTATCCACTATTCATTTAGACATAAGGGGGCATTTGCATTCCGGCTTTGCCGGAATGCAGGGCTTCTTCATTCTGATTTGCAATGCCCGAAGGCGCCGCATCTCTGCCGTTCAGCTAGAACGGCTTAGTTTTTATGCAATTCGTCGAGTACGACATCATGTGACAGATCATCTTTCGGACGATCCGGCGGCATCTGAGTACCGGTAACAATATAATAGACCGTCTCGGCAATATTGGTAGCATGGTCGCCGATACGCTCAATATTCTTGGCACAGAATAAAAGATGCGTGCATGCTGTAATGTTTCGCGGGTCTTCCATCATATAAGTCAGAAGTTCGCGGAACAGCGATGTATACATCGCATCAATTTCATCATCGCGGTCACGTACAATATTGATCTGTGTGACCGAGCGCGTTGCATAGGCATCCAGCACATCTTTAAGCTGGGTACGGGCAAGCTCCGCCAGTGTTTCCAAGCCCCGATACAGTTTCACCGACTGACGGGTTTCTGAAACAGCACTCACACGCTTGGCAATATTCTTGCCCATATCGCCCACGCGTTCCAGATCAGCGGAAATGCGGATCGCACCAATAATTTCGCGCAGATCAACCGCCATAGGCTGACGCTTGGCGATGATCATCACAGCCTTTTCGTCAATTTCACGTTCACCGGCATCAAGGATCAGATCCTCGGAGATCACACGCTGTGCCAGTGCATTATCCGCAGTGACAATCGCTTTAACGGACTGCTCAACCATGCGCTCCGCATGACCGCCCATTTCAGCGATCTTACGTGCGAGAAACTTCAGTTCTTCATCATAGGACGTAACCGTATGCTGTGACGGCATGGAAATTTCCTTATCCTGTGGCACTGCCTAAGCAGCCTGTAAAACTCGAATTAGCCGAAGCGGCCGGTAATATAGTCCTGCGTACGCTTTTCTTTCGGCGTCGTGAACATCATATCCGTGTCACCGACTTCCACCAGATTGCCTAAATGGAACATCGCAGTCGTCTGCGAAATACGCGCAGCCTGCTGCATCGAGTGGGTTACGATGACAATCGTATAGTCACGGCGCAACTCATCAATCAGCTCTTCAACCTTCGCAGTCGCAATCGGATCAAGTGCCGAGCAAGGTTCGTCCATCAGAATAACTTCAGGGCTCACCGCAATCGCGCGGGCAATGCAAAGACGCTGCTGCTGACCGCCGGACAGGCCAGTGCCTGCATCGTTAAGACGATCTTTCACTTCTTCCCAAAGGCTTGCACCGCGCAGGCTTTTCTCAACAATCGCATCCAGATCCGCACGGCTGCGTGCCAGACCGTGAATACGCGGGCCGTAGGAGACGTTTTCATAGATTGATTTCGGAAACGGATTTGGCTTTTGGAACACCATACCAACGCGCGCGCGCAGTTCCACCACATCGATTTTCGGGTCGTAAATATCTTCACCATCAAGCGTGATCAGCCCTTCAACGCGGCAACCTTCAATCGTATCATTCATACGGTTGAGGGAGCGCAGGAAAGTGGACTTGCCACAGCCGGACGGGCCGATCAGCGCGGTGACGCTGTTTTCTTCGATATCCAGATCAACGCCGTGCAAAGCCTGTTTTTCACCGTAGAAAACCTTGACCTTGTCCCCGCGCATTTTGATTTTTTTAGGCAAGGCGTTCATCTTCTCTCCGAGTGTTTTTTCTAACGTATAATCATTCATCAGGTTCATGATCGCATCTCCGTCGTGACTACCATCTGCGCTCAAAACGGCGGCGCAAGATGATCGCAACAATATTCATCACAGCGAGGAACAGGAGGAGCACGATAATCGCGCCTGATGTCCGCTCTACAAAAGCACGTTCTGCTTCATTCGCCCACATGAAAATCTGCACCGGCAATGCAGTCGCAGGATCCATCGGGGTGACCGGAGCATTGGCAACAAAAGCCACCATACCGATCAGCAACAGCGGAGCAGTTTCACCAAGTGCCTGAGCCAGCCCGATAATCGTACCAGTCAGAATGCCGGGTGCAGCCAGCGGAAGCACGTGATGGAACACAACCTGTGTTTTAGAAGCACCAAGCCCCAGCGCCGCTGCGCGGATAGACGGTGGCACTGCACGCAGCGCTGCACGCGTTGCAATGATGATGGTCGGCAGCGTCATCAGTGTCAGTACCAGTCCACCAACCAGCGAAGCCGAACGCGGCATGCCGAAGAAGTTGATGAAAACCGCCAGACCCAGCAAACCGAAAACGATGGACGGTACCGCAGCCAGATTGTTGATGTTGACTTCAATAATATCGGTAAAGCGGTTTTTACGCGCATATTCTTCCAAGTATATCGAAGCGGCAACGCCGATTGGCAAAGCGAAAACCAACACGATCAGCATCATATAGAGCGAGCCGATCAGAGCGACGCCCAGACCCGATGTTTCCGGACGGCTGGACGCCCCCATGGTGAACAGGCCGGTATTGAAGGACTGGCGCATCACGCCTTCATCCTTCAGGGTTTTCATCCAGCCAACCTGCAGGTCGGATACTTTACGTTTGCTCTGATCAACGGTCAGATCAATCTGGCCTTTATTGGCAGAATCCATATCCGCAGCGGCAAGAAATTTAACAGTCTGTGTTGTGCCGATCAGTTTCGGATCAGCCATAACCATTTCACGCAGCTGTAAACGCACACCATCCGAATAGAAGCGTGTCATATCGCGCATTGCCGGACGGTTGGATTTCTCCACACCGAGCTTATCGGCCAGCGCATTGCGCACCAGCAGCGGATAATTCGCAGTAATCAGCACATTCGGGTTAGTTGCACGCTCATTGGACGGATCAATTACTTTCTCATCCAGCAGCACCGGAATTTCAATCGTTGTCTGCCAGAAGGCTGTGTAGCCCTTGGAAACAACAGAAAGAAACAATGCGCAGAGGAAGAAAATACCAATGCCAATCGCAATCATACCATAGATACGGAAGCGGCGTTCGGCGGCATAGCGGCGCTTCAGGCCGATATCACGGCGTGCAGGCGCACCGGATGTTGCCTTGGGAGTGAAAACTGCATCGGTCATTCATATTGCTCCCGATATTTACGCACGATGTAGAGAGCGAAAATATTCATCAGCAGTGTCAGGAAGAAGAGCGTAATACCCAGTGCAAAAGCCACCAGTGTCTGCGGTGAGTTAAACTCAAGGTCACCGGTCAGCTGGTTGACGATCTTAACAGTGATCGTTGTCATGGCTTCAAACGGGTTAATCGTCAGATTGGCAGCCACACCGGCAGCGAGCACCACGATCATGGTTTCACCGATCGCACGGGAGGCTGTCAGCAGCAGCGCACCAACAATACCCGGCAGTGCGGCAGGCAGGATCACACGCTTGATGGTCTCGGAACGGGTGGCACCCAAGCCCAGAGAACCGTCACGCAGGGAGCGTGGCACGGCAGTAATAATATCATCGGACAGGGAGGACACGAACGGGATCAGCATGACGCCCATCACCAGACCGGCGGTGAGTACACTCTGCGCCATGATAAAGCCCTGACCACCGGTCAGCGCCGCACTCAGGTCACGCAGGAATGGCCCGACTGTGACCAGCGCGAAGAAACCGTAAACAATGGTCGGAATACCGGCCAGTACTTCCAGCAGCGGTTTAACAATAGCGCGGGTGCGGGCACCGGCATATTCCGACATATAAATCGCGGCGAAAAGACCAACCGGCACCGCGAAGATCATCGCGACCAGCGCGATATAAAGTGTACCGGCAAGCAGCGGGATTAAGCCGAACTGACCATGGGAATCTGTGGCACCGGCAGCCGCAAAACGCGGATCCCACACAGTCCCGAAAAAGAATTCGTAGGCCGGAACATCGCTGAAGAAATTAATCGTCTGAAACAGCATCGAGAAAACAATGCCGACAGTCGTAAGGATCGCGATTGTCGATGCAGCGATCAGTCCCCACAGTACAATATTTTCCACATTGTTGCGGGCACGGACGCGCGGTGCAATCGTCATCCAGCCAAAGATAAATCCGGCAATCGCCAGAGCAATTGTGAGACCCGCGCGGATATTAGAAGATAAGCTGGCAGCCTTGTCCCACTGTATCGCGACCGGAACCATCACATCATGGCCTTCAGTAGCTAATGCCACACCGTTTTCAGCCATTAATGCGCGCATTTCAGCATAGGTTTGCGGCAGATTTTCGCGTTGCTGCGGATCAAGACGCTCAAGCCCGTAAGCGAGGTTTTTTACCACGCCGAGTGTCAGGCTTTCGCTGTAATTTTCAGTATTGCTCAGAGCAGTATTCAGCTGCGATTTGGCAGTCTGCTCAAGATAGACAGTAGCGCTCAGTGACCAGACGACAAATAAAATCAGCGCCGGCATCACAGTCAGAGAGAAGATCCACCATCCGTGATAATGCGGACGGGAATGCGGTTTTTCTTTCTTATCAGCCACATTTTTTACGGCATTCAACTGTGCAACCGCTTTTGCGCGGCCAAGGAAGAACCCTGCCACACCAAGCACGAACACAATTGTTAAGACCAGCATGATCGACATTTAAATTCCCTGATCACCGTCCACGACAAAAAGATAATCCGGGCGCAGAGATGCTCTGCACCCGGATCCAGTTCAATTATTTAACCTGCATGACTGTGCCGGCTGCAAAGGCATCGCGCTGAGCTTTGCGCTCTGCTTCCGGAGCAGGTACCAAACCATAGTCTGCCAGCGGGCTGTCATCGCCAACCATCTGATCAGCAAGGAAGAAATCCACATATTCTTTCAGGCCAGGGATCACACCGATATGGGCTTTCTTCACGTAGAAGAACAGCGGACGCGATACCGGATATTCACCTTTGGCGATTGCATCGGCTGTCGGTACAACATCATTCACAGATGCAACTTTCAGCTTGTCAGCATTGTTTTCGTAGAAGGACAGACCGAATACACCAACGCCGGTTTTGTTGGCGCTGATACGTGCGAGTGTTTCGCTGTAATCGCCGTCAATATCAACAGCCTTACCGTCTTTACGCACAGCGATACAGGTCTTGGCAGCAGCTTTGTCATCTGCACCACCGGCTTTGATGACTTCCAGCGCGCCGCTTTCTTTACAACCGTCAGCAAGCAGTTTTTCTTCGAAAACTTCACGTGTGCCGTGCTTTTCGCCAGGGATGTAAGCAGCGATATCCCAATCCGGCAGAGCAGCGTTTACCTGATTCCACTTGGTATTCGGATTGTCGACCAGCTTGCCGTCTACAACGATCTGTGCAGCCAATGCCTTGTAAACATCAACCGGTGTCAGCTTCCAATCCGGACCGTTGATGTCGGTTGCGAAAACGATACCATCATAACCGATGCGCACTTCCTGAACATCTTTTACGCCTGCATCAATGCAGGACTGGAGTTCAGAGGATTTCATTGCGCGGGATGCGTTGGCGATGTCGATTGTATTTTCGCCTACACCTTTACAGAAATCCTTGATGCCTGCACCCGAACCGCCGGATTCAATCACTGGGGTTTTGAAATCCGGATAGGTTTCGCCGAAAGTTTCAGCAACGATCTTCGCATATGGCAGAACGGTTGACGAACCGGCAACCTGAATCTGTTCGCGAGCCTGAGCGGCGGTGGCACCGGCTACAGCAGCAATTGCCAATGCAGCAGTCGTTGTAATCAGCTTGTTCATAGGAGCAGCTCCAGTTAGAAGAATGAGGTAACGTTTTCGACGTTACCAGCCATCTACGCGCTCTATATTACAGCTATATGACACTAATATTACAGGTTTGTATCAGTCCGCACTTCAGCGTTTTATAATAAAAAAATACATTTTCCCGCATGATCAATACAAAGCCCGAAAATCCATCTGCTGAAAAGACAATGAAATCAGATCGTTAGGATGGCTTCTCTTTTCTTTCTTCCGGTTCACGCTCATCCTCGGCTGCCTGTGCGGACAAAAAATTGCCCACATGGCGCAATGTTTCAAAGTGGTCACAGAAAACTTTTATGACAACCAGAAGCGGCACCGCAATCAGGGCACCGATAAAGCCCCACAGCCATGACCAGAAAGCAACTACTACAAAAACCGCAACCGTATTCAGTTCCAGACGACGGCCGATAATGGTCGGTGTCACAATTTGTCCTTCGAGAATATTACAGGCCAGCACAAAAGCCGGAGCCAGCATGGCATAGGCAATCTGGTCAAAGGACACGATAGCAATAATCCCGACCACAACAATTGTCGTCAATGCGCCGATATAAGGTAGAAAATTGAGCAGCGCCGCCATCACCCCGAAGACAAACGGCGTTGGCATTCCCAATGCCCATAGTCCCAGACTGATTGTCAGTCCCAAAAGCCCGTTAATGACCGTGATCGTCAGCAGATAACTGGAAATAACCTGTTCCACATCATAGACGACCCGCAAAGCCCGCTTCTTTTCGCTCAGCTTGCCAAAAGACTGGATGATCTTTTCATAGAACATGGTTCCCGAGGCAAGAATGAACAGCGTCAGGATAAATGTCACTGCAATGGTCGTGCCGCCTGACAAGACATTTCCTGCGGCCTGTGAAAGAATTCCGGGCTGCGCCAACGAAACTGTCTGCACTTTCGGATCCTGTCCCATTTGTGCGACCTGATCGACCTGTTTGCTGATATTGAACAAATGTTCAGCCGGTGCCCGTAACCGGTGCAGCTTCTCTGTCAGTTCCCGTCCGATCTCCGGTGCTTCACTCACCATTTCCGTAACCGGCCCGCTTAAAAGATAGCCGGTCACGCCGATGAATGAAAAAGACAAGACTACAAGCAGCGTAGCAGAAATGGCTTCGGAGATGCCAAGCCGTTTTTTGGAGAAGCGCACAATCGGCGTCAGCATCAAAGCCAGCAGAATGGCCAGCGTGACCGGCATGAAAAAATCCCGCGCAAAATACAGCGCATAAACCAGCATCATCAGAAAAATACCGGTCAGCATTGCGCGCCCTGTACGCACATACTTAGTCAGATTTTGCAGATTTCCGCTTTCAGGCAAAGGATGCGCCGGATAAATCAGCTCATTCTCAGCATCGGCTATCGATGTCTTATTATCATGCGGCATTTGCATCCGCCTCCCCCTCATTCCCATGCGGATTATTCCCGCTATGCCGGTAAATTAAGGGAGACAGCAATGCCGTCAATATAAAGTGCTAAATATAGTCCGCCAACCGGTTTAATCCGGTTGGTTCAAAGCAAAAGCATATCTTAATTCAGCACCAGCCAGCCGGAAATCAGGATAATGACCGCACCGGCCAGCATGTGAATTTCTACCGGAGCATTAAACAGCAGCGCACCATAGAACAGTCCCCAGATAATCTGGCTATATTGAACAGGTGCTACGACCGAGGCAGAACCAAGCCGGAAGGCTTTAACAATCATGGTCTGTGCAAAGGCAATCAAACCACCACCCAGAGCAGCCAGCGCTAAATCCTGCCAGTCAGGTGTAATCAGACCATTATACAGTGCCAGTAATCCGGCGAAAAAGGACTGGACGATCAGAAGAGCAACAACCAGCGCCTTGTCAGATTCATCCGTTTTGGCACGGCGCAGCAAAACCTGTGCAATGGCAAAAAACAATGCAGACCCCAGAGCGGCCACATGCCCTGCGGATAATGGCGCAGCACCGGGTTGCAAAATCCAGATCACACCGGCAAAACCGAGAAGTACCCCGAACCAGCCCCGCAATGAAAGCCGTTCGCCCACCATGATGAACGCAACGATTGCTACAAAGATCGGCGACAGGAAGCCTAGCACATAGGCTTCGGCCAGAGGCAAAGCTGAAAACGCATAATAAATCAGCAGCGTATTCATCGATAATAACAATGCGCGCCCAAAAGCCAGTTTAGGATAGACCGGCAGCAAACGCTTTGCCTGACCACTGAGAAGGCCATGACCAATAATGAAAGATAGCGCAAAGACCGATATTAAAAATGTGGTTTCATAAACACCAATGCGGGCGCTCAGCGTTTTGACGGTCGTGTCACCACCGGAAAAAGCTGCAAATGCGATAAAAGCAATCAGAGCCGCGCGAAGATTATGCGTTGGGTTGGTCATGGTAATACTGCCATAGAGGATGCGGAATTGAGAGTATTCCGGATAAGCTGGTTCTCCCCCACCCTCAGCCCCTACGCATACCAATGCGCTAGCAGGTCATCAATGATTGGTAACAAATCACATCCGGTCAGGCTTTACAGCCTGTGCGCGCGCGACGTTACTGCTTCCTGATAAGAAAGCAAGACGGGTACTCTGCACTCATCTTTTATTTCAACAACAGCCGAGCGGCCAAAGCCGGACAAAAGCGTACAAAGTAATTTTATAATATATGAATACTCTCATGCGAATTAAAATTTCGCGGCATGCAAGAATATAAACTTGCCAGTCATAAAATAGCTGCATTCCCGTAGACAAACGCCGTTTATCAGCATAGGCAGTTGACGTTAAAGTCAAAGAACCTCTCTGCGGCAGGCATCTTCAGGCTGCATATTTCTAATGATCAGACTTGTTTATGCGACAGGATCTGTATCATGCGCCGGATGTTTCCTGCAGCAGATGAGTGTTTTTCGTTTCCTTTTCAGAGAACGGCAATACCGGACAAGCATATCGCCCGAAGCAGGCGGCAAACGTATCTCCCAAGACGTGCCGTCATCAGCCTTTTATATTGATGCGTATATCCTCGTGATCCGGTTTTGCTTTTTGGTGTAAGATTGGATTTGAAATGTCATCTAAAGACAATGCTTTGCCGGTCAGCGATCCGGCTATCGAACTGGATCGTAAAACCCGCATAAAGTCTATTCTCGGCGGCTCTGCCGGTAATCTTGTTGAGTGGTATGACTGGTATGTCTATGCTGCTTTTACACTCTATTTTGCGCCTAAATTTTTCCCGTCAGGCAATCAGACAGCTGAGCTTTTGAGTGCTGCTGCGGTTTTCGCGGTTGGCTTCCTGATGCGCCCGATCGGCGCATGGATCATGGGTATCTATGCCGATCGTAAAGGCCGTAAAGCCGGTTTGACCCTCTCCGTTACCCTGATGTGTATCGGCTCGCTGATTATTGCCGTAACACCTGGCCATGAAACAATCGGTGTCCTTGCACCGGCATTGCTGGTTTTTGCCCGCCTGTTGCAGGGGCTGAGTGTTGGCGGTGAATATGGTGCCAGCGCTACTTATTTGAGTGAAATGGCTGGTAAAAACCGCCGCGGTTTCTTCTCCAGCTTCCAGTATGTCACTCTGATTGCCGGTCAGCTGACTGCACTCGGTGTATTGCTGATCCTTCAGCGCCTTCTGACACCCGAACAGCTTGGTGACTGGGGCTGGCGTATTCCGTTCTTTATCGGCGGTCTGCTGGCGATCTTCGTGTTCTGGGTTCGCCGTGGTCTTGTTGAAACAAAATCATTCGATAATGCCAAAACCAGCGACAAACCACGCTCAAGCGGTTTTGCACTGTTCAAACATTATCCGAAAGAAGCCTTCACAGTTCTGGCTTTGACAGCCGGTGGTACACTGGCTTTCTATACCTACACCACTTACTTGCAGAAATTCCTCGTGAATACTTCCGGTTTCAGCAAGGAATCCGCAAGTGAAATCACAGCGCTCGCGTTGCTGGTCTTCATGCTGATTCAGCCGCTGGCCGGTGCCCTTTCCGACCGTATCGGCCGTAAGCCGCTGATGATCGGTTTCGGTGTGATGGGCGTGTTGTTTACCTATCCGATCTTCTCGACCCTCTCGACAACAACCGATCCGTATGTGGCTTTCGGTCTGTCGATGGCAGGTCTGATTATCGTAACCGGTTACACCTCGATCAACGCAGTGGTGAAAGCAGAAATGTTCCCGGCTCATATCCGTGCGCTTGGTGTTGCTCTGCCTTATGCACTGGCCAACACGATTTTTGGTGGTACCGCTGAATGGGTAGCACTGAAGTTCAAACTGTCCGGCTATGAAACCTGGTTCTTCTGGTATGTGACAATCATGATCGGTCTTTCTCTGATCATCTATATCCGGATGAAAGAAACCCGCGATCACAGCCTGATCCACGAAGATTAATTCATAAAACATTTAATCGGCCGGAAATCACTTTCCGGCCGTTTTTTCTTTAAGCAGGCTTTACAGGTTGGCCAGCCACATAGGTTTCCACAATCGCGCGGTCATCGCCGAGTGTCTGCAACAGAAACAATTCCTGCGCCAGATTAGAACCTGCATCCATGCGTAACCGCATTGCAGTGGTTGCACGGCTGTCCAAAACCACAAAATCAGCTTCGGTGCCCGCATCCAGCGTACCAATCTTGTCTTCCATCGACAGCGCCTGTGCATTTCCCAAAGTCATCATATAGAATGAGCTGAGCGGATTGAGCCGCTGGCCGCGCAATTGCAGCACCTTATAGCCCTCATCCAATGTGCGCAGCATCGACCAGCTGGTGCCGCCACCAATGTCAGTGGCCACACCAATACGTACACCGGCATCACGCAAACGGTCACGATCAAACAAGCCGCTGCCAAGAAACAAATTGGATGTCGGGCAGAACACTGCCACAGACCGGCGCTCTGCCAATGTTTTTATTTCCCGCTCTGACAAATGAATGGAATGTCCGAGCAATGTCTTGTCTCCGAGCAGACCATAATGTTCATAAATGCCGGTATAATCCGGCGCATCGGGATAGAGCGAACAGGTAAATTCAATCTCGGCATGGTTCTCAGACAAATGCGTCTGCACATAACATTCCGGATGTTCACGCACCAAAGCCTGCGCTGCCTCCAGCTGTGCCGGTGTTGAGGTAATCGCAAAACGCGGCGTGATCGCATAATCCAGACGCCCCTTGCCATGCCAGCGGGCAATCAGAGCTTTGCTGTCATCATAGCCGGATTGTGCCGTATCGCATAAAGCGGCAGGCGCATTGCGATCCATCATCACCTTACCGGCAATATTGCGCATATTAAGCCGCTCACTGGCACGGAAAAATGCATCCACACTTTGCGGATGCACAGAACCATAGGCCACAACAGTCGTGGTGCCGTGACGCAATAATTCATCGATAAAGCGCTCGGCAATATGCTCGCCAAATTGCTCATCGGCATATTTCTGTTCTTCGATGAAAGTATAATCATTGAGCCAATCCAGCAGTTCCGCCGCATAGGACGCAACCACCTGGCTTTGCGGAAAATGGATATGTGTATCAATGAATCCGGGCAAGATCAGATGCGGCCGGTGATCGGTCTCCGGTGCGTCCGGTGATTTCTGCGTTGCAACACATGCATAATCACCGACAGCTTTAATTAACCCGTCTTCAACAAGCAGCGCACCATCTTCATGATAGATATAAGACGCCGTATCGCTGATATCCTGCGGCTCACGGATAAAACTCAAAACACGCCCGCGGATAAGACGCTGATTATGCTTTTGTGTCATATTCACAGACATGAAAATATCCTCACTGAAAAGCAGAAATAGTCAGTATTAGAGCACCGTGTGCCATGCGTGGCACACAAAGATCGCTCTAACACCTTGAAACTACAACGTAGATTCGATCAGGGTTTAGAAGCTGAAGCGGTCTCATACCAGCGCCGCAACAACAGACGCTCCTCCGCACTCATCCCTGTGAGATTGGCAGGCGGCATGGCATGGGAACGCGCTGCATGAAGATAGATTTCTTTGGCATGAGCGGCGATCGCAATATCACTGTCGAGAATGACGCCTTTAGGCGGCACTAAAATGCCCTCCCAAGACGGCTCCGCCGTATGACACATGGAACAACGCCCCAAAACTGTATCGCGCACCGTCTCAAACTCCGGTGTATTGATAAAGCTCTGCTGAATAGTTGACGCTTGCGCTTCCCCCGCATTGTCCAGCTGTTTCGGTTCGGTGGACAGCCACATAATCACGATAAACAGCAAAACCGTTGCCAGCCATGTCCAAGTCGGGCTGCCTTTGCGCGCATGGCGGGTATTGAACCAATGGCGGATTGTTACCCCCATCAGAAACACCAGCGACGCGATAATCCAGTTATATTTCGTGCCGAAAGCCAGAGGATTATGGTTCGACAACATCAGGAAGATAACCGGCAGCGTCAGATAGTTATTATGGGTCGAGCGCTGCTTGGCGATCACGCCATATTTGGGGTCAGGTGTGCGCCCTGCAATCAGATCCGCAACCACTTTCTTCTGGTTCGGGATGATAATCATAAACACATTGGCAGACATGATCGTCGCGGTGAAAGCGCCGAGATGCAGAAAAGCTGCACGTCCGGTAAACAGTTGCGTATAGCCCCATGCCATAAACACCAGCACGAAATAGAGAATGACCATCAGCTGTGTTGTGTTGCGCCCCAGCGGGGATTTGCACAACAGATCGTAAATGATCCAGCCACCGGCAATGGAAGCCAGAGAAATGATGATCGCTGTAGTGCGGGAGACATTCAGCACCTGCGGGTCAATCAGATAGAGATCTGCACCGCCGTAATAGACAATGGCCAGCAGCGCAAAGCCCGAAAGCCATGTGGCGTAGGATTCCCATTTGAACCAGATCAGGTCTTCCGGCATCCGCGATGGTGCCACCAGATATTTCTGGATATGATAGAAACCGCCGCCGTGAACCTGCCATTCCTCGCCATAGGCACCGGGTGGCAGATCAGGCGCTTTGCGCAAGCCCAGATCAAGAGCAATAAAATAGAAAGATGAGCCGATCCACGCAATTGCAGTGATAACGTGGAGCCAGCGGGCAGCAAAGCCAAGCCAGTCCCATGCGATTGCCAGTTCAAACATGCATTCCTCCCCGATATGCAGCAGACCGTCTGCCACTATAGGGGAAGAATCAAATAAAATACTAGCTCATCAGATGCGGCAGAATAGGCGCAGCTTAAAAACGCAGTGCAGCCACACGTTCCGGCAGCTGCGTGATAGTTTCAGCATCCACATTGGCAAATGCAAAGCGCAGAAAATCCTGCTGTCCTTCACCAAAATATGCGCCTGGAATGGTGATAATTCCGCAGGTCTTTGCCAGTTTCTCTGATACTGCTGCAGACTCCACACCCTTAAACGGATGACGCACAAAGGCGAAATAGGCACCAACAGAAATGGCTTCCCAGCCTTCCATCTGTGCAATCGCACTGCGCAAAGCCTGCGCCCGAGATGCAATTTCACGGCGGTTTTCATTGCGCCATTCGGTCAGCGGTTCAATCGCCTGTGCAATTGCGGCCTGCGGCGGCAGTGGTGCGCAGATCTGCAGATTGTCCATAATCTTGGCAATTTCAGAGATTACAGTTTCTGCCGCAATAATCGCACCAAGGCGGTGACCCGGAATACAGAAGGATTTGGAAAAACTGTAAAGCTGTATCAGATAATCATGCCAGTCGGCTTCATCAAACAAATGATGCGGCACCGCATCGGCATCTTCGAGAAAATCGCGGTAAGTCTCATCGAGAATAAGCCATGTGCCATTGGCACGGCAAATCTCATAAATCTGTTTCAGCACATCTGCGGAATAGACCGCTCCGGTCGGATTATTCGGCGTTACCAGCGCCAGCACTTTAATACCCGCATGCAGAACCTGTTTCAGTTCCTGCGGGTCAGGCACAAAACCGTTCTGCGCACGGCATGGCATCAGCTCCAGTTTAATACCGAGCATGGCCAATGACGTTTCATGATTGAAATAGAGCGGATTGCTCAGCATCACCGTATCGCCGGCACCAGCCAGCGCCATAACGGCTGCGATAAAAGCCTGATTGCAACCGGCGGTAATCTGCACCTGCGCTGCATCGAGTTTGGCTTTGTAAAGCTGGCTGACATGCGCGGCATAAGCTTCACGCAGTGCTGGCAGACCTTCAATCGGTCCGTAATTCGCAAAATCTTTGGAAGATGCCGCTTCGCCGGACAGGCGCAGCATTTCATCATGCGGCGGATAACCCGGCACAGCCTGAGACAAATCAATCAACGGCCCTAAAGCACCGTCATAGGCCTGCGCCCATGCTTTCACCGCCGGAATCGGCGGCAAAGATAAAGCAGATACAGCCGGATTAATCCGTGATGCGGCAACATCTTTCATAGTCTTCTCCCAGATATTATCTATCCGGCGGTCTCATCAGACTATGCGCCGGATTTTACTCCTCTGGTCGGGATACCACATAGTACGCACAAGCCAACATAAAAAGCGCAACGCCAAGGCCTAAATATAATCCGGGCTGCGCGCTCCAGAGGAAAATCGCATAACCGATCATCATACCGCCGCAGGCAAATTTCTTGGCGCGGCGCGGGATAGCCCCGCGGTCACGCCATTTAATCACCAGCGGGCCAAATTGCGGATGCGCCAGAATACGTTTTTCCAGCTTCGGCGATGAACGAGCAAAGAACCATGCCGCCAGAATGATGAAAATTGTTGTCGGCATGACCGGTAAAATTGCACCGATAATACCCAGGGCCAGCATCAAGAAACCAAGACATAGATAAAGAAACCGTTGCGGCCCTGACAAAACGACCGGCGTGTCACCTGTCACTGCTTCCTGCGCGTGATGCTGCATATCAGCCGGATTTGGTTCCGGCTTAATCTGAGTGTCGTCAGAGGAAGGAAGTGACATAAATATGATCCGATATAATCTGCTGTTCCGGCATCTATACGACAGTGCTTTTGTAAGTGATCTGTCCGTTTTCACCGGAAAATCATTCACAGCGATTCTGTTCTGAACAGAGCTGTAGCCGTCAAAAACGCCTGTATCATGCTCTAAACTCAAAAGATGAGACAAGCAATCAGCTTTCAAAAACGTGATCAACGCCTCAAATCACAATTTCGCCACATTATTTACAACTTGGCAAAAGCATTTTTACACTTGCGATACAAACACAGATTGTACCTGCTTGTCATCAGAGTCAGTTTTGAATCTGAAAATCAACATAGAGAATTCTTGAAGCCGGCTATGAATAGCAGCTGAATTTTGAATCTATAAAATTCAAAATGTATATTTCCCACCACTCAAAGACAAAAATAAATCAAATCAAGTATACTTGATAAATATATATTCAATATAACGAAATTTTACAGATTGTTAACCCAAAACTCACTCCCCAATATATTCCATTTATGACCATTTCAGCGCCACATTTACATTGCAGTTCAGCGCCTGAACTTCTGGTATTTCAGATTATTGATAACGACAGACCGGATAACTGGCTGCAATATTCTCTGCATTCCATATCTGCGCGCTGACACAACCGTCGCACCCGATATTTTGTACGATCCGTGTACAACCTCCGGCTGCCGACACCGGTACGACCCATGACAACGATCCGCTCCAAGCGCCTGCCTGCTCTCTTTGCTTTTTCTGCAGCAGTTTTCATGATTTCCGCTTTTGCTAGCACACACGCAGAAGCCGCCGCTGCAAATTGCGGGCGCGCCTCGTGGTATGCACTGACTTCTAAAACTGCCTCGGGTGAACGCATGAACCCTGCAGGTATGACCGCCGCTCATCGTACTCTGCCGCTCGGCAGCAAAGTACGCGTGACCAATCAGAACAACGGAAAATCACTCGTTGTGCGCATTAACGATCGTGGCCCGTTCATCAAAGGCCGTGTTCTCGACTTGTCGAAAGGTGCAGCGCAGAAATTGGGCTTTGTCGGCGCAGGTCACACCAAAGTTTGCTACAACAAGCTCTGAGAGCACGTGATTAGGGGTAAATTACCCCTTAATGCCCGTTAACCATTTCTTAATAAATGCGGGCGCGACACGTCCGGCACAATTGACTCTTATCCGTTACCGATATTAACATTTCGTTAATAAATAGGTATGGCTGAGGCGTTGTGTATGTTCAGTTTTATAAATTTTAAAAATCTGACATTGTCAGCCGCAGGCCTGATGCTCGCATTTGGTGCAGCTGCACAAGCAACCGAGCTCAATGCGCCTTTCATGGCAACAGGCGGCCTGACATCGCAGCCGATCGGCCATTATGAATTCTGCAAGCGCATGCCGAATGAATGTAACCTGACTTCAAACCAGACCGCACCGATCAAACTCGATCAGGCAACATGGGCAAAAATCGTTCAGGTTAATATTGAAGTCAACACCTTGATCCAGCCAATGACAGATATGGAAATCTACGGTGTTGAAGAATACTGGACCTATTCCACTACTGTTGGCGATTGTGAAGAATATGTGCTGCTCAAGCGCCGTGAACTGGCAGAAGCCGGTCTGCCGCTCAGCTCGCTGCTGATCACAGTTCTGCGTAAACCAGATGGCGAAGGTCATGCGGTTCTGACAGTGCGGACAGATCGCGGAGATTTCATTCTCGACAATCTGACCGATGCCGTGAAAAACTGGCAGGAAACCGATTACACCTATCTCAAGCGTCAGGCTGCCAACCATACCGGCCGCTGGGTTTCCATTGAAACGCCTAGCAATCTGGTTGTCGGCGCAGTTAAATAAATCTATCAAACACTCAGCATTTCCGCTGACATACGATAAGAGACAGCCTCGGCAATATGCCGGCGCTCGACAGTGGCAAAAGCCTCCAGATCTGCCAATGTGCGCGCCACTTTCAGCACCCTGTGATAAGAACGGGCAGAAAGCCGCAATTTCTCACTCACATCATAGAGCAGCCTACGCCCGTCATTACTGACCGCTGCGATCTCCTCCAGAATATTGGGCGGACAGGCGGCATTGGTCATAATATGCGCCATACCTAATTGCTGATACCGCTCCTGCTGTCTTTGCCGTGCTTGTGCCACACGTTGCGCCACTGCAGCGCTGCTTTCCGCCTGTCCTGTTAAAATCAGATCAGAGGGCTTGAGAGCGGCCACATCTATCCGCAGATCAATGCGATCCAGCAACGGCCCTGATACCCGCGCCTGATAATCACTGCGGCAGCGTGGTCCCCTTGCACAAGTAAAGCCAGGCTCACCGGCCATTCCGCATTTGCACGGGTTCATCGCCGCCACCAGCTGAAACCGCGCCGGATAGCTGATGCGATGATTGGCACGGGCAATCATACATTCACCGGTTTCCAAGGGCTGTCGCATCGAATCCAGAACCTGCGGTGAAAACTCCGGTAATTCATCAAGAAACAGCACGCCATGATGAGCCATGGATATCTCGCCGGGCTTGGCTTTATGCCCGCCACCAACCATTGCCGCCATAGAAGCCGAATGATGCGGGCTGCGAAACGGCCGCCGGTCGGTTAATCTTCCGCCGGATAACGTGCCGGAAACTGAGGCAATCATCGAGACATCCAGCATCTCCCTTGGAGACAAGGGTGGCAATATTCCGGGCAGACGCTGCGCCAGCATCGACTTACCCGAGCCCGGAGGGCCAACGAACAACAGATTATGATTGCCCGCTGCAGCCACCTCCAGCGCGCGCTTGGCGGTTTCCTGTCCCTTCACATCCGCCAGATCAGGAAACGCCTCCAACCCCTCGGAAAAGCTCTTTATGGCCGGTTGCGGACGGGACAACACCTGAGAGCCACGAAAATGATTGGCCAATGCGATCAGACTGCGCGGATTGAGGATCGGCATATCCGCATCAGCCCATGCAGCCTCCGCCCCGCAAGCCTGCGGGCAGATCAATCCGAGATCATGCATATTAGCGGTTATCGCTGCAGGCAGTACACCGGCAACCGGCGCGATTGTGCCATCCAGTGCCAGCTCCCCCAGCACCACAAAGGATTGCAGACAATCCTCCGGCAAAGCGCCGACCGCCACCATCAGCCCCATGGCAATCGGCAGATCATAGTGCGAGCCTTCTTTGGGCAAATCTGCCGGTGCCAGATTGATGGTCACTTTCTTCACCGGCATTGACAGACCGGAAGCATGAAGTGCCGCCTGCACCCGCTCACGGCTCTCCGCCACTGCTTTATCCGGCAGGCCGACAATCGACATGCTCATCTTGCCCGGTGCCGCCATCACCTGCACATCAACAAGCTTGGCCTCAATGCCCTGAAAAGCAACTGTGCTGACCCGTGCAATCATTTCATGCCCCCCACCTGATAGATCATTCTAAGCAGGGGAAATGCACAACATCAACAAACAAAAACACCGGAAACGCAAATGAGTTTCCGGTGTTTTATTAATTATATCAATTAGTTATAAAGATGAAATTTAAGCGCGCTTGGCCTCAACCACATCCCAGAACAATTGCGCAATATCTGCACCGCCGAAGCGTTTGATCTCGCGGATACCGGTTGGTGAGGTCACGTTAATCTCGGTCATGTAATCACCGATCACATCAATACCAACCAGAATAAAGCCTCGTTCTTTCAGCGATGGTCCGATGCGTGCGCAGATTTCTTTCTCGCGTGCCGTCAGTTCAGTCGCTTCAGCACGACCGCCAACATGCATGTTGGAACGGGCATCGCTTTCCGCAGGTACACGGTTGATGGCGCCGACCGGCTCACCGTCAATGAGGATAATACGCTTGTCACCGGAGCGCACATCTTTCAGATAACGCTGGGCAATAAACGGCTCGCGATACATCTGCTCGAACATTTCCAGCAGCGATGTCAGATTACGGTCATCTGAAGTCAGGTGGAAAACGCCTGCGCCGCCATTGCCGTAAAGCGGCTTGATGATGATATCACCAAATTCCCTGCGGAATTTCAACACTTCCTGCAAGTCTTTGGTGATCAGAGTTTCCGGCATCAGATCCGGAAACTCTGTAACAAAGATTTTCTCAGGGCTGTTGCGCACCCATGCCGGATCGTTCACCACCAGTGTCTTCGGATGGATACGTTCCAGAAGATGCGTTGTGGTGATGTAATTCATGTCAAAAGGCGGATCCTGACGCAGCAGGATAACGTCCATTTCCGACAAATCCGTATGCACGGCTTCGCCGAGTGTAAAATGATCGCCTTCAATATCACGCACCTGCAACGGCTCGAGAGCCGCGCTGACCACACCGTCGCGCATCGACAGGCGATCCGGCGTATAATGATAAAGCTCATGGCCGCGATCGAGTGCCGCAAGGCACAAAGCAAAGCTGGTATCACCCGCGATACGAATGGAATTGATATGGTCCATCTGAACCGCAATTTTCAAAGCCATGATGTCCTCTGTCTTAAAAATAGATTTGCTATTTTATATCTTTAATAAAAAATACCGGCCAGTAAAGGCCGGTATCTATAATCTTAACTACATTAATGCGATCAAACCGCATTACCTTCAACAATTATAATCTCACCATCCGCAACAGTTTGGCGGATCGCCGCTGCTGCCTGATATTCCGGCGAATTATAACAATCCAGTGCATGCTGCATGCTCGGGAATTCAATGATGACGTTGCGCGCACGGCCTTGTCCTTCTACCGCATGTGCCGTGCCGCCACGGGCAACAAAATTGGCTCCGAAGCGCTCAAATGCAGGCTTTGCAGTGCTGATATAGTCTTTATACCGCTCAGCATCACGCACATCCACGCGGGCAATCCAATAGGCTTTCGTCATCATTTCCTCCCATTCATGATTTTCACACAGCCGCAGCCATTTCTTCCAGAATGCTCTGCGCTGCCGCTTTACGATCTGCAGCCGCCACGATCGGGCGCGCCACAACCAGATGACTCGAACCGGCACGCAAGGCATCCGCCGGTGTCATGACACGTTTCTGGTCTCCGGCTTCACTGCCCGCTGGGCGGATACCCGGCGTTACAATCGCCATATCCGGCCCGACAATAGTGCGGATTGCAGCCGACTCAGCGGCCGAAGCCACAATACCACCCATGCCCGCTTCACGTGCCTGCTGTGCACGACGCAAGACCAGTTCTTCCGGCGTCATCGTGTAACCGGCTTCCAGCATATCGGCCTGATCCATTGACGTCAGAACAGTCACACCAAGCAGGCAAAGGTCTGAGCCTTTGGCAGCTTCCACAGCGGCACGCATCGCCTTAGGATAGGCATGCAGCGTCATCATGGTCACACCGCGCTTGGCGATGTTTTCCACGCCCTTGGCGATTGTATTATCGATATCGAGCAGTTTCACATCGAGAAAGACTTTTTTGCCCATCGAGAGCAGGTGCGTGGCAAAATCCAGACCGCCACCCTTTGCCGTTTGCGAAAACACCAGCTGGTAACCGATTTTATAGAACGAAACCGTATCGCCCAGTTCCTCAACGATCTTTTCCGCCGCAATTACATCCGGCACATCGAGACCAACAATCAACCGGTCGCGCACGTTGTTTACATCCATAATCTGTCTCCGCACATCATCTGATCTGAAATTGCGTCTCTCTTCGCACAACAAGCGCTGAGTGAAAAGGTCAGATCTTGCTGATCAGGCTGCGGCAAACACGGGCAAGGGTTTGAGCTGTGCGCTCATCGCGCAATGCACCATCCTCATTAAAGGCCTGATGGGCGTGGGCAACCGAACATTGTTCGGAAATAATCTGGGTATTGAGCATCATCATAACCGAGCGCAGATGATAAAGACCGCGCATGCCGCCAAAACCGCCAGGCGACGAAGAACACAAAGCGACAGTCAGATGCGATGTCGGCTGAAACGGCTTGCCGCCATCTTCATGAATACGGCTGATCCAGTCCAGCGTGTTTTTCACCAGCGGCGGGATAGAGGAATTATATTCCGGTGAAGCAATCAACAGTCCCTGATGGCGTTGAAAAGCCGTGCAAGCTTATAGGCATTTTCCGGAATACCTTCTTCCGCTTCCAGATCCTGATCCATAATCGGCAACGGATAATCTTTCAGTGAAATCTGCGTGACTTCAGCCCCTTGCCGCGTCAGTTCCTGCACAGCTGCCGCGGCGAGCTGACCGCTATAGGCATTTTTACGGTTTGATCCGGCAAAAACGAGAACTGAGGCCATGGTTTATCCTTTACAGTCAGCTATCACTTTCATCACTATTTAATGCCTTTCAGAAAAAAGCAACGCCGCATCAGACAAGTGATGTGGCGTTGCTGCAAACAAAACAGGGAATAAGAAGCCTCAGACCAGAATACGGCGATAAACCCAAAGCCGTGCAGGTGGCAGATTGCGCAGAATGAAGTCGAAACCTTCCACGCTATAGGCACCGCGCCCGACCGGCAGCGGTGAAACCGGCCCGTAGGAAATCTGCATCACCGGACGACCTGCAGGAATACGGGTCAGCAAATCTTCAAGAAATGCCAGACGCTTTTCCATCGGGAAGTTGAGCAGCGGCACGGCCGAAACCACGCTGTCAAACTGCTGGTCACGCTTATCAGCAAGAACTGTATCCAGATCAAACGCATCGCCGTGCAGAAAATTTACACCGGCATAGGTCTTGGTCAGATGTTGAATAAATGCCGCTGAATATTCAACCGAGAACAGGTTCTGCGGCTCAATTCCGCGCTCAAGGATGGCCTTGGTAATCACACCTGTGCCGGGCCCGAGCTCCAGTACCGGCAGACCGGATGCCGGATTAACAACACTGGCCATACGACGTGCAGTGATACCGCTTGTCGGTAAAATAGCACCGACAGCTTTCGGCTTATCGATCCAGCCTTTGAAAAAGCGTATCTCTTCATCAAACTTCTGGACAAGTTTTTTCGGTATCAGGCCAGCCATCAATCACTCCCATATGTCGCCAGTGGATAAAGAATTGACGCGTTTCGCGGCGGAAGCAAGGCAAAAACAGAAAACCGCGATATTTTTCTGCTCTGTATTACAAAAATACCTGCATAAAAAAGGCGGCAACTACATCTGTCGCAGTTGCCGCCTGTGATATTTTTGAACCTAAACAGGTTTAATCACGGATACCTTCAAAGAATTCTTTCATCCGCGAGAAAAAGCCGGTCGATTGCGGGCTGTTCTCGGTGGATGAAATTTTCTCGAACTCCTCAAGCAATTCACGTTGACGCTTGGAGAGATTCTGCGGTGTTTCAATCGCGATCTGAATATAAAGGTCACCTGTCGACTGCTGGCGCAGAATTGGCATACCTTTGCCCTTGAGGCGGAACTGCTTGCCGTTCTGGGTGCCTTCCGGCACTTTCACACGAGTTTGTGTGCCGTCCAGTGTTGCCACTTCAAACTGACCGCCAAGTGCTGCCGTCGCCATGGAAATCGGAACTTTGCAATAAAGATCCGCCCCGTCGCGCTGGAAGAATTCATGCGGCTTGATCGACAGGAAAATATAAAGATCGCCGCTCGGACCGCCGCGCGTACCGGCTTCGCCTTCGCCTGTCAGGCGAATACGGGTGCCGTCTTCAATCCCTGCCGGAATATTGACCGACAGATTGCGCTCCTGACTGATCCGTCCGGCGCCATCGCATTTCGGGCACGGGTCTTTAATGGTCTGACCACGGCCGTTACAAGTGTGACAGGTGCGCTCCACCGAGAAGAAACCCTGTGATACACGCACACGTCCGGCGCCGCCGCATGTCGTACAGGTGACCGGCTGTGTACCTTTCTTGGCACCGGTTCCGGTGCATTCCTCACAGGAGATTGAGCCCGGAACGCTGATCTGTGCCGTTTTACCGGCATAGGCTTCCTCGAGCGATACTTCCATATTGTAGCGCAGATCCGCGCCGCGTTCACGTCCGCCAGAACGACGGTTGCGACCGCCGCCCATAACGTCACCGAAAATATCTTCGAAAATATCAGCAAAGCCACCGGCACCGAAGCCGCCGCCGCCAAAGCCTCCGGCACCACCGCCACCACCATTTTCAAAGGCGGCATGACCGAAACGGTCGTAGGCTGCGCGTTTTTGCGGGTCTTTCAGCACATCATAGGCTTCACCCAGCTCAAGAAATTTAGCTTCGGCTTCCGCATCATTCGGATTGCGATCCGGATGATATTGCATTGCCAGTTTGCGATAAGCGGTCTTGATAACTTTATCATCCGCTGTTCTGACAACGCCGAGCGTTTCGTAATAATCCACTTTCATAAACCATGCGTCCCGATGGCTGTTGTCTGATGATGTCGCCCCGATCAGAACAATTTCAGACAGTCATTGAAGGTTGTCGCGGCCGGTATATTGCAGAAAACGATGATCATCGTCTTCCGGAAAACACTGATATGGCGCTGACTCTTTTTTCATAAGCTTGCCGTGCAAAACCAAAATGCTTTGCCGGAAATACCTGATACCCTGTCCGGTTTATGTGGTGACACTCTCTTGCAGTGTCCAGAGACAGGGCAGTCTAAGCTCTGCATTTTGCTGCGCACTCTTTCAGTGGCTCATTCAGCAAAACAGGCAGAACTGAATGGACAAAAGCCCGGCACTAAGCCGGGCTTTGCCTTTCACCTGAAAATCAGGATTTCTTTTTGTCTTCGTCGATTTCTTCGAAATCGGCGTCAACAACATCGTCATCTTCAGCACGGGCATCAGCAGCGCCTTCGCCGCCTTCTTCACCCTGAGCTGATTCATACATAGCCTGACCAAGCTTCATCGAAGCTTCAGCAAGGGTCTGTGTTTTCGCTTTGATGTCTTCCGCATCATCGCCTTCAACAGCGGTTTTCAGTGCAGCAAGTGCTGTTTCAATCGCAGCCTTGTCATCACCGGAAACTTTATCGCCGTAATCTTTCAGCGATTTTTCGGTCGAGTGGATCAGAGCTTCAGCCTGGTTTTTGGCTTCCACAGATTCACGACGTGCCTTATCGGCATCGGCGTTAGCTTCCGCATCTTTGATCATCTTCTCGATATCAGCATCGGACAGACCGCCGGATGCCTGAATACGGATCTGATGTTCTTTACCGGTGCCTTTATCTTTCGCGGTCACGTTCACGATACCGTTCGCGTCGATGTCAAAAGTCACTTCAATCTGCGGTACGCCGCGTGGTGCCGGCGGAATGCCAACCAGATCAAACTGGCCGAGCATCTTGTTGTCGGCAGCCATTTCACGCTCGCCCTGCGAAACGCGGATCGTCACAGCCGACTGATTATCTTCAGCGGTCGAGAAGGTCTGCGATTTCTTGGTCGGAATGGTTGTGTTGCGGTCGATCAGACGGGTGAATACACCACCAAGTGTTTCAATACCGAGCGACAGCGGTGTTACGTCGAGCAGCAGAACGTCTTTAACGTCACCCTGCAGAACACCGGCCTGAATAGCAGCACCCATTGCAACCACTTCGTCAGGGTTTACGCCCTTATGTGGTTCCTTGCCGAAGAAAGCTTTAACAACTTCCTGAATTTTCGGCATACGGGTCATACCACCAACCAGCACAACTTCACTGATTTCACCGGCTTTGAGGCCAGCGTCGCGCAGTGCAGCTTTACATGGTTCAATGGTGCGCTGAACCAGATCATCCACCAGGCTTTCAAACTTCGCACGCGACAGCTTGATGGCAAGGTGCTTAGGACCGGTTGCATCAGCGGTGATGAACGGCAGGTTGATTTCGGTCTGCTGAGCGGAAGACAGTTCGATCTTCGCTTTTTCAGCAGCTTCCTTGAGGCGCTGCAGAGCGAGCTTGTCGTTCTTCAGATCAATGCCCTGCTCTTTCTTGAATTCTGCTGCCAGATATTCAACCAGACGCATGTCAAAATCTTCACCGCCGAGGAAAGTATCACCATTAGTGGACTTAACTTCGAACACGCCGTCGCCGATTTCAAGGATGGATACGTCGAATGTACCACCACCAAGGTCGTAAACAGCAATGGTTTTGGCTTCGCTCTTATCGAGACCATAGGCCAGAGCCGCAGCGGTTGGTTCGTTGATGATACGCAGAACTTCCAGACCGGCAATTTTACCGGCATCTTTGGTTGCCTGACGCTGAGCATCGTTGAAGTAAGCAGGAACTGTAATAACAGCCTGTGTTACAGTTTCACCGAGGTAGCCTTCAGCGGTTTCCTTCATTTTCTGAAGGATCATCGCGGAAACCTGCGAAGGGGAATACTTCTTGCCTTCGACTTCTACCCATGCGTCGCCATTATCGCCTTTGACGATTTTGTATGGAACGAGGTCTTTGTCCTTGGTTACCATCGGATCATCGAAACGACGGCCAACAAGGCGCTTAACAGCAAACAGTGTGCCTTCAGGGTTGGTTACAGCCTGACGTTTCGCAGGCTGACCAGCGAGACGTTCGTCACCATCCGTAAAAGCAATAATCGAAGGCGTTGTACGTGCACCTTCAGCATTCTCAATGACCTTCGCAGTCTTACCGTCCATGACGGCGACGCAGGAGTTGGTCGTTCCCAGATCGATACCAATTACTTTAGCCATATTCATTCTTCTCCATTCAGCGAACTGCCGGGACCTCTGCCGAGCATTCCATGTGGCAGCCCCTATCGGGTTTTTGACAAAACGAACCGGCTTTTAAACGCCTGATCGTCACGAGTCGAGGGGTATATAAGAAGGGGGGATTTTCACTGCAAGACACAACACAGCACTTGCGACAAAAATCCCGCTTTTTGATCACTTTTTCATGCTTTTTGACCGAATTTTGCGATTTTTTCAAAATCTAAAAAATTTATCACCAGCCCGCAGCACCTGCACATCCTCTTAAAAACGGTTTCCGCTTTTTGGGGATATGCTTTTGCTCACAGCTTTTCTGCTGCTGCGTAAATCTTGTCAATAACATGTTGGTTCGCTTTTGAGTTTTCAAGGCTGAACAGCATTTCTTCCTGCCCCCGCACGAAGCGGACAAAGGCGTCGGCCTGCAAGCTATATTGGTTTGCATTGGCAAAAGTCCATTCCTGCGCGCAAGTATGGGAGCGATCGTGCCATGTGACCCGTGCATGATCATATTTTCCGGCATTGAACGGCGTATGAACGGTGATCATGCCCTGATCACCATGGAAGATCATTTGCTGGCGTCCGGCCAGCTGCGTTGCCACATAGAAACTTAAATCGAATTCCGCAAAACGTGCCATCACAGAAGCATAACGGTCTGTGCCAAAATCCGGATCACGCTCAATACGGGCGAAAACCTCTTGCGGTTCCTGCCCCGTGACCATCCGTGTCACCACCGTCGGATACACACCGATATCCGGCAAAGCACCGCCGCCCAAGGCAACCTGATTGCGCATATTGGCCGGATCATCATTAAAATACGTAAAGCAGCCCTGCACCATGCGCAAACGACCGATCTGACCGGAAGTGATCAGCTCGCGCACCTTTGCCCATTGCGGATGATAATAGACCATAAAGGCTTCGGAGATCACCACCTGACAACGGTCACGGGCTTCGATCAGCCGGTCGATATCGTCCGCTTGCAGTGCAACAGGCTTTTCACACAGCACATGCTTACCCGCTTCTGCCGCTTTTAATGACCATTCAATATGCTGCGATGTCGGCAGGGGAATATAAACACCGTCGATCTGATCGCTCGCCAGTAACTCCTCATAGGAACCGAAACTCAAAGGCGCATTAAAACGATCGGCAACAGCACGGGCGCGTGCTGCATCACGGCTGGCGATGCCCTGAATGACACCGGTTTCAGAGGCCGCAATTGCCGGAATGACCTGCGTGATGCCGATATTGGCTGTCGATAAAATTCCCCAGCGAAACATAGAGCACTCCTTGAAAATGAATTTTATACCGCCGCTTCCGGCCAGGGAACAACTGTCACTTCCGGCCAGTTTTGCTGCGCCCGCAAGCTTTTCACATGATGCGTTTCACGGTTATCCGCCACCGGATTGGGTGTCATACGGAGAGAGAACATATCATCCAGACCGAAAGGGGCATAAAAACCCAGCCTGCCATCCGGTTCCAGTCTTATCCCCACGGCATGGGTTTTCGACGCAAAGCGTTCAATACTGTTTTTACTTGATTGCAAAGGCGGACAAACCAAACCGAAGTGCTTTTCATACCACAGATGCACCCGCGCCTGATTGCGGATTTCAACCGGTAAAGTGACGCCAGAAAATATCTCGTCACCTGATTTAATAATCCGGTCTTCTGCCTCGTAAGATATGTCGGATGCATCATAATAAAACAGATCCACATCCTTGATACCATGGGTTTCCGGTCTGCCGGTCAGCACATTCCAGACCAGATTATACACGGCACCAGACACAATATACCAATCCGGTAAATTCAGCCTCTGTGCACGGTTCAGCACATCTGTCAGAAGCGGACTGTTACGGACAATATCCAGAAAAACGGCTTGCTGTTGCTCAGCAGGCAAGCCGGAATAACGCAGATGCGGCATGGGATTTCCGTCCGTTATAATTTGAAAAAATCAATAAAAGCACGAAGCGCCGGACGCATGTTACGCCGGTTCGGATAATAAATATACATGCCCGGAAATTGTTGTGCCCAGTCCGGCAATACCTCTGTCAGCATACCTTTTTGCAGATAATCAGCCACAGATGGCTCCAGCAATGAGACAAGCCCTGCACCGTCTAGCGCTGCCTGTACCAGGAGATGATTATCATCCAGTATCAGCGGGCCGTTGAGGGTAACGTCCAGTCTATGCCCTTGCTTTTCGAACTCCCACTGGTGCAAGCTACCCGAAGAATACCGCTTCAGGATACAACGATGCGCGATTAAATCCTGCGGGTGCTGCGGCGTCCCATACTGCTCCAGATAGGCGGGAGAAGCGACAACGGGACAACGCAAGGCGCGCCCGAGCGGCACCGCAATCATATCTTTTGCGAGACTTTCTCCCAGACGGATACCGGCATCAAAGCCAGCCGCGACAATATCCACAAACTGATCCTCAATGTGGATATCCAGCACAATATCCGGATAGGCTTCCCCAAAGCTTTTGAATTTTGGCGCCAGAAAAATATGTGCGGCAGAACGTGGTGTGCTGATTTTTACCGTGCCTGCAGGTGCGTCACGCATATCCTGCATAGTCTGCAATGCCGCATCAATATTACCCAATGCCGGTGCAAGTTCGGTAAGCAGTTTCTGCCCTGCTTCCGTCAGATGCACCGAGCGCGTGGTGCGTGACAGCAAGGTTATCCCCAGCGCTGTTTCAAGCTGTGCAACAGCCTGACTGACGGCGGAAGGAGCAATGGCCAGATCTTTTGCCGCCGCGCGAAAACTACCGTGATCGGCAACGGCAGCAAAAACCGCTAATTGAGAGAGCTGTGAGCGTTTCATTGATCTGTTTTACAGAACGGCCTGTAAAAATAAAACCGGATTATCGAACAATGTGAACAGGCATATGTTTTCACCACCGGATGAAATACAAAACGTATCATCGCTCTGCGTAAGGAAACAATCATGAAAATGCGTAAACTCGGCACCGAACTCACAGTCTCAGCCCTTGGCCTCGGCTGCATGGGTATGAGCCATGCCTATGGCGGGCAGGATGAGTCGGAAGCGATCCGCACCCTGCACCATGCCGTTGATATTGGCGTAACCCTGTTCGACACCGCAGAAGTTTACGGGCCTTTTGAGAATGAAAAACTGCTCGGCAAGGCACTGAAACCATACCGTGATAAAGTGACCATCGCCACGAAGTTCGGTTTTAAAATCGAAGATGGCAAATCAACCGGCGTTAACAGCTATCCCGATCATATCCGTGCTGTAGCTGAAGCCTCCCTGCAACGGCTCGGCATCGACGTGATCGACCTGTTCTACCAACATCGCGTTGATCCGGCTATACCGATTGAAGATGTGATCGGCACGCTGAAAGACCTGATCAATGAGGGTAAAATCCGCACCATTGGTCTGTCTGAGGCAGGGCCTGAAACCCTGCGCCGTGCTCATGCAGTTCATCCGATTGCAGCGCTTCAAAGCGAATATTCGCTCTGGGTGCGTGATCCGGAGAACAGCGTCTTACCGGTTTGCCGTGAACTTGGCATCGGCTTTGTGCCTTACAGCCCGCTAGGCCGCGGAATGCTTGCAGGCAGTGTCCGCACACAAGCCGATCTGGCAGAAGATGATTTCCGTAAAGGACTGCCACGCTTCCAGCCGGAAAATCTCGCAGCAAATAATGCCCAGATTGATTTGCTCGAGCAGATTGCTGCCGATAAGCAGATCTCACCGGCACAGCTGGCGCTGGCCTGGGTTCTTCATCAGGCAGATTTTATTGTGCCGATCCCCGGCACCCGTAAAATCAGCCGGCTTGATGAGAATATGAAGGCGCTGGATGTTGCACTGAGTACAGAAGAACTTGCACATATCGGTGCAGCTATCACACCGGATCAGGTTGCAGGCAAACGCTATACCGACGCCTCGCTGGCCATGACCTATTTGTAAAAACGAGTCTTCAAATAAAAAAGGCGCTGTAAAACAGCGCCTTTTCTTTCATACATTGCGTAAAGCGCGCGGCAGGATTGTCAGCAACCCGGCCAAAGCCATGCCAAAGCCGACAAACAGTGGCGCATTCAACCCCAGCCCCGATGAGATTGCCAGACCACCCGCCCATGGGCCGAATGCCAGACCAATATTGATCACCGAGGCGTGCATAGCATTGACCAATGCACCCGGATGCGCAATCCGCATGACACGGGCAACGAGAGCCGGATTAAGCGCAATACCGGTCAGACCAATCATTATGATTGCAGCCACAGCAGCAATCTTTGACTGCGGGAGACAGGCAAAAAGCAGCATCGCAAAGACCATTAGACTGATACCGATCGACAAAGTTTTGAACGTATAGCGATCAGCAAAACGCCCTGCGATATAATTACCAAGGATATTACCGGCACCATAGACCGCCAGCAGTACCGGCACCTGCCCAGATGTGAAACCGGACAGTTCCGTCATGATCGGAGAGAAATAGCTATAGGCGGCGAAGGACGAACCAATCACCAGCGCGCTGGTTGTATAGGCAGCCCAGAGCTTCGGTCTTGCCATTTCTTTCAGTTCCGAGCGCAGATCGGCAGCCTTGCCCTCGGGCGCAGTTTCAATTTTCAGTGCAATGACCAGCGCACAAAACAGCACCAGCACCACAATCGCCCAGAAACTGGCGCGCCAGCCAAATGCATGATCAATCATTGTCGCCGCAGGCACACCAAAGACCGTACAAATCATCAGTCCGGCAAAAACCAGCGATGAGGCACGCCCGCGAATACTCGGATCAACCAATTGAGCGGTAATCGCCAGCATCAGGCCGAAACTGGTCGCCGCTGCCATGCCGGTAACCACACGTGCCACCATTAAAACTTCAAAATTGCTGGTTGAGGCAGCCACACTTTGTGCCAGAGCATAGAAAATCAGCAGAAATAAAAGCCCGCGTTTATTCTCGATTTTCAGCGCCAGAAACAGGATCGTCACCAGCGGGCCACCGACAACCATGCCCATGGCATAGAGTGAAATCAGATTACCTATATCGGCAATGGAACGGCCGAAAGCCTGCTGCAGTGACGGCAACATGCCGGAAATCATCAGTTCAGACGTGGTAAGAGCAAAAAAACCAAGTGATAAGCAATAAACAACCAGCGGAATTGCAGGTTTATCCGTTCCGGATTTTGTAATTGTGCTAACAGAAATATCAGGCGCTCGTTCTGCGGCTAATGCAGAATCGCAAACATCATTCATCGTGAATCTCATTATGTAGTGAAGATTACATAATTCATAGCAACTTGAATGCTGCGGTCAAGTGAATTATATAAGACATACTAAAGAAAGGTATGAGATGGCTTTACGCGGCAGACCCCGCAGTTTCGACAGGGAAGTTGCGCTGAACAGTGTGATGAAGGTTTTCTGGGAAAAAGGCTATGAATGCGCCCAGATTAACGACTTTACTGCGGCCATCGGCATTACACCGCCCAGCTTTTATGCGGCTTTCGGCTCCAAGGAGCAGGCTTTCCGTGAGGCGGTCGATCACTATACTGCAACAATTGGCGGTGCGCCGCTTGTTGCGCTGGATCAGGCTGCAACCATTCAGCAAGGCATTCGCGCTATGCTCGAAACCCATGCGGATAAGGTCTATGCCTGCCCTGCAGGCGGCTGCATGGTCAGTGTCAGCAGCATCCAGTGCAAGCCGGAAAACAAACAGGTCAAAGAGTTTCTCAAAGCTATTCGCCAGACTTCTTTTGAGCGGATTTTTGCCCGTTGTGAACGTGCGATGCAAGACGGTGACCTGCCGAAAGGCACCGATCTGACCCAGATGGCAGAATTCTATCATGCTATGTTGCAGAGCCTGTCCTATGAAGCCCGTGACGGCGGCAGCAGGGAAGCAATCCAAAGCATTATTGAAATGGCTATGCGTGCCATGCCTGAGCGTGTAACAGTACCGGCCTGACAAACGGGACATCAAAACAATGATGAAAACCTATCGCGGCGGCTGTCTGTGCGGCTCCATCCGCTTTGAGGCCACAGGCGATCCTCTGAAGCTTAAACCGCATAGCTGCTGCTGTAAGAACTGTCAGCAGCATACCGGTGCCCTCACCGCTGTCTGGGTGGAATTTGCAGCACAAGCCGTGCACTGGACAGGTGAGGGCGGGGAACCGGCTACTTATCGTTCTTCCCATTATTCCCAGCGCGCTTTCTGCTCGGCCTGCGGCAGCTCTATCGGGGCAATTGATGATGAGCCGGTGATTGCCCTGCTGCTTGGCTGTTTTGACGACAATAATCAGCCGGAATTTGCACCGGAATATACATCTTTCGAAGATATGAAGCCCGATTGGTGGCATCCGGATCGCCGGTAGAAACACATGACCAATCAGACAATCGCCTCCGTCCTCATCCATGTCAGTGATGTTGCTGCAGCCTTGCAATGGTATCAGCGCGCTTTTCCGCAGGCTGTGGCAATGCGGCTGGAAGAGTTTGATTTTGACTATCTTAAAATCGGTTCCGTTGATCTGGAGATCGTGCCCGCCGATGAAAAAGTAGCTTCAGGTGCTGCCGGCTCTGTCGTCTATTGGCAGGTAGAGGATTTTGATAAGGCTATCGCGCATCTGCTCTCTATTGGCGGCAGTCTCTATCGTGGGCCTTTAAATATTCAGGACGGCTTACGCATGTGCCAGATCCGTGACCCGTGGGGCAATTGTATCGGCTTTCGCGGTTAAAATAAAAAACCCGCCGGAATGGCGGGTTTTTTGTTTTCAATATTAGCTAAATCAGCCGCGTCCGGATTAACCGCGCAATGTGCCGCCGGTCTGCTTGGTCACAGCTTCGACGATACGCTTAGCTGTTGCTTCCAGATCTTCATCTGTCAGAGTGCGGTCAAGCGGCTGCAAGACGACTTCCACTGCAACAGACTTCTTGCCTTCACCCAGTGATGCACCTGTAAAGATATCAAACACCTGCGCACCGGCAATCAGCTTCTTCTCAGCAGAATTTACCGCACGGACAATTGCTGCTGCTTCAACTGTGCTGTCGACGACAAAAGCAAAGTCACGCTTCACGCTCTGGAACTGAGACAATGTCAGTGCAGGTTTGGTTGCACCGGACTTCTGCTTAGGCTCAGGGATCGCATCAATATACACTTCAAAGCCGCACAGAGCGCCGGACACATCCAGCAGTTCCAGTGCATCCGGATGGAACTCACCGAAGTAACCCAGCACCACTTTAGGGCCGAGTTTCAATGTGCCGGAACGACCCGGATGATACCATGACGGACCACCGGCTTCGACCTGAATGCGGTCAACCGGTGCACCACAGGCTTCAAGAACAGCCAGCGCATCAGCTTTGGCATCAAACACGCCAACATTCTGCGCATTGCCCGACCAGAAGCGGCCTGCACCTTCAACACCGGCCGTACCACGACGGATACCGCCAGCCACACGGCGCTGGTCTTCCGGCTTATCGCCTTCATAGGTGCCCGACACTTCAAACAGTGCCAGATCTGCAAAACCACGGTCAGCATTACGCTGCGCTGCCGAGAGAAGACCCGGCAACAGGCTCGGACGCATATCCGACATATCCGCAGCAATCGGATTTGCCAGTTTCAATTCCGGCTTACCGCCGCCAAAAGCTTTCGCCTGTTCCTCCGAGATGAAGGAATAGGTCACAGCTTCCATCATGCCGCGCGTTGCCAGAATACGTTTAGCAAGACGGGTACGGATTTGCAGCGTTGTCAGGATTTTGGTGTTTACACTGCCCATATTCGGCAGCGGCTGCGGTTCAATCTGATTGATACCGTGAATACGCATCACTTCTTCAACCAGATCGGCCTTGCCTTCCACATCGCCGCGCCATGACGGCACCTTGACCTGCAGAACAGCTTTGCCATCGCCTTCAACTGCGAAGCCGAGACGTGTCAGAATATCAGCAGCATCCTGATAGGCAACTTCAAGACCTGTCAGGCGCTTGACTTCCGATACCGGAAACTCAATGGCGCGCGGGCTATATGGTGTATAGCCAACAGTTTCTGTTTCAGTTGGTTCACCGCCGCAGAAATCCAGCACCAGTTTTGTTGCCAGTTCCACACCGGATTCCATCATTTCCGGATCAACGCCGCGTTCAAAACGATAGCGTGCATCGGTGATGATGCCCAGCTCACGGCCGGTACGCGCAATCATGCGTGCATCCCAGAGAGCGGATTCAATCAACACATCGGAAGTGTTTTCATCGCAACCGGAATGTTCACCGCCCATGATACCGGCGATGGATTCCACGCCTTTTTCATCGGCAATCACATAATGATTATCTGAGAGCTGATATTCGCGCTGATCCAGTGCCAGAATGGTTTCGCCTTCCTTGGCGGCACGAACAGTCAGATTGCCCTGCACTTTAGCAGCATCGAACACATGCAGCGGACGGCCATAATCGAAGGTCACATAATTGGTAATATCTACGAGCGCATTGATCGGACGCAGACCAATTGCTGTGAGGCGCTGCTGCAGCCATTTCGGGCTCGGGCCGTTTTTAACGCCCTTCACCAGACGCAGCGAGAAACCGTTACAGAACGGCTTGTCAGCATCCTGATCGAGAATAACTTTAACCGGTGTAGCGCCTGCACCTTTGACCGGCGCAATCACATCACCTTTCAGCTTGCCAAGACCGGCTGCGGCCAGATCACGGGCAATACCATGCACACCGGTGCAATCCGCACGGTTTGGTGTGAGACCGACTTCAATAATCGGATCATCAATGCCCATATAGGTCGCAAAGCTCATGCCTACCGGCGCATCTTCCGGCAGATCGATAATGCCGTTATGCTCATCCGACAGTTCCAGCTCACGCTCGGAACACATCATGCCGAAGCTTTCAACACCACGGATTTTACCGACAGACAGTGTAACATCCAGACCCGGCACATAATCGCCGGGCTTGCCGAGTACACCCACCAGACCGGCGCGGGCATTTGGCGCTCCGCACACAACCTGTACAGGCTGGCCTTCACCGGTATCCACGGTGAGAACGCGCAGCTTGTCCGCATCCGGATGCTGAACAGCGGTCAGCACTTTGGCGATTTTAAAAGTTTTGAAGGCCGCGCGATCATCAACCCCGTCCACTTCCAGACCGATATCTGTCAGCTTTTCAAGGATTTCTTCCAACGTGGCTTCGGTTTCAAGGTGATCCTTGAGCCAGGAAAGCGTGAATTTCATGATTGAGTTCTTTCCTAAATTTCAGCGTTTAAGCACTTCGACCAAACGAAAGCGCTCGCAAAGCAATTCCATATCCGGCGAAAAGCCGCCGTTCCGGCGAAAATAGGCCTCATGCCCTTTTCGCCACTCATCCAGCGGGCCTTCGCCCTCTTCTTCCGCAAAAGCGGCGTCAACCTCATCAAAGCGACACACCATCACAGCTGTGGTTTCAAGCACGGCTGCGGGGCGCCCCTGACCATCCAGAACAACGTCACGACGTCCGACCACCGGCAAAGGCTCACCTTCATCGCTGAAAGAGGTCAATGCTGCACAGGTCGCTGTTTTGTGACCTTCCAACACCAATGCCAGCAGCTGATCAGCCAGCTCCGGCGTATCGCCGAAAGCAAACTTGACTGCATCACGATATTGTTCCGGCAATTCGGTCATGCGCTCAGGCCACCAAACAATGTCGGCAGATCCAATGGGCGGAAACCGTAGTGATTGAGCCAGCGCACATCCGCATCAAAGAAAGCGCGCAGATCAGGCATGCCATATTTCAGCATTGCGATACGGTCGATCCCCATGCCCCAGGCGAAGCCCTGATAGACATCCGGATCAAAGCCTGCATTACGCAGCACATTCGGATGCACCATGCCGCAACCGAGAATTTCCAGCCAGTCATTGCCTTCGCCGAACTTCACATTGCCACCGGAACGGTCGCACTGGATATCCACTTCCATTGACGGCTCAGTGAAAGGGAAGAAGCTCGGACGCAGACGCATCTTGACCGAAGGCACCTCAAAGAACGCCTTACAGAATTCTTCCAGAACCCATTTGATATTGGCAACATTCGACGATTTATCGACAACCAGACCTTCAACCTGATGGAACATTGCCGAATG
Organism: Hyphomicrobiales bacterium; assembly: GCA_900470735.1. Classification (GTDB taxonomy): domain Bacteria; phylum Pseudomonadota; class Alphaproteobacteria; order Rhizobiales; family Rhizobiaceae; genus Pseudochrobactrum. Next base: position 200,526 of record UCCC01000005.1, on the reverse strand, counting down.
CGTGGCATCGGAATCCATACGATAGGTCTTGCCCGGAATGACAATACGGATCGGCTCATCACGGCCTTCCTTGTCACGCAGAGCCGCAAACTTCTCCATCGTATGCACCTGAACCGGCGATGTATGGGTGCGCAGCAATTTGCGCTCGCCATTTTCATCCGGCTTGAAGAAGAATGTATCGTGCATTTCACGCGCCGGATGACCTTCAGGGAAGTTCAGCGCTGTAAAGTTGTAATAATCGGTTTCGATGTCCGAACCTTCGGCAATCGAGAAGCCCATATCGGCAAAAATTGCCGTAATCTCATCAATCACCTGAGAAATCGGGTGAATACGGCCGCGCGATGCAGCGGAAGGGCGCACCGGCAAGGTTACATCAACCTTTTCACGCTCCAGCTTCTCAGCAATCGCAATTTTACGCAGGTCGGTTTTACGGGTTGCCAGCGCTTCAGTGACGCGGTTTTTCAGACCATTAATGGCCGGTCCCTGCGTCTGACGCTCTTCAGGAGACATAGCGCCCAAGGATTTCAGTTTCTCAGAAACCGACCCTTTTTTACCGAGAACGGCAACACGCACGGCCTCAATCGCCTGTTCATCACCGGCAGCGGCAATCTCTGCCATAATGCCCTGTTCGAGTAGTGAGAGATCGCTCATTATTCAGATCCTTGATAATTGTGCCGTGCAACAACATCTGATGTTTTTCTAGAGCGTGTTGCGTGTAATCGTAACCACTGCACGCGCTCCAGATTCTATTCATTGTCGCATGTTCGCGGTAGCTCAAATGAATACATTTAACAGCGACATGCTTTAGCATAAAGCAGCAGGAAAACCGGTTTCCAGATTTCGCGATATGCTTTGATATTTCAAACGAAAAACCCGCGCCAGTACCACCAGCGCGGGTTCTCCAAATACAATTTCAAAAGCTTTGGGAGAGCGGCTGGCTTAGTTGACAGCGGACTCAAAAGCGTTTGGAGTTGTGTCTTTCAGATATTCAAGCGCTTTCTTTGCGGATGCAACGAGCGCGCCGAATGCTGCTGGCTCATGAATAGCCAGATCCGACAGAACCTTACGGTCTACTTCGATGTTCGCTTTAGCAAGACCATCGATGAAACGGCCATAGGTCAGGCCATGCATGCGAACAGCAGCATTGATACGCTGAATCCACAGAGCGCGGAAAGTGCGCTTGCGATTCTTGCGATCGCGGTATGCATACTGTTTCGAACGATCGACAGCAGCTTTAGCTGTGCGGATCGTATTTTTACGACGACCGCGGAAACCTTCAGCCTGCTTCAGGACTTTTTTGTGCTTTGCGTGAGCTGTCACGCCGCGTTTAACACGTGCCATGGTATGATATCCTTAAACTAATGCTTACAGGCCGTTCGGCAGGTAATTCTTGACAACAACTTTGGCATCGGCCTCGGAGAGAACCATGGTGCCGCGTGCATCGCGAAGGAACTTGTTTGAACGTTTGATCATACCGTGACGCTTGCCAGCTGCAGCAGCCATCACTTTACCAGTACCGGTGATTTTGAACCGTTTCTTGGCAGCAGATTTGGTCTTCATCTTGGGCATTTTGCTACTCCTTAATTTTAGTCCCCGTCGTATCTGCGATACTCCACGCCTCTTGTTTCAATCCCCCTCGTGCGCTGCACTGCGGGTCTTATTTTCAAGACGTTTTGTCTGCATAAGACAAAGACTCGATTGTACTTTCAGGCCGACCAAAGCCCGAAAAGCATACAAAACCGCCACGGCATGCCCTGCCGGTCGGTTTGAACAGCGTCTCAATACGCATAAATACAGTAAAAAGCAACTCTAAAGAGTCTAAATAAAAAGCCGCCCGTAGGCGGCTATTTCATTTTACAAAACAGAAACTGTTATGCTTATCCGCGTGGTGCGAGAACCATCATCATCTGACGGCCTTCAAGCTTTGGCTCTGCTTCAACCTTAGCGATTTCAGCAGTATCTTCCTTCACACGCTGCAACAGCTGCATACCAAGTTCCTGATGCGCCATTTCACGGCCACGGAAGCGCAAAGTAACTTTAACCTTATCGCCATCCTCAAAGAAACGACCTGCGGCCTTCAACTTCACTTCATAATCGTGATCGTCGATATTAGGACGCATTTTGAGTTCTTTGATCTCAACCGTCTTTTGCTTCTTGCGTGCTTCGGCAGCTTTTTTCTGGTTCTGATATTTCAGCTTACCAAGATCAACGATCTTACAAACCGGCGGCTCCGCATTAGGAACGATCTCAACAAGATCCAGACCCGCTTCTTCAGCGAGTGCAATGGCTTCCTGAATCGTCACGGTGCCATGGTTCTGGCCTTCGGCGTCAATAAGCTGAACCCGGGGTACCCGGATATCTCGGTTGGAGCGCGGTCCGTCTTTCTGGACCGGCGTCGCTCTGAACGGTCGGCGAATGGTCGTATTCTCCTCGAATTATTAAACATATGCGGTGAATTTGCGCTCTGGTACGAGCTGCAAATATCGCAGTTGCACCTGCAACCAACCCGTGGTCTTAGTGCAGCGCGCAAGTCAATAGCATCTTTTGAAATGCAAATCACCCCCCTCGGGGCAATATCAATGCAGTAAAATGCCCTTAAAACCGGCTAAAAACCGCTTTCGAGCACGGTTTTATGAATGTTGAGGCAAATCTGCCCGAACAGTCATGTTTTTAAAATGAGCATTGCCTCGCAAGATTTCAAGTTTATAGCTTGTTACAGCAATGTTTCATCACAGTGCATCTCATGAAATCACAGAGTTAGGAGTATCCGATGACAGATCAGGCAGCCAATTTTCTTGATGTAAACGGCACCGCGATTGCCGCACGCACCAGAAAAGGTGACAAAGCTCCGGGTCTTGTCTGGCTTGGCGGTTATTGCTCCGACATGCTCGGCGGCAAAGCCCAGCATCTCGATCAATGGGCGGAGAAAAACAATCACGCCATGCTGCGTTTTGACTATTCCGGCCACGGTGAATCCGGCGGTGAATTCAAAGACGGCACAATCTCACTCTGGCTGGAACAAAGTTTGGCGGCTTACCGCGCTTTCACAACCGGCCCGCAAATCCTGATCGGCTCCTCCATGGGCGGCTGGATTGCTTTGCGCATGGCGCAAGAACTTATCAAAGCCGGTGAAAAGCCTGCCGGTCTGGTTCTGCTGGCTCCGGCACCGGATTTTACACAAGCTTTGGTGGAACCAGCGCTGACGGAAGATCAGAAAAACCAGCTCGCAACAAAAGGCTATTTTGAAGAACCGTCCGAATATTCGCCACAGCCATATATTTACACCCGAAACCTAATCGAAGACGGGCGTAACAATCAGGTTCTTACCGGTATTATCGAGACCGGCTGTCCTGTGCATATTCTGCAAGGTATGCAGGACCCTGATGTGCCCTATGCCCATGCCCTGCGCCTTGTCGAACATCTGCCGGTTGATAATGTGACGCTGACCCTGATCCGCGACGGCGATCACCGTCTCTCCCGACCACAAGATCTTGATTTGCTGACGCGCTCTGTTGAAGCGATGATCGCGCAAATCTGACAACAACAATAATAATAATCTGAAAGATTGAAGCGGGGGGATCATGCGCGTTTCAGTGATAGCATCGGCAGCGGTTGCAGCTTTTGTCGGCTTTGGCGGCACTCTGGCGCTGATTATTGCGGCAGCGACGGCGCTTGGTGCAACACAGGCTGAGACGGCCAGTTGGGTCACCGCCATATCGCTGGCGCTTGCGGTCTCATCAGGTTATCTCAGCTGGCGCTATCGCATCCCCATCATTACTGCATGGTCAACACCGGGGCTGGCGCTGATCGGTGCCAGCATCGGCTTTACCATGCAGGAAGCTGTCGGTGCTTTCATCGTCACAGCACTTGCCATCATCATCACCGGCCTGATCAAGCCGGTGGCGCAATTTGTCGAGCGTATTCCTGCATCCATCGCCTCAGGCATGCTCGCCGGTGTTTTATCAAGCTTTGTCATCAATGCCGCAAAAACATTGTCGCTCGACCCGTTGCTGGTTTTGCCGCTGATTGCATTGTTTTTGATTATCCGTCTGTTTAATCCGGCAATGGCTGTGATCATCGTGCTGATCGGCGGTGTGATTTTCGCCCTGCTGCTTGGCCGTGCGGATAATCTGCCTGCACCGGAACTCTCCACTTTAACGATGATCATACCGGAGTTTTCATTATCCGCCATGATCGGTCTGGCATTGCCGCTTTATCTGGTGACAATGGCCTCCCAGAACCTGCCCGGTTTTGCTGTTTTACGCGCTGCCGGATATGAACCGCCAACAGCGGCCTGTCTGCAGGTGACCGGTCTTGTCTCGCTGATTTCGGCACCTTTTGGCGCCCATACCAGCAATATGGCAGCAATTTCAGCTGCGATCTGCACCGGCCATGATGCACACCCTGATCCGAAACAGCGTTGGCTGACAGGCCCGTTCTATGCGCTGTGCTATCTGGTCTTTGCTATTTTCGGCGCATCTCTGGTCGCCATTTTTGCCGTATTGCCACCGGCGCTGATTATGCTGATTGCGGGACTGGGATTGATCGGCCCCTTTATCAATGCGCTGGCTCTTGCCCTGAACAAGCAAGATGAGCGGTTTGCCGCTATCATCACATTTGCCGTCACTGCCTCGGGCATTACTATTCTGGGTATCGGCTCGGCTTTCTGGGCGCTGATCGCCGGTCTGATCGTCGCCGGAATGGATCATTTATCAAAAAATCGCTGAAAATTTAAATCTTTGAAAAAGTTTAAAAATCAGCTTTGAATTATCGCAAAACGATATCCTAAAACCTCGCAGAAACACCGATTTTACGGGGTTTTTCTTGAATTTCCCTCCGGCTCACCCCACGTATTTTAGCGATTGATGATTACTTCGGATCATCAAGCCGATTTACGGAGCCAACACATGAACACATCCGCATTGATCCGTCCAGCCTGGACACCGGCAACAATTGCACTGATGGTCTTAGGCTTTATCTTTTTCTGGCCGCTTGGCCTTGCCATGCTGGCTTATATCATCTGGGGCGACCGTCTGCCCGGAGTGAAACGCGACATCAATCAGGCGACTGATGAATTTGTCGGTAAATGCCGCCGCAAAGGTCAGGATTTCTCTCGCTTCACCGGCGGCATGCAATCGACCGGCAACAGCGCTTTTGACGACTGGCGTGATGAAGAATTGAAACGCCTTGATGAAGAACGCCGCAAGCTTGATGAAGCCCGCTCTGAATTTGAAGCGCATATTCGTGAACTGCGCCGCGCCCGCGACCGTGAGGAATTCGAACGCTTCATGGCTGAGCGCCGTAAAAACACATCGAAAGATGATGTGATTGAGCTGTAACCAGCGCGTATACTTACACACCATCTCAAAGGCGCATCAGCAGATGCGCCTTTCTTATAGTTCTAAGAGCGAATCACTTATAGTCTCGGCATGATCCTGTCTTTATTCCGCAAACCTCCGCTTAAAAAAGCAGCGAAAAAACAGCCTGCGCCGAAAGCACTGCGTGCCGAGCGAACCTATCCTGTTGCGGGTCGTACACTGCCGCTGAATATCTGGGAAAATCCACGCGCCAAAAGACTGACACTGCGTATTGAAACCGGCGGTAAGGCAATCCGTGTTACCGTTCCGCCGCACCTGCCGGAGCGCGAGCTTGATCTGTTTATCGCCCGCCATCACGGCTGGATTGAAGCTCAGATATCCAAAGTACCTGTCACGGTGCCCTTCATGGACGGCAGCACTATTCATATCCGTGGCATTGCGCACCGGATTGTGCATGAACCGGCCAAGCGCGGCACCACACGGCAGGATCACGATGAAAACGGTCAGGCCATACTGATTGTGCATGGCGATACCCACCATATGGGGCGACGCATTGCCGATTATCTGAAGAAACTGGCTAAAACCGATATTAACGGGCTGGTGCTGGTACATACGGGTCGTATCGGCAAACCGGCAACATCTGTGCGCTTTAAAGACACAACCAGTCGCTGGGGCTCCTGCACATCGAAAGGTGATCTGACATTCTCATGGCGTATTATGATGGCACCGGCAGAGGTGATCAATTATCTGGTCGCTCATGAGGTTGCCCATCTGTGTGAGATGAATCACGGGTCGGATTTCTGGGCGCTCTGCACCAGACTCTGCCCTGATACACCAACATCACGGGCATGGCTCAAACGGCATGGCAGTGCGCTTCATGCGGTTTCCTTTACCTCAGTGACGGATTAAGCTGTCCCTATGGCTTTTTACGCGCTAAACTCCATACCTATTCAATAAACAGTCTGAAATTAAGCAAATGTCCTCCTCCGCTATCGAAGTTAAAATCTGCGGCCTGAAAACGCCGGAAGCCGTGGAAACCGTACTGAAAAACGGCGCCAGCCATATCGGCTTTATTTTTTTTCCGAAAAGCCCGCGTCATGTTGAGCCTGCACAGGCAGCGAAGCTCGCAACAGCCGCCCGTGGCAAAGCCAAAATTGTTGCCGTTACCGTGAATGCTGATGATGCGCAGCTTGATGAAATTGTCGCTGTGTTGCAGCCTGACATTTTACAATTGCACGGCAATGAAACACCGGAACGCGTGAGCCAAGTTAAACAGCGCTATGGCCTGCCGGTAATGAAAGCCTTTTCCATCCGCGAAAACAGTGATTTTGACGTAGTCGCGCCCTATCAGAGCATTGCAGACCGTTTTCTGTTTGACGCTAAGGCGCCAAAGGGCTCAGAACTGCCGGGCGGCAATGGTGTCTCTTTTGACTGGAACCTCCTGAATGCACGGCAGGATCTGGGCAATTACATGCTTTCAGGCGGTCTGAACGCAGAAAATATTAATGTGGCTCTTGCCAAAACAGGCAGCTTTGCTATCGACATTTCATCAGGTGTTGAAAGCGAACCGGGCAAAAAAGACATCAAACTGATTGATGCATTTTTTGCAGCTGTGCGTGAAGCAAGCAATACGAAATAAGACTGCCTCATCAGGCATTCATTTGAATCAAAGATCGGAAGCATATCTCATGTCGAGCGAGCTCAATTCTTTCAAAACCGGGCCGAATGAAGACGGCATGTTTGGTATTTACGGCGGGCGTTTCGTTGCTGAAACCCTGATGCCGCTGATCCTTGATCTGCAGGCAGCCTATGATGCGGCTAAAGAAGACCCTGAATTTAAAGCCGAGTTGCAGGCGCTCTCCACCCATTATGCCGGTCGTCCTTCCAAGCTCTATTATGCTGAAGGTCTGACCCGCTATGTGCGTGAACAGGCACAAGCCAAAGGCGGCAAAGGCGGCGCGAAGATTTATTTCAAACGCGAAGACCTGAACCATACCGGCAGTCATAAAATCAATAACTGCCTCGGCCAGATTTTGCTTGCCAAGCGTATGGGCAAAACCCGCATCATCGCGGAAACCGGTGCCGGTCAGCACGGCGTGGCATCGGCCACTGTTGCTGCGCGCTTTGGCCTGCCATGCGTGGTTTATATGGGCGCTACGGACGTTGAACGCCAGAAGCCGAATGTATTCCGCATGAAGCTGCTCGGCGCAAAGGTCAATGCCGTGACCGCCGGTAACGGCACGCTCAAAGATGCGATGAATGAAGCCCTGCGCGACTGGGTCACCAATGTGGAAGACACCTATTACCTGATCGGCACAGCGGCCGGCCCACATCCTTATCCGGAAATGGTTCGCGATTTTCAGTCAGCAATCGGCATTGAAGCCCGTGAACAGATGCTGGAGCGTGAAGGCCGTTTGCCGGATGCGATTATTGCGGCTGTCGGCGGCGGTTCCAATGCCATCGGCCTGTTCCATCCGTTCCTTGATGATAAAACGGTAAAAATCTACGGTGTTGAAGCCGGTGGCCTCGGACTGGATGGTGACAAACATTGCGCCTCCATGACCGCGGGCAATCCGGGCGTGTTGCATGGCAACCGCACATATCTGTTGCAGAATGAAGACGGACAGATTCTTGAAGGCCATTCGGTTTCCGCCGGTCTCGATTATCCGGGTGTTGGCCCTGAACATTCATGGCTGAAAGATACCGGTCGCGTGACTTATGTGCCAATTTTGGACAATGAAGCACTGGAAGCCTTCCAGATCACCACACGCACAGAAGGTATTATTCCGGCACTGGAATCCTCCCATGCGATTGCACAGGCTCTGAAACTGGCACCGGAAATGGATCAGGATCAGATCATGATCGTCAATCTCTCCGGTCGCGGTGACAAAGACGTGCACACTGTCGGCGAAATTCTCGGAATGGAAATGTAATCATGACAAAACGTATGGATGAGAAATTCGCGGCACTCCGCACTGAGGGTCGCCCTGCGCTGGTCACTTATTTCATGGGCGGTGATCCTGATTACGCAACATCGGTTGAAATCATGAAAGCCCTGCCAAAGGCCGGTGCTGATGTGATTGAAATCGGCATGGCCTTTTCCGACCCGATGGCTGATGGTCCTGCCATTCAGGCAGCAGCCCTGCGCGCGCTGCATGCAGGCCAGACTTTGCCGAAAGCGCTGCAGATGGTGCGTGATTTCCGCGTGAGCGATGACACAACACCGATCGTGCTAATGGGCTATTACAACCCGATCTATATTTACGGCGTTGAGCGTTTTATCAAGGACGCATTGGAAGCCGGTATTGATGGCCTGATCGTTGTTGATCTGCCGCCAGAAATGGATAATGAACTGTGCATTCCGGCGATTAAAGCCGGCATCAACTTCATTCGTCTGGCCACACCGACCACAGATGCAAAGCGTCTGCCGAAAGTGCTCGAAAACACCTCCGGCTTTGTTTATTACGTGTCGATGAACGGCATTACCGGCTCCGCTCTGGCTGATACAACACAGGTCAGTGAAGCGGTTGCCCGCATCAAAAACCACACAGACCTGCCGGTTTGCGTGGGCTTTGGTGTCCGCACCGCAGAACAGGCACAGGCTATCGGTGCTTCGGCTGATGGTGTGGTTGTCGGTTCCGCGATTGTGGCGGCGATTGCCGGTACACTGGACGCCAATGACAAGGTTCAGGGTGATCCTGTTGCCGCTGCATCGGCTGTTGTCAGTGAACTTGCATCAGGTGTTCGCAAGGCCCGCCTTGCTCCTGCCCGATAAGCAGCGTAAAATAAACAATTAACAGAGTGCCGCAAATTTGCGGCTTTCTTTGTGTTTTATGCATTTTATGTTTAAAGACACAAAAGTTTCAAGTTTTGAGAACAACGGAAAGCCCATATGAACTGGATTACGAATTATGTCCGCCCGAAGCTCAACTCCATGCTGGGGCGACGGGAAATGCCGGAGAATCTCTGGATCAAGGACCCGTCAACCGGTGAGATGGTGTTTCATAAAGATCTGGAAAGCAATCAGTGGGTAATCCCTGCTTCCGGTCATCATATGCGTATTCCGGCCAAAGACCGTCTGCGTTTCTTCTTTGATGAAGGCAAATATGAGACTCTGGAAAGCCCGAAAGTTGCGACCGATCCGCTGAAATTCCGCGACGAAAAGAAATATATTGATCGTCTGAAAGACTATCGCAGCCGCACACAGCAGGATGATTGCATCATCAATGCGACCGGTACGATTGAAGGTCTGCCGATTGTTGCAACCGTTCAGGACTTTGCTTTCATGGGCGGCTCGCTCGGTATGGCTGCCGGTGAGGCAATCATCAAAGCAGCTGAAACTGCCCTTGCCAAGAAACGCCCTCTGGTTCTGTTTTCCGCTTCCGGCGGTGCGCGTATGCAGGAAGGTATTCTGTCGCTGATGCAGATGCCACGCACCACTGTTGCTGTGGAAATGCTGAAAGAAGCTGGCCTGCCTTATATCGTGGTTCTGACCAACCCGACCTTTGGTGGTGTAACCGCTTCCTATGCCATGCTCGGCGATATCCAAATTGCAGAACCAGGCACAATGATCGGTTTTGCCGGTGCGCGCGTGATTGAACAGACGATCCGTGAAAAGCTGCCGGAAGGCTTCCAGAGTGCGGAATATCTGCTGGATCACGGTATGATTGATATGGTGGTTTCCCGTCTGGAAATGAAAGAAACCGTTGCCCGTATCCTGAAAATCATGATGAAACAGCCTGCTACCGAAGCCAAGGCTGAGCTTGCTGAAACAGCAGCCCGCGCCGCTTCTGTCTGATAAGATTTTATTCTGAACGGCAGAGTTTTTTGCCGACAAGACGATTTTTCGCGCCGCTCAACCAGCGGCGCGTTTTCTTTTCTAAGTACCTGTTGCAAAACAGACTGCAAACTGGTCAGTTCATCTGCGATTATCAGAGCGTACGCGTAAAAGTGTGAAGCGCCTTCGCGGGGAAATCAGTCCACCGGACTGATTTCTAATCCCGCTTCGATCAGATAAGATACGCGTAAAAGCAAATAGATAGAGCATTTTCGGACCTGCCATGACACAAAATCTCACCGCCGCACATCGTATTGAACGCCTTTTGGAAAAACACCCGAAGGGTTTTGATCTGTCACTTGAGCGTATCAGCCGTCTGCTGGAAGCGCTGGGCAATCCGCAGGACAAGCTGCCGCCGATTATCCATATTGCCGGAACCAACGGCAAAGGCTCGGCCACCGCTTTCGCCCGCGCATTGCTGGAGGCGGAAGGGCTGGCCGTGCATGTGCATACCTCGCCGCATCTGGTGAACTGGCATGAGCGCTATCGTCTCGGACGTAAAGGTGAAACCGGCCAGCTGGTGGATGATGCAACGCTCTCGGATGCCGTTGCACGGGTAACGGAAGCCAATGGTGAGCATATGATCACCGTTTTTGAAATTCTGACGGCCGTAACCTTTGTTCTCTTTGCCGAGCATCCGGCGGATGCGGTTATTCTGGAAGTTGGTCTTGGCGGGCGTTTTGATGCTACCAATGTCATCACCAAACCTGCTGTGTCACTGATTATGCCGGTTTCGCTCGACCATCAGTCCTATCTCGGCGATAAAGTCGAAATCATTGCCGCCGAAAAAGCCGGTATTATCAAGCGCGGCTGTCCGGTGGTCATCGGCTTCCAAAGCAGCGATGATGCCCGTCAGGTGATGATTGATATTGCAGACCGACTGCGCTGCGCTGTCAGCGTTTTCGGGCAGGATTTCCTAGCCTATCAGGAACATGGCCGCATGGTCTATCAGGATGAAAGTGGCTTGATTGATCTGCCGCTGCCGCGCCTGCCGGGCCGTCACCAGATTGCTAATGCCGCAGCCGCCATCAAAGCCGTGCGCGAAGCCGGTTTTGCTTTAAGCGATCAGGCTGTTGAGAAAGCTATGACATCTGTGACATGGCCTGCCCGTATGCAGCGTCTGACACAGGGCGATCTGATCCGTTTTGCCCCTGAAAAGGCTGAAATCTGGCTCGACGGCGGGCATAATCCGGGTGCCGGCGTGGTGATTGCCGAGGCGCTTGCCGAGCTTGAAGAACGTGATCCGCGTCCGCTCTATCTGATTACCGGTATGATCAACACCAAAGATCCGGTCGGTTATTTCGAAGCTTTCACAGGCATGGCCAGACAGGTCTATACGGTAGCAATCAGCTCCAGCGATTCCGGTATTGATCATGAAACGCTTGCCGATGCAGCACGCAGAGCCGGTCTGGAAGCTCTGCCGGTCGCCAGTGTGGCTGACGGGCTGAAAGCCATCAAAGAACAGGTCAAAGATGAGGTGATTGCGCCGCGCATTCTGATCGGCGGCTCGCTTTATCTGGCAGGTGATGTGCTGGCAGCGAACAACACGCCACCGCAATAAGCGATGATCTTTATAAAAAAGCCCCGCATGNNCATGCGGGGCTTTTTTATAATTTTTATCTGATTAAGCCGAAGCTTTGATCCAGTCGGCCAGACGGCTCTTTGGTGCAGCACCAACCATATTGGCAGCGATTTCACCATTTTTGAACATCAGCAATGTCGGGATGGAACGTACGCCATATTGCGCTGCCAGTTCCGGATTTTCATCGATATTCACCTTGGCGATCTTTACCTGACCGGCCATTTCCGATGAAATTTCTTCCAGAGCCGGTGCAATCATTTTGCAGGGTCCGCACCATTCTGCCCAGAAATCCACCACAACCGGTTCAGAAGCTTTCAGCACATCGGATTCGAAATTGCTATTGTCAATTTTAACGGTCGCCATTGGCTTTCCTCTTTCCCTGATACAGGACATATCCTGATTTCAAATTCATTATTAGCTGATATGTGGTGTCATTGTGATGAAAGGTCAATAATAAAGCAGTTTCCATGTCAATACAGGATCCGGTTTGTTACCGGAAACCGTAACCAGATCATGCTTCATATCTCTCATACAGCCTTACCCAGAGCAATCAGTGCCTGCTCCATCACATTCTCATCCAGCACAATCAGATGCGGCCCTTCGGTAAACAGCAATGCAGCTTCAACACGTTTCTCCGGATAAAGCGGCTCAACCAGCGCGCGATACAATGCAAGCTGGGTAATGTAAGCCTGCGGCACTTCCTGTTGTGTGCGTGCAGGCGGGCGATTGCTCTTATAATCCACAATCAGCACACGGTCGTCTTCAACACAAATCCGGTCAATCTGACCGGAAACAACCTGTTCCTTGCCGCGCAATTGCAGTTTACCCATCAGCGAGATTTCTGCTTTGGAGGCCGGTGAAAATACCGCCGCAAATTGCGGATCTTGCAGAATAGTGCTGACCGCTGCCAGTACTTTTTCACGTTGTGATTCGTACCAGTCAGCAGCAGCAATATTCAGATAACGCTGTGCCGCCTGTTCGCGTTGTTCCGCAGGTAAATCCGGCAAACGTTGCAGCAATGTGTGAATTACCGTTCCGCGTTGCAAGCCAAAGCTGCGGCCACTGCCCTCACTCTGCGCACCCTGCTCCAGAACCGGCGAGCCGCTGCGCACAACCTGCTCCGCATCGTCCTCAATCAGTGCAGAGGCACCGGATGGTGTCAGCGGGCGTGGCAGCCCCTGCTCCGGCTCCAGCGGCCTACGATAATGCTCAGGCAATGGCGGATAGGCGGTCTCAGTCGCATCCGCTTTGTCCTGTATCTGCAGTTCCGCCAGTTCTGTCTTGCGATAGCGGCGTGCGCTCACACCCTCAACCGGATGATCACAGGCTACAGCCTCATCACCCAGCCCGTCAGAGGCCAGTTTCAACCATGTATTTTCGCTCTCGCGCTCGCCGCGATAGCCGCACAGGATCAGCCGGTCTTCGGCGCGGGTCATGCCGACATAAAGCAGACGGCGATATTCTTCCTCAGAGCGGGTTTTGAGCTCTTCCAGCAGCTCCGCAGTAAAACCGGTGCCGTAATCGCTCTTCGGCAGCCAGAGAAAGCCCTTGCCCTCATAACCGTCCGGCTGCGCCATATCAAAACTCAGCAGCTTTGGCGCACGTCCTGCTGACCATGCGGCATTGCCGGGATCAACCATAAAGACCACAGCCGCTTCCAGTCCCTTGGAGGCATGAACCGTCATGATACGCACTTCATCGCGGTTCTGATCCAGCTCGCGCTTGATCTCCGGCGAGGCTGCTTCCAGCGTTTCCAAAAAGGCCTGTAGCCCGGGAAGGCCGCTGCGCTCGGTTGCCAATGCGTAGTTCTGAAACTCGTCGATCACATCACCGGCTTCCGGCCCGAGCCGCGCCAGCAATTTACGCCGTCCGCCATCTTGGCCCAAAATGCGGGCATAGAACTCAAAGACCGGCATTGTATCGGCCATATTGCGCCAGCGACGCAGTTTTGTGTGCAGCACCTGCCATGCGCCCGCATCCGGCACATCGCTTTCACCCAGCTTCTCCATCACTGCATAAAGCGTCTGCTTGGTGCCACGCGGCTGCGCAAGGCGATAAAGCTGCTCCTCAGTCAAACCAAAGAGCGGGCTTTTCAGCACGCTTGCCAGTGACAGATCATCCGCCGGTTGCAGCACAAAGCGCCCGACAGCCATCAGATCTTTAATCCCGATATGGCTGGTGAGGCGCAGACGATCAGCACCGGCCACCGGCACACCGCGATTTTTCAATGCACGGGACAGCGCAGGCATAAACAGATCACGCTTGCGCACCAGCACCATAATATCGCGCGGCTCCATGCGCCGCCCTTTGCCATGGATCGGCTCACCCGTATCCAGCCAATGACGAATGGTGGTGGCAATCTGCTCGGCCAGCTTGACGGCCGGTGCAGGTAGCTGGTCAATCGGCGTGCGCCAGTCCTCAACCTCTTCAACCTTTTCCGGCGTCAGAATATCCCAGACCTCAACCTCACCGGCATCATTGGAACGGATCGCCGCATGAACGGTCGGCTGCCGCTCTATGCCAAGTCCACGAAAAGCCTCTTCGCGCGAAAACACCGTATCCACCGCCGACAACACATCCGGCGTGGAGCGGAACGAGAAATTGAGACTGACTTTTTCAAAGCTCAATTCCGCACGGGCTGCCATGCGTGAAACCGCTTTACCGGTCGCGGCAAAATCCTCAGGACGTGCGCCCTGAAACGAATAGATCGACTGTTTCTCATCACCCACTGCGAAAAGGGTACGGCGCACATCACGCTGCCCTGAGCCGGAAAAGAACTCGGCGGAGAGCATATTGATCACCTGCCACTGTTCAGGGCTGGTATCCTGCGCCTCATCCACCAGAATATGGTCGATACCGCGATCAAGCTTATACTGCACCCACATGCCTGCACCGTTGCGTGACAGCAGTGAGACGGTGCGGTTGATCAGATCATCAAAGTCCAGCAAGCCGCGATTGCGCTTCATCTTCTCATAACGCGACAACAGATCATCAATCAGCGTGAAGGCTGCAAGATTGAGCCGGATCAGCTTCAGCAGTTTAAGCCGGTCGAGCCCCTCATGAATATCGGCTGCGACACGATTAAAGTCGTCTTCAAAATCCGGCAGTTCCGCTTTAACCGCAGCGGTTGCCACCCATGAGCCGTTTTTCGGCTCGCCTGTGGATTTGAGAAATGCCTTGCGCAGAATATCCTGCATTTGTGCCGGTGTGGTCTGCGGTTTAATCATCCGCAATTGCAGCACCACATCCTGCGCACGGGCAGCAGGCTTGCGCAAGTTCATCACCGCATCCAGCACATCTTCTGAAAATTCAGCCACCGGCCAAAGCTCAGAGAGAATATCGGCTTCACTATCTTCGGGGTCGAAGCCGAAATGACGGTAGAAAACATCCTGAGGGGTTTCCGCAACACCGGTTTGCCGGATAAATCCATGCAAGGCATGGCGCTTGGACACCGCTTCATCCAGCAGATTTTCCAGCCCCATTTCACCGGCGGTTTCCAGCACCGTGGCAAAAGCTTCAGCCAGACCCGCATGGGCAGAGGTGGAGGCCACTTCCAGCAATTGCCGCCGTGCTTCCCCTACCAGCGCCGTCTGCATCATATCGTCGAGCATTTCAAAATGACCGGCAATATTCGCTTCGAGCGGAAACTGGTGGAGGATGGATTCACAAAAAGCATGAATGGTTTGGATTTTCAAACCGCCCGGTGTTTCCAAAGCGCGGGCAAACAAACGCCGTGCAATTTCAAGGCGGATTGCATCGGGCTCACGCTTTTCCAGATCTTTGAGCTTTTTGCTCAAGCCTTCATCATCCAGCACTGCCCACTCCGACAAGCGCTGGAAAACACGGTTCTGCATCACTGCTGCTGCGGCTTTGGTATAGGTCAGACAAAGAATTTTGGACGGGTCTGTGCCCTCCAGCAGCAGCCGGATCACTCGCTCTGTCAGCACATGAGTTTTGCCGGAACCGGCATTGGCTGATACCCAGACGGAATCGTAAGGGTTCGCAGCCTTGGCCTGTGCATCAATGGTTTCCTGCGGGATGATTTTAGGTTTCATTATGCATCTCCGCCTTCGTCAGCACCACCCGCAGACCATTCCAGAACACGCGCCAGATGATCATAATCACCCGTCAGATCACTTTCACGGAACGGCAAGGCACGGGAACGATAACCCTGCTCCTCGCGATTATATTCCGTCAGTAATTCACCGAGACGCGCCCACGATTCCTCACCCAGCTCCACAGCGGTTTTCACGCTGGCACCGCGATCCGTACTGAGAATAGATTCCGGCTTGAGCCTTCCGCCGCCCTGCAAACGTACATAAAGCAAGTCCTGCGCATCGCTCTGGCCGATTTCTTTAAAGGCACCACGCCTAAGCAAAGCCGCTTCCAGTGCCAGCTGTGGGGACAACAGCACATGAGCCTGACGCACCGATGGTGTGGAACCAGTCTTATAGTCGATCACTACCGTCGTGCCGTCACGCATCACATCAATACGGTCAGCACGGCCAGACAATGTTACGGCCAGCGGCTCGACAACCGCTTTTGCCGATGAAATCTCCGCATGGCGCTCACGCACATAAGGCGCGCGCTCACGCTCCCAATGCAAGAACTCCGGTATCAGCGCGGTAAAACGCGGCCACCACACGGCTTCTATCTCCGGCGGCAGATCAGCATCGGTAAAAGCACCGCGCCCGATTTCCAGTAATTCTTCTTCTGCCTGCTGTGACAGAGGATCAATATCGCGGCGGGTAAATTCACCGAGAATATCATGAAACAGTGTTCCGCGTTCAGCCGCAGCCGGATCGCGGATCAGCGGTTCCAATGCACGCAGACGCAGGATTTTTTTGGCATAGATCGCATAAGGATCGCGGCGCAGTGTTTCAATTTCCGTCACCGAGAAATGTTTCGGTCGCGCATCCACCGGCGGCTTCGGTTCCGGACGCGAGACAAACGGCACATCGGGGCTCACATCAAGCAGACGGGCCCAACACAGATATTTCCCGCCGCGCTCACGCATAGCGTCCGTTACCGCTTTACCCGTTACCGTTTCCAGTCGCAGTAACCAGCGCGACGGTACAGTCGGCGCATTTTCAGAGCGCTGTGAGCGGGAGAAAATCACCTGCTCCATACCCGTTGCCATGGCAAAATCATGCGCGGCAAGGCCGGTACGCACTTCCGGCGGATCAAGAGCGATCATGCCCTTCATCGGGCGTGACATAAACGGATCATTGCGGGTTTTCGCCGGCCAAATCCCCTCATTCAACCCGCCGACAATCACTGTATCAACCGTCTGAAGACGGGCTTCCAGCGCACCCCAGATAAAGACACGCGGATGGCCACCCGGATGCGGCTTAACTGTTTCATTGGCCAGCAGCGCTTCAAACATATCCGGCCATTCTTCCGGCAGAAAATCCAGCCCTGTATCGGCAGCAATCAGCTGACGCAGAAACGCACTGAACTGCTCACCCTGCTGTCCCTGATAGAGCAGATGCACCGTATCATCGATATCCCGTGCCAGATTTTCCAGTGCTTCAACACTCGCCCGCATGATCTGCGGTACTTCAATCCGCGCCTGAATGCGGATGAGATCGGTCAGTGGTGCCACGGCAGCCGTCATTGCCGCACAGAAGGTCTGCAACTGAATGAGTTCTGTTGCTGCAATATTCTCCTGCCAGGCCGGCTCATAAGGCTTGGCGGAGGCTTCCATCATTTTCTGCTCAAGAAAACCCGGCAGATCAGCAATATCCGCCCTGCCCGTACCACCACGCAGGGCAACCAGTTCCAGCATTTCCGCAGCACGGCGCAGATCACCGCGCTTTTGCCCTAGCCGCACCAGCGGATGCTTGGCCAATGCCAGCAGTGCCACCGGATCGCCCGGCTCAAACACACAGGTAATCAACAGGCGCAGCAGAATAACCGCTTCCGTATCGCGCAGGAGTTTACCGCCGGAATCATCCGCATCAATGCCGAAACGAGTAAGCTCCAGCACCACACGCCGCGCCAGATTACGGTCAACCGTCACCAGCGCTGCGGTTTTATCCGGCTCTTCAATCGCATCACGTAACGCCAGTGCGACTGCCAGAGCTTCTTCACGCTCATTGGATGTTTCGATCAGCGCCACATTCTGCATCGCATCGCGCACAGCCTGTGCATCGAGCTGCAAATGCCCCCATAGATCAGTGGTCTCAGCCGGACGCAGTGCCTCACTGACAATGTGCTCGCGCATACGCTTGGCCGGATTTTCAATATCCAGATGCCGAACATCCTCACGACGGCATTGCATCTGATCCAGAAGCTTGCGCAACCCGTATTGCGGATGGCCATAGGTGGACGGATTATTCAGCCCGTCGGCAAGCAAGGTCCATGCCTTCTCGTCCAGATCACGATCCAGCCCCGGAAACACCACGGCGCCCTTTGGTAAACGGGCAATCGTTGCTACCAGCTTTGCTGTTGCCGGAATAGAACCGGTGGAACCGGCCACAATCACAGGGCCTTGCGGCGGATTTTTCTGCATCCGCTGTGTTTCAAATTCAATCAGCCAGTTGCGGTGCTGCGAAGCATTGGAGCGGTTGCGCTCAGCCAACACATCCGGCCAGATTTTGGTGACGATTTCCAGAAATTGCAGTGTCACCCGCCACCAGTCAGCAAGTTCTTCCGGTGCGATCAGACCAAGCTCGCTCCAGCTTGCGCCTTCTGTCTCCACCTGATCCATCAGCCGCACCAGATCACGGGCCAGCCAGATAGCATCAGCAGTGGTTGCCGGAATGGCAATATCCTCTGCACCGAACATGGCACGGATATGCGACGGCAGGCTTTCGCGCCACGGGCGGATCAACTGCGCGAGTAACAGCAAACGCTCCGGCTCGCTCATAGGCGGCGCAAGCTGGAGAAATTCTTCTGCAGCACTGTCAAACAGCGCGGCACTTTCCTCCACATCACCCAGCGGGCGGATAGATGGCAACAGAGCCGCATTAGCCGGGTTGCGGTCAACCAGCAAGGCACGCAGCGCACGCGCCGCACGACGCGTCGGCACATAGATCACCGCGCCAGCCAGCGCCAGCGGATTGCCTGCATCAGCGCCAAAGCCTTCGATCAGCTCACCATTCAATAAAGCATCGGCAAAACGCGGCAGAAATGGTGTTCCCGATGCAATCGAATAAAGACGCGGACGCCGCTCGCTCATAGACCCGTCTCCCTAAAACTGAATATTCTGCTTTACGCGAATGTCAAAAGGGCAGCTTCTGCCTCGCCGATCGCTTCCGGCGTACCAACCGTCAGCCAATGCCCCTGCATGACCATACCGTAAAGCCGGCCTGCGGCAATGGCGGCGTTAAAATAGCTATTGAGCGAAGAAACACTGATCTCTTTACCGGCAAAGAGCTGCGGATTAACCAGCGCCGCACCGGCATAAATATAATCGGAACGCTCATCTGCCGCTACACGGCGCAATGTACCGTCTTGATTGAGATGAAAATCCCCCCGCCCCTCATGACCGGTAGAATGATGCCGGTCTGCCAGCATCAGCAGAATATCCATCCGGTTCTCATCCCAGTTCTGCGCCAGCTTTTTAAGGTTAGAGCTTTGATCATCCACCCAAAATGTATCGGCATTGAGGATGTAAAAAGTCTTGTTTCCGAGTTCCGGCAAGGCTTTGATAATACCGCCTGCGGAATCGAGCAGTAACTCACGTTCGTCGGAAATGGTGATCGCAATGTCATTACGGGTTTTCAGATGCTCTTCCATCTGATCGGCCAGATAATGCACATTGACCACGGCCTTTTTAACACCGGCTTCAACCAGCGCATCCAGCCCGCGATCAATCAATGTGCGACCTGCAACTTCGATCAGCGGCTTTGGCGTGGTCAGCGTCAGCTGGCGCATCCGTGTGCCCAGGCCCCCTGCCAGTACCATGGCTGTATCAGGGGCAAATGCTTCAGAATTTTTCTTATCCGGCATAGGGTTTAATCCTGCAAAAGACCGTTTTTCTGATACCAGTCTTTGACCGGTGCGAGTGCCGGATGCTGCAAGGCACGGGCTGCATAGGCCTGAATGCGCGGCAGATGCTGCAAATAAGCAGGCTTACCATCACGCTTGAACAGCCGCACAAAGATGCCGAGAATTTTGGTGTTACGCTGCGCAGCCATAATCGCATAGGCCGAGCGGAAGGCTTTTTCGTCAAAAACCTTGGCCAGCTTACGGCGCTCATCACAGTAGGCTGTTACAATCTGATCCTGCAGATCATCGACAATTGTCACACGGGCATCCATTGCCAGAGATGCCAGATCATAGGCAGACGGGCCGATCATCGCATCCTGAAAATCAATGATGCCAAGGCGGTCAATGCCTTCGGCCTTTTCCTGCCAGAGAATATTCGGTGAATGATAATCGCGCATCAGCAGATTATATTCTGCATGCTCAAGGTTTTTGAACACGCTGTCCCATGCCTGTTCAAAGCTTTGTGCCTGATCTGCACTGGCAGGCTCGCCCTGCACATAAGGCAAATACCAGACCGGCAGCAATTCTGCTTCGATCAGCATCGCATCGCGATCAAACACATGCAGATGATGGGTACGGTCTTCACTGATCGCAATATCCTGCGGCCAGTCATGCTGATGCAGATGCGCCAGCATCCGCGCTGCCGCTACATAGCGCTCTTCGATTGGTTTGCCTTCACTATCCAGCACGCCTTCTGCGCCCAGATGTTCCATCAGCAGAAAGCCACGATCGAGATTGATGGCGCGCATTTCCGGTACACGAAAACCCTTTTCAGACAGCAACCGGTTCATTGCAACGAAAGCATCCATATTCTCAGCCAGATGCGCAATCTGTCGATACGGACGGCCATCTTTGACCGGCGGATCATAAGGCATTGCCGGTGCATTCATCAGGATTTCAGTGCCGCTGTCACTGGTAATCAGTTCATAGCCGCGCGGAGATGCATCACCCAGCAAATAACGGCGGCTAGCATGATGACGACCTGATTTTCCGAGAAAACTACGAATACCGAGCGAGCGGGAAATACGGCGTGCCGCTTTGGCTGTTACTTCCATGGTCAATCGGCGGCCATCACCGTCATGATCAATGCTGATCGCAATAGTTGGTGCAGGCAAAACGCCCTCGCCCTGCTGTGGCCATTCCACCAGCACAGCGCCGCTTTCCAGCGCCTCATCAAGCCCCAGCTCGTCCAGTTCTTCCGGTGAGGACAGGCGGTAGAGATCTGTGTGGGCTATGGGCAACCGTAATTCAGGATAGGACTGTACCAGCGTAAATGTCGGACTCGGTACTTCATACAAATCGTCATTGGCTATAGTGCGTATAATTGCCCGCGCTAAAGTGGACTTGCCTGCACCCAGATCGCCTTTTAATGTGACAAGATCACCTTTAGCGAGTGCCAGTGCAATATCTTCCGCAAAACGGACCATCGCCGCTTCATTTTCCAGCACCAGCTCTACCGTATAGAGAGTGCTGCTATCCTGTTCATCAGCCATGCCAGCTTCCGTTATTATATGCCCTGCCCGTCATCAGCGGACATGATGAGAATAATGATATGTATAGGAAAACGACAACCTGATCTATTTATTCCGCTGCCGTGCGATAAATACGGGCATCCAGCGGGAAACGCACAAGCACAGTTGTACCTGAGGATGGCGCTGTACGGATATCAACCGTGCCGCCATGCAGTTCCACAAAGCTTTTCACCAGTGACAGACCAAGCCCTGCACCACGACGACGACCGCCATTACTATGCGACTGGAAGCGTTTGAAGACAGTATCCAGCACTTCCTTGGGCATACCCGGACCATTATCATGGACGCTGAATACGATATGCTCATCACGGCGACGGATATCAAGCGAAACCTCTGAACCTTCCGGCGCATAATTGGCTGCATTACTCAGAAGATTAAACAATACCTGATGCACACGATTGGCATCACCGCGGAAACTGGTGACCGCATCTTCAATCCGGACTTTCAGCGCAATATCATGTTCTCGCAGGCGATCCGCCACGCGCTCACTGGCAGCAGTGACGGCATCACGCACCGATACATCGCTGACATCCAGCTCCATAATACCGGCATCAACGGTCGCCAGATCCAGAATATCATTCACAATCGTCAGCAGGGTCAGGGAAGATGTGCTGATATGTTCAACATATTCACGCTGACGGTTATTCAGCTCACCGAAGCCCGGTGTCTGCAACAATTCCGTAAAGCCGATAATGTTGGTGAGCGGCGAACGCAGCTCGTATGATACATGCTGGACGAAATCATTCTTGATTTGATCAGCCAGTTCCAGCGCTTCATTCTTGTCTTTCAGCGCACGTTCCACATGCACCGTATCCGACACATCAACAAAGGTCAGCATCATCTGGCCTTTTGGCAGCGGTACAACGGCATAGGAAAGGATTGTGCCGGTGGACAGTTCCGCCTGCCCCTGCGTGCCTTCACGCTTGTCAGCAATACCGGTCACAGCCGAGACAAATTCGTCCCAATAACGGTCATCGGCCAGTTCTTTGCACTGCTTACGAATGACCGAAATATGCGTGCCTTCAACGGCAATGGTCGGCGGAATTGACCACAATTCGGCAAAAGCCGGATTAGACAGGCGAATGCGACCATCAGCACCGAACACGGCCACGCCTTCAGCCAGATGATCCAGCGTTTCGCCCTGCACCTTCATCAAAGTATTATAGCGGCTTTCGAGATCGAATTTCTCGGTCATATTCTCGAAGAACCATGTCACGCCGCCCTGCGGATGCGGATTGGCAACCACACGCAAGGTGCGGCTGTCGGGCAGATGCCACCAATGTTCCTGCGGATCAACGGCACGATAGGCCGAGAGCATGGATTCTTTCCAGCGGCGCCATTCCGGCTGTTCCGGCAATTTACCGTCACTGCGCAAACCGTCAAACAACATGGCATTGCTCGGACGGCTTTCCAGATAGGCAATATCCAGCGACCACAATTTGGCAAAAGCCTGATTGAAGAATTGCAGCTTCATTTCCGGATCGAAAATCGCCACAGCGGTTGAGAGCTGGTCGAGCGTTTCCGCATGGCTGCGGAGCGTGCGCTGCAACTCAGCCCGCACCTGCTCCAGATCACTCATATTGGCTGCAAAACCGGCAGAACCTGCCGAGCAAGCAACTTCTGCAACATCCAGCATATGGCGGTCGCCATTAATAACTGTCGCCAGACGATCGCGGAAAGTCGCAATGGATGCGCTCTGCTGTCCTGTTAAAGGCACAGCAGGTTGCTGGTTTTGGGAGGTTCCGTCAGCAGACAAGACACGCTCGCGTTCAATCTTCTGGCGTGCCTGCTCGCCGAGTAATTCACGGCCTTCCTGCAGAACCTGATCAAGATCCGTTGCACCAACAGCCTGCACATAGGCATTATTTGCCCAGTTCAACCGTCCGTCGGTGCCGCGTGTCCATACAGTCTGGTCAAGCCGGTTTAACAAGGCATAGAGCATGGTCAAAGTATCAAACAGCTCATTATTCTGCATCTGCAATTGTGCAGCTCTGGCCTGAACACCATCCACATTAATAAAGCGGGTAATCGCATAGGCGCCGGTCGTTTGCCCCTGCACTTCCAGCATTGTGCCATTATTAGTTTCAACCAGAAAATCAAACGAGCGGCCATGTTCACGCAGCGATAAAATCGCGCGTTCAAGGGCAACAACGGAATCGGTGCGAAGC
Source organism: Hyphomicrobiales bacterium (assembly GCA_900470735.1). Lineage (GTDB taxonomy): Bacteria > Pseudomonadota > Alphaproteobacteria > Rhizobiales > Rhizobiaceae > Pseudochrobactrum. Next base: position 177,094 of record UCCC01000005.1, on the reverse strand, counting down.
CAGCGTCCGAAACTTAAAAATGCTGCAGTATCCTGAGGTGCACCGCTGGCAACCGGTAATTGTCCGAGGACTTCCGTCTGTTTATTTTGCTGTGCTGTACCACGTTTTGCAGGCTCGGCGCCTGCCCAGACGACAATACGCTGATCTTTCAGATTAAGCAGAGTTTCGCTGCGCGTCACCATGTGGCTGAGATCTGCAACACGTGCACGCAAAGCCGTATTTTCTCTGTTCACTCGATTGCGGCTGCGGATAATCCAACTGACGGATAACAGAGCTGCACCTGTCACCCCTACAACAATGGCAAATTGCACAACCTCATTCGGGCCGACAGTGCTGCCGCCTGGCAAGGGAATGCGTCCGATATCATAGTTTTGTGCCAGTGCATGGCCGGAAAATAAAACGGAAGAGAATGAGGCAGCTGCGGCCAAAGCTTTACGAAAATGACGGCTGATAAAAGAGCCTTTATTTCCTGATGCGCTGACATCTGACATGCCTTAAAATTCTCCGTCACAGTATTTACTGCTTCATATCTGTTTAAAAATCAGCGGCAGTAATTTCTGCCATTATCTTCGAATCATACCACAATACAGGCACGGGAATTCAGATTGAAGCGCTGTGCGGGCAAAAATAAAAACCGGAAGAATGTCAATTCTTCCGGTCTCAATATCTAGTATGCTGATCAATATATGGTTAATATCTGTAGTGATCAGACTTAAATGGCCCCTGCGGTGTTACACCGATATATGCAGCCTGTTCCTCAGAAAGCACAGTCAGTTTCACGCCAAGCTTGGCAAGATGCAGACGGGCAACCTTTTCATCAAGGTGTTTCGGCAGCACATAGACTTCATTTTTATAATGCTCGCCACGGGTAAACAGCTCGATCTGACCTAATACCTGATTGGTGAAAGAGGCAGACATCACAAAGCTCGGATGACCGGTCGCATTGCCGAGATTGAGCAAACGCCCCTCGGATAACAGGATCAAACGTTTATCATCCGGGAAGGTGATCATATCCACCTGCGGCTTGATATTCGTCCATTTCAGATTGCGCAGCGCACCAACCTGAATTTCATTATCAAAGTGACCGATATTGCCGACAATCACCATGTCTTTCATCTTGCGCATGTGCTCGATGGTGATGACATCTTTATTGCCGGTTGTGGTAATCACGATATCCGCATCAGGGGCGGCATCATCCAGTGTCACCACTTCAAAACCATCCATGGCAGCCTGAAGAGCGCAGATCGGATCAACCTCTGTGACTTTAACACGGGCACCGGCACCAAGCAGCGATTGCGCCGAGCCTTTACCCACATCACCATAACCGCAGACAACAGCCACTTTACCGGCCATCATCACATCAGTTCCGCGGCGGATACCATCGACCAGCGACTCTTTACAGCCGTATTTATTGTCGAATTTCGACTTGGTCACACTGTCATTGACGTTAATCGCAGGGAAAGGCAGCTGACCGGCACGCTGCAACTGGTAAAGACGGTTCACACCGGTGGTGGTTTCTTCCGTCACACCTTTTAGTGCCGCACGCTGGCGGGTGAAAAAGCCCGGCGTCTCAGTCATGCGTTTTTTGATCTGCGCGAAGAGAATTTCCTCTTCTTCACTACCCGGATTGGACAGGACATCTTCACCGGCTTCGGCACGTGCGCCGATCAGAATATACATGGTGGCATCGCCGCCATCATCGAGGATCAGATTAGAAGGCTCACCATCCGGCCATTGGAAGATTTTGTCGGTATAGGTCCAGTATTCTTCCAGCGTTTCCCCTTTAATGGCGAAAACCGGTGTACCTTGTGCAGCGATTGCCGCTGCCGCATGATCCTGTGTCGAGAAAATATTGCAGGATGCCCAACGCACCTCCGCACCCAAAGCCTGCAATGTTTCAATCAGCACTGCTGTCTGAATTGTCATATGCAGGGAACCGGAAATACGTGCGCCTTTCAGTGTCTGCTGCGGGCCGAATTCCTCACGTGATGCCATCAGACCCGGCATTTCTGTTTCCGCAATGACAATCTCTTTGCGTCCCCAGTCCGCCAGACCGATATCCTTGATGATATATTCTCCCGATACAGACATCTGCACTCCGCCTTCAGTTGTTACAACATGGATAGGCAATTTGTATCAGATCAGATCAGAGGGCTCAAATAAAATATAAGGCAATCTTTATATCTTTATGTAACAGAAGTCCGACATAAAAAAGCACCGGAAAACCGGTGCTCTTATAAATTATCAAGCTGAGATCAGCATTCTTCGCCGAATTTATCACCAACGAGTTGCTCGAGTGCATCCAGTACAGCGACGGCCTCAACACCGCAGGCGCTGACTTCAATGCAGCAGCCGGGAGAGGCTGCGAGCATCATTAAGCCCATAATGGATGTACCGCCAACGCTCATGCCGTCTTTTTCAACGCGAACATGGGCATTAAAACTATCCACCAACTGTACGAATTTTGCTGAAGCCCGCGCATGCAAACCACGCTTATTTACAATCGTAAACGAGCGGCTTTCCGCCTTATCTGCCTCATAACAGCCGCTGACAGCAACTTGCGCCATATTTTACTTTCCCGTCAAAAATGACGCCTGAATGGTCATCAGGAACCGACAGTCTTTAGACCCGCAGCACCTGACTTAATTACTTACTAGTCAGTACCTGACATTGTTATTTGCTCGTCAGTACCTGACTGGCAACATTGATATATTTACGGCCGGCATCCTGAGCTTCGCGCAAAGATGCTTCCATATCACCGGACTGGCGCACACTGGTCAGCTTGATCAGCATTGGCAGATTAACGCCTGCGATCACCTCAACCCTGCCCGCATCCAGCACTGAAATTGCCAGATTGGATGGTGTTCCGCCAAACATATCCGTCAGGATAATGACACCCTGCCCGAGATCAGCTTTTTCAACCGCCGCGACAATATCTTCACGGCGTTTTTCCATATCATCATCGGCACCGATACAAACGGTTTCGAAATGTTCCTGAGGGCCGACAACATGCTCAACAGCATGGTGAAACTCTTCGGCCAGCCTTCCGTGCGTAACAAGCACGAGTCCGATCATTATGTAACTGCTCCTGCCGGTCGCTTTTCCATTGCTGCACTCAAACTAGCGTCGAACCCACAATATAAAAGCCTGTAAGCTATATCTTTGCCCGAACCACCGGTTCAGACATTTCCTCATAAAACTTAAGCTCTCCGACCAACAGAACCTGACTGTGCAATCAGGTTTTCAACATTGGCCAGACCGTCTATGTTGGCACCGAGAATAATGAGTGCAAGCAAAAAATAAAGCCCCCCATGATTTTCGTCGGTTATGCCGCACTAAACCTTGTCGATATCTATCAATCAGCCGTTAAAAAAACATTGTATGTCAGCATGCCCTGCACGCGACCGGATGCTGTGGCAGTTTAAAAAAGTACGATATCATTCGTAAACCGGATATATTTTCGGCCTTACGCTTTAGGCAGTCTTACTGCCGTCCCAGCGTTTCATAAATAAAGTAGCTTCAATTGCTCTGGCACATTGCAGCGAATCACAGCCGCCGGTCAGTTCCGGCAATGTCAGAACCGGCAGCATAAATCCTGTCAGATCGCGTTGTTCATCTCTCGGATAGCGCGGCGCTTTATCAGCACAAACCAGTTCCACCAGCAGATTGACCTCTGCCTGCGGTTGATATGGTACCTCAAACAGACCCGCACCGCGAATTTCAATTGCTCCGGCAATAACCGAAGGTGTCGATGCAATCAGCTTTTTATTGGTAATGTTAAGAATGGTCTGATCATCAGAAATCAGCGTACCGACACGCCCCGCCTGTTGCGCCCGTTCAATGAGTGTCAAAGCCAGCGATGATTTACCTGAACCCGAACTGCCGCACAGTAAAACACCGAAAGAACCGAGAACCAAAGATGTGGCATGAAACACAAACCCTTCAGATTTAGCCATGTGTTTCTCCGCTTTTCATCAATTATCAGTATTTTGTGCGACCTGTGTGCGCTGACGCTTGGTATTTTCCGGTAATTCTGCAGGTAAATCAATCAGGAACCGCGCGCCCAACCAATGTTCAGGATTTTCCGGATCAAGAATATTCGACGCTGTCAGCGTGCCGCCATGCGCTTCGATAATCTGCCGGCTGATCGACAATCCCAGACCGGAGTTCTGACCAAATGCTTCAGATGACGGGCGATCCGTGTAAAAACGTTCAAAAATACGCTCAATATTTTCTGCACCAATCCCCGGACCATTATCCTCAACGGTTACCTGAATTTTAGAGCCTTTATGCGCCAGATACACACGGATTTCACCATTATCTTCCGGCACAAAGGTACGGGCATTTTCAATCAGGTTTGACACGACCTGACCAAGACGCAGATCATGCCCCGGCAAATAGAAACCTTTTGCCCCTGCCGGTAATTTACCAATATCGAGCAGAATTTTAGTACCAATCTTATTGCGACGTACTTCCCGCGCCGCTGCCACGATATTATTGAGCAGCGCCTGCATATCCACACGATCCGTATGTTCACGGGCAAGCTCGGCATCGAGACGTGACGCATCCGAAATATCAGTAATCAGACGATCAAGACGGCGCACATCATGCTGGATAACATCGAGAAGACGGTTTTTTGCACTATCGGTTTTTGCCAGCGGCAGCGTTTCAACTGCACTGCGCAGTGATGTCAGAGGGTTCTTCAGTTCATGGCTAACATCGGCCGCAAAGCTTTCAATCGCCTCAATACGAGCATAAAGCGCGTCGGTCATATCGCGGATCGATGTCGAGAGATGACCGACCTCATCTTGACGATCAGAGAAGTCCGGAATTTCCACACGACCTTTAATACCATTACGCACACGATCAGCAGCTTCTGACAATTTGCGCAGCGGATTAGCAATGGTAGATGCCAAAAACAGCGATAGGATTACCATAACCAGCGATACAACCACAAAGACACGCAGGATCGCATTGCGCTCACCGCGCACGATCTTGTCGATATCGCCGCCCTCGGTTGACATCAGCAATACGCCAAGCACTGCACGATAGCGCTGGATTGGCACAGCCACAGACACAACCAGCTCGCCTTTTTCATTGCGGCGTTGTGCTTTGCCCGAAGAACCGGTCAGCGCTGTAATTACTTCCGGATAAACAGAACCATTACCGCCCGGCTGCTCCTGATAAAGCGGCAAACTATTGCGGTTAATCAGATTATTGAACCAGATGCTGATACGGTCGCCAAAACTACGATCTTCTTCATCCAGCTCCGGCAAATCATAGCTCAGCACCTGGCCGCGCGAATAGAGATGACGGGAATCCAGCAGAATATTGGCATTATTATCGTAAATACGCGCACGGGTGCTGGTCGGCGAAATCAGCGTTCGCAACAATGGTGCGACTTTTTCCGGATTGATCGGAAATTCCCAGTTATCCGGAGAATCCGGAGAAGGCGTAATGCTCTGTCCGGCTTGCAGTTCCAGCAATTTATCCGGATCGATCATAATCGAATTGGTATCGACACTTGCCGAAGAGGCGATCGAGGCTGCGATAATCTTACCCTGTGTCAGCAGACTTTCAATCTTCGCATCCACCAGCCCGTCACGGAACTGATTGAGATACATAATCCCCGAAACCAGCACCGCCAATGCTGCGAGATTGAGAAACAGAATACGTTTGGTCAGGCTGGAAAACACATAATTGCCCAGCAAGCGGCGCAGCGGTGAAAACAGACGTCGCCAGACAAGCGAACGCTGTCTTCGCGCAACACGTTCCTTGCGTCGCTCTATGTTTCTGTTTTCCGTTTCAGCGACCATTAAAAACGATCAGTTCCTTTAGCTGAACACAGGACATCAGACGTGCTTGATAAGCCCATGATGTCCTGTGCTTTAAATATCTACAGGGCTTATACACCTCGTAGTTTTATTTTAGCGAGGCTTTTTACGCCTCATGCTTCTTAGTTTTGCAAGGCTTCCGCCTCATAATTTTAAGCTTTACGCGGCTTACGCCTCGTGTTCCTTAATTTTGCGAGGCTTACGCCTCATGCTTCTTAGTTTTGCGAGACTTACGCCTCGCGGAAGCGATAGCCAACACCGTAAAGTGTCTCAATCATTTCAAAATCATCATCAACAACTTTGAACTTCTTACGCAGACGTTTGATATGGCTGTCGATTGTGCGGTCATCAACATAGACCTGCTCATCATAAGCCGCATCCATCAGCGCATCACGGCTTTTCACAACGCCCGGACGCTGTGCCAGCGAATGCAGAATAAGGAATTCTGTCACAGTGAGTGTGACCGGTTCGCCTTTCCACGTGCAGGTATGGCGCTCCTGATCCATTTCCAGCTGGCCGCGCTGCAATGATTTTGTCGGCTGACCCGGATTTTTAACCGCACCTTCACGGGCAGCCACACGACGCAGAACCGCTTTCACGCGTTCTACCAGCAGACGCTGTGAGAATGGTTTGGTGATAAAATCATCCGCACCCATTTTCAGGCCGAATAATTCATCGATCTCATCATCTTTAGAGGTCAGGAAGATGACCGGAAGATCAGACTTCTGACGCAGACGACGCAGCAGTTCCATACCATCCATACGCGGCATTTTAATATCAAAAATCGCGAGGTTCGGAGGACGCGCAGTCAAGCCATCCAGTGCGGACGCACCATCTGTATAGGTCTCAACCCGATAGCCTTCCGACTCCAGAGCAATGGAAACAGAAGTCAGGATATTACGGTCATCATCTACGAGCGCAATGGTCTGTGTTACCGGAACTTCCTTCATCAGGTCGTTTCTCCTCAATCAAATTCAACTATTCAATATATAGCACGTCTTTTAAGCAGCACAAATTAAGTACAAAGTAAGGCAACCGCACTTTCTCATTTAATTTAAGGCTCATTTTTATCCCGTTTTTTGCCTTATGCTATGTGGATAGCCGGAAAATAAATCATATAAAAACGATTTAAAAAAAATTTAAAAAATTTTAAACGATTAAAGATTTGAAATTGTCTCGCTAATCTGGTTGTGACTTTGCCTTAGCGCGGAGAGAAAATGCGCTGTTGACCAACCACTAAAACTGCGAGTGAAAATTATGATCGAGACTGGCAATCGCAACCCAGCTGCTTCCATTGCAACGTCGGGGCTAAAAGACCTCGCCGCGGTCTATTATAATTTTGGGCCCGCCCAGCTTTATGAAGAGTCAATCCGCCGCAATGAATCGACCGTAACTGCTCAGGGCGCGTTGATGGCCGTTACCGGTCAGCACACAGGCCGCAGCCCTAAAGACAAATTCGTTGTGCGCGATGCAACCACCGAAGATCAGATCTGGTGGGATAACAACAAGCCGATGAGCCCGGAAAACTTTGCCAAGCTGCATGCCGATTTCATCGAGCATGCCAAAGGCAAAGAACTGTTCGTTCAAGACCTGATCGGCGGCGCAGACGCTGAGCACAATATCAAAGTTCGCGTTGTTACCGAATTTGCCTGGCACTCGCTGTTCATCCGCAACCTGTTGATCCGTCCTGAAATTGCTGCCCTGCAGAGCTTCATGCCGGAAATGACCATTATTGATCTGCCGTCCTTCCGCGCAGATCCTGAAAAATACGGCTGCCGCACAGAAACCGTGATTGCCTGCGATCTGGTCAACAAAGTTGTACTGATCGGCGGTACTTCCTATGCCGGTGAAATGAAGAAGTCGGTCTTTACCGCTCTGAACTACATTCTGCCTGCAAAAGGCATTATGCCGATGCATTGCTCGGCCAATGAAGCACCAAACGGTGACACCGCGATTTTCTTCGGTCTGTCCGGTACCGGTAAAACCACCCTCTCCGCGGATCCGACCCGCACATTGATCGGTGATGATGAGCACGGCTGGAGCGAAAACGGTATCTTCAACTTTGAAGGCGGCTGCTACGCCAAGACCATTCGTCTCTCGGCAGAAGCTGAACCGGAAATCTATTCCACAACACAGCGTTTCGGCACTGTGCTGGAAAATGTTGTTCTCGATGAAAACCGTCAGCCGGATTTCAACGATGGTTCGCGCACAGAAAATACCCGCGCAGCCTATCCGCTGGACTTCATCTCCAATGCATCCAAAACCGGTACTGCCGGTCAGCCGAAAAACGTCATCATGCTGACTGCTGATGCGTTCGGTGTCATGCCTCCGATTGCCAAGCTGACCCCTGCTCAGGCTATGTACCACTTCCTGTCCGGCTACACCGCTAAGGTTGCCGGTACAGAAAAAGGTGTAACCGAGCCGGAAGCAACCTTCTCCACCTGCTTTGGCGCACCTTTCATGCCGCGTCATCCTTCGGAATACGGCGATCTGCTGCGTAAGCTGATTGCTGAGCACAAAGTTGACTGCTGGCTGGTGAACACCGGCTGGACCGGCGGTGCCTATGGCACAGGCAACCGTATGCCGATCAAGGCAACCCGCGCCCTGCTCTCCGCAGCGCTGGATGGTTCGCTCAATGGTGCAGAATTCCGCACAGACCCGAATTTCGGTTTTGAAGTTCCGGTTGCAGTTCCGGGTGTTGATTCAAGCATTCTTGACCCGCGTTCCACATGGGCAGACAAGGCTGCTTATGATGCACAGGCTAAAAAACTGGCCAACATGTTCATCACAAACTTCGCCAAGTTTGAAGATCATGTTGATGCTGAAGTGCGTTCGGCTGCACCGGCTCAGGCCATTGCTGCTGAATAAATAATCTGCAGTTCTGAATTTAAGAACGGTGCCTTTAAAGGCACCGTTTTTTTTATTTCTGCACTTCTCTTCGCAGTTTCAGGATATTCCGTTATAAATCCGCTCATGACGGAACAAAACAAACATCTTATCCGCATTACCAACCGGATCAGTATTCACGAAAATCTGCTGGAAGAGAACTTTATCCGCTCGTCGGGTCCCGGCGGACAGAACGTGAATAAGGTTTCTACGGCCGTACAGCTGCGTTTTTCAGCTCTGCAGGCAGGACTTTCGGAAGATGTCTATTCGCGTCTCATGAGCCTTGCAGGGCAGCGTGCCAATAAAGACGGTGAGATTGTGATTGAAGCGAGCCGCTTCCGCAGTCAGGAAAAAAACCGCGAAGATGCCCGCAACCGAATGATTGCGTTGATCATCGAGGCTGCCAAACCGCCGCCGCCGCCCCGCAAAAAGACCAAGCCGACCAAAGGTTCTGTTGAACGGCGCCTGAAAGCAAAATCCGGACGTTCAGATGTCAAGAAAATGCGCCAGCGGGTCAAATCGGACTAATTTGGCAAGAATAGCGGTATTTAAAATAACCGGCTTTCTTAATTCATATATCTGCCTATATTCTTTACCGGATCGTACCTGATACCAAAAGGAGAGACAGAATGGGCATATTTGATTTCGTGAAATCGGTTGGTACCAAACTTGGTTTTGGTGACGATGAACCTAAAGCTGAAGATCTGAAAAAAGAGCTGGATTCCCACAATCTCGGCACCGGCGATGTGCAGGTCTCTGTGCAGGGCGACAAAGCTGTTCTGACGGGTAATGTCAAAGATCAGTCCGCTTTTGAAAAAGCAATTATTGCGGTCGGTAACTCCCTCGGCGTTTCCAAAGTGGAAGCCTCAGAGCTGAAAGTTGACGGCACAGCTGAAGGTGCAGCACCGGTTTTCTACACTGTGAAAAAGGGCGACAATCTTTGGAAAATCGCTGAAGCCCAGTATGGCAAAGGTCATGGTGATAAAAATCCGCAGATTTTTGAAGCCAATAAGCCGATGCTGACCTCGCCGGACAAAATCTATCCGGGTCAGGTTCTGCGTATTCCCCCTCTGGGATAATTATAGTTTTAATAAAAAAGCCCCGCCTGTCAGCAACAGCGGGGCTTTTTCACATAGCAAAACTCAGATTTTGCGCAGCGCGACTTCTTCAATCATATGATTTTCGCCCTTGCGCAGTATCAGATCCGCGCGCGGGCGTGTCGGCAGAATATTCTCAAACAGGTTTTTGAGATTGATATTCGTCCACAGGCCTTCGGCAATCGATAGTGCTGCTTCTTCCGACAATTGTGAATAACGGTGGAAGAAACTCTGCGGATCACGGAACGCCGTTTCACGCAGTTTCATAAAGCGATTGATATACCATTTGTGGATCAGCACCGGATCAGCATCAATATAAATCGAGAAATCAAAGAAATCCGACACAAACGGCACGGCTTTGCCGTCCGCAGGCAGATCACGCACCTGCAAAACATTAATGCCTTCGAAAATCAGGATATCCGGCCGGTCAATTTTCACATGCTCACCGGCAACCACGTCATAGGTCAGATGCGAATAGACCGGTGCCTCAACATGGCTCATCCCTGCCTTCATCGAAGACAGGAAATTCAAAATAGCCCCGGCATCATAACTATCCGGAAAGCCTTTACGCTCCATCCGGCCTTCAGCACGCAGCACTTCATTGGGATAGAGAAAGCCGTCAGTGGTCACCAGCTCGACTTTAGGGCTGGACGGCCAGCGGCGCAGCAATTCCTTCAGAATACGCGCTGTGGTCGATTTACCGACGGCAACAGAACCGGCAATACCAATAATGAACGGTGTTTTGACCGTATCATCTTTCATCAGAAACTGTTTGCGCTGCTTATAAAGCGATTGCAGCGCCTCAACATGGGTGGACAGCAAACGCGACAGCGACAGATAAATCCGGCGCACTTCATCCAGATCCACCGGATCGTTGAGTGAGCGCAGACGCTTCACTTCATCCAATGTCAGGGTCAGCGGCGTATCGGCACGAAACTCTGCCCATTCCGCAGCGGTAAAAACCTGATAAGGCGAATAATGCGTCTTTTTAAAAAGATCCATGGAGTGCATTTCGATCTCTGAATAAACTGGATTGCGAATGAAGACTTCCGGTTATTCCGGTTTTCGCGCAGCTTTTTCCTGAAGGCCGGTCTGAGACGTGCGGTTGTCCAGCTCCTGCATTACGGATTCCAGAGAGACCCCTGCAATTTTCCAAACCACCATCAAATGATAGAGCAGATCGGCACTCTCCGAGATAACAGCTTTTTCATCCTGCATCATTGCTGCAATAACAGTTTCAACCGCTTCTTCGCCCAGTTTCTGGGCGGCCTTATGCTGACCTTTGGCAATCAATGAGGCCGTATAAGATGAACCGTCTGTGGCCGCTGCGCGTTTTGCAACAATCTGCTCAAGCTCAGCAAGGGTGAAATTTGTCATGCTGCACTCCCGTTTCAGTGCAATTTATGGAATGCGCGATAAGAATCCCGCACAGCAATGCCAGTGGTCTTTAAAGCAAATGAGGGATGAAAAGCACCCCTCATTGCATAAAACAACTTAATTTTACCAAAGAAACAGAGGTTTTCTGTTTGAAAAACCTCTGAATATTTATAGCATTTCCAGCAAAAACGGGAACCGGTTTTGCGTCGGATAATGCGTAAAAACAAATAGTTACAGCGGTTCCAACGATTCAGTCTTAACTGGAACCGCTGTAATGCTGAATATCATCCAGACGCATAGCAATACCGTGACTTGCCATATAGCGTTTAGCTTCTTCAATTGTGTAAGTGCCGAAGTGGAAAATAGATGCTGCCAATACCGCGCTGGCATGACCTTCTTTAACACCAGCCACCAGATCATCCAGCGAGCCGACACCGCCGGATGCAATCACCGGAACACTTACAGCATCTGCCACAGCGCGGGTCAGCGCCAGATCATAACCAACTTTAGTGCCGTCACGATCCATCGAGGTCAGCAGGATTTCCCCTGCTCCGCGATCAACCATTGTGCGGGCAAACTCAATCGCATCCAGACCGGTTGCGTTGCGACCGCCATGGGTGAAAATCTCCCAGCGATCCGCCTCGCTTGGCGCCGATACTTTCTTGGCATCCACGGCGACTACGATGCACTGATTGCCGAATTTATCGGCTGCTTCTGCAATCAGATCAGGATTTTGTACCGCAGCAGTATTGATTGAAACCTTATCGGCACCGGCCAGCAAGAGTTTGCGGATATCAGCAACGGCACGTACACCGCCACCGACTGTCAGCGGCATGAAACATTGCTCAGCGGTACGCGCAATCACATCAAAAATCGTCTCACGATTGTCGGAGGATGCAGTGATATCGAGAAAGCACAATTCGTCAGCACCTGCTGCATCATAGGCTTTTGCAGCTTCCACCGGATCACCGGCATCAATCAGATCAACAAAATTGACGCCCTTGACGACACGCCCGTCTTTTACATCGAGACATGGAATAACCCGTGCTTTAAGCATTTTCGCCTCCGGTCCGGCGCGTCTTTTTAAAGTTTGTCTGTCCTCGCTGCGCTGCGGGCAGACGGATGCGCCCGTCCTTAACATCAAGACATGGAATAACCCGTGCTTTAAGCATTATTGCCTCCCCGCGCGGCTTTTAAGATTGCCAGCGCCTCAGTCGGATCAATACGGCCATCATAAAGCGCACGACCGGAAATCGCACCTTCAAGCTTGCGCGCATCAGGCTGCGTCATGCGATGAATATCATCCATCGAGGCAAGCCCGCCGGAAGCAATCACCGGAATAGACACGGCTTCTGCCAAGCCCAGAGTTGAAGGCCAATTGATGCCTGCCAGAATACCGTCGCGGTCAATATCCGTATAGATAATCGCTGCGACCCCTGCCCCTTCAAATTTCTGCGCCAGTTCAATCACGCCGAGTTCTGAAGCCTCTGCCCAGCCCTCAACCGCAACCTTGCCGCCTTTGGCATCAATACCAACCGCAACTTTGCCCGGAAATTCTTTACAGGCTTCAATCACCAGCTGCGGATCACGCACGGCAACGGTGCCGAGAATGACACGGGAAAGCCCTTTGGAAAGCCATGCCTCAATATGCTCCAGCGTGCGGATACCCCCGCCGAGCTGAACCGGATTTTTGGTTGCTTTGAGAATAGCTTCAACTGCTGCACCATTGACACTGGAACCGGCAAAAGCGCCGTTCAGATCAACCACATGGAGCCACTCAAATCCCTGATCTTCAAAGGCTTTCGCCTGAGCTGCAGGATCAGTGTTATAAACCGTGGACTGGTTCATATCACCCAGTTTCAGGCGAACGCATTCACCGTCTTTCAGGTCAATTGCCGGAAAAAGTATCATGGCTTCCACTTCAGGAAATTAGTAATGAGTTTAAGGCCGAGGCGTTGGCTTTTTTCCGGATGGAACTGCGTGCCGACGATATTATCGCGTGCAATTGCCGCCGTGACTGATCCGCCATAGCTGGTGGTTGCCAGCACATCAGCGCTGTTTTTCACATCAAACATATAGGAATGCACGAAATAGGCATGCAAACCATGCTCACCGGTCGCAATATCATTGAAAACCGGATGATCATGCTTGAGCTCAATCGTATTCCAGCCGATCTGCGGGATTTTCAAAGCGGGGTCAGACGGCTTCATCTCGCGCACATCGCCTTCAATCCAGTTCAGACCATCGGTTGTGCTTTTTTCCAAACCGCGCGTTGAAAGCAGCTGCATTCCAACGCAAACGCCGAGAAACGGCCGCGCTTTATGCTGCACAGCCTCATCCAGCGCATCAACCATACCGGCAACGGCATCCAGTCCGCGACGGCAATCGGCATAGGCGCCGACACCCGGCAGCACAATATGATCTGCGGCCAGCACGGCTTTGGCATCACTGGTCACGTCCACATGAATAGGACTGCCCATATCCGATACCGCACGTTCAAAAGCCTTGGCTACCGATTTGAGATTTCCGGAACCATAATCAATAATGGCAACACGCATGTCACGACCTTCCGTGATATTCAACCAGACCGATCATAGTGTTTTCCGTATCGGGTACACTATTGCCGGTTGTGCTTTTCAACACTGCTTTGGCGGGAGTATCAGCCGGAGGCTCCGCTTTTTCAGCAGGTTTTGACGCACCATAAAAATAAAGAATTTCCGCATCACTCAAGTCATTGGCACTGATCAGTGCCACCTCCTCATAACCTTTGCGTCTGAGAGCCGTGAGATACCAGTTACGCCCTTCCAGCGCAACAAACAGCGACAGCAAAAGTGACAGGCCGGAAACGACAAAAGCCGAGGAAAGATATGAGCCTAAAACGCTGAATGCGCCCCAGCTGATCAGTGCAACCATCAGCGCATGCCACCACAGCCGATGCGTAAGCAGCCAGAGAAACGGCAGGATCAGAGCAAAGACCGTAAACTCATCGCGCACGAAAATCGTATGGTCACCGCTGACAGCTTTAACCGGCTTCAGTTTCACTGCATCCGTTGGTTCCAGAACGATATAGCTGGCCATAATCAGCCTTTCAGCGTACCTTTTGTCGAAGGAATGGCATCTTTCTGCCGCGGATCGGTTTCAATCGCCATACGTAATGCGCGCGCCACAGCCTTGAAACAAGTCTCGGCAATATGATGATTATTGATACCATAGCGCATATTCACATGCAGGGTAATGCCTGCATTCTGCGCCAGCGCCTGAAAGAATTCGCGCACCAGTTCTGTATCGAATGTGCCGATTTTCGGTGCATTGAATGCCACATTCCACACCAGAAACGGACGACCGGATACATCGAGTGCCGCAGAGGTCAGTGTCTCGTCCATGGCGAGATCAATCGAGGCATAGCGCACGATACCGCGACGCTCACCCAGAGCTTCCGCAATGGCCTTGCCGATCGCAATACCGGTATCTTCAACCGTATGATGGTCATCAATATGCGTATCACCTTTGGTGGTGATTTTCATATCAATCAGCGAATGTCGCGATAATTGCTCCAGCATATGATCGAAAAAGCCAACGCCGGTCGAAATATCGAAACGACCCGTACCATCCAGAAAAACTTCAGCTTCAATGCTGGTTTCTTTGGTGCTGCGGCTGACTTTTGCTGTACGCTGATTGCTCATATTGATAACCCGATCTTGTTCTTCTCCAAGGTTGTTCTAGAGCACATCCCGAAAAGTGTGAAGCGGTTTTCGGGTAAGATGTGCTTTAATTCTAACAAGCAGAGCATTTCCAAAAATTCTAATAATTACAAATGCTCTGTACAGAGCTTGAGTTTTGCCAAATGCTTTGATCATACAGGGTGTATTATTGTCCGTTGTAATTTACGTATGAGAACATAAATACAGCAGATCGATTTGATGAATACCAATCAGCGGAGTTGCGCAAATGATTGAACATAATCCGAATACAATTTACGGCACCACCATTGTTACCGTGCGCAAGGGCAATAAAGTGGTGATCGCCGGTGACGGACAGGTGTCCCTCGGCCAGACCATTATGAAGGGCAATGCCCGCAAAGTACGCCGTATCGGCAAAGGCGGCAGTGTAATTACCGGTTTTGCCGGTGCGACAGCCGATGCTTTCACCCTGCTGGAGCGACTGGAAGCCAAACTGGAACAATATCCGGATCAGCTGATGCGGGCATCCGTAGAACTGGCCAAAGACTGGCGTACGGACCGCTATTTGCGCAAACTGGAAGCGATGATGCTCGTTGCTGACAAAAACATCACTCTGGCTATTACCGGTCTTGGTGACGTTCTGGAGCCGGAAAACGGCGTTATGGCCATCGGCTCCGGCGGCAATTATGCCCTGTCGGCAGCACGCGCGCTGATTGATACAGATATGGATGCGGAGACCATTGCCCGTAAAGCAATGACCATTGCCGCTGAAATTTGTGTCTACACAAACAGCAATTTCACCGTAGAAAGTCTTGATTGCGCGTAAGAAGCTGCCAATTATGCGAAAACTAAATTTAATTCTGTTTTTCGCTAAAGGTATATTGTGAACGCATCACCCGTTTCATCCAAAGTAACCGGCTCATCGTGGCCATGGGGCAAAATCCTGCTCATCATCGGGATAACGACAACCATACAGGCAGTTATCCTTTATATGATGGGTCGTGTACCGGTTTGTGAATGCGGAACAATCCGTCTCTTCGTGAATGAAGTGAACAGTAATGAAAACTCCCAGCAATTCTTTGACTGGTATACGCTGTCCCACATCATTCACGGCTTTCTTTTTTACGGATTGTTCTGGCTGATTGCACCAAAAGCACCGCTGCATGTGCGGTTGCTGCTGGCGCTTGGTTTAGAAATCGGCTGGGAGCTGGTGGAGAATTCGAATTTCATTATTGATCGTTACCGTGCCAATACATCTTCCGTAGATTATTTCGGCGACAGTATCCTCAATTCCGTATTCGATACGCTCTCCATGGTTCTGGGCTTTTTTCTGGCAGCCCGGCTTCCTATATGGGTGATAGTCGCCACGGCAGTGTTTTTCGAAATTCTTGCCCTTATCGTTATTCGAGACAACCTCATTCTTAATGTTATCATGCTGCTGCATCCGTTCGACTTTATCCGGCAGTGGCAAAGCGGATCCTGATAAATATGACCACATTTTCTCCCCGTGAAATCGTCTCTGAGCTTGATCGCTTCATTATCGGTCAGAATGCAGCCAAACGCGCTGTAGCTATTGCCCTGCGTAACCGCTGGCGCCGTCAGCAGCTGCAAGGCCAGATGCGCGAAGAAGTGATGCCGAAGAATATTCTGATGATCGGGCCTACCGGCGTCGGTAAAACAGAAATTTCACGCCGTCTTGCCAAACTGGCCGGCGCACCTTTTATCAAGGTTGAGGCAACCAAATTCACCGAAGTCGGCTATGTCGGCCGTGATGTGGAACAGATCATCCGTGATCTGGTGGAAATCGCCATTGGCCTTGTCCGCGAGAAAAAACGCGAAGAGGTCAAAGCCAAAGCCCATATTAATGCGGAAGAGCGTGTGCTGGATGCACTGGTCGGCAAAACAGCCAGCCCTGCAACCCGCGACAGTTTCCGTAAAAAACTGCGTGAAGGCGAACTCGACGACAAAGAGATCGAGATTGAAATTGCCGATACCAGTTCGGGTATGCCGGGTTTTGAAATTCCGGGCATGCCGGGTGCCAATATCGGCATGATCAATTTGAGCGATATGCTTGGCAAGGCGATGGGTGGGCGTACAAAGCCGCGCAAGACGAGCGTCAAAGAATCCTATGCGCTGCTGATTAATGATGAATCCGACAAGCTGCTTGATCAGGATCAGGTGACACAGGAAGCGCTGGAAGCAACCCAGAACGACGGTATTGTTTTCCTTGATGAGATCGACAAGATCGCATCGCGTGAAGGCGGTACAGGGGCAGGGGTTTCCCGCGAAGGCGTACAGCGCGATTTGCTGCCGCTCGTCGAAGGCACAACCGTTGCGACCAAATACGGACCGGTCAAAACCGACCATATCCTGTTTATCGCCTCCGGTGCGTTCCATGTGGCCAAGCCATCGGATCTCTTGCCGGAATTGCAGGGTCGTCTGCCGATCCGTGTTGAGCTCAATGCCCTGACACGTGAAGATTTCCGCTCGATCCTGACCGAAACTGAAGTGAGCCTGCTGAAACAATATGTGGCACTAATGGCCACAGAGGAAGTGACGCTGGAAATTACGGATGATGCAATTGATGCACTTGCGGATATTGCCGTTGATCTCAATTCCACCATTGAGAATATCGGTGCGCGTCGTTTGCAGACAGTGATGGAAAAAGTGCTGGATGATATTTCATTCAACGCGCCGGATAAAAGCGGCTCCGTCTTTACCGTTGATGCGGATTATGTCCGCAACAGTATCGGTGATCTGGCCAAGAATATCGATCTGTCGCGCTTTATTCTGTAATCAGGCTATAAACGCGCATATCAGTATTGTGTGACATTCACACATCAGATGCAGTTAAGTTTTGAAACCCTCTCGACTTGTGCGTGAGGGTTTCTTATTTTCTGCACGAAGTTAAAATGCCGTGCTTTCCTGAAATTCTTTTAGTAATGAGAGCAAGTGCAAATGGAGCAAAATACTTATGAATCTCGGCCATCCTTTTAAAAAGATCGCAATCGCAGCCGGAACAGGTATTTTTGCATCCACAATCATTTCAGGCGCACTCATCTCAGCCGCACAGGCAATGACAGTTGTACCGGCAGGCAATCGTAATGCGACACAGCCACCAATTCCTGGCGCTTCGGCCAACCGTACAAAAAAGCTGAATACAACATATGAAGCGAAATATCAGAAGATTTATACGCTTCTGAAAACCGACCGTAATCTGCGTTCAAAAATCAAATCAACAGCTGCCGCCTACAATATTGATCCCGTGCATATTGCCGGTGCAATCATTGGTGAGCATACCTATAATGTTGATGCCTATGACCAGTTGCAGACCTATTATGTCAAAGCCATTTCCTATGTGAAACAAGGCGTCAGCTTTGAATATAAAGGCGAGGCTGTCGGTGATTTTATCAAGCGTCCAGAATTTGCGAAATGTTCAGGCCTGTCCGACAGCTATTCTCTGTGGGTCTGCCGCGAAAACATCTGGGATACACAATTCCGTGGCAAAAAAGTCGATGGTAAATTCTATCCGAATAACCGCTTTGCCGCTGTATTCTTCCAGCCTTTCTATGCCGGTCAGACCTTTGGCCTCGGTCAGATCAGCCCGCTGACCGCGCTGCAAATGTCCGATACGGTCAATCGTGTTTCCGGCCTGCCAAAACTCAACGCAGAGAATGGTGCGCAGGTCTATAAAACCATTATGGATCCGGATCTGAGCCTCGCTTATATGGCAGCGACGATCAAACATTCCATCAGTTCTTACAAGAAATATGCCGATTTCGATATTTCGAAAAATCCGGGTATTACAGCAACTTTGTATAATACCGGCGGTGCGGATTCACGTGCCCGTGCACTGGCTGCTGCCAATGCAGGTAAACCAAATAAACAGCTGCCGCAGGAAAATTACTATGGATGGCTGGTCAATTCCAAAATGGATGATTTGCAATCACTGTTTTAATTAAACAGTTTAGCGCAGGCTGCGGTGCTTTTTATAAGCCTGCCGCAGCATTGTGCTGAGATTTGTGATCGTTTCTTTATCCAGAATATGGATATGATTGGCCAGCAGATTGGCCAGCTCTGTGGCCTCCGGTGATAATCCCGCCGTATCAATCGTCACGCGCGGATGCGAGATCATTGCAAGATTTTGCAGTTCTTCGGCTTCGTCCCAGATAATATTCAGATAACCGATCATTCTTTGCAGCAAATCCCAGGTCGGCTGTCCGCGCCGCCCGTGCTCCAATGCCGAGAGATATGCAGCAGAAACGCGAATGGCAGCGGCCATCTCTTTCTGACTGACACCCCGTTCTTCACGCAACTGCCGTAACCGCTGCCCAAATGGCGTCATGATAGTGACCGTTTATTCAATTGGAGAGACTGGCGTTCTGCAAGCTTCTCAGCCGGTGTTTTGCGCAGTCTGACATAAAGCGCACCTTGCCCGCCGTGATGGCGCACAGCATCCTCATAGGCGCTCACATAGAGGCGGAAGAGGGGAGTAGAGAACCAATGCGGCACCGCCTGCTTTAACACCCCGTCACTGCCCATAGATGTGCCTTTACCGGTAATAACGAGCACAAAGCGCAGACCTCTGTGCCATGCATCCGCAAGAAAACCATAAAGCAGATCATGCGCCTCGCGCTGGCGCATACCGTGCAGATCGATCCGTGCCTGAATTTCAACACGTCCCTTGGCAATTTTACGGATGGTCGGCCGGTCAATATCATGGAGCGGATTGGTGACCGTATCCTGCTTTTTACGCGTTTGCAGAGATGTTTCGCTGGCAGCTTTTGCTGTTGCGGCTTTCACAGGTTCTGCCTGCACCCGCTGCGGAATATTCAACCCGTTTTCCATATCCCACAGATGCATATCCTCAATCGCAAAGGCGGGCCGTTTGGCGACCGGGCGTAAAGGACGGGTGGTGCGGGCAACGGTTTCCCAGAGAATGCGATCTTCCGACTTCAGAAAACCGGAGGTTTGCTTCGGTGCAATTTCCGCAGGCTTCTGCTCTTCTTTCGGATTTTTCAACATTCTCATTATATTTTTATCCGAAACGCGTGGTACAGAGCGTTTTTTCTTCGTGGTTTTCATCGCACTACTCCGCTCCGTTTTTGTGGGGAAGTAACATAATGAAATCCGCATCATGACGTATCCGGCCGGCAAGCTGGCCTGCTTCATCGCCGGAACCGAAAAACAGATCGCCGCGGGCAGGGCCAAGAATGGCTGATCCGGTATCTTGTGCAATCATCAAATGACAAAATGAACCGTCATTTTCTAAAAGTCCGTGTACATTTATGAAAAACGGCGTGCCAAAGCAATGATATTTACGATCAACCGCCAGCGATCTTTGTGCGGTGAGGGGTACTTTGGCAGCTGCCACCGGCCCTGCCGCCGCATCATCCACCGGTGCCTCACGGAAGAAAATATAAGAACGGTTATGCCATAGAATTTCATCAACACGGGCAGGGTTCTCTGCCAGCCATTGCCTGATGGTCTGCATGGTGACCTGTGAAGGTTCCAGCTCTCCTTTATCGATCAGGACGCGTCCGGCGCCCGTAAAGCCATGACCGGACTTGGCCGCATAGGTTAGACGCATCTGTGTGCCGTCTTCAAAGTTCAGCCGCACAGCGCCCTGTACATGAGCAAAATAAGCATCCACTCTATCCGCAACATAGGCGATTTCCAGATCTTGCCCTGCCAATGCCCCCTGATCAATCGCCTGCCGGTCAAAATACTCTGTCACCTGCCCGTTGTGATAACGGCCAAAGGCCATATCCTCAGGCAAATGTTTCGGGCGGTTATCCGCATCCAGCTTAATGAGATCTGCCGGCTTTCGGTAAAACGGCACAGAATATTGCGCCGTTTTTACACGGGAAGCCGCAATTTCCGGCTCATAAAAACCGGTTACAAAACCGGTTTTCCGGTCATGTGGAATAATTCTGACAGGATAGAAATGGTGCTCAAAAAACGCACGCGCTGTATCAGCGCTAACTTGCTGTGATGCTGCCAATGAGCGTGCTTTTACAAAAACCGGTAAAAGCTCTTCAAATTTCGGGCCTAAAATCCCGCTTTTATAAATATTTGTTTCCGCATAGATCGCGCATTTTAAAAATGCAGAAAACGCCGCTGCGTGATCATCCTGTGCCCAGCCGTCACAATCAGCGAAATCTAAAATGTCAAAAGAGCAGTGTTTTTCAGACAGATCTGACATCACACTGCTCCTCTCATAATTTCAGCAACGGGAATTAGTCTTCCGCTTCTGTAGCAACCAGTTTCCAGTTTGGATCGCGATTTGCGGTATTACGTGCAAAAGTCCAGACATCACGGATTTCCGCAACTGTTTCCAGATCGCCATCAATAATATTGCCCTGCTTATCCTGCGTTGCAGAAATCATCTCACTGACAATACGCACTGTAACCTGTGCATCTTTGCCCTTCATATCAGCCGCAACAATTTTCGCCTGATTGATACCGACAAAGGTGGAATTGACCTTTTCACCACGGGTTTCGCGTTCTTTAATCGCAGCATCAAAACCTTCATAAACATCTTTGGAAAGCAGGTTTTTCAAGGTTTTACGATCGCCGTCCGCATAGGACAGTACAATCATCTCATAGGCCATTTTCACGCCATTGAGGAATTCTTTCGGATCAAAGCTGGCATCCTGTGCACGGATATTGCGCAGACCGGTATTCAGCTCTGTGCCTTCAGGGGCAATCGCATCGATCGATTTGAAATCTTTAGCCTGATTTTCAATGGTCTGGCGCTGCGGCAAGGCGACAACATTATCTTTCTGCTGAGACGCCTGCGCTGTGTCTTCCTCGCGCCGTGTATACGGATCTAATGGCGGGCGCTCATTACCTGTGCGTTTTCCCAGCACGCTACGTAATTGCAGGAAAATAATCACTGCAACGATGAAGAAAAAGAATGTGCCAAAACTGAAAAAATTCATACCGCTCGCCAACTATCTCCGCAGTTATCTGCCGGATCACACAATGAACACCTCAGTCTCAGGTTTTGCCTGTACTGATGAATTATACAATATCTTTTTTACAGAGCATATTCAGAATATGCTGTAACAGGCCTGATCCTTATACCGAAAAAGCCTTCAGATACGCTGTCATCAGCCATAATCTGCTGATAAGATACCATAAAAACGCTATGTTTTAAAAAAATATATAGTTCACTGCATTCCGGCATTCAAATGCCAAACAGGCATTCTTATCTATATATTCTGTTTAATTTCATAATCCGGCATATTTACGGTCAAAACCGCATCTGTCGTCTGTCCATCAAGAGGTCAATCACCCGTGAAGAAAATGCTAGGTCCGATCAGCCTGCTCATGTTTTTAGCACTGCCATTTATTGAAATTGCTGGCTTTGTCATTGTCGGTTCCGAAATCGGCGTGCTGGCAACACTTGGCCTGATTGTCCTCAGTGCTGTTCTGGGTTTTGCCCTGCTGCGCCGTCAGGGTCTGAGCCTGCTCAACCAGATGAAAACAGAAACTGCGGCAGGCCGTGCCCCTGAACGTGAAATTATTCATGGAACTCTGCTTATTTTTGCCGGTATCCTGCTGATTATTCCGGGTTTTCTGACCGATATTATCGGCCTCTTGCTGTTTATCCCGTTTGTCCGCGATCTGATCTGGAACCGGTTCTTACGCAACCGTGTGGTCATGGCGGGTAATTTTCAGGCAAGCGGTGCCGGTTATTCATCATATACTCAGAGAAACGCTCCGCAGGATGATGATATTATTGATCTTGATCCTGAGGATTATTCCAGTTTCTCCGATACTGCCAAAAAGAGTAATGACTCTCCCTGGGGACAGGACCCAAAAGAGATTGAAGACAACAGAAAATGAGGAAAAGCAAACGGACATGCAATTCATTGTCCTGTCTTATTTCAATGCCTGTTCTTTTTAGCTTTATCAAATAATACCAAGCGTTATTGCCTGCAAAAGGCACATATGCTAGCCAAATGGCACAAGTTTCGGATTACTTTTGCACAAGCTTTGATTTTCTGAAACCACGAGATCAATTTTATGGTTTAATTTCTTCTTCTGAAGTTGTTTTCTCAATAAAATTGTATGAGCTTTCAAAGTGTTACAGCACAATATCCTGTGTTGTCATGCTGTTCGACGATCTGTCGATCATCGTTAACAAAAAGGTATATGATAATGGCAGAGACGCCAAACGAAGCACAGAACGGTAACGGTAGTGCACAGCCATCCCTCAACATTCTGGCTCAGTATATCAAGGATTTTTCCTTTGAAAGCCCGAATGCACCGCTTTCCCTGCGTCCGCGTGAAAATGCGCCAAACATCAGCATCAATGTTAATGTGAACGCAAATCCAATCGCTGAAGGCGATTTTGACGTTGTTCTGACCCTGACCGCACAGGCAGGCGAAGGCAAAGAAGTTCTGTTCAGCACAGAACTGGTTTATGGCGGCGTTTTCCGCATTCAGAACATTCCGCAGGAACACATGCTGCCGATCCTGTTCATCGAATGCCCGCGTCTGCTGTTCCCGTTTGCCCGTCAGATCATTGCTGATGCAACACGCAATGGCGGTTTCCCGCCGCTGATGATCGACCCGATCGATTTCGCAACTATGTTCCAGCAGCGTATGGCTGAAGAACAGGCTAAAGCTCAGGTAAACTAAGCTTTTTGCACGATGTTTTTTTTAAAAAGCCGCTATGTCTGAGACATAGCGGCTTTTTTTATATTTTGAAAAAATCAGTTCAGATATTTTTTCCAGACGGCTTTATCGCCCATTTTATCAATGAGCTTCTGATGGGCTGCAAGATCATCTGCAGTCAGCCGTGAGGGCAGGGGCTTTGGCCGTGCTTTCAGTACAATTTCGGCAACCGGTTCGTCGCCATTGGTCGCTTCACTTGATGATTGTACGCTCAAGCCCAAAGATGTCTGACGGCCGCCAAGCAGTTCGATATAAACTTCTGCCAGCAATTCCGTATCAAGCAACGCGCCATGCAATTTACGATGCGCATTATCGACGCCATAGCGCTTACACAGCGCATCCAGCGTGTTTGGCCCCATCGGATGCTTGCGACGCGCCAAAGCCAGCGTATCGATCACTACGTCGGTAGAAATCGGTGTCCGGTTAATGCGCTCCAGTTCGGCATTCAAAAAGCCGATATCGAACATCGCATTATGCGCGACCAGCTTTGCGCCTTCGATAAAGGTCAGAAACTCATCCGCAATGTCAGCAAAAACCGGCTTATCCAGCAAGCTTTCATCGGTAATACCATGAACCGCCAATGCATCCGGATGAACCTTTTTGCCCTGCGGATTGATATAGATGTGAAATGTTTTGCCGGTGATGAATTTATTCACCATCTCGATACAACCGATTTCGATCACACGGTCTTCATTTTTCTCAAGGCCGGTGGTTTCTGTATCGAAAACAATCTCGCGCATGGTTCGTCCTGTAAATTACTTATACAACTGCGTTTAACAGCTTTTCTAAAATATCTGATACTTGCTGACGGGCAAAATCTTTGTCCCGCCCCGTATCAACAATAAAATCCGCTTTTGCGCGTTTTTCAGCATCCGGCATCTGACGTGCCAAAATAGACTGAAATTTCTCTTCTGTCATATTCTCACGGGAAAGCACCCGTTCCCGTTGCATTTCATAAGGCGCACTAACTACAAGGATTTGATCCACACGGTTCGTTCCGCCGGTTTCAAACAGCAGCGGAATATCCAGAACCACCAGTTTGGCACCTTTGGCTTCAGCATCGCGCAAAAACTGCTGCTCTTTAGCATGGACAAGCGGATGAACAATGTTCTCAAGATTTTTAAGCTGCTCCGGCTTACCCAGAACACTGGCCGACAGAATTTTACGATCAATTTGCCCATCAATAACAGCTTCCGGAAAAGCTTCCGCAATCAGCGGCACGGCTTCAGATTGATAAAGCTGGTGGACTGTCGCATCAGCATCGTAAACCGGCACGCCTTTTTCTGCAAAAAGCTGCGCCGTTGTAGATTTTCCCATGCCTATTGAACCAGTCAGCCCCAGCTTAATCATAAGTCTGCCTATTAAGATTTTTGAACATTATCCAATATGATCTGGCGTAACTCATCTGTCACCTCAGGACGCACACCAAACCAATGCTCGAAGCCCGGCACCGCCTGATGCAGCAACATGCCAAGGCCATCCACACAGCGTAAACCAGCCTGACGCGCCTGATGTAAAAACGGTGTTTCCAAAGGAATATAGACAATATCCGTTGCAACCGCACCGGCTTTCGCTTCAGAGAAATCAAGCGGAAAAGCTTCTGCCTCGCCGTGACCGCTCATACCCAGTGACGTTGTATTCACAATCACATCGGCAGAGCTGACAACGCCCTGTGCCTTATCCCAGCCGGCAGCTACAATTTTTGAGCCAAAATGACCGGCCAGAACCTGCGCCCGCTCAACAGTGCGGTTCACCACAATAATCTTCTCAAAACCACGGTTCAGCAAAGCATAGAGAACAGCGCGACTGGCACCACCGGCACCCAGCACTAAAGCAGTTTGACCGCCTTTGTCCCAATCCGGCAATTGCGCATCAAGATTAGCAGCAAAACCATAGGCGTCCGTATTGCCGCCATTGAGCTTATTTTCCGCATCTATCCACAGGGTATTCACAGCCCCAATGGCCTCAGCTGCCGCATCACGTTTTTCACATAATGCAAAGGCAGTTTCCTTATGCGGAATGGTCACATTACCACCACTCAAGCCTTGTTCTGCAAGGGTTTTAGCAAAATGCGGAAAGTTCTCGGAGCTGTTTTCAATGGCCTTGTAAGAACCGCTCAAACCATAGCGTTGCAGCCAGTAATTATGGATTAAAGGTGAGCGAGAATGTTTAATCGGAAAACCGGTTACAAAAGCACGTTTCATCTCAGCCATCAATAATCCCTCTGGCACGCAATTCTTTCAGCAAAGGCAGTAATGGCAGACCGACAATGGTGAAATAATCACCGTCAATTTTATCGAAAAGCTGAATACCTTCACCTTCAACCTGATAAGCACCCACACTGGAAAGCGCAATATCACCGACACGCGCCAGATGGCGACCGATAAAGCCCGGTTCCAGATGACGCATAGTCATATAAGCCACCGAAACATGACGCCATACGGTCTGGCCGTTCTGAACCAGCACCACTGCGCTGTTCAATTGATGGGTTTTACCCGACAAAGCTAGAAGATGGCGGCGTGCGCCATCCATATCCGCAGGCTTGTGAAAAATTTCACTCCCAAGTGACAATGTCTGGTCACAACCGATAATCAATGCATGCGGAAAACGTTCGCTCACTTCTTCCGCTTTGGTTTCTGCAAGGATCAGCGCCACGTCTTCCGGCGTTGCACCGGTTTCATATAGCGGTGCCTCCACCGCGCGCTCATCAATATTGGCTTTCTGCGATGTAAACTGAATGCCCGCATTTTTTAAAAGTGCTGCACGAAAAGGGCTTTGAGAAGCAAGGATCAAAGGCAGTGCCATATTGAAAACTCCGTTCAAATATCAAAAAAATCACTGCCTGTACGCGAGTGAAAATATACTCTTTGAATAATATCAGATATTTCACCACTCAGAACAGCGAAAAACGCTATCAATCATCCGATCTGACACGCGGACGCAGAGCCAGAATAGCTGCGGCTGTCTCTTCGATAGAGCGCCGTGTGACATCAATCACCGGCCAGTTATTGCGCTCGCAAATATTGCGGGCATAGGCCAGTTCCTGCGCAATATTGATACGATCCGTATAGCTTTCCGTATCCAGCCCCGGAGATGTGCCCAGCATCCGGTTCTGACGGATGTGAGAAATACGTTCGGCACTGGCAATCAGCCCGACAACGAGCGGCTTTTTCACATGAAGCAGCGCTTCCGGCAGCGGTATGCCTAAAACCAACGGAATATTGGCCGTTTTGATCCCGCGATTGGCCAGATAAATGCTGGTCGGTGTTTTGGATGTACGTGAAATGCCGATCAGAATAATATCTGCTTCTTCCAGATCCGGCGGTAATTGCCCGTCATCATGCTCCATCGTGAAATTAAGTGCATCAATCCGGCGAAAATAATCGGCATCCAGCACATGTTGCGCACTGGCGCGGCGATGCGCAGGAGCACCAAGATAAGACTGAAAAGTCGCCAGCACCGGTTCCAGCACAGAAACACTCGGAATACCCATCTGCGAACAGGCTTCATCAATCTTCAAAGCCAGTTTCTGATCCACGACCGTGTAGAGAACAATGCCCGGTTCGGCATCAATATTCTCCAGAATTTTAGCCAGCTGTTTCTCGGTTCGGATCAGCGGATACATGTGCTCAATCGCCCGCGCATGGCTGTATTGGGCGGCCGCCGCACGGCCTGCTGCAAGGAGAGTCTCTCCTGTTGCATCTGAAATCAGATGAAGATGAAAGTAAGAAAGAGTCTTTGTCACAGATTTCTCACATCCCTGTTGATGGCTGTGTGTAAAAAGTACCGGCTCTGAGACGTCTTTCTCTGCCTGTTGATTTAAACAGGATTCATCCACAGCGCACCTGACTGTATATTCGTGACAATAAACACTGTGGGTAACAGGAGCAATTCAAAGTTGGAAAGAATTCATTCAATGGTTGTCCACAGGATAACATGAATGATATTTTCAATAAGTATCAGTTTTTATTGATGAATTTTTGGTCGCATTGCTTTTTCCCGATTGATGGGCAATTTATCCACATCAGCCGGTTTTCATGATCAGCCTGTGGGAAAACTCAGGGAAACATTTAATCCCCGTTATCAACAGACTCTAAGAATCATAAGAATCCAAAAATCATCACTTTCTTTATGGGATAACCGGGGAAAACCGGTGTGGGTAAATCGCATGACACGTAAAGTTCTGAACGTTCTCAAAGGTGAAACCGTCTTTCCACCACCAATCTGGATGATGAGACAAGCAGGACGTTATCTCCCAGAATATCGACAGACACGACAGCAAGCAGGAAGCTTTCTTGATCTGTGTTATAATCCTGAACTGGCAACGGAAGTGACACTTCAGCCTATCCGCCGTTATGGCTTTGATGCAGCCATTCTCTTTTCAGATATTCTTGTCATCCCTCACGTTCTTGGACGTGACCTTCGCTTTGAAGAAGGAAGGGGACCTTTAATGACACCTGTGACAGTTGATGAAATCAAAGATCTCGACATTACAGGTAAAGCAGCCAAATTAAGCGCTGTTTATGAAACCGTCAGCCGTTTGCGCGAGCAATTGCCGAATGAAACCACGCTGCTCGGATTTTGCGGTGCCCCGTGGACTGTTGCCACCTATATGATCGCCGGCCACGGCACGCCGGATCAGGCACCGGCACGTCTGTTTGCCTATCAGCACCGCGATGTTTTCATTAAACTGCTGACTGATCTTGCAGATATTTCTGCGGAATATCTGATTGAGCAGCTTAATTGCGGTGCCGATGCCGTTCAGATCTTCGATTCATGGTCCGGCGTGCTGGATGAAGATTGCTTTGAAGATTTCTGTATCAAGCCGGTTGCCCGCATTGTTAAAAAAGTCCGCGAAACCCATCCTGATGCTGTGATTATCGGTTTTCCGAAAGGAGCAGGGATGCTCTATCGGGATTACCGCGCCAAAACCGGCGTAAATGCTCTTGGGCTGGACTGGTCTGTTCCTTTGACCTTTGCACAAGAACTACAGCAGCAAGGCGCTGTACAGGGCAATCTCGACCCGCTGCGCGTGGTTGCCGGTGGTAAGGCTCTCGATGAAGGCGTGGATGTTATTCTCGAAAAACTGGGGCAGGGACCGCTGATCTTTAATCTTGGTCACGGAATTACACCTCAGGCGCCGCTCGAAAATGTCGCTCAAATGGTCAATCGTATCCGTCAGGCAGGTGCATAATGGATAAATCCGGCACAAATACAGGCAATCCTGCTGTGAGAGCAGTGATTGCTGTCGCTATCACTGCCATTGCAGCCTATGCGCTGTTTTTTGCGGCAACTGATGCAGCCTATCTCTGGATCAAAGCTTTTCATATTATTGCTGTGATCGCCTGGATGGCAGGCATGTTATATCTGCCACGGCTTTTTGTGTATCACAGTCAGGAAAAGACCGGATCGCAAGCATCCGAAACTTTTAAAATCATGGAACGCCGGTTGCTGCGTTATATCATCAATCCGGCGATGATTGTGACCTGGGTTTTAGGCCTGTGGCTGGCATGGAAAATTTTTGAATTCCGTGGCGGCTGGTTGCACGGCAAGATTTTGCTGGTTGTTTTGCTGTCCGGTCTGCATGGTTATCTTTCCAAGAGCGTGCGGATGTTCGCTCAGGATAAAAACACCAAATCAACCAAACATTGGCGTATTGTGAATGAAATTCCGACAGTTCTGATGATTTTGATCGTCATTCTGGTTGTCGTAAAGCCGTTCTGATCACTATTTAAGCTAAGAAATTACGCTTTAAGCTCCGTTTAGAGCGTAATTTCATTCTGTCTGACTATTTTTTTGGCACCTCTAAGCGGTCTGCCCCTTGCTCAAATCACCGGAACCGGTTAAGGAAAGACACCTTCCTTCAAGAATAGCAGGTTTCCGATGCCGGTCATGCCCCTCATGACCATTATGAGCGCACAACTGCATTTTTCTTTTTTCAATCTTTTATAATATGAGTTCCGCACCCATGCAGGAAATGAAACTACAAGATCTTAAGAACAAGACACCTGTCGATTTACTCGCTCTCGCTGAAGAGCTTCAGGTTGAAAACGCCAGTGTTATGCGTAAACAGGAACTGATGTTCGCTATTCTGAAGAGCCTTGCCTCTCAGGAAGTCGAAATCATCGGTGAAGGTGTCGTTGAATTATTGCCGGACGGCTTTGGCTTCTTGCGTTCGGCAAATGCCAACTATCTTCCGGGTCCGGATGATATTTACATTTCTCCTTCGCAGATCCGCCGTTTTTCGCTGAAAACCGGTGATACAGTTGAAGGCCCGATCCGCAGCCCGAAAGAAGGCGAACGTTATTTCGCGCTTCTCAAAGTGAATACAATCAATTTTGAGGATCCGGAAAAGATCCGTCATAAAATCCATTTTGATAATCTGACACCGCTCTATCCGAATGAGCGTTTCAAAATGGAACTGGATATTCCGACCAATAAAGACAATTCAGCCCGTGTGATCGATCTGGTTGCACCGCTTGGTAAAGGCCAGCGTGGTCTGATCGTGGCGCCGCCACGTACCGGTAAAACGGTTTTGCTGCAGAATATTGCGCATTCGATTACCGCTAATCATCCGGAATGCTATCTGATCGTCTTGCTGATTGATGAGCGTCCTGAAGAAGTGACTGATATGCAGCGCTCGGTAAAGGGCGAAGTTGTATCCTCGACCTTCGATGAACCGGCATCCCGTCACGTTCAGGTTGCTGAAATGGTGATTGAAAAGGCAAAGCGCCTTGTTGAGCATGGTCGCGATGTGGTCATTCTGCTTGACTCGATCACCCGTCTCGGCCGCGCTTACAACACTGTTATTCCTTCATCCGGTAAGGTTTTGACCGGTGGTGTGGATGCAAATGCACTGCAGCGTCCGAAGCGCTTCTTCGGTGCGGCACGTAATATCGAAGAAGGCGGCTCGCTGACCATCATCGCAACTGCGCTGATCGATACCGGCTCGCGTATGGACGAAGTTATCTTTGAAGAATTCAAGGGTACCGGTAACTCGGAAATCGTGCTTGACCGTAAGGTTGCTGATAAGCGCATCTTCCCTGCTATGGATATTCTCAAATCCGGTACACGTAAGGAAGATCTGCTGGTACCACGTCAGGATCTGCAGAAAATCTTTGTTCTGCGTCGTATTCTGGCGCCAATGGGCACAACCGATGCAATTGAATTCCTGATCGACAAGCTGAAACAGACGAAGAATAATGCTGAATTCTTCGATTCAATGAATACGTAATTTGTTTCATTATGCTGATATTAAAAACGCCGCCTCAAAAAGGCGGCGTTTTTTGTTTTTATAATTATAGTAATTTCTCCAGATCGGCTGCATTATAAACCGGCGGCAAACAGACCTGATTGCGGCAGAGAATAGCACAGGAGCGTTTACCAGTCAGAGACAGGAAAGATGCCCATTGCGGCTGCTGTGAGGCTTGGTGGTGGTTTAGAATGATATCTGTACGGCAAGGATCGGCATGGCGGGATGCGCAGCGGTATAATT
The DNA here is from genome assembly GCA_900470735.1 of Hyphomicrobiales bacterium. GTDB lineage: Bacteria > Pseudomonadota > Alphaproteobacteria > Rhizobiales > Rhizobiaceae > Pseudochrobactrum. The sequence continues at coordinate 146,037 of UCCC01000005.1, read as the reverse complement.
CATCCTCTGTGTCTTCAACGATCAGTACCAGTTTAACCGGATCAAGCAGCTGAACTGCCGCATTGAGAATACCGGCCTGTCCATAGGCCATGTGTTGGCCGCGTCCTAAAGCACGCTCTGCCAGCTTATTGGTTTTAGTCAGCAGCGCCTCATCTTCGGTTATCAGTGCGAGTCTTGTGCACGCTTCGATAATCTGGCTGGTAGAGCTTGGAATAGCTTCATCCTGATCGCCATAAAGATAAAAAATCACATCATCATTATCCAAAGCTGTCAGCCGGTAATCACCATTCTGATCGAGATGGTGCTGATTGAGTGAGATCAGCAATGACTTGGCATCATCGATATAGTTTTGCTGCGGATCAGCCTGATAGAGTGACAAAGCTGCATTGATGAGCGCTGCATAATCAGAGGAGAGGGCAGGGAGGGTAGATTCAGTATTACACCATACATGACTTATGGCTGTGCCTTGTTTAGGCATCAAGATTTGATAAGTGTTTTTTGCCAGTTCGAGCCAGTCAGTGCGATTAAAAACACGGGCAGCTTCAGCCAAAGCGCGAATGAAATAGGCATTCCAATCGGTCAGACATTTTTCATCACGACCGGGTTTGATACGCATATTTCTGATACCAAGCAGTTTTTCCCGCATTGGCTTTAGGGTTTCATCTTCTTCCTGGTTGAAGTTCAGCATATCCAGCCGATGAAGAATATTGCTGCCTTCCCAGTTTCCTGCAGCACTGACATTGTATTTTGCAATGAATTCAGGAGCATCTTTGCCGAGAATACCGTCTATTTCTGACTGATCCCAGATATAGAATTTACCTTCAACACCTTCACTGTCCGCATCAAGACCGGAGGCAAAACCGCCATCCGGCAAAGTCATTTCAGTTGTAATCCAATGAATAATTTCTTCGATTCGATTCCGAAATAATGGATTTTGAGTGCTGCTCCAGCCCCATAAGCATTGCCGGATTGTCTGCGCATTATCGTAAAGCATTTTTTCAAAATGCGGAACGAGCCAGAATGCGTCAGTACTGTAGCGCGCCAGACCACCGGCAAGATGATCATAAATACCGCCATTGAGCATTTTTTCGGTGCTGAGAATAAAAAGATCATGGTGCTGTTGCTGCTGGCTGACTTTCCAGGATGCCCAAAGCATCGACATAAACGGGAAGTTCGGAAATTTAGGTTGTCCGCTGAGGCCACCATAAGTCGTATCAATACGTCTGGCTATTGTATCAGCATAGCGCTGGAAGATGCTTTCATCATTTGCTGCCGGCTTAGCTTCCGGTGTTAAAACATTCTGCAAATGTGTTTTAAGCGCAGTAACATTGCCGTTAATTCGCTCGCGGTCATTTTTCCATAAAGTGCCGAGGCTTTGAAGGATATCCATAAAGCCGGGTAGGCGACCATTGGCATGTTTTGGAAAATATGTGCCACCCCAAAAAGCATCACCCTGAGGAGTTAGAAAAATTGTCAGTGGCCAGCCGCCTTGTTCGCCCATCGCGGTCAGGGCTGACATATAGATCTGATCAATATCCGGTCGTTCTTCGCGATCAACTTTAATATTGATAAAATGCTCATTCATCAACTGAGCTACTTGCTCATCGTCAAAACATTCATGGGCCATAACATGGCACCAGTGGCAGGCAGAATATCCGATGGAAAGCAAGATCGGCTTGTCATGAAGACGGGCCAGATCGAGCGCTTCATTGTCCCAGAGCTGCCAGTTGACCGGATTGTCGCTATGCTGTTTCAAATATGTACTGTTCGCTGTATGAAGGCGATTAGAACTGGCATTGTTTTGTGTTGGGCTTTGCGTCGGGTTCATGGCTTTGCCTTTCCGATATTCAAGCCGATACGGTAGTGCTTCAAGCAGCTAAAGAACGGCAATTATTCTCTTAACTTGTAATGGATTTTCGATGTCAGTGCAGTCTTTTCATCACGATACTATTTTTGCGCTTTCAAGCGGGCGTTTGCCTTCCGGCGTGGCAATTATCAGATTATCAGGCCCGCAATCTCGATTCATTACCGAAACTATTGTGGGGAAATTGCCCGAGCCGCGCAAAGCGCATTTCAGTCTTTTAAAAAACAAAACAGGCGAAGTTCTGGACAGTGGTCTGACACTCTTCTTTGAGGGACCTAAAAGCTTCACCGGTGAAGATTGTGCGGAATTTCATATTCACGGCGGAATTGCTGTGGTGGAAAAATTTCTGGAAAGCCTGTCAGAATTTGAAAAATGTCGTTTAGCGGAAGCCGGAGAATTCACGCGCCGTGCATTTGCAAACGGCAAAATGGATTTGACTATGGCCGAAGGACTGGCGGATTTGATCTCTGCTGAAACGGAAACACAAAGACGATTAGCACAGCAAGTTGCTTCCGGTGCGCAACGCAATCTTTATATGGATTGGCGACAGAAACTCATTCAGGCACGAGCTTTCATTGAAGCCGAATTAGATTTTGCCGATGAGGGCGATGTTCCGGGTTCAGTATCCGATCGTGTATGGAGCGAAATGCAGGATCTTTGTGCAAAGATTGAAAAACACATTGAAGACGGAAAACGCGGATCAATGCTGCGCGATGGTTTTCATGTTGTCATTATTGGTGCACCGAATGCAGGAAAATCCAGCTTGATGAATTTATTGGCCGCGCGTGATGTGGCCATTATTTCGGATGAAGCGGGCACAACGCGTGACTTGCTTGAAGTGAAATTAAATTTGAATGGCGTCGCAACTTACGTGACGGATACAGCTGGCATTCGCGAAACAACAGGTAAAGTTGAGCAAATCGGTATTCAGCGTGCAATGGATAAAGCTGCGGAAGCTGATTTAATTTTATATATTGAAGATATCTCGAATCCGATTGCGGTAGATATTTCTGAGTTCCAGACAGATATTTGGACAATCGGCAATAAAGTCGATTTAAAAACCACCTCTACACCAAATTACAATTATCTGATTTCAACAAAAAACAATGACGGAATCAGCACACTTTTAGTTAATTTAAGCACATACATCTCAGAGAAAACAAAATTGCATAATGATGTTGTACCAACACGACGCAGACACATTGATTTACTCAACCTTTGTAAATCAGAAATTCAAACAGCATATAAATCCACCCAAATTCCTTTAGAGTTGAGAGCTGAAAATTTACGTATCGCCTCTCAATATTTAGGAAGAATTACAGGCGATGTAGATGTCGAAGATATCCTTGATCTTGTATTTTCTCAATTCTGCATCGGAAAATGATTCACGTGAAACAATTTTCATGATATAGCCTGATTAACAATCAGACGTGTTTCACGTGAAACATTCTGTGGAATCTTAAAACACGATTTGACTCAAGAGAGTTATTCTGAGTCAGCAGATTCCCCGTTCTGAAATTATTACTCATAGTTTGAGTGAGTGCGTAAAATTTTTTAGTACCGCGCTCTCGATAAACGATAGCTGTTCACATCATTATAAGTACTCAGTTATAATAACTTGATGGTGAAATGCTCTAGTTATGTGTTCCCTTTTCAGAGAGAACATGAGAATGATGATTCACGTGAAACCAAACAAGTTTTGGATATGATTATGACAGGTTTTTATGACGTCATTGTTATTGGTGGTGGACATGCTGGCACCGAAGCTGCCGCTGCATCAGCAAGAACAGGCGCTAAAACTGCTTTAGTAACACACCATTTTGATACGATTGGTGTTATGTCCTGTAATCCTGCTATTGGCGGATTAGGGAAGGGACAACTTGTCCGTGAAATTGACGCCCTTGATGGTTTGATGGGCAAAGCGGCTGATCAGGCCGGAATTCAATTTCGCTTATTAAATCGTCGAAAGGGACCAGCAGTACGAGGTCCTCGTACGCAGGCAGATCGTAAATTATACCGTCTGGCCATTCAGAGCTTTATCAAAGAGCAGAGCAATCTTACGGTTGTTGAAGGCGGAGCAGCGGATATAATTGTTGAAAATGGTACAGTTAAAGCCGTTCAGCTTATGGATGGTACCATTATCAATTGTGCTTCTGTTGTTTTGACGAGCGGAACATTTCTCAATGGTTTGATTCATATTGGCGATAAAACAATCCCTGCCGGACGCATGGGCGAAAAACCAGCTCTTGGTTTGTCTGAGCGTTTAATTGGTTTAGGTTTTGGTTTAGGTCGCTTAAAGACCGGCACGCCTTGCCGTATTGATGGTAAAACGATTGACTGGGCAAGTCTGGATAAACAATCTGCCGATGAAGATCCGGTTCCGTTTTCTATGATGACGGATAAGATCACAGTGCCGCAGATTGATTGCGGTATTACGCGTACAACAGACGCTACTCATCAATTAATCCGTGATAATATACATCGCTCAGCAATGTATTCAGGGAATATTGAAGGCATAGGCCCGCGCTATTGCCCATCTATTGAGGACAAAATTGTAAAATTCGGTGATCGTGACGGCCATCAAATTTTTCTTGAACCGGAAGGTCTTGATGATGATACTGTTTATCCGAATGGTATTTCGACCAGCTTGCCGGAAGATGTTCAGCTCAATATTCTCAAAACTATACCAGGTTTAGAGCATGCCAAGATGCTACAGCCGGGTTATGCTATTGAGTATGATTTTATTGATCCGCGTGAGTTGCAACGTAGCCTTGAAACACGTCGTGTTAAAGGACTATTTCTGGCTGGTCAGATTAATGGTACGACCGGTTATGAAGAAGCTGGTGCACAAGGTTTGCTGGCGGGCTTGAATGCTTCCAGACATGCTGGTGGTAGTGAACCGGTTATTCTTCAGCGTACAGAAGCCTATATAGGTGTGATGATTGATGATCTGACATCCCGTGGTGTCAGTGAACCTTATCGTATGTTTACGTCTCGCGCAGAGTTCAGGCTTTCTCTTCGTGCAGATAATGCAGATACTCGTCTGACGCCGCTTGGTGAAAACTGGGGGTTGATTGGTCCGGCACGACAGGTGCGTTTTAATGAAAGAAAGCAGGAGCTGGATAAAGCAAGAGACCTTGCACAGACGCTTTCTATTACGCCTAATGCAGCAGCAGCACATGGGCTGAACTTGAACAAAGATGGTATTCGTCGCTCTCTTTATGATCTTCTTTCTTATCCGGATATTGATCTTGAACGTCTTACCGGCATTTGGCCTGAATTTTCTGATTTGTCTTTGGCTACAAAAGAAGCTTTGGAAATTGAAGCGCAGTATTCAGTGTATCTTGATCGTCAGACAGCAGATATTGCTGTGATGGAACGGGAAGAACAATTGATTATTCCGCAATCAATTCAGTTTTCTGGAATTTCCGGTTTGTCACTTGAACTGAAGCAAAAGCTTGAAAAACGTAATCCTTCAAATATTGCCGAAGCGCAAAGAATTGAAGGAATGACGCCGGCTGCGATCGCATTATTGATAACACATATCCGCAGACATGGTATTGCACAGGATATTTCGGGTGATTTGGCAAAACCAGCATGACAAAAGATAAATATTTTGATTCACTGAAACAGATATACCCATCTGTTTCACGTGAAACAGCAGATGATCTGATTGGCTTTGAAACTCTGTTTAAAAAGTGGTCTAAAGCAATCAATCTGGCTTCGCCAAATACGCTTGAGACACTTTGGGAACGACATATTCTGGATAGTGTTCAGGTTTTCAAATTAGTGCCACAGGCAAAACAGTGGCTTGACTTGGGATCTGGTGGTGGTTTCCCAGGTATTGTTTTGGCTGTTATGCTGAAACAAACTGGGGGGGCAATTCGACTGGTTGAAAGTAATGGTAAAAAATCGGCATTTTTACGAAATGCTCTGGCACAATTTCAGGCTCCGGGGCAGGTGGTAAATGCGAGAATTGAAAGCTGTTATGACCTCATTCAGGTTCCTGAAATCATCACAGCCAGAGCATTGGCTTCGCTTGATAAACTCTTTGAACTGACAGAGCCATGGATGACAAAAGGTGCTAAAGCATTGTTTCAAAAAGGGCGAGACTATCAGCGTGAAGTGGATGAAAGCCTGATAAATTGGAAGTTCGATCTGATACGGCATGAAAGCGCGATAGAAGCAGATTCTGTCATTCTTGAAATCAGCAATTTACAGCGGCGCTGAATGTTTTTCATTCAGTCATGCTTGGAAACAGAAGTTATTCGGGATAATTATTATGAATAACAGAACACGGATTATAACAATCGCGAACCAGAAAGGCGGCGTAGGGAAGACCACGACCGCTATTAATCTGGCGACTGCTTTGGCTGCAATCGGTGAAAATGTATTGATTGTTGATCTCGATCCGCAGGGCAATGCCAGTACCGGACTGGGTGTTGATCGTCAAAATCGCCCGCTATCGTCTTACGATGTTTTGACGCAGGGAGCATCAGTTCCGGATGCGGCAATTGCAACAGATGTGCCAAATCTTTATTTGATAGCTTCGACGCTGGATTTGCTCGGTATTGAAATGGAAATTTCCAATGCACCGGACAGAACCAGACGTTTGCGTGATGCGTTACGCTTTGATTCAGGTATAGCGGATCATTTCAGCTATATTTTGATTGATTGTCCGCCATCACTTAATCTTTTGACGCTGAATGCTATGGCTGCTGCAGACTCTGTTTTGGTACCCTTGCAATGCGAATTCTTTGCACTGGAAGGTCTTAGCCAGTTGCTGGAAACTGTTAATCAGGTTCGCAATTCGCTGAATCCTGATCTTACAATTCAGGGTGTTGTGCTGACCATGTATGATAGCCGTAACAATCTGGCCAATCAGGTTGTTGATGATGTGCGCGCATTTATGGGCGAAAAAGTTTATCGCACTGTTATTCCCCGTAACGTTCGGGTTTCAGAAGCACCATCCCACGGTAAGCCAGCCATATTGTATGATCTGAAATGTGCAGGAAGCCAGGCATATCTTCAGCTGGCTTCTGAAGTGATCCAGCGAGAACGTCAGCTTCGTTCCGCAGCATAAAAAATGAATATTCGATTCGAATACGTAACAATTTGCAGAAAGCATTCAACTGATGAACGATGATCCTTCAAAAAAGCGTCTTGGTCGCGGTCTGGCAGCTCTGATTGGGGATATCGACCGGCCTGTGGAAGAACGTAAGGCACCGGTTCCGCTTGAACGTTATGTGCCTATTGAATTTGTAAGCCGTAACCCGCGTAACCCGCGTCGCATTTTTACAGAAGCTGAACTCGAAGATCTGGCACAATCCATTCGTGAGCATGGTATTGTGCAGCCGATTGTTGTTCGTCCGGCACCTGAAAATCGCGAACATTTTGAACTGATTGCCGGTGAACGCCGTTGGCGTGCAGCACAGCGCGCAGGGCTGACCGAGATTCCGGTTATTCTGCGTGATGTGGATGATCGCGTTGCTCTTGAGCTGGCGATTATTGAAAACGTTCAGCGTGCTGACCTGAATCCTGTAGAAGAAGCAATGGGTTACCAGCTTCTGATTGATGATCATGATTATACACAAGCTGATCTGGCACAGGTTATCGGTAAAAGCCGTAGCCATGTCGCCAATACATTGCGCCTTCTGAAACTTCCGCCGGAAGTGCAGGGACTGATCAATGATGGCGCTTTGACCGCCGGTCATGCGCGTACGCTGATTACAATGGAAAATCCGCATGCTGTTGCTGAGCGCATTGTTAAAGAGGGGCTCTCTGTTCGTCAGGTAGAGGCTTTATCTCAGGCTGAAAGCAAGGGCATTCCGGCGGTTAAACCGGAACGTGTTCCTGTAGAAAAAGATGCCGATACACGCGCACTGGAAAAATTGCTGTCTGATGTAACCGGCATGAAAGTTGAAATTAATCACCGAGATCGCGGTGGTGAAGTTCGTATCCGTTATAGTTCTCTTGAGCAACTGGATGAAATCTGCCGTCGCTTGCAAAGCTGATATATTAAAATTAATAAAAAAGCCGGTCTTTGTACCGGCTTTTTTATTATCAAAAACCGTAAATGGAATGCTGCAACCAGAGCAGTTGAAGTTTTAACGGCGCTGTTTATTACGGATTGCCTCTACAGTGAGAGCAATAAAAGTCTGTCTGATAATTGCAGTTGAAAGTGCTGAATTTTGACGGCTTTCCAGAACCGTGCGCTGAAGTCTGTCTGTCACGCGGTTGAGTGCTGCAACACTCCACAGCCCTAATGCTGTCTCGACGAGTTTTTTACGCGCGAAGAAGATCGGTGGCTTTGCTGAATTAACGACAAGGCCTGCCGGTACATTTCCTGCTTCCATAGCATAGCGCAGAGTTTGCAACTGGCTGAACTGGCGCATAGCACTATTCACCAGCAGGAAAGGATGTGTGCCGGTATTTACAACACGGTCAAAGGCAGTGTTGAATTTTGACAAATCACCGATCAGAACAGCATCAATCACTTCATCCTGAGAGAGTGCTGCCACATCGCCCACGGATTCCCGCACATCTTCAAGTTCAATACGCTGCTGACCACGGGCATAGAGGCAAAGCTTTTCAAGTTCTCCGCGTGTTGCGAGACGATCACCGCCAAGGCTCAGGCGTAAAAACTGACGGGCATCGTTGGAAATTTGTAAATGATTGGCCTGCAACACATCATCGATCAGTCCGTCAATGCCACGGGCATCGTCCGTATAGCAGGGAAGTGCCATGCCGGTTGCACCATTTTCGACATTGCTGCGCAGGCCGGCACCCTTTTTCAGGTCACCTGCCTCAATCAGAATGTAGGTATCCTGAGGTGGCTCTGAGATCAGCAGTTTAACAGCCTCGGCCAGACTTTTTTGCGCTGAAGCATTTTTAATCCAGATCAGACGATCGCCGCCAAACATTGAAATTGTTCTGGCCTCATCCATCAGGCGGGCAGGGTCTTTGTCAATCTCATCCGCTTCAATGCGTAAGACCGCGAAAGGATCATCCAGAGGCAGGCCGGTAAGCTTTGCATATTTAGCACCGCGCTCACTGACCAGACCTTTGTCAGGTCCATAGATCAGTATGACCGTTCCGGTTTGTGCCGGACGGGCGAGAAACCCGTCAACTTCATGTGCTTTTTTCTGTGCCATAAGTCTGTTTACAACAAAGGCAATGAAAGGGAAATCAGTGTTTGTATTTTCAAATAAAAATGCCGCGGGATGAGCGCGGCATTTTTAATTTCATATAACAGAACTATTTATTGGATCAGCAGAGCATCGTCATCCAATGTTTCACCACGTACCTTTTTGAACATATCAATCAGGTCTTTAACGGTGAGGTTCTTACGTTCATCTCCCGAAACATCGAGAATGATATTGCCACCGTGCAGCATGATTGTACGTGTGCCGTAATCAAGCGCCTGCTGCATGGAGTGGGTAACCATCATTGTTGTCAGCTTGTTTTCGCTGACCAGTTTGGCTGTGAGCTTCATAATGAAATCTGCCATGCCCGGATCAAGCGCGGCGGTATGTTCATCGAGCAGCAGTACTTCTGAATCTGTCAGGGTTGCCATAATCAAAGACAGTGCCTGACGCTGGCCGCCGGAAAGCAGATCCATGCGATCCTGCACACGGTTTTCCAGACCAAGATTGAGACCTGCAATACGCTCACGGAACAGCTCACGGCGCTTATGATTGAGCGCATGGGAGAGGCCGCGTTTTTTGCCGCGCATGGCAGCGAGGGCAAGGTTCTCTTCAATCGTCAATGCGCCGCAGCTGCCTGTCAGCGGATCCTGAAAGACACGGGCAACCATGGATGCACGGTCAGCAGTGGACTGTTTGGTGACATCTTTATTGCCGATGAGGATTTTGCCCTCAGATGCCTGAACGTCACCAGCCAGCGCTCCGAGCAAAGTGGACTTGCCTGCACCATTGGAGCCGATCACCGTAACAAATGTGCCTTCTTCAATTTTCAGATTGATGCCGGACAGTGCTTGTTTTTGCAGTGGTGTTCCGCGACCGAAGACAACACCAAGATTTGAAACTTCAATCATTTGGATGCACCTCCACGACGCAGACGTGGCAGAACCAGTGCCAGTGTGACCAGTACAGCTGTTGCCAGATTTAGGTCGGAAGCTTTCAGACCGATAAAATCACTGCCCAGAGCCAGCTGAATGGCAATACGATAAAGAATGGAACCGATGATACAGCCGACCAGTGCCCAGAGCAGGAAGCGCGTGCGGAACAGTGTTTCACCAATAATCACTGCGGCAAGACCAACAACAATTGTACCGACACCGGAGGTGACATCGGCAAAGCCGTTTGTCTGTGCAAATAATGCGCCGCCCAGAGCAACCAGAGCATTAGACATAGCCATGCCCAGATAAATCTGGCGATCGGTCTTCACACCCTGCGCACGTGCCATGCGTGCATTGGTACCGGTTGCACGCATGGCAAGACCGATATTGCTTTCCAGAAAGCGCCAGACGAGCAGGGTGGCGATAATCACAAGCACGCCAACAAAAAGCGGACGCACATAATATTCAGGAACACCCAGCCCGTAAAAAGGTGAGATCATCGTATCCTGATTAATCAGAGCGACATTCGGCTTGCCCATCACACGCAAATTGACTGAGAAAAGTGCAGTCATGGTAAGAATGGAAGCCAGCAGATTAAGAATGCCAAAACGGAGATTCAAAGTCGCGGTGACGAGTCCGGCAACAGCACCGGCCATCATGGCAATCAGCGCAGCGAGCCAAGGATTAACACCGGCAAGAATAAGAACAGCAGTTACAGCTGCGCCGAGCGGAAAGGAACCATCTACAGTCAGGTCAGGAAAATCCAGCACACGGAATGACAGATAAACGCCGAGAGCTACAAATGAAAAGACCAGACCTAATTCGACCGCGCCCCAAAAAGCGATCAGACTCAAAATAATGTTCCTTCGGCTTGTGCAGACGGCCGGCACTTTCAAACACATCATTCACAGAGTCTCTGTTTTGACGATTTGAAATTACGGGGCAGCCTGCCTGTTGATATCTGAGTGTCGTTTCACGGCATCAATGCTGAATTTGAAAGACACAAAGGAAAGTGTCCGGATATTCAGATTTAAATTTCTGCCGAATATCCGGATGATGAAAAACCGGTAAAGCAGCTTTACCGGTTTGAATGCAGATTATTCTTTGATGACTTTGCTGGCGCGATCGACAACAGCCTGAGGGATTTCAATCCCCATTTTCTTAGCTGCAACCAGATTGACGACCAGATCGGTACCGGCAGCAACATTCACCGGAATGTCACCTGGCTTTTCGCCCTTCAGAATACGTACAACGACTTCACCGGTCTGTTTGCCAACATCGTAATAGTTGAAGCCGAGAGCAATGAAAGCACCGCGGCTGACGGAATCTGTATCAGCAGTCATCAGAGGAATTTTAGCTTCTTCTGCAACACTGACTGCACCTTCAAGCGCAGAGATAATGGTGTTGTCGGTCGGAATATAAATCAGGTCTGCTTTGCCGATCAGCGCACGGGCGGCGCCCTGAACTTCAGCGGATTTGGTCGCAGCAGATTCAACCACTTCCAGACCACCTTCTTTAGCAGCAGCTTTCAGACCTTCAAGCAGGGAGATCGAATTGGCTTCACCGGAATTATAAAGGAAACCGATGGTCTTTACATTTGGTGCAACTTCTTTGATCAGCTTGACGTGATCAGCAACCGGCGAAAGATCGGACAGGCCGGTAACATTGCCGCCTGGCTTTTCCATGCTTTTAACCAGCTGTGCGCCAACCGGATCAGACACTGCAGTGAAGACAACCGGAATATCGCGGGTACCGGAAACAACAGCCTGAGCAGAAGGTGTGGAGATCGGAACGATCACATCCGGTGCTTCACCGATGAACTGACGTGCGATCTGAGCAGCCGTTGCAGGATTGCCCTGAGCTGACTGATAGGTGAATTTCAGATTTTCACCTTCTTTATAACCGGCAGCAGCCAGAGCATCTTTTACACCGTCACGGGCGGCATCAAGAGCAGGGTGTTCAACAATTGCTGTTACCGCAACGCTGACATCTTTTGCATTTGCCGGACCAGCAATCATAGTGGTGGCCATAGCTGCTGTTGAGAGCAAAGCCATAATAAGTGTACGCATGAAAATCTCCCTCTGTTCCGCGTCCCGATCAAAACGAATAATCAGTTCTCGAAGAGAGGTCAACGCGCATCATATGGCTTAGCGCAGCGCGAAGCATTTTAATGCTATTCTGAGTCCGGCCGTGGCAACAAAAGCATAATTGTTTCACGTGAATCATCGTGGTTAGCAAAATCTTAATGTGGCGTGTGCAAAATTTATAAATTCAGGAAATCAGAACTGTGCCAATTCAGTTGCGAGGCTAGTCTCTTTCGTCCAGTGAATTGCATGCCAACCGCACTCTTTGGCAGCAATGATATTGGCAATCGTATCATCAATCATAATGATCTCTTCTGGTCGTAGCTTGGAAAGGTTAGTGACCTTTTCGAAAAATTTATGATCCGGTTTTTTAACGCCGAGTGCTGCGGAATAATAAACAGCATCAGCAAGCTCACCTAGTTTTAGTGTCTGCGTAATATATTCAGCACGCAAATGCTCCTGATTGGTCGCAAGATAAATCCGCACACCAACAGAGCGATAAAATTCCAGAGACTCTATCAGCTCCGTATTCAGGCGGGCATCATTCTTAAACCAGTAGATAATGAAATCATCCGAGCTGAGATGGGGTGCTAACTCTGAAAGCACTGGTTTGAGTGCTGAAAGAAGATCCAGTTTTCCGGTGACTATTTTATTCCAATAAGGTGTGAAAAATCTATCTTGTAACAGGGAGGGTGATAGGCCGAGATCTGCTTCTAAATCTGTCGACCAGTGCTTTCCGTCCCGAGGGCGCCCATTAATCAGGACACCATCAACATCTACCATCAAAGCTTTCAGCGTAAACCTGGACATGGCTGTGGACCTAGCTGAGATTGAGATATGCAATCAGTTCTTTTGCTGCAGCAGCACCGGCGCGATTGGCACCGATGGTTGATGCCGAAGGTCCATAGCCGACAAGATGAATCCGCGGGTCTTTCATGACTTGTGTTGCCAGTCTGCCGCCCATAACAATACCACCATTGGCTTCGCGGATTTGCAATGGTGCCAGGTGATCAAGGGAACTGCGAAAGCCGGTACACCATAAAATCACATCGGCTTTTTGTTCTGTACCGTCAGCCCAGCGGATGCCGGTCTCCGTTATTTCGCTGAACATTGGCAGGCGGTTGAGTGCGCCGCGCTCACGTGCAGCACGTAATGCCGGTGTGAGGGGAATGCCGGTTACGGAAACAACAGAGCCGGGAACCAGCCCGCGACGGACACGATCTTCGACAATGGCAACAGCAGCACGGCCGTCTTCTTCGGTAAAAGGCGTTTCACGAAATTGCGGTTCAGTGCGGGTTACCCATGCCGTTGTGGTGATCTGCGAAATTTCATCAAGCAGTTGCAAAGCGGAAATGCCACCGCCGACAATAATGATATGCTTGCCTGAAAACACTTCGGCTGTTTGATAATCGCGGGTGTGAAGCTGCTGCCCTTTGAAAAGTTCAGCGCCGGTATAATGCGGGATAACTGGTGTCTCCCAGGTGCCGGTCGCGTTGATAATGCCGCGTGCAGTAAAAGTCTCGCGATCAGTTTCTATACGAAAGCGGTCATTGCGCTCACAAACGACACTGACATTAACCGGCCGGTAAACCGGCAGCTGAAACTTCTTTTCATAGGCTGCGTAATATTGCGGTACAGCCACCGACGCTTTGACCTCGGATACTTCCGGTTCCAGCACATCAGAGAAGAACATGCCCGGAAGATCATGAATCCGGTTCACGGTACTGAGGGTGAGGGAAGGCCAGCGATATTGCCATGCTCCGCCTGCATTGGGTGACTTATCCAGAAGAAGAAAATTGCTGCCCGCTTTCAGGCCGGATTTTTGCAGATGATAGGCAGAGGATAAACCGGCCTGTCCGGCACCGATAATGACAATATCGGTTTTATAGGCCATGCGCAGATTATTGGATGGGGATGCCGCTTCTGAATGATCTGCCATGACCACAATTCACCTGTATTAAGCCCGAAATAAGAATGTCTCATTCTTACTTAGGTTTTCACACGGCACATACAAGTTGCTGAGGCAGTGATGGGAGAGGTGGTGATCCCGACTGGATTCGAACCAGTGGCCTCAAGATTAGGAATCTTGCGCTCTATCCTACTGAGCTACGGGACCGGATAGTCTCTTGCACACATACTGATTTTTTGACTGTAAGCCAAGGGCAGGCAGGGCAGAAAATACCGGAATAATCTCTAGAGTGGTTTACGTTCATGTTGGATCGTAGTGCTCACTCTAGATTTTTTAGTTTGTCGCATTATCCCGGACTGTTCAAGTTGATCCAACTTGACGTCGGGATAATGCTCTGGTGAATTAAAAAAGCGAAGAGGGGATTATGCCTCTTCGCTCAACAGGTACCTGTTTAATTTGTAGTCTGAGATCAGGCTGCTATTTTCTCAGCCGGTGTAAGCTGAGCATCTTTAAGACGATATTGTGCCAACTCAACCCAGTAGCTCATGCCATATGGCAAGGCATCATCATTGAAGTCATAGGCCGGATGATGCAGGTTTGCGCTCTCACCATTACCGAGGAAAATATAACAACCCGGACGGGCTTCGAGCATATAGGAGAAATCTTCCCCGCCCATCATCGGTTCAACTTCACGGGTGATCGGACCATTGATGCTGACTTTGTCAGCGACATCAGCAGCGATGTCCGTCTGACCGGAATGGTTGAATGTTACCGGATAGTTGTTTTTAAAATCGAGATCGATCTTGATATTATTAAGCAGACCAAAGGCTTCACAATGCGCACGCATACGCTGCTCGGCAAAAGCACGGCTGTGTTTTGTCAGGCTGCGGACTGTTCCTGCGAGAACTGCCTTTTCCGGAATGATATTGTAAGCTTCACCGGCATTGAACTTGGTCACTGAAACGACCAGTGAATCCAGCGGGTTTGATCCACGTGAAACAATGCTCTGCAAAGCGGTGACCAGCTGCGAGCCGATAACGATCGGATCAATATTGCGATGCGGCTGGGCAGCATGGCCGCCTTTGCCATTGATGGTGATTGTGAACTCATCGGTCGCTGCCATAATCGGGCCTTTGCAAACTGCCAGTTCACCGACTGTGATACCCGGCATATTATGCATGCCGTAAACTTCAACAATATTGAAGCGCTCCATCAGGCCGTCTTTGACCATGGCCAGACCACCGGCGCCACCTTCTTCAGCAGGCTGGAAAATGACGATAACCTCACCATAGAAATCGCGGGTCTCGCAGAGAATTTTTGCAGCGCCCAGCAACATGGATGTGTGACCGTCATGGCCACAGGAATGTGCTTTGCCTGGATTTTGAGAAACCCATTCCGGTGTGCCTGTTTCTGTCAGCGGCAGCGCGTCCATATCGGCGCGCAGACCAATGGCCTGACCTGCACCTTTTTTCCCCTTAATCACACCGACAACGCCGGTGCGGCCAATACCGGTCACAATCTGATCACAACCAAATTCGCGAAGCTTTTCTTCAACAAATGCCGCAGTTTCATGAACATCATAGAGTAGTTCCGGCTTGCTGTGTAAATGTCTGCGCCACAGGCTTACTTCCTGTTTTAATTGAGCGGCGCGGTCTAAAAGCGGCATTTCTGTTCTCCGAACCTGTGTGCCTCTCCTCCGGGGCACTGTGTGTGGATAACGTAACCCCGATGGCTTTTTTGCTACGGGAATTATGCAATTGCGACTGTTTCCAGTTTGAGGCAGTGTGGGTAAAACACAACGCTCTCAGATAACATAATGTGTTTTATAAAATTTCGCCAATCCGTCTTTGCCTTTTATGTCCGGACTGAGGTAGAAAAGTGCAACCGAGTAAAAATGTGAAGGCATTTTTTCTGACTGCCGGATTTTTGCCTTTTTATCCCGATTGAAGAACTGCTGAATTGAAGGCAGTTATCGGTCTGCGGATAGAGCGCATGAAATCCGGACATCTGTCTATTGAATATTTCGCCTTGAAAGGTGGTCATCCTATGATCCCGCGTATTTTAAAACAATCTGTTCTGGCTATGACTGTGTCATGCCTTGCTGTTTCTCAAAGCATGTCGGCGGCAGAGGCCAATCCTTATATGTCTGTCGATGTGGCATCGGGGCAGGTGCTGGCGCATAATGAAGCTTTTAAGCGCTGGTATCCGGCATCGCTTACCAAGATGATGTCAGCCTATGTGGTTTTCCGCGCTTTGCGCTCTGGTCAGAAAACACTGGAATCGCCGGTGCGTATGTCTGTTGCTGCAACGAAAGAGCCGCCGAGCAAGATGGGCTATAAAGCCGGTTCGGTGATGACACTCGACAGCGCTCTAAAAATTATGATGGTCAAATCTGCCAATGACGTATCCGTCGCTGTGGCGGAATCTGTTGGCGGCAGCAAAGCCGGATTTGCAAAAATGATGAATGCCGAGGCAAAGCGCATCGGTATGTTCGGCTCCAATTTTTCTAATCCGCATGGTTTGCCGGATCCGAACAACTATACGACTGCCCGTGATATGGCTCTGCTGGCTGCACAGTTGCGTCGTGAGTTTCCTGAATATGCCCATTACTTCAATACGGAAGCGATTGATCCGGGTGAGGGCAAAAAAGTTCAGGCGAATTACAATATTCTGCTCGGCCGCTTTAATGGCGCGGACGGTATGAAAACTGGTTTCATCTGCGCTTCCGGATTTAATCTGGCCGGATCAGCAACCCGTAACGGCCGCACTATTGTTGCTATTGTGCTGGGTGCATCCAGACAGGAAGACCGTACCGTACAGGCTGCGGAATTGTTGCAAAGCGGTTTCTCCACCCGTGGCGGCGGCGGTGCTACACTGGCAAGCCTTGCGCCTTACGGCAGCAATAATAATCAGGTCACAGATTTGCGTGCGCAGATTTGCAGTCAGGAAGCGATGTCCGACCGTTGGGATGGCCGCGATGTTGAAGGTCGTCTGAAAATTAATTCACCTTATATCACAGCAATGACCCGTGAGCCTGTGGCTGTGCCGGTTGGCTTGATTGCGAAAGCGCCGGATGTGAAAGCAGGCAATGCTCTGCATATTTCGCAGGTACCGATCCCGTTGCAGCGACCTATGCGCGGAAATATGACAACTGCTGTGAATTGAGCGGTTCAGAATATTTATTGGGCGTATCGCAGAGAGAACAGAAATCAGCCCGTTGGGCTGATTTCTTTATAGTGACGTTTCGTAATTTTACCGGAAATACTTTAAAGGCCTGCCATGTCTTTCAAACCAATCAGCGTTTCTGTGCTTACAGGTTTTCTGGGTGCAGGAAAAACGACCTTGCTCAACCGGCTGCTGAAAGATCCTGCTCTGCAGGACACTGCAGTCATCATCAATGAATTTGGTGATGTGAGCATTGATCATCTGCTTGTTGAACAGGCTGCTGACGGAGTGATCCAGCTGGCGGATGGTTGTCTGTGCTGCACCGTCCGTGGTGAGCTGGTCGATACGCTGGCGGATTTGATTGAGCGCGTGCAGATGGGCAAGATCAATGAACTTCAGCGCATTGTGATTGAGACAACAGGTCTGGCTGATCCGGTGCCGGTCTTACAGGCGCTGATGGGGCATCCGGTGCTGATGCAGGTTCTGAAGCTGGATGGTGTGATTACTGCCGTTGACGCTGTGAATGGTATGGTAACACTCGACGCGCATATTGAAGCTGTTAAACAGGTTGCTGTTGCCGACCGGATTACCATCACCAAATCTGATCTTGCGGATGCAGAGCAGCTTACTGCTTTAAAAGCACGGATCAGAGCGATCAATCCGGCTGCGGAAATTTATGATGTGGTGGCTGACGAGATTGGTTACGCATCTCTGTTTGATTGCGGCCTGTATAATCCGGCCGGTAAAACACCGGATGTGCAGAACTGGCTGAAAGCCGACAGCTATGATGATCATCACGATGATCATATTTGCGAAGTTCACGGCGCCGGTTGTTCGGGGCATCATCATGATGATCACGGACATCACCACCACCATCATCACCATGATACTGCGATCCGCTCTTTCTCACTGAAGCATGATGCGCCGGTACCGTTTTCGGCGATTGAGATGTTTCTGGATTTGCTGCGCTCGACCCATGGCGATAAATTGCTGCGCATGAAGGGCATTATTGCTGTTGCTGAAGATCCTGAGCGCCCGCTGATTATCCATGGTGTACAGCAGATTTTGCACCCGCCGGTACGCCTGAAAAGCTGGCCGCAGGAACTACAGGACAGCAAATATCAGACGCGTCTGGTTCTGATTACCAAAGATCTGGATGAGGCCTATATACGCGATCTGTTTGATACGTTTCTAGGCAAGCCGCGTATTGATCAGGCGGATGCTCAGGCACTAACTGATAATCCGCTGGCAATACCGGGCTTTTCTATGAAGGGCTGATAGCTTAGAGCGCGCTTTGTGCGTCCAAGAGGGCGCACGCGCTCTAGCCCTTTTGTATCAGAAAATGAAAGATGCGCCCTTCGCTCTGCTGTTCCAGTAGAGTGTGTCCTTCGGATTGGCAAAAATGGGCAATATCAAGCGGTGAAAGCGGATCAGTGGTTTCAATTCTGATCACAGTACCGGCTTGTAAATCTTGCAGCTTTTTACGGGTTTTCAAAACAGGTAAGGGGCATTGCAGCCCCTTAAAATCGTAAAATATTGCCGCTTCAGACGTGATCATTATTGACCGGTCATTCTGTTCCAGAGAGATTTCTTCTCCGGTGACGGTACAACCGGCACGGCCTGAGGTGTCGTTTCTGCAGCAACAGGGTTGCTTGCAGGTACCGGCACCGACGCAGTTACATTCTGATCAAGTTCCGGCTGGACTGCAACCGGAGCAGTCGTGGCAACAGTTGTGGTTGCCGCCGGAGCAGGGGTCTGCGCAATCGCGGTCGGTGCTGCTGTATCCGGTGCACCCGGTGTTTCTGACGATGCAGGGCTCAACGATGGCGGTGTGCGTGATACTTTCTCACCGCGCGCACGACGTGCACTCCAGTCAGAGACCAGCTTCGCTTCCTGAATTCCCATAATTGATGGTGCAAGATTTTTCTTGGACGACTTGTTTAAAGCAGTCGAGAAAGCTGCATCATAGGTCTTCTGATAGCTGGAATAGGCAGACTGGATTGAATCCGGCTGAGACATTGGCGGGCAGGCGGCAGAAGCCGAAATTCCCTGCTGTCCCGGGAAATTCTGGTTAAAGACGTAGCGCTTGCCGCAAACATCAACTTTTGGCGGCACTTTGGTAATTTCAAACTGGTCATAGCCTTCTTTCAGCATGGTCCAGAATTCATAATTCGGATCGCTCTTATAGCGTGCCATATTCGCTGCGGTCATACGGAACGGGAAAGCCTGAACCTGAAAATCGCGCTGGCCGCCTTTAAAGGCATCACGACCGAAAGCATAAATCTCGGACATGCTTTCATCTGTCATGGAATAACAACCGGCTGATGAGCAGGCACCATGAACCATCAGATGCTGACCGGTGCGGCCATGTGCACGGTCATAGGCATTCGGAAAGCCGAGATTGAAAGACAGATAATATTGCGAGTTCGGGTTCATCTGCGCGGCAGAAACTGAATAGAAACCTTCCGGCGCCTGACGGTCTCCTTCAACAAATTTTGGACCCAGCTTACCCGACCATTTGCAGATTTCATAGGAGGCAACCATGTCATAACGACCATTGGTTTTCTGCTTCCAGACCTCCAGCACGCCTTCTTCCTTGAAGATACGCGCCATAACCGGCGAAGTTTTGTTCATGCCCTTGGCTTTGATTTTAGCCAGAACTTTGGAAGGCAGCTCACGTTCAGCCTTGGCTTCAACACCATCAAAAACAGAGCCCTGACAACCGGCAAGAGCGACGGTTGCGATCAGTGAAGCAAAAATTGCAGTTCTGAGTTTCATAAGATTCACCGGCAGAATTTCGTAAGTGTTAGACCAAAATATCCTGAAATAGCAAAAAGGCAAATTTTTAGCCGCAATCAGTTTGTCCCACATTATCGGTCAGTATGATTGATAAAGTGTTATAAACCTGGGTCAGGATAATATTTACAACAGAACGCCGGTTTTGACTATAGAGCCGAAAAGACAAAGGCCGCGCTATTAGCGCGGCCTGAATCTTAAACAGTCAAACAAGTGCCGGTAATCAGAGATTGCGACCCATTGCCAGATATTTCTGGCGGCGTTCCTGTTTGAGGGTTTCACCATCAATACCTTCAAGCGATTTCAATGCTGTAGCAATGACATCACCGGCAGCATCAATAATCGCGGTTTTACCGCGATGCGCGCCGCCCAGAGGCTCAGGAATAATATTGTCGATGATTTTCAGCTCAAGCAAATCCTGCGCAGTAATACGCATATTGGTGGCTGCATCTTTCGCACGGGTCGAATCACGCCACAGAATGGACGC
Organism: Hyphomicrobiales bacterium; assembly: GCA_900470735.1. Classification (GTDB taxonomy): domain Bacteria; phylum Pseudomonadota; class Alphaproteobacteria; order Rhizobiales; family Rhizobiaceae; genus Pseudochrobactrum. The sequence continues at coordinate 125,652 of UCCC01000005.1, read as the reverse complement.
TGCACCTTCCGGCGAAATCACCGAATAAATTGCATGTTCCAGCATATAAACGCGGTTGGCGACGGCGATCGCAATCGCACCACCCGAACCGCCTTCGCCGATCACGACAGTGATCACCGGAACGCGCAGTTTCAGGCTCATTTCCAGTGAGCGGGCAATAGCTTCTGCCTGACCGCGCTCTTCCGCACTCACACCCGGATAGGCACCGGCTGTATCTACGAATGTAATAAGCGGCAGTTTGAAACGGTCTGCCAGTTCCATGATGCGGATGGCTTTACGATAGCCTTCCGGACGTGGGGAACCGAAATTATGCTTCAGACGAGTCTTGGTATCGTTACCTTTTTCCTGTCCGAGAATAGCAACAGCCTGACCATTAAAGCGGGCAAAACCAGCCTGAATAGCCTGATCTTCCGCAAAATTGCGGTCACCGGCCAACGGTGTGAATTCTGTAAACAGCTGATTTACATAATCCAGGCAATGCGGGCGATCGGGATGGCGGGCGATCTGAACCTTCTGCCAAGGTGTAAGCTTACGATAAATATCTTTGAGCGCATCGCTAGAGCGCTTTTCAAGCCGCCGTATCTCGTCACTCATCTCAACGCTGCCGCTTTCCTGCGCCAGTTTTTTCAATTCGAGAATCTGACCATCGAGATCTGCGACGGGTTTTTCAAAATCAAGGTAATTATACATATGACCTGACTATTACGCTCCGGAGACTAAATCAGTTTTCCTAATTTCATAATTAGAAAAACCGATCTATCTTTTTTGGTGCAGCGCCGGATAGCGGTTTCCGCTTTTGCCTTTGCTGCTTTAAATCCGCCAGACCAGAAGGCCCTTCAGACGGTTTCATTCTTCTTATATAGATTGTCTGGCAGAAATTTCTATCTGCCGAATATGTTTCTCTTAAACTTCATAGCGTCAATCGGCAAGCGGATGATGCGTTGCAACCAGCTGATGAAGCCTTTCTTCCAGCACATGGGTATAAATTTGTGTCGTAGAAATGTCCGAATGGCCCAATAATTGCTGAACTGCACGCAAATCTGCACCATTTTGCAAAAGATGACTGGCAAAAGCATGACGCAGCACATGGGGAGAAATGGCAGCGGCTGAAATTCCCGCACGGGCGGCAAGGGACTTCAAATCGCGGGCAAAGACCTGACGTGCCAGAAATCCAGTTTCCGAGCGGGCAGGAAACAGCCACGGGCTATTCTGCCATTCAGGCACCCTGTCGCGTAAACTGACGTAAACCTGCAGGACATTTTGCGCTTTTACAGAGAGCGGCACCATGCGTTCTTTGGCACCTTTACCGCGCACCAGCAGAAAGCGCTGATTGCTGCGGATGGTTTTCTCAGGAAGGCCTACAAGCTCGGTGACACGCATACCAGTGGCATAGAGCAGCTCTAATAGCGCATGGAGACGCACGGCGTTGAAATAGCCGTTCATATCCTCTTGTGTCCATAATTTAAGATCGGCTTCCGCTTCGGCCTGCGCCAGCAACTTTGAAACCGTGTCTTCGCTCATGATTTTTGGCAAAGCCTGCTTTTTCTTCGGCGCATCAATAATGCCTGTCGGATCATCTGTGCGCATACCTTCTGTATAGAGAAAGCGATAGAACTGGCGCAGCGAAGAAAGGCGGCGCGCTTGAGAAGTGGAGGCGAAGCCCTGAATATTCATGTCATCAAGGCAGGCTTTAATATCTGCCGATGAGGCTGTAAGCAGTCTGATTTTGCGATCTGCCAAAAATTGTGCTGCTGTTTCCAGATCACGGCGATAGGATTCCAGCGTATTTTCAGCGGCACCGCGTTCTGCACTCATCATTTCCAGAAATGAGTCGATTGCAGCTTCTGTTGCGTAATTATTCTGCATCTTCAGCCTCCGGTTCACCCTCTGTATAGGGCGATGGTATCGGTGCAGGGCTGACAGGACCTGTGTCGCGCGGTTGTTGCAACATTTTATGTGCAGGCACACGAACCGTGATCTCTGAAGTCACCGGACTAACAGTTTTAACAAGAACCAGCATCAGCCCGTAAATACAGGCGGCGATAACAGCCAGCAGAATGATCAGTCGGGTGAGGGTCGGCATAAAGGCAGCAGTGCTTTCATTTTTCATGATGCGTGAGCCTATTGTGCCCTGATATTCTCAATAAAGCCTAACCAAATTCGACTTGAAAAAGAAAAGGCCCGGTAAAACCGGGCCTCGTATTTTGTGTAATTCGCAGATTACATATGACCAATTACATATGAATCGGCTTGTCGTAAGTGGCCATTGCCGATTCACGAACAGCTTCCGACATGGTTGGATGTGCATGGCAGGTACGAGCCAGATCTTCGGAAGAACCGCCAAACTCCATCAGAACGGTCAGTTCGTGGATCATTTCACCGGCATTGTAGCCGAGGATATGAGCGCCGAGAACTTTGTCGGTTGCTTTGTCAGCCAGAATTTTCACAAAACCGTCTGTGTGCTGCATTGCACGTGCACGGCCATTGGCTGTGAACGGGAATTTGCCGACTTTATATTCAATACCGGCAGCTTTCAGTTCTTCTTCGGTTTTACCGACAGAAGCAACTTCCGGCTGGGTGTAAACAACGCTCGGGATCACATCAAAATTGACGTGGCCTTTCTGGCCGGCGATGATTTCTGCAACTGCAACGCCTTCATCTTCCGCTTTATGCGCGAGCATCGGACCTTTTACCACGTCGCCGATTGCGTAAATGCCGGCAACATTGGTCTGCCAATGATCGTTGATCGCAACGCGGCCGCGTTCATCAAGAGCAACACCGGCTTCCGCCAGACCCAGACCATCTGTGTAAGGACGACGACCGGTTGAGATCAGCACAGCATCGGCTTCAAGGGTAACAGCATCGCCGCCCTTAACAGGTTCGAAAGTAACCTTGGCGCCAGTGCCGGATTTTTCAACAGCAGTCACTTTGGCGCTGAGTTTGAAATCCATGCCTTGTTTGGCCAGCATACGCTGGAACTGCTTGGAAACTTCGCCGTCCATGCCGCCGAGAATCTTGTCGAGATATTCAACAACAGTCACTTTTGAGCCCAGACGCGACCATACGGAACCGAGTTCCAGACCGATAACACCGCCGCCGACAACAATCATGTTCTCAGGCACTTTGGTGAATTCCAGTGCACCGGTTGAAGAAACGATGATTTTCTCATCAATATCAACCTGAACACCTGGAATACCGGCAACATCAGAACCGGTAGCGATGATGATGTTTTTGGTTTCGAGTTCTTTGACAGAACCGTCTTCAGCTGTAACGGACACTTTGCCTGCAGCAACAACTTTACCAAAACCGGTGAAAGCTTCGATCTTGTTCTTTTTGAACAGGAATTCAACGCCGGTGGTGTTGGCTTTTACAGTCGCAACTTTATGACCCTGCATTTTCTCGAGGTTCAGCTTTGGCGCGCTGACTTCAACGCCGAGTGCGTCAAAGGAATGACCGGCTTCAGCAAAAACTTCCGAAGCGTGCAGCAATGCTTTCGAAGGAATACAGCCGACATTGAGGCAGGTACCGCCAAAAGTGCTGCGCTTTTCAACAACTGCCACTTTCAAACCGAGCTGTGCAGCTTTGATTGCTGCAACATAGCCGCCAGGGCCGGTACCGATGACTACGACATCGTAAGACATTGCTTTATCCTTTTAACTCTTTTTAAGTCCGCTCAGACAGGGGATTTCTGCATGAGGGAGAGGGCTGATTTTATTCTTCGGGTGTGCAGGCTTTAAAACGAAACACATCCCAGTTCAGCGGTTCGGCTGGTTTGACCTCACCAAAATCATAGCTGTCCAGCATACTGACAAAGTCCGGCAGAAGAATAGCAGCAGCAGCCGGTTCGTCATTGCGGGGCAGAAACTCTGCATCTGCGCCATCTTTAAGGGCATATACTACGCCCTGCCAGATCGTGCAGTCATCAATTTCATCTTCAGCAGCATCATCACCCGCACAATTATAAGTGATCATGGCTGTGGGGCGCGTTGCGCCCTCTGTCCATTGCACAGTTCCCTGTAATTTAAATTCAGGTTTTTCATTGGCAATGATCGTAAAACTGTTAGCGGACTGCTCATCCTCTTTTTGTACAGGACTGAAAGTCAGCGTATAATTCTGGTTCTTGTCAGAATAGCTGGCGCGGTTCTGCATACAGGCTGCCGAAGCAACCGCTGTTGCAGTCAGCAGAATTGTGCAGCTTGCGAGACAGGCAAAAGTCTTTTTCAAAATGACTGTTCTGATAAGCATTGGTCCCTCACCGGGCTTTAAAAGTCTGATTTACACCATTGGCCTGAAGCACAATACGTTGTTTTAATGGGCTTGCTGGCTGGCAAGCTTAATGCCTAGGCCGATAAATACCATACCGGTCACACGATTAAACCATGCGCCCAAAGCAAAAAAGCGTTTACGCACCGGTTCCAGCGTGAAGAACAGCGTTACAATTGCAAACCAGCCGATCACGACGATGGCGATCAACAAGCCATAAATGCCCTGTATAGCAGCCGGTGTTTCATGGCTGACAAGGGATGAGAACAGGGAAAGAAAGAACAAAACGGCTTTCGGGTTCAGCGCATTGGTGATGAAGCCCATCGTGAAGCAACGCTTTGCGGAAATTGCCATTTGCTGTGGTTTTGCTGCTTCGCCGTCTGTCTGAATGATTTTCTCTGCATCAGCTGCATTGAGCGGTTTTTCGCGCAGCGCCTTGATGCCAAGATAAAACAAATAAGCAGCACCGGCCCATTTAATCAGCGAGAACAAAAACAGAGATTGAGAAACGATCAGGCCGATGCCGAGGATCGTATAGGAGATGTGGAACATCAACGATGCGCCAATGCCCAGACTGGTAATAAAGGCTGCACGGCGGCCATGCACAATGCTCTGGCGCACAATCAGTGCGAAATCCGCACCGGGCGCAACGAGCAGGATCACGAATACCGCCATCAGACCGGTAAATTCGATCACATACTGCATGAAAGGCTCCGTGATTTTGGCGCACATCCCGAAAACCGTCAGACAGTTTTCACAGTCAAAATGTGCATTATAAAAAGAGAGCCGGATGGCTCAGAAATGATGCAGATGAAAAGAGCGCTGTTTTAAAAACAGCGCTCCTTGTCAGTTTATTACAGGTCGAGAACCAGACGTTCCGGATCTTCAAGGCTGTCCTTCACGCGAACGAGGAAGGTAACAGCTTCTTTGCCGTCAACGATACGGTGATCGTAGGACAGAGCCAAATACATCATCGGACGGATAACGATCTGACCGCCGACAACAACCGGACGTTCCTGAATTTTGTGCATGCCGAGAATACCGGACTGCGGTGCGTTCAGGATCGGGGAAGACATCAGGGAGCCGTATACACCACCGTTGGAGATGGTGAAGGTGCCGCCCTGCATATCAGCCATGGAAAGCTGACCGTCGCGGGCTGCACGGCCGAGGCGACCGATTTCTTTTTCGATTTCAGCAATCGACATCTGGTCCGCATCGCGAACAACAGGAACGACGAGACCCTTGTCAGTACCGACTGCAACGCCGACGTGAGCAAAGTTCTTATAGATGATGTCTGTGCCGTCGATTTCGGCATTAACAGCAGGAATTTCTTTCAGAGCATGGGTTACAGCTTTGGTGAAGAAACCCATGAAGCCGAGCTTAACGCCGTGCTTCTTCTCGAAGATGTCTTTGTAGCGCGAACGCAGATCCATAACAGCCGACATGTCGACTTCGTTATAGGTGGTCAGCATTGCTGCAGTGTTCTGAGCATCTTTCAGACGACGTGCAATGGTCTGGCGCAGACGGGTCATTTTCACGCGTTCTTCGCGTGGTGCATCGCTGGCAGGCGACGCCGGACGAGCGGCGGCAGCAGGTGCGGCGGCTGCCGGTGCAGTGCCTTTTGCAAGAGCTGCAAGAACATCGCCTTTGAGAACCTGACCACGTTTGCCGGAACCGTCAACCTGATCATTGTTCAGACCGGCTTCAGCCATCAGCTTGGCAGCTGCCGGTGCCGCAGGCATGGAAGAAGCTGCGGCTGGCATGGAAGAAGCGGTTGCAGCAGGAGCAGCAGCGGCTACAGGTGCAGCGGCTGGCGCAGCAGCAGCAGGTTTGGCTTGAGGCGCGCTCGCTGCGCCCGATGCATCAATCTGACCGAGTAGAGCATCAAGACCGACATTATCACCTTCCTGAGCGGTGATTTCTGTCAGAACGCCGGAAACCGGAGCCGGAACTTCTATAGAAACTTTGTCGGTTTCCAGCTCAACCAATGGTTCGTCAGCAACGATCGCATCGCCAACTTTTTTGAGCCATTTGCCGATGGTTGCCTCTGTAACGGATTCCCCAAGGGTGGGAACGCGGATTTCGGTGGCCATGGTTTTATCTTCCCTGGATCTTAATCTTGTCAAATGAAACAGCGCTGATGCGCTTCGAAATTCAGTTGACCCGCTGACGATAATCAGCGGGTCAGAAAATTAAATTTTAAGAACCGAGCGCATCTTCGAGGAAGGCTGCGAGCTGTTCAAGATGCTTGGACATCAGACCTGTTGCAGGCGATGCAGCAGCCGGACGGCCGGCATAGCGGGCACGCGGATATTTTGCATCAATATGCGCCAGAACCCATTCCAGATAAGGCTCGATGAACGACCATGCGCCCATATTCTTCGGCTCTTCCTGACACCAGACGATTTCTGCACCGCGGAAGCGGGACAGTTCGTTGATGAGAGCTTTTGCCGGGAACGGATAAAGCTGTTCAACGCGCAGCAGGTAGATATCGTCGATACCGCGTTTTTCGCGCTCTTCGTAAAGGTCGTAATAGACTTTACCGGAGCAGAGAACGACGCGACGGATCTTGGCATCTTTCTGCAGCTTGATCGGCTGATCCTTGAGATATTGTGCATCATCCCACAGCAGACGGTGGAACGTGCTGTCTCCGGACAGTTCGCTCAAGGAAGAAATTGCACGCTTGTGACGCAGCAAGGACTTCGGTGTCATCATGATCAGCGGCTTACGGAAGTCGCGTTTCATCTGACGACGCAGAATGTGGAAGTAGTTTGCCGGTGTCGTAACGTTGGCAACCTGCATGTTATCTTCCGCACAAAGCTGCAGATAACGTTCCAGACGTGCTGACGAATGCTCAGGACCCTGACCTTCATAGCCGTGCGGCAGAAGGCAAACGAGACCGGACATACGCAGCCATTTGCGCTCACCCGAAGAGATGAACTGGTCGAAAACAACTTGAGCACCGTTGGCGAAGTCACCGAATTGAGCTTCCCACAGTACCAATGCACGTGGATCGGTCAGCGAGTAACCATATTCATAGCCAAGCACAGCTTCTTCGGAAAGCATCGAGTTGATGGCTTCGTAGATCGCCTGACCCTTCTGAAGGTTATTCAGCGGGATATAGCGGCTCTGATTTTCCTGATCATAAAGAACAGTGTGGCGCTGCGAGAATGTACCGCGTTCCACGTCCTGACCGGAGAAACGAATCGGATGACCTTCCAGAGAAAGGGAACCGAATGCCAGCGATTCAGCCGTTGCCCAGTCAATGCCTTCACCGCTGTCGATCATCTTCGAGCGATTGTCAAGGAAGCGCTGAATGGTACGGTGTACGTTGAAGCCTTCAGGCGTTTCGGAAAGTTTCTTACCGATTTCCTTGAGTGTCTTCGCCGGTACGCCGGTTTTACCGCGACGCTGTTCATCAGCATTGTCAGCTGTGCGCAGACCTGCCCAAGCACCGTCCAGCCAGTCGGCTTTGTTTGGCTTGTAGTTCTGACCGGCTTCGAATTCTGTTTCCAGCTTATCGCGCCATTCAGCTTTCATCTGGTCGATGTCAGCCTGTGTCAAAAGACCTTCGCCAATCAGCTTGTCACTGTAGAGCTGTACAGTGGTTTTGTGCTTGCGAATTTCTTTGTACATCAAAGGCTGTGTGAACGCAGGCTCGTCGCCTTCGTTGTGACCAAAGCGGCGGTAGCAGAACATGTCTACAACAACCGGCTTATGGAAAGTCTGACGAAATTCGGTTGCAACTTTTGCAGCGAATACAACAGCTTCCGGATCGTCACCATTCACGTGGAAAATCGGGGCTTCAATCATTTTCGCTACATCCGACGGATATGGCGAAGAACGGGAGAAGGCCGGATTGGTGGTGAAACCGATCTGGTTATTGATGATGAAGTGAACTGTACCGGCAACGCGGTGACCGCGCAGACCTGACAGACCAAGACATTCCGCAACAACGCCCTGACCGGCAAATGCCGCATCACCATGCAGCAGCAGCGGCATGACTTTGGCGCGTTCAGTCAGTGGCACGATTTCATCACGGGTGCGGCCTGCCAGCAGATCCTGCTTGGCGCGGGCTTTACCCATAACAACCGGATTGACGATTTCGAGATGCGAAGGGTTTGCTGTCAGTGACAGGTGAACCGAATTACCATCAAATTCGCGATCCGAAGATGCACCCAGATGGTATTTAACGTCGCCCGAACCTTCCACATCATCCGGCGCATAGGAGCCGCCTTTGAATTCATGGAAAATTGCGCGGTGTGGCTTGCCCATAACCTGCGAAAGCACGTTCAGACGGCCACGGTGAGCCATACCGAAGATGATTTCTTTAACGCCCATGGAACCGCCGCGTTTGACGATCTGTTCAAGGGCAGGGATCAGTGCTTCACCGCCATCGAGACCAAAACGCTTGGTGCCTTTGTATTTCACGTCGATAAACTGTTCAAAGCCTTCAGCTTCGATCAGTTTGGACATGATGGCTTTCTTACCTTCCGGTGTGAAAGCAATGCTCTTATTGGCGCCTTCAATGCGCTCCTGAAGCCAGGCTTTTTCAGCCGGATCAGAAATGTGCATGAATTCAAAGCCGATGGTCGAGCAATAGGTGCGCTTGAGAATATCGAGCATTTCGCGAACGGTCGCATATTCGAGGCCGAGCACGTTGTCGATGAAGATTTTGCGGTCAAAATCTGCCGGTGTGAAACCGTAATTTTCCGGTGCCAGTTCGTTATGATCGTTCGGCTTTTCGGAAAGACCGAGCGGATCAAGATTGGCATGCAGGTGACCACGCATGCGGTAAGCGCGGATCATCATGATCGCGCGAACGCTGTCGCGTGCTGCCTGTGTAATTTCTGCTTCGGTCAGAGCCGGTGCAGCAACAGCAGCTTTACCGCCTTTGCCTTTTAGCTTGTCCGAGATGTGCTTTTCAACTTCTGCCCAGTTGCCGTCGAGAGCATTGGTCAGCTCATCTTTTGGCGTAACAGGCCAGTTGCTCTTTTCCCAGGATGCACCGCGGGCATTTTCAATCACATCTTTCGGATTGTCACCGAGATTTGCGAAAAAATCGCGCCATTCTGCATTAACCGAATTCGGATCGGTTTCATATGCAGCATAGAGCTCCTCAATATAGTCGGCATTGCCGCCATAGAGAAACGAGGTCAGGGCGAAAACGTCATTGGCTTCTTCTTGCCGTGCCATTGTCCTTGCCGGAGTATCCACTCCGTCTCCTTATACCGGCCATACCGGAAATTCTTCCGGTCCCGTTTTAAGTTACTGGTCTGTTGTCTCTGTATGGAAAAGTAGTGTTTTAAAACTGATTTCCAATAGAAACGGGCATAAGTTTCATTTTTATCACCCGGTTCGGGGCTGGCTGTGCCTTGGGCCATGAACAGGGCTTTTTAGAGGCAGTCGCTGATAGCGACTGCCAATATTGTCGGAGTTCCAAGGGATTAGCCTTTGAGAACCTCAACGAGTGTTTTGCCGAGCTGTGCAGGCGATGGGGAAACGCGGATACCGGCTTCTTCCATAGCTGCAATCTTGTCTTCAGCGCCGCCCTTGCCACCGGAGATAACAGCACCGGCGTGACCCATGGTGCGGCCTTCCGGAGCGGTACGACCGGCGATGAAGCCAACCATTGGCTTTGAACGGCCGCGCTTGGCTTCGTCTTTGAGGAACTGAGCTGCTTCTTCTTCAGCCGAACCACCGATTTCACCGATCATAACGATCGATTTGGTGTTGTCGTCTGCGAGGAACATTTCCAGCACGTCGATGAATTCTGTGCCTTTAACCGGATCGCCGCCGATACCAACAGCGGTTGTCTGGCCGAGACCTTCATTGGAGGTCTGGAACACAGCTTCATAGGTCAGTGTACCGGAACGGGAAACAACGCCAACCGAACCTTTTTTGAAGATGTTTCCTGGCATAATGCCGATTTTGCATTCTTCAGGGGTCAGGATGCCCGGGCAGTTAGGGCCGAGGAGGCGTGATTTTGAACGTTCCAGACGCTCTTTCACACGAACCATGTCCATAACCGGAATACCTTCGGTGATGCAGACGATGAAGCCGACTTCAGCTTCAATGGCTTCGATGATGGCATCAGCTGCACCTGCAGGCGGAACGTAGATGACGGATGCGTCTGCACCGGTACGTTCTTTAGCTTCAGCAACAGTTGCAAAAATCGGCAGATTTTCGCCCTTGGAACCGGTCCAGGTTTCGCCGCCCTTTTTAGGGTGGATACCGCCAACCATCTGGGTGCCGTAATATGCAAGCGCCTGTTCGGTGTGGAAAGTACCTGTCTTACCGGTCAGACCCTGAACGAGAATCTTGGTGTCCTTGTTTACAAGAATAGACATGGATCAATTTCCCTTCACTGCAGCAACGATTTTCTGTGCTGCATCGTCGAGATCGTCAGCTGAAATAACATTCAGGCCGCTCTCGTTGATGATTTTCTTGCCAAGCTCAACATTGGTGCCTTCGAGACGAACCACCAGAGGAACTTTAAGGCCAACTTCTTTAACAGCTGCGATCACGCCTTCAGCGATAACGTCGCATTTCATGATGCCGCCGAAGATGTTCACGAGGATACCTTCAACAGCCGGATCAGCAGTGATGATCTTGAATGCAGCTGTTACTTTTTCTTTGGTAGCGCCGCCGCCAACATCGAGGAAGTTCGCTGGTTCTGCGCCGTAAAGCTTGATGATGTCCATGGTTGCCATAGCAAGGCCGGCACCATTGACCATGCAGCCGATGTTACCGTCGAGGGCAACATAAGCCAGATCATGCTTGGAAGCTTCGATTTCTTTTTCGTCTTCTTCCGACAGATCGCGCAGTTCCTGAATGTCAGGATGACGGAACAGAGCATTGCCGTCGAAGGATACTTTGGCATCCAGCACGCGTACACGACCATTGGTCATGACGATAAGCGGGTTGATTTCCAGCAGGCTCATGTCTTTTTCAACAAAAGCTTTGTAGAGAACCGGGAACAGAGCGATTGCATCTGCGCGGGCTTCGCCTTCGAGCTTCAGAGCGTCTGCGAGCTTCGCATTGTCTTCATCGGTCACGCCTTTGGCAGGATCGATTGCAACATTGATGATCTTTTCCGGTGTTTCTTCCGCAACAGCTTCAATGTCCATGCCACCTTCGGTGGAGACAACGAAAGCCGGACGGCCGTTGCTGCGGTCGATCAGCAGGGAGAGATACAGTTCACGGTCAATATCCGCACCATCTTCGATGTACAGACGGTTAACCTGCTTGCCGGCAGGGCCGGTCTGCTTGGTCACCAGAGTGTTGCCGAGCATTTCTTTAACGTTGGCAACAACTTCTTCGATGGATTTGGCAAGACGCACGCCACCTTTAGCATCGGCAGGCAGTTCTTTGAACTTACCTTTACCGCGGCCACCGGCGTGGATCTGGCTCTTGACCACATAAAGCGGGCCAGGAAGGGTCTTTGCCCATTCTTCAGCCTGTTCAGCGGAGTATACAGCCACGCCATTGGCAATCGGTGCGCCGTAGGAGTGGAGCAGGCGCTTAGCCTGATATTCATGAATGTTCATCTGGTTGTCCTTTGTAAGGCGCCCTGAAAACTGTGGTTTCAACTTGCGTTGATAGACAGGTTTCGTGATTTTTATATGAAGTTCCAGAGAGCAGTTCGGGGCCACTTTTGGGAAAAGCGCCCCGATACATCCCAGAACTTTAAATTACGGGTGCTTATTTCAGATTAGGTGCAATCGCGATGCAGGCGTCGCAAAGACCCTGAACTGCAGCAACTGATTTCTCAAATGCGGCCTGTTCTTCTTTGTCGAGCTGAATTTCGATGATTTGTTCTACGCCGTTCGCACCGATAATGGTTGGTACGCCGACATACATGTCTTTAACGCCGTACTGGCCGGTCAGGTGAGCGGCAACAGGCAGAACGCGGCGCTTATCCTTGAGGTAGGATTCTGCCATCTGGATAGCGGAAGCGGCTGGCGCATAGTAAGCCGAACCGGTTTTCAGCAGGCCGACGATTTCAGCACCACCGTCGCGGGTGCGCTGAATGATCTTGTCGAGCTTGTCCTGTGTGGTCCAGCCCATTTTGACCAGATCAGGCAGAGGAATACCGGCAACAGTCGAATAGCGGCTTGAAGGAACCATGGTATCGCCGTGACCGCCGAGAACGAATGCGGTGACGTCTTCAACGGAAACGTTGAATTCTTCAGCGAGAAAGTAACGGAAACGGGCGCTATCAAGCACGCCAGCCATACCGACAACTTTGTTTGCCGGCAGACCGGAGAATTTCTGCAGAGCCCATACCATCGCATCGAGCGGGTTGGTGATGCAGATCACGAAAGCATCAGGTGCGTATTTGGCAATGCCTGCGCCTACCTGTTCCATGACTTTCAGGTTGATGCCCAGCAGGTCATCACGGCTCATGCCTGGCTTGCGCGGTACACCGGCGGTTACGATAACAACGTCTGCGCCTTCGATGGCAGCATAGTCATTAGCGCCGGTGAATTTTGCGTCGAAACCGTCAACCGGTGAGGATTCAGCGATATCGAGGCCTTTGCCCTGCGGGGTACCTTCGGCGATATCGAACAACACAATGTCACCGAGCTCTTTGAGACCGGCCATATGGGCGAGCGTTCCGCCGATCATGCCTGAACCGATGAGAGCAATTTTATTGCGAGCCATGCTGGTTACTTCCCTGATCTAAAATCTAACTAAAACAGCTTAACCTCTGCTTGAGCTTTTCGTTCAGTTCTGCCCGCAGAGGCCATTACGCTGTATGGTCGATATGCCCGTTTTCAAAATAACTCAACTAATAAATTTGTATTTAATTATTTCAATCGTTTAGCTAAATAAGTTCTTACGTAAACGTAAATCATTTTTGACAAAAGCCGAACATTTTCCCTGTTTCATCTGGTGAAAACAGGAAGAGGGATTTTTCCGGATTTTTGTCCGCTTACAGCTGATTTTTGTTTATTCAGAATGGCTTACAGTCAGCCCGATTGCGGAATGCTTATTTGTTGAATCATAAGTACTGTTATGATTCCCTTCACCGGCATAAATTAGGCCATGATCGTCACAAAATAGTGACGATCAGTGAATTTGGCCAATTACACGCGGTTTTCACGCGTTCTTCAGGCAGTTACCCGCACTGCATCTGATTCATTTGTCTCAAATGCTTCCAGATATTCGGCACTTTGCATCTCGAAAAGACGTGATGCGGTGCGGTCAAATTCAAATGCTTCTGTACCACTTGAGGCGATATAGAGCTGGTCAGGAGAGGCAGCAGCGCTGATCACCGCACGGGCACGATGGTCATAAAGTGTATCGACCAGCAGGATAAAGCGTTTGGCCTCATTGCGACGGCTTAAATCAAGTACAGGCACATGATCAATAAACATGGTGCGGAAACGCGCCATGATTGCCAGATAATCGGCAGCAGCCAGCGGTTTAGCACAGAGCTCATCAAAAGTAACACGGACAGCATCACCGACAGTCCGGTTCAGCACAATCTTACGACCACGAAATTCAATCGTAACCGGTGTTTCCCTGCGGCCTTCAGTCAGAATTTTCCAGGCTTCATCCATCTTGGCATCACTCTCAGCGCCAAACGGCGTGAGATAAACGGGCTGGCGGTCGAGCTTTTCAAGACGGTAATCAGTTCGTGAATCCAGATTAATTACGTCTACGCGGGTTTTAAGAATACTGACAAACGGCATGAATAACTGGCGGTTCAGCCCGTTCGGATAGAGATTATCCGGTGCCACATTGGAGGTTGCGATCAGAACCACACCGCGCTCAAAAAGCGCTGAAAACAGGCGGGAGAGGATCATGGCATCGGCAATATCGGTCACTGTGAATTCATCAAAACACAAGACCCATGCCTGCTGCGCCAGTGCTTCCGCAACCGGTGGAATCGGATCTTCCTGTTTGGTTTCACCACGTTTCAAAGCTTGGCGATGGGCATTGATACGCTCATGAACATCAGCCATGAAATCATTGAAATGTGCGCGGCGTTTGCGTTCAACCGGCAGCAACTCAAAGAACATATCCATCAGCATGGTTTTGCCGCGACCGACTTCACCATGAATATATAAGCCCTTAATCGGCTCAGCTACTTTTTTAGATTTTCCGAATAACCAGCCTAAAGCGCTGGATTTACGCGAAAGACGCTTACTGCAAATGGCTTCAATCAAAGCATCAAAGCGCTTTGCAAGAATTTGCTGCTGCGGATCAGCTTCAATATCGCCGGCAGAAGCCAGAGAGTCGTAGCGTTCTGATACGGACGGATAGGCTTTCAGCGTTTCATTGAAAGACATGACAACCTCATTCGGGCTTATTCAGGCGCTGTTCTATAAATGAAAAGCCGCAGATTGTGTCTGCAGCTTTCATGATTTTGAGATGTCAGCAAATCTTAACGGGACAGGCTGATCGGCTGGCCGCCTGATGTCTGACCATCAAAACGACCGTCAGCAGACGAATAAAGCGAAGCAACTGTGCCGCCATTTGCATCATAGAGAACCAGCTGTTTGCCGTTAACCGACCATGAGGACAGGTTAGCAAGTTCGCCCGGGCAACGCAGCGGACCTGCGCGGTAACCCTGACCGAATTTGGTCTGCGGGGTTGCAACTTTACAGCTCTGACCGGCAAGCGAAGCATTCCACACACCGGCAACTTTTCCCGGTGTCAGGTCCACGGATGATGCCGGTGGCAGGCTGGCAACCTGTGTATTGCCCTGCGGCTGTGCGTTCATATCATTCGGGTTCGCCGGAAACTGCGATGAATTCACATCATTCAATGAACCGGACTGAACCGATGTCGTTGGTGCAGGGCGCAAAGGAGCAGGCTGAGCCTGCGGGGGAGTGTTACTGGCCATATTGTCAAAGCGCGAACTCTGGCAGCCTGCGAGAATGGTGGCAGCTGCAAGTCCGAGCAGGCCAATCTTAGAAACTCCCATACCCATCTCCTTGATTATGGTGGTTTGTGACGGGAATCAGTGAAACAGTTCCGTCTTCAGGTCAATATTGAAGCACAATTCGGCGCAGTTTAGACCATTTTGGATTCAAAAGGAATTATTGAACAAATGGGAAATGAGCAGGATAGTGCAAATTTCTGGCTTCCGTCTCTCATTTTACGCCGGTGATTGCATAATAGTAGAGCGGAAAAACGTGGCCGAACAGGCTGTTTAAACAAGTTATATATTAAAGGATAACCATATTTTGTCCTGTGGCCAAGGCTTGATCTGCCTCTGATGTTGGTTTTTTGAGACAAAAATGTATCACGGCTTTTTGAAACCGGCGGGCATATACTGGCAATTTGAGACAAGTTCCGCCATATAGAGCCTGTATCGCATCCGGAAAGTGCTTCACAGTTTTAAGGCGGTGCTTTAAGGCAAAACATCCGGAATGAACGTCATTTGCCGTTTTATACCGTATCAGGCTGATTTTATGCTTTGATCCGGTTGTTATTTAAATGTGAAACTATGTCTGTAGCTATGTCAGTCAATGCAGCTTTTGCCAAAATGAATGGGCTTGGCAATAAAATTATTGTGGCGGATATGCGTGGCCGGCGTGACCGGATCACGCCTGATGCCGCACGCGCATTGAATGCTGATGCTGAGACCGGCTTTGATCAGATCATGGCGATCCATGATCCGAAAACGGCGGGCACAGATTATTATATCCGCATTATTAATTGCGATGGCAGTGAAGCGCAGGCTTGCGGTAATGGTACCCGTTGTGTGGTGCAGGCGCTGGCTGCGGAGACCGGTAAATCGCAATTCACTTTTGAAACGCTGGCAGGCTTGCTGCTGGCAGAAGAATTGCCGGACGGACAGATCCGTGTGGATATGGGAAAGCCGCATTTCGAGTGGCAGGCAATCCCGCTGGCAGAAGAGTTTCGTGATACCCGTATGATCGAATTGCAGGTCGGGCCGATTGATGCACCGGTGTTGCATTCGCCGTCTGTGGCATCGATGGGCAATCCCCATGCAATTTTCTGGGTCGATCAGGATGTCTGGTTCTATGAGCTGGATAAATTCGGCCCATTGCTGGAAAATCATCCGATTTTTCCGGAAAAGGCAAATATTTCTATCGCGCAGGTCACGGCACAAGATGAGCTGACCATCCGCACCTGGGAGCGTGGTGTCGGATTGACGCGTGCTTGCGGCTCTGCTGCCTGCGCTGCTGGTGTATCGGCAGCACGCACACGCCGCACAGGGCGCAATGTAAAAGTCATTGTTCCGGGCGGGCCATTGCAGATCGACTGGCGCGATGATGATCATGTTTTAATGACAGGACCGGCTGAATGGGAGTTTTCGGGGCAGTTTGATCCGGCAACAGGTCTTTGGGCAAAAGACACAACAGCAGAAGGTGCCTGATTATGGCGGTTGAGGTTGTAACATTCGGCTGCCGGCTGAATACTTATGAATCCGAAGTGATGAAACGCGAAGCTGATGAGGCCGGTCTCGGCACATTGGAAAACGGCGCGATTATTTTCAACACCTGTGCAGTTACAGCGGAAGCGGTGCGTCAGGCTCGTCAGGCGATCCGTAAAGCACGTCGGGATAATCCGGAGGCTCGTATTATCGTCACCGGTTGCGCGGCGCAGACGGGTGCTGATGATTTTGCCGCGATGGACGAGGTTGATCTGGTTCTCGGTAACGAAGAAAAACTGAAATCCAATTCCTACCGCATGTTACCGGATTTTGGTGTGAACCAGTTTGAGAAGGTGCGCGTCAACGACATTATGGAAGTGCGCGAAACCGCCAGCCATATGGTGGATGCGATTGAAGGTCGCGCCCGTGCTTTTGTGCAGGTTCAGAATGGCTGTGATCATCGCTGTACTTTCTGCATTATTCCTTATGGCCGTGGTAATTCCCGCTCTGTCCCGATGGGCGGTGTGGTTGAACAGGTCAAGAGACTAGTCGGTAACGGTTATGCGGAAGTGGTGCTGACCGGCGTTGATATGACCTCCTACGGGCCTGATCTGCCGGGGAATTTGCGCCTTGGCAAATTGGTGAAAACCGTTTTGTCTCAGGTGCCGGATTTGCAGCGTCTGCGTTTGTCCTCAATCGACTCGATTGAGGCGGATGAAGACCTGATGGAAGCACTGGCCAATGAAAAGCGCCTGATGCCGCATCTGCATCTCTCATTGCAGTCAGGGGATAATATGATCCTCAAGCGGATGAAGCGTCGTCATTTGCGTGATGACTCCATCCGTTTCTGCGAAGATGTGCGTAAACTGCGGCCTGATGCGGTGTTTGGTGCGGATATTATCGCCGGTTTCCCTACTGAAACGGAAGAGATGTTCCAGAATTCTATCCGTATTGTCGAAGAATGCGGCCTCAGCCATTTGCATGTTTTCCCTTACAGTCCACGTGAAGGCACGCCTGCCGCGCGCATGCCGCAATTGCGTCGTGAAGTGATCAAGGAACGGGCTGCCCGTCTGCGTGTTGCCGGTGATGCGGCTTATCGCTTGCATCTGGAAAGTCTCAAAGGCACTGTGCAGAATATTCTCGTGGAGCGGGATGGTTTGGGCAGGACAGAGGGCTTTACGCTGACAGGGCTGAACACGGACGATCTGAGCGCCGGACAGATTGTCAGCCGCATGATCTCCGGTCATGATGGTGACAAGCTGCTGGCTGTTCCGCAAAATATTTAATTATCATTCGAAAATAAGAAGCGCTGTATTCATGGCTATGGGTTTTATAAAAAAGATTTTTTCTTTCGGCAAAAAGGAAGAGGCTTCTTCCGCCCCGTCAGAGGAAGTCCTGTCGCCTTTAGCGGAAGAGGGCGCACCGGTTGCAGCAGAACATACGCCTGTTGAACCGCATCATGAGACTGTGCTGGAAAAGATCGAAGAGCTGCTTTCCCAGCCCGTGATTGCTGATCCGGCGACGATTGAACTGAAACCGGTTTATGATACGCCGGAGCCTGATGAGAGCACTGACGCAGAAGAGCTGCAGGCGGAAGAGCCACCTCATGAAACGGTTCTGGAAAAAGTTGAAGAGCTGTTGTTGCAGCCTGTGATTGCTGATCCGGCAACTGTTGAACTGACACCGGACTTTCCTGAAACAGAACCAAAATTCACCGATGCGGATGTTGTGCCTGCGCCAAAGCCGTTGAAAGTAACTGTCAGCAAAGCGGTTGAAGCAAAACAGGAACCGGTTGTTGTTGAAGCTGAACCGGAAAAGAAACAGTCATGGTTCGAGCGGTTACGCAGCGGTTTATCGCGCTCGTCACAGCAGCTTGGTGATTCGATCGGCGGTATTTTCACCAAGCGTAAGCTGGATGAAGATACGTTGCAGGAACTGGAAGATGTGTTGATTCAGGCCGATCTTGGTCTGGAAACCGCGATGCGCATTACTGACAGCCTGTCATCCGGCCGCTATGGCAAAGATATTTCGACAGATGAAGTCCGCAGCATTATGCGCTCTGAAATCGAAAAAGTTCTGGTGCCGGTGGCAAAACCCCTTGAGCTCGACCTGTCCCATAAACCACATGTCATTCTTGTGGTTGGTGTGAACGGTACAGGGAAAACGACAACAATCGGTAAGCTTGCGGCTAAACTCACCGCAGGCGGTCTGAAAGTAATGCTGGCTGCCGGTGATACATTCCGTGCGGCGGCGATTGAACAATTGCATATCTGGGGTGAGCGCACCGGTTCACCGGTTGTGTCTTCCAAGCTTGGTGCCGATGCGGCAGGTCTTGCCTTTGATGCATGGCAACAGGCTAAAGATGCCGGCAGCGATGTGCTGATCATTGATACGGCCGGTCGTTTGCAGAATAAAGCCGAGTTGATGGATGAACTGGCTAAGATCGTGCGCGTGCTTGGCAAACATGATCCGGAAGCGCCGCATACGGTGTTACAGACACTTGATGCCACCACCGGTCAAAATGCGCTTAATCAGGTAGAAATTTTCAAGAATATTGCCGGTGTGAACGGTTTGGTGATGACCAAGCTCGATGGTTCCGCCCGTGGTGGTATTCTGGTGGCGATTGCCGCTAAACATAAATTGCCGGTCTATTTTGTTGGTGTCGGTGAACAGATTGATGATCTTGAGCCGTTTACAGCGCAGGATTTTGCCGGAGCAATTGCGGGAGAAGCACGATGAACGATCAGATTTTTGAACGCGATCCGTCTGACCCGCAGCGTAAGGAAGTTCCACCGCTGTTAAAGCTGGCTCTGGAGTTGGGGCCTTTGCTGATCTTCTTCTTTGCCAACTCCCGTGGTGAGTGGCTGGTTGAGCGCTTTCCGGTGCTGGCACAGATCGGTCAGCCGATTTTTATCGCTACAGCCTTGTTTATGGCCGCCACAGTGATTGCGCTGGTCGTATCTTGGATCATGACACGCAGCCTGCCGATCATGCCGCTGGTTTCGGGGATTGTGGTGCTGGTTTTTGGTGCGCTGACCTTGTGGCTGCACAATGATACTTTCATAAAAATGAAACCAACCATCGTTAACAGCCTGTTTGGCGTGATTCTGCTCGGCGGATTGTTGTTTGGTAAAGCGCTTCTCGGCTATGTGTTTGATCAGGCTTTCAAACTGGATGCGGAAGGCTGGCGCAAGCTGACATTGCGCTGGGGTCTGTTTTTCTTTGTGCTGGCAGCGATCAATGAAATTGTATGGCGGAACTTTTCCACCGATGCATGGGTTACCTTTAAGGTCTGGGGCGTGATGCCGCTGACCATTGCCTTTACAATGTTCCAGTTGCCGCTGATTAAAAAGCATTCTCTGGTACCGTGGGGCACGGAAGACGGCGCAACATCTGCGGATAAAAAATAAGCGGGAGCACTATGATGGCTCGTCTTGAAATTGAACAATTCTATTGTCGTGAAGATAATTTCGGCGTGCTGATTCATGATCCGGAAACCGGACTGACGGCATCAATTGATGCGCCGGAAGAGCTGGCAATCCGTTCTGCTTTGGCGCGTCGCGGCTGGAAGCTCGATTATATTTATACCACGCATCATCATTTCGACCATGTTGATGCCAATGAAGCATTGAAACGCGCATATGGTGCCAAGATCACTGGGCCTTCTGCGGAGAAAATTCCGGGTTCAGATCGCGGCGTCAAAGAGGGCGACAAATTTCAGTTCGGCAGTTTCGAAGTACAGGTGATTGCCACACCCGGTCATACAGCGGGAGAGGTGAGCTATTATCTGCCGCAGGCAAAGGTTGTTTTCACCGGCGATACTCTATTCGCGCTTGGTTGCGGTCGTCTGTTTGAAGGTACACCGGCGGATATGTATGCATCGCTGCAAAAACTGGCCTTGCTGCCGGTGGATGTGAAAGTCTATTGCGGCCATGAATATACACTGAGCAATCTGCGGTTTGCGCTGGATGTGGATGGCGGCAATCCGGCACTGAAAGAACGTGGCCGCGAGATTGAACGGCTGCGGGCAGAAGGACTGCCGACTTTGCCAACCAGTATCGGTCTGGAAATGGCTACCAATCCGTTTTTACGTACGCATGACAGTGCGATTGCTAAACGGCTTGGGATGGAAGATGCCAGTGAATTACAGATCTTTGCGGAACTGCGTAAACGCAAAGACCACTTCTGATAAAAGCCAATTTTGGTAAGGGTAATGAATATGATCTGTCTGTTCCGTCGTCCGGCTCTTACATTGATGGCTGGGTCTTTTTTAACAATGGCTGGTCTTGCTGACTTGCCTTTGACAGACAATCAAGCATTCGCACAAAGTTTTTCGGAAATGGCCAAGCCGGAGGTGCCGGCTGAGGTAAATAATTATCCGCTGGATGAGGCATTCCTGACGAAGATGGAAGCGGCACAGGCGGAGCTTAATACAATCGATATGTCGGGCCAAAGTAATGATGAAGCCGGTACCGGCGATCACTCTCCGAAGGCACTGGCTGCCCGTATTGAAAAACAGCCTAAAGTGATGGATGTGCTGAAAAAGCACGGATTGACAGCGCAGGATTATATCTACGGTTATTTTGCGCTGGTCAGCAGTGTTAGCGCTGTGGAAGCTGAGGATGAAGAGCAGATTGTTGACGAGCTGCAGGGTATCAATCCGGCGCACATTGCCTTTGGCAAACAATATCTTGATCGCATTCATAAGCTGATGGGTGAGTAATCATTGATTTAAAGCGGAGAGCATTCCGGTTGAATGCCATCTCCGCTTGAATATTTAGGTTGTCAGAGTGCTATTTTGTCTTTTCAAAGCGTGTTGCACGTACTTTGACTGTACCGATCTGTGTGCCGACACTGGCGGCCACAGGCGCATAAATACCGGCACCTTTTTGATCTGTGTTTAACGAAGCAAAACTGATCGTGATTTTGCTTTTATCGGCCAGATAGCGCACGGATTTTTTATCTTTTTCATAGCCCGAGACCGGCACAAATTTGGCATTGCAGGTGATGGCGGTGCCATCAAAGCCTTTGACTGAAAGCCGCTCGGTACCAGCCGGACTTAGCCGGATTTGCGCGCGTGTTTGTCCGTCAAAGATCTGCAAAGTCCGGTTGCAGACTGCGGCAGCCGAGGGGCTTGTGATCATCATCGAGCTGATCGGATCGAAAACGGCTTTCAGATCATTGGCACCCAATTCTGCCCAAGGCGCAACTTTGTTGATCGGCGGCTGGTTATCATAGCCGCTGACAGAGCCGTTTTTGAAGCTGATGGATGTGCGCTTGTGTTTTTTGCCACTCCGATAGGTCGTCAGATAGGAGACCGGCTGTACTGTTGCTGTAGAGCCTTGTTTGAGCATCGTACCGTTAATGTTGATGGAGCCTTTGGTGCTGTCAAAAATCTTGGCAATTCCGGAGCTGTGGAACTTACCGTCAAGCGCATAGCTGGTATCGGTTATTCTGGTGGTCATCTCAGAACGCGCAATTGTCATACCAAAAATATAAATTCCGTATTCCGTGCGATAGCCGGAATCAGCAGCGAATGCAGTACCAGACATCAACGATGCAGCTGAGAGCAGGACTATCGTCAGCAGTCGTATTGTGCCTGCGTTTTTTTGTGTATTTGCAGCCTTAACAGTCAATGGCATGCGCATCTCCCTTGAGACTCACCTGAGCGGATATTACAGTGCTATAGGCCTGAAACCGCAGCGCAGGTTCTTTTTGTGCCCGCTAATTCTATGATAAAAGCGGCAAAATGGGGTCAAAGACAGTCAATTCCTTGTCATTGGCGCTAATTGGCGCTGTAATCGGCTGAAACGGCTTGACGACAACGGCTGCTTTCACTATAGAAACCCGACTTTCCCAATGGGCCGCTGTCCGATATTGCGCGCCGAGACATATCAATTTTATGTTGATTATGCTTGAAGCGAAGACGGTATCGGGTATTTGTGCCGGGGCCTGAAACAGAATTTTGAAGGTGAGACCAATGTCCCGCGCTTGTGAACTGACCGGTAAAGCGGTCCTCTACGGCAACAATGTAAGCCATGCGAACAACAAGTCGCGTCGCCGTTATTTGCCAAATCTTTGCAATGTAACCCTGATGTCCGATGCAATGGGCCAGAGCTACCGTCTGCGCGTTACTGCGCATGCGCTGCGCACTGTTGAACATCGCGGTGGTCTGGATGCATTTCTTGCGAAAGCTTCTGACAATGAACTGTCACAGCGCGCACGTCTGCTGAAGCGTCAGGTTGCTAAGAAGCTGGCTGAAGCTGCTGCTTAATTCCGGCTGCGACCAGATTTAGTTTGCTAAAGGCCGGTTTATCCGGCCTTTTTGCTGGTTCCATTACCCAGGATAAAAAAATGCCGTTACAGCATAATTCCGCTTTAAAAGCGTTGATTTTTCCCGTTCTTGCCATGTGTGCGGCTGTCGCCGCTTCCAATATTCTCGTGCAATATCCCGTGCATTATCTGGGTTTGCAGGAAATTCTCACTTATGGCGCCTTTACCTATCCTTTTGCCTTTCTGGTCAATGATCTGACCAATCGCCGCTTTGGCCCCCAGCGTGCCCGTCAGGTGGTTTATGCCGGTTTCGCGCTGGGTGTGATCATGTCGATCTGGCTTGCCAGCCCGCGCCTTGCTGTGGCCTCAGGAAGTGCATTTCTGTTCGCGCAATTGCTTGATATCAGTGTGTTCAGTCGTCTGCGTCGTTTGCGCTGGTGGAAAGCACCATTGGCAGCGGCATTGTGCGGATCGGTATTGGATACGATTCTGTTCTTCTCGCTGGCTTTTGCCGCACCTTTTGCGGTGCTTGATACGGCTTTCGGACTGGCTGACAGCTCGATGATTGATCAGGTGCAGTGGTTTGGTCTGACTATGCCGTTGTGGCTGTCACTGGCGCTTGGTGACTTCGGTATCAAAGTGCTGATGAGTGTGGTGATGCTGGTGCCTTACGGGGCGATTCTGGCGCTGTTTGCACCATCAATCTATGGTGCCGGCAAATCCGACGCTGCTAAAACGGCTTCTCGATAAATTTTCGAATAAGGTCATTAAAAAAAATGCCTCCCGCAGGGTGACTTGTACGGGAGGCATTTTATTTTTGATTGAGTTTATGCTCTGATTTTAAAGTGTTAGAGCGACTTTTGTGTGCCAACTATGGCACACGGCGCTCTAACCTCTGCCGCGACCACGCTTTGGCTGATCCTGATCGTCAAACAGCGATGCGAGCTGTTCCGTCATGGCACCGGCCAGTTCTTCTGCATCAACAATTGTCACAGCACGCTGGTAATAGCGTGTCACGTCATGCCCGATACCGATCGCAATCAGCTCAACCGGTGAACGGTTTTCAATCTCGTCGATCACGGCACGCAGATGGCGTTCCAGATAATTGCCCGGATTAACCGACAGGGTCGAATCATCAACCGGCGCACCATCGGAAATGACCATCAGAATTTTGCGCTGTTCAGGGCGGCCAAGCATACGCTGATGTGCCCACATCAGCGCTTCACCGTCGATGTTTTCTTTCAGCAGACCTTCACGCATCATCAGGCCGAGATTGCGTCGTGCACGGCGCCACGGGGCGTCTGCACTCTTATAAACGATATGACGCAGATCGTTCAGACGACCCGGCTGTGCAGGTTTACCGCGATCCAGCCATGCTTCACGTGACTGGCCGCCTTTCCACGCTTTGGTGGTAAAGCCGAGAATCTCTACCTTCACACCGCACCGTTCCAGCGTGCGCGCCAGAATATCGGCACAGGTTGCCGCAACAGTAATCGGACGACCACGCATGGAACCGGAATTGTCGATAATCAGGCTGACAACCGTATCGCGGAAATTGGTATCGCGTTCGGTTTTAAAGGACAGCGGTTGAGTCGGATCAATCACCACGCGCACCAGTTTGGCACTGTCGAGATGACCCTCTTCCAGATCGAACAGCCATGAACGGTTCTGCTGTGCCATCAGGCGACGCTGCAGACGGTTGGCGAGGCGTCCGACAACGCCCTGCAGATTTGCAAGCTGCTTGTCGAGGAAGCCGCGCAGACGCTCCAGCTCTGCATCGTCGCAAAGATCTGTTGCTTCTACGATCTCGTCGAATTCACGGGTGAAAACCTTATAATCATTATGCTTGTCGAAATCGGCAAAAGGCTGGTTTGACCGGCGTGCTTCGCCCGGTGTTTCCGCATCTTCTTCTTCGCCATCATCCGCATCTTCATAGGCAGCATCTTCAGCTTCCAGATCACCGCGCTCGCGGTCATCATTGGTATCTTCAGAACTGTCACCGTCACCGGACTGGTTTTCTGCATCTTCTTCCGATGCACCTTCCTGTGATTCTTCCGGATCGGCCTGTTCTTCCTGCTGGCTTTCTTCGTCGTCGCTTTCAGACGGTTCGGCCAGCTCTTCAGCCATATCCAGTGCAACCAGCATTTCACGTACCAGACGTGCATAATCCTGCTGGCTGTTCAGGCGGTCGCCAAGTGTTTCAAGCCGGTCACCGGCTTTATCTTCAATCCAGTCGCGCCACAGCTCAACCACATTGCCTGCCTGTACAGGCGGGCGATAGCCGGTGAGCTTTTCACGGACGAGCAGAGAAATAGCTTCTTCAATCGGGGCATCGTCGCGCGAGGTAATCGCGGAATAATTGGCGCGGCTGTATTTGTCTGCCAGCATGGCAGAGAGATTGCTTGCCACACCTTCCATAGCGAGAGCACCGATGGCTTCAACGCGTGCCTGTTCAACCGCATCATAGATGGCGCGTGCCTGCTGTCCCTGAGGCGCCAGCTGTGCATGAATGCGCGGATCATGACGGGCATGACGCAGTGCCATGGAATCGCCAAGGCCGCGGATGATAGAAATATCGTCGGCAGTCGGACGTTTTGGCAAATCCGGCAGGCGGGCATGATTGCCGGTCAATGCCGGGCGGTCATGGCTGAAACCGACCTCAAATTCATTGCTTCCGGCGATTGCGCGCACACAGGCTGTGACCGCACGTTTGAAAGGTTCGGAATCGACCGGACCTTTAGGACGTTCGCGTGTGTTATCGCCGGGGCCTGCCATGATGAAACTGCCTTATATCAGAAGAACTTAACCTTATTTCGCGTCACAATGAAGCGAGACGCCCCCGTGAGATACGGGGACGTTATATTTACGCTTTAAGCGAGAACGACATTAACCGCTGATTCCGGCAGTTCTTCGCCGAAAGCACGCTGATAGAACTCGGCAACGATGGAGCGTTCCAGTTCGTCACATTTGTTCAGGAAGGTTAAGCGGAATGCAAAGCCGACATCGGTGAAGATATTGGCATTTTCAGACCATGTAATCACAGTACGCGGGCTCATCACGGTCGACAAATCGCCGTTGATGAAAGCCTGACGGGTCATGTCGGCAACGCGAACCATTTTCGAGACGATCTCACGGCCTTCCGCATTCTGGTAATGCTTGGATTTGGCGAGAATAATCTCAACTTCATTGTCATGCGGCAGGTAGTTCAGCGTGGTAACAATCGACCAACGGTCCATCTGCGCCTGGTTGATTTGCTGGGTGCCGTGGTAAAGACCGGTGGTGTCGCCGAGACCAACAGTGTTTGCAGTCGCAAACATGCGGAAAGCCGGATGCGGGTTGATAACGCGGCTCTGGTCGAGCAGTGTCAGACGGCCCGAAGCTTCCAATACGCGCTGGATCACGAACATCACGTCCGGACGACCGGCATCATACTCGTCGAAAACCAGAGCAACATTGTTCTGGTAAGCCCAAGGCAGGATACCGTCCTTGAATTCAGTAACCTGCATACCGTCTTTAACAACGATGGCATCTTTACCGATCAGATCAATACGGCTGACATGGCTGTCGAGGTTAACACGCACACACGGCCAGTTCAGGCGGGATGCAACCTGTTCAATATGGGTGGATTTACCGGTGCCGTGGTAACCGGAAACCATGACGCGGCGGTTATAGGCAAAGCCGGCGAGAATCGCCAAGGTTGTCTGGCGGTCAAAAATGTAATCCGGATCTGCATCCGGTACATGCGGATCTTTTTTGCTATATGCGGGCACGATCATATCGGAATCAATCCCGAACACTTCACGCACCGATACAGTTGTGTCCGGCATATTGGTTATGTCGAGATCAACCTTGCTCATCATGCCTCCTGAGCGGCGCCTGCATGCCGCTATATCATCATATGTTCAGAGGGGTTTACTTGTTTTCCGGTGACGGAAAATCCCTCTATCTCTTTATTTTACAACAGAGCCGAAGAGAAGCCGGCGCTGCTTTGCCTTAAAGGTCGTTTCTGAGTGTCTTGGCTCAGTTTTTACCACATAGCCAGTTCCGGTTTTTCTGTGAAACGACCTGAAATGCTGTGCCGGTGTATTTGTTACAGACAGGTTTTCAGAGGGCGAAAACTATCTTCCTCCGGTATTTCTCCGGTGCTCCCTGAAATAGTCTTTGCCTGTTTAGCAAAAACCTGCGGTCTTTAGCAATTGATAAGCTTGCACAACTTCGCGGAAACGCTCTTCCGAACCGCGATCGCCGCCATTAGCGTCAGGGTGGTGCTGTTTTACCAGCTCTTTATAGCGCGATTTGATCTCATCACTGGTCGAATTTGCCGCAATGCCGAGTGTTGCAAAAGCCTTGGATTCGAGCGGACGCGGGCGTCTGGTCGGGGTCGCAGCTTCGGCGCGGGCACGGGTCTGTTCAAACAGGTTCAGCGGATCACGAATCTTATTGTGATAGGCCGCAGTGCCGGAGCGCATACGGGCAAACTGGTTGGCAGTCTGACGCGATGTTGTGTTTTTGGTTGTTGTCCATGTCGGGCGGTCGCCGACAGCCGCATTCTTCTGGAACTTGGCGATTTCTTCGTCGCTCAGTCCTGAGAAGGCGTTGAAGTTTTTATTATATTCACGGACGTGATTAATGCAAAAGTGCAGATAAAGTCCTTCACGCGCACCGCCCGCCGGGGCTTTGTGCGTGCCGATTTCTTCGCAACCCTCCCACTGGCATTGCGGGCCAGCCGGTTTTTTATCTTCTTTACGGGTGCCAATACGGATGCTGTCAAAAAATTTTGAATTCGTTGCCATGATATCAATATTAAGGGGTCAGATCTGGTGATACAAGAATTGACATTTCACGACGCATGACCAAACCCTGCGGGGCCGAGAGTCGAAGCAGACGTGAAATCGGGATTTAGCTGCATTATGTATACCGTAATGGTAACGCATGCACATAACATAGTCCCTATATGGGGGCAGGAGATCAGAATGTCTATTCCTTTGACGCGCCAAGAGCGGATTACCGCAAAACTATCTGAGGCTTTTCAGCCTATGTTGCTTGATGTCATCAATGAAAGCCATCTTCATGCCGGTCATCACCATACAGACGGCGGTCATGAAGAAGTATTCGACGGTACCGGTGAAACACATTACCGCGTTGTAATTGTGGCAGAGGCATTTACGGGTTTGAGCCGTGTTGACCGACATCGTGCGATTAATGCGCAGTTGGATGAGGAATTGCAGAGCGGTCTGCATGCTATTGCGCTGGAGCCGAGTGCGCCGGGCGAACCGACCCGCCGCAGCCGCAAGCAGGCTTGATAATCAACACCGGAGCAATCGCATTCCGGCGGTTGCTCTTATCTGTGCTGTTTTAGACTTGTCTCACCGGCAGTCCGGTGTTATTGAAACCGCAGTGAGCCAGAGGCTCTTCCGTAAGCGTCTAACGTTAAGCAACGCATCTTTTCCGGTCTTACACCGGCTTTCCTGTTATCACAGGACGGATGTGTATGTGTGAGATCGCAATTTTACGGAATAAAATTATGCAATCTTCCAATTCTGTTTCTGCTTTTCCAAAGCTTCCTGCACGGTATATTTCGGTTGTTATGCCGTTTATTCTCTCGGTGCTGATGACTTTTGTTGTCTCGCTGATCGCCACGCTGAAAAATCTCGGTTTTTCGGCTGATCTTCTGACACATTGGATGCCCGCATGGGGTTTGTCGTGGATCGTGGCATTTCCGGTATTGTTGCTGGTATTACCACTGGTACGGCGGCTCGTCGGCATTGTGTGCCACAAACCATAAGCGCTTAAACAAAACCGCTCGCAACGATCATTTGCGAGCGGTTTTTTAAGTATCGTGTAAAACTATCAGGCCAGTTTGTCTTCAAGGAAGGCCTGTACATCCGCAGCATTAACATCCTTGGCAATGAAGGACTGGCCGAGACCACGGGTCAGAATGAAAGTCAGCGAACCGCGTGAGACTTTCTTATCCTGCGCTATATAAGACATCAGCACATCTGCGGAAGGCAGTCCGGCAATCTCTTTCATAGAAACCGGCAGGCCGACAGCTTTCAAATGCTTTTCAACCCGTACAGCAATATCTTCTGAAATCAGACCGAGACGTGCGGAGAACTGGTGCGCCAGTACCATGCCGATGGCAACGGCTTCACCATGCACGAGGCGTGAAGAATCATAATTGGTCGCTGTTTCCAGCGCATGACCGAATGTATGACCGAGATTGAGCAAAGCACGGTCACCGGTTTCGCGCTCATCGCGGGCAACAACGGCTGCCTTGGCACGGCAGGAGGTGGCAATAGCGTGCTGGCGTGCTGCACCGCCCGCAAAGACATCCTGCCAGTTGTTTTCCAGCCATGCGAAGAATTCCGGCTGATCGATCAGGCCGTATTTGGCAACTTCTGCGTAACCGGCAGCAAATTCACGTTGGCTCAGCGTGTCGAGAATATCGGTATCGGCCAGTACCAATTGCGGCTGGTTGAAAACGCCGACAAGATTTTTGCCGTAAGCGGTGTTGATGCCGGTTTTACCGCCGACAGACGAATCAACCTGTGCCAGCAATGAAGTCGGAATCTGGATGAAATTCATGCCGCGGCGCACAATACCAGCAACAAAACCGGCGAGATCGCCGATCACACCGCCACCAAAAGCAATCACAGCATCACCGCGCTCAAGGCGGGCTTTGAGAATATCATTGGTCACAGATTCAAGAGTGGCAAAGCCTTTGGATTTTTCACCGGCTGCAACCACGACCGGTGTAGCAGTAATACCGGCAGCTTCCAGAGCGCTGAGCAGTACCGGCAGATGCAGCTTTGCCAGATTTTCATCCGTGACAACGGCCGCGCGGATGCCCGGCAGCCGCGAGGCAATTTCCTGACCGGCGCGCGCAATCAGGCCGCTGCCGATGAGAATGTCGTAAGAGCGATCTCCCAGAGATACATGAACGGTTTCGGTTGCGATGTTTCCGGTAGATGTCATGGGAGATACTCGTGTTCAGTCTTGGTGTGGTTCTGTATTGCGCAAATGATTGAGCAGCAATGTGATGACTTCCTGCGCAATCACTTCGCGCTTCTCATCACGCGACATGATGCTCAGATCAGCGGTGGCATAGACCGGATAACGCTCGGTCATCAGTTTCTGCATCACAGCGCGGGGATCATCATTCTTCAAGAGCGGGCGATCATGACGGCGCAGCACGCGCTCCATCAGCACATCCAGCTCCGCATTCAGCCACACGGAAATACCGGCAGACGCAATATTCTCGCGGGTCTGTTCATTCATATAAGCGCCGCCGCCGGTGGCAAGGATCATTGATCCGCCTTCCAGCAGACGCTGCATCACGCGGCGCTCAAGGTCACGGAATTCCGGCTCGCCATAGGAGGCAAACAATTCGGTAACGCTCATACGGGAGACATTTTCGATTTCAGTATCGAGATCAAAAAACGGCAATTCCAGCATCGAGGCCATTTTTTTGCCGATGGTGGACTTTCCTGCTCCCATAAGCCCGACAAGCACCACAGGGCGCTGGTTCAGAAGGGCTTTAACTTCTTCAGCTTGGCTGTGCAGATTAATCTGGTCAGCTTTTTTATTTTGGTTCGGCATCGTCTTCTTCTCATGACGGTGCTTCCGTTTGAAACACTTAAACAAAGTCAATCGCTGCTGATCACATGCTTGTCAAGAAAGATCAGCAATTTTCTGCGTCTTATGCCCGAGGATGCGCTTTATCATAGATTTCCAGCAGACGGTCTGTGTCTACGCCGGTATAGACCTGCGTGGTGGAAAGACTGGCATGGCCGAGCAATTCCTGAATGGTACGCAGATCACCGCCGCGTGCCAGCAAATGGGTCGCAAAGGAGTGCCGCAGGGCATGTGGCGTGGCGGTTTCGGGCAGGTTGAGAGCCGTGCGCATTCTCTGCATTTCCCGCTGAATAATCCCTGCATGGAGCGCGCCGCCTTTAGCGCCGCGAAACAGCGGTGCCTTGTCACTTAAATCAAAGGGGCATAAGCGGCGATATTCGGCAATCGCCTGATGAACAGCAGGCAGCAGCGGTACGAGGCGGCTTTTGCCGCCCTTACCCTGAATTGTTAGCGAGCGGGCAGTTGTGTCAGCTACAGCTTCCGGCGTCAGGCCAAGCGCTTCGGAAATACGTAATCCGCAGCCGTAGAGTAAAGTGAGTACAGCGGCATTACGTGCGGCAATCCATCGTTCTTCCGCCAGTTGCTGCTTCGTGTCGACAACCCGCAAAGCGGCATCCGCGGTCAAAGGTTTCGGCAGCGATTTGGGCTGGCGCGGCGCGCGGATGGCACTGGCACCGGCTGCATTGGCCAGCCCCTGTTTTTCCAAGTATCGCAGCAGCGAGCGCACACCGGCAAGGCCGCGTCCGAGTGTGCGGGCACCCGCACCGTCATTACGGCGCGACGCCAGATAGGAGCGCAAATCTGCAATACGCAATGCGGAGACATCTTTCAGTGCCGGTGGCGTACCCAGATGGCCGGTCATGAATTGCAGAAATTGACGTGTATCACGCTCATAGGCATCCAGCGTATGGGCGGCCAGCCGCCGGCTGTTGGCTAAGCTCCCGAGCCAGTCCTGACGTGCCTGATTGAGGTCCGGCGCGGCGATAATCAGAAATTCTGCTTTAGAGGTTTCCGTTTTGGCTGTTTGCATGGATTGAATCTGTAATCCGGTTATCCTAATAAAAATACAGTTTCTCATGGTCAGGTTACGGAACCGTTGCCACCGCAGTTTAAGGTCTTTCATGTCTTCTCAGAAAAAAGGCAGCCCAGTGAGGGTTGCAAATCTTGATAATCCGGTTCAGCTCGCCGTTATCGGCGCGGCTCATGGCATCAAAGGGGAAGTGCGCGTTAAAACCTATACGGGCGACCCGCTGGATCTGGGTTCCTATGGTCTGCTCTATGATACATCCGGCAAGAGCTATGAAATCCTGTCGATCCGTCCGAGCAAAACTGTGGTCGTTGTGCGCTTTGCCGGTGTGGATGACCGCAATGCGGCGGAAGCCCTGAACGGTAAAGAGCTTTACGTGGATCATGCGCAGCTGCCGCAGGATCTTGATGAAGACGAGTTTTATTACACCGATCTGATAGGTCTTGCCGTGCGTGACAGTGCAGGCGTGTCCTATGGCAAAGTCTCTGCCGTGTTTAATTTCGGCGGCGGTGATGTGCTGGAGATTAAAGAAAGCGGCAAAAAGCCGGTTCTGATCCCGTTTACCTTGGTTTCTGTGCCTGAAATTCTGATGGAAGAAGGTGCGATCCTGATTGATCCGCTGGCAGCCGGTCTGGTTGATGACGGTTCCACATCTGCGGATGAAGAGGGCGAAGAGCCGGACGCACCTGAGACTGATGATGACGGATGGGCGCGGTAATGACATTCAAAGCCTCTGTCCTGACCCTTTATCCTGAAATGTTTCCGGGACCTCTCGGTGCCGCACTTGCAGGTCGTGCCTTGCGCGATGATAAATGGCAGCTCGAAACTGTGCAGATCAGAGATTTTGCGCCCGATAAACACCGGATGGTTGATGATACACCGGCTGGCGGCAGTGCCGGGATGGTGATGAAGCCGGATGTTGTGGCCAGAGCGCTTGATAGTTTGGAGCAGGACAACCGTCCGCGTATTCTGATGAGCCCGCGCGGAAGACCGCTGACACAGGATCTGGTGCGCGAACTGGCGAGCGGCGAGGGCGCAGTGATTCTCTGCGGGCGCTTTGAGGGTGTGGACGAACGGGTTATTGAAGCGCGCAATCTGATGGAAGTATCGGTCGGGGATTATATTCTCTCCGGCGGTGAAACCGGTGCAATTGTGCTGCTTGATGCGATTGTCCGCCTGATTCCGGGTGTGATGGGCAATCATGAATCCGGTGAAACCGAGAGTTTTGAAACCGGTCTGCTTGAGCATCCGCATTATACCCGCCCGCAGGAATGGGAAGGCCGCTCTATTCCGGCCGTATTGACGTCCGGTAATCATAAGGCTGTCGATCAGTGGCGGCTGGAAGAAGCAAAGCGCATTACCCGTGAGCGCCGCCCTGATCTGTGGGAGGCTTATCAGAACAGGAGCAAATGATGCAGATTCTGAGACGTGCGGAATATGCAGCTGTTTTTCTTATTGTTTTGTGGCTTTACGCGCAAAGCGGTGCGAGCTGGTGGTTGTTCGCAGCGCTGTTTCTGGTGCCGGATCTGACTATGGCGGGTTATGCTTTTGGCAATCGCACCGGTGCGCTGGTTTATAATGCAGGGCATAGTTTTCTGGGCGTTGCCGCGCTCGGCCTGATTATGCATTTATCAGGGCAGGACTGGCTGTGGCCTTATGTGCTGATCTGGGCGGCACATATCGCATTCGACCGGATACTCGGCTACGGTCTGAAATATGCCTCTGCGTTTCAGGATACGCATCTGGGGCGTATCGGGCGCAATTGAATCAGAACTTCTTGCAGAGGTGAGTTGATTCACAGGCGGTAATGGTGTATTGCCGCCTCACATTTCGGGATTTCCTGAAATCCAATTTTCGTTGACCTGAAATCAATGAGTAGTGAAACCGCTCCTGCCTTAACGGCATAGCATGACGGCAAAGACTGTTTTGCAAGTGATAGCGCTCTGACTGTTCGAGAAGAATCAGAAGGATTAAAACTATGAACATTATTAAGCAGCTCGAAGCTGAACAGATTGCAAAGATTGCTGAAAAGCGCGTTCTTCCTGCATTTGACGCTGGTGATACAGTTCGCGTTCTCGTACGCGTTACTGAAGGCACACGTACACGTGTACAGGCTTACGAAGGCGTTTGCATTGCACGTTCGGGCGCAGGTCTGCAGGAAAGCTTCACCGTTCGTAAGATTTCTTATGGCGAAGGTGTAGAGCGCGTATTCCCTGTTTATTCTCCGCTGGTTGAAGGCGTTGAAGTTGTTCGTCGCGGTAAAGTACGTCGCGCGAAACTTTACTACCTTCGCGGTCTTACAGGTAAGGCTGCCCGTATCGTTGAGAAAAAAGACAATCGTTCGAAAGCTGAACGTGAAGCAGACAAGCGCGCTGCTGAGCGCGATGCTGCTGCCAAGGCTGCAGCTGCAGAATAATTTCTGCCAGTTACGATTTTTTGAATTTCAATTGATAAGGGCGGCCTCAATGGCCGCCCTTTTCTTTTTGCAAAGATTAAATGCCGCTTAGGTAATAATCTTGCTGCGACACCCTGTTCCGCTTGTCATTTCTTGACGAAAAGGCGTGAGAGGTGCATATGAACCATAATCATATCGGTTCTGTAGTGCTGTGATTGCCGGGAGGCTGAGGCTGCAGAACGCTTGCAAAGGATAACAAGACCCATGAGCGCGCCGCGTACACTCTATGACAAGATCTGGGACGATCATCTGGTAGATCAGCAGGATGACGGTACCTGCCTGCTTTATATTGATCGCCATCTTGTGCATGAAGTGACCAGCCCTCAGGCTTTTGAAGGCCTGCGTATGGCTGGCCGTAAAGTGCGTCATCCGGAACGCACGCTGGCTGTTGTTGACCATAATGTGCCGACATCGGCAGATCGTATCAACGGCATCAAGAACGAAGAAAGCCGTATTCAGGTTGAAGCTCTGGCCAAAAATGCGGCCGAGTTCGGCGTTGAATATTATTCCGAGCGCGATAAGCGTCAGGGCGTTGTGCATATTGTCGGCCCTGAACAGGGGTTCACGCTGCCGGGCATGACCATTGTTTGCGGTGACAGCCACACATCAACCCACGGTGCTTTCGGCTCGTTGGCGCATGGTATCGGTACTTCCGAAGTGGAACACGTACTGGCCACCCAGACCTTGATCCAGAAAAAAGCTAAAAACATGCTGGTGCGTGTGGATGGTAAGCTGGCAGCAGGTGTGACCGCTAAAGACATTACACTGGCGATCATCGGTAAAATCGGCACCGCCGGCGGTACCGGTTATGTGATTGAATACGCTGGTGATGCAATCACCTCTTTGACTATGGAAGGCCGTATGACGGTCTGTAACATGTCGATTGAAGGCGGCGCACGCGCCGGTCTGATCGCACCGGATCAGACGACTTTTGATTATATCCGTGGTAAGCCGCGCGCGCCGAAAGGCGAGCAGCTTGAACAGGCTATGGCTTATTGGAAAACGTTGAGCACAGATGAGGGTGCGCATTTCGATAAGATTGTGACCCTTGATGCTGCTGAAATCTCACCTGTTGTTACATGGGGTTCTTCGCCGGAAGACGTGGTTTTTGTGACCGATGTGGTGCCTAATCCGGATGATATTCAGGATGACACCAAGCGTTCATCGAAATGGCGTGCGCTGGAATATATGGATCTGAAGCCTGGTACAAAGATCACCGATATCGCGATTGACCGCGTCTTTATCGGCTCCTGCACCAATGGCCGCATTGAAGATCTGCGCGATGCTGCACGTATGGTTGAAGGCAAAAAAGTTGCTGCTTCTGTCAGTGCAATGATCGTTCCGGGTTCCGGCCTTGTCAAAGAAATGGCTGAAGCAGAAGGTCTGGACAAGATTTTCATCGAAGCAGGCTTTGACTGGCGTGAGCCGGGTTGCTCCATGTGTCTGGCGATGAATGATGACCGATTGGCGCCGGGTGAGCGTTGCGCATCCACTTCAAACCGTAACTTTGAAGGTCGTCAGGGCTTTAAAGGTCGCACCCATCTGGTATCGCCTGCAATGGCAGCCGCCGCAGCTGTGGCGGGGCATTTTGTTGATATCCGCGACTGGAACTAAATACCTGATCTAAAAGTCGCCATGCTTGGCTGCAAATGACAATTTTCTGTGCTTCGGTACTCACGTACACATGGCGCCGCACGTCCGTAGGGCGCGCAAAGGACGCCATGATCTTTAGTTGCTGCATAATCTTATCTTTCATCGTATGATGAAAGGATTATGCAGAGGTACGCTCCGTTCCGATGCTCGCAAATCACCATTTTCGCTTGCGCCTGCCGCTTTTTGATTCAGGTATTAATTCGGGATCCTAAGAAAAAACCCGCCCATTGCGTAAGATCAATGGGCGGGTTTTTCTTTTCAGCTAAAACAGCGCTGATTAGACTAGAGCGTGTCGCGTTTAATCGTACCCGCTAAGCTCGCTCTGGATTTTTTTTGATTGTCGCATGTTCGCGGTAGCTCAAATGAGTCCATTTATCTGCGACATGCTCTGGTGTTTTTAAAAGAAGCAGTTACTCTGCTTCGTAGTCTCAATGGGGAAACTATCATGACACAGGATCACGCTATTGATATTTCACTGCTTCACTTACGTGATGCCCGTGAGCTTGCCCCGTTGCTGGCCGATTATGCGCAGGCGCTGAAGCGCGGTGCGCCGCGCCGTCCGGATGAATATTATGCGGAAAAACTGCTGCAAGATCGTAGCGCCGAATTGCTTGGTGCTCGGCTTGACGGCGTACTGGTTGGCTTTGTGATTTTCTATGATTTGCCGGAGCCGGTCTCGGGTATGCGTGCCGGACAGGTCGATCATATTTATGTGCATCATGACC
Organism: Hyphomicrobiales bacterium; assembly: GCA_900470735.1. Taxonomy (GTDB): domain Bacteria; phylum Pseudomonadota; class Alphaproteobacteria; order Rhizobiales; family Rhizobiaceae; genus Pseudochrobactrum. The sequence goes on along the minus strand of UCCC01000005.1, from coordinate 89,263 downwards.
ACCGCAAAAAGGGTATTGCCAAAGCGCTGATTGATGTGCTGGCCGACAAGGCCGAAGAGCGCTCATGGAGCAAATTGGCGCTCAATGCGCCACGCCAGCCGGAAGACGGCCGCAAGCTGTATGAACAGGTCGCAGCCACTGCGGACTGGAGCAGTTTTGTGATTCGTTTCGCACCACATCTGCAATAAATGCGCTGATATGCTGTCCGGCGGTTCAAATTCAGGACAATTTCCTTGCCGCCGGATTTTATTTTTCTGACAGTTGTCCAGAAATAGCACGCATAAAACCGTTTAAAACGCCATCTCTCTGCTCAGGTGCGACTAATTGCATGGCTGGTCGCATGGTTGTGACTTTGACGTGGTGACAAAAGCGCAGTAGATAAGCCCTAACATGGTCGTCCTTTAAACGATCTTGGCCGTATTCGCTCTACTGCGCGGTTCTGAGCATTCAGCTACAGCAATTGTGCAGCATGTTATTATGACAGAGTTTTCTTGTATGGTGTTCGCAGGAGCATCATACAAGAGGACTCTGTTGGGCATGAACAGACCCTGAATTTTGCCGGAGAACCGGCTTGTTTAATGTGGCCTGTTTATCGGTAACTTTTACCAGGATAGCTATGACAACAAGACCAATAGTCAAAAGCCAGCGCCCGCTGTCACCGCATTTGTCGATTTATAAACCGGCAATCACGATGACGACGTCGATTATTCACCGTATTACCGGCGGCGCTCTTTATTTCGGCACTGTATTGCTTGCCGTATGGCTGATTTCCGCAGCAGTCAGCGAAGATTGCTTTAATTTCGTCAATGGCCTGTTCGGCTCTTGGGTAGGGCAGCTTGTGCTGTTTGGCTACACATGGGCACTGATGCAGCATCTGGCGGGCGGTATCCGCCATTTCATCTGGGATATGGGCGCAGGCCTCGAAAAACACACCGCCAGCAAAATGGCTTGGGCGACTGTGGTATTTTCCGTGATTGCGACAATCCTGATCTGGGTTGTGGCTTACAGCCTGCGCTGAGAGGACAGATATTATGCAAGATATGCGTACCCCTCTGGGTAAGGTTCGCGGCCTCGGTTCCGCAAAAGAAGGCACCGGCCATTTCTGGACACAGCGTATGAGTGCCGTGGCACTTGTACCGCTGGTGATTTACTTTATCGGTCTGATTATCTGCCTCAATGGTGCAGATTACGCCGAAGTTCGCGCTGCCATCGCTCATCCGTTTAATGCGATTGTTATGGCATTGTTTGTTCTGACCGGTGTTTATCACATGCGTCTGGGCATGCAGGTTATTATCGAAGATTATATTCATGGCGAAGGCCTGAAGATTGTTTGCGTTATGCTCAACACCTTCTTTGCGATTGTTGTTGGCGGCGCGAGTGTATTTGCAATCCTCAAGCTCAGCTTCGGAGGTTGATAGGCCAAATGGCAACAACTAAAGATAAGGCTGCTAACGGCAGCAAATACACCTTTGTTGATCACAAATTTGACGTTGTGGTTGTTGGTGCCGGTGGTGCAGGCTTGCGTGCAACACTGGGCATGGCAGAGCAGGGCTTTAAAACAGCCTGTATTACCAAAGTTTTCCCGACGCGCTCCCATACGGTTGCAGCGCAGGGTGGTATTGCTGCTTCGCTTTCCAACATGGGCCCGGACAGCTGGCAGTGGCATATGTATGACACTGTTAAAGGTTCTGACTGGCTCGGTGATACAGACGCCATGGAATATCTGGCCCGTGAAGCACCTGCGGCGGTTTATGAGCTGGAACATTACGGCGTGCCGTTCTCCCGTACCGAGGAAGGCAAAATCTATCAGCGTCCGTTCGGCGGCCATATGCAGAACTACGGTGATGGTCCGCCGGTACAGCGCACCTGTGCTGCTGCTGACCGTACCGGTCACGCTATTCTGCACACACTTTACGGCCAGTCGCTCAAGAACAATGCGCAGTTCTTTATCGAATATTTCGCGCTTGATCTGATCATGACTGACGGTGTTTGCACCGGCGTTGTGGCTTGGAATCTGGATGACGGTACAATTCACCGTTTCTCCGCAAAAATGGTTGTTCTGGCCACCGGTGGTTATGGTCGTTCTTACTTCTCAGCGACATCCGCGCACACCTGTACAGGTGACGGCGGCGGTATGGCTGCCCGTGCTGGCTTGCCTCTGCAGGATATGGAATTCGTTCAGTTCCATCCGACCGGTATTTACGGCGCAGGCTGCCTGATTACTGAAGGTGCGCGCGGTGAAGGCGGCTATCTGGTTAACTCCGAAGGTGAGCGCTTCATGGAGCGTTATGCTCCTTCTGCTAAGGATCTGGCATCGCGTGACGTTGTGTCCCGCTGCATGACCATCGAGATCCGTGAAGGCCGCGGCGTTGGCAAGAACAAAGATCACATCTATCTGCATCTGGATCATCTGGATCCGGCAATTCTGCATGAGCGCCTGCCGGGTATTTCGGAAAGCGCCAAGATTTTTGCCGGTGTTGATCTGACCAAAGAGCCTATCCCGGTTCTGCCGACTGTTCACTACAATATGGGCGGCGTGCCGACCAACTATTGGGGTGAGGTGCTGAACCCGACCGAAGAAAATCCGGATCGTGTACAGCCGGGTCTGATGGCTGTTGGTGAAGCCGGTTGTGCGTCCGTTCATGGTGCAAACCGTCTTGGTTCCAACTCGCTGATCGATCTCGTGGTGTTCGGCCGTGCGGCTGCAATCCGCGCCGGTGAAGTGATTGACCGTGAAGCTAAAATCCCTGATCTCAATGTTGCTGCCTGTGACAAGATCATGGATCGTTTCGATCGTCTGCGTTTTGCTGACGGCGGCACACCGACTGCTGTTCTGCGTGAAAAAATGCAGCGCACCATGCAGGAAGATGCTGCTGTGTTCCGTACTTCGGAATCCCTGAAACAGGGTTGTGAACGTATGGCTGAAATCTGGAAAGAAATGCCGGATATTAAAGTGACTGACCGGTCGCTGATCTGGAACTCCGACCTGATGGAAACGTTGGAGCTGGAAAACCTGATGGCCAATGCGATGACCACTGTTGTGGCCGCTGAAGCCCGTAAGGAAAGCCGCGGTGCCCATGCGCATGAAGATTTCCCGAACCGTGATGACGTGAACTGGCGCAAGCATTCGCTGTCCTGGCTCTCGGGAGACGGCAAGGTAACGCTCGGCTACCGTCCTGTTCATCTTGACCCGCTGGTCAAGGAAGAAGACGGCGGCATCAGCCTCGCTAAAATTGCGCCTAAAGCGCGCGTTTACTAAGGATTGGGGAAAGAGCAATGGTAGAACTGGCACTTCCCAAGAATTCGCAGATCCGTCCCGGCAAAGTCTGGGACAAGCCTGCGGGCGCAACGAACCTGCGTGAGTTCAAGATTTACCGCTGGTCGCCGGACGATGGTGAAAATCCGCGTCTCGACACATTCTATGTTGATCTTGATGATTGCGGCCCGATGGTTCTTGATGCACTTCTGTACATCAAGAACAAAATTGATCCGACATTGACGCTGCGCCGCTCATGCCGTGAAGGTATTTGCGGTTCCTGCGCGATGAATATTGATGGTTCGAATACGCTTGCATGCACCAAAGGCATGGAAGACATCAAAGGCACTGTTAAGATTTATCCTCTGCCGCATATGCCGGTTGTGAAGGATCTGGTGCCTGATCTGAGCCATTTCTATGCGCAGCATCGCTCTATTGAGCCATGGCTGAAAACGGTTTCTCCAGAGCCGCAGAAAGAGTGGCTGCAGAGCCATGAAGACCGCGCTAAACTGGACGGCCTTTATGAATGCATTCTCTGCGCTTGCTGCTCGACTTCGTGCCCTAGCTACTGGTGGAACGGCGATCGTTACCTCGGACCTGCTGTATTGCTGCAGGCTTACCGCTGGTTGATTGATAGCCGCGATGAAGCAAAAGGCGAACGTCTCGATAATCTCGAAGACCCATTCCGTCTTTATCGCTGCCACACGATCATGAACTGCGCGCAGACCTGCCCTAAAGGCCTGAACCCTGCGAAGGCGATTGCTGAAATCAAGAAAATGATGGTTGAGCGCCGCGTGTAATCACGGCAATCGGCTTTTATTTACTTCCCTCTCGGCCAGAGGCCTCGACGCCTCTTGGTTGGGGATCGGAGATAAACAAAAAAAGGCACCGTTATCGGTGCCTTTTTTGTTGGTTTCATAAATCCGCCTGATTAAGCGCGCTTAAATTTGCACAGTTCACTCTGCAACTCTTGCGCGCTATCAGCGTTTCGTGTTTGCATAAGTTGTGTAATCTTTGGCGGAGGCCGTTATGCTTGATCAGATCGGATTTATGGTCACCAATAAAGATAAAGCGCGGGCGTTTTATTCCGCTGCTCTGGCACCGCTTGGTATTGATGCTGTCACGGAGTTTGGCAACTGGCAGGGCTATGGCCGCCATGGTAAGCCGGAATTCTGGATCGGCTCACAAAAAGGGTCAGCCTATAAAGGCCATATGCATCTGGCATTTCTTGCCGGTACACGCGGTGAGGTGGAGCGCTTTTATCAGGCAGCCCTCGGTGCTGGTGGTACCGAACATAGTGCGCCGGTCGTACGCCCGAATTATCATGCCGATTATTACAGCGCTCTGGTTAAAGATCCTGACGGTCATATGATCGAAGTGGTCTGTCATATGCCATTATAAGAAAAGCCGCAGATCAAATCTGTGGCTTTTATTGTATTTAAATTTAAAGCAATGTCGCTGTCAGATTGATTTCTAAGGCGTTCAAGGCACGGGAAACCGGACAATTTTCTTTGGCCTGTTTGGCCAGTTTCTGAAAATCATTCTCGGAAATATTGGCCACGCGGGCGCGCAATGTCAGATCGCTTTTGGCAATGGAAAAACCGCCGCCTTCATTCGGCACGGTGCTGATGGTCGCGGTTGCCTGTAATTCCGTTGGCGGTGTGCCATTGGTGGAAAGCAGGGACGACAGCATCATGGCAAAGCAGCCGGCATGAGCCGCGCCGATCAGCTCTTCTGGGTTGGTGCCGACATTGCCGTGAACATCTTCTGTACGCGATTTAAAGCTGTAAGCCAGTTCATTGAGCGCGGTGCTTTGCGTGGTTAGTTTTCCTGTACCGGTTTTCAGATCGCCGTTCCAGATTGCAGTGGCCGTTCGGTTCATTGACTCTCTCCTAATTGATCCCGTGTCCGAGACTCTATGAAAAGAAATAGTTTTGACGTGCCTATTATCCAGTGCAAACCAAGCAGATTTTTGTCAGATCGCTTCACCTTGTAATAGGCGCGGGTTTTCCTTGCCAAAACCGGCAGCCTGTTTGATGAAATAGTTCTTCATCATTGGCAGACGGTCGACAAGGCCGAGACCGATATCGCGCACTGTACGCAGAGCCAGACTATCATTGGAGAACAAACGGGTCAGAACATCGGTGCTGACACCCATCTGTACGGTGTCGAAACGACGCCATGTCTGATACTGCTCCAATGCGGCAAACGAGCCGATATCAAGGCCGAGACGTTCAGTATCAACAATGACCTGCGCAAGTGTTGCCGCATCACGGAAGCCGAGATTAAGTCCCTGTCCGGCAATCGGATGAATACCATGGGCAGCATCACCAACCAGTGCGAAACGTGGTTTTACAAATTCGCGTGCCATTGTCAGGCCGAGCGGGAAGGCGCGTTTGTTGCCTTCAATACGGATTTCGCCCAAATGATGGCCAAAGCGCTGTTCCAGTTCCGCTTCAAAGACAAAATCATCCTGTGCAACCAGACGGTTTGCATCTTCTGTACGCTCAGCCCAGACGAGGGATGAGCGGTTGCCTTTCAGTGGCAAAATTGCAAACGGACCGGCGGGAAAAAAATGCTCAATCGCGCGACCCTCATGCGGGCGCTCATGGGAAACATTACAGACAATACCGGACTGGCCATAGCTCCAATGTACTGTTTTGATGCCGGCCTGATCGCGCATACGGGAGCGTACGCCGTCAGCACCAACCAGCAGGCGTGTCTCAAGAAGACGGCCATCTGCGAGCGTTACGGTTACGGCATTGGATTCGGTGATAAAACCGTCAACGCCAACGCCTTCAATCACATTGATCCCAAGTTCAGTTGCCTTGGCATGGAGTGAGGCGTTGAGAACTTTGTTTTCAACCATATGAGCGAAAGGTTCGCCCGGATTAACCTCACCGGCAAAGGTCAGAAAAACAGGACGTACCGGATCAGAAACACGTGAATCCGTAATCACCATATCATTGATCGGCTGCGCATCCGGTTTGATAGCATCCCAGCATCCCAGCTGTCCCAGCATACGGGTTGCAGCAGCGGCAATCGCGGAAGCACGCGGATCTTTTTTCCACTGACCGGCGGGAGCCGCATCAATGATGGTCACATCAAGCTGCGGTGCGCCGGTTTTAATGGCGACCGCAGTGGTCATCCCCACATAGCCCGCACCGGCAATCAGAACATCTGTTTTGACCGGCGCTGACGGTGTTTCAGCAGCAACCGGAGATGATTTGCGGGACGTTTTGGCCATGAGGGTTTCCTTCTCTGCACAACAGGTTTGCAGGACTGTCAGTTCCTTTTAAACGTGTTCGTGCTTTATATCATATAGATGTAGATAGGCTTTAAGCTGGTTTGTCTCAAGCGGAAATGCCGCAGTTTTTACCCGCATTCCCTTGCACCTTCGGACAACCGGCTGTAGCCATAGTGTATCTGTTGCTGAAAATGAGATTTCTATGTCTGATGCGATGAAAGAATTATTGTCGATCCTTGATCTGGAACCGCTGGAGCATAATTTGTTTCGTGGCCGTAGCCCGCAGGTAGGCTGGCAGCGGGTGTTTGGCGGACAGGTGATCGGGCAGGCGCTGGTTGCGGCGCAACGCACTGTTGAAGAAGGCCGCTTTGTGCATTCTCTGCATGGCTATTTCATGCGGCCGGGCGATCCTTCCATTCCGATTATTTATCGTGTGGAGCGCCTGCGTGACGGTTCCAGTTTCTCGACCCGTCAGGTTGTGGCTGTCCAGCATGGCAACGCAATTTTCACGCTTTCTGCATCTTTCCAGATTGATGAGCCGGGGCTGGAGCATCAAATTCCGATGCCGCTGCATGTGCCCATGCCGGAAAAACTGCTCAGCATACGGGATATGAAAGAGCAATATCTTGAAATGGCACCGAAAGTGGTACGCAAATATTTGGAGCGTGAACAGCCGATTGATATGAAGCCGGTATCGCTCAGCCATTATCTGACCAAAGACCCGCTGCCGCCGGAGCAGAATGTCTGGGTGCGTGCCTGTGGCGCAGTGCCTGATGACCGTGCATTGCAAGCGGCTGTTCTTGCTTACCTCTCGGATATGACTTTGCTGGATACATCGCTGCATGCGCACGGGCGTGTTGTCTTTGATCCGGGCATACAGGTTGCCAGTCTGGATCATTCCATGTGGTTCCATCATCCAAACAAGCTGAATGACTGGTTGCTTTACAGTCAGGACAGTCCGATGGCGACAGGTGCGCGTGGCTTTAATCGTGGCTCGATTTTTACCCGCGATGGTGTGCTGATTGCCTCTACCGCTCAGGAAGGGCTGATCCGCGTACGCGACTGAACCTGATGCCTTTAGTTATGAGATGACAAAACACGCCTACGGGCGTGTTTTTTTATTTTTGGTGAGATAATTTCTAAATTAGACTTTACTGATTATTTATCGTATTTTTATTTGTTTATTATTTTATTTACTTTGTTGACAATGCGAAATTTAAATTTAAACAAGCAAAAAATTTAAATTTTACGGTAATAGTATGAAGAAAAACACTATCAATATAGTTGATATAATATTTGCTGTGATAATTTCATTTTTGGTGGGAGACATAGCCAGAAAAATAAGCGAGTTACCCCGCTATGCATGGGTCAATATTGGCATAGTTTGTGCCATATTTTTAATATGCCTTTTGATTTATCTTGGAAAGAATCCGGTAACGAAAAAGCATAAATTTGCCTTTTCTATATTTCCGCTGTTCGTTGTTTATTTTTGCTTTTGGTATCAAAAATTATTCGGAGATGTAGACGTTGGCGCTTTAATGTTTCACTTCGAAGCAGGTCTCGAAGGTGCAGCGACAGAAGCAGCTCTTTTCCGTGAAGCTTCCCGATATTTTCTGTTGTTTGTACTGATGAGTGTTTCTTTGGTGTACTTCATCAACAGATTCAGGGTCATAGAAATCGCGGATCGTTTATTGGCGCTTCCAATTTTTCTAGTAACGCCCTTTGCGACCCATTTAATGGGATCCCTATATTATTCCCAATATCACTCAGTCATGCCTGCGCTGTTTCAGGATGTAGATCGGAATATTGCATTATCTGCTCCTCCTAAGAATGTTATTCTGATCTATGCGGAAAGCGGAGAGAGAACCTATCAGTATCTGGAAAATGGTAAGGCTGTTTATGCACCAATGATTGACGTTGCCAGTCAGGGAATGGAAGTTGTCGGTGTTGAGCAGGTGACGAATACAGGCTGGACTGTTGCCGGATTAATCGCCAGTCAATGCGGTACTTCTCTGCAGCCTATTGGCTTGTTAAGTGAAAATAATTTTGCCCAACGTAAAGATTTTCTGCCCGGAGTGACATGCCTGAGCGATGTTCTGGCGGCGAACGGCTATACTAATGAATTTGTTTATGGCGGTGATCTGGCTTTTGCTGGCACAGATAAATTTATGTCGCAACATAACTATAAAAAATCAGATATTTATCCGGTTCATAGAGAAAAAGCGGGCGATTATTTGAATTCATGGGGTTTGTATGATGACACCTTGTTCGGTGCAGCATTAGAAAAAACGCATGAATTACATAAAAATGAAAAGCCGTTTTTGCTTACAGTTTTGACAATTGGCGGCCATAGTTCAAAAGGTTATCCGTCGCAAAGTTGTAAATCTGATCTGACTCCGGCCAGTGACAAAAGCATCTTATTCTCTGTGCAATGCATGGGGCATCATATTAAGCAGTTTATTGGTGAGCTGGAAAAAGCAAATTTGCTGGACAATACGCTGGTCGTGGTCATGAGTGACCATCTGGTGATGCAAACAGAGGTTACATCACAGCTTAAAAAACATAATCGTTTGAATTTTCTTGCATTTATCGGTGATGGGGTAGGCGTTTCGGTTAAAAACAAACAGGCTGCAACCTTTGATACTTATCCTACAATACTGGAATTGCTAGGGTTTAATCTGCCGGAAAGACGCGCGGGACTAGGTGTGTCCCTGCTATCTGATCAGCCGACACTGGTTGAGCAATTTGGTACAGGGCAGCTGAACAGTATGATTAAATACGACAGGGCTTTGACAAAGAAAATTTGGTTATCAAACAATGAGGGTTCTTAGTTGCTCCTTGGCGCATGAATAGTCAGGCGCCCATGGTTAATGTTGCCTTAACTGCCGCTATTGTATGATCGGATGCGATTCATAAAATTTACCTGTTTTCGGCGTGTTTTTCGCTTGGAAAAGAGGTGGAGACATTTGAGGCAGGTTTAATGCGGCAAGGCTATTCACCGTCCTACGGGCCAGATGAGCAGGAAGTTCGGGGAGAACGATTGAGGCTCAGCGCTTTGTTGCGCCGTCAGATCGATATTTTCTCAGGCCTGTTACTGCTGGCAGTGGTGGCGGGTGCTGTTGCCGCACTTGCGACGTGGAATGTGGCTGATCCGAGTTTCAGCCATGCGACTGCCAATGAAGTGACCAATGCTGCGGGTTATCCGGGCGCGGTTTTCGCTGATCTGGCCATGCAGTTCTATGGTCTGTCCAGTGTTGTGGTACTGTTGCCGCTGGTCTTTTGGGGCATTTTGCTGATTGCAACGGGTCGTATTGATCGTTTGCCACGACGCATTTCCGCATGGTTTTTTGCCTCGCTGCTTTTTGCGGCGATTGCCAGTTGTATTCAGGCACCGGAAAGCTGGCCGATGCAAATCGGCCTTGGCGGTGTATTCGGCGATATGATGCTGAAAGTGCCGGGGGTATTTCTGGGTGCTTTCCCGACCGGCGTGCTTGCGCTTGGTATTGCAGTTATCTTGTCTGTACCGGCTTTGTGGCTCTGCGCTTTTGCTAGCGGGCTGATTGGCCGTGAACGCAGCCTGACAAAGCCTGTGCGCGCCAAAGCGCGACAGGTTGAAGATGATCCTTATGAAGACGATGCTGATGATTTCGATGATTATGAGCAGGGCGACGGCCGCATTGGTTTCTTTGCCCGTCTTTCTGCTTCCACGATTGGTGCTGCATCGCACTGGATACTGAGCGCCAAATCGTCAGTACGACGTTTGTTTGGATTGAAGCGCAATCCTTCATCGGCGCGCAAACGCAGCCGCGATGATGATCTATTCGGTGATGTTGCAGTTTCGCGCAAGAATGCCGGTGAACGGTTTGAGCCTGGTTTTGAACCAGCCGCACATGTTGCCGCTGACATGCCTTTCGACGACGAAGATTATTATGATGATGCACCGGCACCACACCAACCTGCTGCTCAGCCGCAGGCACCGCGTATGCAGACTGCACGCAAGGCACCGACAGCCCGTGCACCAAGCCATTCGGTGAATAATGGCGGTCGCTTCATGCTGCCGGATCTCAATTATCTGAGTGAGCCGAAAGTGATGGCACGTGATCCGTCGCTGTCGAAAGAAGCGCTGGAACAAAATGCCCGTGTGCTGGAAGGTGTGCTGGAAGATTTCGGTGTGCGTGGTGAGATCATTCAGGTCAAACCGGGCCCTGTGGTTACCATGTATGAGCTGGAACCTGCTCCGGGGATCAAGTCTTCCCGTGTGATTGGTCTGGCCGATGATATTGCCCGTTCCATGAGTGCGATTTCTGCCCGTGTGGCCGTGGTTCCGGGGCGTAATGCGATTGGTATCGAACTGCCTAATCCGAAGCGTGAAATGGTGTTCCTGCGTGAAATGCTGGCAAGCCGCGATTTCATGCAGACCAAAACCAAACTGGCATTGGCACTCGGCAAGACCATCAATGGTGAGCCGGTGATTGCTGATCTGGCGAAAATGCCTCACGTGTTGGTTGCCGGTACCACCGGTTCCGGTAAGTCGGTGGCGATTAACACCATGATCCTGTCGCTGGTCTATCGTATGACACCACAGGAATGCCGTCTGATTATGATTGATCCGAAGATGCTGGAACTTTCCGTCTATGACGGTATTCCGCATTTGCTGACGCCTGTGGTCACCGATCCGAAAAAAGCCGTTGTTGCCCTGAAATGGGCCGTGCGTGAAATGGAAGACCGTTATCGCAAAATGTCGAAAGTCGGCGTGCGCAATATTGACGGTTTTAACAGCCGCGTTTCTCAGGCAGAGAAAAAAGGCGAGCAGATTTCCCGTACGGTTCAGACAGGTTTTGACCGTAATACCGGTGAGGCGGTTTATGAAACCGAAGAGCTGGATCTGGCACCAATGCCGTATATCGTCGTGATTATCGACGAAATGGCTGATCTTATGATGGTGGCGGGTAAAGACATTGAAGGTGCGGTACAGCGTCTGGCGCAGATGGCACGTGCCGCCGGTATCCATGTGATTATGGCGACACAGCGCCCAAGCGTGGATGTGATTACCGGTACGATTAAGGCAAACTTCCCGACCCGTATTTCGTTTCAGGTCACCTCTAAAATCGACAGCCGTACGGTGCTGGGCGAGCAGGGTGCCGAGCAATTGCTGGGTATGGGCGATATGTTGTTCATGGCTGGTGGAGGTCGCATACAGCGTGTTCACGGACCTTTCGTTGGCGATGATGAAGTTGAACAGGTGGTTCAGCATCTTAAAAGTCAGGGTGTGCCGGAATATCTGGATGCGGTTATGGAAGATGATGAGGACGAGAGCGGTTCTGCGCCTTCCGGCACTTCCAATCTGGAAAACTCCGATGATCCGTATGATCAGGCCGTGGCTGTGGTGTTGCGTGATAAAAAAGCATCGACCAGCTATATCCAGCGTCGCCTTGGCATTGGCTATAATCGTGCCGCTTCCATTATTGAGCGTATGGAAGAAGAAGGCATCGTGGGGCCAGCCAATCATGCAGGTAAGCGCGATATTCTGGTGCCGACGCAGGATGATGAATACTGATATTTTCTGCCATAGTCAGGTCAAACTGCCGGTTTAAAAGATAAAAGAACACGGTGAAAACCGTCATAACGCATACGGGAGCGTATTTCTCTGATGAAACTGAAATTGCCTTTTATGGTCGCAAAATATCTTACCGCCGCATCTGTGGCTTTGGCTGTTCTGTTGCCTGCAGGCCTTGCGCAAGCGCAGTCGGCTAATAGCGGTGCGCAGGCGCAGGCTATTGCTAATCAGTTTACGTCTGTGAAAACAATGACCGGTGAGTTTGTACAGTTTGGTCCGAAGGGTGATCAGACGGGCGGCAAATTCTATATCGAGCGCCCGGGTAAAATCCGTTTTAACTATGACAAATCGCCGATTACCGTGATTTCCGATGGCGAATCCGTGGTGGTGAATAATAAGAAACTGGATACATGGGATCTTTATCCTTTGTCCAAAACACCGCTGAAATTGCTGCTGAGTGATCATGTTGATCTGGGTGGTGGTCGCTTGCGCGGCTTGAAAAACGAGCCGGATGCGCTGACAATGATTTTGGGTGACAAGGCGGTTTTCGCTGATGCTACGATTGCCCTGATGTTTGATCCTAAGACTGCTGAACTGAAACAGTGGACGATTACGGATGCGCAGCGTCAGGATACCACGGTCATGATCTTTAACGTGCAAAAGGGTGTGCGGTTCACGGATAATATGTTCAAGATTGACTATCAGCGCATGGCGATGAAACGTAAAAATCGCTGATTGTTAAATGCCGGAGTTTTGTAGATGCCGCGCCGGTTACGGCGCGGCATTTTTTATTTATCCGGTATTTGCACATCCTGTATAAGCGGCTTATGGTGAGTACACATTGGTGAACCGCACCGTCTTGTTCTTTTGTCCTTCAGCCGTTGAGCAGTTTAATGAGTTTTTCCGTCGCAACCTGGAACATCAACTCCGTTCGTCTTCGTTTGCCGCTGGTTCTTGATTTTCTTGGAAAATATGCCCCTGATGTCTTGTGCCTTCAGGAAACCAAATGCCCTGATAATCAGTTTCCGCTGCAAGCCCTGCGCGAAGCCGGTTATGAGCATATCGCGATCAGCGGTCAGAAAGGCTATCACGGCGTAGCAACACTGTCGCGCAGACCGATGGAAAACACCGAAGTGATCGGTTTTTGCGATATGGGTGATTGTCGTCACCTGAGCAGTGTTGTGCAGGCCGGTGGTAAATCCATCCGTATTCATAATTTTTATGTGCCTGCCGGCGGCGATGAGCCGGATGTTTCGATCAATCCGAAATTTGCGCATAAGCTGAATTTTCTGGAAGAAATGCGGGCTGTAACTGCAGATCGCGGCGATGGTTTGTCTTCTATTCTTGTGGGTGATCTGAATATTGCGCCACTGGAAAATGATGTCTGGTCGCATAAGCAGATGCTCAAGATCGTCAGCCATACACCTGTTGAAACCGAAACGCTGGAAGATTTGCGCGTCAAAGGCGGCTGGAGCGATCTGATGCGCCAGATGATCCCTGCGGATCAGAAAATCTATACATGGTGGAGCTACCGCGCCAAAGACTGGAATGCTGCGGATCGCGGGCGCCGTTTGGATCATATCTGGGGTTCGAAAGATCTTGAGCCGCATATGAAGGATTTGCAGATTTTGCGGGATGCCCGTGGCTGGGAGCGTCCTTCCGATCACGTGCCGGTTATTGCCCGTTTTGATCTCGACTAAAATTTACAGCGGTTCCAGTTAAGACTGAATCGTTGGAACCGCTGTAACTATTTGTTTTATGCATTATCCGACGCAAAATCGGTTCCCACTTTTGCTGGAAATGCTATAAAGAACGCATCGTGGCTTGAAATAGCCACGATGCTTGTTTAAATGAATGTTACCGGCCATTGATACCGGTCAGAAGTGTAATTTCAGGAGTCAGATCAATGAAGCAGACAGCACAGTTTTTCCTAACTGATGTTTTTGTTGTTTCAATGGATGCTGCTCTTGATAACTCTGTTCACACTTCACAATCTTGTCGCTCAAACGCCTGACGGGCGCAATCTTTTCCAAAATCTTTCTCTGCATCTGTCGCGTGAACGTACCGGTCTGATCGGGCGTAACGGTACAGGCAAGTCTACTTTGCTGCGTATTATCGCCGGTGAAATACCGCCGGCCAGCGGCTCATTAACGGCTCATGGCAAGCTCGGTTTTCTGCATCAGATTGCTGATGAAAGGCATGAAACTGTCGCGGATTTGTTTGGCGTTACCGAACAACTGACAGCACAAGCCCGTATTCTGGCCGGTGAGGGCAGTGGTGAAGATCTGGCTGAGGCAGACTGGACATTAGAGACACGTATTGATGATGCGCTGGCGAAAATGGGTTTGCCTGATCTCAATCCGCAAACACTGCTGGATACTCTCAGCGGCGGACAAAAGACCCGTGCCGCGCTGGCTGCACTGATTTTTCAGGAACCTGATCTGATCTTGCTGGATGAGCCGACCAATAATCTGGATGCACAGGGGCGTGAGGCTGTGTTGCAGCTGTTGCGTAACTGGCGTGGCGGGGCGCTGGTGGTCAGCCATGACCGCACATTATTGCGCGAGATGGACCGGATTGTGGAGCTGACACCAATTGGTGTCTCTACCTATGGCGGTAACTGGGATTTTTATGAGGCGCGCAAGGCTGAAGAACTGGCAGCAGCGCAGCACGATCTGGCTGTTGCGGAAACCTCGGTTAAGCAAGCTGAAAAACAGGCGCGTTTGATTAAAGAGCGGCAGGAAAAACGTGATTCTGCCGGTAAAAAATCGCGCTTTAGTGCGGGGCAGAGCAAGCTGCTACTGGATGCCAAGGCTGACCGTGCGCAGGCAACCGGCGGGCGGAACAATCTGCTTGCCCTAAAACAGGCCGAAAGCGGTCAGCAGGCACTGAGTGAAGCGCAGAGTAAAATTGAGCGCCTTATCCCGCAAAATTTTAATATCGGCGCTGTCAGTCTGCCAGCGACAAAAACCGTTTTGACCGCAGATAATCTTACATTCGCCTATCATGCGGACAAACCGGTATTTCAGAAATTGTCTTTGCAGATCACAGGGCCGGAACGCATTGCTTTATGCGGGCGTAATGGTTCGGGCAAAACAAGCTTGCTGCATCTGCTGGCAGGGAAACTGACGCCTCAGCAGGGAACAGTGCAATGGCATGTCGATCACGCCATGCTGGATCAGCATGTGAGCCTGCTCGATCCGGCGTTGAATATCAGAGACAATTTTAAACGCATTCACTCGAAGGCATCGGATAATGATTGCCGTGCGGCACTTGCCCGCTTCATGTTTCGCGCTGATGCTGCTTTGCAGAACGTTGCCGAGTTAAGTGGTGGTGAAAAATTGCGTGCAGGTCTGGCTTGTGTTTTGGGCGGTGTCCATGCACCGGAATTGCTCGTTCTTGATGAGCCGACAAACCATCTGGATATTGTTGCCCTGCAATCGGTAGAAACGGCGTTGAATGCCTATCAGGGCGCTCTGCTGATCACCAGTCACGACGAGGTGTTCTTAAATGCAATTGGCATTACACGCCGGATTAATCTCTCTGATTAGAGTGTCTGATGGGCGCACAGCGCTCTAATCTGAAAAGCGCGAGGACAGCTTGTCGATCTGCTCGACCATCTCTATCAGATTATTACTGATATGCTGATAGAGAGAGGCAGCAAGCTCCGGATATTCTTCCAGAATACGATGGAAGATCGCGCGGCTGAGACGGATCACTTCAGTTTCTGTATCGGCCACAGCGCCGGTCAGACGGTTGCTCTGGGCGATCAGCGCCATTTCACCAAGCACGGCACCGGTGCTGATGGAGTGCAGGTTGATGCGTCCCTGTTTGCTGTGATGAAAAAGAGTAATGCTGCCGCTGACGACAATATAGGCGCAATCAGCGCTCTGACCTTCCTGAAACAGTTCTCTGCCGGTACGCAGAACCATGCGTTCTGCGCCAAAGGCAAGCAGCCGCAGGTGCTGAGCCGAGAAGGCCTCGAACAGGCCGATCGTGCTCAGGAACTGAATGTCATCATCGAGTGCCATTTGCCTCTTTCTTCAACATAATCCTGTTTCCCGCATTTTTCCGATTTGGGAGAATTATGCAGTACCCTAAAATACCCAAAAATATCTAAAGTTTTTGATAGGGCGGTCTTAATTTAAAATAAAATAATTAAAACCGCGCTATCTTTTTGTTTTTATCACGGCTTCAGGGAAAAACGGTTGCCGCTTTTCCCTGAATTTAAATTTGTATTATGCCTTTTGCACAGGCCGTCCGGATTAAGGAACCAGCTTGTAGCCGCCGCTTTCGGTGACCAGCAGGCTGGCATTTGACGGATCCGGCTCAATTTTCTGGCGCAGACGATAGACGTGAGTTTCCAGCGTATGGGTGGTAACACCGGAATTATAGCCCCAAACCTCTTCCAGCAATATATCGCGTCCGACCACGCCACCGGCGCGGTACAGGAATTTGATAATAGCTGCTTCTTTTTCAGTCAGGCGGATTTTGTCGCCTTTCTGATCCAGCAGCAGCTTCTGGCTTGGTTTGAATGTGTAAGGGCCAACGATGAAAGTCGCGTCTTCGCTTTGTTCATGCTGGCGCAGCTGTGCACGAATACGGGCAAGCAGCACCGCAAAGCGGAACGGCTTGGTCACATAATCATTGGCGCCGGATTCAAAGCCGAGAATGGTGTCGCAATCAGTATCGTGACCGGTCAGCATGATGATCGGCGCTGTGAAACCACTGGCGCGCAGCTGTTTAACCGCATCACGGCCGTCCATATCCGGCAGGCCGACATCCATAATCAGCAGGCTGATATTATTGGCCCGTGCAGTCTGAATAGCTTTACCGGCAGTATCTTCCTGCAGGATCTGAAACTCAGGGTGTAGTGACAGCTGGTCGATCAGGATGGAACGCAGATCTTCATCATCATCAACGATCAGAAGTGTATGGGCGATCATATCTGCCTCATTCGGTTGTAAAAACAGGAGCTGAATATCAGCAGGATGGGTGATTTATGACATTTAACGAACAAAAACTAAAGAGAGCTCAGATGAAACAAAATTTACCTTATAAAATGCACTCTTAATGCTGGTTTATATCACTAACCGATGTCGGGACGATGCAAAGATGAGCGTGAACATCTGTGCACCATGTTGATTCTTTATTCTGTTACAGTGGTGATCAGCCCTGGCTTATTCAACAGGCTGATACATAATCTCTTTGAGCGTTTCGAAGATTTTCGGATGAACGGATTGTGCCACATTGAAACGCATGAACCGTCCGCAACTCTGAGACTGACTGAAAATATTACCGGGTGCGAGGACAATATTGTCATCCAATGCCCGTTTGGAAATCACATCGCTATCCACGCCTTCGGGTAAATCATCAGGGAGTTGTGCCCAGAGAAAGAGGCCGCCAACCGGTTCGCACCAGAGTTTGAAGCCGGCATTGAGCAGCTTCTGCCGTGTTCGTCTCTGGCATTCTGCCAGCCGCACGCGGATTTTTTCAATATGGCTGCGATAGCTGCCATCGGTGAGCAGTTGATAGATGATCTGCGAGGATAGCGCATTGCTGGCGAAGCTGGTCGCCAGTTTCATATCTGTGATCATTTCCAGCCAGTCAGGACGGGTAGCGATATAGCCGCTGCGCACTGCCGCCGAAAGTGATTTTGAAAAGCTGCCGATGTGAATAACCCGCTCCAGCCCGTCAAGTTCAGCCAAAAGCGGTGGCGGGTTCGCGTGGAAGTCAGCAAAAATATTGTCTTCAACCAGAATCAGATCGTGCTGTTCCGCCAGTTTCAGCAGGCGATGTGCCGTTGCTGGCTGGATCGTCGCGCCGGTCGGATTGTGGATACCGGAATTGCAGATATAGAGCTTGGGGCGATGTTGCGCGCATAATTGCGCGAAGTGCTCGAGATCAGGGCCTTGCGGAGTATACGGGACGCCGATGAGCTGGATACCTTGAGCCAGCAATAATCCTCTGAAATTGAAGTAGCAGGGATCATCAATCAGCACTGTATCACCCGCACGGATAAAGGTACGGCAGATCAGATCCAGCGCATTCGTGCCGGAATCTGTTATCAGTATTTGTGCAGGGGCAGCAATCACGCCCTGTTCCCGCAAGCGCGTACTCAATAGCTGGCGCAGCGGTAACAGACCAAGCGGCTCTTCATAATCAGAGATGTTGGATGACGGGCTACGGGCAATCTGGCGCAGGGCACGGCGGATAGACTCTTCCGGCAACCAGTCTTGCGGCAACCACCCGCAACCCGGTCTGAATGGCGTTTCATGATTGCTGAACGACTGGCGCATCACCCAATAGGGATTGATGTTGCGGTCACGGATTTCTTTAAAATCCGTGGTGATGGGCAGGAAGTGGTTTTTTTCGGCGACATAAAATCCGGCACCCCGGCGCGCCTGAATAATGCCCTCAGCGACCAGCCGGTCATAGGCCTCGACGACGGTGGATTTGGAGACCGACATGGTTTCCGACAAGCGGCGGATAGATGGCAGGCGGGCACCGGGCATCAGGCTCATCGCATTGATCCGGTCACGGATGATGGTCATGACCTTTTCAACCAATGTTGTCGCTTCCAGAATTTCCTGACTGACAGACAGCTGACCGGTTGTATCGTCTGCTGTGTTCGCCGGATCTGGATATTGATATCCGGACTCATGCATCATCTGTATTCCTGATTTGAGCAGTACAGTTTGATAAAATTGTACTGGAACTGTATCTGACACTTTTGTCTTTGTATCAATATTTATTGTAAAATATGCAATGAATATCGAGAATTTATAAAAATGAGTAATCAGACAAGCAGTCAAAGCGCAGGCTGGATAAGCGGCTTTATCGGTGTTGTGATCTTTAGTGGTTCTCTTCCGGCGACCCGTTTGGCGGTATTACAGATTGATCCGGTTTTCCTGACAGTGCTGCGGGCAACCATTGCCGGTATTCTTGGCGGGGCATTGCTGCTGGCATTTCGTGAAAAACTGCCGACACCTTCAGAACTGATTTCGCTCGCATTGGTATCAGGCGGGGTCGTGGTTGGCTTTCCGCTGTTTACGGCGCTGGCATTGCAATATGTGACTTCGGCTCATGCGATTGTTTTCATTGGCCTGTTGCCGCTGAGTACGGCTGTTTTCGCCGTGTTGCGTGGTGCCAGCAATCCGCAATGGCGCTTCTGGGCATTTTCATTGGCGGGCAGCGCAGCAGTTGCATTTTTCGCATTGGCGAAAGATCAGGCCGGTGGTGAATTCTCGCTCTTTGGCAATGTGATGATGCTGTTGTCGATTATTGTTTGTGGTTATGGTTATGCGGAAGGCGCACGTTTGTCGCGTTCCATCGGTGGCTGGCAGGTGATCTGCTGGGCGCTGGTACTGGCATTGCCGCTGATGCTGGTGCTGACGATTGCACTACGTCCGGACAGTTTTGCGGGTATTGAAGCACCGGCCTGGCTGAGCGTGGGCTATGTGTCGTTGTTCAGTATGCTGATTGGCTTTTTCTTCTGGTATCACGGGCTGGTGCTTGGTGGAGCGGCAGGGGTCGGGCAGTTGCAATTATTGCAGCCGTTTTTCGGTCTTGCGCTGGCGGCTTTTGTGCTGGGCGAACCTGTAAGTGTAGCGATGATGCTGGTGGCATGTGTTGTGGTGATGTGTGTTGCCGGAGCGAAGCGCTATGTCTAGGTATGTTGCGAAGCGGCATACTAAGACATAAGCTGAGCGACAAATTTAAGAGAAGTGCGAAGCGCTATGTCTAGGTATGTTGCAAAGCGGCATAGTAAGACACAAGCTGAGTGACAAATCTAAAAGAAGTGCAAAACGCTATGTGGGCGCTGCACAGGCACAAATCAGGCGTAGCGGTTTGCTACGCCTTTTCTGTTTCACCATAGCGCCAGACGGTGGTGCGCTTCACGTCTGCATCTTCCAGCGCGCGGGTGACCGGTACGGAATAAACGTCCAGCTCTGTCAGGCGGTGTCTTGGCAGATAAGAACGCCCGGGATCGCCGACAATAATCTGCACACCTTTGGCGGCCAGCATGTCAAACCAGATGATCAGCCGGTCGGCCAGCGATTTGTCGTAAAAGACATCACCGGCGAGCAACACATCAAAAGAGGCGCTGACATCCTGTCCGATCAGATCAGCATCGCTGAAGTCACAGGATACTTTGTTTAAAACACTGTTCAGGCTGATGGCGTGGCGGGCAAAGGGATCAATATCATTGGCGGTTACAGAACTTGCACCGCTCAAAAGGGCGGCAATGCCGACGAGGCCGGAACCGGAGGCAAAATCCAGTATGCGTTTGTTTTGCACAGCCTGCGGATGGTCGAGAATATAGCGGGCAACGCCTTGTCCGCCTGCCCATGCAAAAGCCCAGTAAGGGGGCGGTAATCCGATTTCGGAAAGTTCTTCTTCGGTCTTATGCCAAAGATCATGTGCCTCATCAGCGAGATGAAGCGCGATTTCCGCCACATGGGGCGGATGGTGAATACCGGTATTGGCAAGGATAAATTGCTTTGCGCGTGTCGCATCGGGGATCAGGACGGGCATAGGCGCTCCGGATCAAGCAGCGGATAAGCGACTGCAAAAGCAGAACGCTTCCTAAATAGTGTTTGGGTTGCGTTCTGCATCTTTATGATCTCAGATTTTTGTGTGGTCTAATCCGCCCATGCGGCAGACCTCGATCCATTCATCTTCTTTGACGGGCTGTACAGAAAGACGCATGGATGTGACCAGCGCCATATCGCTCAACAGCGGATTGGCTTTGACATCTTTCAGTGTCACCGGCTTAGGCATATCGCAGACGGCACGGATATCCACACACTCCCAGCGGTGGTCGTCCGTTGTGCTGTCCGGATGCGCCAGAGCGCACACTTCGACAATGCCGACAACCTCCAGCCCTTCATTGGAATGATAGAAAAAAGCTTTATCGCCAAGTTCCATAGCGCGCATATTATTGCGTGCCTGATAATTGCGTACGCCATCCCACTGTTCGCCGACAGCGCCTTTGGCTTTTTGCATTTCCCACGACCATTTGAATGGTTCAGATTTAAACAGCCAATATGCCACAATTTTCTCCGGATTTATTCAGCAGGCCAAATTTATTAAGCAGGTTTGTTGATGACCCAGTTCCAAGGGCGCACAGTGACATTTTCAAACAGACCTGCCAATGCGTAAGGATCAGCAGCGGCAATGGCTTTGGCATCTTCAATGGTTTCTGCTTCAACCATCAACATGCTGCCGGTCGGCTTCTGGTCTGCTTCGCTCAGGAAAGGGCCGCCGAATTTGATCTTGTCGCCGAGGCTTTTCAGATAATCGAGATGGGCAGGGCGGGTATCAAGACGCAGTTGCAGATGATCGGCTTTGTCATTGCAGAGAATAGCGAATAGCATGAGGTCAGGTTCCTAATCTTCGTTTTTCAAAGGGCGGGACAGCAATCCGGTCACAGCCGCATCAATGGTGATGCTGCCATTGAGCAGGGCTGCAATGGTGCTGATAACCGGTGCGTAAATCTGGCGTTGGGCGCAAAGTTCGGCGATTACCGGCGCAGTTGCCACACCTTCGGCCAGTGGCAGACCTTCCAGCGGTTCACCGCGTCCAAGTGCCAGTCCGTAGGAGTAATTGCGCGATTGCGGTGAGGAGCAGGACAGCATCAGATCGCCCAGACCGGATAATCCCATCAGGGTTTCAGGCCGTCCGCCAAAGGCGGCAGCAATCCGGCGCAGTTCCGCAAATGCACGGGTGACGAGTGCCGCCTGTGCCGATGCGCCCAAACCTTTGCCGATCGTGGCACCGGCTGCTACGGCAATCACATTTTTCAACGCGCCGCCGATTTCAACACCGGTCAGATCGTCGGAGGAATAGCAACGGAAGGTGCTGCCGGAAAACTGGGCTGCCAGATCATCGGCAATAGCAATATTTTCACAGGCAATCGTCACGGCAGTCGGAAAGCCGCGGGCAACATCGCTGGCGAAGCTCGGGCCCGAAAGCGCTGCAATTGGATGATCCGGCAAAATATCCGCGATGATCTGCGACATTAGCCGTCCGGTGGAGCGTTCTATGCCTTTTGCGCAAAGCACAACGGGGCAATCATCCGGAATGAGCGGTTTCAGCTCTTGCAGCGCGGCAGCCATGGATTGCGCAGGGATAACGGCCAGAACCGTATCGGCATTGTTCAGAGCTGCGGCTGCATCGCTGGTGGCACGCAGATTATCATGCAAGGCGATATCGCCAAGATAGCGGCTGTTGCGATGCTTGTGGTTGATCTCGTCGACTGTTGCCTGATCGCGGGCATAAAGCATGACCTCATGGCCGTTTTGTGCGGCCATGCAGCCCAAAGCTGTTCCCCATGCGCCGCCACCGAGAATAACGATCTTCTTGCTCATGCCTTTGCCCCTCTGCGGCCAAAACCGATCAATGGCGCTGCTGTGCTGTCCAGCGGCCAGCGCGAGCGCGGTGCAAAATCCAGATTATCCGGCTCTGTGCGCGCAGCATGTTCCGCGCCTGCCCATGCGATCATGGCTGCATTGTCTGTGCACAAAATATGCGGCGGTGCGAGGAAATCGAAGCCATGTTTCTCACATAGTGTTTCAAGGCCTTTGCGCAGCACTTTATTCGCGGCAACACCACCGGCAACGACGAGTGTCGGCTTTACTTTATCCGGATAAGTTTCAAGAAATTTATTCAGGGAGCGCTTCACGCGGTCATTCAACGTATCGGCAATAGCCGTCTGAAATGAGGCGCAAATATCCGCGACATCCTGATCACTCAGCGGCACAAGCTGGGTTGCGGTCTGGCGTACAGCGGTCTTGAGACCGGAGAAAGAGAAATCCAGCCGCGCTTCGCCTTTCAGCGGGCGGGGCAGTTCAAAGCGTGAGGCATCGCCCTTCAGGGCTGCCTGTTCAACGGCAGGGCCGCCGGGATAAGGCAAACCCAGCAGTTTGGCGGTCTTGTCAAAAGCCTCGCCCAGCGCATCGTCAATTGTGGTGCCGAGGCGCTCATAGTGGCCGAGCCCGTGCACGAGAATAACCTGCGTATGACCGCCGGATACCAGCAGCAGCAGATAAGGGAAAGGCAGTCCGTCGGTCAGGCGCGCTGTCAGGGCGTGGCCTTCGAGATGATTGACGGCATAGAAAGGTTTGTCTGCGGCAAAGGCCATGGCTTTTGCGGTCATCAGGCCGACAATCAACCCGCCGATCAGGCCGGGGCCAGCGGTGGCGGCGATAGCATCCACATCGTTAATGCTCATATCCGCATCAGACAGCGCTTTGGCGATCAGTCCGTCGAGAGCTTCAACATGGGCGCGTGCAGCAATTTCCGGCACCACGCCGCCATAGGGTTCGTGCTCGGCAATCTGGCTCAGAACAACATTGGACAGGATGCGCGAAGACACCTCGCCTTGTTCATTCTCAAAGCGTTCAATGATAGCTGCGGCTGTTTCGTCGCAACTTGTCTCTATTCCAAGCACGCGCATAAGCGATTAGACCCGTATTCATAAAGCAGTTCAGGCAAGATTGCAGTGCGGTTTTACCTGAGAACAATGCGTTTAATAACCAAATTTTGCTGATCTTTCTGTCTTGTACCGGATATAGGCATTATATTCATGATATTACAGTCACGAATTTGCTCCTGAGGCGAAAGGCAGTTAGAGAAGCTTATGAATTCGCGTATCACGGACAGAGCCAGATGCAAACACCACGTTTAAAAATCGGAACACGTTCCAGTGCTTTGGCACTGGCACAAGCAGAAGAAACACGCACACGCCTGATGGCTGCGCATGGTTTAAGCGAAGCGGATGTTGAAATCGTGCCGATGTCCACACAGGGCGATCGCATTCAGGACCGGTCTTTGTCGGAAATCGGCGGCAAAGGCTTGTTTACACAAGAGATTGAAGATGCGCTGTTGCAGGGACGCATTGATATTGCTGTGCATTCCACCAAAGATATGCCGACCGTGCTGCCGGAAGGACTGCATCTTTCTACCTATCTGGAGCGTGAAGATCCGCGTGATGCTTTTGTTGGTAAGACCAGTGCAAAACTGACCGATCTGCCACAGGGCGCAACAGTTGGCTCATCCAGTCTGCGCCGTCAGGCACAAATCCGCCATATCCGCCCAGATCTGAATGTCATTACTTTTCGCGGCAATGTAAATTCCCGTTTGCGCAAACTTGAAGAGGGGCAGGTCGATGGCACCTTCCTTGCTTTTGCAGGATTGAAGCGCCTTGGTCTTGAGCATGTGGTGACTGAGTTGATGGATACGGAGCGGTTTTTACCGGCTCCGGGGCAAGGCGCAATCACCATTGAGAGCCGTGTGAATGATGCGCGTATTGATGCGCTGCTCAAGCCTTTGAACCATCAGGAGACATTTGTGCGTCTGGCCTGTGAACGGGCGTTTTTGGCGCGTCTTGACGGTTCCTGCCGTACGCCGATTGCCGGACTGGCTGAGGTCAAGGATGGTCGTGTTTCTTTCGCCGGTATGATTTTGACACCGGATGGTTCACGCCTGCATCGTGTGGCAATTGAAGGTGCGGCAGCGGATGCCAGCGCTCTGGGAACTGAGGCTGCCGAGCGCATCCGTGCAGAAGCCGGTTCTGATTTCTTCACCAGCTGGTTTTAAACAATGCGCAGGGTTCTGGTCACACGCCCGCAACCGGATGCCGCTCTGACCGCAGCCAAGCTTGAAGCTGCCGGTTATCAGCCGGTTTGTCTGCCGGTGAGTGAGACTGTGGCAACGGGTGTATCATTACCACAGCGTAATTTTGATGCCGTTGCCGTGACCAGTGCCAATGCCTTACGTCATATTGAATCAAGCCTGTTGCAGTCGTACCGGCATTTGCAGGTTTATGCGGTTGGCGAGAAAACCGCTTCTGTCGCGAAAGAATGTGGTTTTGAGGCGATTTATGCCGGTGATGGCTGGGGGCTGCACTTAGGTCAACATGTGGCTGCTGCGATGCCGGCGGGCAGCCATGTACTGTATTTAACCGGAAAAATCAGGCGCCCAGATTTTGAAGCGCAACTGAGCGCCGCTGGTATTCAGCTGACAGTGGCTGAAACCTATGACACCCGCCCTGTAGCCTATAGTGACGCTGAGCTAAGCCGGATTTCAGACGCAGGGCATAGCGATGTCATTTTGCTCTATTCTGCGGTTGCCGCTAAGCAGTTTGTGGCTTTAAATGAGCAGGCACAGGGTGCGTTTATCCGGAGCGCAAAATATATTTTTTGTCTTTCGCAGCGGATTGCTGCAGAATTACCAGCGGATTGCAGCGCGCGCGTGCAGATCAGTAAAACGCCGGACGAAGATGCTTTATTGCACCTGCTGGCATTGATTTGACAAAATTATGCAACCATTTGTTTAATACCGTCATTTAGGTTGCAGCAGCGTGTAAGAGAAATAAATTACTGCGAGAGGGCTTATGGCTAAATCCACAGTGTCGCGTCACAGCAAGACAACCCGCAAACCGGTAGTGATCGATCTTGATCCGTCTGATGTGAAACCTGTCGGGAAGTCTGCCTTTAAAACTGCAGATAAAATTGTGCCGGATGCAGAGCCGGTAGGTGATCCGAAACCGGCTGCACAGACGGCTGCAAAACCTTCCGCGTCGCCATCGTCCAAGCCGCAAGCTGAAACAAAAACCGCCTCGCCGACACAGGCAACATCACGTCCGGCTTCTTCTGCCGGTGTTTCCGGCCCCAATCCATATGTATCGGGAAAAACCATGAATAATGCCGCCAGTTCCGCTCCGCAGACGAAAAAAACGGCTTCGCCATGGCTCGCAGGACTGACCGGTGGTGTGATTGCGCTTGCAGGTGTGGGCGCATTGCAATGGACAGGTTTGATGCCGCTTGCAGGGCAAAACAATGGAGCAGATGAGGCAGCGCAGGCTGTGAATGCGCAAATTGCTGATCTCAAACAACAGCTCGCTGCCATGCAGGCGGATGCCAAACCGGATACTGATTTATTGGCGCGTCTTGAAGTGGCGGAGAAAAATGCAGCAGAAGCTCAAAAACTTTTGAATGAGATGATGAGAGCAAGTCCGGTGCCTGCAGCGGATGATGAGGCCATTCGGGCAGATGTGGCAGCCTTGCAGGAGCAGCTGAAAGCACTGGCAGGGCAGGCACAACCGGCAGATGATGCGCTGGTCAATAGCCTGACTGAACGTCTGAATACGATGGAAACCAAGCTTAATACCATTGGTTCGCAGGCCGAGCAGGCCAATGCCGCTCTGAACACCGATGGTGATGCAGTCAATGCGCTGAAAGAGCAGCTGACTGCCTTGCAGACAAAAATTGACGGACAGGCTTCGCAGCCGGATATGGCCGTTATCATTGCCGCTAATGCATTGAAAACCGCGATTGATCGGGGCGGTTCTTATGCCAATGAATTACAGACCTATAAATCTTTGTTACCTGCACAGGCGGGCTCTGCGGCAGGACTGGATGCACTCGCGGAAAGCGGTATTCCTACATTAAGCCAGCTGAATACGCAGTTCTCAGCATTAGCGGATGATATGGTTGCTGCGGTGAACAAACCTGCAGCAGATGCGGGTGTTTGGGATCATCTGGTTGGCAGTGCCAAAAATCTGGTGCGTTCGCGGCCGATCGGTGATGTGGCTGGTTCCGGTGTCGGGCCGGTGACCGCAAGGATTGAATTTGCTTTGCAAAATGGTGATGTGCAGCGCGCAATCACCGAATGGGCACAATTGCCGGAAGCTGCCAAGCAGGTTGGTCAGGATTTTTATAATGCGCTGAGTGCACGGCGAGATGCGGATGCACTGCTTGCGCAACTGATTGCTGCCTCGACGCAAGTTTCTGTGACAAAACCGGCTGCGCAATAAGCGAAACAAGAAAAGGAGAACGGTATGATACGGGTAATCCTGTTTCTTGTTGTTGTAGCAGCGCTGGGGCTGGGGTTTGGCTGGCTCGCGGATCGTCCGGGAGATCTGGTTTTCACCTTTGCCGGAGAGCGGCACAATATTTCTCTGATGACGGCTGCCAGCATGGTTGTTGCAGCCATTGCCTGCGCCATGCTGCTGTGGTGGATCGTCAAAAATCTGGTGCGGTCGCCGTATATTTTGCAACGCCATTTCCGTGCACGCAAACGCGATCGCGGTTATCAGTCGCTTTCAACAGGTTTGATTGCAGCCGGTGCAGGTGATGCAGAGGCCGCACGGCGTATGAGCAAACAAGCTTCCAAATTGCTCAGCGTTGATCAGGAGCCGTTGATCCGTCTGCTTGATGCCCAGACTGCTTTGCTGGAAGGACGCAAGGAAGATTTGCGTCGTTATTTTGAGGAAATGATTGCCGATCCGGAAACCAAGTTATTGGGTTTGCGCGGTCTTTACCTTGAGGCCAGTCGTGAAGGTGTGCAGGAAGCCGCATTCCAATATGCACAGGAAGCCAGCACAATGGCGCCGCAGCTGGAATGGGCAAGCAATGCCGTTCTGGGGCATAAGGTGTTGCAGGGCGACGTTCAGGGGGCTTTGCGGGTATTAGAGGCACGAAAAGCTACGATCCCTTATGGCAAAGACGGCAAAACAGCCCGTGATATGCTCAAACGTAACCGCGCGGTGTTGCTGACGGCACAGGCGATGAAGAGTTTCGATACGGATGCCGCTGCATCCCGTGAGGCGGCGACAGAAGCCTATAAACTGGAGCCAGAACTGATACCGGCTGCTTTGATCGCTGCGCGTTGCTATCTGCGCGACGGTCATATCCGCAAAGGCAACCGCCTGCTGGAAACTGTGTGGAAGCGCGAACCGCATCCGGAAATCGCGGATGCTTATATTCATGGTCGTTCCGGTGACACGGCGCTGGATCGCCTGAAAAAGGCCCGTCATCTCGCCAGTCTGCGCAATCATCATGTGGAAGCTGCGCTGGTTGTTGCCCGCGCAGCACTGGATGCCGGAGAGCTGAAGCTGGCACGGGAAAGTGCAGAAGCGGCATTGAAGTCTGCCCCGCGTGAAAGCGCCTATCTGCTGATGGCTGATGTTGAAGAAGCACAGACTGGAGATCAGGGGCGTGTGCGGGAATGGCTGGCTCAGGCTGTTAAAGCACCGCGTGATCCGGTATGGACTGCTGATGGCGTGGTATCTGCACAATGGGCTCCGGCTTCTCCGGTAACAGGGCGGTTGAATGCTTTTGAGTGGAAGGTGCCGCTGACAGCAATTACTGGTGATGCAGCGCCGGTTCTGGATGGGAATGATCTGGAGGGAGAGTTCCTGCCTGTCAGTTATGTTCGCAATGAGGCTGAGGATTATAGTACGGATGAACCGGCATTCCGTTTTGATACGGATGATGCGGAGGTTATATCTGTCGAGCCGGAGCCAGAAAAACCGGTTGCACCAAAAGCTGAACCACAAAAAGCAAAGAGTGATTTTCTAAAGGCTAAAGTGACAATCCTGGATGAAGTGACAGATAATCCTGCGCTGCAGGCTGTACAGAAAAGCCAGCCGGACAAGGCTGAAAAGCAAGATATTCAGCATAATCTGATCGTCGATGATCCGGGTGTGCCTGCGGATACAAAGGAACAGCCTCGCAAGGATGAGAAATTCCGTCTCTTCTGATCGGGTATTTTATCCGGAATACAGGCCAAAAACCGGCTTTTTGTTGCTGCTTGGTGACTCTGCGAAAGTTTAGTACCTGCGAAGACTGCAAAACATGGCTCTGCGCTTGGCTCTCCACTATGTGTACACTATGGTCAGGCCTGTTACGGGCTGGGTATAGGCACTGGAGTATGTATGTTTGAGCGTCTGATCAGTTTTTTCAAAGAATTACCGGGCTTGGATTCCGCTAAGAAAAAGCAAACATTCTCTGATGAAGATCCGCGACTGGCTGCGGCAGCCCTGATGTTTCATGTGATTGAAGCGGATGGCGAGCAGCATGAAAAAGAGCGCAAACGCCTGTCTGATCTGCTTTCGCAAGCCTATGATCTGCAAGGTGATGATTTGCAGGCGCTGATTAAGGCCGCGGAAGCAGCTGATCAGGAATCAATTGATCTCTACCGTTTTACCAGTGTTTTGAAGCGGCATCTGGATGTGCCTGCACGCTTGCACTTTATCGAAGTGCTGTGGGAAATGGTCTATGCCGACGGGGATGTCGGTGAGATTGAGGATAATATTATGTGGCGGATCGCGGAGCTGATCGGCGTTGATCAGCAGCAGCGTATCGGCTTGAAATTACGCGTCGCTGAACGTGCACAATCAATGCGCGACGCATTGGCATCTTTGCCAAAAGCTGAGACGCAAAATAGCGCCGAGGCTGAAAAGGCTGATTGATGTATAAATGTTAAAGGCCGTCAAAGACGGCCTTTTCTATTAGTTGCATTTCAATCCTTGTTGAGCAGGCCCTTCCAGATGATGGCGCCAAGTGCTGCGCCGATCAGCGGAGCAACCCAGAACAACCAGAGCTGGCTGATTGCAGCAGTATCCGCA
Organism: Hyphomicrobiales bacterium; assembly: GCA_900470735.1. Classification (GTDB taxonomy): domain Bacteria; phylum Pseudomonadota; class Alphaproteobacteria; order Rhizobiales; family Rhizobiaceae; genus Pseudochrobactrum. Next base: position 59,787 of record UCCC01000005.1, on the reverse strand, counting down.
AACAGGGCTGCTGCCGTGGAGCGCGCCGGATTAACGGAAGTATTGGTCACCGGAATTGAGATCAGGTGGATCAATGTCAGTCCGAGGCCGATAGCAATCGGTGCAAAACCGGCTGGTGCCCGTGATGAGGTGGAGCCGAGAATAATAATCAGGAAGAAGGCAGTCAGCACCACTTCAATGGCAAGAGCTGCACCAAGGCTGTATTTGCCCGGAGACAAGTCTCCGTAGCCGTTTGAGGCGAAGCCGCCTGCACTGAAATCGGCCTTGCCGCTGGCAATGAAGAACAGAATGGCTGCGGCAAGAATACCGCCGACCAGTTGCGCGACCCAGTATGGAATGAGGTCTTTGGCTTCGAAGCGCCCGCCCAGTGTGAGACCGAGTGTAACAGCGGGATTGAAATGCCCACCGGAAATGCCGCCTACGGCATAAGCCATTGTCAGGACTGTCAGACCGAAGGCGAGTGCAACACCGGCAAAGCCGATGCCCAGTTCAGGAAAAGCAGCTGCAAGAACGGCACTGCCGCAGCCACCGAAGACCAGCCAGAAAGTTCCGAAACATTCTGCTGATAATTTATTCATCATAGAGGGAGTGTTTTGCATGAGCATTCCCGTAAGTGTTGATGGAAATAAATGTATAAAATCAGTATGCAAATTAACTATGCTGCTTTTTGATTTTTATTTAAAGACATTTTTTGAATATATATTTTGTGATTATATTATTTAATTTACTATATTATGTATTAAGCAATATAATTTATAAAATGCATAAATTTATTTTAAATGATACTTATTTAGATTTTACTTTGATATCAATTTTGCAATATGCGGATAATGTGATTATCATCAGGATTGTTGTTTTCGCACTGTTACCGTGTTTTAAAGTGTTGTACCGTCAGGCTTGGATAAAGAGCGTAGTCTGACGTTCTTTGAAATCCCGGTATAAAATTGTAACGGTTTCCGGAGTGCCGGTTTTGATGTTTATGTTTGAGCGCCGACAGGGTTTTAATGTCAGGTTGTTGTGTCTGCCTCTGATCGCTTTGCTGGCGGGCTGCACAGGAACAGCGACCGCATGGACTGAAAAAGTCACGATTGAACAAGTGGAATTGCCGAAAGAATGCGCCGGCTGGCAGAAAATCAATCTGAAGCAGCGTGCCTATTATATGCTGATGCGTGATGATCCTGCGCTGATTATGGAAATCGACTCCCATAATCTCAAAGGCAAAAACCTCGGCTGCTGGCAATAGCGAAGGCCGGAATGCCGGTATTTGTGCCAGTGAAGCGCATTTGAGCAGTGCAGTTGAGATTGCTTTTATTGTTTCAGGATAAATGATGCATCTGGATATTATTGAGCTGCAATCATTTTACGCAACGGCTCTGGGTAAATTAGCGGCCTCGGTCATTACTTCTGCATTGGATCCTTTATGGTTGCCGATGCCGCAGGAGCGGCTTGTCGGCATTGGCTATACGCTGCCTTATCTCAATCATTTCGCATCCCGTGCAGAACGTGCCTTTGCTTTTATGCCTGCAAGACAGGGCGCAACCGGCTGGCCGCATGATCAGGCATTGAGTACTGCATTGGTTTATGATGAAGAGCTGCCTTTGCCTGACAGTTCTGTTGACCGTATTCTGCTGGTGCATACGCTGGAATTTTCAGAAAGCAGCTCGGAAACCCTGAAAGAAATCTGGCGTGTTTTATCGCCGAATGGCCAGCTGATTGTCGTTGTGCCGAACCGCCGTGGCGTCTGGGCACGGATGGAGCACACACCTTTCGGTAGCGGTCGCCCCTTCAGCCGGGGACAATTGTTGCAAGCTTTCAGGGAGGCGAATTTCACACCGGGCAAAGTTGTCAATGCATTGCATGTACCGCCTACGCGCTGGAGGTGGCTGCAACAATCGTCCGGCCTGATAGAGAGTGTCGGCACCCGTCTTTGGCCGCTCTTTGGTGGCGTGATGATCGGAGAGGCGCATAAGCGTCTTTATCAGGGGCTGCCCGTACTCAAGCGCTCGTCACGACGCGTTTTCGTGCCGGTGCTGACACCACAGGGAACAGCGCGCCAGCAACCGGTGAAGGTGACAATTCACGACCCTCGTGAGCGCTCCGCCAAATAATGCGGAACAGGAAGCCTGTTTAGCGCTTCAGCAGAAACACAGCCTGCTGTCCGAGCAGGTTCCACATGCCCCATGGCAGGTTGAACGGCATCCGCTCGCCGTTACGGTTCAATGCCACGGCATTTTCTACAGTCGCGCCAACCTCTTCCGTCATGTCGACAAAATCGCGGATCGTGCAAAAGTGAATATTCGGCGTATCATACCAGCTGAATGGCAGTTCTTTGGTCACGGGCATGCGGCCGCGAAACAGCAATGAGCCGCGTACACGCCAATAGCCGAAATTCGGGATTGAGACGATGGCGCGCTCACCGATACGCAGCAATTCGCTGAGGACCTTTTTCGGATTGAGCGTGGCCTGCAAAGTCTGTGACAGCACCACATAGTCAAAACTGGAATCCGGATAATAGACCAGATCACTGTCAGCATTGCCCTGAATCACAGACAATCCGCGCATCAGGCACTGGTTCACACCGCTTTGCGACAGTTCAACGCCACGCCCGTCGACATTGCGGGTATCGCGCAGCAATTGCAGCAATTCACCGTCACTACACCCGACATCCAGCACGCGTGTGCCCGGCCGCACCAGTGATGCGATAATGTCGAAGTCGACGCGGTTATGGATATGCAGATTTTCCGTAGCATTCTGCGCGAAAAGTGTTGTATCGCCGGTTCCGGCTTTCGTATCATTCATGGAATTACAGACCTTTCGCGCGGGCTGCAGAGCGGATAAAACCGTCTACTGTTGAGAACAGGACAGGCTCATCGAGCAGGAAAGCATCATGGCCGCGATCGGTTTCAATCTCGACAAAGGAAACGGAAGCACCGGCTGCATTGAGCGCATGAACAACCAGACGGCTCTCAGAGGTCGGGAACAACCAGTCGCTGGAGAAAGAGGCGACAAAGAAGCGGGTTTTGGTGCCGGTAAATGCAGAGGCGAGCAAACCGTTATGCTCTGCTGCCATGTCAAAATAGTCCATGGCACGGGTCAGATAGAGGTATGAATTGGCGTCAAAGCGGTCAACAAAACTATTGCCCTGATGGCGCAGATAGCTCTCAATCTGGAAGTCGGCTTCAAAACCGAAGGTAATATTCGGACGATCTTGCAGATTACGGCCGAATTTGCGGTGCAATGCGGCTTCTGACAAATAGGTAATATGCGCCGCCATACGTGCAACGGACAGACCTTTGCGTGGCACGGTATCAGATTGGGTCAGATATTGTCCGTTGAGCCAGAGCGGATCAGCCATCACGGCCTGACGGCCGACTTCGTTAAAGGCGATATTCTGCGCGGACAAGCGTGCCCCGCTGGCTAGTACCACAGCTGAGAAAACCTTGTCCGGATAGCTCGATGCCCATTGCAGCACCTGCATGCCGCCGACAGAACCGCCGACCACGGCCAGCAATTGTTCAATACCGAAATGTTCCACCAGCATCGCCTGTGCCCGCACCATATCACCGATGGTGATAATCGGCAGATCAAGCGCATAGGGTTTTCCGGTTGCCGGATTGACAGATGCAGGACCGGTTGAGCCCATGCAGCTGCCGATCACATTGGAGCAGAGCACAAAATAGCGGTCAGTATCAATTGGTTTGCCGGGGCCGACAAGCGACGTCCACCAGCCTTCTTTGCCGGTGAGCGGATTGGTGTTGGCCACATGCTGATCGCCGGTCAGGGCATGACAGATCAGAATTGCGTTGCTTTTATCGGCATTGAGTGTGCCATAGGACTGATAGGCGAGCTGAAACGGGCTCAGAACAGAGCCGCTATCGAGTTGCAGAGGCTTGTCCTCACCAAAATAAACCACAGGGCTGTTCGGCTGAACGGCTTCCTGATTACGGCTATCTGACGGGGCGGTGGTTTCAGCGGATAGGGTCATAAAATACGCATGCTTTTGAATCTGTGGCGCTGCCGGAACATAGCACCATGAAGTCGGATCAACTTAATGGGCATGATATGGTTATAAAGTAAAGAATCTAGTGCAATTTTAAAACTGAAATCGCCGCAACTTCAGCTCAGAGTTCCTTAAAGCTAAGGTTTCTCTCGACTTGTTCTGCGATGCGGTTTATGCCGCTAGGGTCAAATCGCATATCGGAGATATTACCGGATTTTTCTTGCCGGTATTTATGATCCGGTATGTTGTTTCAAGAATACTCACTTTCAACAATACAGGCTCTTAATATTGGATAAGAATGATGAACGATTTCGCGAAAGCTCAACGCCCGACACCTAAAGCCGGCGTCATGGATATTGCTGCTTATGTTCCTGGTAAAGCCACCGTTCAGGGTGTTGCCAAGATCCACAAGCTGTCTGCCAATGAAAGCCCGCTGGGTGCAAGCCCGCATGCCGTTGAAGCCTATCGTGCAACCGATCATTATCTAAGCTCTTATCCGGACGGTGAAGTTACTGCTTTGCGTCAGGCGATTGCGGAAACGCAGGGTCTGAATATTGAGAACATTCTTTGCGGTAACGGCTCCGATGAGCTGCTCGGCCTGTTGTGCCAGACCTATCTGGCGCCGGGTGACGAGGCGATTTTCACCGATCACGGCTTTCTGGTTTATAAAATCCAGACATTGGCTGCGGGTGCAAAGCCGGTTATCGTAAAAGAAAACGACACAGTGATTGATGTGGATGCGGTGCTTGCCGCAGTCACAGACAAGACCAAGGTTGTTTTCATCACCAATCCGGGCAATCCGACCGGTACTTATGTGCCGTTTGAGGAAGTGAAGCGTCTGCATGCCGGTTTGCCGCCGCATGTTTTGCTGGTGCTGGATGCGGCCTATGCGGAATATGTGCGCAAGAACGATTATGAAGCCGGTGTGGCGCTGGTCTCTACGAGCGATAATGTGGTGATGACCCGCACATTCTCGAAGATCCACGGGCTGCCTGCTTTGCGTATCGGCTGGATGTATGCACCTTTGCATGTCACAGATGCGGTGAACCGTATTCGCGGACCTTTCAATATGAACAGCGCGGCGATTGCTGCCGGTACTGCGGCGATCCGTGACCGCGAACATGTACAGAAGGCTTGCGCTTATAACGCAGAATGGGCGCAGTGGCTGACAGACGAGTTCACCAAACTCGGCCTGAAGGTGACGCCATCGGTTACCAACTTCCTGCTGGTGCATTTCCCTGACACACAGAACAAGTCTGCTGCCAAAGCTGACGAGTATCTGCAGTCCAAAGGATATATTCTGCGTCGTGTCACATCCTATGGCTTCCCTGAAGCCCTGCGGATGAGCATCGGCTCGGAAGAAGCCAATCGCGGCGTGATTGCCGCTCTTACAGAATTTTTGAAGTCCTGATATGTCTGATATTCATTTTAATAAAATTGCGCTGATCGGTATTGGTCTGATCGGTTCGTCGCTGGCTCGTGTCATTCGCCGTGAGGGGCTGGCCGGTCATATTGCTATTGCCACACGCAGTCCGGAAACGCTGAAACGCGCTGAAGAACTGGGGCTGGGCGACAGCTACACCACGGATAATGCTGTTGCGGTGCAGGATGCTGATCTGGTGATCGTGTCTGTGCCTGTCGGCTCGTCCGGTCTGGTTGCCCGTCAGATTGCAGGCAGCCTCAAACCCGGTGCGATTGTCACCGATGTGGGCTCTACCAAAGGCTCGGTGATTACGCAGATGCAGCCGGAATTACCGTCGAATGTGCATTTCATTCCGGGGCACCCGATTGCCGGCACAGAATATTCAGGGCCGGATGCAGGTTTTGCTGATCTGTTTATCAATCGCTGGTGTATTCTCACACCGCTGCCGGACACAGATGCCACTGAGCTGGCAAAGCTCAATGCATTCTGGGAAGCCTGTGGTTCCAAAACAGACCAGATGGACCCGCAGCACCATGATCTGGTGCTGGCAATTGTTTCGCATCTGCCACATATCATTGCCTATAACATTGTTGGTACGGCCAATGATCTGGAGAAGGTTACCGAATCCGAAGTGATCAAATATTCTGCTTCCGGTTTCCGTGACTTTACCCGTCTGGCGGCATCTGATCCGACCATGTGGCGTGACGTCTGCCTGCATAATAAGGATGCTATTCTGGAAATGCTGGGGCGTTTTTCGGAAGATCTGGCTTCCTTGCAGCGGGCGATCCGCTGGAGCGACGGCGATGCCTTGTTTGACCTGTTTACACGTACCCGTGCTATCCGCCGTGGTATTATTGATGCGGGTCAGGAAGTGGATGCGCCGAACTTTGGCCGCGAAGCTGCAAGCAAGCAAAAATAAGAAGTGAAGCTGCTGCTTTATTAAATTAAAAATGAAAAACCCGCCGAAATGGCGGGTTTTTTGCATTAAAGACGCGGTACACGTCCCAGCGGGATAAAGCCAGCGCTGATCTTGCCTTCTTTGATCAGAACAGGAACGATCGTGGCGCCGGACTCATCTTTAGGCATGGAGCCGAGAGCAAAAATCACAGTGTTGATATTTTTAACCTGATCCGGAAAAGCTGCCTGCAAACTCTGACCCAATGCCGGCATATTGGTCAGGCGGATTTTCAGATCGGCATTGGTCAGGCCTTCATCATCAACGGTTACAGGGCCATTAAGGCTGATACTTGCGCCGGAAGGCAGGAAAAACAAGACCTGATTGAGTTGCAGGGCTTTACCGCGCAAGACGCTGCCATTTTCATCCGGCTCTTTAAATGATGCCAGACTTGCCGGAGAGCTGATATCAAGCAGGCCATCCACCTCTGGCAATACCGCGAGTGAGGTGTCACCACTCAATTGCAGGTCGTCAAAAGTTATTTTAAGCTTCAACGGTTCTTCGAGACTGTTCAGATCAAACTGCATTTCCTGCAGTGAAAGTACCGGAGCTTTGCTATCCGTATCGGTTTTCACACTTTGCAGGCGCAGATTTTCAGCGCTGAGGCTGATATCTTGTGCTGTACGGCCATCGGTACGGGCAGAAGCTTGCAGCTTGTTCCAGTTTGCTTTGATTGGATTTACGCCGGATAAAGCAACGGCAGCAGGGCCTGTGAGCTGTGTTTTAATCGTGCGGAAGGCGAAAATGGATGCGCCGACATCGACTGCGCTGGTTGCTGCATTCAATGTCTGGTTCTGATCACGATAATTAAAGCCGGAGCAGCTTATATACATCGAGAACGGATAGCCTCGCGCTGAAAGTGATTGGCATTCGAGGCTGTTTTCCTGTCCTGCTGCTTTGACAAGTTCCGCACGGACACGGTCTTTTGCCATTGAAGCCAGATAGAACCATCCCGCCGTGTAAACAACGACAACTGACAGGGCAATCAGAATGCTCCTGGTCATTCGCTTTGAGCTTTGCGGAGAAGGGCGCGATTTCGCTACCATAGCCATGCCTTTCGGATTGCAAAGGGCATTCTGCTGGGAGAGCAGAAAAACTCTTTTATAATCATATTTCTATTACAATGCTGTACTGACATTGCATCAACCGGTATCGTTGTTTTTCAAACAGAGACCTTATTGTGGTACATTTTTCTACATAAACAATGATCTGAACAATGTGACCTGTTGGGAAATACAGCACAAAAAGTGTAAACTGTATCCCAATGTTGACTATGCAATATATGAATTTCAAGTGACACGCAAAAGCAAACCAATGGCTCCCGAACAGAGTTTACAACCGGAAATTATGTTGAGCGATAAAATGGCAGATACCGGTATGGATTTATGGGTTTTTGGTTATGGTTCGCTGATGTGGCGGCCCGGATTTGACAGTGCGGAGAGTGTTCCGGCTCTGTTGCATGGCTTCAGCCGGTCGCTTTGTATTTATTCTCATGTTTATCGTGGCACGCCGGAATTGCCGGGATTGGTGCTTGGTCTGAACAGCGGCGGGTTTTGTCACGGGCAGGCTTTTCGAGTTGCTGCCGGTCATAAGGCGCCGGTGCTGGATTACCTGCGTGAGCGTGAACAGGTGAGTGGTGTTTATATTGAAAAATATCTGCCTGTAGAATTGGCCGATGGTCGTGAAATTGAGGCGCTGGTCTATGTGGCAGACCCGTTGCATATGCAATATGCCGGTGGATTGAATGCACAGGCTATGGCTGTAATGGTGGGGCAGGCGTGCGGTCAGGCAGGTCCAAACTGTGATTATGTCATCAATACTGTACAGCATTTACAGATGATGGATATTCGTGACGAGCTGTTAGAGGCTGTATTGGAACTTTTGCCGTCTTCCGTTTCCTGAAGAAATACCGGATTTACAAACAGTGCAGACAGATTTTTGAGGTCTGTGATCTTGTGAATGACATGATCGCTGTTTAAATGTGTTGTACTTTTTGCCGTTCTGGCAGCATCGCATAGTCCGATTGAGTAGGAGACATTTATGCTCGCAGTTTTGCGCACCGTTGATCTGGCGCTGGATATTTACACCTGGATCATCATTGCCAGTGCAGTGTTTTCCTGGCTGTATGCTTTTAACGTGGTCAATTCCCGCAATCGCTTTGTCGCCTCTATCGGTGAATTTCTTTATAAAGTGACAGAGCCGGCTCTGCGTCCGATCCGTAAAATCCTGCCGGATTTAGGTGGTATTGATATTTCGCCGATCGTGCTGCTGCTGGCAATCTTCTTCATCCGCCAGTTCATGTGGAATACATTGGCTCCGATACTGCTGAGCTAATCCATAAAAAACCCGCTGAAAAGCGGGTTTTTTATTAGTTGCTGGAATATGGCCACTTGGGAGACTGGCCATATAGCAATTATTTAGCATTTTTAGCGCGTTCGATCGCTTCAACGATGAATTTACGTGCGTAATCTTCATCGCCCCAGTCACCGATTTTCACCCACTTGCCTGGCTCCAGATCTTTGTAATGTTCAAAGAAATGAGCAATCTGCTGCAGAGTGATTTCTGGCAGATCAGTGTAGTTATGAATCTTTTCATAACGACGGGTCAGCTTTGGTGTCGGAACGGCAATGATTTTTTCGTCTTTACCAGCGTTGTCTTCCATGATCAGCACGCCGATCGGGCGAACATTGATCACGCAGCCTGGGATCAGCGGACGGGTATTGCAAACCAGAACGTCAATCGGATCACCATCTTCGGACAATGTGTGCGGTACGAAACCGTAATTACCCGGATAGGTCATTGGAGTATAGAGGAAGCGGTCAACCATCAGGGCGCCGGATTCTTTGTCCATCTCATATTTTATAGGATGGCCGCCGACCGGTACTTCGATGATGACGTTAACGTCTTCAGGAGGGTTAGAGCCGATGGAAATGGCATCAATATTCATAGGCGTGTCCTTTCATTTGGCGTTCTGATATCGGTTTTCGTGAAACCGTGCAACAAAAACGCAATCTCATATAAAGCGGCTTATTGTCATGTCCGTGAAATTTGAAATACGGTCAGGCTTTTGATGGCGTATCGGCCGCACTATCTGTTGCCTTTGTCTGCTGCGCTTTCAACTCGGCAAGACGGGCTTTCGCAGTCGCCGGCATTGGCGGCGGATTTTTATCCTGTGAGGCCTGAACAAGAAACTCGTCGCAAGCGGTTTCCGTGGCTTCAATTAGGCGCTGCAAGAAAGTCTCTTTATCCAGCCCCGGTTCAATCGGTGGCAGAATGCGGCAGCGTACCGTGCCCGGATAGCGCATGAATTTGCGGCGCGGCCAGTACAGCCCGGCATTATGGGCAATCGGCACAACCGGCAGGCTGAGATTCATATAGAGATGCACAATGCCGTATTTATAGGCAGGTTCTGCGCCTGGTGCACGGCGTGTACCTTCCGGATAGATCATGATTTGGCGACCGTCTGCGATTGCTTCCTGCGTGCCTCCGGAAATGGAATGCAGGGCTTTGATCCCTGTTCCGCGATCAACCGGAATCATTTTCATCTTTTTAAGATACCAACCAAACAGCGGAATGCGCATCAGATCGCGCTTCAGAATATAAACCGGATCCGGAATGTAGGACAAAAAGGCATAGACGTCCCAGAATGATTGATGCTTCGGTGCGCAAATATAGGCGCCCTCCGGCAGGTTCTCTGCGCCCTCGATCACGAAATCGGTGCCTGCAATATATTTTTGCAGGAAAAGATTGGAGCGCGCCCAGAATTTAGGAACGATCCATGCTTTTTTGCGCGGCAGCAGCAATGTGAGCGGGAGAAACAGAATCATCTGGATGATCAGGCTGATATAGAATGCCAGATTAAACAGCACTGACCGGATGGCTATGATCATATCTTGTATCAGCCTTTTGTGGGTGCATGACAGGTAAATCATTCTGTTTTATAGCATTTCCAGCAAAAGTGCGAAGCGTTTTTGCGTCGGATAATGCGTAAAAGCAAACAGTTACAGCGGTTCCAACGATTCAGTCTTAACTGGAGCCGCTGTAAACGGAGCGGTACTTCAAATAGAAGAAAACCTGACGCTTATCAATTCCGGACATGCACGGTGAGGGCTCGCACTTTGATTTTAGCTGCCTTGACCAAGGCTGATATGGGCAAGAGCGCCAGCATATTTGATATATTCGGTGAAGAGTACGCGTAGCGTATCGCCTTGATGCATCCAGTTATTTTTCAGATCACTGTTAATGACCGGATAGGGGATCAGTTCGACATCCGGAATATGGCGTGACAATTCCAGAATGGAGCGCGGCATGTGATAATTATTGGTCACAATGAAAATGCGCTTGTAATTATGCTGTCTGATCCATTTGGCGCTTTCAACCGCATTGCCGATAGTATTGAGTGCGGAGCGATCAAGATCAACGCAGCAGGCAAAGAGCGCGGCATCAGCGCCGGTAATCCGCTGTAGGGCTTCGCGCTTTGTTGAAGGATGCACACCACTGATCAGCAGGCGTTCGCCGCGCTTTTCAGCCAGCAATTCCAATCCGACTTCAATGCGCGACTTGCCGCCGGTGAGGACAATAATCGCATCTGCTTTTTGATCAGAAGGCGGTGTTTCTAGATGGCTGACATGTTCACTGAAAATAACAAAGCCGATGCCCAGAGCCACGATGAGTGAGAAGAGCACGACCGCAACGGGCGGAATACGGCGACGCAGGCGTTTCAGCCAATGCCGGATAGTACTCTTTTCTGAACGCTGCTCACGGGCATTCTGACCGGCAGTTTCTGCCGGTTGTGCAGCATCCTGCCGGATGTGATCTGCAGAGTCAGAAGCTTTGTGTCGCACATGCATTGCCGTCGGGCCTGTTTATAAATTCGTATCAACTCAGATTAGCATAGTCAGCGCAAATCAGTCTTTCAGAGTACCAATCTGATTGTATCAGATTGGTACTCTGATTTTTTATTTTGACGCATATCTTGTCTGAAAACCGTTACACACTTTTCAGGATATGCTCTAGTATAGAGCAGTTCGGGCGGCAGAGGGAACCGCCTGAGCTTGCTTTTTTAGAAAACACAGCGGGTTAGGCCGAGCAGACTTTAATCCTTACTGCCGCTGATACTGTCCATGTCTTTGAGCTGCCGGATAACTGTGAGGCGACTTGTCAGCATTGTGAGAATGCTGACGATAATGATCGTGGCCGCAATACCGATATAGCCTTCACGGCTGATGGAGAAACTGCCAAACAGAGCCGCAGCCTGATCACCTTCCGGTGTGGCCAGATTGCGTGATGTCCACCAGGAGACAATCAAAAACACCAGCAAAGCTGCAATGCCGCCAAAACATGCACCTTTGAGCGCCGTGCGAAAGAAGTGCCATTCAAATTCACGGGCAACAAAACGGGCTTCAGCACCGATAAAATGCAGTACTTCAATAATATGGCTGTTACCGGCCATCGCACCGCGCGTGGCGAAAATAACTGTCAGCACGGTGGCGGACAGCATCAGGAACAAAACGCCCATGCCAATCAATACGGTTGTATGCGCCATTGAGACCAGACGATCCACCCATGTGCGGTGATCATCAAAGCTCGCGCCCGGAATGTTTTTTTGCAGCTCAGAGCGCAGTGTTTCAAAATCCGGCGGGCTCTGCTCATCAATGGTGACGACGACAAGGCGCGGCACCGGCAATTCGTCAATGTCGAGACCAGTGCCTAGCCACGGCTCAAGCAGGCGGGCTGTGGCGGCGCGGTCAACAATGCTTGTACCGGTCACACCGGCAAAACCGGATGCGATCTGGCCCGCTTGTGCAAGGGCCGCCTCTATGTCCTGCCCCTCTACAGGGCGGATCTGGATTGTTGCCTCACGTGAAATCTGGCTTTGCCATTGGGCAGCGGAGGTACGCACCAGACTGACCCCGCCAATCGTGAGACAGGCGAGAAAGGTCATGATGGCGATCACCGTGATCAGCGTCGTTCCGGAAACACTGACCGGTGGCACAATCGGCGTCGGCCCGCGCTTTTCACGTTTGCGCTTGCCGAGCAGCTCCAGAAAAATTCCGTGATAATGATCAATCGTTGCGCGCAGGTCAGCCATAAATATCCAGCCTTCCCTGATCCAGAATCATACGGCGCGCATCAACCTGATCCATCAGGGTCAGATCGTGGGTGGCGATGATAACGGCCGTGCCGGAGCGGTTAAGCTCGGCAAACAGGCGCAGCAAACGGCGCGCCAGCGGCGGATCAACGTTACCGGTTGGCTCATCCGCCAGCAGAATTTCCGGCTGATCAATCAGCGCGCGTGCAATTGCTGCACGCTGCTTTTCCCCGCCGGACAATACCGGCGGCAGAACATGCATACGATCACCCAGCCCGACCCATTGCATCAGCTCCTGCACTTCGTGGCGGTAGGTTGCTTCTTCCTTGCCGCGCACGCGCAGTGGCAGTGCTACATTTTCATAGGTGGTCATGTGGTCGAGCAGGCGAAAATCCTGAAAGACAATGCCGATACGGCGGCGCAGCAGCGGAATTTCGCTGCGGTCCATTGTGGAAATATCTTTGCCAAAAATGCTGATCAGGCCGCGCGTCGGTTTCAGCGCCATGAACAGCAAACGCATCAGCGATGTTTTACCTGCACCGGACGGGCCGGTGAGAAACTGAAAGGAGCGCGGCGGAATATGAAAGGAAACATCCCGCAGGATTTCCGATCCCATACCGTAGCGTAACCCTACATTTTCAAAACGAATCACTGTCCAGTTTCCCGATTGTTTTTGCTCAGCGTCTTATGATTGCCGACCATTGACTGATGTGGTTAATCTCGCGTTAATCTGCATGCAAGTTTGGCATTTTGAGGTTGAAAAAAGAATAGAAATTTTGTGATGCCGTCTCTGCAGGCCGCTTGTGTATAACCACCGAAAACGCAGATTTGATGCGCAACAAAGGCAAATAATGTAAAACTGCCCTTTCAGCCAAGGGCGTAGTGCTGTAACAGCTACTTTTTTCTTGCCGGAGCTATTTCGGTTCAAGCAGTTTCAGGAAAAGTGGAAACCGCCTCGGCGGGAAAAACAATTCGCCGGATTGTTTTCTTTATCCCGCTTCGATCCGTACGAAACTGCGTAATGTAAATTCACAATGCGGATAAAGACCGGAGACGTGTTTATGCCTAATGTAGGTGGCAGAAATATTGAAGTCCTTTTCAGTGCGGAGCAGATTGCTGAGCGTAATCGTGAACTGGCACAAAAAATTGCTGAGCGTAAGCTGGAGCGACCGCTGGCGGTTTCTATTCTCAAAGGCTCATTTATTTTTGCAGCGGATTTGATCCGCGCTATGCACGATGCCGGTGTTGAACCGGATGTGGAATTCATCACCGTATCCAGCTATGGCGCAGGCACGAAGGGCGGCGATATTCGCCTCGTTCGCGATATCGACAGTGAAGTTGAAGGCCGTGATGTTCTGCTGATTGATGATATTCTTGAATCCGGCAAGACGCTGAATTTTGTCCGCGAACTGATGATGTCGCGTGGTGCGCGCAGCGTCAGTATTGCCGTGCTTCTGGACAAGCCGGGACACCGCAAGCTTGATCTCTATGCGGATTTCACCGCTTTTGAATGCCCAGATTATTTCGTTGTCGGTTACGGCATGGATGTCGCGCATTCTTTCCGTCAGCTGCCTTATGTCGGTCGCGTCATGGATGAGCCGAAATAATCCGCTTCGGATATATATTTATAAAAAAGCCGCTCATGCAGATGAGCGGCTTTTTTATTATTCATTATTGATCGCGTTGCAGCAAACGTTCCAGATACTCTTTTTCCTGCTGCGGGCTTAAAGCATCGCCGAGCTTTTTGCGGATTTCATCGAGAATGCGCCGCGCTTTTTGAATATCAATCTGGTTCGGCAGCTGCGTGCCTTTACCATCGGAACTGCCCTGACCGGTTTCGCGCCCCAGCGGGTCGCGGGCTTCACCATTTTGCTGTCCCTGACCATCGCCTTGTCCCTGTGCCTCTTGTAATTGCTGCATCATGGAGCGGGCACCGCGACGTAAGGCATCCAATGCCTCGGCCTGCTGATCTGTAGCCTTTCCGCTTTCAGCATTACCAAGAGAGCGTCCGGCACGATCCATGGAGTTTTGTGCCTGATCCATTTCCTTGGAGGATTCCAGACCTTGCTTTTTCAGCTCGTCAGTCAGTTTGTTCAGCTCACTTTGCAAATCGCGCTGCTGTTGTTGCAAGTCTTTGAGCGCCTGTTCGGTTTCTTGTCGTGAGTTGCCGTTTTTCTGGCTCTGTTCGCCTTCACCGTCATAATTATAATCGTCGGTCTCCGTCAGTTGCTGGTCGAGCTTGAAAGTCTCGTTCATCAGCTCCTGCTGACGGCGCATCAGGTCACCCAGCTTATTAAGCTGCTCTTGCGCACCATTGCCCTGTCCCTGACCTTGGCCTTGCCCCTGACCTTGCTGGGCACTTTGCCCCGGTTGCAGATTGTTCAGCATTTCCTGCAACTGCTGTAGCATTCTCTGTGCTTCTGCATGATTGCCGGAACGTGCCAGATCTTCAATCTGCTGCATCATCCGGTCGATGTCTCGCTGGCTGAGCACGCGGACATTCTGATTATTTTGCGCATTCTGGTTCGGATTATTTTGCTGACGGCGTGCCATTTCGTTTAAGTACCGGTTCATGGCTTCGCGCAGTTCTTGCGTCAGGCGGGCGATTTCCTCAGGACCTGCATTGTTCTGCAAAGCCTGACTGAGTGCTTCCTGTGCCGCGCGCAGTGCTTTTTCCGCATCAGAAAGCTGACCGTCTTCGATCCCGCGCGCCACATTCCACATATAGTCAACGATCTCACGTAAATCCGCGTCATTGCGTGCCAGTTTCAGGCGTTCCCGCACTGAGCGCAGACCCAGATAATGGCTGACATTGGCAATGGTGGTTTGCGGATGCATGGTCAGCGCATCCAGCATCTGGATAACAGAGGTTTTCTGATTGCTGTCCAGTGCCAGTGTCTGACGCTGCTCGGCAACGGCACGCGCAAGCGGATTAACAAACGGGCGTTGTGGCAGCACAAAGCGGATTTCTTTGCTCGTGCCTGTCTGTCCGGCGTCATCTGTTGCCTGCACTTGCAGGGAGACATATTTGCCCGCCCACGGATGCATGGTCAGATCCTGAAGCGCGGTGATTTCATCCGCATTGTTTTTACCGCGTTTCGGCAATGTTAGTCGTAATTCCGGCGCACCGGTCAGTGACTGACCGGCTGCTTCCGGTTGCTCTAGCAACCTGATGTCAGACTGTAACTTGGTGACGCCGTAATCATCACTCACTTTATAGTGGAGCTCCAGCGTACCATTGAGCGCATAGGTCGGATTACGGGTAAATTCGACGACAGGGGCTGTATCCGGCGTGACATTAAACTGCCATGCCTGCTGACGCGACCCTGCCTGCAACTGTGCGGTAACGGATTTGCTCAGCGGTAATTCAAAATTCGCACTATTGGCTGTCGCACCAGATTCGGTTTTGGCCTCAACCGGATAGGATTTGCCGTCCTGACCGGTTAGGGTCAGCTGATTGCGGGAACTGCCGCTGATCTGCACACTGAGAATGCTGCCCTGCGGCACATCGAGAGGTTTGCTCTCTGTTGTAACGGCACTTAAAAAGACGGGCGCCTTGCCGGTATAAGCGGGCGGAGTGATCCATGCATCAATGCGGCCTTCCGGCCCTGCAAGGCCTGCCGGTGGCGTCCATAAATCGCTGAGTTTTCCTGAAAGCGGACTGACAGAATAAGCTGCAGTTGCAGCAAACAGCAAAATGATCACGGCGCGAAGAGCATAAGGGTCGCGTTGCGGAATAGCCGGATGGGGCAGAAAACCGTGCAAACGCCCGGTGAGAGCCGCCATGCGCCTGCGATGTTCCAGCCAGAGCGCTTGCGCCAGCGGATCGTCGCTTTGTCCGGCAAGCTGGTCATCATTGATTTGCAGCGGGCTGTGCTGCAGACCGTTTTCACGCTCAATGCGACTGTTGATCGTCTGATCATCCGGCAAACGAAAGCGGTGAAAACGAAACAGGCTGTAGAGAAACGCGAGAGCAAAAACTGTGAGAACCGTGAGATGCAGCCAGCGCGGCATCATCTGGAACAGGCCAAGCCATGCCAGACTTGCCGACAGCGCAAGTAACAGCAAAATAGGTAGCAGAAGCGGCCACAGGCGCTCAAAGCATAAGACCAGCGCTGCTTTGACCCGCAAGCGATAGAGCTTGCTGTCAGCTTTAAGAACAGGTCTTGTATCGGACTCTGGCATTAAAGATCCGGTTCCCACTTTTCTGGCAATGCGTTTAAATCAACTTATCCAGAATAAATGGTTTTTCTTCGACAGCTTTTTGATCTTGTTTGCGCCAGTCGTCATGCACAGTAGCATTGGCAGGCGCTTCCAGCGCGCCGCGACGTCCGCAGCCGGATACAATGCTGCCAACGGCAACAAGCATAATCACAGAGGTCATGAATACGCGGCTATTCATCAAATATATCCTGAAATTGGTGTTTGGCCGGAAAGCCGTATGTATGAGCGCACAGTTTTAGCGTGTGCATGAGTACACAGTTTTAACTGAATTGCAGACTAACGCAAACTGTTCAGATGCGAACACAAATCTTTGAAGAAATGGAAAACGGAACCGTATTACGGTTCCGTTTATTCTCAGCCGGACAGATCAGGCCTTAATCAGGCGTTTTTTCCAGTATTTGATCTGACGGCGCACTTCCTGCGGTGCAGTACCACCGAAAGACTGGCGGCTTTTCACAGATTTATCCACAGTGAGGAAACCGAAGACGGCTTCAGTAATCTGCGGATGGATCGACTGCATGTCTTCCAGTGTCAGTTTGGACAGGTCAACCTTCTTCGATTCTGCCAGTGCAACGGCACGGCCGGTCACGTGATGCGCTTCACGGAATGGCAGGCCAAGCTCACGCACCAGCCAGTCGGCGAGGTCAGTTGCAGTGGAATAACCGGAACCGGCAGCCTTTTTCATCGAGGCTTCAATCACGGTGAGGTCGGAAACCATACCGCTCATGGCTGCGAGTGCCAATTCGATGGATTCAGCAGCATCAAAAACCGCTTCTTTGTCTTCCTGCATATCTTTGGAATAGGCCAGCGGCAGGCCTTTCATCACCATCAGCAGGCCGACAAGCGAGCCGGTGATACGGCCGGTTTTGGCGCGTACCAATTCAGCGGCGTCCGGATTCTTCTTCTGCGGCATGATGGAGGAGCCGGTGGAGAAAGCATCGGACAGACGGATGAAATTGAACTGCGAGGTTGACCAGATCACGATCTCTTCTGCTAAGCGCGACAGATGTGTTGCGCAGATCGAAGCAATCGACAGGAATTCCAGCGCATAATCGCGATCGGAAACGCTGTCGATAGAATTGCGGGTCGGTTCGCGGAAGCCGAGCGCCTCGGCTGTCATGTGGCGGTCGATCGGAAAACCGGTGCCGGCCAGCGCTGCCGCGCCGAGCGGGCTTTCATTCATGCGTTCAATCGCATCGCGCACGCGGGACAGATCACGGCCGAACATTTCCACATAGGCCATACAATGATGACCGAAGGTTACCGGCTGTGCGGTCTGCAAATGGGTGAAGCCCGGCATAACTGTTGCCGCGTGCTCTTCTGCACGGATCAGAAAGGCTTCGATCAGGATTTTCAGCGAGGCAGCAGTTTTTTCCAGCTCATTCTTGACCCAGAGACGGAAATCGAGAGCGACCTGATCATTACGCGAGCGTGCGGTATGCAAACGACCGGCCGGAGCGCCAATCAGATCAGCCAGACGGGCTTCCACATTCATATGGATGTCTTCAAGCTTACGCGAGAAGGTAAATTTGCCATTTTCGATCTCGGCTAATATGGTATTGAGACCATCGGAGATCTGTTTGTGATCATCTGCAGAGATGATGCCGGTCTTGGCAAGCATGGCAGCATGCGCCAGCGATCCGGCAATGTCCTGTGCATAGAGCTTGCGGTCATAACCGATCGAAGCATTAATCTCTTCCATAATGGCAGAGGGACCTGAGGCGAAGCGGCCACCCCACATTTGGTTGCTGGATTTTTCTGTCGTCATGCGCTTATGCCCTGAGCCGGAACTATGAGTAAAAAGAACGATACAATGGCCGAAGACAATAAAAAGACGAAACCGAAAAGCGCAATCAGTCCGAAGATGATTTTGTTTGCCGGTATCGCCGGACTTCTGGCCGGTGCCATAGCGGTATACGTGATGGAACCGCCTTCTGGCAATGTTGTTCCGACACAGAATACGGCGAGTAATGCCGCAGCAAGCACCGGAGATGATGCAAAATGTGCATTAAATCAGGAGCAGTCAGCTAAATTGTCGGCTGCTGCAACCGGTGACGTTGCCGCAATGCAGCCATCGGATAAGCCTGCTTTGCTGACATATTTGCAATTTGATGCCCCTGACGGTTCAAAAACCACTATCGGCGATATGAAGGGCAAAACGCTGCTGGTTAACCTCTGGGCAAGCTGGTGTGCACCGTGTCGCGAGGAAATGCCCGCTCTGGATAAGTTACAGGCTGAGCAGGGCAGTGACGACTTTGAAGTGGTGGCACTGAATATCGATACCGGTGATATCTCCAAGCCTAAGAACTTCCTCAATGAAATCGGCGTTGAAAAGCTCGGCTTCTATCGCGATGCCAGTCTGACCGTCTTTAATGATCTGAAACGCAGAGGTTTGGCTTTTGGTTTGCCTGTAACGTTGCTGATTGATGAAACCGGTTGTCAGATTGCGGCAATGAACGGCCCTGCACATTGGGCCGGGCAGGATGCGGTTAATCTGGTGAATGTTGCAAAGAATTTGCGCCGCTAAAGACGAATCTGCTTTTCCGGAAAAGTGATTTTACAGAGTGATATAATTCTGCTCAGATCACTTTTTCGGGGGAGTTTTCCAATGGGGCTGGATGTCTGGTTTGCCTTTACGGCTGCATCAATTATTTTGCTGGTGATACCGGGGCCAACAATTTTATTGGTGGTTTCCTATGCTTTGGGACAGGGCTGGCGCACAGCTGTGCCGATGGCTGCCGGTGTGGCTCTGGGTGACTTTACCGCCATGACGCTGTCCATGCTTGGCATCGGTGCACTGCTGGCAGCATCTGCCACGATCTTTACAATCGTGAAATGGCTGGGTGCTGCCTATCTGATCTGGCTTGGTATTAAATTATTCCGCTCCGGTGCCACTATGCAGGCGGAAGCGCGAACAGCAGATGTGTCACCATTGAAAATGCTGACACATGCATGGCTGGTAACTTTCCTTAATCCGAAAAGCATTACATTTTTCGTGGCGTTTCTGCCGCAATTTCTCAACCGGCATGGCGATTTCTGGACGCAGATGCTGATTTTTGAAGCCACATTTCTGGTGCTGTCTTTCAGCAATGCGTTTCTTTATGCCTTTGCAGCGCATCGCGCACGGTCACTGTTTAAGAGCCCGCGGATTTTGCGCGCTTTCAACCGCACCGGCGGCACATTGCTGATCGGTGCCGGTGTGGCAACAGCAACGATGCGTGCCAGTTAATTCGCTTATGCAGTGAAGCCGTCGCGTTTCAGACGCACAATTGCGAGATCAAGCGCTGAGAGAAATGCTGAGCGGTCGCGGGCTGAAAATGGTTTTGCACCGCCGAACTGACCGGCTGACACCGGATTAGCGGAACGCAGCTCATCCATCAGATTGCGGGTTGCAAGAATATTGCCGATATTGGCGGCGCTGAATAGGCGGCCATCCGGTGCGATAACCACCGCACCGGCGGTGACTCCACGATGCGCCAAAGGAATATCCGCTGTGATAACAATGCAACCGGCACGTGACCGTTCGGCAATCCAGTCATCGGCAACATCCAGACCGGCAGGGACGATCACACGTTCAATCAGCGGTTCATCACGGGGAATGGCGATATAGCTGTTGGCGACAACAAAGGTTCTGATGCTGTGGCGCTCAGCAACTTTGTAAATCTCGTTTTTAACCGGACAGGCATCGGCATCGACATAAATGCAGATGGTTTTGTTTTCATCGGAGTGTGTCATTCATGCTTCATGGCAAAGCCAAAAGTGATTGGCAAGCGTTTAACGCTTGGCGCGGCGCAGCGGCAGGGATAAGCCGATTAGATTGTTTCGAAACAGATACAGATCATGCCAGTCAAATATTTCCCCGCTTTATTCGTCTTTCTCTGGGCAACCGGTTTTATCGGTGCCGGTTTTGCCATGCCCTATGCCGAGCCTTTCTGGTTCATGACGGCACGGTTTTTCATTGCTGCGATTATTCTGGCGGTCTGGGCACTGGCAACCGGTGCCCGCTGGCCGGACAGGCGCGGGCTTGTGAATGCGGCAATTGTCGGCTGTCTCATTCACGGGATTTATCTCTCCGGCGTGTTCTGGGCAGTGCGTCACGGTTTGCCTGCGGGGATGACGGCGCTGGTGTCCGGCTTGCAGCCGCTGATTACCACTTTGATTGCTGCTTTATTTTTGCGTGAGACAGTCTTGCCGCGCCAATGGCTGGGACTGCTGATCGGTTTTTGCGGTGTGGCACTGGTGGTGGCGCCAAAATTTTCGCTCAGTTCCGGCGGTATTAATCCGGCGACTTTGAGTGCGGCGCTGGCTGCGGTTATGGCGATCAGTATCGGTACGGTATGGCAAAAACGCTTTGCGGTGAAAATTGATCTGAAAACCGGTACGACCGTGCAATATATCGCGGCGGGTATTCTGACCGGCCTGTTATCACTCGGCTTTGAAACGCAAACTGTGATCTGGTCCGGTGAGCTACTGTTTGCGATGGTCTGGCTGGTGCTGGTTTTGTCGATCGGTGCAATTTTGCTGCTGCTGATCCTGATCGGGCAGGGCGAAGTCTCAAAAGTCGCGTCGTTTTTTTATCTGGTGCCGGGAACAGCGGCGATTATGGCCTATCTGCTGTTCGGTGAAACGCTGACGCTGGTGCAGATCATCGGCATGGTGCTGACCACTTTTGGTGTGGCGCTGGCGACATTGCAGCGTACGGGACAAAAGAAAAAACCGGCAGTTTAAAACTGCCGGTTTTCGTCTTGTCAGGTGTAATTAGCGACGTGGCAGCAGCTTTTTCACTTCATCGGCCGTATCTGCCAGTGCTTCTTCCGGTGTTGTTTTTTGTTCGACAACGCGGGACAAATTATCAACAATTGTCTGGGTAACCTTTACGCCGTTAGAGCCCGGGAAAGCATACCAAGGCACCATAATATTCATCTGGCTCAGACCGGCTTTGAACAGCGGGTTTTCGTTATAGAATTTGCCGAGATATTCATCGGACTTGGCGGCCAGTTCATTATTCGGCACATAGCCGGTGCCCGGCACGACAACGGATGCGCCGTAAGGACCGGAAGCGAATTTGGCAAATTTCCATGCAGCATCAATCTTGGCATCATCAGATGTCAGGATAACAACGGCATTACCACCGGTTGGCAGATGACCTTTTTCAGGATTAAGCAGCGGAATTTTGGCCGTGCGCATGTCGAATTTATTGCCGACATTTTTGATTGTATTGCGCAAGGCGCCGGTGGTCTGGAAGGAAAAGCCGACATTACCGGCGGCAAAGGCCTGTTCACCGGCCTCTTTGGTGAGAACCGGCAGACCGCCTTCTTTCACCATGCGGTCCAGTGTTTTAAATGCGGCTTCACCCTCAGCGCCGTTAAAGGCGACCAGTTTTTCATCATCAGAAAGCATCTGACCACCGGCACCAAATAACAGCGCGGAGAACATCCAGTCATCGCCCTGCCAGCGGAAATCGATACCCTGAACGCCGTTGCCCAGCGCTTTGATTTTACCGCCGATGCGGATGACATCATCCCATGACGTTGGCGGAGTATCCGGATTTTCGCCGACTTTTTTAAACAGGTCCGCATTATAATACATGATCGGATTGGAGGTGGCGAAAGCCAGACCAACCTGACGGTCGCCGACCTTGGCAAGGTTCAGAATAGTTTGCGTGAAACCCTGCTTGTCAAAATCGGCTTCTTTTTCAATCAGAGGCTTCAGATCAAGGCCGATGTTGCGTTCACTCAAAATGCGCAGCCGGTTCAGACCGGTAAAAGTGATATCCGGTAGTTCAGCCGTACCGTTCTGGCGCATAATCAGCTGAATGCCGTCTTCATAGGTCGCGGAAGGATTGACGAAATGGATTTTGATGTCCGGATTTTCTTCCGTGAACTTCTTGGAAATATTGGCCATCACGTCCTGAAAAAAGCCCGGCATAGGATAATGCACATTGAGCGTGGTTTCAGCCAGAGCTGTGCTGCACAAGCCGGTTAGCAGGGCGGTTGCAGTCAGAGTACGGGAGAAGAATGTCATTACAGGCTCCGTAAATGTTGGGGAGGAAGAGCGTTACAGACGTGAGGCTGATCAGCCTTTGAGGCCGGTCATGGTGATGCCCTCAATGAAGCGGCGCTGCGCGGCAAGAAAGGCAAGAACAAGGGGCAGTGTGATAATCAGTGTGGCAGCCATCAGTGCGCCATAGTCATCACCGGCTTCGGCAGCGCGAAAATAGAGTAACCCCAGCGGCGGCGTGGCTTTTTCCATGCCGGTCACTACGATCAGCGGCCAGAACAGATCGTTCCAGTGTGCGACCACTGAGAAAATCGCGAAGGCAGTAATTGCAGGCCATGCATTTGGCACAATAACGCGAGCGACAATGCCGGTTTCCGACATGCCGTCGAGGCGGGCGGCATTGATCAGATCATCGGGCATCGAGCGGAAGAATTGCAGGAACAGGAAGATGCCGAACACCGAGATGAAGAAGGGTGCGCTGATGGCGAAATAGCTGTTCAGCAGACCGGTGCGCTCAAAGCCAAGATAAAAAGGCAGGGCTGTGGCATGGATTGGCACCAGCAGACCGAGCATTACTGCGCTCATCATCACTTGTGCTGCACGAAAGCGCAGCTTGGCCATGGCATAGGCGCAAGGGATAGCGATAATGACCTGAACTACTAGAATAATACCGCAGACCAGCACACCATTGAACAATAGCAGCCCCATTGGCACACGGGAAAAGGCTTTAGTGATATTCTCAATCAGCGCCCAGTTTTGAGGGATAAGATTGAGCGAGGACGAGAAAATATCGGATTGCGATTTGGCTGCGGTGGAGAGCATCCAGATATAGGGTGCGAGAAACAGCAGCGCACCGAGAGACAGAATACCGAGGCGGACAAAGCGTAAGGCTGACATGATTTTCGCCTTTTAATAATGCACGCGGCGGTCAAGCACGCGATATTGCAGCAACATCATCACGATCAGCACCATGAGGAAAATCACGGTCATGGCCGAGGCATAGCCGACACGCAGGAACACGAAGCCTTCCTGATAGATCGTATGCAGCAGCACTTCAGAAGCCTTGTTCGGCCCGCCCTGTGTGAGGGTTTTGACCGACTCAAAAACTTTGACGGAATTGATGACGCTGATGGTCAGGACAAAAAGTGTGGTTGGGCCTAGCAGCGGCCAGGTGACTAAGCGGAAACGCTCCCATGCACTTTTGGCGCCATCCATTTCGGCGGCAGAATACAGCTCTCGGGGAATGGCGGTCAGGCCAGCGAGAAACAGCACCATATTGAAGCCGACGGATTGCCAGATACCGATTATGGCAAGGCTGGGCAGCACGGTGGAGGAACTGCCGAGCCAGTTTGGCCCGTCAATGCCTAACAGGCCGAGCATGGCATTGACCGGCCCCATTGTCGGGTGCAGCAGATATTGCCAGACGGTAGCCATGGCAACCAGCAGCGATGCGACAGGCAGAAAATAGACTGTTCGGAAAAACGCTTTGCCGCGTGTTTCACTTTCGATCAGCAAGGCTGCGCCGAGGCCCAAGAAAACGGAAAGCGGTGTGACGATCAGTGTATAAAGTGCAGTATTTTGCAGGGAAATGCGGAAGGTGCGGTCTTTGAAAAGCTCGACGTAGTTTTCCAGACCGATAAATTCATAATCCGTATAGCCGAGTTCAAAATTGGTGAAGCTGAGATAGAGTACAGCCAGTGTCGGCAGCAAAATAAACAACAGCACCAGCGAGACAGCAGGTGTCATCAGTTTCCATGCCAGCCGTTCTTCGCGTTTGCGCGCTGCATTGGCTGCCTCACGCGCTGTCATCACCGGAGAGAAGGTTTGTGCAATGTCAGACATGGCTGTCTACCTTGACGCGACCGGTAACCGTATGGGTAAGTTTGCGCAGGCGCTGGCCTTCCGTATCAAACAGCAAGGCTTTGTGTGGCTCAAAAGTCAGGTGCACCGGCATATCGGGCTGCAGTTCTGCGACTGAGGCAGGGGTACTGCGTGCGGTCAGTAATTCCTGAGCGCCCGGAGCATTGAGATAGACCAGCGCTTCAGAGCCGAGAAATTCGATGCGTACCACAGTGGCTGAGATGGTTCTTTCTGCAGGCTTGTCATTGATGCGGTGGATTTGCAAATCCTCAGGGCGGATAGCCACGCTGAGTGCAGAACCGGCGTGAATGTTAACTTCGCTTAAAATTGCTTTGCCGGCAAAATGAATAATGCCCTGATCGCTGGCACGGGCATTGAGCACATTGATTTTCGGGCTGCCGATGAAGCGGGCGACTTCAATATGACGCGGATTATTGTAAATCTCCGCCGGTGTATCAATTTGCAGGAGATGGCCACCAATCATCACAGCAACACGGTCGGCCATGCTCAGTGCTTCGGACTGGTCATGGGTCACATAAAGACTTGGCACACTGGCGCGGCGATGCAGTTCGACAATCTCGGCACGGGTATGCACGCGCAAATTGGCATCGAGATTGGAGAGCGGCTCATCCATCAGGAAGACCTGCGGCTGACGCACCATGGCGCGTGCCAGTGCCACGCGTTGACGCTGACCGCCGGACATTTGTGCAGGTTTGCGGTCGAGAAGATGGTCGATTTTCAGGCTCTGTGCAGTTGCCAGTACCTGTTGCTGAATGGCGGCGCGTTTAGCTGCCTGCCCCGGTATCCGATTGCCGATTAGGGGCAGGCGTTCCATCGTGCTCAGATCGCGCATGGCGAGTGGTACGGCAATATTCTCACGCGTGGTCAGATGCGGGTAGAGCGCATAGGACTGAAATACCATTGCAATATTGCGGTCGGAGGGATGGGCGGCGGTGATGTTACGCTCACCCAGCCAAATCGTACCGTCATCTGCGTGTTCCAAACCGGCGGCGATACGCAGGATGGTGCTTTTTCCGCAACCGGAAGGCCCGACCAGTGCAATGAATTCACCGTCTTCGGCTTCAATCGTCACATCTTTAAGAATGTGCTGATCGCCAAAGGATTTGGAAATATTCTTCAGCGCGAAATGAGCCATTATGCCTGCTCCGTTGCATCGGCGCTGGTAATGGCGGCAGTATGGCTCGAAGGATATACTTCATGCACCACATCATCGAGCAGATACGGGCGCAGCTGCGTCAGTTCGGTGATCTCGCTGTGGACTGTATCGCTCAGCGTATGTATCACTGTGCCGACAATACGCTCGCCCGGCAGGTCGCGTTCCATCGGGCCGACGATAAAGCCGGAGGAAGGCCCCCAGATCAGGGAAATTCCCTGATGATGGCCGGCCCATGCGCGGTGCAGGTGACCACTGGCATAAAGGCGGACATTATACGCGTCGAACAAATCGAGAAGGCGTTTACGATCTTTCGGAGAGGCACCCCAATAGCCACTGTCACCTTCATCAGGACTGTCGACGAAAAGCGGCTTATGGGCAAAGATAGCTACAGGATTGCCGTTGGCACCGTTCAGCGCCTCTTCCAGCCATTGAAATTGCTCTTCTTCCTCCGCGTGGCCGCTGCCGATCAGCAGGCTGTTGAGACCGATCAGGCGCCAGCCGGACTGGTCATGCAGCCAGCGGTCCGGGCCGACGAGATCGCGCCAGCGCTCCAGACGTTCATCATTAACCGGCTGAAGGGAGGAGGGCAGATGGCCGACATCATGATTGCCGGGCACACAGAGCACCGGCATATTCAGCTCGCCAAGCAGATCGGCACAGAAGGTCAGATCATCGTCAAAATCCGCACCATCGACAGCCAGATCACCGGTATGGATGACGAGATCTGGCTGAACCTCTTCCAGCCATTCGACAAGCGGACGCCAGTTTTTAGTGAAATGGGCTTTGGACGGGCTGAGATGAGTATCGGTAATCTGAACAATCCGCATGGATCTGCTCCTTCACAGAGTTTGAAGAGAAGATGCGGATGTGTATTTCTAACGGGGGACACAGACCGCCACTGCGCGTTCACTACACTGCGTTGGTGACAGACAGACATCAGGCCGGTGACACAATTGTAACATTCACAATTGCTTATTTTCCACTTTCTTCAGGCTGACCAGAATATCGATTTTGGTAATTGTATAGCCTTCCGGTGCTTGTGGCGCTGGTGAAAGCATGAGCGGGGCACCGCCGATATCAATCATGCGATCTTCATCCTCGAAATAAAAATGCTGATGATTACGGGCATTGGTATCAAAGAATGTGCGTTGACCGCTGACAGAGATTTTGCGGATCAGACCGGCCTCAGCAAACTGGTTGAGCGTATTATAGACGGTCGCCAGCGACATGCTGAAACCATTATGCAGCACGAGCAGATGCAGATCATCGGCCGAAATATGCTGATGATGTCCGCTGAGCAGAAACTGACCGAGAATGAGGCGTTGTTTGGTCGGGCGCAGGCCGGCTTTCTGTAAAATCGGCCGGATACAGGACGTATCCTGCATTTGCATCAGGCGTTGCGACCGCAATTGCGCGCGTAAATTTTCAGGCACTTCCAGCATGGCACGATCCGTTGTTCTAGTTGCGAATGATTTGCACTTGCAAAATTATTATAGATTCTTTACGAAGGGTGCAATTGACAATCATTTGCAACTAGGATTTTCTATTTGCAAGAACGAAATCTGGAATGGATTGAGGAGTTGAGAATGTTCAGCAAAATGAGGCGCGTGCTGCTGGCCGGTATTATTGGTACGGCTTTTTCTGTCGCGCTTGTCGTGGTGCCTGCTGCGGCTAAGGAAAAATTCAAGGCAGTGACAACCTTTACGGTGATTGCTGATATTGCACGCAATGTTGCAGGCGATGCTGCGATTGTTGAATCCATCACCAAACCGGATGCGGAAATTCACGATTATCAGCCGACCCCGGGCGATATTATGAAGGCGCAAGGTGCACAGCTGATTTTCTGGAATGGCCTCAATCTTGAGCGCTGGTTTGAAAAATTCTTCCAGCATCTGAAAGATGTACCAAGTGTTGTTGTGTCTGAAGGCGTTGAGCCGATGGGCATTACCGAAGGTCCGTATAGCGGTAAGCCTAATCCGCATGCCTGGATGTCGCCGTCGGCAGGTATGATTTATGTCGATAATATCCGCGATGCTTTCGTGAAACATGATCCGGAAAACGCGGAAATCTATAAGTCCAATGCCGAAGCCTATAAGGCCAAACTCAAGGCACTGATTGATCCGATCAAGGATGAGCTGAAAGATATTCCGGAAGACAAGCGCTGGCTGGTGACCAGTGAAGGCGCCTTCAGCTATCTGGCGCGTGACCTCAATCTGAAAGAACTTTATCTCTGGCCGATCAATGCTGACCAGCAGGGTACACCGCAGCAGGTTCGCAAAGTGATTGATGCTGTTCGCAAGAACAATATCACTGTGGTTTTCTCTGAAAGCACGATTTCTCCCGCTCCGGCCAAGCAGGTGGCGTCTGAAACCGGCGCGAATTACGGCGGTGTTCTGTATGTGGATTCACTGTCCGAGCCGGATGGTGCCGTGCCGACCTATCTCGACCTGCTTCGTGTGACGACTGACACGATTGCGAAGGGTCTTAAATCCGGAGATGCGAAATAATGAATGCCCCGCTTAATGTCCGTCCAACGACAGTCCGCTCTCCCGCATCATCTGATGCGGGAGCAGGGCTTATGGTGAGTGGCGCGACAGTGACCTATCGCAACGGCCATACGGCCCTGCGTGATGCCAGTTTTGAAATTCCGACCGGTACAATCACCGCACTGGTGGGCGTGAACGGTTCCGGTAAATCCACCTTGTTCAAAGCGCTGATGGGCTTTGTGCGGCTG
The DNA here is from genome assembly GCA_900470735.1 of Hyphomicrobiales bacterium. Lineage (GTDB taxonomy): Bacteria > Pseudomonadota > Alphaproteobacteria > Rhizobiales > Rhizobiaceae > Pseudochrobactrum. The sequence continues at coordinate 31,323 of UCCC01000005.1, read as the reverse complement.
GCAAAAGGCGATATCCGGATTCTCGGACTTCCGGTCAAACAAGCACTTAAGAGCAATCTCGTCGCTTATGTTCCGCAGTCAGAAGATGTGGACTGGAACTTTCCGGTTCTCGTTGAAGATGTGGTGATGATGGGACGTTATGGCCATATGGGAATGATGCGTCGTGCCAAACAGGCTGATCATCAGGCGGTAACAGATGCGCTGGCGCGCGTGAATATGACGGAATATCGCAAGCGCCAGATCGGTGAGTTATCCGGCGGTCAGAAGAAACGTGTTTTTCTGGCGCGTGCTTTGGCACAGGATAGTCGGGTCATTTTGCTTGATGAGCCTTTTACCGGTGTGGACGTTAAAACCGAAGAAGCGATTATCAAACTCCTGCGTGATCTGCGCGATGAGGGGCGGGTGATGTTTGTCTCGACCCATAATCTGGGCAGTGTGCCGGAATTCTGTGACCGCACCGTGCTGCTGAACCGCACGGTTCTGGCCTATGGCGACACGGAAACCATCTTTACGCAGGCTAATCTTGAGAAAACCTTTGGCGGTGTTCTGCGCCATTTCGTGCTCAATGATGCCGATAAAGGTAAAGCGCATCCGGTGAATATTCTGACCGATGATGAGCGGCCGCTGGTGCTCTATCAGGACAACCACGGTAAGGGAGCAGAGTAATGGAACTGCTGCTTGAGCCGTTCTCCTATCAATATATGATCAATGCCATGTGGGTTTCGGCGCTGGTCGGCGGCGTGTGCGCATTCCTGTCCGGCTATCTGATGCTCAAAGGCTGGTCACTGATCGGCGATGCTCTGTCTCACTCCATCGTACCGGGGGTGGCGGGCGCTTATATGCTCGGTCTGCCTTTTGCGATCGGTGCTTTCTTCTCCGGTGGCTTAGCTGCGGCCGCGATGCTGTTTCTCAATGAGCGTACCAAGCTGAAAGAAGATGCGATTATCGGCCTGATTTTCACATCCTTTTTTGGTCTTGGCCTGTTTATGGTGTCGCTGAAACCAACCGCAGTCAGCATTCAGACCATTGTACTGGGCAATATTCTGGCGATTACACCGGCGGATACGCTGCAACTGGCGATTATCGGTTTTGTATCGCTGGTCGTGCTGCTGTTCATCTGGAAAGACCTGATGGTGACTTTCTTTGATGAAAGTCATGCCCGTTCGATCGGCCTGAACCCGACTGTACTGAAGGTGATTTTCTTTACGCTGCTGTCGGCCTGTACCGTTGCAGCGATGCAGACAGTGGGTGCATTTCTGGTGATCTCTATGGTGGTGACCCCCGGAGCAACAGCCTATTTGCTGACAGATCGCTTTCCGCGTTTGCTGACGATTGCTGTGATCATCGGAACGCTCACCAGTTTTACCGGCGCTTATATCAGCTATTTTCTTGATGGCGCGACCGGCGGGATTATTGTTGTGATGCAGACGCTGATCTTTTTGGCAGCATTTTTCTTCGCGCCGAAGCACGGCATGCTGGCTGCAAGGCGCCGTGCGGCGCAGACGCTTAAAGCGGAGGTGCAGTCATGAGCCTGTTTGAAACTCTGATGATGCCGTTTCGCTTTGAATTCATGGTCAATGCTATGGTTATTGCGATGCTGATCGCGATACCGGCCGCATTATTATCATGCTTTCTGGTGCTGAAGGGCTGGTCGCTGATGGGAGATGCTATTTCCCATGCGGTGCTGCCGGGTGTGGTGCTGGCCTATATCATTAATATTCCGCTGGCGATCGGCGCTTTCGTGGCAGGGATGTTCTGTGCGCTGGCAACCGGTTTTCTGAAAGAAAACAGCCGGATCAAACAAGATACCATTATGGGCGTTGTCTTCTCCGGTATGTTTGGTCTCGGACTGGTGATGTATGTGAAGGTGCAGTCTGATGTGCATCTGGATCACATTCTGTTCGGTGACATTCTTGGCATCGGCAAACAGGATATGATTGAAACAGCGGTTATTGCTGTGATTGTGACTGCAGTGCTGGTGCTGAAATGGCGCGATCTGCTGCTACACGCTTTTGACCCCGCGCAGGCGCGTGCTGTGGGGTTGCCGGTCAGATTGCTGCATTATGGCCTGCTGGCTATCCTCTCGCTGACCATCGTCGGTGCTTTGAAGGCGGTGGGTATCATTCTGGCGATTGCTATACTGATTGCGCCGGGGGCAATTGCCTTCCTGCTGACGCGTAATTTCAGCTCTATGCTGATTGTTGCCGTGATTGTGGCTGTCGCATCGTCGGGACTTGGTGTTTATGTCTCGTTCTTTATCGACAGTGCGCCTGCACCAACCATCGTTTTGCTGATGACCTTGGTGTTTATTGCGGCGTTTATTATTGCGCGCCGTCGTGTTGCCCGCACAGAGAGGCAGGTTTTCTCCTCTTAACTTCATGCCCGAAAACGATTCTCTGTAAGCAAGGCGTCGCGCTGAGAGCATTTCTGATCACAGATCGGAAGTGCTCTTTTTTGTGTCATGCTGATTTGCACGTGCATTCAATGCGCCGCGATATATGGGGCTGACATTGGGAGAAACCAGAAAAGCAAAAAGCCGCGCAATGCGCGGCTTTTGAAGGCTTAACCAAACTGGAGCGGGCGAAGGGATTCGAACCCTCGACCCCAACCTTGGCAAGGTTGTGCTCTACCCCTGAGCTACACCCGCTCGCGCCAGTTTGTTGGTTAGGCCTGCGCTATATGTCAAAATCCAAAGTGATTTGCAATAGGGAAAATTCGAAATCTGTAATTTTTTTGAAGGCTTTACGACAAAGCAGCAATCGGGTTTTGAGGATGTGTCAGTTAAGGGGAAATACAATCAGAAAAGCAAAAAGCCGCGCTGTTGCGCGGCTTTTGAAGGCTTAACCAAACTGGAGCGGGCGAAGGGATTCGAACCCTCGACCCCAACCTTGGCAAGGTTGTGCTCTACCCCTGAGCTACACCCGCTCGCGCCAGTTTGTTGGTTAGGCCTGCGCTATATGGCAAAAGCTCAGGTGATTTGCAACAGGGAATTTGCAAAAATATCAAACAGTTTTGTGTATAATTACAAAAATGCACATTACAGGCCGAATTTGTGGTTTTCGTAGCTCTGATATATCGGATCGGGCGGGAGTGAAGGCATAAATTCTTGTTATGATTCGGATTTAAGCGGGCAGTTTTTTCAAGGATTTTGCATTTAGGGTGGCAGTTTTATAAGAGTGGTATAGTTTTTCATGGAGGAGAAATAAAATAATGCCGAAAACTGCTGCCGAATTGCATGATTATCTCGCATCATTGGGGATCAAGGTCAAAACAGTGACCCATCCGCCTTTGTTTACCGTTGCTGATTCTCAAAATCTGCGCGGCGAGATCGCAGGCGGGCACACCAAAAATCTTTTTCTGAAAGATAAGAAAGACAATTTCTTTCTGGTGACTGTTGAGGAAGATGCAATTGTTGATCTGAAGGCGATTCACACGGTGATTGGCGCGGCCAGCAAGGTTTCTTTCGGCAAGCCGGAAAAGCTGATGGAATATCTGGGGCTGATACCGGGATCGGTTTCCGTTCTGGGGGCGGTTAATGACAGCGAGCATAAAGTCAGCATTATTCTTGATGAGGCTTTGATGCGTCATGAGATTATCAATGCACATCCGCTGACCAATGAAGCGACGACCTCCATTCGTCGTGATGATCTGATGCGTTTTCTGCAAGCGACAGGCCATGATGTACGTATATTGTCTGTCAGCACGGCAGAAGTGGCTTCTGCCTGACGCGAGCCTCGAAAGAGGGGTTGAAAGCGCGCATTAAAATGCCGAATTAACATGGCAGAGATATTATATTCTGCCATAATCAATGGCAGGCGACAGTAGAAGCTTTACAATGCCTGTTATGACAAGACGAGCGGATTAAGGGACGAGAATGAACAGCGGTAACAATCCTTATGGCGGCAATCCTTACGGGGCCTCTTATGGTCAGGCAGGCGCGCAGGGTAATACTAGCGTAACCTATAATAATGCGACGTCTGCACCTGAGAGTGCACCGGCGCAGGACGATGACAATTCCGGCTCGCTGTCCGCTTTGGCTGGTTTTGGCAGTTCCGGTGCTGCGGTTGCCGGGCTGATTAAAGATACCACGACAGCGGATTTTGCTGCCGATGTTATCAATGAATCCCGTAATCAGCCGGTGCTGGTAGATTTCTGGGCGCCGTGGTGCGGCCCGTGCCGTCAGCTGACACCGGTGATTGAAAGCGCTGTGAATGCAGCGCAGGGCACTGTTAAACTTGTGAAGATGAATATTGATGATCATCCGGTGATCGCCGGACAATTGGGTATTCAGTCTATTCCGGCCGTGATTGCTTTCGTCAACGGACAGCCTGTTGATGGTTTCATGGGGGCTTTGCCGGAAAGCAAGATCAAAGAATTTATTGATAAGGTTGCCAAGAGCGCCGGTTCGGTCAGCGGCCCGCAGGCAGCCATTGAAGAAGCCTTGGCGGCTGCACAGGAAATGCAGGCGCATGGCGAGCCGGATCAGGCTGCACAGATTTATGCTGCGGTTTTGCAAAATGTGCCGGATAATATGACGGCCCTTGCCGGTCTGGCGGGATGCCTGTTCGATCTTGGTGATTTGGAAAAAGCCCGCGAAGTGCTGGCTCGTGTACCGGAAAAGCAGAAAGAGGATCCGGCTATCCGTGCAGTTGAAGCGCGTCTGGCTTTGGCCGAACAGGTTGCACATCTCGGTAATCCTGCTGAATTGCAGGCGCGTTTGAATGCAGATCCGAATGATCATCAGGCGCGTTTTGATCTGGCGATGATTGCCAATGCGCTGGATAAGCGTGAAGAGGCTGCCGACGGGCTGCTGGCGATTATGAAAGCAGACCGTACATGGAATGACGATGGTGCACGCAAGCAGTTGCTGCAGTTCTTTGAGGCCTGGGGCTTTAAAGATCCGGCCACATTGAGCGGACGCCGCAAATTGTCGTCGCTCTTGTTTGCTTGAGAATGGCAGGAGCGATCTTCGGTCGGAAGAACCGCTCCGGTTTGATGATTTAATGAAGCCGGACGGGAAGTCCGGCGTGGATGCGAGGTGAATTTATGCAGGCGGGCAATGTCCATTACCGAAAAGCGTCAGACTTGCCGGAAGTGATTCCGGTGTTTCCGCTGGTGGCCGGCCTGTTATTGCCTCGCGGACAAATGCCGCTGAATATTTTCGAGCCGCGCTATCTGGTGATGGTGGATGAAGCTTTGGCCGGTGACCGGATCATCGGTATTATTCAGCCGAAAATCGTCAACGGTGTTGCGGTGGAAGATAAAGAAGGTGCTGCCAAAGGCACGGATAAGCCGGAACTGAGTGCCGTTGGCTGTCTTGGCCGGATCACCTCCTATACTGAAACCGGTGACGGACGTGTGCTGATCACCGTGCAAGGCATTTGCCGGTTCCGGCTGGAAGAAGAGCTCTCTGTAGCGCATCCGTTTCGTATGGCACGGGTAACGCCTTACTTGCAGGATTTGGAAGAAGAGCAGGGCGAAAAAGACGTTGATCGCGAAGCCTTGTTGCAGGCATTCCGCGATTATCTCGAGGTTAATGGTCTTGAAGCCGACTGGGAAAGCATTGCCAAGGCTGGCAATGAGACACTGGTCAATGCATTGTCGATGATGTCGCCATTTGGCGAAGCTGAAAAGCAAGCACTGCTGGAAGCGCCTGATCTGAAAACCCGTGCGGAAACGCTGGTAGCGATTACAGAAATTGCGCTGGCACGTAACGGCGATGATTATGGCTCAGGTCTGCAGTAATATGCTGCGATAAAGGGTGGCCGGATATGAGTTCTGAAGGCTTTGAAAAGAAAATCGATCCGAAAATGCTGGAATTACTGGTCTGCCCTTTGACCAAAGGCGTGTTGGACTATGACCGTGAGCATGGTGAGCTGATTTCTAAAAAAGCAAAACTGGCCTATCCGGTGCGGGAGGGGGTGCCTATCCTGCTGGCATCGGAAGCCCGTAGTTTAGAATAGATTATATTCGAAGAGCCGCTTTTATGCAGGCAATGTATCCGGTTTAGGATTATTGCGAAATTTGCAAAAATATGAGTCAAATCTTGCGTTTGACACTTTCCCCCCTTTGAGCTTTTGGGCTATGAATAGCGTGAATTTTTCGCGTGAGCGCTTTGCCTTTGAAACAAGTTGCAGAGGAAGAGTGCTCTGAGTTTAAAGAAGTTCATTTGTACGGCTGACCGGCAGATGATCTGAACAAAGGCATGGCATAATGGCGACCAGAAAACTGTTTCTTCTGCCGGGCGACGGCATCGGCCCTGAGTCAATGGCGGAAGTCCGCAAAATCATTACCTATCTGAATGAAGAAAAAGGCCTTGGCTTTGAGACAGATGAAGGCCTCGTCGGCGGTTCTGCCTATGATGCCCATGGTCAGGCGATTTCAGAAGACGATATGGAAAAAGCGCTGGCTGCTGATGCCGTCTTGTTTGGTGCTGTCGGTGGCCCGAAATGGGACAGCGTGCCTTATGAAGTACGTCCGGAAGCTGGTCTGCTGCGTCTGCGTAAAGATCTGGCGCTGTTTGCAAACCTGCGTCCTGCAATCTGCTATCCGGCGCTGGCTGATGCCTCATCGCTGCGCCCTGAAGTCGTTGAAGGTCTCGATATTCTGATCGTTCGCGAACTGACCGGCGGTGTCTATTTCGGTGAGCCGAAAGAAATTATCGATCTGGGCAATGGTCAGAAGCGCGGTATTGACACACAGGTTTATGAAACCTACGAAATCGAGCGTATTGCCGGTGTGGCTTTTGAACTGGCGCGCACACGCGGCAACAAAGTCACCTCGATGGAAAAACGCAACGTGATGAAGTCTGGCGTGTTGTGGAACGAAGTTGTAACCGCAACCCATAAAGCCAAATATGCTGATGTACAGCTGGAACATATGCTGGCGGATGCCGGTGGTATGCAGCTGGTGCGCTGGCCGAAGCAGTTCGACGTGATTGTAACGGATAACCTGTTCGGCGATATGCTGTCTGACGTTGCTGCTATGCTTACCGGCTCGCTTGGTATGCTGCCATCCGCATCGCTGGGTGCACCGGATGCAACAACCGGCAAGCGCAAGGCGCTGTATGAGCCTGTACATGGTTCGGCACCGGATATTGCAGGGCAGGGTATTGCCAACCCGATTGCAATGATTGCTTCTTTCGCAATGTGCCTGCGCTATTCCTTCAACCTGATTGAAGAAGCTGACCGTCTGGAAGCGGCAATTGCTGCGGTTCTGGATGATGGTATCCGTACCGGTGATATTTGGTCGGAAGGCTCGAAGAAAGTCGGCACTGTTGAAATGGGTGACGCAATTCTCGCCAAGTTCAAAGCATTGTCTGCTTAAAGATTCTGGTAGCCAGATAATGGCTGCTGATCGTTTCCAATAAAAAACCGCCGGAGCATTGCTGCTCCGGCGGTTTTGTTTTGCTGCAGAGTTTTTTACTCTACGTGATCAAGGTCGCGGTCTTTGGTTTCACGTACAAAGATCAGACCGATTATCAGTGTCATCACTGCAATGATGATCGGGTACCAGAGGCCATAATAAATATCACCCTTGGCCGCACTCATCGCAAACACGGTTGCCGGAAGCAGACCACCGAACCAGCCGTTACCAATGTGATAAGGCAGAGACATACCGGTATACCGGATGCGGGTCGGGAACATTTCCACCAGAATAGCGGCAATCGGGCCATAGACCATGGTTACATAGATCACCAGAATGGTCAGGATCAGCACTGTCAGCGGCCAGTTTACCTCATCCGGATTAGCCACCATTTTAAAGGTGCCTGCATCCGCAATAGTATAAACTTTTTGCTCGCCGATTGTTGCCGCATCAGCTGCGGTAATCAGCTTGGCAGCGACCATCTGATCCGCAGTCATCGTGGCAGCTTCACCGGCACGAATAGTATCTGCATTCAGCGACAGTTCCGGATTGGCAGCCACAAATGCATCTAGCTTGGCATCCGGCACTTTGGCTGGATTACGCACCAGAGGGAAACCGGCTTTTTGCAGAGCCAGATTAACGTCATGGACGAATGCAGGTCCGCGTGCAGCTGCATCAGCACCGGTTGCATCATAGGATGTTACAGTGCTGTCGCCGATTTTGACACTTGCTGGCGTGCCTGCTGCACCGGTCTCAATCGTATATGGTACGGAAGAGCGGGACAGGAAGGCTGTGGCTACGTCACAGGATGTGGTGAATTTTGCAGTGCCCACCGGATTGAACTGGAAAGTACAATCGCCCGGTGCTGCGGTAATGGTTGCGCTGATTGTGGCTTCTGCACGGGCAAGTGCCGGATTGGCAGCAGCTGTGAGGGCTTTAAACAGCGGGAAATAGGTGAAGATTGCCAGAGCCAGACCAGCCATGATGATTGGCTTACGACCCACTTTATCCGACAACCAGCCCCAGAACAGGAAGAATGGTGTGGCAATCAGCAGGGCGATCGCAATCATGATATTGGCTGAAATGCTTTCAACCTTCAGCACGTTTTGCAGGAAGAACAGCGTATAGAACTGACCGGAATACCAGACCACAGCCTGACCTGCTGTCAGACCGAACAGCGCAATCAGAGCGATCTTGGCATTTTTCCACTGACCAAAGGCTTCTTTCAGAGGTGCTTTGGACTGTTTGCCTTCTTCTTTCATTTTCTTGAAAGCAGGTGATTCACTCATCTGCATACGGATCCAGACGGAAATACCGAGCAGAACAACTGAAATCAGAAATGGAATACGCCAGCCCCATGCTGCAAATTCTTCTGCGGTCATGGAATTCTGGATCAGAAGAATCACGATCAGCGACAGGAACAGACCGAAAGTCGCTGTGGTCTGAATCCATGACGTGTAGAAACCACGACGGCCATTTGGTGCGTGTTCAGCCACATAAGTCGCCGCACCGCCATATTCACCGCCCAGCGCCAGGCCCTGCAGCATACGCAGACCGATCAGGATGATTGGCGCGATAATGCCGATGGATGCCGAACCCGGCAGTAAACCGACGAGGAAGGTTGAAAGCCCCATCACTACGATGGTGACAAGGAATGTATATTTACGGCCTACGAGATCGCCGATACGGCCGAAGAACAATGCACCGAACGGGCGCACCAGAAAGCCTGCCGCAAAAGCCAGCAGCGCGAAAATATTACGGGTTGTTTCAGGATATTCACTAAAGAAGGCGGCTCCGATGTAAATTGCCAGTGAGCCGTAGAGATAGAAATCATACCATTCAAAGACTGTTCCAAGCGATGAGGCAAAAATAACTTTGCGCTCTTCCTTGGTCATTTTAGGGGCGCGTTCGCGCGCACCATCAATTGCTGCCATTCTTTTTCCTCCCGGATAAACCCTGTGACCGTTCCCTTATTGTCACCGGGTGTTGATTGTTTTCTGCCTTTCAGTAATTCCGAATATGCTCATTCTGAGTCTGGGCCGTTCAGGCCGGAGGTGTCTGCAATCGTGCGGCTTGTTGCGCCGCTTGGCAAAGCAGTCACAGACAGAATGAACTGAAAACGGGATTTGCGTCAGTATTCTTTAGTATAATAATCGCGAAATATTTTTCTCTGATACGGGTATGCCGGACGGGCGCAGCCCTGCGAAATTGAAAATTTGTTATTTTCCTAAAGAAACTGAGGCTTTCGGGATATAAACGGCAATTGACTCTTGCCAAAATCGCGGTACAAGCAACGGTGAATTAGGAGACATCGCGTGGAATCCCTCGCTTCACTATTAGTTTTGCCAGCATTTTCCGGAGACATTTCCGGCGGCGAAGCTATGGTCTTATCTTCTCCTGCATTCGGTATTACCAAAACGGCCATGATTGCCCTGAAGACAATCACCTCGAAAACGACCACCAAAACGGTCTGATCCCTTGGCCTGCTCACCCTCTCCCGGGTTAGGCCCGGGGCAGAGAACCTGCGTGGCCAACGGGTTTTCTGGTGTGAAAGCGGAGAGGGACAGGAGATTTCATATGGGTTTCAAAGTAGCGATTGTCGGTGCCACAGGTAATGTGGGCCGTGAAATGCTCAATATTCTTGAAGAGCGTGGTTTTCCGGCTGATGAAGTGGTGGCGCTTGCGTCCCGTCGCAGCCTCAATACTGAAGTGTCTTATGGCGATAAAACCTTGAAAACCAAGGTTCTCGACACCTATGATTTTTCCGATGTCGATATTTGCCTGATGTCTGCCGGTGGTTCGGTTTCGAAAGAATGGTCGCCGAAAATCGGTGCGCAGGGTTGCGTTGTTATCGATAACTCATCCGCATGGCGCTATGATGCTGATGTGCCGCTGATCGTTCCGGAAGTAAACCCTGAAGCAATCGACGGTTTCCGCAAGCGCAACATAATTGCCAATCCGAATTGCTCGACAGCGCAGCTCGTTGTTGCTCTGAAGCCTTTGCATGATGCGGCCACCATCAAGCGTATCGTTGTTGCGACTTACCAGTCGGTTTCCGGCGCCGGTAAAGAAGGCATGGACGAATTGTTCCAGCAGTCGCGTGCGGTTTTTGTTGCTGATCCTGTCTCTGCTCAGAAATTCACCAAGCGTATTGCCTTCAACGTCATTCCGCACATTGATTCCTTCATGGAAGACGGTTCCACTAAAGAAGAGTGGAAGGTCATGGCTGAAACCAAGAAAATGCTGGATTCGAAGATCAAGGTTTCTTGCACCGCTGTGCGCGTTCCGGTGTTTATCGGTCACTCCGAAGCTGTGAATATCGAATTCGATAAGCCGATCAGCGCCGATGAAGCCCGCGAAATCCTGCGTGAAGCACCGGGTTGTCAGGTTGTCGATAAGCCTGAAGACGGCGGTTACATCACTCCGTATGAAAGCGCTGGCGAAGACGCGACATTCATCTCGCGTATCCGTGAAGATATCACACTCGAAAACGGTCTTTCCATGTGGATCGTTGCCGATAACCTGCGCAAAGGTGCGGCTCTGAATACAATTCAGATCGCTGAATTGCTGCTGGAACGCAATCTGATCAAACCTAAATCAGCGGCCTGATTTTGAGTGAAGTATGAATTAAAAGGCGCGGGAAACCGCGTCTTTTTTGTAAAAGCGTATCCCCAAAAGTGTGAAGCGGTTTTGGGAAAAGATACGCGTCAAAATAGAGAGAAAGAGTATTTTCAGTTTACTGAAATACTCTGTTATTGCTGTTCGCGATTGCGATATTGCATGATCGCGGCATTGACTTCCGCACCGATAATGAAGATCGCGGCGATAATATAGAGAAACACAATCGCCACCATGATCGAGGCCAGACCGGCATAGGTGGTGACGTAGCTGGCAAAACTTTCCAGATAACGCGCAAAAGCGGTGGCTCCAGCCAGCCATGCGAGCAATGTCAGCACAATGCCCGGCAGAATATCAAGCAGTGAGCGTTTGCCCGCCGGTAGCCAGATGTGCACGACAAACAGACCGAAAATCAGAACGGAAAGCGCAATTGCATAGCGCCAGAAACTGAAAGACACCGACATGGTTTCCAGTGCCGGCACCCATTGCTCGGCTAGGCGAATGGCCAAAGGTGCCAGAATCAGCAGAAAACTGATCGCCATAATGCTGAGGGTTGCCACAATGACGAAGCCCAGGCTTTGCGCACGGCAAAACAGGATGGAACGGGTATCGGTGACACGATAAGCGCGGTTGAGTGCAACACGCAGCGCCTCAACACCATTGGAGGCAAAATAGGCTGCGGCGATCACACTGAGGGTCAGGAGGTCACCGCGCTGAATGGTCAGAACATTCTGTACTTCACGGGCAATCGGGGCGGCAATTGCAGGCGGCCAGGTGTCAAAAATGACATGCACAGCCGTATCGGCAAACGCATCTGCTCCGAGAAAACTGGCAAGGGCTGTTGCGAAAATCAAGAACGGAAACAGCGCCATCAGGCTGGAGAGCGCGATATGGGATGCAAAAGCCCAGCCGTCATCAGAGATAAAATGGCCGATCGCATCAGTAACGGTCTGTCTGAGGAAACGGATTATTTTTCGCATAGACAGAAAATTCCTTTAGTTCAGCTTGTGATATCAAATCTGTTACGGGGCTGATGTCATGTTTGTGTGGTATAACTGACGATAAGTCAAAAACTCAACGTGTATAAAACTTTGCGGACAGGAATTGCAATTCTGTCAGCGCGTAACCCAACGGATAAAGAGCAACCGATGACACCAAATACGCAAACTTCACCTGCTCCACAAAAAACTATTCTGATTACCGGTTGTTCCAGCGGTATCGGCGCTTTTTGTGCGCAGGGACTGAAACAGCGTGGCTGGAGAGTGTTTGTGACCGCCCGTAAGGCTGAGGATCTAACCTATTTGCGGGAGCAGGGCTTTGAAGCATTTTATCTGGATTATTGTGAGCCGGAGTCAATTGCGGCTGTTGCTGAAGCAGTTCTGAACGCCTGTCATCACCAGCTTGATGCCTTGTTTAATAATGGCGCTTATGCGCAGCCCGGAGCTGTAGAAGACTTGCCGATGGAGGCTTTGCGCCTGCAATTCGAGGCTAATTTCTTTGGCTGGCAGGATTTAACGCAAAGGCTGATCCCCGCAATGCGTGCCCGCAAACAAGGACGGCTGGTGCATTGCTCATCCATTCTCGGCTTAGTGCCGATGAAATGGCGCGGCGCTTATGTGTCTTCAAAATTTGCACTGGAAGGGCTGATGCTGGTGCAGCGTATGGAGTTGGAAGGTTCCGGTCTTACCGTCTCGATGATTGAACCGGGGCCGATTACCAGCAAATTTGCGATTAATGCAGCTGCTTTTGCGCAGAAATATATTGATATGGAAGCGTCTGTTCACCGGCAGGATTATCAGCGGCAATTTGCAAAACTGCAGGGGGGCGGGACAAAGTCCTCAGTAAAGCTCGGCCCTGATGCAGTGTTTGAGGTTTTATTGCATGCATTGGAAAGTGACCGGCCACGCCCGCATTATCCGGTGACGCGTCCGGCAAAGCTGGGCATTCTTGCCAAGCGTCTGTTGCCCTCCCGCTGGCTTTATAAAATGCTGTCCGATCAGTCGTAAGGAACAAGCGGCCTTCGCAGTATCCTGACGCAAAACCGCTACGCACTTTTGCTGGAAATGCTCTATCAGCCGCAAAAAGCATCTGTTACACATTGTGCGGGAAAGACAGAGGATTGCTGAAAAGCAGTCGGGAGGAAGAAGATGGACAGCGGTTTCAAATTTTTAGCGATCATTGCAATGATCGCTGTGGCAGTGGTTTTGCTGCTGGGCTTGCGCAATATGCTGCGAAACGGTGATGGCAACACTTCCAATAAGCTGATGCGGTTGCGTATTATGTTTCAGTTTATCGCCGTGCTGCTAATGGTCGGCGCATTATATTTTGCCCGACGTTAATTCGTCTGTGAAATAGCCCGTTGTGAGGCAAACTTGGTCAAGCTGAATAAAATTTACACGCGTACCGGTGATGACGGCACAACAGGTTTGGCCTGTGGCCCCAGACGGCGCAAAGATGATCTGCGTATTATTGCCTGCGGTGATATTGATGAGCTGAATGCATCAATCGGTCTGGCTCGGCTTTATACGGCGCTGATCCTGCCGGAAGTTGATGCTATTTTGATAAGGATACAGAATGATCTCTTTGACCTCGGTGCTGATATTGCCACTCCCGATGCTGTTTCAGATTCTGCCGGCGCTGCTGCTGAAAATCTCGGTTATGAGCCATTAAGAATTATCAGTACGCAGGTTGATCGTCTGGAGCAGGAGATTGATGCGCTGAATGTGCAGCTTGAACCGCTGCGTTCGTTCATTTTGCCCGGTGGATCACCGGCGGCAGCACATTTGCATATGGCCAGAACGATTGCACGCCGTGCCGAGCGTTCCATGGTAGCTCTGGCGGCACAGGATGACGAGATCGTTTCTGATCCGGCGCTGCGCTACATCAACCGCCTGTCAGACTTGTTGTTTGTGGCAGCCCGTATCGGGAATAATCAGGGGCAGGATGATATTTTGTGGGTTCCGGCGCTGACGCGCTAGAAGGTATCTGCAAAAATTCGAGGCGTTTTGATAGTCGAATAGGTATGCGGCGCTCTGGCATGTTTATTTTGCGACATGCTTGTTCAGGTTTCGAAGATGGTTATGACGAGATTTCATAGCCTTGGTCTTGCAGGCGATTGACCTGCTTCCCGTTCAGAATTACGGTCTTATGAAATTTCTGAAATTCCGGTCAATATTGTTCGCACAATATGGGTCGGGCATCAGGCAGGTTTGCGATACGATATTAGAATGTCGGCATCAGGCAAGTTGTTGCTTATGTCATAGTTTAAAATTGTATCTGACTGAGAGGCAGGCGGATATCAGTGGGTAAAGAGCTGATATCTTGTCGAAGAGAGCAGCATATGCTGTTCCAATGGAGAGGATCTTAACCGAATGAAAGTTCTGGTCGCAGTTAAACGGGTTGTTGATTACAACGTCAAAATCCGGGTCAAGAGTGACGGTTCAGGCGTTGAGCTGACCAATGTCAAAATGTCGATGAACCCGTTTGATGAAATCGCGGTTGAAGAAGCTCTGAAACTGAAAGAAGCCGGTAAGGTTTCTGAAGTGGTGGTTGTTTCAATCGGCCCTGCACAGGCGCAGGAAACCCTTCGCACTGCCTTGGCCATGGGGGCTGACCGCGCGATTCTCGTTAAAAACGATGATGTTGTTGAGCCGCTTGCTGTTGCTAAAATTCTCAAAGGTGTGGTTGAAGCTGAACAGCCGCAGCTGGTTGTGCTTGGCAAACAGGCCATCGATGATGATGCAAACCAGACTGGTCAGATGCTTTCCGCATTGCTGGGCTGGGCACAGGCAACATTTGCTTCTGAAGTACAGCTCTCAGATGCTTCGGCCAATGTGACCCGTGAAGTTGACGGTGGTTTGCAGACCATTGAAATCAAGCTGCCTGCAATCATCACCACAGACCTGCGTCTGAACCAGCCGCGTTATGCTTCTCTCCCGAATATCATGAAGGCCAAAAAGAAGCCTCTCGATGAGAAGACACCAGCTGATTACGGCGTTGATACTGCACCACGCCTGAAAATTCTGAAAACCGAAGAGCCTTCCGGCCGTAAAGCCGGTGTGAAAGTGGCTTCTGTTGCTGAGCTTGTTGATAAGCTCAAAAACGAAGCAGGCGTATTGTAAGCGGGTCAGGACAGGAAAACGATTATGGCTATTCTTCTTTTTGCAGAACACGATAATGCAACCCTTTCTGACCAGACTGCCAAGGCTCTGACCGCAGCGCTCGCTATTGGCGGTGATGTGGACGTGCTGGTTGCAGGTAAAGGCGCGAAAGCTGCCGCAGATGCTGCCGCCAAACTCAAAGGCGTGCGTAAAGTCCTGCTGGCTGAGAGCGATGCTCTGGAAAACCGTCTGGCAGAACCAACCGCCGCATTGCTGACCGGTCTGGCCGGTTCATATGACACCGTGATTGCACCTGCCACAACATCCGGCAAAAACGTGCTGCCGCGCGTTGCTGCTCTTCTCGATGTGGCACAGGTCTCCGAGATCATCGAAGTTGTATCTCCGACCGTGTTCAAACGCCCGATTTATGCGGGTAACGCGATTCAGACCGTTGAAACCACTGATGCTAAAAAAGTCATCACTGTGCGTACAGCATCTTTTGCTGCTGCCGGTGAAGGTGGTTCCGCCGTAGTTGAGAGCATTGATGCCGGTAATGATCCTGTAGTATCGAAATTTGTTGAAGCAAAGATTTCAGGCGGCGATCGTCCGGAACTGACTTCGGCAAAAATCATTATTTCCGGTGGCCGTGCACTCGGTTCTGCTGAGAAATTCAATGAAGTGATCACACCGGTCGCAGACAAGCTCGGTGCTGCTATTGGTGCCAGCCGTGCTGCGGTTGATGCCGGTTATGCACCAAATGACTGGCAGGTTGGTCAGACCGGTAAAGTCGTTGCGCCGCAATTGTATATCGCTTGTGGTATCTCCGGTGCGATTCAGCATCTGGCCGGTATGAAGGATTCCAAAGTGATCGTTGCGATCAACAAGGATGAAGAAGCACCGATTTTCCAGGTTGCTGATTACGGTCTGGTTGGTGATCTGTTCACCATTCTGCCGGAGCTTGAAAAAGCGCTTTAATCAGGATCATGACAATCAGGCATGATTGTCTTTGATATTATAACGCGTCCGGATATTTAATCCGGGCGCGTTTTGCTTTAATCAGGGCAGAGCATTTCACAGTCAAATTGAATCAATTTGACGCCCGTGATAATGCGACCCAAAAAGAAACCAGAGCGCGCTATCACCTCATTTGAACGTAATCCGCTCTAGACTTCTTGGCATGAGACTGCTCATGTAGGCAAAACAGAGATAACTCTCTTGCTGTAAATTTTTGATACGAAGGGACCGGAGCGCATCATGAGTTTTACAATCAAAACAGTGGGTATTATCGGCGCGGGGCAGATGGGCAATGGTATTGCTCATGTTTGTGCACTGGCAGGCTTTGACGTGCTGTTGCATGATGCTTCGCTTGAGCGGCTGGAAAACGGTATCGCCACCATCAGCGGAAATATGGCGCGACAGGTTGCCTCCGGCAAACTGGCTGAAGATGCGCGTATTGCCGGTCTGGCGCTGATTAAACCGGCCAAAACTATGGCTGATCTGGCACCTTGCGATCTGGTAATTGAAGCGGCAACGGAAAACGAAGCTATCAAGAAACAGATTTTTGCGCAGGTCTGCCCGCATCTGCATAGCAATGCTATTCTGGCAACCAACACATCATCGATTTCAATTACCCGTTTGGCAGCAACCACGGATCGTCCTGAGCGTTTTATCGGTATTCATTTCATGAATCCGGTGCCGGTGATGAAACTGGTTGAACTGATCCGCGGTATTGCGACGGAAGAGCCGACCTTTGCCGCATCGCAGGATTTCGTGCAGAAGCTGGGCAAGACCATTACGGTTTCTGCCGACTTCCCCGCTTTTATCGTCAATCGCATCCTGCTGCCGATGATCAATGAAGCGATCTATACGCTTTATGAGGGGGTCGGTACTGTGGATGCAATCGATACTGCGATGAAGCTTGGTGCCAATCATCCGATGGGGCCGCTGCAGCTTGCCGATTTTATCGGTCTGGATACCTGCCTGTCGATTATGCAGGTTCTTTATGAAGGCCTGTCGGATTCCAAATATCGTCCGTGCCCGCTGCTGGTGAAATATGTTGAAGCAGGCTGGCTGGGACGCAAAACCGGCCGTGGTTTCTATGATTATCGTGGTGATGAGCCGGTACCAACCCGTTAAGAATTAATACTGCCTCAGAGGCAAAACGGATCAAAACCCCGTATTTCGTCAAGAAATGCGGGGTTTTTTATCAAGTTAATAAATAAAAGGTTATTTTTAATAGGTCGTTAAGTATGTGAATTCATATGATGTTCACCTTTATTGGCTAATATTTACCTTAAATTCACTGTTGCGATTTGCGCTTCAGAAAAAATAATAATTCTAAATTAATCAGGGTGTAGGATGATGGGTCTGATCGTTCAGTTTCGTCAAGTTGTCAAAGTTATTCGTGAGTTTCTGGCACCAAGCTATCGTCCGGAACGCCACTATATGCGTGGTCCTGGTCCTGCTTGTGCAGCCCGTCATTCGCACTAAAATGACTTTTTGGGCGCCTGTCGGGCGCACCGCACGTTAAAAGATATCTTGCGCCGGATAGCTCCCAGATCCGGTTGTAAAGAGAATGAAAAAGCCGGCTCATGAGCCGGCTTTTATGTTTAGAACTGTTTGCCAAGCAGGCGGTCTAGGGACAAGCGGCCGCTACCGGCGACGCTCAGATACATAAAGACGCCGAACCAGACAGTTGAGAGCTGGAAGCCGCTGCCGCGCGGGATCATCACCAGCAGCAGAATGACAATCATCTGGATAAACAGCATGAAAGCGAGCGGGCGTGTAAACAGGCCGATTGCAATGGCGATGCCACCGGCAAATTCAAGAATACTGGTAAAATAGGCCAGCGGCACAGCAGGTTCGAGTCCCAATTGCTGGAACAGTTCAATATCGCGGGGCATATCGCCGTTAAATAATTTTTCCCAGCCAAAGAATGCCATGATGCCACCGCTGGCAGCACGCATAACGGCATAGGCTAAATCGTGAAAACGGGCATAAAGAGGCGCCAGAAATGGCAGAATTAAAGACGGTTCAGAGTGTTTATCTGTCATGGATGAAGGGTCTCTGCGCGAAAGCGGGTTGATTAAAGACAATAAGTTTCAATGGTTTTCTGCGATATGCGGAATCAAATTACGTTTTAAATGTATTAAACCGTACGGTTCGATTCTTGAGGTGAGATGTAACAGACCTGTCATTATTTTCTTTATGAACTTTGCGTGATGATGAATACTAAAGCGGTTTCCGTTCATGTTGAAACGCAGTGCTCGCTTTAGATTTTTAGTTTGTCGCATTATCCCAGACTGTTCAAGTTGAACCAACTTGACTGTGAAATGCTCTAAGGCGCAGAGCCGCAGTGGGGTAGGAGTGACGCGTGTATTCCGCGCCGTATAGTTTCTCCGGTTACAGGTAAAAAAAACCGGCACAAAGGCCGGTTTTTAAGAACTCAGATGTCATAGCAATCTTTGGTGTGCCAAGTCGGCACATGGCATTATATCAGGCATCCAGACCGTCAAACAGAGCGGTGGAGAGGTAACGCTCGGCAAAGGATGGAATGATAACGACAATGTTTTTGCCTTTGTTTTCCGGACGCTTACCGACTTCCACAGCAGCTTTAAGCGCTGCACCGGAAGAAATACCGACCGGAATACCTTCTACACGGGCAATCTGGCGTGCATAGGCGAAAGCATCTTCGTTCGCGACCTGAATGATTTCATCATAAATGCCGGTATCGAGCGTTTTAGGTGCAAAGCCTGCACCAATACCCTGAATTTTATGCGGGCCCGGATTGCCGCCGGAAAGCACAGGCGAATCTTTCGGTTCAACCGCAACCACTTTGAAAGACGGTTTACGGGCTTTCAGAACCTGTCCGATGCCGGTGATGGTGCCGCCGGTGCCGATACCGGAAACCAGAATATCAGCTTCACCATTGGTATCATTCCAGATTTCTTCCGCAGTTGTTTTGCGATGAATTTCCGGATTGGCGGCATTTTCAAACTGTTGCGGGATGATAGCATCCGGATTATCGGCGGCGAGTTCCTCAGCCTTGGCAATCGCGCCCTTCATGCCTTTGGCACCCTCTGTCAGTACCAGCTCTGCACCAAGCAGCTTCAGGAGCTTGCGGCGTTCAACCGACATGGTCTCAGGCATAGTGAGAATCAGGCTGTAGCCTTTGGCAGCAGCAGCAAAAGCCAATGCGATACCGGTATTGCCGGAGGTTGGCTCAATGAAGACGGTTTTGCCCGGAACAGCTTTGCCTTCTGCCTCAAGACTTTCAATCATGGCCAGACCAATACGGTCTTTGACGCTTGCCAGCGGATTGAAGAATTCAAGCTTAACGAGAAGATTAGCGACAACGCCGTTTTCACGGGCGAATTTATCCGCGCGGACAAGCGGAGTATTGCCGATTGTTTCAACAATAGAAGAATAAATACGGCCGCGGCCTGGCTTGTTAGAATCGCTCATACCAAATCTCCTGATCTTTTCGCAAATCATAGGGCCTGACGGTTCAGGATTATAGAAGCAGGCTTCCAGATTATGCAGTCAAATTAGAATAATATTCTATCAAATTGAAAATTTAGAATTATTTTATAGCCGAATGATGACGGTCTTCGTTTGCCGCGCATTATTGGTTCCAAAATTTACAATGAAACTGAGGAATTGGATCACAAACATTTTTGATTGCAATCAATGTAATTTCTACTGTCAATTCTTAGATAAATAATATGAAGTGCTGCTCAGCTATTGTTTAGCAGGCACTGTAAGAAGGAAGGGCGAAAAATGTATAAGCATATTTTAGTGGCAACAGATGGTTCAGATCTTGCCAATAAAGGTCTGGAGCAGGCGATTGGTCTGGCCAAGGAGCTTTCCGCTAAAATCACAATTCTGACGGTGACAGATCTGTTCCCAAGCTATGGCATTGTCGTAGCACCGGGGCTGAGCACATCACCGGAAATTTTTGAAGAATACCGTACTTCCATGGCAGAACAGGCAAAAGCCATTGTGCAGCAGGCGATTGCCAAAGCCCGTGATGCCGGTGTGACTGTTGAAGGTCTGCATATTGAAAACCAGTCACCGGCTGTCGGTATTGTTGAAGCTGCGGAGACCCATCAGGCTGAACTGATTGTTATCGCTTCGCACGGTCGTCGCGGTGTAAACAAGCTGCTGCTCGGCAGTCAGGCTGCAGAAGTTCTGTCTTTGAGCAAAGTGCCGGTGCTGGTTGTAAAGTAACCGCGCCGTATCTTTTGTAAGATATAAAAAAACGGCGCTTACTAGCAGTTTCAGAAAAAGTGGAAGCCGGTTTTTCGTTTGAACTGCGTTTATATATTGAAAAAGGCGGCTTTCTGAAGAAAGCCGCCTTTGCCGTTTTCTTTTTAAGTATAATTACATACCTTTGGACTTCGAAAAACGCTTACGGTCATTCGGGTCCAGATAGAGTTTACGCAGACGGATGGATTTCGGTGTTACTTCCATCAGCTCGTCATCCTGAATCCAGGACAGAGCGCGTTCCAGAGTCATGCGGATCGGCGGGGGCAGCTTAACAGCTTCATCCTTACCGGACGCGCGCATGTTGGTCAGCTTCTTGCCTTTCAGCACGTTGACTTCCAGATCGTTGTCGCGGGTATGAATACCAACGATCATGCCCTGATAAACCTTGGTGCCGGCATCGATAATCATTGGGCCGCGGTCTTCAAGGTTGAACATTGCATAAGCAACCGATTCGCCCTGATCATTGGAGATCAGCACGCCGTTGTTGCGTCCGCCGATTTCACCTTTGTGCGGCTGATATTCGTGGAACAGACGGTTCATGATCGCTGTACCGCGTGTATCAGTCATCAGTTCAGACTGGTAGCCGATCAGACCGCGGGTTGGTGCGAAGAACACCAGACGAACGCGGTTGCCGCCGGATGGGCGCAGCTCAACCATTTCCGCTTTGCGTTCAGACATTTTCTGAACAACAGTACCGGAATATTCTTCATCAACGTCGATAACAACTTCTTCTACCGGTTCCAGCAGATTGCCGTCTTCGTCTTTGTGCATCACAACGCGCGGACGCGAAATGCTCAGCTCAAAACCTTCACGACGCATGTTTTCGATGAGAACAGCAAGCTGCAATTCACCGCGGCCGGAAACGTAGAACGAGTCTTTGTCTTCGGATTCTTCAATGCGCAGGGCAACCGAACCTTCAGCCTCTTTGAGCAGACGGTCACGGATAACACGGCTGGTAACTTTGTCACCTTCAGTACCGGCCAGCGGGCTGTCGTTCACGATGAAGGACATTGTAACGGTTGGCGGATCAATCGGCTGAGCCTTCATGGCTTCATTGATTGACGGGTCGCAGAATGTGTCTGCCACAGTACCTTTGGAAAGACCGGCAATCGCAACGATATCGCCTGCAACGCCTTCTTCAATTGCTGTACGTTCCAGACCACGGAAAGCGAGAATCTTGGAAATACGGCCGTTTTCCAGCAGTTTACCGTCCTGGCCGAGTACTTTTACAGCCTGGTTCGGCTTCAATGTACCGGAATGAATACGACCGGTGATGATGCGGCCGAGGAACGGATCAGCTTCCAGAATGGTTCCGATCATCGAGAACGGACCTTCGGCAACCTTAGGTGCAGGAACGTGCTTAACGATCAGATCGTAAAGCGGAGCCAGACCCTGATCGCTTGGACCTTCCGGATTTTCTGCCATCCAGCCGTTACGACCTGAACCGTAAAGGATCGGGAAGTCGAGCTGTTCGTCAGTCGCATCAAGCGCTGCAAACATGTCGAAAACTTCGTTGATCACTTCTTCATGACGGCCATCCGGACGGTCGATCTTGTTGATCGCAACGATAGGACGCAAGCCCAGCTTGAGAGCTTTACCAACAACGAACTTGGTCTGAGGCATCGGGCCTTCAGCGGAGTCAACGAGAACGACAACGCCGTCAACCATCGAGAGGATACGCTCAACCTCGCCACCGAAGTCGGCGTGGCCCGGAGTATCGACGATATTGATGCGGGTATCTTTCCAGACAGCGGAAGTTGCCTTGGCAAGAATGGTGATGCCGCGCTCGCGCTCGATATCACCGGAGTCCATCATGCGTTCTGTGACGCGCTGATTGTCACGGAATACACCGGACTGTTTCAGAAGTTCGTCAACCAGGGTCGTTTTGCCGTGGTCAACGTGTGCGATGATCGCGATGTTACGCAATTGCATTGATTATCACTCTGAATAGGGGGTTGGGACGCCCAGGACAAAACCGAGTGAACGCCGCAGATAATGGGGCGCTCTTACAGGTTTTTCGTCAATTTTAAAAGGGGGAGGGCTGATTTTAGCATATCGCATATCTCAAACCTGCTGTGCACTGACTGCATAAAAACCTGTAAGCGCCGTTTTTGAAGAATAAAACGGCCGAAAAACACCGGCCGTTTGGGGTGTTAGAGCGCATTCCGAAAAGTGTGAAGCGGTTTTCGGATAGAATGCGCGTAAAAACAAAAGCTAGTGCGGTTTCAACGATTCAACATTAACTGAAACCGCTCTAAAGCAGGGTTCCGGTGAGGAAAATCACCGCAACGCTGAAATAGATGATCAGTCCCATGACATCGACGAGCGTGGCGACAAAGGGAGCCGAAGCGCTGGCCGGATCGAGTCCGAGGCGCTGGAGAATGAACGGCAGCATGGAACCGGAGACCGAACCGAACAGCACAATGCCGATCAGAGCGACGCCGATAGTAATGCCAATCAGCACCCAATGCTCACCGTAATCATAGAGACCGGTTTTTTGCCAGATAGCGATACGGACAAAGCCGATCAGCCCGAGCATCGAACCCAGTGCCAGACCGGTTGGTATTTCGCGCAGTGCGACCCGCCACCAGTCGCCGAGCTTGAGGTCTTGCAGTGCCAGCGCGCGGATCAGCAGAGAGGTAGCCTGCGAGCCGGAGTTACCGCCCGAGCTCATGATCAGCGGAATGAACAGCGCCAACACGATGGCTTTTTCCAGTTCCACTTCAAAATGCTGCATTGCACTGGCGGTCAGCATTTCACTCAGGAACAAGATACAGAGCCAGCCGCCGCGTTTGCGCAGCATTTCAAAGAAGCCGATCTGCATATAAGGCTTGGTGAAAGCCTCCATACCACCAAATTTATAGGCGTCTTCCGAGGTTTCTTCGGTCATGGCATCGAGCACGTCATCCACGGTAACGATACCGAGCAGATGATGCTGTTCATCGACAACAGGGATAGCCAGAAGGTCGTGTTTGCGGAACAGGCGGGAAACCTCTTCCTGATCCATCAGCGGCGGTATCGTCAGTGGTGTCTGGTCACGGCCGACTTCCGCAATGCTGGCTTTCGGGTCTGCAATGATGAGACGACGCAGTGAAACCACATATTTCAGGACGCGGGTTGCCGGATCTTCTACATAAATGGCGTAGACAGTTTCACGCGAGCGCTCGACCTGACGGATATGCGCCAGTGTCTGTTCCACAGTCCATGTCATTGGTACCGAGATAAATTCCGTGGTCATCAGACCACCGGCTGTATCTGTCGGATAGCCCATCAGCTTTTTCAGATTGGCTTTGGTTTCCGCAGACAGAATGGCAAACAGCCGGTTACGCGACGGCCAGTCCATATCATGGAAGATATCGGTGGCGCGGTCAGCGGACATGCCGTTCAGGATTTCTCCCGCATGGGCAGTGTCGAGGCTGTCGATAATCTGTTCGGCATAATGCAGTTCCGGCTGATCAAGCAGCAAGACGGCCTGATCTGTGGACACTGCGCGGAATAAAGCCACCTGATCGTCGAGATCAAGTTCGTTAATCAGCTCAACGGCATCGCCGGTGTGCAGCTGGCCAACCTGCTCAAGCAGGGCAGATATTGCTAGATTGGTTGTATCGAGGGCTGCACCATAGGTGCCGGTATTGTTGTTCATTGGTTTGCCTCTCTGTCGATCCGCCGTCATGACAGACCGTGACAAACCAACCGCCTTCTGCGATCAGGTCAGGGCTGCCGATGACGGCATAAACAATCGACTGTGACTGTCGCAGGGCATAAGAGTAAAACTCCGGTTAAAATCAGACCAACGGGTCTTCCCGTGCTTTTTGTGCTGTTGAGCGGGGGATGTCAAGCCTGCCGGAGCGTATCCCGAAAAGTGGGAACCGGTTTTCGGAATAAGATGCGCGTAGATAAAAGTATAGAGCATTTCCAATAAACTAATCTAAGCGGGAAATGCTCTAGTGGATTGAATTTGACGTTTGACTTCCGACCGACACAAATACAGTTTCAAACGTCAAATTCGAAAAATCCACTAGTTTTATATAGTTGTTAGTGGTCTTTTTAATTCCGACATTTGCTCCAGACCGACACCCACAGGATGCAAATGTCGGAAAAAGACCACTCGGATCGCTTCTGTTTTTAACAAGACCTGTCTGATTTTACCTTGGTTCAGAAATTTTAGGCGTAATCGGATGTTCTATCGTCTGGCTCAGGGGCAGTTTGAACCTGTTCCACATGATATAGCTGATTAACGACAGTAATCCCATCAGCGGCAACAAAGTTGCCATAGCAATTACGGGATCGCCCATTGAGGCAGAGAGTATGCCGCCGACCAGACCGCCGCCCATCTGGAAAAAGCCCATTAAGGCCGAGGCCGAACCTGCAATCTGCGGAAACGGCGCCATGGCCGCTGTGGTCATTTGCGGCGTGAGGAACGCGATACCCATCACATAGAGCCCCATTGGCAGCATGACCCGCAAATAGCTTGGCTCATAAATGCGCAGCATGACAGCAAGCAGGATACTGGCCGAACAGGTGCAGAGCAGGCCGATACAGGACATTTGAAACACGCTCAGCCGGTGCATCATCAAGCGGTAGATAATCCCGCCTGAAATATAGAAGGCAGTTTGCAGCAGCATCCCCATGCCAAACTGACTTGGCGTTAAGCCAACGCGGGACATCAGAATAAAAGGCATGATGGTTGCAGAGGTATAAAGAGCGCCGGTAGCACCGGTTAGTACCAGACTGGCCAGCAGGAAATGCGGGGTTTTCAGCAGGCTGAAATAGGATTTGATCAGGGGTTTCGGACGGATGCGGGATGGATCAGGATTACCTGTTTCCTGCACAAAGAGCAGCATGATGGTAATAACCACGATACCTTGCAGGATCATGACCATAAAAATCGCATGCCAGCCGAAGAATTCCAGTGTCAACCCGCCGAGTGTCGGGCCGATAGCAGGGCCGACAGACAGCACAATGCCGATCAGGTTCATAACCCTTGCCGACTTGTCGCTGGTAAACAGATCGCGGACAATCGCGCGGGACATGGTGACGCCGACCGCAGCGCCCACACCCTGTAACAGACGTGCCAGCACCATAATCTCAATTGTCGGTGCCAGCAGTGCCAGCACACTTGCTGCCAGATAGACGGACATGAACAGGATGGTGATCGGCTTGCGCCCGTAGCCGTCGGAAAGCGGGCCGCAAATCAGCTGGGCAAAGCAAAAACCGCCGAAATAGGCGGTGAGTGTGAGTTTGACGGCTGATTCCGTGGTACCGAAAGCGGTCACAATATCCGGCATTGCCGGTGTGTAGAGTGACATGGCCAGCGGTCCAATCGCCGAGAGAAAGCCGCCGATAATACCGACACGGCGTTCGGACATGATGACCGGAGGTGAGGCTTTTTCGCGAGGCGATGAATCGGGCATAGCGGTATGCTTTATATTTGGATTACAAAAGAGCGGGAAAGCGGATCAGCTTTTCCGGTTTTCCTGATTGATTTCTCTTAAATGTGCGCGGACTGTCATCAGATTGCCCATGAACTTTTCCCATTCCTCAGGCGGCAATGCGCGTGAGACTTCAGCAATGGTTTCAAGGGCAATGTGCTTTAATGCATCGAGTACGGGTACAGCGGACTCATTGAGAAAAATCAGCTTGGCACGGCGGTCATCGGGATCAGGCTCACGGCGCAAAAGCTGACGGTTCTCCAGCCTGTCGAGATAACCGGACAGGGTCATCGCCTCAATATTCATACTCTCGGCCAGTGCAACCTGACGGGCAGGCTGATAGCGCGCGACATGCACCAATGTCCGTGACTCGAAAGCCGTGAGTTCAAGACCTGCGGCAACGATCTTGCGTTCGCGCTCAAGGCTGAAGAGACGGCTGATATCATAGACCAGAAAACCGAAACTATCGGGATTATAGGATTTGCCTGAAAACATAATAAGGTTTCCTTATAATAAGTTTTCTTTACTATTTTTGTTTCGCGCGGTCAATTATCCCTACAAATCACTTGTGGCGGATAAGCGGGCTGCTTAAATGTTTGAAATGTAATTCTGCAAACCGGAGATCGTGAGACATGCCGCAGGACAATCAGATGACGTCAGCAAATGAAGCACTCAGCCAGTGGAGCGGCCCGCTTGGTTTGCCGGATTTCAGCAAGTTCACTGATGCGGATTTTAAAGCAGCTTTTGATATTGCTCTGGAGAAAGACTGGGCGGATGTGGAAGCTGTTCTGCAAAACCCGGATGTACCGACAATTGCAAATACTTTGAAAGCATTGCAGCTTTCCGGTCATGAGCTTTCACATATTGCTGCAATTTTCTGGATGCGTGCAGGTGCGCATACTAACGAGGTTATTCAGGCGCTGGAGCGCGAAGTCGCGCCGAAAATGTCCCGCCACCATTCGCGCATCATGATGAATGAAGTGCTGTTTGCCCGCCTTGATGCGCTTTATCAGAACCGTGCCAACCTTGGACTGGATACGGAAACGCTGCGTGTGCTGGAAAAAAGCTGGAAAGGCTTTGTGCGCAACGGCGCCAAACTGAATGCGCAGGACAAGGCACGGCTGGCTGATATTAATGAAAAGCTTGCCGGTCTCGGTGCCGGTTTCGGCCAGAATGTGCTGAAAGACGAAGCATCATGGGCTTTGTTTATCACGGATGAAGCCGAGCTTGCCGGTTTGCCGGAGCAGTTGCGGGCTGCGATGAAAGCGGCGGCTGAGGAGCGCAGCCGTGAAGATGCATGGGCGGTTACATTGTCCCGTGCGATTGTGGAGCCGTTCCTGACATTCTCCTCTGTTCGCCATTTGCGTGAAAAAGCCTATCAAGCATGGGCAAAGCGTGGTGAAAATGGTGGTGAGACTGACAATCGTGCATTGGTGACAGAGATCGTCAGTCTGCGCGATGAAAAGGCAAAACTGCTGGGCTATGCAAATTTCGCTGCGTTCAAGCTTGATGATACAATGGCCAAAACGCCGGATGCGGTGATGGAATTGCTGCTGCCGGTTTGGGAAAAAGCCAAACAGCGCGCATCGGAAGAACAGGCCGATCTGGAAAAGCTGATTGCCGGTGAGGGGCTGAACCATCCGGTCGCCGGTTGGGACTGGCGCTATTATGCAGAGAAACTGCGTGCCGAGCGTTTTGCCTTTGATGAGGGCGATCTCAAACCTTATTTGCAGCTCAATAAAATTATTGAAGCGGCTTTTGACGTTGCAACACGTCTGTTCGGCCTGACATTTAAAGAGCATCAGGGCATTCAGACATGGCATCCGGATGTGCGTGTGTGGGAAGTGTTCAATGCGGACGGTTCACGACGCGGCCTGTTCTTAGGTGATTATTTTGCCCGTCAGAGCAAACGCTCGGGCGCATGGATGAGTGCATTGCAGTCGTCTCATCGTCTGGATGATGGTCAGTCACCGATCATTTATAATGTAATGAATTTCGCCAAGCCGCCGAAAGGCGAGGTGGCACTATTATCGCTCGATGATGCACATACGCTGTTCCACGAATTCGGCCATGCCCTGCATGGATTGCTGAGTGATGTGACATGGCCTGCGATTTCCGGCACTGCAGTCTCGCGTGATTTTGTCGAATTGCCGTCCCAGCTCTATGAACATTGGCTGACAGAGCGTCCGGTGCTGGAGAAATTCGCCACACATTATAAAACCGGTGAGACCATCCCACAGGATCTGATTGATAAAGTGCTGAAAGCAGCCACTTTCAATGCCGGTTTCAACACCGTGGAATTCACCTCATCGGCGCTGGTGGATATGGCTTTCCATACCAGTGACAGGCCTTTGACTGATCCGCTGGCCTTTGAAGCGGAAGTCTTGAAAAAGCTGGATATGCCGGAAGCGATTATTATGCGCCATCGTACACCGCATTTCTTGCATGTGTTCAGCGGTGACGGATATTCTGCCGGTTACTATTCTTATATGTGGTCGGAAGTGCTGGACGCTGATGCTTTTGCAGCTTTTGAAGAAAGCGGCGATGTGTTCAATGCGGATCTGGCAGAAAAGCTGAAGACCCATATTTACGCGGCGGGTGGTTCCAAAGATCCTGAGGAATTGTACAAAACATTCCGTGGCCGGATGCCAAGTCCGCAGGCGATGATCGAAAAGCGCGGCCTTTAGAGCGTTGTGTGTCAGACTTGGCACACTAAGGTCGCTCTAACACTTTAAAATTATGCTCTAGTAAACAGAAAAAGCCCCTGCAAATTATGCAGGGGCTTTGATTTTTAGAAGCTACCGAGCTTGATATCCGGCGAATATTCATGACCTTCAACGGTCTTGGTTACGGCCTGACCGCAATACATTTTCTTCTCTTCAGCATTATAGCTGTGGCTTGGCGAACCATAGAGCATCCAGCCTTTGTTCAGGGCTTCGGTAACGCGATGACAAAAAGAAGAATCATCTGGTCCGGTCAGAAAACGATAAAGCTGCATGGAAAACTCCTGTAGTTTGCAGAAAGAAGAATCAGCGCACACGCGCTAGAGCGGTTCCAGTGAGATTGAATCATTGGAACCGCTCTATCTATTTGTTGTTACGCACATCTTAGTCCGAAAACCGCTTCACACTTTTCGGGATGCGCTTTAGAATACGCTCGGCCTGACGAATATGTAATTGCTCGACCATCGTGCCATTCAGAGAAATGGCACCTTTGCCAGCATTTTCTGGTAGATTAAAAGCAGCAATTACCTGATTTGCCCATGCGGCTTCTTCGGCAGTTGAGGAATAGCTGTTTAAAGCTGTTTCAATCTGGGAGGGATGGATCAGAGTTTTTCCGTCAAAACCCAATATAGCACCTTGTTCACATTCGGCAGCAAAACCGGCCTGATCCTGAAAATTATTATAAACACCGTCCAGCACATCAATACCGCCCGCACGGGCTGCGAGGATAACCTGCATCATCCATGGCAGTAATGCACTACGCTGGTTCGTGGTTTTTACACCGGTGCTCAGGGCAATATCATTGGTGCCGATAATGAAACATCTGAGGCGCGCGGCGGATTTTTGTGCCAATCGGGCAATTTCATCCGCATTGAGAATGCCGCGTGGGGTTTCAATCATTGCCCAGATTTCTAAGTTCTCCGGCGCATCATCATGGTCGAGCTGGCGGGCAACATCGATAATCTGCTGGGGTGTCTCTGCTTTTGGCAGGACAACAGCTTGTACACGGAGCTCGGCAGCCAGTTGCAAATCATCTAGCCCCCATTCTGTGCTGAGACTATTGATACGGATAGCCTGAGGGATTGTGACTTGTCCCTGTTCCTGAAAGTGACGGCGCAGATTTTCACGCGCCTGCTGTTTGATTTCCGGAGCGACGGAATCTTCAAGATCATAGATAATGGCATCAGGATGCAATGTTGTGCTTTTGGCGAGCGCTTTCTGATGACTGGCCGGTACATAAAGAACAGCACGGCGTGGCTGATAAAGTGACATTCAGAATTTTTCCTTGCTCAAAAAGGTTCGCGTATTTTTTAGTCGTCGAAGGCCGCCCAAAAGTACAGAATATTGTTTGTATTGAATGCCATAAGCAATCAATGAAATATTGCTGGTTATCGGCACCGATAAGGCGATTTTTGGCGTGGTGCGGCACTTCGCTTGGATTTTACCTCTTCTCAGGCCTTTGACTCTGCAAAAAGCTGGTGTAAAGCACAATGAGAAAACGCATTTTGACTTATAGGTTTGTAGACCGATGGAAAAATTCACCAAGCTTACCGGCGTTGCCGCTCCGTTGCCGATCATCAATATCGATACGGATATGATTATCCCTAAGGATTATCTGAAGACAATCAAGCGTACAGGTCTTGGTAAAGGTCTTTTCGCGGAAATGCGCTTCAATGAAGACGGTTCGGAAAATCCGGATTTCGTTCTGAACAAGCCTGCTTATCGCAATGCACAAATTCTGGTTGCCGGTGATAACTTCGGTTGCGGCTCCTCCCGTGAGCATGCACCTTGGGCTTTGCTGGATTTCGGTATCCGTTGCGTGATCTCCACCTCTTTTGCGGATATCTTCTATAATAACTGCTTCAAGAACGGTATTCTGCCGATTAAAGTTTCTCAGGAAGATCTTGATAAGCTGATGGATGATGCCTCCCGTGGTGCCAATGCCACTTTAAGCATTGATCTGGAAAGCATGACAATTTCCGGCCCTGACGGTGGTTCGATCGGTTTTGAACTGGATGAGTTCAAACGCCATTGCATGCTGAATGGTTTGGACGATATCGGCCTGACAATGGAAAAATCGGACAATATTTCAGTTTTCGAAAAGAAAGCTTGTGCTAACCGTCCATGGGCTTGAGCCGTTTAAAACCGGTCTCTCTTGGCATTTATTCTTTAAATGCCTATATAATGTCAGAAACCACGCTGCAGATGGCTGTTAGCGTGGTTTTTTTATGGGATACTCTTTGATCACCTGCTGGGTTATCAGCAGGACAGAAAGACAGGAACAATGGTTCAGACTGATCTGAGCGGCGACTGGGCAACACGGCTTGCCCCGTCTATCGATGAATTACAATCACTGGCACTGAATGCTTATGCGCATATGCCGGATGATTTTCGCGCGCTCAGCCCGCAGATTCGTATTGAAGTTGCAGATTTTCCTGATGAGCAAGTCATGGAAGATCTGGATCTTGATACGCCTTATGACATTCTCTGTCTTTTTGAAGGACGGGGTATTGGTGAACGCTTTCATTTGCGGACTCAGGAAGGTCCGGAATTGCTGACTCTCTATAGACGGGCGATTCTGGATTATTGGAGTGAGCATACTGAAACACTTGGTGAGATTATCAGCCATATCCTGCTTCATGAAATCGGACAGAGTTTAGGCTTGTCGGAGCTTGAGATGGAGCGTTTCGGCAGCGAACATTAAAATACAGTCTGCATACTCTATATATAGGGCATATAATGCCGTGCCACGGCACATATAGAGAAATCGGCTAAATGAATGTGCTTGGCATTTTTGCCTGTGGAAAGAATCTTTTC
>UCCC01000009.1:0-379591 GCA_900470735.1 Hyphomicrobiales bacterium | reverse complement strand
GCCCCCGCAACCAAAATCACAAAAAATACATAAGATTTTAAAATAACCCTGCCCACAAGAGACAGGGATATCGGCGTTTACAGCCTGTCCCGCGGTAACAATAATCAACATCTGAACTTTGGAGAGGGGAGGAGAAGCCGGCGACCTCCAACTCAACCCAACAAACCTGAAATCCGCTGAGACAAATCATCCGCTAAAGAAAAAGCTCCAACCCGACGTTCAGACCAAGTGTCAGTAACCTCACCTAAATAAGCCTTTCGTGCATAAGACAATACATCTGCAGAAGGTTCAGATAATAACGGAATAGCCCATAAGGCAGCGTGGTCTTTGCTTGTAAACTGACCAGTCGTCGCTGTGTAAAGCATTCGCGCTAATGTCAGCAGGACATTACGCTCATCACCATGAAGACCCTCCACTAAAGAAGGCAGCAGAATACGCATCGCAGCTTTGACATGTTCTGATGTGATTGGTGGCAGAAGTGTCTGTGCTGTCGGACCATAGAGAGAGTATGCTCCACTATAAGCCTGTGCCAGCACGAGTGTATATTCAGGATCACTGTGGGGTAACGGAACTTCACCAGCTTGGAAACTATCACGTAGCCATTCACCATAAACAAAATCGGCGTGAGCAGGAAATTCATTCGCAGCTAAATCCGGTTGTGTGAAGATCATAACTTCGAGACAGCGCTCATTAATGTTGTGTACGGGATGACGACCGGAAAGCTGCATCAATGCAGCCAACAGTTTTGAGCGGTTTTCTGTATTTAAAGGGCTTTTGATGACCGTTAGCAGATCAATATCACTCTGCGGTTTTAATGCGCCATCAAGAGCAGAGCCATGAATATAAATTCCGAGTAGCTTGTCCTGTAAGATTTCTATTAAAATTGCCGAAGCTGCTAATGTTTGTGCTGTAATCTCAGGTTCAGTCTTCTGCATAGTAGAACATTCTCGGAATTGGTATCTATGGCGCAAGTATACGCCATAGATATGTGTGTTGTGTGGTTAAATATATCGTTCTTCATTGAACAGTGCATAGGCGATGAAAGCAATAACCAGCATGACACCAAGATACCAGAATGGTGCCATAGGGTTTTTGTTGGTGATTTCCAGCAACCATGTGACGACAATTTGCGCTGTGCCACCAAAAATGGTGACGCCGATACCATAGGTCATAGCAGTTGCTGAGGCGCGCACAGTACGCGGGAATGCTTCCATAATGATCAGCAGACCTGTTGTTAGCAAGGCGCCCAGAGCGGCGATGGTTACCAGCAGGCTGATAAAGAACGGCCAGAATTGTGTAACCAATTGAAATGACAGCCATGAGGATATCAGACTGATGGCAATAATCACCAGTGCCAGTGGTTTACGCTTTGGAAGCCGGTCGCAAGCAAGACCAGCAAGAAGCGCAAAGATGATCATGACAATACTGGTTGCAGCACTGATCATATAAGACATGGTGGCGTCCATCTCAGTAATTTCTTTGAGATAGGTCGGCATATAGAAGACCATGATATACATCAGCAAAGTCATCGGCATCACCATAAAAATAGCGATGATGAACTGACGAAAATGCGTGGTAATCAGCTCTTTAACCGGATTTGTAGTGCCTGTCGTGCTGTCATGTTCCGCACCGACAAATGTCTCATTGATATGCGCACGGATATAAAGACCGACGGGAATGATCAGCAGGGCGAAGATAAACGGGACACGCCAGCCCCAGCTATGGAGTGCTTCATCCGAAAGAAAATAGGTCAGGCCTGCGCCGAACAGCGCACCGCACATGGAGCTGAGTCCCTGACCAATAAATTGCCAGCTGACGAAAAATCCGCGTTCATTCTTACCGGCAGATTCCATCAGCAATGTTGTCGCCGCGCCGATTTC
This sequence comes from Hyphomicrobiales bacterium, assembly GCA_900470735.1. Taxonomy (GTDB): domain Bacteria; phylum Pseudomonadota; class Alphaproteobacteria; order Rhizobiales; family Rhizobiaceae; genus Pseudochrobactrum. The sequence goes on along the minus strand of UCCC01000009.1, from coordinate 377,711 downwards.
ACCACCTGCGGAGAAGCCCTGTAGCAGACGACCAAGGACAATCAGCAAAGGTGCTGCCCAGCCGATCATCTCATAAGGCGGAGCAAAGCCGATGAGTGCACTGCCAGCAGCCATCAGCATGATCGTCAGCAACATTGCTGATTTACGCCCCTTACGGTCTGCATAGGCACCGATAAGAATACTGCCCAGCGGCCGCATGATAAAGCCGACGCCAAACACGGAAACGGCGATCAGCAAGGATACAAGCGGATTATCTGACGGGAAAAATACTCTGCCGATGATTGCAGCAAAGAAACTATAAACGGTGAAATCGAAGATTTCGAGAAAGTTGCCGACACCGGCAGCAGCAATTAGTTTGGTTTTCTCAGCGCGGGTTTTCAGTCCGATCTGTTCGTTTTCCTCACCAATCAAGGCATGACTGTTTGACATTATTCTCCCTCCTACAAGAGGAGCAAAGCCTAGCCAACAGTTCCCATCGTGCCAATGGCCTAATTTTATTAATTACTTAGTAAATGAAAGACGGTTTTTTATAAAATACTGTTTTGATAGTTTGTATTTTTAATCTCCGGCGGGGTTCTTTTGTAACCGACACAAGGAAAGCTGAAAATCCCTCTTGAGCTATGCAGATGTCTGGCTTATCCCTGATGGCAAAATAGCAAAATGCGGGAATTATACTTATGCAAGCCGTTGATAAATCAGCCATTGATGCCGTTATACGCAGTCTCTCAGAGCAGTATAAAGGACCAGGTGGCGTTGCTGCTGTCATCAAAGATGGTGAGGTGATTGCAAAACGCGTCTGGGGTTATGCCGATCTGGATAAAAGAGTGCCGATGAGCGCGGCAACTCTGATGCCGATTTGCTCTGTCAGTAAGGAATTTACCTGCGCTGCGCTACTTGATGCGTTTGGTGAACCTTCCGTTTTGGATGATGCTCTCGCGGCTTATTTGCCTGATTTCGAAGGTGTGCGTCCTAAAGTTGTTGACCTGTGTAACAACCAGTCAGGTTTGCGGGATTACTGGGCGCTGACTGTGATCTGCGGAGCTGATCCGGAAGGACTATTTACGCCTGATGATGCCCGCAAGTTGCTGGGTAAACTGCGTACAACCCATTTTGAAAGCGGCACGCATTACTCCTATAATAATGGTAATTTCCGTCTGCTCTCTTTCCTGATTGAAGAGAAAATCGGCCGCTCGCTTGATGAGTTGTTACGTGAGCGCATTTTTCTGCCGGCAGGTATGAAGACAGCAGGACTGTTCCCCGATACATCGGTGACACCAGGTGGCGCTGTCGGTTATGAAGGCAATATCGTTTCTGGCTTTACGCCAGCTGTGAACAATATTCATTGGAGCGGTGATGCAGGTGTTTGTGCATCGCTTGATGATATGATTGCGTGGGATCAGTTTATCGACGCAACACGTGATGATGAGAATGGGATCTATAACCGCCTGTCCCGCCCGCAATTTTATAAAGACGGAAAACTGGCCTGCTACAGCTTTGGTCTGAACCATCTGAATTTTGACGGTGTGAAAATTACTGGTCACGGCGGTGCTTTGCGTGGTTGGCGTTGTCAGCGTTTCCATGCGGCTGAGCATCGCCTTTCGGTGATTACAATGTTCAACCATCAGGGTGGCGCTTCAGGGGCGGCTGAGCAATTGATGCGGGCTGCTTTGGGGCTTCAAAAAGCAAAGACGCAAACTCTGCCTGCAGATGCGGAATGGTATGGCAATTATTTTGATCCGCAAACGAAGCTGAGCCTCAGCCTTGCACCGGCCATGGACGGGCAGGTGCATGCACGTTTTGCGACGTCGCCGGAAATGATGGCAATGCAGACGGATGGCAGCTTGCGGTCATCGGGCATGATCTTACAGCGAGACGGCGATGCTGTTTCTTTGCGCAGAGAAGCTGAAAATCTGTCAGCGCAGATGCATCGTGTTTCCGGTGAGGGGCGTTCGGATATTGCCGGTTCTTACTATTGTGCGGAAATGGATGCGAGTTTTGTCTGTGAAATTGCCGGTGATGCACCCTATGCAGCGTTTGAAGGCTTTCTCGGTAAAGGACCGATGCAGCCGCTTTATGCGATTGCCGAGGATATCTGGTTGCTGCCATGCCAGCGTGGTATGGATGCTCCGGCTCCGGGGGACTGGACTGTCGTTGCCGAGCGTGATGCAACAGGTGCGATCACGGGGCTTGCAATCGGCTGCTGGCTTGCCCGCGGTTTGAGCTATAAAAAGCGCTGATATTAAAAAAACCGCCGGAAATTCCGGCGGTTTTTTATTATGAGTACGCGGGGGGGTAAGTTTTATTCCTCTGCTGCCAATATTCACGGGTTGTTTTATGACAATGCTCGAAGTCCAGATCAGGATTGACAGTCATTAAACCAAGTGCAGCTGTTGCCGTAATAACAGTTTCAAGTCGCGGATCAATCGCAGTGCCTTGCCAAATTGCCTGCCAATATTCAAAAGAATCCATACCAATTCGCGGCAAACTTTCGGGTTCCTGTAGCGCTTTAATGATAATATCTGCGCTGTCTGAACCCGTGAGACTCAGCAGGGTTGTGACGCGGAAGGGGTAAAACTCTGCCACATCACGATTGCCGCTCAGCACATTGAGTTGCACCGGCAGATTGCTCTGTTTGTGAGCTGGCTGAACATATTCCTGCATTAATCGGGCAGCATCCCTGTGCAGTTCCCGATAAGCTGGTCTTGATACGCCCAGCAGACTGGCACGTGCCTGAAGAGGATTTAGCAGATGCACAACATCTCCGACCGGAGAACGTGCAGCAAAAAGCGGGTAAAGCGCCATCATTGAGGCAAGTGCAGGGGCAAAACCTGTCAGCGGCAAATAGGTGATGTTGTGGCCTGTCAGAGAGTGGTTTGCTTGCGAGAGATTGTGCGCAACAGGAATATCAAGGGCGCAGGCAGCTTGTTCAATTTTTCCGCCATTGGAGCCGCTGCCGTTACTGCCATGTATAGCAATTTTATACCCTGCCTGCGCAAGGAGTTTGGCTGCCTGTAAAAACCAAGGTGCGCGGGGCGAGTTGGGTGAGAGATAGGCCGGCCAGTCGAGATCTGCCTGAAATGTTGCGGCAGTATTTAACTGATAATGGTTGCGTGCCGCACGGATCATTCCGGCGAGTTCCTGTGCTGCTGTTCCGCGATAGTGGATCAGACTTAAAAAGGCACTGGCCTGCATGGGATCGACCTGCTCGGACAGGATCAGAGAGAAAGCTTCTTCTGTTTCTTCAATTGTCAGCGGACGACTGTTTCCTGCGCCGCGACCAAGAATACCGAGAAATCTGGAAAATCGCAGGACAGGATCGTGATTATGGCTTAACTCAGCAAGCTGATTGGCAAGCTGCTGAGGCGTGGGCTGCCCGCCGATGAGTGGCGCTCTCAGGGACAGAGGCGGCGTTGCCAGCAGAGCGGGTTGCTGCCATCCGGTTTCTGGCTGGGATTGGGTATTTATCTCAGGCGTCAGCAGGCTTCCAGCTTCATTCGCGAGAGCACGCAGACGTAAACGCAAATTTTCAGCCTTTGGCGAAGGGATCATCCGGCGGCCGGAACGCACCAGAATAGGATCATCAAAGGCTTCACGAATCTGGTTAAGAAGACGACTCATGGCCGGAGCGCTGAGGCTCATCTGCTGCGCAGCCTTCTGCACGCTGCCTTCCACCAGCAGTGTATCCAAAGCTATCAACAGTCTTAATTGCCCTAATCTGGAGGAGGGCAAAGAACTACTATTGTTGTTTGCTGTGGTGTTTTTCTCATCCGGCACAGTATTAACCCGTATTTAACTGTTTCTTTCGGCATTATCCGGACGCAGCATCATATTTATCTCTGATGTTGTCTTGTCTTTGCGGAATGCAAAAAGCTGATGTTGGAATAAGTCTGAAACATGGCGATTGACCTGCCAACACGTCACCAATAAGGGGAGTTAATAACTCATATTTGTGGCAGAGGGCAATTGAAATGACAAAGACCGGGCATTTGAGAGAGGAAACTCAGGCAGTTTTCGTATCTGACGTGTTGAAACAGGTAAAATTGCGCCGTTTGGCAGCACTTGCCTGTGGCACAATACTGGCCGGTTCAATGTTATCTCTGACGCTGCCTGCATATGCGCAGGCCGTTAAAAAGAAGACCGTAACGACAGAGGCGCAGGCAGAACAACCGGCAGCGGATGCCGGTACTATTCGTCTGGATCAGATTGTGGTTACGGCGACCGGCTTTGAGCAGAATGTTAAAGATGCACCGGCCAGCATTACGGTTGTGCCGCGTGAAGAGCTTGAGAAGGGCTCCTTTCGTAATCTCGCAGACGCATTAACAAGTGTGCAGGGTGTCAGTGTTACCGGCGTTGCAAATGAGCAGGATATTTATATCCGTGGCTTGCCCGGTGCTTATACGCTCATTCTGGTTGATGGTAAGCGACAGAGCACACGTGATGCACGTACGAATGGTAATGCTGGTTTTGAACAAAGCTTTATTCCGCCTGCATCAGCAATTGAGCGTATTGAAGTTGTGCGTGGCCCGATGTCATCGCTTTATGGTTCCGACGCAATGGGTGGTGTTATCAATATTATTACCCGTAAAGTTGATGATGCGTGGCATGGCGAAGTGACTATCGACGGGACAGTGCAGAATAAATCCCGCTATGGTAACAGCGGGCAGGCTTCATTCTATGTCAGCGGACCATTAGTACCAGATGTTGTCGGTCTCCAGGTTTGGGGACGTGGCATGAAGCGTAATGAAGATAAGGTTGTGAATGGTACTCAGGAACAACGTGACGGTGACCTCGGTGGTAAGCTGACAATTACACCGAATGAGGATCATGATATTGTTCTCGAAGGTGGCATTACGCGTGTTCGACGTGAAGGGAATGTCGGTAACACTATTGCTGAAACGAAGAAGAGCACTGATACGTACAATTATAATGATCGTAAACATTGGGCTATCAGTCACACAGGGCGTTGGGGGCCTACAACATCTGAGTTTTCATTCTCACAAGAATGGGCAGAACGAACGAATTATAGCTGGGATAAAGCCCAAGATTCTTACATTGCAAATCTACGAGCACCTGAGGTTCGTAATTCAGTACTCGATGGTAAATTTACTACGCCATTTGAATTCTATGGGGATCATACCCTCGTCACTGGCGGGCAGTTCTTTGACGCTAAACTAACAGACCAAAATCCAGGACGTCGCACTGGTCTTGATGAAACATTCAATATTCGTCAATGGGCACTGTTTGCCGAAGATGAATGGTGGATTACTCCAGACTTTTCGCTGACCGGTGGTCTGCGTATGGACGATCATGAAGTTTACGGATCGCATTTCAGTCCTCGTGCATATGCAGTTTGGCATGCAACAGAACAACTGACATTGAAAGGTGGTATTTCTACTGGTTTTAAAGCACCGGAAATTCGTACAATTGCGCCGGGTTATGCTTATACAACCGGTGGCGGTGGGTGCTTTTATGGACCAGAGTCTGAGCGCCCAAAAGATGACAATCCGTGCGGAGTGATCATTGGTGATGAAAGCCTTCAGGCAGAAAAAAGTACAAGCTATGAGGTCAGTGCTTTATGGGATAATCAGGACGGCTTGCAGCTCGGCGCAACTTATTTTTATACGGATTTTAAAGATAAGATTTCAAATAAGCAGATGCTAGATGAGAGTGGTAAGCCAATACGCTGGGCAGAAAATACGAACTATGTTCTGTGGAATAGCTTTAATATCGACAATGCCGTCATGCAGGGCGTTGAACTGACAGCTAATTGGGAAGCCACTGACGATATTCGTTTGCGCGCAAGCTATACATATACGCATTCTCGTCAGAAGACCGGTGATTACGCAGGGCTGCCGTTAACCCGCACACCTGAACATATGGGTAATATCCGTGCGGATTGGACGACACCGGTTGAGGGCTTGTCTGCCTGGACTGCTGCCAATTATCACGGATCGGAAACCAATGCCGGTGCACGTGTTGGAAGCAACGGTAAGCCTGTTTATAAAGACGGTAAAGTTATTGCCCGTAAATATGATGCGTATATGACTTTCGACATTGGTACGAGCTATGAGTTCAGTGAGAATGTCTCTTTCAACGCAGCGCTGTACAACCTGTTCGATAAGCGCATTGAGGAGAGTGACTTCAATAGCTCCGTTGACGGTCGTCGTCTTTGGGTCAGCATGACTTCGAAATTCTGATTATCGCTGTATCATCAATATTGCAAAGCCCCTGTGTTCAGCACAGGGGCTTTGCTTTTATAAAATAGATGCCTGAATTAATAACGGTCACGCCGCGCTTTGCCGGATGCATGTGCCAGCCAGCGGGGCAACCATACAGAAGACGAGCAACTGCTGTCGCAATTAATCCGTTTGGATGGCGGTCGGGTTTTATCTCTGTGATTTTGCGGCTGCGTATGCATCGACGGACGCTCCGGATAGCATGTTCGCAGGCAGAATATTCAGTTTCAATGAAACAGGAATGACCATTCTGCGACTTATTTATGATGACACGGATTGTCGCCGCCTGTGAAAACTTGGCCGGACTGCATTGTCGCAATCAGAATATTTAGCAAAGAGACATGGTTCGGTGACATATGCAAATTTTACCGTGCGTTTTGCGCAATTTTTCAAAGAAATAATGATAATCCGGATAGTTTTCTTGCTTTTAATCGGATAAATCATTTCGATCATAATATGTAGACCTGCCGGTTTCCGGCACAGTCCCATATTTCTGAACAAGTATATTTTTGAGACGTTGTTCTGCATTGATATCTCTGCAGGTTCCGTACTGGATCATTTTACAGCCGGAAACCTGTATAAACAGGATAAGAAAATGAGTGTTTCCGGTGCTTCCGGTAAAGCTGCCACTAAAAATGACAAGGCAGCTCCGGTATTGAATTCGCCTGCACGCGTGCTGTTTGCCAGCCTTGTAGGCACCACAATCGAGTTCTTCGATTTCTACGTTTACGCCACGGCTGCGGTGCTGGTGTTTCCTGCTGTGTTCTTTCCGGCTAGCGATCCGACCTCGGCAATGCTGCAATCCTTTGCGACATTCTCGATTGCGTTCTTTGCCCGCCCGTTCGGCGCTATGGTTTTCGGTCATTTCGGTGACAAGATCGGCCGTAAGGCAACTCTGGTTGCCGCGCTGATGACCATGGGTCTGTCGACCGTTATTATTGGTCTGCTGCCGACCTATGCTCAGATCGGTGTTGCTGCACCGCTGTTGCTGGCACTTTGCCGTTTCGGTCAGGGACTTGGTCTTGGCGGTGAATGGGGCGGTGCCGTGTTGCTCGCCACAGAAAACGCCCCTGCCGGTAAGCGTACATGGTATGCGATGTTCCCGCAGCTTGGTGCGCCGATCGGCTTCATCCTTTCTGCCGGTACATTCATCATTCTCGGCGCGACGCTGACCAATGAACAGTTTATGAGCTGGGGCTGGCGTATTCCGTTTGTGGGTTCAATCCTGCTGGTTGCCGTTGGTCTTTATGTGCGTATCAAAATCACTGAAACGCCTGAATTCCAGAAAGCCATGGATAAACAGGAACGCGTACAGGTTCCGCTGGCCGCTGTTTTCAAAAACCACAAACGTGCACTGGTACTGGGTACTTTCTCGGCGCTGGCAACATTCGTGCTGTTCTATCTGATGACCGTGTTCATGCTGTCATGGGCGACCCGTCCGGTGGAGCAGGCAGGTATGGGCTATACCCGTGAGCAGTTCCTGTTCATTCAGATGCTCGGTGTTGCATTTTTCGGTCTGCTGATTCCGGTTTCCGGTCTGCTGTCCGACCGTTTTGGCCGCCGCTTCATCATGATCCTCACCACAATCGGTATTGGCCTGTTTGGTCTGATTATGGCGCCGCTGCTGAGTGCAGGTGTTGTTGGTGCGGTCTTGTGCTCGATCATCGGTTTCGCACTGATGGGCATGACCTATGGTCCGATTGGTGCGGCTCTGGCCTCGCCATTCCCGACAGCTGTTCGTTATACCGGTGCTTCGATGACCTTTAACATGGCCAGTATTTTTGGTGCGTCTCTGGCGCCATATATTGCGACATGGTTGGCAACAACCTACAGCCTTGCGCATGTGGGCCTGTATCTGCTGGTTGCAGCGGCCATAACCTTGCTGGCTATTCTTGGCCACAAAGACAAAGAATTCTCCTCCTGATCTGACAGGCAGAGAGAGAGAGAGAGAGAAAGGAGCCGCTTGCGGCTCCTTTTTTGTTTACGCGCATTTTATTTCGAAAACCGCTTCACACTTTTCGGAATGCGCTCTAGTCCATAAAATATCGGGAACTGGTAAGTGGCAGGATTTGCTCTATGTATATCAGAATACATATGTAACAGGAGAGATGATCAATGGCGCAGGTAACACCGCAGGACATTCTGGATTTTTGGTTCTCAGAATTCACTGAGGCACATTGGTTTGTGCGTTCTGATGATCTTGATCAGCAAATTCAGCAGCGTTTCGGTGCGGCCTATGAACTGGCTGTTGAAGGCGGGCTTGCAGACTGGAAAAAAGATGCCAAAAGCGCTCTGGCACTAACGATTATTTTTGATCAGTTTCCGCGCAATATGTTCCGCGGCAGCCCCAAAGCTTTTGCCAGTGATCCGCTGGCCTGCGCCTTGTCAAAATATGCGCTGGAGCATGGTTATGATCAGGCTGTTGACGAGAAGGCACGTCAGTTCTTTTATCTGCCGCTGATGCATAGTGAAGTCGTGGAAGATCAGGAGCAATGTGTGAAGCTCTACAAGGCGCTCGGCAATGATTTTGCCTTGGGTTTTGCCAAAGAGCATCGCGATATTGTTGAGGAATTTGGTCGTTTTCCGCATCGCAATGCGGTTCTCGGGCGCAAAAATACGCCGGAAGAAACGGAATTCCTGAAAACCCATAAAGGCTTCTGATCCGGCCTCAGGCAGCGGATTGTGCAGCCATACGTTTTTCGTGCTCCAGCAGCCAGCGTTTGCGCCATAATCCGCCGCCATATCCGGTCAGTGCGCCATCGGAGCCGATGGTGCGGTGGCATGGAATGATTATGGATAGCTGATTGGCGCCATTGGCATTGGCCACGGCGCGGATCGCATCAGGGCGACCGATTCTCTCTGCCAGTTCGGCATAGGAACAAGTATGTCCCAGCGGAATTTCCTGCAGAGCATCCCAGACCGAGCGAGTAAAGGCCGGAGCATAGAGTGCTAGTGGTGTTTTAAAACCGGTAAAGCCGCTCGTAAAATAGAGTTTCAACTCTGCTTCAATCTGATCAATCGGCGGCAGACGGCCAAAGCTGATCGAAGATTTGGTATATTGGCGTAGTTTTTTCAGCTCATTCGGCAGGCCTTTGCGCTCAAAAAACTCCAGCAAATGCAGATGATGCTGATCGGCAACGGCCAGCATGGAACCGATGGGGGTTTCCAGCCATTCAGCTTTGAGCAGTTCGCGGCCTTTGAGTTGTGCAGGCGTATCGCCGATCAACTGCGTGATTGCCTCACGAAAGCCGCTGCCTGAATCATAACCGGCTTCAAGCTGTGCATCGATAACCGAATGTCCTGCCGCGATGCTTTCCAGACCACGGGCTTTGCGGCGCAGGCGTGCCATATCCAGAAAGGTCATGCCGATATGACGTTTAAAGGCACGGCGCACGGTTGAAGGATCAAGATCCATGGCAATGATATCGTCTTCACACCAGAAATGATCGGGGCGTGCATCAAGACAATCCAGCAATTTGGCAACGACCGGCTCTTTACCTCGGAAGTAATCCAGGGGGCGGCAACGCTGACAAGGACGAAAACCCGCTTCCATACAGGTCGCAGGATGATCGAAGAAGCGGCTGTTCTCGAATTTGGGCTTACGTGCCGGACACGACAGGCGACAGAAAATGCCGGTGCTGGTGACGCCGACAAAAACATGGCCGTCATAGGACTTGTCACGGTCGAGAAGGGCCTGATAGAGGATTTTCGGATCTGGTAATGTGAATAGCATAGCTGAACTCTATCATGGTTCGTGAACTGTGCCGCCGAAAATCGGGCGTCTATTTTTTTGTACATCAGATTATTGGCAGATGCGATAGGTGCAGGATTTGCCATGACAGCCCATATCAAGATGCAAGTTGGTTTTATGGGCTTCGTCTGCCTCTGGCCCCAGAACAGTCATGAAAAGTGTGCAACTTTTGGCATGTAATGCACGCCAGAACTGCTTTTGCTTGTCTTTGCCGTTCCAGTCTTTTGCAAGCTCGGTGGTCTCACCATTCACCAGTGTAAACGACATGATATCCAGTGCGTTGGCAAAAGCATGTTCTGAGACACGGCCGCCCGCACCATTATTGACATTGCGGCATTGATAATGCGAGCCGGTGCCAATGGTTTTAATATCGCTGCCAAGATGGGTTTTTGCGAGGCTATTGGCCTGCTGCACCCATTCATTGAGCGCAACAGCCATGGTGCAGTTTGTTGTTACTGGCTGATCGAGTTCTACGGCAACAGGTTGGCTGAAAGCGGTAATTTCAAGCGGACTTCTGATCTGGCACTGGCCGTCCTGAACCGGCGGCAGGACTTTACCGATAATCTCCTTTTGCAGCAGAGGCAGGCAAGCCGCCTGATAAACCCGTTCGGATGTTTGCGTATCGGGTTGTTCGGGGGCAGGGCTTTGTTTCGGCTCTGGTTTTGGTAAAGGTGATGCGGCCTGAGGTTGCTCCGCAGTGGGTTTTGTGGCCGGAACGGGCACAGACCCCGCTGTTGCCTGAGTGGTTGCGAAAATGGTTATGAGCATAAAAAGTGATAAAAAATATCGGAAATGGTGCATCACAATCCTTTTCTAAGTGCGGAAACGGTGCAGGTTTTGCGGGTAACGCTTTTTATAAACCGCTGAACTGCCCATTCAGTTCCGGTTTTTCTCAGCTTACCTTCAAAGTCGCTCTTCTATGCAGCTGACAAATTATGTTAGAGGGGGCTATGAGTGCATATTCTTCAGTTTCCCCTGTTTATAATCCGCCTATGGATCCGCTTTCGGTGATCTATCAGGATGCGGATATTCTGGTGCTGGATAAGCCGAGCGGTTTATTGTCTGTGCCGGGGCGCGATCCTGCATTGTCGGATAGTCTGGCAACACGGGTACAGAAGCAGTTTCCTAAAGCTCTGATGATTCACCGGTTGGACAAGGATACATCCGGCGTTGTGCTGATGTCGCTGAATCGCAAAGCTCATGCGCAGATTGCCAGACAGTTTGAAGAGCGCAGTACGGAGAAATCCTATGTCGCTGTGGTCTGGGGCAATGTAGTTGAAGATGAGGGGCTGATTGATCTGCCCTTGGCAATTGATCCGGAGAATAAGCCGCGTCACCGTGTGGATTATGAACATGGTAAATCTACACAAAGCCGCTGGCAGGTACTGGAGCGCAATGAACAGACAACACGTGTGCGCTTGTTTCCGCTGACCGGACGCACGCATCAGCTGCGTGTGCATATGAAAGCTATCGGCCATGTGATGCTTGGCGATGAGTTCTATGCGGCAGGCGCTGCATTGCAGGCGGCAGACCGATTACTGCTGCATGCGGAAAGCCTGAGCTTCCGCCATCCTGATGGTCGACTTGTGAACTTTACCATCCCTTGTCCGTTTTGAGAGAAGATATGCAGCAAACAGATGACAATGACCTGATTGTTGATTTTGTCGGCGGTGCCGTCGGGCATCGCTTCCGCTCCGGTGAGGGGCGCGGGCAGGCGCTTGCCAAAGCGGCAGGTCTGGTACGCGGCGCTACTCCGGATATTGTGGATGCCACAGCCGGACTTGGCCGCGACGCGTTTTTGCTGGCCTCACTGGGCGCGAATGTAACGCTGATTGAACGCTCCGAAAAAATGCATGCATTGCTGGCGGCAGGACTGGAGCGGGCGGCGGCTGAAGGCGGGCGCTTAGCGGAGACCGTGGCGCGTATGACATTATTGCACGGGGATTCGTCTGAATTATTGCCGGCGTTGAACCCGCAAGTGGTGCTGGTCGACCCGATGCATCCGCCGCGCGGAAATACAGCGCTGGTCAAAAAAGAAATGCGCCAGATCCGTGAGATTGTCGGCACTGACCCCGATGCGGAAAAGCTGATGCAGGTGGCGCTGGACGTTGCGCTCAACCGTGTTGTGCTGAAATGGCCGCTGCGTGCCGAGCCGATGGCAGGTATTCGCAAGCCATCGCATCAGATCTTGGGCAAGAGCACGCGTTATGATGTGTTTGTGAAGGCGAAGATAACTTACAGCGGTTCCAGTTAAGACTGAATCGTTGGAACCGCTGTAACTCTTTGTTTTTACGCATTATCCAACGCAAAACCGCTTCGCACTTTTGCTGGAAATGCTATAAGCTTTAAGCCAGTCCATTATGCCTTTGGCGGCGGCACGGCCTGTGGCAAAGCAGGCGGTGAGCAGATAACCGCCGGTTGGCGCTTCCCAGTCCAGCATTTCACCGGCAACAAAAACGCCTGGCAATTTATGCAGCATGTAGTTTTCGCTGACCTCATCCCAGGCAATACCGCCAGCAGAAGAAATAGCTTCCGCAATCGGACGCGGGCGCAGCAGTGGCACCGCCAGATTTTTAATTTGTCGGGCGAGGTCTTCCGGTGCCAGCTGATGGATATCCGGCACCATTTCACGCAATAATGCGGCTTTCACGCCTTCCAATCCCGTGGCTTTACGCAGGCGATTGGAGAAGCTGCTTTTGTTGCCCTGTTTGGTGATGTCGCGGATCAACCGCTCAAGCGAGCGGGCAGGCGTGAGATCAAGTGAGAGGCTGGTTGTGCCATTTGTCTCTAACTGATCGCGCAATGCAGCAGTATGCGCGTAGATCAGGCTGCCTTCGATACCGTGTTGCGAGATAACAAATTCACCCTCAATCCGGCCTGCGGGTGAAGTGACGGCAACTGATTTCAGCGGTGCGCCTGCATAGCGTTCGCGGAAAAGCGCACTCCATTCAACATCAAATCCGCAATTGGCAGGGCGAAAGGGCGCAATGACGATGCCTTTTTCTGCAAGCCATGGCATCCATGCCGCATCAGAACCAAGGCGCGGATAACTTGCACCACCCAGAGCCAGCAAAACAGCATGATGCGTTTTCTCGATCTCACCTTCCGGTGTATCGAATAACAGAGCGTCAGCGCTGAAGCCTTTCCAGCGATGGCGTTTTAAAATGCTGACGCCTTGCGCTTCCAGTCGTGCGACCCAGTTGCGCAGAAGCGGAGAGGCTTTCATACGCTTTGGAAAGACGCGTCCCGAACTGCCGGTAAAGACCTCAATATCCAGCTTTTCTGTCCATTCGCAGATATCGGCAGGTGTGAAAGCATCGAGTGCCGGAATTAATTGCTGCGCAGCGGAACCATAACGGGTGCGAAAACGTTCATAGGGCTCTGAATGGGTGATGTTGAGCCCGGATTTTCCTGCCAGCAGGAATTTGCGGGCAACGGTTGGCATTGCTTCATAAACCGTAACATCATGTCCGTTTGCTGATAAAATTTCGGCAGCAGCAAGCCCCGACGGGCCGCCGCCGATAATCGCAATGGTCGCGTTGTTTGTGGTTGTGTTTGTCAATATCATTCGGTTCACCTGCAGTTCAGCTTGTTTTAGCTAAGTTCGAAGCTGACGCAAGTAAGAAGCAACCATGGAGATGCTTATGAAAAAGACCCTGATCATTCCGGCTATTGCTGCTGCTCTTTTTAGCGCGGCTTTGTTGCCGGTGGCGCAGGCAAATGCCGCCGGTAAAACTGAGACACTTTATGTGAATAATAAGCTGGTGGATTGCGTTGGTGTGGGCCCGCAAAAATGCATGCAGGTACGTACCAGCCCTAAGGGTGAATGGACACTGTTCTATAACGGAATTGATGGTTTCGATTATGAACCGGGTTATAAATATAAGCTGAAGGTGAATATAACCAAAGTTAAGAACCCGCCAGCAGATGCCTCCAGCATGAATTATAAGCTCGTAAAGGTCTTGAGCAAGAAGAAATAAAATTGTTTCTGGTGGTATTTCATTAATAAAAAGCCTGCTTTTAAGCAGGCTTTTTATTTAGGCAATAATTCATGCACTGGCCGTGCCGAAATCACAATATTCATGCCCCTAAATCATGACAAAAATGTCACACCTATCAAAAACAGATATTGTTTTGCACTCTTTATTTAGATTGATTTAATTTACAGTCAATGCAATTCAATAAATAAACATTTTTATTTTGAAATAAATATTCGTTGCTTATGATTTTGTTGTTTTTATTGAATTTAAATCTAAGTTATTGTTATTTTTTATTTATATTGTTATCGTTTGGGTGTTCTGAGTTTTATTTTTTTATTTTTATTGATACTTCGTAATAATATAAGGTTTTTCCGATGAACATATCACGGCCGATACTTGATGATGCCAGTTTAACAGATATGCAGGAATTTGAACTTGTCGATATTATCAGTAGCCAGGCTATCCGGTTTGGTTTCGAGTATTATAGTTTTGTACTTCGTATTCCTCAGTCTTTGACCCGCCCGAAAATACAGGGTTTTGATAATTACTCCGAAAACTGGCGCAGCTATTATGCGAGCAATGAGTGTATCCTGACGGATCCGGCCATTCAAATGGCTATGCGCTCCTCCAAGCCTGTGGTCTGGACTGAAAAACTCTATCAGCAGAATAAAATTTTGTGGCAAGAAATAAGACGGGACGGACATTCAATTGGTATTACCCAATCGTGCTGGGGGCCGCAGTCAATTGCGGGTTTTTTATCATTCAGCCGTGCCAGTGGTGTCATTAGTAAGGCTGAATTAAAAGAGCTTGAACCGGAATTGCGTCAACTCAGTTTGTCTTTGTTTATGCGGGTTTATGATCTTCATCATCTTGATGAGACCTATAATATGGAAGATCAGATTATTACACTGCGTGAGCGGGAAATCCTGCGCTGGACAGGGGACGGTAAAACCGCCGAGGACATTTCCATCATTTTGAACATCACGCCGCGCACAGTGCATTTTCATATGAATAATGTGCTGAACAAACTAATTGTTTCTAACAAGGTTCATGCGGTGATGAAGGCGCATCTGATTGGTTTACTCTGAACAAAAAAAGCCGCTGCAAATATGCAGCGGCTTTTCTGGGAGGAGTGATCGCGATTATTTATAGCGCGACAGGCCGAGATCGGATGTGTCGATGTCCGGTTTTTTGCCGGTGATCAGGTCGGCCATCACACGGGCAGAACCGGCTGACATTGTCCAGCCGAGTGTGCCGTGACCGGCATTGATATAGAGATTATCATATTTGGTTGCACCGATGATCGGGGTTGAGTCCGGTGTCATAGGACGCAGACCTGACCAGAAGGTCGCCTTGGACAGATCACCGGCACCGCCGAACAGACCTCCAACGGAGAGTTCCAGTGTTTCACGGCGTTCCGGCAACAGGCGGGTCACATAATCCGTGACTTCTGCCATGCCGCCAACGCGGATGCGGTCGCCGAGACGGGTGATCGCAATCTTGTAGGTTTCATCGAGAATGGTTGAAACCGGTGCGCGGGATTCATCAATGATCGGAATAGTGATGGAATAACCCTTCACCGGATAGATCGGCACATTGAGGCCAAGGCCTTTTACCAGATGTGGTGTGAAGCTGCCGAGTGCTGCAACATAACGGTCTGCAGTAAAGGTGCCTTTGTTGGTTTCAACCGCAACGATCTTGCCGCTGTTGAGCTGGAAACCTTTAATATCCACATTGTAGTGGAATTTTACGCCAAGCTCTTCAGCCATTTCGGCCAGCTTATTGGTGAAAGTGAAGCAATCGCCGGTGCCGTCATCCGGCATACGCAGGCCGCCGGCGATCATGTGCTTTACATTGGCAAGAGCAGGTTCTGCCTGAGTGCAGCCTTCCGCATCAAGCACTTCAAATTTAATGCCGTCCTGACGCAGGCTTTCAATATCCTTGGTCATAACCGCGTCAAAATCTTTCTGACTGCGGAACAGCTGCAAGGTGCCTTTTGAGCCTTCATCATAGCTGATGCCGGTATCATTGCGCAGCTCGGTGAGGCATTCGCGGCTATAATTGGAAATACGCAGCATACGCGCTTTGTTGGTCGCATAGGCCGATGCAGTGCAATTGGCCAGCATCGACATCAGCCAGCTATACATTGCCGGATTGCAGGTCGGACGGAAAATCAGCGGGGAATGTTTTTTGAACAGCCACATCGCCGCCTTCTGCGGAATACCCGGAGCAGCCCATGGTGTGGAATAACCATAGGAAAGCTGGCCGGCATTGGCGAAGCTGGTTTCAAGCGCCGGTCCTTCCTGACGGTCGATCACTGTCACTTCATGGCCGGCTTTTGCCAGATAATAGGCGGTTGTTACGCCGATAACACCGCTGCCGAGTATTGTAACTTTCATGGTCTGCCTCTGTCAGAGCTTGGCTTGAAATGCTGCCTATGCAGTTTCGATATTTTTCAAGCAAGAATGTCGTTGATATAAATGCGATGATATCTGTTCCCCAGAGATGTCAGCACCTCATAGGCAATTGTGCCTGCATCCTGAGCCACTTGTTCCAGTGTCTGATGCGGGCCGATCAGTTCAACCAGACTGCCGAGCTTCAACGTGCCTTCCGGCAATGCGCTGACATCCAGTGTAATCGAATCCATGGAGACGCGGCCGATAATTGGCAGACGCACATCACCATAATAGGCGCAGCCTTTATTGCTCAGGTGCCGCAGCCAGCCGTCAGCATAGCCGACTGCAATTGTTGCAACGCGTGTCTCAGCCTGTGTTTCGTAGCTGCCGCCATAACCGACCAGTGTTTTGGCCGGTACAGTGCGGCACTGAATAACCCGCGCCTGCAATGATACGACCGACTGCATCGGATTTGGCAGGTTTTCTTGCGGAGCGCCGCCATAAAGGGCAATGCCGGGACGCGCCAGATCGTAATGATAGCTGCGCTCCATAAAAGTGCCGCCGGAATTCGAAAAGGCAACGGCATGATGCGGCAAAAGCTTGAGCGCTGCCTGCATACGCGCCAGCTGTGCTTTATTCTGCGGGCTTTGAACATTATCGCCGGCGGCCAGATGGCTGATAATGAATTTTACATCCACGCCGTCGAGCAGGGAGAGATCGGCGACGAGTGTCTGTAATTCCTGTTCAGACAGACCGAGACGGGACATGCCGGTGTCGAGCTGCAGAAGGGCAGGGAGCTTACGGTTTTGGGATTTGGCTAAAGCTGCCCAGTTGCTGAGCTGCTCAAGGGAGTTCAGCACCGGTACAATATTATGTGCTGCACAAAGCTCTTCTGTCTGCGGCTGTAAGCCGTTCAGAATATAAATCGTGGCGTCATTGCCGATATGCGGTTGCAGGTTGAGGGCTTCACCCAGATGCGCGACGAAAAAGTCACGGCAACCGGCCGCATAAAATTGCGGGGCGACTTTATCCGCACCTAAGCCATAGGCATCTGCTTTGACAACAGCAGCGGTGCGGGTCGGAGCGATCGCATCGGCGACATGCTTATAATTGGCGCGGAGAGCACCGAGGTCGATGGTCAGCACGCCGCCTGCAGCCTGTGCCAGCTGGTTATTAGAGGTGTCAACTGACTCAGGTGTACGAGTATCAGCAAAGATTACAGACATAAGCACTTCCGCATTGTCAATGTCTGACCTTTCATACGGTTAGCCTGAACCTCTGTCTGACGAAACAGCCGGTGCTGTTCCGCGACGGGTCTGAGGCAAATACCGCAGAAGGGGCAAACAATTTTGTATAAGAGGCAGCATCGCTTCAGCGCCGGAATCTCATGCGCGAAATGCTGAGCCGTATCTCTCTCCCTATTTCAAAGTTTAATCGAATAGTCTTCGAATGTTTTTGCTATTTTTCGCAAATTATGCGAATTATGGGTAAATTAGCACGATAAAATACTGAGAATTGGAATATTCTGCGTGTCGACCTTAGATGCTATAGATCGTAATATTATCCGTTGTCTGCGCCGTGACGGTCGCATGACCAATAGTCAGCTTGCCACAGAAGTCGGGCTATCTCAATCAGCCTGTTTGCGCAGGGTGCAGATGCTGGAAACAAGCGGGGTTATCCGCGGTTATACGGCGATTGTTGCGGCACCCGATGCCGATGACCGGCTGGTGGCGCTGGTGCGTATTACGCTGGAGCGGCAGACGGAGGAGTATCTCAACCGGTTTGAAGAAGCGGTGCGTCGTCATCCGGAGATCCAGGAATGTTATCTGATGACCGGTGATGCGGATTATATCCTGCGCGCTGAGGCAGAAAATACGGCGGCCTATGAGGTCATTCACAAAGAAATTCTCTCACGCCTGCCAGGTGTGGTGCGTATTCATTCAAGCTTCTCAATCCGCAGTGTGCTTTTGAGCAGAGCGCCGGTGAAATGATGGGCGCTCTGCGCATTGTTGTAATGCTCAGTCTTTGTGTAAAATTGAGGCGTCCACATCCGTGATCCGGCGTTTGCCACACAATGCCATAGTGACATCGGCCTCACGGGCGATGATTTCCAGTGCTTTGGTCACACCGGCTTTGCCCATTGCGCCAAGGCCATAGAGAAACGGTCTGCCGATATAAGTCCCTTTGGCACCGAGGGCGACGGCCTTCAGTACATCCTGACCGGAGCGGATACCGCCGTCGAGATGAATTTCCACCTTGTCACCAATCGTATCCACGATGCGTGGCAACATGGAGATGGAAGATGGTGCGCCATCGAGCTGGCGGCCGCCATGATTGGAGACAATAATCGCATCGGCTCCGGTTTTCGCGGCCATCAGGGCATCTTCTTCATCGAGGATACCTTTGAGGATCAGCGGGCCACCCCAGAGATTTTTGATCCATTCCACATCATCCCAGTTCAGTTTCGGGTCAAACTGTTCCGCAGTCCATGAGGACAGGGAGGAGAGATCGCTGACACCTTTGGCATGGCCGGCAATATTGCGGAATGTGCGGCGCTGGGTGCCCATCATGCCGAGGCACCATTGCGGGCGGGTCATCATCTGCCAGATATGCTTCGGCGTGAATTTCGGCGGGGCAGACAAACCATTGCGCAGATCTTTATGGCGCTGGCCAAGAATTTGCAGGTCAAGCGTCAGGACCAGAGCAGAACAACCGGCCGCTTTGGCACGTTCAATCAGATTGCGTACAAAGTCGCGGTCTTTCATCACATAGAGCTGGAACCAGAACGGTTTTTTGGTTGCCTCTGCCACATCTTCAATAGAGCAGATGCTCATGGTGGAAAGCGTGAAAGGCACACCGAATTCTGCTGCGGCCTGTGCCGCCAAAATTTCCCCGTCTGCATGTTGCATACCTGCAAGACCTGTCGGAGAGAGAGCGATGGGCATCGCAACATTCTGGCCGATCATGGTGCTGGCTAATGAGCGGTCAGTCATATCGACCAGTACGCGCTGACGCAGTTTGATTTTGGCGAAGTCGCTTTCATTGGCGCGATAGGTTGATTCTGTCCATGCACCGGAATCTGCGTAATCGAAAAACATTTTCGGTACACGGCGTTGTGCCAGTCTTTTCAGATCAGCGATTTCAAGAACAGTACTCATGGTTGCTTGCTTTCTGAATTTTTTTCTTAAGTTATTTATTATCATTCAAATTTTATAAAGTCAGGACAAGACTGACTGTTAAAAAACGGATGTTCAGCTATCTTTGCTGTACAACGATGATTTTTAAAAGGTTGTACTGATGATTACCGGTTCGCGTAAGCCTATTTTGCGTTTGTTTTCTCAAGGGATTTTGTTGTGTGTCACAGCATCCGTTGCGGTAGCACAGTCGCAAACAGATCAACCGAAAGATACAGCCCTTTATAGTGCACATCGCGTGGCTGTTAGTGCAGAAACAGTAAAAATCACGGAATATCGCCCGCAACTGGTTTTAACCGGTACTGTCGCTGCACGTAATCTGATTAATCTTGCCTTTCGGGCTTCCGGTCAGGTGACGGAACGCAACGCTGATGTCGGACAAAAGGTCGAGGCCGGAGATCTGCTGGCGCGGATTGATGCTGTTGAGCAGCAGGCGGTTTTACGTTCCGCTCAGGCCTCTTTAAACGCAGCACAAGCACAATTGGTGCAGGCGACTGCGAATTATGCACGCCAGCAGGCTTTGCTGAAGCAGGGCTTTACCACACGCGGGCAGTTTGGCACGGCGGAAGAAAATAAACAGCGGGCAGAATCTGCACTGATCTCTGCCCGGAGCCAGATGAAAAATGCACAGGATATGATGAGCTACACCGAATTGCGTGCGCCGCGTTCCGGTGTGGTAACGGCGCGTAATATTGAAGCCGGACAATTGGTGCAGGCGGCACAGACAGCTTTTACGATCGCCGCAGATGGCGAACGCGATGCCGTTTTTGATGTGCAGGAGGCTTTGGCCGCGCATGCGGAACAGATTGTAGGGAAAAGCGGAACGGCGGCCTTACCGCAGGTAAGCCTGTCACTGGTGTCGGATCCGGTGGTTGCAGCGACCGGTCATGTCCGTGAAATCGCACCGGTGGTGAATGCCACAACCGGTACTGTGCGTATTAAAGTCGAACTGGATACACCACCGGCAGCAATGACGCTGGCGGCTCCGGTCACCGGCACGCTGTCTTTACCGGGAGTGCGTGCAGTGGTTTTGCCGTGGAGCGCGATGACCGCACAGGATGGCAAACCTGCCGTCTGGGTTCTTGATCCGAAGACAAATAGTATCACATCTGTGCTGGTAGATGTTCTGGATTATGAGCGTGAGAAAATTATCATTTCTGACGGCTTGAAGGATGGTCAGATGGTGATCACACGCGGTGGGCAGATGCTTGGTGAAGGCTCTGTTGTTGATCTGCTGATGGTAGATGAAAAGAGTGTTACGCAATGAGCAGAGCAACGACAGTCGTGAGCGTCAGAACAATGCAACGCAAACTTCTTGGCGCCGCAGTCGCAGGAACCCTGGCTATCCTTGCTGCGTGTAGCGAGAAGCAGGAAGAAAAAGCGGAAGTGGTGCGTCCTGTTTTGTTTGTGACTGCACAGGCCGAGTCATCACAACAAATGGGGTTTGCCGGTTCAGTGGAGCCGCAATACAGCACCGATCTTGCATTTCGTGTGCTTGGCCGGTTGATCCAGCGCAATGTTGATATCGGTGATATGGTTGAAAAAGGTCAGGTCGTGGCGATGATTGATCCCGCACAACTTGATCTGAATTTGCAGGCTGCTAAAGCGGATATGGCCAGTGCCGAGGCGCAATATGTCAATGCGCAGGCCACAGAAGACCGGCAGTCACGTCTGCTGGCAACGCGTAGTATTTCTCAGGCACTTTATGACAATGCCAAACAGGCACGTGATACTGCTGCCGCCGGATTGGAGAAGGCCAAAGCTGCTTTGCGCAAAGCTGAGGATGAACGTGGTTTTGCACAATTAAAGCCTGATTTTTCCGGTGTGGTTTCTGCTGTTAATGTTGAAGTCGGACAGGTTGTATCGGCAGGACAAAGTATTGTGACCGTAGCGCGGCCTGATGTGCGCGAGGCGGTCGTGGATGTGCCGGATAATATTGCAGAAGACGTTAAACCCGGAGATAGGTTTTTCATTTTTTTGCAAGCTGATCCGGTCGTGCAGACAGAAGGTCATGTGCGGGAGATCGCACCACAGGCCGACAGTGCAACCCGTTTGCGCAGGGTGAAAATCACTTTGGATGAAGCGCCGGAAGCATTTCGTCTGGGTACAACCATTACGGCGTTACGCAGTAATGGTAATCATCAGGAACAGATCGGTTTGCCGCTTTCTGCCTTACTGGAGCAGGATGGCAAGACCTATGTCTGGATTGCCGATGCGCAAAGCCAGACTGTTCGCCGTCAGCCGGTTGAAGTTGTACGCCGTACGGATCAGGACTTTATCGTTCAGGGAATAGAGGCCGGTCAGCATATTGTCAGTGCGGGTGTGAACAGTTTGCGTGATGGTCAAAAAGTTAAGCTGCCGCAGGGAGAGAAATAATGAAGAAGTTTAATCTCTCTGACTGGGCGCTTAATCACCGTTCGTTGGTTTGGTATTTCATGCTGGTGTTTTTGATTGCGGGTGTGGCTGCCTATATTAATCTGGGACGCGAAGAAGATCCGCAATTTACCATTAAAACCATGCTGATACAGGCTAACTGGCCCGGCGCATCGGTGGATGAGACAATCAATCAGGTTACCGACCGGATTGAGAAAAAACTACAGGAGCTGGACAGTCTCGATTTTACGAAATCGGTGACGACGCCCGGAAAAGCGGTTATTTTCGTTAATCTGAAAGCAACGACAAAAGCACGGGATGTGGAGAAAATCTGGCTCCAGACCCGCAATATGATCAATGATATCAAAGGCAACTTTCCTGAAGGCGTGTACGGGCCTTATTACAACGACCGGTTTGGCGATGTGTTTGGCAATATTTATGCTTTCACTGCAGATGGCCTGAGCCACAGGCAATTGCGCGATTATGTGGAAACGGTGCGCACGCAGGTGTTGCAGCTGCCAAGTGCAGGTAAAGTTGATCTGATCGGTGCTCAGGATGAGGTGATTTTTCTTGAATTTTCTTCCCGTCAGATTGCAGCTTTAGGGCTGGATCAGCAGGCAATTTTAAAAAGCTTGCAGGATCAGAATGCGATTACGCCGTCCGGTGTGATTAATGCCGGTCCTGAACGGCTTTCGGTACGGGTGAGCGGGCAGTTCACCTCGGAAGAAAGCCTGAAAGCAGTTAATCTTCGTGTTAATAACCGCTTCTTCCGCCTCAGCGATGTGGCGGAGATCAAGCGTGGTTATACCAATCCGCCGGAAAGCCTGTTTCGTGTGAATGGCGAACCGGCAATCGGTTTGGCAATCGGTATGAAGCCGAATGAAAATCTGCTGGATTTTGGTAAAGCGCTGAATGAATTGATGGTGCATGTCGAAGGCGAATTGCCGATTGGCATTAAAGTGCATCAGGTCGCTGATCAGCCGGAAGTGGTGGATGATGCGGTGTCCGGTTTCACCAAGGCCTTGTTTGAGGCGGTGGTTATCGTTCTTGCGGTGAGCTTTATCAGCCTTGGTGTGCGTGCCGGTTTTGTGGTTTCACTGTCGATCCCGCTGGTGCTGGCGATCACGTTTCTCACCATGCAATATATGGATATTTCGCTGCAACGTGTGTCACTCGGCGCGTTGATTATCGCGCTCGGTCTGCTGGTGGACGATGCGATGATCGCTGTGGAAATGATGGTTGCACGGCTTGAGGCGGGTGATCCGATCAATAAAGCGGCGACCTATGTTTATACGCATACGGCCTTTCCGATGCTGACAGGGACACTGGTGACGATTGCCGGTTTTATCCCGATTGGCCTCAACAGCAGTCAGGCCGGTGAATATACCTATACTTTGTTCGTCGTGATCGGCGTGTCGCTGGTGGTGTCATGGGTGGTGGCAGTGTTGTTTGCGCCATTGCTTGGCGTGACAATCCTGCCGAAAACCATGAAGAAGCATGAGGAAAAGCCCCGTCGTGTGACAGCGGCTTTTTCCGCTGCTTTGCTATGGTGTATGCGCTATCGCTGGACAACGATTTTTGCAACGATTGCGCTGTTTTTGGTGTCGCTGGGCGGTGTAACGCTGATTGAACGTCAGTTCTTTCCGTCTTCGGATCGTCCGGAACTGGTGATTGACTGGAAGCTGCCGGAAAACAGCTCCATTGCCGAAACACAGGCGCAGATGCTGCGTTTTGAAGATACTATGCTCAAAGGCAATGAGGATATTGATCACTGGAGCAGCTATATCGGGCAGGGTGCGGTACGTTTCGTGCTGACCTTTGATGTGCAGCCGGTCAATCCGTATTTCGGTCAGATGATTATTGTGGCCAAGGATGTGGAAGCGCGCGACCGCCTGAAGCAGAAGTTTGATGCGGTCTTACGTAAGGATTATATCGGCACTGATGCTTATGTGAAATTCCTTGAGCTGGGGCCGCCGGTTGGTCGTCCGGTGCAATATCGCGTCAGCGGGCCGGATATTCAGACGGTGCGTAATTATGCGCATCAGGTTGCCGATATTATGGGCAAAGATGAGCGTCTGGGTGTGGTCGCCTTTGATTGGAACGAACCGGCACGTGTGGTGCGGGTTGATGTATTGCAAGACAAAGCACGCAAGCTCGGCGTTTCCTCCAAAGATATCTCGATGACGCTGAATAGTGTGGTCGGCGGTCTGGCGATTACGCAGGTGCGCGATGCCACCTATCTCATCAATGTGGTGGTACGGGCACAGGCGCAGGAGCGTGACCGGATTGAAACATTGCGTAACTTGCAAATCGGCACGGGTAACGGGGAATCCATTCCGCTCGCTTCGATTGCCAACTTCCGCTACGAGATTGAACAGCCTGTGGTCTGGCGTCGTGACCGTATGCCGACGATTACGGTATCTGCGGGTATTCTCGACAAGACAATGCCGGATACGGTGGTTGAGCAAATGAAGGGGCAGGTTGACGCTTTTGCGCAGAAATTGCCGCTCGGCTATTCCGTTCATATTGCCGGTACTGTTGAGGAAAGTGCTAAAAGTCAGGGGCCTATTGCTGCCGTTGTGCCATTGATGTTGTTCGTAATGGCAACAATTCTGATGATCCAGTTGCAGAGTTTCCAGCGGCTGTTTTTGGTGGTGGCGGTCGCGCCGCTTGGCCTGATCGGTGTGGTTGCGGCCTTGCTGCCGAGCGGAAAGCCGCTTGGTTTTGTGGCTATTCTCGGTGTGCTGGCGCTGATCGGTATTCTGATCCGTAACTCGGTGATCCTCATTGTGCAGGTAGAGGATCATATTAAAGAGGGTATGCATCCGTGGGATTCCGTTCACTATTCTGCCCTGCATCGTATGCGCCCGATTGCGCTGACGGCAGCGGCTGCCAGTCTGGCGCTGATCCCGATTTCGCGTGAAGTGTTCTGGGGGCCGATGGCCTATGCAATGATGGGCGGGATTATTGTCGGTACAGTGATTACGCTGTTGTTCCTGCCAGCGCTTTACGTAGCATGGTTCCGTGTGAAAGAGCCGGAACCGCAGGAGCCGGAAGGCAGCTCTGACGTGCCGCCGGCCGAGCCGGTCTTGGTGCAGTAACACAGGAAATACGGGGCAGCTTTCTGAAACGGAGCTGCCCTTTTTATTTTCGTGGAACAGATAATTTCAATTGCAACTGGTCTTAAAATGGTATTGTATCTATGCCATGGATAATACCAGATTGCTTCTTCTTCTTCAGCGCGGATTAGCAGCGCAAACGACCGGCGGGCCGCTTTATAAGCAGGTCGCCGTGGTTCTGACCAATCTGATTGAAGATGGCAGCCTTGCCGCGGGCAGTAGTCTGCCACCGGAACGCGAGTTGGCGCAGGCGCTTGGATTGGCGCGGGTTACCATCCGCTCAGCCTATCAGGCATTGTTGGAAAACCGGCTGGTGGAGCGCCGACACGGCAGCGGCACCTATATTTGCGAACGTCCGAAAAAGATCAGCCAGCCGCTCTGGCAACTCACCTCATTCTCGCAGGATATGATTGCCCGTGGTAAAGTGCCGGGCGTGCGTATCCTTTCCGGTGATATCGGACATCCGTCACCGGAGGAGGCGTTTCAGCTTGGCATTTCTATGCAGGATCTGGTGGTGCGTGTTGAGCGTTTGCGCCTTGCCGATGATATGCCGATGGCGATTGAACGTGCTGTGGTGCCGCAGCGATTGCTCGGAACAGCGACGCTTGCGCGCGATGAGGCAGGGCAGAAAACCGAACTGGCACAGGCGGTACTCAGCGGTGCACTGTCCCTTTATGCAGCACTGGAAGATCAGGGTTATAAGCCGGTACGCGCTCTGCAGCGCCTGACGGCTGTGGTGCTTGATCCGGTCAATGCACGTTTGCTTGGCGTGGCTGATAAGGCTGCGGCATTGCAGATGGAGCGCGTTTCGCGCACGCAGACAGACCGGATTGTGGAATATACACGCTCGCTTTATCGCGGCGATGCTTATGATTTTATTGCGGAACTTAAAACGGGGGAGGTCCGATGACCGCATCACCAACACTCATGCTTCAGGAAACCGAACAGGCAGCGTCTGTTGTCGCTACGATGCTGAAAGAGCAGAAGCCGGTTTTTGAAGAGATCGCGAAGCTTTTTGCATCCCGCAAGCCTGCTTTGATTTCGACCTGCGCGCGCGGCTCGTCTGACCATGCGACGACATTTTTTAAATATCTCGCTGAAATTCAGCTCGGCTTGCCGGTCGCGGCCTTGGGGCCTTCGGTCGCTTCCGTTTATGATGCGCCGCTGCAGCTTGGCTCTGCCGTGCATTTCACTGTTTCGCAGTCCGGTGCCAGCCCTGACATCGTGGCGATGCAGCGCGCGGCTAAAAAAGGCGGTGCGGTTACGGTCGCTGTAGTCAATGTCACCGACAGCCCGCTCGGTAACGAGGCCGATATTGTACTGGGGATTGGTGCAGGGCCTGAAAAAAGTGTTGCGGCGACCAAATCCTTTATTGCATCTGCTGCGGCTCTGGCCGGTGTGATTGCTGCGGTCAGCAAAGACAATGAGATGCAGAGCGGGCTCGATCATCTGGCGGATGCACTGGCCGCTGTGCAGGTTGATGCAGGCAATGCGCTGGAAAATACTCTGGCTGAAAAGCAGTCGTTATTTATCGGCGGTCGCGGACCGTCGATGGCAATTGCGCTTGAAGCTGCATTGAAGGCAAAGGAAACCTCAGCCATTCACGCGGAAGCTTTCTCGTTGGCCGAACTCATGCACGGGCCGATGCGTCTGGTGGAAAAAGGCTTTCCGATTGTGGCGTTTATTTCACAGGATCAGGCCTATCAGCATAATATGCAGGCACTGAAACATCTGGAAAGCATCGGTGGTAATATCCTGACAATTTCACCACTGGATTTACCGTGGAGCCAGATTAAAACACCGGCTACCGGTTCGGCTCTGCTTGATCCGCTGGTGTCACTTGGCGCTTATTATCGTATTATCGAGGCGGTTACCCGCCGTCGTGGTTTCAACCCTGATAAGCCGCTTAATCTGAATAAGGTAACGGAGACTGTCTGATGCATTTTCAGCTGCTGCGTGGTGCGCGTATTTTTGACGGCAATCGTTTTCATGAACGAACAGCCTTGCTGATCGGGGAGGGCAAAATTGTCCGCCTTGTACAGGATGGCGATGCTTTGCCGGACAATGTGCAGGTCATTGAACTGGAGGGCGGCATTCTCAGCCCCGGTTTTATTGATGCGCAGGTCAATGGCGGCGGCGGAGCAATGCTCAATGACGGCCCGACACCGGAAATCATGTTCACCATTGCGGCAGGGCATCGTCCTTACGGCACAACCAGCCTGCTGCCGACTTTAATCACCGATACCGGTGATGTAACGGCACAGGCGATGGTTGCTGCGGTTGAAGTCGTTGCAACAGACAAAGGGGTTGCCGGCCTGCATCTTGAGGGCCCGCATCTGGCACCGGCGAAAAAAGGTGCGCATCTGGCTGAATTGATGCGTCCTGTGCAGGATGCCGATATTCAGGCGATGATTGCAGCGGCACAGAAAATCGGTTGTCTGTTGGTGACAATGGCTGCCGAACAGGTGACACCGGAGCAGGTGCGTGAACTGGCTGAAGGCGGCGTGATTGTCAGTATCGGCCATAGCGACAGCACTTATGAAATGGCGATGGCGCGGTTTGATGCCGGTGCGCGTGGCGTGACCCATCTGTTCAATGCGATGAGCCAGTTCGGCCATCGTGCGCCTAATCTTGTCGGTGCGGCACTGGATCATCCGTCCGTGTGGGGCGGCATTATTGCGGACGGCCATCATGTCGAGCCTGCAGCTTTGCGTGTGGCATTACGGGCAAAACGCGGGCAGGGACGTTTGTTCTTTGTCACTGATGCGATGTCACTGGTCGGCTCAGGCCGCGACACCTTTCAGCTCAACGGTCGTACAGTCTATCGTGTTGAAGGCGGTTACTGTCCGAAACTGGTGCTGGAAGACCGCGTGACATTGGCAGGTTCCGATCTCGATATGGCATCGGGTATCCGCTATGGTATGGCGATGCTGGATCTCTCTTGCGAGGAGGCTTTACGCATGGCAACCTCCTATCCGGCAGAATTTTTGCGGCTCAATGATCGTGGTGTGCTGGCACCGAAAAAACGTGCCGATCTGGTCTGGCTGGATGACCAGTGCCATGTCCGCTCTACGTGGATTTCCGGTGCGCGACAGGATCAGCGGGCATGAGCATTATCAATGACTATTTTGACAAGCTGACAGCCCATCTCACGCAGTTGCGTGACAGTCAGGCCGAAGTGATGAAGCAGGCTGTTGCCATGATTGGCGAAGCAGCGCGCAATGATAAGCGCGTTTTCGTGTTCGGTACCGGTCATTCGCATATGCTGGCGGAAGAAGTGCATTATCGTGCCGGTGGTCTGGCGATTACCGTGCCGGTTCTTTCAGCCTTTACGATGCTGCATGAGGGCGCGTCTTCGAGCACCAAGTTTGAGCGTATCAGTGGCATGGTGCTGCCTTTGTTGCAGCGTTATGATATTGGTGCGGGGGATATTCTGCTGATTGTTTCCAACTCTGGTGTGAATGCTGCGCCGGTTGATGCTGCCCGATATGGGCGCGAAGTTGGTGCAAAAGTGATTGCGCTGACCTCGGTTTCCTATTCTGCCAGCGCTGCCAATGGCCGAGTACGATTGTCTGAACTGGCTGATCTGGTGCTGGATAATGAAATTCCGGCGGGTGATGCGATGATGGATTTGCCCAACAGCGAGATGAAGGCCGGAGCTGTCTCGACAGCGGTTTGCGCAACCATTCTCCATGCGATCTTTACCGCCGTTGCGGCAGAGCTTGCAGAAGAGGGCAGTGATGTGCCGGTTTATCGCAGCGCCAATATGCCGGGTGCAACAGAAATCAATGAGCGCCTGATCAAAAAATATAAAGCGCGTAACCCGCATCTTTGAAACAGGCAACGAACTATAATCTCAGAAAACAACGTCTATAGCCTGAGATTATAGGTTCTGCATATTTGTCTGCAAATGGCAGGAATCCGTCAAACAAAAGCGTAATCGGGACTGTTATGCTTGGAAATTCTGTGTAAGAGCTTCATACGGAACCGGAATTTTCGGCTCTGTAATCATTGGAACAGTGAAGCTTAAGGGATACCCCCATGCAGAATTATGTGTTGACCGTCAGTTGCCAGTCACGCCTCGGTATAGTTGCCGCTATTTCCGGATATCTTGCGGGTATGGGGTGTAACATCGTTGACAGCGCCCAGTTCGATGATCTCAGCGCTGATAAATTCTTCATGCGGGTCAGCTTTATATCCGAGCAAGGCAAAAGCTTTGAAGAGGTTTCCGGCAGTTTTCAGGAAACAGCTGACAAATTCGGCATGGTCTATGATTTTCACGATACCCGCAAGCCGGTGAAAACATTGCTGATGGTTTCACGCTTTGGCCATTGCCTCAACGATCTGCTCTATCGCTGGAAAATCGGCGGTCTGCCGATTGATATTGTCGGTGTGATCTCCAACCATTTTGACTATCAGAAGGTTGTGGTTAATCACGATATTCCTTTCCACCACATTGCGGTGACGAAGGAAAACAAAGCTGAAGCCGAAGCCAAGATGATGGATATCGTCAACCAGACCGGCACTGAACTGGTGGTTCTGGCGCGCTATATGCAGGTTCTGTCTGATGAGCTGAGCCAGAAAATGTCCGGCAAGATCATCAATATTCACCACTCCTTCCTGCCGTCTTTCAAAGGTGCTAATCCTTACAAGCAGGCCTATGAGCGTGGTGTGAAGCTGATCGGTGCGACAGCGCATTATGTGACTGCCGATCTCGATGAAGGTCCGATTATCGAGCAGGACGTGGCCCGTATTACCCATGCGCAGTCGGCTGCCGATTATGTCTCCATCGGCCGCGATGTCGAAGCGCAGGTTCTGGCACGCGCCATCCATGCGCATATCCATCACCGCGTCTTCCTCAATGGTAACCGGACAGTTGTATTTCCGGCCAGTCCAGGCTCTTACGCTTCTGAACGCATGGGCTGATCAACCCACCGTTATTCACGCACTGACGGTCTGCAAACGGAGCATTCCTCCGCTTCCGGTGCTCATGTACACATGGCACCGCACGTCCAATAGGACGTGCAAAGGGTGCCGTGATCTCTAAGACTGCATAATCCTTTCATCAGTAGATGAAAGGATTATGCAGGGTACGCTGCGCTCCGGTTCTCAAAAATCACCATTTTCGCCACGCCATAAACCAAATTTACACGTTGTAGAATTTGTAGGGATCATTCAAAGAAGATGGCGATGCTAATGTAGATACTCCTGTCAATTGCAGCGGGCAAAATAACGTCCAACACTGCTGACTAAATGGAGTGTCTTGTGAGACGCTATCTGGCTGCCTGTAGTTGCGAAAAATTGAAAATCATTTGCGAGGGGGAACCACTGCGGGTCTCGATGTGTCATTGTCTTGAATGTCAGCGTCGAACCGGTGCCGTTTTCGGTAATCAGGCGTGGTTCCAACGACAGCAAGTGACAATTTCGGGTAAATCAACGCAGTTCACCCGTCAGTCTGATGCCGGTCGTTTAGTGTCATTTCAGTTTTGTCCTCTGTGCGGCTCTACTGTCTATTGGGAAGCGGAGGCCTTCCCTGATCATGTTGCTGTTGCCGTTGGAGCTTTTGCTGATCCTGCTTTCTCAGCACCTTCAATTTCAGCTTGGGAGGTGAGGCAGCATCACTGGCTAACTTTACTTCATACTATGGTGATTCATCACGTAGATTAAGACATAGCGAAGGCGTATTACGTTTCATTGCATTCATGGTGATCGTTCTAGATTCTTTTTATTTAGCTAAAGATGACTGGCATTTCTCTTCAACTGCATTTCTGAAGTCAGACATATTTCTCACCCACGCATTTTCCCCCTCAACCAGAGGCCTGGAATAGGCATCCAGAATGACCGTCTGAAAAATCTCATGCACCGCCGGATCAAACTTGACCTGCAACAGATCAGCCAGCGGCTTTCCCTGTAAACGTGCCGCCATCGACCGTCCCGCAAGCTCTCCGAGCTTGGTGCAGAACACCGTATTATTCTCGCTCGCATGAGCTGCGGGCAGAGGCGCGGTATAAAGAATAGTCGTCAGGGCTGCTAAAAATAAACGCATGTAAGCCTCCAAGGCGGAGAAGTCTGACAAGATATGCGTGAATGCTGTGCCTAATAGAGACCCTGTGCAGGATTTTAGTCAATAAAAAAGCCCCGCTATGCGGGGCTTTTCTTTGTCATCAGTACTGATGATTAGTCGATATCGAAGGATACGCCCTGTGCGAGCGGCAGTGCCTTCGAGTAGTTTACAGTGTTGGTTGCACGGCGCATGTAAGCTTTCCATGCATCCGAACCGGATTCACGACCGCCACCGGTTTCTTTTTCACCGCCGAATGCACCACCGATTTCAGCACCGGATGTACCGATGTTGACGTTGGCAATACCGCAATCCGAACCGGATGCAGAGAGGAAACGCTCAGCTTCCTGCAGGTTCAGTGTGAAGATCGAAGACGACAGACCGGCACCAACTGCGTTGTGCAGTTCGATAACATTGTCGAAATCGCTGTATTTCATCACATAGAGGATCGGTGCGAAGGTTTCTTCTAGAACCGGACCTGCCTGTTCTGGCATTTCAACGATGGCTGGCTGTACGTAGTAACCTGTGTCCGGACCAACGGAAACGCGTTCACCGCCGACAACTTTACCGCCGTGTGCTTTGGCATCTGCCAGAGCTTTCTGCATACCGTCGAAAGAAGCCTTGTCGATCAGCGGACCGATCAGTGCAGGAGTCTCCAGCGGGTTGCCGATGGATACGCTCTGATAGGCTTTGACCAGACGTGGTACCAGTGTGTCGTATACGCTTTCGTGTACGAACAGACGACGCATGGTGGTGCAACGCTGACCTGCAGTACCCATGGCACCGAAAGCAATCGCGCGCAGAGCCATGTCGAGATCGGCTGACGGGCAGACGATACCGGCATTGTTGCCGCCGAGTTCGAGGATAGCGCGTGCGAAACGCTTGGCCAGACGTGGACCTACATCGCGACCCATGCGGGTTGAACCGGTTGCGGAAACCAGCGGAACCTTCGGATGGTCAACCAGAACTTCACCGATTGTACGGTCGCCGATGATAACAGCGGACAGACCCTTAGGAGCATCTGCGCCGAAACGGGCAGCCGCACGGTTGAAGATTGCTTCACAAGCAAGCGCTGTGAGAGGGGTCTTTTCGGAAGGTTTCCAGACAACAGCATCACCGGCAACCAGTGCCAGAGCTGCGTTCCAGGACCATACAGCAACCGGGAAGTTGAAGGCGGAGATAACGCCGACAACGCCAAGTGGATGCCATGTTTCCATCATGCGGTGACCGGCGCGTTCAGTCGCAATGGTCAAACCGTAAAGCTGACGGGACAGACCAACTGCGAAATCGCAGATGTCGATCATTTCCTGAACTTCGCCGAGGCCCTCAGAAATGATCTTACCGGCTTCGATGGAAACCAGACGGCCGAGATCAGCTTTGGAAGCGCGCAGTTCTTCACCGAGCAGGCGGATCAGTTCACCGCGGCGAGGAGCCGGAACATCGCGCCATGTGCGGAATGCTGCATCAGCTTCTTCGATCATGCGGGCAGTGTCTGCAGCCGAATGAGTCTTGAGGGCGCCGATCTGTTCGCCGGTAACCGGGCTGAACGAGGCAAGATCACCGCCTGTATAGGCAGCGCTGTCAACGCCAAGCTTGGCGAGAATGTCAGCAGCTTCCTGCTTAACGTTCACTTTTTTATTTTCGGTGCTCATAAATCGCATTCCCTATTGTTTATCGTTCAGAATATCAGGCGTTTGTTCGGGTAAGGGAACAGACCTGGTATTCTATCTGGTACGGTGGAGCAGTAATCTGCTCCGGAGCATTTCGCAGTTAACTGGTTGCAGTTAACGACCGCGATAATGCGGCAACTCATAAAACTAGAGCGAGCGTGGCGGACTTAATTAAATGGACACGCGCTAGTATAAACAGCTGAACGGCAATCCGCTTTGAGGGCAGATTGCCGTTTTCATATGTTATGTAGTTATTCTGCAGCGGCAGTAAAGGCGAGAGCCTTCAATGCACCCTCAACAGATTCGCGCTCGATGCGGGCATAGTGTTCAAATTCATTGAGCACGGTTGCGCCGAGATCAGCTTCGAAACGCTTCTGGTTCGGGCTTTCAGTGAATTCCTGTGTATCGTCGTCGCCGAGATTGGACTGGAAGATACCAGCGGCACTGACCGGCAGGAAGTCTTCGTAGACGATCGGATCAAACTGGATTGCGCCTTCAGCAATCAGGCTGTCGAGATTGGCGGCGGTCAGTTCGCTCTTGGCTTTCGAGCGGTCTGCAACGCTGTAAGCGAAGTAGCCGAGACCCTGTTCACGGATTTCTGCCCATGTATCCGGGAATTCTTCAAAGACTTCACTTAAGATTCGAACATATTCAGCAGCATTCGAGCCATCCGGCGCAGGGCGGATACGTGCGCGGGTCTTGTCGAGCAGCGCATCATAAAGGCCACGGCCTTTTGGTGTCAGTGCAATACCGCGCTGTTCGATTTCACCAAAACGGGCAGTGTGTGTACCGGCTTTCCATTCGCCTGCAGCATCAGTGAAAGAAACAGCTTCTTCCAGAGCTTTGAACGAGGTCTGACGCAGCAGAACCGCACATTTACGGGTTGGCGGGCCCTCAACAACAGCTTTAGGCGAAATATTGCGCGCTGGCATCTGTGCCTGTACGGCATCAATGTCGAGTGTGCGTGGCGTCAGGTGGTTGATGTGCGGGCCTTTGAAGGACACTACATCAGCAATCAGACGATGGGCGTCGTGCAGACGGTGGTAGAGTTCTGCGCTCACATTGGCCTTATCGTGCCAACGGAAGGTTTCCAGAACTTCAGCAACAAACTTGTCAGCCTGTTCTTGTGTCAGACCGCCTTGCTTTTCAGCAATCTCGATCAGCTCAACCGCACCGGCAGTGAAGATATTGCGCTTTGCGAGTGTTTCTTCAGCTTCCTTGCGCAGCTTTTCGTCAGCGATCAGATCGAGACGCAGCAGCGAGGTGAAAACGCGGAACGGATTGATCTTCAGCGATGCATCTGCAACCGGGCGGAAAGCTGTGGAATGCACAGGTACACCGGCAGCGGACAGGTCGTAGTAACCGACAGGGAACATACCCATCACCGCATAAGCGCGGCGCATCATGGAGAGTTCAGCAGCGGTGCCGAGACGGATCGCGCCGTGACGCTCTTCGGAAATACGATCCAGAGAATCGGTACCTTCAAGACGGGCGAGCAGTTCAGGCTGGGCTTTCAGTGTCGCAGCATTCACATCTGCAACCAGTTCCATCAGTGTGCCGTAAGCAGGCACTTCTGTACGGTACATTGCGGACATTGCGGCCGAGAATGCAGCGCGGATGCTGTCGGCTGATACGAAGTTCATGGTTTGCCTCCTTAGGGGCTTTCCGTATTGGGAGCTGTTATCTGTCTTGGGAGAAGATAAAGCCCTGTCTGTTTTGCTCTTGATGCGGTTTCATAAAGAAAATCGGGGGCGTTTTTCCTGAAACTGCTTTTCGGGAAGGGTCTATGCTGTTTGGGAGCAGCACAAAACCGTCCTGATGTTGCTATAAACGCATATCTGATCCGAAAATGTCTGCCAGAATTCGGGATATGCTTTAAATTTGACACGTAATTTCTTTTTAAATCGATTTTCGACTGTCGGAAACACGTATCAGATGTTGATATCATGACTAAAATTGATCATATCAGTTGTAGTGGCCGCATGATTGCGACGAAATCGACTATGTTTATGCGAGGCAGGAATGAAGCTCAGTCGCCGGCTGATACCGGATATCGCCATTTTGCAGGCTTTTGAATGCGCTGCACGTCATGGAAGTTTTACACAGGCAGCCCACGAGCTGAACCTGACGCAAAGCGCGGTGAGTCGTCAGATCAAGGATCTTGAAGGCCAGCTCGGCGTTTTGCTGTTTGAGCGAATCCGTCAGCGCATCCTGCTTTCCGATGCGGGACGCAAATTTTTACCGGAAGTCCGCCGTCTGCTGAATCAGACTGAAGACACGATGTTGCGGGCAATGGCTTCGGCGCAGTCGTCTTCGGCTTTCAGCGTGGCGACATTGCCGACATTCGGTGCGCGCTGGCTGATGCCGCGTATTCCGAATTTCATCGAAGAAAATCCGGGCGTTGCGTTTAATGTCGGTTCACGCACTGGCGTGTTCGACTTTGAAGAATATCCGTTTGATATGGCTATTCATTATGGCCAGCCGGTCTGGGCACATGCCACCTGTAACTATCTGTGCAGTGAAATGGTTGTTCCGGTTGCCAGCAGCGCTTTGATTGAAAGTCACCGCATTGTTGAGCCGGAAGATCTGCAGAAAGAGCCTTTGCTGCATCTGACCACCCGTCCGAAAATGTGGACGCAATGGTTTGAGCAGTGCGAAGTTGATGCACGTACCACCTATAGCGGACATCGTTTCGATCAGTTCTCTATGGTAATTGAAGCGGCGGCTGCCGGACTTGGTATTGGTCTGCTGCCGGTTTATCTGATTGAGCAGGAATTGCAGGAAGGTCGTCTGCGCATTCTGTTTGACAAGCCGATGCGTACCGAGAATGACTATTATCTGGTGGTGCCGGAAGGC
Organism: Hyphomicrobiales bacterium; assembly: GCA_900470735.1. GTDB lineage: Bacteria > Pseudomonadota > Alphaproteobacteria > Rhizobiales > Rhizobiaceae > Pseudochrobactrum. Next base: position 342,075 of record UCCC01000009.1, on the reverse strand, counting down.
AAACATGAAAACCCGCTGATACAGACATTTTCCGGCTGGATTCGCGGGCAGGTCGGCCAGCATGACTATATGGCGCTGGTGCATCTGAACGCAGAATAGAACTAAAGTGTAACAGGTCATTCCGTGAATGAATGATCTGTTGCGCATAAATTGCTACTGTTGCCAAAACCGAAAGGTGTATGGCTACTCAGGCGCCAGAAGAAAAAGACGATAAGAACACTGGTAAATAACAAGCCGGACGATTTTCCGTGTTGTGCTTCAAATTTCAAACACTCAGAGTGTTGTGTGTGTATCCGCATTATATATACGGCGCTCTTTATCCATTTTGATCGTTGACCTTTTGTCTCGGCGTTCTTGCGTGATGCGTGTATTTTCAGGCGCATAATCGTGGGCTTGCTGCTGCAATACAGGCTGATGCAAGTGGCAACGTTGTTTTGAGAAATGAACTGACATGTTGAATAATCCCCGTTCCCACGGTCTTTGGGAAAAATCCGCGCCAGCTGCTCCGGTTACTTCTGCCTTGAAAGGCGAATTGAGCGTTGACGTGGTTGTTGTCGGCGGTGGTTTTACCGGCCTTTCAACCGCACTGAATTTGAGTGAACGCGGCAGCAAGGTTGCCGTGCTGGAAGGTGTTGAAATCGGTTTTGGCGGTTCCGGCCGCAATGTCGGTCTGGTCAATGCCGGTATGTGGGTTATGCCGGATGATCTGCCGGGTGTACTCGGCCAGAAATATGGTGACCGTTTGCTGGAATCTCTCGGCAACGGCCCGAAAATGGTTTTTGAACGTATTGAAAAGCACAATATTGCCTGTGAAGCGACCCGTACCGGTACATTGCATTGTGCTGTCGGCCAGAAGGGTTTGCGCGAATTGCAGGATCGTGCGGAACAATGGCAGCGCCGCGGTGCACCGGTAACACTGCTGAGCGCTGAAGAAACCGCAAAGAAAGTTGGCACCAAGGCCTATACCGGCTCGCTGCTGGATATGCGTGCCGGTACAATTCAGCCGCTGGCCTATGTACGTGGTCTTGCTCATGCAGCCATTGCTGCCGGAGCACAGATTTTCACCGGATCGCCGGTGATCGGCACAGAGCGTCAGGGTAATGACTGGGTGGTGAAAACCGCGCAAGGCTCGGTGCGTGCGCAGTGGATTGTTGTCGCAACCAATGCCTATACGCAGGCACCATGGCCGCAGATTCGTGCAGAAATTATGCATCTGCCTTACTTCAATCTAGCGACCAAGCCGCTGACCAAAGAACAGCAGGCGCAGATTCTGCCGGAACGTCAGGGTGTGTGGGATACCAAAACAGTCTTGTCGTCCTATCGCTATGATCAGGCCGGTCGTCTGGTGTTTGGTAGCGTTGGTGCATTGCGCAATACCGGTACTGGTATTCATACCGCATGGGCAAAGCGTGAAATGAAGCGTCTGTTCCCGCAGCTCGGTAAAGTTGAATTCGATTATGAATGGTACGGCCTGATCGGCATGACCAATGACAGCCTGCCGAAATTCCATCGCTTTGATAAGAATGTAATCGGTTTCAGCGGTTATAACGGTCGCGGCATCGCCACCGGAACTGTGTTTGGCAATTTGCTGGCGCGTCATATCAGCGGTGAAATCAGTGAAGCTGATCTGCCATTGCCGGTGACTGAGCCGGAAACGCAGTCTTTCCTCGGTGTCCGCGAAGCCTATTATGAAACCGGCGCACAGATCGCGCATTTTACCGGCGCTCGTTTTTGAGCGTTGAAAGTTCTCTGAGCGAACACGTTTAGCAGGTTTTTAACAGGGCATTGCTGGTTCAATGCCCTGTTTGTTTTTGTTTTCTGTGGTGACTTTATTCTTTGTCATAAACTTGTAGTGTTCATTTAATAAATGAACGGCGAGTAACCGGCTCGCTCCGGTGTCGGATGAATGATTTCAGGGATAAGAATCATGTTGCAGAAACGCACGTCACGTAAAACAGTTCTGGCTACTGCTCTGGCAGTGTTTATGGGCGCAACTGCAGTGAATGCAGAAACGCTCAATCTTTATACCTCGCAGCCGGAAGCTGATGCGACAAAGACTGTTGAAGCATTCCGCAAAGCCAATCCTGATATTGATGTGCAGGTGTTCCGTTCCGGCACCAGCGATATTCTCAGCAAGCTGGCTGCTGAATTTGCCGCCGGTGCACCACAGCCGGATGTGCTGCTGATTGCCGATGCCGTGTCGATGGAACTGCTTAAAAAAGACAATCGTCTGAAAGCCTATGAAGGCGCGAAGACAGATGGTCTGACCGAAGGTTCTTTCGACAAGGACAAAACCTATTTCGGTTCCAAGCTGATCACTACCGGTATTGCCTATAATACGCAGGCGAAAAGCAAGCCTGAAAGCTGGGCCGATCTCGGCAAAGAAGAATATAAAGGCCAGATCGTGATGCCGAGCCCGCTTTATTCCGGCGCGGCTGCTTATCTGCTTTCCGGTTTTGCGCTGAATTCAGAACTCGGCTGGGATTATTTCGAAAAGCTGAAAGCCAATGAGCTGATCAGCGTGCGTGGCAATGGTGCGGTGCTGAAATCCGTTGCCAGTGGTGAAAAGCCTTACGGTATCCTCGTGGATTTCATGGCACTGAATGCCAAGGCAAAAGGCTCGCCGGTTGAGTTCGTGTTCCCTAAGGAAGGCGTGCCTGCGGTAACTGAGCCTGTTGCAATCATGGCGACTGCCAAGAATGTTGCCGGTGCGGAAAAGTTTGTTGATTTCATCCTTTCCGACGATGGCCAGAAACTGGCGCTGGAGCAGGGCTATCTGCCAGCCAAAGAATCCGTTGGTCGCCCGAGCTGGTTGCCGGAAGGTACAAAAATCAACATCATGTCGATTGATACGCTCAAAGTTCTGGGTGTGACAGAAGCCGACAAGAAGCGTTTTTCTGAACTGTTCGGCGGTTAAGGCATTATTGGATGTCAGACAAAATATTTGGTCAGAGCCGGGATACGGCTCTGATTTTTCTTGTGGCGGCAGTGGTGTTCACGCTGTCTCTGTGGCCGATGCTGCGGCTGGCCAGCGAGATCATTGCGCCGAATGGTCAGCTCTCTGACAGTGCATTGCGCTCGGCGCTTTCTTCAACTTCCACATGGGTTGCCACCCGTAATTCTTTAATCACCGGTTTTGGCGGTACCTTTGCGGCTGTCATTCTTGGCAGTGCTGTGGCGCTGCTGGTGAGCCTTACCAATATTCGCGGGCGCGGCGTGTTCGTGCTGATGTTTGTGGTGCCGCTGTTGATTGCGCCGCAGGTGACTGCGCTGGCATGGCTGCAACTCTTTGGCCCTGCGAGCCCTTTTCTTAAAATGATCGGCATGGCGCCGGAACTGGGCAGCCGTAATCCGCTCTATTCGACCACCGGCATTATTGCCCTGCTCAGCATTCAATATGCGCCGCTGGTATTCCTGATTGTACGCGCCGGTTTGCGCAAATTACCGCGAGAGCTGGTGGAAGCCGCGTTAAGTAGCGGTGCCAGCAAATGGCAGGTGACGCGGACAATCATTGTACCGCTGATGACACCATCGGTGATTGGTGCCTCTGCGCTGGCTTTTGTGTCCTGTGTTGGTAATTTCGGTATTCCTGCATTCTTGGGTATTCCGGCTAATGTGCTGGTGCTGCCGACCTTGATTTATCAAAAGCTCGCCGGTGGTGGCCCGTCTGTATTGTCTGAAGTCGCGGTGCTTTCACTGCTGATCGGTGTGATCGCGATGGCGGGTATTCTCTGTCAGGATTATATGGCGCGTCGCCGCGATTATCGTATTGCCTCAACCTCGCTGCCTGCCGCGCCTTTCGAGCTTGGCTCATGGCGATTGATTGTCGAGATCGCCTGCTGGCTGCTGATTGCGGTGGTGCTGGTACTGCCGATGTTCGGCCTGTTGCTGACCGCATTGGTGCCTGCTTTCGGTATTCCGCTAAGCTGGCAGACTGCAACACTGGATAATCTGAAATTCGTATTGCTTGATCATGCCGGTGCACGTCGTGCGCTGGTCAATTCTTTCACGCTGTCGCTGGCTGCTGCCGGTTTTGCGGTGCTGGTGGCGGTGCCGCTTGGCTATCTCATCACATGGCGGTCGCGCTGGTGGACACGCTTGCTCAATCTCGCCGCCGAATTACCCTATGCTCTGCCGGGTGTGGTATTGTCGATTGCGGCATTGCTGATGTTCCTCAAGCCTTTGCCGGTTGTTGGACTGCATCTCTATAATACGATCTGGATCATTCTCTACGCCTATCTGGCACGGTTTCTGGTGCTGGCATTGCGTCCGACCATTACCGGTCTGCATCAGATTGACCGTGCTCTGGAAGAGGCGGCGCAGGTGGCAGGCGCAGGGCTGCTGACACGGCTGCGCACCATTGTGTTTCCGCTGGTGGCACCGGCAACTCTGGCTGGCGGTGTGCTGATTTTCATGACCGCTTTTTCGGAGCTGACAGTTTCTGCGCTATTATGGTCATCAGGGTCGGAAACGCTGGGCGTGGTGATTTTCTCTTTTGAGCAGGGTGGCGATTCACCCTATGCGGCTGCAATATCTGTGCTGGTCGTGTTGATTACATTTTTACTGATGCTGGTGACCAATATGTTCGCCAGATATCTGCCTGACGGAGTTCTGCCATGGCGGGATTGACTATCTCTCAGCTTTCCAAAAGCTTTAACGACACCAAAGTGCTGACCGATGTGTCGCTGGATATCGCCAATGGTGAATTCATTGCCGTGCTGGGGCCTTCCGGCTGCGGCAAGACCACATTGCTGCGTATGATTGCCGGATTTGAACAGGCGAACGACGGTGTGATCTATGTAGGCGATAATCTGGTGACCGGCAAAGGACAATTTGTTCCGCCGGAAAAACGCCGTGTCGGTATTGTGTTCCAGAACTATGCTCTCTGGCCGCATATGACCGTTTCGGAAAATGTCGGCTATAGTCTGAAGATAGCCAAGGTGGAAAAAGCCGAGCGTGAGCGCCGTGTCACCGAGGCACTGAAACTGGTTGATCTGCAGGGCTATGGGGATCGTCGTCCGGCTAATCTTTCTGGCGGGCAGCGTCAGCGCGTGGCACTGGCACGTTGTCTGGTGGCTGCGCCGTCGTTGGTGCTGTTTGACGAGCCGCTGGCTAATCTGGACGTGCATCTGCGCGCATCGATGGAAGATGAGTTTGCGCGCTTCCATAAGCGCACCGGCACAACGATTGTTTATATTACGCATGATCAGGCCGAGGCCATGGCGCTGGCCGACCGTATTGCGGTGATGGACAAAGGCAGACTGATGCAGTTTGCCTCGCCGAAAACGCTCTATAATGAACCGGCCAATGCGATGGTCGCGTCCTTTATCGCGCAGGGCATGGTGCTGCCTGCGGAAATTTTGAGCGTCAATGGCAGTGGTTCCTGTGAAGCATTGGTGCTGGGGCAGCAAGTGCGTTTGCGTTGCCGTGCCGATGAAGTGGTGCGCAAAGACGCACAGATTTGTATCCGTGAGGATGATCTGGAACTGGTGAAACAGGACGGATTTGCCGTGCGGGTGACACGCTCGGTCTATCAGGGCGGTGCATCGCGGATTGAAGCTGTTGCTGAACAGGCACCAGAACTGAACCTGCATTTCAATCTGCCGGATCCGCTGCATCTCAAAGCGGATGATGTGGCGCAATTACGTATCCGGTCAGGCTGGGTAATCCCTGAAGCAGGTGCAGCATGAAGATCAATCTCTATGGTGGTTTCGCTGAAAAAGGGCGTCTAGGCGTTGGCATCAGCACAGCTGAAACCAGACTGCTGTTTGATATCGGGATTAAAGTCGGAGCCACTGGGCGCGATTATTATCCGCTGATTGAGGCCGATGCGATTGCTGCACTTGATGCGGTGCTGATTTCCCATGCCCATGAGGATCATGTCGGCGGTTTGTTATGGTTGCTGGAGCAGGGTTTTCAGGGGCGTATCCTGATGACTGCGGAGACTTTGGCTGAAACAGGTCAAACTCTGAAGAGCTACGCAGAACAGCAGCATCTGGAGATGATTGCATTTCCGCAGGAGCGCATTGAACTGTTCAAGGCAGGGGATGTGCTGACCATTGGTGATGCAGAGATCACCACCGGTCGTTCCGGCCATGTGGCAGGCGGCGTGTGGTTCTGTGTCGAGGCTGAAGGGCACAAGGTTCTCTATAGTGGTGATGTGGTGCCGGATAGTCCGGTGCTGGAAATGGATGCATTTCCGCATTGTGATCTGTTGTTGCTGGATGCCTCTTATGGTGCGGATGCGATTTCGGGTAGCGTGCGTGCGCAGCAAATCCGCGAATGGATTTTGCAAAACCGTGACGGGTGTCTATTGCCGACACCACTCTCTGGCCGCTCGCTGGAACTGATGGCGCTGATGCCGGTTAATTTTGCCATTCATGCGGATATGCGTGCTGCACTGGCTGAGCAGATTGCAGCGTCTGGTGCCTTGCGGGATGGTGTGGCCGGACGATTGAAGCAATTGCTGCATAATGCACAGGATTGGCGGGAGGATCAGGCGCTGCCGCGCTGTCCGCTGCTGACATTCGATGCAATGGGACGGGCAGGGCCTTCTGCCTATGCCATGACCCGTGCATTGCGCACCGGCTGGCCGGTTTTGCTGACCGGTCACGTGCCGGAAGATACACCGGCCTTTGATATGCTGCGTGATGAACTGGCGGACTGGATCAGACTGCCGACCCACCCGACTTTGAGCGGTATGGTATCGCTGTGGAAGCAGGCGGGTAAGCCTGATATGCTCGGTCATTCCTGTCCCGCTCAATTGCTTCGCGAACTGGCAGAGCATATCCCAGTTGTGCGTCAGGATGTGAAGAGCGGTGACATGATAGAGTTGGGAGAAGCCTGATGCGTATTTTGCTTTGCAATGATGACGGTATTGATGCCGAAGGTCTGGCTTTTCTGGAACGTGCTGCACGGACATTGAGTGATGATGTGTGGGTGGTGGCACCGGATGGTAAGCGTACGGCTGCGGGGGCATCCATCACTATCGGCAAACCGCTGACAATGGTGAAGCGTGGGGAGCAGCGCTATTCCTGTTCCGGCACACCTGCGGACTGTGTTGTGTCGGCAATGAGCTGGTTGTTCAAAGATCAGGCCAAGCCTGATCTGGTGCTGGCAGGGATTAATGACGGGCGCAATGTAGCGGAAGATCTGGCCTATTCCGGCACGCTGGGCATTGCCCGTGAGGCGGCATTCTGGGGTGTTCCTGCCATTGGTTTTTCACAGGTCAAACAGCCGCGCCGTGGCGAAGATGATCTGGCAGCGCTGGTGCAATTGTTACGCAACCTGATAGCGCAGCGTGCTGACTGGCAGCGTGAAGGGCACTGGTTGAGCATCAATCTGCCGCATAATCTGCCTGGGCCAATTGCCCAGCCGCGCATTGGTCGGGACAAGATTGCATCATCGTCGGAGGTAGTCAGCACAGATGGTGATGAGACAGTACTGATGGTGCCGCGCGGACGTCCGCATTCATCTTCTGAAGGCGATGATAATAACCTGATTGATCGCGGATTTATCTGCATCAACCGGCTCAACTGGTTTGGTGAGACGACACTAAGTGAAAATCTTATCAAATCCTTAGACAGATAAGTTTGTCTTTCGATTCAGATATAAAAAGGCCGCTCAATTGAGCGGCCTTTTTATTTGGTCATTTGCGTTTCATGGCTTCCAGCAGCGCTGCGCCAAAACCGCCCTGAGCTTCAGCGGGCTTTTCCTGCGGCTTGGCCGTGAAATGCTTCTGTGCCGGACGCTGTCCGCGCTCACCCATAGGCTTAGGAGCCGCTTCACCGCCGCCGTCTTTGCGCATGGTCAGGCCGATACGTTTGCGCGGCACATCAACTTCCGTCACACGTACTTTGACCACATCACCGGCTTTCACCACTTCATGCGGGTCCTTGACGAACTTATCCGCAAGCTGGGACACATGCACCAGACCGTCCTGATGCACGCCGATATCAACAAAGGCACCAAAGGCGGCGACATTGGTCACAGTGCCTTCCAGCAACATACCGGGCTTGAGGTCCTTGATATCGTCGATACCATCGGCAAAGGTGGCAGTTTTGAATTCCGGACGCGGGTCACGACCCGGTTTTTCCAATTCGGACAGAATGTCTTTCACCGTTGGCAGACCAAAACGCTCATCAACAAAGAGCTTCGGATCAAGTGCACGTAGCGCACCGGCATCGCCCATCAGCGAACGCACATCGCGGCCGCAAGCGGCAACGATCTTGGCTGCCACGCCGTAGGCTTCAGGGTGCACGGATGAGGCATCAAGCGGTTCGACACCATTCGGGATACGCAGGAAGCCAGCAGCCTGTTCAAAGGTACGGTTGCCAAGACGCGCGACTTTGAGCAGGTCTTTACGCTTCTTGAACGGGCCATTTTCATTGCGATGCGCAACAACGGCTTCGGCAAGCGATGTGCCAAGGCCGGATACACGGGCAAGCAATGATGCGGAAGCCGTATTGAGATCAACACCAACCGCATTCACCGCATCTTCCACAACCGCATTCAGCATATGGGCAAGACGTGCCTGATCCACATCATGCTGATACTGACCAACGCCGATGGATTTTGGTTCGATTTTCACCAGCTCTGCCAACGGGTCTTGCAGGCGACGGGCAATGGAAACCGCGCCGCGCAGCGACACATCAAGCTGCGGGAATTCTGCTGCCGCTGTTTCCGAGGCTGAGTAAACCGATGCGCCGGCTTCTGAAACAATCACTTTAAGCGGCTTTGGTGCAGGCAAGTCAGTGAGCAGGTCGGCAACCATGCGCTCGGTCTCACGGCTTGCGGTGCCGTTACCAATGGCGATCAGTTCAACTTTATGCTTGCGGATCAGCGAGGCGATTTCGGCCTGTGCACCGCGCAGATCATTGCGCGGCTGGAACGGATAGACCGTTGCAGTGTCCAGCAGCTTGCCGGTACCGTCAACGATGGCCACTTTCACGCCGGTACGGATGCCCGGATCAAGACCCATAGTAGCACGGGAACCGGCAGGGGCTGCCAGCAGCAGGTCTTTCAGATTGCGGGCGAAAACATTGATCGCTTCTTCTTCCGCGCGTTCGCGCAAGTCACGCATCAGATCGAGGGAGAGGGACAGCGAGAGTTTCACACGCCATGTCCAGCCGATCACTTCCATCAGCCATTTATCACCGGCCAGCGTGCCGCCGACCTGATAGCTATGGGCGATCATCCGCTCGACCGGCTTGACCGGTGAAGTGTCCTGCTGGTCAACAACAATGTCCAGCGTCAGGAAATCTTCATTGCGGCCGCGCAGCATGGCAAGCGCGCGGTGACCGGCAACTTTGTTCCACTGTTCGCTATGGGCAAAATAATCGGAGAATTTTGCGCCTTCAGTCTCTTTTCCGGCAACGACACGAGACTGCAGGACCGCATTGTCCTTCATGTAGCTGCGCAGGCGACCAAGCAGATCGGCATTTTCGGTGATACCTTCAGCAATAATATCGCGCGCACCTTCAAGGGCGGCTTTTACATCGGCCACATCCGGCGTGATATAGGCGGTCGCCAGTTCGGCAGGTACCGCAGCGCGGTTATCGAGAATAGCCTGCGCCAATACACCAAGGCCACGCTCACGCGCGATTTCCGCACGGGTACGACGCTTTGGTTTATATGGCAGATAGATATCTTCAAGCTCGGCTTTGGTGCTGACATTCGCGATTTTCAGTTCCAGCTCCGGTGTGAGCTTTTCCTGTGTGCGGATGGAGTCCAGAATAGAACTGCGGCGTGCTTCTAACTCGCGCAAATAGGTCAGACGCTCAGACAGGTTGCGCAATTGCGTATCATCAAGACCACCGGTGACTTCTTTACGGTAGCGGGAAATGAAAGGTACGGTTGAACCTTCGTCAAGCAGGCCGATTGCGGCAACTGCCTGTTCAGGTCTCGCATTGATTTCACCGGCAATGATCGCGGCAATCCGTCTGGTAATGTCTGTCATAAGAATCTCATGCTGATAATAACCGCATGATCATAGAGCTTTGATGCGGCGCATTGAAGGCGGGAATTACCCTCTGGTCTGATTATGCCATTGTTTAATGATTACGAAGACGGGGCAAAGCGGTGATGTCAAACTTTGCTATGTAAGAGTTTATTCGTGAAGAAAAGCAGCTGATTGAAGTCAGACCAGCAGGAAGTCCGAGAAAGTGACATTCCTGATGGTTAGATTACAATCAGGACGCTGAAGGCTGAATCAGATCACATGGCAAGGCAGTCTTGAGGATGCAAAACTGTGGAGTTTACCTGTTGCGGAATGATTGCTTATAGCAGAGGTCCTTCATAATTGCCCGTAAGGCCATCGATCAGGCGTTGTGGCATTGTCAGATCCCACCATAATTGCTGTGTCGCATCCATTAGCTGCGGCATAGGTTGCAGGAGTGTTGCATTTTTGAAAGTCGGAGTTTCTATCGGAAAATCCAGATAAAACCAGCCTTTCTCAAAGCGGGCAGAAAACCTCTGTCGCACACCATAGTGAGCGATGGTAAGCAGGGCCCTTCTCAATGCAGGGGTGAGCAAATCCTGATAGTCAGGGCAGTTTTCACCATAGATTTCAAACATTTCATCAAAGGGTTGATCGCCGGTATAGATACGGCTGTCATCCCCGAGCATTTGTTTTATAAAGCTGATGAACGGGTCTGTTACTGAGTTGCGAAGTCTGATTTCAATGCGTCCGCTAAATGAAGCAGGGACTGAAATTTCAGCCATGAGATAATATCGCGGCGGGGAATAAGGTCTTGTCCTTCGTGCAGGATGGACTGATACTTCTCTCAGCCGATAGGCAATATTACGGTAATTGCCTTCGCTCTGCCATGATGTCAGTTGTTGCTCTTGATGATTGAATTGTGCTGCAATCCAACTTTCAAAATCCCAAAACTCCCATGCATTGCGGATAGTTTTTTGTCCGTAACGGCCGGCAAGCTCCGGCGCGAGGCTGCAAATGGCCAAACTGTGCCACATCCAGTTTGATAGTTTCCAGCAAGGAGCAGCAAATATGATTGCTGCAACGTAAGAGCCGATACCTGCAACATCAAATAAGCTGGTTTGAAATGCAGCAAACCCTGCAGAAAATGCAAAGCAGATGGATGCTGACAGTGCCGTTTTACGTTTATCCTCGGCTTGGGTTAAAGCTGTTACAACATTTTCTCTTTCTTGCGAAAAGGAAAGAAAAGGTGCGGATTCATCGGGCACTTCGGTTTTCATATAAGTGTTGAACTCTTTGCCGCATTAGAAGATAGATTTGCAATCTTATGAGGAATTATTGTGCAACGTAAATATCAATGCTGCACAGGAAGGTGAAGCTGCGTTTTTTGATTTTTATACGTCATCTGAGTGTTAAGTGTTTTACATATAAACGATATGTGTCAGCACCTGATTGAGATTCAGAGATTAAAACTGATAACTCAGAATGGAAAACAGGCGCCGGAATAACCCGCACGCCTGTGTATTTACTCTTATCAATATATTGTCTGTCGGGTTTTAGCTTTGTCTCAGAGCTCAAGCTCTTTGATCATGTCTACGCGTGTTGCGTGACGACCGCCTTCAAAATTGGCGGACAGAAATGCATCAACGATATCAAGGGCAAGGCCTTCACCAACAACGCGCGCACCGATGGACAGCATATTTGCGTCATTATGTTCACGGATCATGCGTGCAGAGAAGGTATCGGAGCAAACACCGCAACGAATGCCTTTAACTTTATTGGCGGCCATCATAATGCCCTGACCTGTGCCGCAAACAATAATGCCGAGCTGGCAGTCGCCTGATGCAACCAGCTTTGCAGCTGCTTCACCATGCTTTGGATAAGGTGTGCTTTCCGGTGTGGTTGGACCGATATCAACAGCAGTCCAGCCCTGTTTGGTGATGTGGTCGGCAATAGTCTTGCGGAGCTCAATTGCTGCATGATCACTGGAAAGGACGATACGTTTATTGGCGGTCATGGAGAACAGCTCCTGTCTTGTTGTCTGTATTTTTGAAAAACGAATCTAAGCACATAAGTCGCTATTTGAGTAACAGAAAGTCACTCTGTTATCGCCCCGATTTAATATAAAGTAGAATTAAATGAATGTTGTGTGATGCCGCGGGTGTCTTAGAAAGCTTTGCGATGGCTGTGTGTATTTTTGAAACATGCGTTATTACAGCGATAAACGCTAACACAATTTCTTCAATATAAGTCATTATTATAATTGGGAAATTTGTTGGTAGCGGAGGACGGATTCGAACCGCCGACACAAGGATTATGATTCCTCTGCTCTAACCTACTGAGCTACTCCGCCCCACCGATGCTGCGAAGCTTTAAACTGTTTCGCGAAGCACTTGTTCTCGTTGGGAACGGGGGTCGTATAAGTCGGTATGTGCATAGCTGTCAAGCGCTGTTATGCAGAAATCGGTATTGTAATCCATCTTTTGCAAAGTTATTGAGTTTTCAACAAGCAAAGGCAGGAAAACATGGCACCGCGTATCGCAGTTCTCGGTTGTGGCTATTGGGGCAACAACCATACCCGTACTCTAAAAGGTCTCGGCGTGCTGGCTGCTGTCAGCGATATTGACCCGGCACGGTCCGCAAAATTCGCCGCAGATTATGATGTAGCGCAAATCAGTATTGATGATCTGTTCGCTTCTAAAGACATTGATGCGATTGTTATGGCGCTTCCGGCGCAGTTTCATGCGCAATATGCTATCCGCGCGGTGGAAAGCGGCAAGGATGTTCTGGTTGAAAAGCCGATTGCTCTGACCGTTGCTGATGGTGAAGCTGAAATTGCTGCCGCCAAACAGCATGGCCGCATCTTTATGGTTGGCCATATTCTGCGCTTCCATCCGGCATTTGAAAAACTGCTGGAACTGGCGCAGAGCGGTGAGCTCGGCAAAATCGGCTATATTCAGGCGCATCGCATCGGTCTTGGTAAGTTCCATGGTCAGAATGATGCTTTGTGGGATCTGGCACCGCATGATTTGTCGATGATTCTGGCGCTGACCGGCTGCGAGCCGACCACTGTCCGGGGTGAAGGTGCGGCAATGGTCGATCATTTGAGCGATTTTGCTCATCTGCACATGGAATTCCCGAACGGTATCCGCAGTCATCTTTTTGCATCGCGCCTGAACCCGATCATGGATCGTCGTCTTGCTGTTGTTGGTGACAAGGCGATGGCTGTTTTTGATGATGCTGAGCCGTGGGAGCGCAAGCTGACCCTGTTCCGTCATAAAGTCTGGCAGGAAAACGGACAGATTGCATTCACGAAAGCTGATCCGGAATATGTGCCGGTGCAGGAAGGCATGCCGCTGACCCGCGAGCTAGAACATTTTATTCATTGCATTGAAACACGGGAAACCCCGCGTACCAATGGTGAAGAAGCTGTGAGCGTGTTGCGTATTCTGACCAAAGGCACAGTGAGCCATCCGGCAGGCTGAGCGGAATCACAAATATTTGAGATATCCGGCTCTGTGCTACGCTGACGTGTTCGCTAGATTGCCCCATAATATGGCGCATAGTGAGGGGCATTTGCCCTGATCTATGTGGACAGACGACGGGAATATAAAAAACAAAGAGATAGAGCGGCTTTTCTGGTGTAAGAACCGAGCTGGCCGCTTATCGCGACTGCAGTGCGGAATGACGGGAGACGCGACATTCCGCAATTGCTTCAAGCTGTGTTACATTATTTGCTAAACCGTGAATGATCCGACATGGCGAAGTCTCTTTTGAGAGACTAAATACTACTCGATTCGCTGGTGCGCGCGTGCATGGTGCGGATCAATTGATATTGGAGCCGACATGCAATTCATTGATCTTGTGAGCCAGCGCGCTCGCATTGAAGACCGTCTTAACGCTGCTGTTCTGAAAGTTATCGCAGAAGGCAAGTATATTCTCGGACCTGAGGTTGCGGAGTTTGAGAAGCAACTTGCTGATTACGTAGGCGTCAAGCATGTTCTGGCCTGTGCTAATGGTACAGACGCTTTGCAGATGCCGCTGATGGCAATGGGCGTTGGTCCCGGCGATGCTGTTTTCTGCCCGAGCTTTACCTTTGCTGCAACCGCTGAAGTGGTGGCGCTGGTTGGTGCGGAAGCCGTTTTCGTAGATGTTGAAGAAGACACCTACAACATGAACGTTGAACAGCTGCAGGCAGCCATTGATGCCGTGCGTAAAGAAGGCCGTCTGACGCCAAAAGCGATCATTCCGGTTGACCTGTTCGGTCTGCCTGCTGACTATCGCGCAATCATGACGATTGCTGATAAAGAAGGCCTCAAAGTGATTTCCGATGCTGCCCAGTCGATCGGTGGCAAGCGCGATAACGCAATGTGCGGTTCTTTCGGTCATGTTGGTGCAACCAGCTTCTACCCTGCCAAGCCGCTCGGCTGCTATGGCGACGGTGGCGCGATCTTCACCAATGATGACGAGCTGAACGATGTTCTGCGCTCCATCCATTTCCACGGTAAGGGTGAAACCCAGTACGACAACGTACGTATTGGTCTGAACTCGCGTCTGGACACTATTCAGGCCGCTGTGTTGCTTGAAAAAATGGCTATCTTGGAAGACGAAATGGAAACCCGTCAGAAGGTTGCCAATCGTTATGCCGAAGGTCTGGGTGACATTGTTAAAGTAACCCGTCCAGCTGCCGGTGTCCGTTCTGCATGGGCACAGTATTCGATTGAAACCGAACGTCGCGATGAGCTGAAAGCCCATCTGCAGGCTCAGGGTATTCCGTCGGTTATCTATTATGTGAAGCCGCTGCATTTGCAGACTGCTTACAAGCATTACATGGTTGCCCCAGGTGGTCTGCCGGTGTCGGAAGCTCTGCCTTCACGCATCCTCAGCTTGCCTATGCATGCTTATCTCTCGGATGAAGATCAGGAACGCATCATCTCCGCGATTCGTGAGTTCCACGGTAAATAAGCAACGCAATGAGCGTGATGAAATGAACAGTGAGGCCGGATGGAAACATCCGGCCTTTTTGCTTTTTCAAAGGGGCAGTGAAAAACAGACAGGATAACTGAAAATACAAAGATGAGTTGAAAATTCATATTATTGAATGTTAGCTGGAGAAAACTGATTGGTTTCTGATCAGACAGAAGCAGCAGGAGAGATTATGAATAAGCCTGTCTTTATTGCGCAGACGGAAATTTCCTCAGCGCAGCCTGAAAAAATATTTGAAAATCTGTTGTCCGGTTATGCTGAGCATTATCCGGTTGAGCGCAATGACAATGCGGCCACGATTGCCTTGCAGATGGGCATTGCAAAGCTGACGCTGGAGCAAGGGCATCTGGTTGTTGTGACTGAGGCCAAGAATGAGAGTGATCTGTCTTATCTGAAATTTGCTGTCGCTGAAGGTATCATTCACCATGCAGCCGGAGAGGCGCTGGATTTCCGCTGGGAAGGTGATGGTGCCGGTGAGGGCAGTCTGCCGCCGTTTTTCCGGGAGATGACAGTGATTGGTGTGCAGAATGTAACGCCGCATATGCGCCGTATACGCCTGCGTGGTGATGATCTGGCACGCTATGCGACCGGTGGTTTGCATGTACGTCTGGTCTTGCCGCCAAAGCCGCCGTTAAAACCGCAATGGCCGCATTTGGGCGCAGACGGACGACCTGTCTGGCCGGATGGCGAGCAGAAGCTGACCAACCGCGTTTACACGATCCGCACGATCAATGTGGAAGAGAACTGGGTTGATATTGATATGGTCGTGCATCCGAGCACGGACACGGCTCCTGGTACGGAATGGGCGATGCAGGCGCAGATCGGTGATATTATTGGCATGACCGGCCCCGGTGGCGGCGATGCCGGTGAGGCGGATGTCTATATACTGATTGGCGATGAGACAGCATTACCGGCAATTTCCCGCATTCTGGAGCGGTTACCGGCTACAGCGATGGCGACAGTTCGTATTGAAGTGGCAGATGAGGATGAAGAGCAGGTGCTGGAAACAGCGGCCATGCTGGATCTGGAATGGCTGCATCGCAATGGTGCTGAAGCCGGAACGACCTCGCTGTTGATAGATGCGGTGCAGGATGCTGCACCGATGCCGATTGATGGCCAGCGTATCTTTGCATGGGCAGGCTGTGAGTTTGATGCTTTTAAGGCTATTCGTGCCTTTTGGCGCAAAGAATGCGGGCTAAGCCGTGATGATCATATGGCCGTTGCATATTGGCGCCGTGGCGTCGCAGGGCGCGATTAACAGCTTTCGCGAAATAGTAAGTTGCCATTGCTAAAATTAATACAGACGGCAGTGCAACAAAATGTTGCACTGCCGTAGACCTATCAAACGGATTTATCTTTGATCCGTTTGGCCAGACTTTTGGATTTTCTTTTTTTGCCGGAAGGGGATGGCGCAGATGACTCGGCTTTTTCTTGCAGAAGCGCAGGAATTGGCGAAGCCTCTCCTTCCTGAGCGGCTGTCTTGACGACCATTTCGGCTGCAAGCTCGCTGATAGTTTCGCGCAGCTTATAATCTTGGTCGCTTAGGCCACGGCTGTTCGTACCGGCAATTTTGCTGTGGTGATCCAGCTTTTCCTGTACATCAGAAAGCTCGGTAATCAGTCTGTGCAGTTTTTCTTCAAGCGCCTGATTGCGATGTTTCTCACTCTCTAGAGATGTTTTCAATGCGGTCACCTGAGAAGCCAGTTCTGAATTAATACTGTTGAGTTGCTTTTTGTCCTGACGCAGATCATTTGCCTCGCGGCGCAGACGATCTGCCTCAGTGTCTTTTTGCGTTATTTCCTGACGCAAAGTTTCAGAGAGCTGGTTCAGTGCCTCACTTTGGCGCTGTAACCGGTTATTCTCTGTTATTGCAGCTTCCTGTTTGGCGTGAAGCTGTTTCAGGTTGTTTTGCAGTGCCGTTAATTGCTGTTTGTCGTCCTGCAGCTGTATTTTTAAAACTTCCAGCTCTTGCTGCAAAGGTTTAATCTTTTCCAGCTCATTACGATCTGTGCTGATTTTCAGCAGAGCCTGCGTATGTTTTTCGCGGATTTCTGCGGTTTGCATTTCGGCTTTACGCAGGCTTACGGCATGAGCTGCGCGTAACATATCCCGGTCTGCTTCAATGGCGGTGAGGGACATTGGTAATTGTGCTGCCATTTGCTTTTGCCACAGATAATGCGCGCGCCGCCAAAACAGCGGTGCAGCCAGCAAAATCAGAAAGGCTGCGCATAAAAAGCCCAGCAGAAAAACCAGTACGGATTGTATCACGATCTGCCGATCTCCGGTGCTTTCAGATGATCATTTGAATGCACTAAAATTTTGTCAAAGCTGCCTTTATGTACCAAATCTGGTATAGGGCGCTCTCGTCAGAGCCTGTGCCAAAATTCACAGATGATTGGCACAGGTACAAATATGACTGTTCTAAAGGCTTAGAACGGATTCCATGTGGCTGATGGTGTCAGCTTAAGATAGCCGATATTAACGCCGAGGCGGCCACCTACACCGGTACGAACCGGTACCAGCAGAATATTCCCGCGTTTCAGCACGTTAAAGCCCGCACCGGCAATAATATAAGCCGAGCCGGAAACACCGGCATAACGACCATAAAGCATGTTCACATCATCCAGATTGTAAACCAGCATCATAACGCGCGAACCCTGACCGCCAAAATCCCAGCCCAGCGACGGCCCCTGCCAGAATGTTTTGTGATCACCGGCGTTTTTTGTATAGAGCGTGCCTTCACCATAGGTCAGGCCGCCGACAAAGGCCCCTGAACCTTCTTCACCCAGAATATAGCCGTTTGGCAGACCGTAGCTCTGGAATACTTTCTCAATTGCGGAAGCAACGCCGCCCGAAGTCGAGCCGAAAAAACGATGACCGGAGGCAACAATTTCCTCCATGCTGAAGCCTTCAGCAGCTTTGGCCTGTTGCGGCAAAACGCTGATCAGAGCCATGAATCCTATTATGGCCGATGCAAGACGCATGCGGAAAGAGGACAAGTTTAAGGTAGCCATTAAAAATTCCTTCTGGCTGCTTGGCTCATTCTGTCTGACACGGACAATCAACACTCCTGACGGAAATGACTAATCCTGTTCCTTAAACATGCGCGAATTGTTGCGCATATGCTTAAATCCCTGTCCGGATGAGCAATTCTGATGATGGCTCTGTCCGGTGTGCATCCACTTTTCATTCCGGGATGCTTCATGTGCGAAAACGATTTTTGCTGTTTTCTGCACGGCTATGACGCTCATTGTGCGTCAAAAACCTTGTCGAATTGTTTATATGAAAAATTGTCCTTTCAATGACTTAATGAAAAAGCATTAAAATTGTTTTTGTCGCGTTATTTGGTAATCATTAAGCCTCTTCGCGCATAATTGCGGCACAGGGATACACTAATATCCTTTTAGCAGTTTGTGTTCCGGTGATTCGTTTAACGATGTGACAAATCTTTGCCCGTAAACTGAACCGGAATGTTTGAGTTGAGCCTGCCTGCGGGCAGATATGAAATTTGGAGATGCAATCAATGGCCTTGCCTGTTGTTCTTTCTGCGGTTGATTTGGGTGCATTGCTGTGCAGCCGCATTTGCCATGACATTATTTCACCGGTTGGTGCGATTAATAATGGTCTGGAACTGCTGGAAGAGGGTGGTGCGGATGAAGATGCGATGGCGTTGATTGCTGCCAGCGCGCGCAATGCATCTGCCCGTCTGCAATTTGCCCGTATCGCCTTTGGTGCTGCCGGTTCTGCCGGTGTACAGATTGATACCGGTGATGCGCAAAATGTTGCTACCGCCTATATGGCGAATGAAAAACCTGAATTTACCTGGACCGGTACACGTGCTTTCCTGCCGAAAAATCAGGTTAAACTGCTGTTGAACCTGATCCTGATCGGTATTTCGTCCATTCCGCGTGGCGGTAATCTTGATGTGGTGATGGAGGATATGGAAACAGATCCGAAAATCAGCATCAAAACCCGTGGCCGTATGCTGCGCGTACCACCAAAATTTAAAGAACTGCATGAAGGTATTGTGCCGGAAGAGGCGATTGATGCCCATGCCGTGCAGCCTTATTACACGCTGCTGCTGGCTGAAGAGGCCGGTATGGAAATCGTGATTGATGTCAGCGAAGAAGAAATTGTCTTCCGCGCACAGAAGGCCGAAGTAGAACCGGCTTTCCAGGGCGATGTTCCTGAAAGTGACGATGGAACAGTTGCCGCTGATGCCGGTACACTCGCAGACGACTGATTAAACATAGAATATGATAAAGCCGCGCAGTGTAAAAACTGCGCGGCTTTTTTGTGCCTGTGTTCAGGCAATAAGAAACCCCGCTGAAGCGGGGCTTTTGGCTATCGCTGATGCATATAAAATTATGCGATTTCGCGATGTTCGATACCATCCTGATCGCGCAGCACATAGCCACGACCCCAGACTGTTTCGATATAGTTCTGGCTGCCGGAAACAGCATCGAGTTTCTTGCGCAGTTTGCAGATGAAAACGTCGATGATTTTCAGTTCCGGTTCGTCCATGCCACCATACAGGTGATTAAGGAACATTTCTTTGGTCAGGGTTGTGCCCTTACGCAAGGAAAGCAGCTCCAGCATCTGGTATTCTTTGCCGGTGAGGTGAACGCGCTGGCCGCCGACTTCAACAGTCTTGGCATCCAGATTAACGATCAGATCGCCGGTTGTAATAACAGACTGTGCATGACCTTTCGAACGACGAACGATCGCATGAATACGGGCAATCAGTTCATCTTTATGGAAAGGTTTTGTCATATAGTCGTCAGCGCCGAAGCCGAGGCCGCGAACCTTATCTTCAATGCCAGCCATACCGGACAAGATGAGAATAGGGGTCTTTACCTTGGAAAGGCGCAGTGTGCGCAGCACTTCATAACCTGACATATCCGGCAAGTTGAGATCGAGCAGGATAATATCATAATCGTAGAGCTTACCCAGATCGATGCCTTCTTCGCCCAGATCTGTCGTGTAAACATTGAAGCTCTCTGACTTGAGCATCAACTCGATGCTTTGTGCAATTGCACTATCGTCTTCAATCAAAAGAACGCGCATCTCAGAATCCCTTTTTTCCGCCGCTTAACCTGATCCAGCAGTTAACTGCCTAACAGCACTCGCTTTGAACCAAGTCTGCCACCGAATGGTTAACAAAATATGATTCTCATTGGCAATAGTAAATATGAGTCTTGTAGCATTTTCACTTAACTATTTGAATTTGCAGTATAATCACTCAAAAAATTTCTTAATAAATTAGTTTAAGAAATCGTTATAAGTGATTCAGCAGATTCATTTTTTCAATGTTGCTGAAAAAACACAGCGAATTTACTTAGCCTTAAGTCCTAACCGCTATGATTAACGCAGTACGTAAAGGAATGGTTACCAAAAGCCCGAAATCTTAATTTTTTGTTTCGAAATTAAGTGATTTCTTTGCGTGACAGGGTGGTCGCAGGCGGAATGCCGTCAAAAACCGCCTGTGGAGTTGGTGTTCAAGGAGTAATGCGTATGAAGCCACGTGAAAGTCTTGTCCGGCTGAAACTGTTTCAGGTTAAAGAAAAGCGCCGGCAAATTGGTCAGCTTGATCTGATGATGGGTGAGTTTGAGCGGATGGCCGGTGAGCTTGATGCGCAAATCCAGTCAGAAGAGCGTAAAGCAGGGATTACGGATACAACGCATTTTGCTTATCCGACCTTTGCCAAAGCAGCGCGCCAGCGTCGCGATAATCTTTTTGATTCGATCCGCGATCTGATGTCCCAGAAAGATGCAGCCGAAGCGGACCTTCTGGAAGCTGAAGCCAATCTCGCCCGTGCCGAAGCTCTCGAAACCCGTGACGGCAAGCTCAAAGAGATTGAAGAGGCTCCGGTCTACGATCGTCGCGTCATGATCGGATAAAGATTTCGGCTCTGATGGCCTGCAAATGGCGTTTTTTTGCGCTTCCGGTGCTCATGTACCAATACTACATTCCGCTCCGGTTCTCAAAATTCACCATTTTCGTCTCATCATAACCAAAATCTAACCAGTCCTGCCTCGTTGAGTAGCCCTGATATCAGAGCGCCTGCTGCAGTTTTACAAATGCATAATTCCTTAAACCGCACGGTCTAAGGAATTATGCATTTTTTTGTTTCCGAATATGAGGGTTAGTGAAAGCGAAGGGGGGCGATTTAAGCCCCTGAAAACAAAGAAAGCCGGAGAGCAGAACTCTCCGGCTTGATCTGTAGAATGCGCCGCTTGCGGCATATCCTTATTTTGTTTTCATCTGCGTCTTCAAAGACAAAGATGAAATTAGTGTCTGTATTGTTGAATGCGGGTTGTCCGCAAACCGGCGAGACCATGCTCGTCGATGGACAACTGCCAAGACAGAAACTCTTCGACTGTCAGTGTATAACGCTGACAGGCTTCCTCAAGGCTGAGGAGGCCGCCGCGTACAGCAGCAACAACTTCAGCCTTGCGGCGGATAACCCAGCGCCGTGTATTTGACGGCGGGAGGTCTGCAACGGTGAGCGGACTTCCATCCGGACCGATGACGTACTTTACTCGTGGTCTTACCAGATCGGTCATTGTACTCTCTACACAACACTCAAGGACCTAATCACGCTTCACGATAGCGTCACAGCTTTAAAAAAGAGCTAAGCACTCGGTAAGGCTCTGGTAATAAATAATAATTTTTATTAATCATTAAGTAGAAGAAGCTTGAAAACGCCATATTTTGGTCGTTTTAAGCCTTTTTCGCATCTTTTCAGGCCAAAAAAATTATTAAAAAAAATGTGTTTAAGCTGCGGCATCTTGGCAAGGCGGGTCACAATGGCCTATATAAGGAGAGAATTTGAAGCAAGATATCGGGCTTTGACCCCGGATATGGATCTAATCATGAAACTGAACAGCCTCGATTTGCCGGGAAAGCCGGAAGATACACGCATTGTTGTTGCAATGTCGGGAGGCGTTGATTCTTCGGTCGTTGCCGGTATTCTCAAACGTGAAGGCTATGATGTTGTTGGCGTAACTCTCCAGCTGTATGATCATGGTGCTGCTGTGCATCGTGCCGGTTCCTGCTGTGCAGGACAGGACATTGAAGATGCGCGCCGTGTTTCTGAAAGCCTTGGCATCCCGCATTATGTTTTGGATTATGAAGCGCGTTTCCGTGAAGCCGTGATTAATCCTTTTGCCAACAGCTATGTAAGCGGCGAAACACCGATACCTTGTGTTGCCTGTAACCAGACGGTAAAATTTGCTGATCTGCTGGCCACAGCGCGTGATCTGGGGGCGGCAGCACTTGCGACCGGTCACTATATCCGCAGCGGTGCAAATGGCGACCACAGAGCTTTATTCCGCCCTGTAGATGCCGATCGCGATCAGAGCTACTTCCTTTTTGCCACCACACAAGAGCAGATCGATTATCTGCGCTTCCCGCTGGGCAATCTGCCAAAGGCGCAGGTTCGTGAAATGGCCGAGGAAATGGGTCTGACTGTTGCCAAGAAGCAGGACAGTCAGGATATTTGCTTTGTTCCGCAGGGCAAATATTCCGATATTATCTCCCGCCTGAAACCGGAAGCGGCGACACGTGGCCATATCGTCCATATTGATGGCCGTGTTCTGGGCGATCATGACGGTATTGTTCATTATACTGTCGGCCAGCGCCGTGGCATTGGTATTGCTACCGGTGAGCCGCTTTATGTGGTGCATCTCGATGCTGCACATGCGCGCGTTATCGTTGGTCCGCGGGAAGCGCTTGAAACCCATAAAGTTTTCCTGCGTGATGTGAACTGGCTGGGTGACGGTTCGCTGGAAGATTTGCCTGCTGAAGGCGTTGAAGTTTTTGCCAAAGTGCGTTCAACACGTCCGCCAAAGCCTGCTGTGCTGCATCATGCTGATGGTCAGACTTGGGTAGAGCTAATCGACGGTGAAAGCGGTATCGCGCCAGGACAGGCCTGCGTGCTCTATTCTGATGACAGCAATACTGCCCGCGTCTTCGGCGGCGGTTTTATTGCCCGCTCGGAACGCGCTCCGGAAGCTGAAAAAATGCTGCGCGAACTGACAGGAAATGGTGCAATGACCGGTTCAAGCACAGCATCTGTTGCTTAATTAATCCTGTAATGCACTGAAAAACAAAATATTTGCAGAGCGGCCAATTGCGAGATTGGCCGCTTTTTTATGGTGCCTTATAGGAAGTGCCGCTGATACAATGGTTCTGTGGCTGCAAAAGGAACATACAAACATATTATTATAACTGTTTATGCTTCTCAGGATACGTATTGAAGCATGAGTTGAAGCCGACGACAGATATTTAGCGTCGCGCTGCTTTGGTTACTGCTACCTGATCAGTGCGGAGAGTTTAAGTAATCAGGCTGACATCGTCTATGAGCAACGGCTTTCTCATTACGCCGTGCTTTTATAATCAGCGCCTATATAACCTATTGAATATAACAAGTTTTAACACTTTAAGCTGAGATGCGCATTCGAGATATTTATATGTCTCATCAATAATATTGAAGTGCAATTTATCGGAAAAAATTATGTTAAATATCATGTATTTAGATGAGGTGATATTTTTATAATTGGTCAAATCAATGCAGCTTATAGTTGTAATGCCTTAATTTCAGGTTAGGTCGCCACTACTTTGAATGCCTTGCTGGAGGCGCCGAAAGGCTGATAAGCGTTTCGGGTGTGCATTGATTTAAATGAATTCTATTGCTTATTCGAAATGGTTGCGGCTCAGGCAGGAGAGCGCGATACCGGAAGCCGTAGCGACATTCAGACTGTCGAAATGACGGGACATAGGAATGCGTGCGGTTTGTAAAGAGGTGAGGAGGTGCGGTGGCAGGCCGTCTCCTTCCGTGCCGAGTAACAGAGCTGTACGACCATGCGCAGGCAATTCATAGAGCGATTGTGTGCTTTGCGGAGAAAGCGCGATGAGGTTGATTCCGGCTTCTGCTACGGCCTTGATGATGTCATCAATCTGGCCGTTATGGGTATAGGGTACCTGCAGAGTGGCACCTACCGATACACGAATTGCTTTACGATACAGCGGATCACAACAAGTTTCATCCAACAGGACGCAAGAGGCCTCAAAGGCTGCTGCATTGCGGAAAATCGAACCGATATTGTCATGATTGGATATGCCGCAGAGAATAAGCATCAACCCATTTTCTGGAATAGATTTAATTAATCTATTGATATCACTTGGAGTTTTTCGTTTTCCAACAGCAAGGATGCCACGATGCACATTGAAGCCGGCAATCTGGTCCATATGCGCTGAAGACACCACGTATACAGGCACATCAGAGGAGCACAGCGATAAAATATCCTGCATTCCGGCCAGTTTGTTCTCTGTGATCAGAAGAGATTCCGCTTCAAATTGTGCGGATTGCAGCAGAACGCGTAAAACAACTTTGCCTTCTGCGATAAAACGAGACTGACGGCCTGTCAGATCTCTCTCTTTAATATTGAGATAAGCGCCGAGGCGCTTATCTGCTAGGTCATTGATAAATATGACGGAATTATTCACAGTCTGATTGTTCATCTATAAAGATTAAGCGAATGCTTCACGTCTTCTTTCGCTGCGTTCCAGATAAAGACCGCCCAGCGTTGATAATACCAGTTCAATATGCGGTGATGAAACAACATAATAAATCGTCTGTGCGTCACGTCTTGTTGAAACAAGATTAAGTGCGCGCAGCTTAGCAAGATGCTGTGACAATGCTGACTGGCTTAAGTCAATTGCTTTCGCAAGACTTCCGACAGACATTTCATTATGCAGCAACTTACAAAGGATCAACAATCTTTTGTTGTTCGCAAGCGCCGACAGAAAGTCAGCAGCCTGATCCGCGTTATCGACAAGATTTGCATATATATTGTCATGTTTCATGTGCAGTCCTACCCCCGTATGACAGCAGTTTTGATAGTACGCTTATAAGAAAATATCAGCGCACTATTACAACTACCAATAGAATTAATATTTGCAAGAATTATTTTAAAAGTCAGAAATAATTACTGGGGGCTTTCGGCTGAAAATTGTTAAGGGAGCATTTTAATTTAAGCTGATAAAAATTTTATAGCTCGGCTCAAAATAAGCTGAATTTAATCAAAATATGAGTAAATTTGTATTATTCGCAATTTCACAATTGGCTTGGAATAAACCTTGCCCATTTAAAAACATCAGCTGAGCAGAATTTATTTCTGAGTACACATTTTTGTGAAGTTCAGAATTTTTGGTCATGCCGGACTGACTGGTATTCGCAGCAGTGTTTCTTTTGTGGATACTGCTGCGAATGGTGTAATCAGATATTCTTTGTTTGTGCGGTCTGTTTCGAAGACATATTAGGATGATTCCGTGGGCTTCAGTGTTCCAGCACGATATCTTCAGGCTTCAAATGGAATGCTTTGCCAAAACCGCCGTTCAGGCCGGCACTTTCAATGTTGAGCCGGAAAATCACAAAGTCCCCGAGGTCAATGTAAAGTTTCACTTTAGGGCGCTTTTGCAAGAATAAATCACGCAGGCGCTGATAACCTTCGTGTTGCCGTGTGAATTTTTCTGCAACACAGGCGAGCGTAATACGCGGATGCACGAGCGGATCGCCTTTATCTGCCGGTTCACCCAGCAAAAGCGAGCAGACCGGATTGGCATCAAGGGCTGGTGTATGCGTGGCGAGACCGGAGGCCAGAAGCAGAGGTGTGTTATCTGTATCTGTTGTAATGGCAACGCGGGTTACACTCGGACGACCGGAGGCGGGATCAAGAACCGCAAGCGATCCGTAGGTCGCGTCTACAATCAGCTGAAGCGCAAGAGCACGTGCATCATCGGT
The DNA here is from genome assembly GCA_900470735.1 of Hyphomicrobiales bacterium. Lineage (GTDB taxonomy): Bacteria > Pseudomonadota > Alphaproteobacteria > Rhizobiales > Rhizobiaceae > Pseudochrobactrum. The sequence continues at coordinate 316,344 of UCCC01000009.1, read as the reverse complement.
TGTTTGTTGAATGACATCTTTTTTCTCGCTCATAATTCGGCCTCAAATTTTCATCTTGTTGTGGTCTGTCAATGACTTGCGTAACGATGAGTACGCTATGCGATTCTGGTATCACGTGATGCAAAATGCTTCTGCAGCCCTCTTAAAGGAGAAAATTATACTTTGGAACTCATGTTTTTGAAACGGTTCAAATTTCAAAATTTCTTTTAAAAATCAATTATATGTTACTATTCGCTAATCGTGGTGTCAGGAATTAAAATATTGGGTGTTGACCAAGACGTAAAATAAACTTGCCTTTTTGCGATGCACAATGCTTCTTTACCGCTCAGACTGCGACGTAAGGGTCGTAGCTTGTTATCGGGTGGAGGCCTATAATGAAACTTTATAATAAACTTTTTGCTGCGACTGCGCTGACTGCCGCCATGATGGCCGGTTACTCAGGCGCGGCATCTGCCAAGACATTTGTCTATTGCTCGCCGGCATCACCGGAGGGTTTTGATCCGGCACCTTATACCGGCGGTGATACTTTTGATGCCGCAGCTCACACGGTCTATAATCGTCTGGTGGAATTCCAGAACGGTACTACCGTTGTTGAGCCAGGTCTTGCTGAAAAGTGGGAAGTCTCGGAAGACGGACTGGAATATACATTCCATCTGCGTAAGGGCGTAAAGTTCCAGACCACGGATTATTTTACACCTAGCCGTGAACTGAATGCGGATGACGTTATCTATTCATTCGACCGTCAGCGTAACAAGGACAATCCTTGGTATGAATATACTGCCGGTATTTCTTATGAATATTTTAACAGCATGGAAATGATCACGCTGATCAAGGACATCGTCAAAGTTGACGATCACACTGTTAAATTCGTGCTGACCCGTCCTGAAGCACCGTTCCTCGCTAATATTGCGATGCCATTCGTTTCGATTATGTCGAAAGAATATATGGATAAGCTGGCAGCTGACGGCAAGAAAGAAAACCTGAACCAGTTCCCTGTGGGCACCGGACCGTTTACTTTCGTTGCTTATCAGAAAGACGCGGTTATCCGTTATAAAGCGAACCCGGATTTCTGGGGTGAAAAGCAGAAGATCGATGATCTGGTCTTTGCAATCACCACTGATGCCTCTGTGCGTGCGCAGAAGCTCAAAGCAGGTGAATGTCATCTGATGTCCTATCCGGCACCTGCCGACATTAAAGGCCTTCAGGAAGATAAAAACCTGAAAGTTGATGAGCAGGCTGGTCTGAATATCGCTTATTTTGCCTATAACACCCTTGTTGCGCCTTTTGATAAGCCGGAAGTGCGTAAGGCACTCAATCAGGCTGTTAACAAGCAGGCAATTATTGATGCCGTGTTCCAGGGCTCCGGTCAGGTAGCGAAGAACCCGATCCCGCCGACAATGTGGGGCTATAACAACGCGATTGAAGACGACAAGTATGATCCAGAAGCTGCCAAAAAAGCTCTGGAAGCTGCCGGCGTAAAAGATCTGAACATGAAGCTCTGGGCGATGCCTGTCAGCCGTCCTTATATGCCGAATGCGCGCCGTACTGCTGAACTGATGCAGGCTGACTTTGAAAAAGTTGGCGTAAAAGCTGAAATCGTATCGATGGAATGGGGTGAATATCTCAAGAAATCGGGCGAAAAAGACCGCGATGGTGCAGTTATTCTCGGTTGGACCGGTGATAATGGTGATCCGGATAACTTCCTCGGCGTATTGCTTGGTTGCGCAGGTGTTGGTGGTAACAACCGTGCACAGTTCTGCTATCAGCCGTTTGAAGATCTGATCCAGAAGGCAAAAATTACTTCCGATCAGGCAGAACGCGTGAAGCTGTATGAACAGGCTCAGGTTATCTTCAAGGAACAGGCTCCTTGGAATACACTGGCTCACTCGACGGTTTATGTCCCTATGTCAGCTAAGGTTACAGGCTTCAAAATGAGCCCTCTCGGCGATTACCGTTTCGACGGTGTTGATATTTCCGAGTAACCGCTAAAGGAGAATGACCGGGCGCTGGATGAGAAAATTCAGCGCCCGGTCTTGCTATATTCATGATACGATTCATTTTAAGCAAAATTGCCTATTTGATACCGACATTTTTCGGTATCACTATTCTGGCTTTCGGTTTTGTGCGCGTTTTGCCGGGCGATCCGGTTCTGCTGATGGCAGGGGAACGCGGCGTTTCTCCGGAGCGGCATGCGGAACTGATGAAACAGTTCGGTTTTGATCAACCGATGTGGCAGCAGTATCTGGATTACATCTGGAGCCTGCTTCATGGTGACTTTGGTATGTCCATGGTTACCAAAAAACCGGTTATCGCAGAATTCCTTACACTTTTCCCTGCAACAGTCGAATTAGCATTTTGTGCTATTATTTTGGCTGTTCTTATTGGTATTCCTGCTGGTGTATTTGCCGCTGTCAAGCGCGGCTCGTGGTTCGATCAGACATCCATGGGTGTGGCACTGGTCGGTTATTCGATGCCGATTTTCTGGTGGGGCCTGCTGCTTATCATCCTGTTTTCGGGTATTCTGCAGTGGACACCGGTATCGGGGCGTATTTCGCTGATGTATTTCTTCCCGCCGGTCACAGGTTTTATGTTGATTGACAGTCTTCTGTCCGGACAGAAAGGTGCTTTCGCATCAGCTGTTTCACATCTGATTTTGCCAACAGTGGTGCTGGCGACTATTCCGATGGCGGTCATTGCCCGTCAGACCCGTTCCGCGATGCTGGAAGTCCTTGGTGAAGATTACGTTCGTACAGCTCGTGCCAAAGGTCTTGGTCAGCGCCGTGTTATTGGTATGCATGCCCTGCGTAATGCACTTATTCCGGTTATTACCACAATCGGTTTGCAGGTAGGCGTATTGCTGGGCGGTGCGATCCTGACTGAAACTATTTTCTCCTGGCCGGGGATCGGCAAATGGATGATCGACAGTATTTTCCGTCGTGACTATCCATCTGTTCAGGGCGGTTTGCTCCTGATCGCGATCCTTGTGATGGTTGTTAATCTGGCTGTTGATTTGCTCTACGGCTTAATCAACCCACGCATCCGGCATAAGTGAGGTTTCCAATGAGTAATTCTACTGTACCACTGGAAAAACCGGTTGATGTGTCGTTCCGACGTCAGCTTGCAGATTTCTGGTTTTACTTCAGTGTTAACCGCGGCGCGGTTATCGGACTGTTTGTTTTTGTAACGCTGGTGCTGGTGGCTGTTTTTGCCCCTTTGCTAGCGCCGCATGATCCTACTCAGCAATATCGCGATGCGTTGCTGACTCCGCCGGTATGGCAGGAGGGCGGTAAGGCTGCCTATCTGCTCGGTACTGATGCGGTTGGCCGTGATGTGCTTTCCCGATTGATTTACGGGTCACAATATTCGCTGTTTATCGGTCTGGTTGTTGTTGTGCTATCGCTGGTTTCCGGTGTGACTGTCGGTCTCATCGCCGGTTTCTTCGGTGGCGTGGTTGATACAATCATCATGCGCGTGATGGATATTATCCTGTCCTTCCCGTCACTTATTCTGGCGCTGGTTCTGGTGGCTATTCTCGGACCTGGTCTGATGAATGCGATGATCGCGATTGCTCTGGTTTTGCAGCCGCATTTTGCACGCCTGACCCGTGCAGCAGTTATGGCAGAAAAGAACCGTGAATATGTGGTTGCAGCCCGTCTGGCTGGTGCCAGCCGTCTGCGTCTGATGTTCAAGACCATCTTACCAAATTGCATGGCGCCGCTGATCGTGCAGGGCACTTTGTCCTTCTCCAATGCGATTCTTGATGCCGCGGCTCTTGGCTTCCTTGGTATGGGCGCACAGCCGCCGACACCGGAATGGGGCACAATGCTTGCCGAAGCGCGTGAGTTCATCACCCGTGCATGGTGGGTTGTGACCTTCCCGGGGCTTGCCATTCTGATCACTGTTCTCGCCATTAATCTGGTTGGTGACGGTATGCGCGATGCGCTTGATCCAAAACTGAAGAGGAGCTGACGATGGCTCTTTTGGAAATTAAAAACCTGACGGTTGCTTTTGATACTTCGACTGGTGCTTTCAAAGCAGTGGATGGCATCGATATTTCTGTCGATGCCGGTGAAGTGCTGGCGATTGTCGGTGAATCCGGTTCCGGTAAATCTGTCGGTATGCTGGCAGTGATGGGGCTGTTGCCTAAAACGGCAACAGTTACTGCTGACAAGATGGTCTTTGACGGACGTGATCTGCTCAAAATGAGCGATAAAGAACGCCGCGCAATTATTGGTCGTGAAATCTCGATGATTTTTCAGGAGCCGATTGCCAGTCTCAATCCGTGCTTTACTGTTGGCTTCCAGCTTGAAGAAGTTCTGCGCTTTCATCTCAGAATGGGCAAGGCGCAGCGCCGTGCCCGCGCCATTGAATTGCTGGAACTGGTTGGCATTCGTGATGCTGCGGATCGCCTTGGCAGCTATCCGCATCAGATGTCCGGTGGTCAATGCCAGCGTGTCATGATTGCGATTGCGATTGCCTGTAATCCGAAGCTGCTGATTGCGGATGAGCCGACAACAGCACTTGATGTGACCATTCAGAAGCAAATTCTGGATCTGCTGATGCGGTTGCAGGAAGAGCATGGCATGGGTCTGATCATGATCACGCATGACATGGGTGTTGTGGCAGAAACCGCAGACCGTGTGATTGTGCAGTATAAAGGCCATAAAATGGAAGATGCGGATGTGCTCTCATTGTTCGAGAACCCGCAAAATCCTTATACGAAAGCTCTGCTTTCAGCCTTGCCGGAAAATGCGACCGGTGACCGATTGCCAACGGTTTCTGATTTTGTTCTGCAAAACGCCGCATCGTCAGGAGCTGCCCTATGAGTGAGATCGTTCTTGAAGCCCGTAACATCGTGCGGGATTATCACAGCGGCGGCGGATTGTTCTCCAAGGCAAAAACTGTTCATGCGGTGAAGAATGTCAGCTTCTCGGTAGAGAAGGGCAAGACACTGGCGATTGTCGGTGAGAGCGGTTGCGGCAAGTCAACACTTGCGCGCATCCTGACTTTGATTGACCCGCAGACATCCGGTGAATTGCTGATCGACGGGCATCCGGTGAATATTGCGACTGATGGCCTGACCCGCGAAATGCGCCAACGTGTGCAGATCGTGTTCCAGAATCCTTATGGCTCACTTAATCCGCGCCAGAAGATCGGCGATGTGCTGGCAGAACCGCTTTTGCTGAACACCAATATGTCCGCAAAAGAGCGTCAGGAAAAAGCGATGCAGATGTTGCTCAAGGTCGGTCTTGGCCGCGAGCATTTCAATCGCTATCCGCATATGTTCTCCGGTGGTCAGCGCCAGCGTATTGCGATTGCCCGTGCTTTGATGCTCAGCCCGCGTTTGCTGGTTCTTGATGAGCCGGTATCGGCGCTCGATCTGTCTGTACAGGCGCAGGTACTCAATCTTCTTGCCGATTTGCAGGAAGAATTTGACCTGACCTATGTCTTCATCAGCCATGATCTCTCAGTGGTACGCTATATCGCTGACGAAGTGATGGTGATGTATTACGGTGAGGTGGTTGAATACGGCACACGTGATGATGTGTTCAATAATCCGCGCCATGACTATACCAAGAAGCTGTTTGCAGCCACACCGCGCTCGGATGTTGAAAGTATCCGTCAGCGTGTTGCAGAACGTGCGAAAAAACGCTCTGCTGCTTAGAGCGCATGCCGAAAAGTTTGAAACGGTTTTCGGATAAGATGCACTCTAATAAAGCAGATTAGAAAATGAAAACGCCGCGTTGATTGCTCAACGCGGCGTTTTTGTTTGAGAAGCAAAATTTATCTCTGATGGCGGGTCAGGCTGCGCACCACATCATCCGCAGAGATTTTGCCGACAATTGCACCATTATGCACCACACCGACATCGCCATTATTGCGCACCATCGCCTGCATAATATCCTGAATAGGGGTATCGGGCTTGGCTGTTGCTGCGAAAGGACGTGGCGGCGCACTGCGATCAAGTGCCGACATGATGTCGGCAGCCAGCAAAACACTGAGCGGGTTCATATTAGCGACGAAATCGGCGACATAGTCATTGGCCGGTTTGCTGAGAATATCCTGCCCGTTGCCGCACTGAATGATACGGCCGCCTTCCATGATGGCGATGCGGTTGCCGAGCTTCATTGCTTCATCCAGATCATGGCTGACAAAGACGATGGTCTTTTTCAAATGATCCTGTAAATGCAATAATTCATCCTGCAAACGTGCACGGATCAGCGGATCAAGTGCGGAAAATGGCTCATCCATCAACAGGATCGGGGCGCCGGTAGCAAAAGCTCGGGCAAGACCGACGCGCTGCTGCATGCCGCCGGATAATTCGCCGACTTTGCGTGTTGCCCAGTCCTGCAAGCCAACCAATTCAAGCTGATGTGCGACTGCTTCTGCACGTTCCTGCTTTTTAAGTCCTGCAATTTCCAAACCGAAGCCGACATTATCTGCAACAGTGCGCCAAGGCAGCAGGCCGAATTGCTGGAACACCATCGAGATCAGATGGGTGCGCAGATAGCGCAATTCTTTCGTGCCGGCATCCGTGACATTAAACGCCTGATTATCGTGATAAACAGTGACGCAACCGCGGCTGATCGGAGTGAGGCGGTTGATGGCGCGCAATAATGTGGATTTTCCGGAACCGGACAAGCCCATCAGAACGAGTAACTCGCCCTCACGGATATCCAGTGAACAATTATGAACGCCAAGGATATGTCCGGTTTCTTCCTGAATTTCCGTCCGGCTAAAGCCCTGATCGGCAAGATCAAGCGCACGATCCGTCTTATTGCCAAAAACAATACTGATATTTTGAAGACTGATTGAAGCCATGATTATTTTTCCCTGCCCGGACGGAAGATGCGGTCGAGAATAATAGCGACAACAACAATGACTAATCCGGCTTCAAAGCCTAGTGCAGTATTCACGGAGTTCAATGCACGTACGACCGGCACGCCAAGACCATTAGCGCCAACGAGTGCAGCAATCACGACCATCGACAAAGACAGCATAATGGTCTGTGTAAGACCTGCCAGAATTTGCGGCATGGCGTAAGGCAGTTCAATCTTCCAGAGCAATTGGCGACGGGATGCACCAAATGCCTCACCGGCTTCTTTCAAATGCGACGGCGTTGAAGAAATACCGAGATGGGTCAGGCGCACAGGCGCGGGCAGGACAAAGATTGCCGTAGCCAACAGCCCCGGCACCATACCAATGCCGAAAAACACAATCGCCGGAATGAGATAGACAAAGGTTGGCAAAGTCTGCATCAGATCGAGGATCGGGCGCAGCACTGCATAGAGTTTTGGTCGGTGCGCGGAGGCAATGCCAAGCGGTACGCCGAGCGCCATACAGATAAAACAGGCTGAGAGCACCAGTGTCAGAGTTTCCAGAGTTTGATCCCAGTAGCCCTGATTGAGAATAAACAAAAAGCCCAGAACAGTCAGGACAACAGTCGAGATTTTACGCTGCAAACCCCATGCGATGGCTGCAAAAATCGCAATCAATATAAAGGGATGCGGGAATTTCAATACGGCCAGCAAGCCGTCAATCAAGGTCTGCATAACGGCGGCAATACCGTCGAAAAGCCAGCTCAGATTTTCAGTTAACCAGGTGACAGCATTTTTTGCCGTGCGCCCGACGGGAATTTTTTGTGAAGTCAGCCAGTCCAAAAGTCAGGCCCCCGTTTCCTGTCAGTATATTCCGGAGCATATCCGGTTGAAAAATAATCGAAAATACTGCTGTCAATCTGAAGCAGCTGCCCCGAAGTTCAGAGCAGCTGCTTTTATCGGTAATATTTAAAGGCCGAAAGCTGCTTTCACAGTTGCCAGCCCGTCCTTGCCATCCAGTGTGGTGACGTCTTTCAGCCACGGGCTGAGCGCATCTGGATTGGCCTTGATCCATGCGGTTGCTGCTTTTGCCGGATCTTCACCATCGTCCAGAATTTGACCCATGATCTGGTTTTCCATTTCAAGGGTGAACTCAAGATTGGTCAGGAATTTTCCGACATTCGGGCATTGCTCGGTGTAGCCGTTCCAGACATTGGTTTCGACTTTTGCACCGCCGAGGTTCGGGCCAAAGAACTCATCGCCACCTTCGAGATAGCGCATATCAAAGCGCGAGTTCATCGGATGCGGTTCCCAGCCTAAGAAGACTACAGGCTTCTTGGCTTTAATATCCTTGGTGACCTGTGCCAGCATGCCCTGTTCTGAGGATTCTGCGAGATCAAAACCTTTGAGGTCAAAGGCACCTTTGGAAATCATGTCGAGGATCAGACGGTTACCGTCATTGCCCGGCTCAATGCCATAGATTTTATTGCCGAGCTTGTCTTTGAACTTGGCGATATCAGAGAAGTTTTTGAGCCCCTCATCATAGGCAAATGCAGGGACTGCCAATGTGTATTTTGCGCCGGTCAGATTGGTGCGCAGGGTAATAACAGTTTTATCATCAAGGTAAGGTTGCAAATCCGCAGCCATTGACGGGTTCCAGAAGCCGAGGAACACATCAATATCTTTCTTGCTCAGTGATGCATAGGTCACCGGCACAGACAGAATTTTGATATCAGTTTTATAGCCGAGTGCTTTGAGAATTTCTGTTGTGACGGCAGTGGTCGAGGTAATATCTGTCCAGCCGACATCAGAAAAACGGATGGTTGAGCAGGCTTCAGGTTCCGCAGCCATTGTACCGGAACTGCTGGCGAAAAAGGCGGCGCAGCTCAACGCCAGAGCTGCAGCCCGGGTTTTCGTCATCGACAATTTGGTTGGGTACAGCTGTTTTGCTGACTGGAAATGCATGAATCTCTCCATTGACCGGATTATATTTATTTATCACAGAGCATTTCCGCTTCCCCGAAACTGCTCTGTTGTTTGTATTTATGCAGTTTGACAGAAAACCGCAGCACAGTTTTGTGCGACATGTTCCGGCCCCTCAAAGTTAAACAAGCATCAAAGTCCGGAGTCTTCAAGCTGTTTTGTTCCTCTAGAATCCGCAAACACGACAATTAAAGTCGGAATGAGGCAGGCTAAAAATAATATGCAGTAATTTCAAGGCTAAAGCTGAAAATTAAATTCAGAATCACCATTGAATGCGGGATGGGCCGTTTTATATCCCGATAAGAATAACTAAATTGACGGTAAGGTTTGTGCTGCAATAGCTGCGCTGTCTGTGAGACAGTTGCAGAGTTTGAAGTGCATTGCCGGATCTGCGGCATTCAGGATTTTAAAAATCTGGTGCTGTTGCGTATTTCTGTGAAACTATGCAAGGGTTTACGGGAAAAATGTTTTGTCCGGTTTCAGGCTGATCAGCATGCCGGATATGAGCTGAAATAAAGGACAAGGCCGTGAGGATCATCGGAAATATCTTTGCTTTTATAGGGCGTATGATTGCAGCATTGCTGCGCCTGATCGCTGTGCCGCTCGGGGCACTTTGGCGGGTTTATCGCGGCCGAAGCGTCTTGTGGAAAACCATTATTGCGGTCGTCGTTATCGGCTGGGCAGGGCTCTACGGCTATTTCATGCTTCAGACACAGATCTGGACAAATTTTGATCCGGACTATCCCGCTAAATACGCCTATCAGAATGCTGTTACGCCGGGTGAGGCGGTTGATCCTGCCAAAACCGCAGCACCGGAACCGGCAAAAGAACCGGGTGAACCAACGGCCACGCCTGCGGAGACACCAAAAGATAATGCAGAGAATGTTCCGGCAAGTCCGGATACTCCTGAACCGCAACCGGCACCGCAGAGTGCATTTTTGCAATCACAAAAACCACGGGTTTGCGCGCCGTCTGCTTTGGCTGAGGTGACCGCTGAACTGACTGATTTTAACGTCAATCAGAATGCGTGGATCTCCTCCATGCTGTTCTATAAAATGGGTTTCTTCGGGCTGGATTGGGACAGAACGCCGTTCTTGGATAATAAAGCGTCGTTCCAGCGCGGCGTGCATTCGGCTGTCCGCCGGACGACGATTGAACTGGTTGACTCTCTTGGCCGTCTGCGTGGCACTTCGCAGATCGACGGTGATTTGCAGAAAGCTCGCGGTAATGTGCAGTTCCGTGAAGATACATGGTATTTCGGTCTGAGCCCGTTTGGTCCGAAAACACCGACACCAAGCTATTATCGCTCGGCAATCAAAGAACTGCGCTCGTTCAATACGCGTCTCGAGAATTGTGAAGCGACATTTGATGCTCGTGCGGACAATCTCATTCAGTATGTCGATCGTATCGCCAGTGATCTTGGTTCAACCTCGGCAATTCTTAAAGACCGCTCTGACAATTATCATGCGGGTTGGTTTGATACCCGTGCGGATGATCGTTTTTGGTTCGCCTATGGTCAGCTCTATGCTTATTATGGTTTGATCCGTGCAACGCATTCGGATTTTAAAGCTGTTCTGGCCGAAAAACATCTGGATGGTCTGTGGGATACAATGGAGCAGCAATTGCGCTCCGCATTGGACATGCAGCCGGTAATCGTTTCCAACGGGCGGCAGGATGCATGGTTTACACCGTCACATCTGACAACGATGGGTTTCCACATCCTGCGTGTGCGTTCCAATCTGGTGGATATCCGTCAGGTTCTGGAGCGGTGATTGCCGCAATTGTTGATGTTTAAAATTACTCTGCTGCGTGTTAGAGCGCAGCAGAGTTTTTTATTGGGATAAGACTATGGAATTACCGGCTGCATTGAGACAGGCTGTGGATGCACAATTGCAGGGCGTTGTACTGGCTGACTTGCAGAAGGCTTCGGCTGTGTTGAGCCGTCGTTATCGTGCTGAAACCCGTGACGGCAAGTGGCACTTATCTGACGAATTGGCAGCATATGCTTATCTGGCGGCACGTTTGCCTGCGACTTTTGCCGCTGTCACCTCTGCCTTGCAGGAAACCGCGCATATATGTGACGCGTTTTCTCCGCGTACTCATCTGGATATTGGTGCAGGGCCTGGAACGGCGCTGTGGGCTGCCTCTGACGTCTGGCCGGAGATTGAGCAATCCCGTTTGTTGGAGGGCAGTAATGCGATCCGCGCTGTGGGAGAGAAGCTTTCAGCCCATGCGCCGGTTGCTGATGTGCAATGGGTTGCTGCTGATGTGACAACTGGTTTGAAAAATGCACAAGCCTCAGATCTGGTGACACTGGCTTATGTGCTGGATGAGTTGAGCGAGGTAGCGCGACAGCAGCTGATCGCGCAATTGTGGAACCACACAGAAGGTGTGTTTGTGATTGTTGAGCCCGGTACACCGGCTGGCTGGCAGCGCATCCTCGATGCCCGTGCGCAGTTACAGGCTTTGGGCGCATATATTGCTGCACCTTGTACACATAGCCAGTCTTGTGCTGTGCAGGCACCGGATTGGTGTCATTTTTCGCGGCGTGTTGCGCGAACCAAAATTCACCGGATGACCAAAGAGGCGGATGTGCCTTGGGAAGACGAGAAGTTTAGTTATCTGGCCGTATCCCGTCAGCCTGTGGCTCTTGGCGGCCAGCGCGTATTGATGCAGCCGAAAATCGGTGGCGGCAAAGTTGCGGTTAAACTTTGCAATACGGATGGTACGGTTGCCGAGGAACTGATTACCAAACGCGATAAAGCGCTGTTTGCACAGGCGCGACGTGCCGACTGGGGCGATCTGATCGGTATTGAATAAAATCTGAGATAAAAAAGCCCGCTGAAAGCGGGCTTTTTCAATAAAGATCAGAAGCGGTAGGTGATACCTGTACCGATCAGCCATGGGTCAAGCTTGGCTTTGCCGCTCATTTCTGTGCCGTTGACAGTTACGTCGAAGTTCGGACGCAGATAGAGTTTTTTAACGTCAAAGTTGAAGCCCCAATGATCGTCGATCATGTAGTCAAAACCAACCTGAAGCGCACCGCCGAAAGTATTCTTAACTTTCAGATAGTCTGCATCGTGGTTCTTCTGGTTGTAGAAGAAGGTGTAGTTCACACCGGCACCGATATATGGCTTGAAAGCACCAAAATCAGTGAAGTGGTACTGCAGGGTCAGAGTTGGTGGCAGCAGCCATGTTTTACCAACATCAAGACCATCAATAGCGCCTTTGCCGGTAATGTTGGAATAGGTTGTGCCGAGGATCAGTTCAGCCGCAATATTGTTGGTGAAGTAGTAAGAAATGTCGAGTTCCGGCACGACTGTATTGGAAGCTTTAATACCTGAACCCGGTACTTCATTGACATAGCCACGATTTTCCGGAACGACGCCAAGCGCACGAACACGAACCTGCCACGGGCTGAGCACAACCGGCAGATTTTCTGTGATCTGTGGTTCAATCGGTGCAATAATTGCATCGGCAGCCAGAACAGGCTGCACTGCAAGAGCAGTGAGTGCTGTTGCGGCCAGAAGGGCGCAGGTGTGACGGTTTGCCGAAAATAATGCCATGTCAGATATCCTTAAAGCTCAGGAATGCACAGGTTTAAATTAAGTTGTGCTTATGAATGCATGTAAAATGACAGGCGGCAAGGAACTCTCCATTGATCGAAATCAATCAGGCATAGCAAAACACCGCATTACATATTGATTGTAATGCGGTGTGATAAAATTGACACATTGAGCAAGGCGCTCTTTTATATTCATTCAGAGTATTTTTATGTATAGAGCGTATTTTTCAGGCGGTTTTTACTTAGTGAATCAAGTTGTATTCACGTAAAAAATTAAAAACGATCTCTGTTGTGCGGCTCATTGTAGTTTAATTGCGGGCCTGAAGGTACTACACCGGTCGGATTGATTGTTTTATGGCTCATGTAATAATGACTTTTGATATGAGCGAAGTTAACCGTGCTGGATATACCTTCCATCTGATAGAGCTCGCGCACATAATTTGAGATGTTTGGATAGTCCGCAATGCGGGCTTTGTTGCATTTGAAGTGCCCGACATAGACCGGATCAAAGCGGATCAGCGTGGTAAACAGACGCCAGTCTGCCTCTGTGAGGCGGGTGCCGGCCAGATAGCGTTGCTTGCTGAGAGTGTCTTCGATCTTATCCAGAGCATCGAATACATTGTTATAGGCTTCTTCATAGGCATCCTGTGCAGTGGCAAAACCTGCACGGTAAACGCCATTATTGATGTTCGGATAGATAAAATCATTCAGCGCATCAATTTCACTGCGCAGTTCTTCCGGATAGAAATCCAGCGAGGCATCGCCGAATTCATTGAAGGCAGTATTGAGCATGCGAATGATCTCGGCAGATTCATTGGAGACAATCGTCTGCTGCTGCTTGTCCCATAAAACCGGTACAGTCACACGCCCGGAATAATGCGGATCGGCGCGGGTATAGATCTCATAAAGGCGCTTGGCACCATAGAGGTGATCCGGTGTTGCGCCGTCTTTACCGGACAATGTCCAGCCTTCTTCGGCCATCAGATAATCAACAACAGAAACGCTGATGACATCTTCCAGCTTTTTCAAAGCGCGGAAAATCAGTGTGCGGTGTGCCCACGGACAGGCGAGGGAGACATAGAGATGATAGCGTCCGGCTTCGGCTTTAAAGCCGCCGGTACCGCTTGAGCCTGCACTGCCGTCAGCGGTGACCCAGTTACGAAATTGCGATGCCGAGCGGACAAAGCGCCCATCGGTCGCTTTCGTATCATACCATTGGTCGTGCCATTTGCCGTCAACTAAAAGACCCATGAGGTTATTCCTTCTTTTGGATGGCGGAGCCGGATTGACCATCAACAGTTGCCGCCCATAAATTCATGGCTTTAATGTAGTACAAAATACCCGAAAGTCTCGTTTGATCTGAGTGTTTTTGCAGAACACGCTGTCCTGAAAACAGGACGATACTGCGTCTATGGTATTTTCATCATAGCTCTTTACGATGAAAAAGAATGATGCTAAGCAATCTCATCCGCATCAGTTTGCGGCACTTCACCTTTCAGGAGAACGGAATTGACAGGTCTGCAGTTCATCCGACGATGAGATTGTAAACGGTGCGCGGCACCGGTGGACACCTGTTTGCGTTTTACGCCCTCTGACGGCGACAGAAGAACGCGAAAATTCTGAATTTAAAATCTCTGAAATAGTGATGTGCCATGTTGCAGTCTGAATTGACCTACGCGCAGGAAAACTGCGCCCACGATGCGGAAATCGAAGAAATTAATGCGCTTGCTTTTGGACCGGGCAGATTTGTCCGCGCTGCAGCACGTATCCGCGAGGGCGGGGCGCATGATCGCGATTTGTCTTTCGTGGCACTGCATGGCGGACGGCTGATCGGCTCTATCAGAATGACACCGATTGCAATCGGCACCACACCGGCTTTGCTGCTGGGACCTTTGGTTGTGCGCGATGGCTGGAAAAGTCGCGGCATCGGCCGGATTTTGATGAACCAGTCGATGGAAGCCTCAGCAAAAGCCGGACACCGGCTGAGCCTGTTGGTCGGTGATGCCCCTTATTATAATACGTTCGGCTTTGTCAAAGTGGACGCGAATAAGGTGATTATGCCTGCGCCGGTTAATCCGGAGAGATTGCTGGCTTGTATCCTGCCGGGTGCCGAGCATTTGACCGGGCCGGACTTGCAAGAACTGGCGGGGCAGGTCAGACATCTCAATCAGCTTTAGTCTTAAAATAAGGCGGTTTCAGATTACTGAAACCGCCTTTTCATTTTTAACGCCCTTCACGATACCACGTCCCACCGAGAATGAGCAGCAATGCTGCCAAGGCCAGCAGGCTGGTGAAAAGCGGAATGCGATGCACCGCTACCAGACTTGTATCCTGTGTCGGTTTGAAGCCCAGCATATCGGCTGGGCTTTGCGTTTGTGCGCGGTTCATCAAAGTGACATCCGGCATAGTGATAGCCGTTTGCTCTGCTGCTTCCCGCAGGCGCATAATATTGCCGCCGCTGGCCTGCGCTACCGGTTGCAGTTTCTGTGTGGTGGAAATGCTGTCGCGCAATTCCGGTGTATCCACATTGCCGACATGGGCAAGAACGGAATAATCACCATTCTCAATTTTATAGAGCCCTTGTTCACTGACCGGCAGTTGCGCGGTGAACTGACCGGCGAAAGATTGCGTCAGTGGTACGTCAAGCACTTTACCTGATGGTGTGGTGACTTTGGCAGCAGGTACCTTATCACTCATCGTCTGGCGGGTAATGTCCAGCCGGTCGGAAGTCCCCTTGGCGGTCAGAGCTTCTTCTTCCAGTTCCGGTTCCTGCATCAGCCAATGCGCCATTCGACGATAGAGCGATGCATAGGGGCCACCACCTTCAAAATCGCGCGCCCAGAGCCAGCCCTGATCTGAGAGCAGCATGCCAACGCGGCCTTTGCCCTGATGACCAAGCACCATCAATGGTTTGTTGTCAGGGCCTTGCATCACGGTTTCGCCCTGCGGTGTATTAATATCGATAGAGCGGAACCAACGACCCCATTGCGGTGGTTCCTGCTCGCTGCCTTCAAGACCGCGTGTCACAGGATGACGTTTACCTGATTCAGTCAGACGCGGATAAAAGCCTTTTTCTGTGACTGTGCCGGTTGGCAAGGCAGGCAAAACACTGAGCAGCGGCGTGCGAGCGATGGACATGCTGTCCGCATATTCGGGGCCAGCCGCGATCAGCAGAGCGCCGCCATTCTGCACATATTGCGCAATGTAATCGTAATAGAGCAGCGGCAGCACATTGCGGTGCTGATAGCGGTCGAAAATGATCAGGTCGAAATCTTCAACCTTGTCGACGAATAATTCGCGTGTCGGGAAAACGATCAGTGATAATTCGTTGATCGGCGTATCATCCTGTTTTTCCGGCGGACGCAGAATGGTGAAGTGCACGAGATCGACAGAGGTGTCGGATTTGAGCAGGTTGCGCCATGTGCGCTCACCATTATTCGGCTCACCGGAAACCAGCAGCACCCGCAGATTTTCGCGGATTGCATCTATCAGCGCAACAGCCTGATTATTGGCTGTGGTAACTTCACCCTCCAGCGGATCTGTGGCGATTTCCACAATGTTGCGACCGGCATGGGGCAGGGTGATCTCGGTTTTGACATCCTGACCAACAGGTGCCGGAACTGTGGCAACCAGTTCGCCATTGATACGAATGGTAACTGTGGCCTGTGATGCATTTACGGGGATTTTACCGGCATCATCAACACGGAAAACCAGTTCCTGCGGTTTGCCGCTCAGACCAAAGCGCGGCACGCGGATAAAGCGGATGCTGCGATCAAATTCATCGCCTGTACCGGTAATCAGCCCGTGAACTGGGGCTTGGAAATTCAGCTCATCGGTTTTCGCAGGCACATCATGCACCTGCCCATCAGTAATCATTACCGCACCGCCGATCCGCGATGGCGGTACATCGCGCAGACCTTCGTTCAGTGCTGTAAACAGACGGGTAGTATCGCGGTTTTCTGTACCGGCACCGGCTTCGATAATCCGTGTTTCAATATCCGGCTGGGCGCTGAGCTTTTGTTTTAAAGCTTCAAGCGCACTGTCAGTATCCTGTGTGCGATTGCCCTGAGATTGACTGGCACTGCGGTCAACCACAATGCCGACAATCGTTTTCAGCGGCTCCCGTTGCTCGCGCGTGATTTCCGGATTGAACAAGGCTAATGCGAGTGCTGCAAAACCGGCGAGGCGCAACAGGCTGCCGCGTTTGCGTAAGGCTAAACCTGCAAACGTGATGAGCGCCAGCGGCACCAGACAGAGTGTAAGCCAGAGGGAAGGGAGCAACGGGGAGAAGTTGAGGGAAAACAGGCTCATCATTAATTCCCCAACCGTTCCAGCAAAGCGGGCACATGCACCTGATCTGCTTTATAATTACCGGTCAGCACATACATAACCATATTCACACCACCGCGCAGGGCATAAATACGCTGCATCGGATCATTCGGCACTGTCGGATAAAGCGGCTGCCAGTTTCCATCCATCGCCCATGCGCCTGCGAGATCATTGGCGGTGATCAGGATCGGGCTGACACCATCGCCGTTGCGCACCGGTCTGTCGGCGCTTTGATCAGCGGTATCTGAACTCTCAACGGGCGCCTCAGCCCAGAGCGGACTACCACGATAGCGGCCGGGAAAATCGGGCATCAAGAAGAAGGTTTTGCTCAAAACATGATTATCCGCGACCGGTGCCAGTGGCGGAATATTCATCGCATCCAGCATTTCGCGCAGGCGCTCGGTGGCAGGGCTGCTGCCGCTCAGACCACTCGTATTCCCTGAGAGCTGGTCGCGGGTGTCGAAAATGACTGTGCCGCCTTGCTGCATATAAGCATCAATGCGCTGCAGAGCTTTTTCACTCGGAAACGGCGCTTTCTCATCTACCGGCCAATAGATCATCGGGTAAAAAGCCAGCTCATCTTTTTCCGGATCAACGCCAATTGGTGCGCCTGGTTCCAGTGAGGTTTTGTCGGCAACAAACTGGTTGAGACCGCTCAGACCGATACGGCTCACATCATCTGTGGCTTTGTCTCCGGTCAGTACATAGGCCAGATGGGTGACGTCAAGTACGTCAATCTTTGCCTGATCGTCGGGTTTGCTGTCATCTTTTACTGCTGTTTCCTGCGCCCGTACCGGTTGGACAGCGAAAGGTGAGGCAACAAATACCGCTGACAAAACAAAAAGGATCAGCAGGGATTTGACTGTGCCGGAGGATTTTGACGAGAAGTCGCGCAACCGGCGACCTGAAAACGTACCGCCAATCCACAACATCAGCAGACCATCAAGCGCCAGCAACAGAGCAGCCAATGCAAATAACGGGCCTTGCAGATTGATGGTCTGCGCCTTGGTCGCCGGTACCATACTGACATTGCCGGTCATATCCGGTTTGGCCAACGGGTTCATTACTGTATCGCCACTCATCAAATTCAAAGCTTTATGCGCCTGCTCTGTGCCGTAAAGGCCGGGCGGATTGAGAATTGAGCTTGCAGGGGTTTTGCCTTTTTCAATCACCAGCGGACGCGCGGTAACCGGCTGGCCTGTCAGATTGCCGTCAGCATCGAGCAGGCGATAGGCTGGCAGGGTAATTGTCTGATCCGTTGCTCCCGTCGCACTTTGTGCGCCGGAGGTTTCCGTAATGCGGCGCAGCAAATCGACGAAGCCGCCGGAAAGCGGCAAGCTCGACCAGCCGATATCCGGCGCGACATGAAACAGCACCAAACGACCGGCACCACGGTTTTCACCCGTAATTAGGGGTGTACCATCCGCCAGATTGAGCCAGCTTTTCTGCATCAGATCCGGTGATGGTTCTGCCAGCACTTGCCGCAGCACAGTCACATCATCGGGGAGTTGGATGTTGCGGAACGGGCTGTTTTCCGGTGCGGGAGCAATGGATTGCGGTGTTGACCACGACAATGTGCCGCCAAGATTACGCTGGCCGCTGCGCAATTGCACAGGCAGCAGCGGATCACGTTTATTATTTTGATCGCCGCTTTGCGCTGCCGCCAGGCGCGGCCCCGCAAAACGCAGCAATGTGCCGCCTTCATCAACCCACTTCAGCAATTTAGTGGTCGCGCCTTCCGGCAGACGTCCGATGTCGGACAAGATGATGACGGATGGTTTCTTCTCCAGAAGGCTATCAACCGACTGAGCCAGATCGCGGTCATTAGCGCTGATCAGATCGGCAAAAGGTGCCATGGCGGACGAAATATAATGCAAGGGCGACAGCAGTGAATGTGCCTTATCCGCATTACCGGCATCGAGCAGACCGACACGGCGGCGGCGATTATTATCATCCAGCAACCATGTGGCAGCGGCGTGGCGCATCTGATCTGCGCGCACCATGGCAATATCATTGCGCAGCTCAACCGGTATGATCAGTTGCGCTGTTGCCTTGTCAGAATTTTCTGCAAACTCCGCTTGGGTCTGTGCCAATACGCGCCCCTGATTGTCATAGGCGCTGATCCGGGCTCGCGCAGCTTTACGATCATCAGACGGGCGCAACAGGCTGACGGTCAAAGCATCCTGCTGATTGGAAACGCCCTGAATGGCATAAAGCGGCTGGCTTTCAGGCATGATCAGTTGCACGGAAACCGCCTGAACCTTATCCAGCGCAGCAAAAGCCTGTTTGTCCTGAGCGCGTTCCAGACCGTCATTCAGATAAAATATGCGGGCTTCCGGTGTGTTTTTCAGAGCAGTGTTCAGGCGCTCCGCTGTAGTAAGACGCTCAACGGGGACGGGGCGTGGTTCCAGCGCTTGCAGACGCTCTAGTGCCTGTGCAGCGGTAAACGGCCCGCTTGCGGTATTTTGCGGCTCAGCTGTCGCGGTCAAAAAAACCGGCGCGTCATTTTTCTCGGCATTGGCGATCAGCCATTGTGCCTGATTTTCAAATTCTGCCCAATGCGGTGCCGAAGCCCAGCCATTATCAATCATAATGACAACTGGCTGTGTGCCGGTGAAAGTGACGGGCTGTGGTTTCCAGACAGGGCCTGCAACAGCGAAAATGACGAGTGCTGCCAGCAACAGGCGCAATGCCGTCAGCCACCACGGGCTTTTGCTGGCTTCCTGATCGTGGCGGGCAATTTTTGCCAGAATAGCCAGCGGCGGAAATGGTTCCTGTGCCGGTTTTGGCGGTGTTGCCCGCAACAGCCACCAGATAACGGGTAAAGTTGTCAGTCCGGCAAGCAGCCACGGGGCAGTGAAAATCAGCGGCATTTAAAACGCGCCTCCGGATGCGGTGTGAGACTGCGCCAAAAAGCCATGCAATGTCGTGAGCGCCTGTGCGGCGGGTTTGTCGGTAGGGCTGGTGATAAAGCTCCAGCCAAATTTTGTGCAGGTTTCGCGTAAAAATTCGCGCTGTGCCTGATAGAGCCTGCGATATTCTTCCGCATAGGTTTGCGCCTGACCGGCGACCAGAACCGTTCCGCTGACCGGATCACGAAATTCTGTGCGGCCTGCAAAAGGAAAATCCGCCTCGGCAGGATCGGCAACGGCGATGAGATGTGCGCGGATACCGCGCCTCGCAATCTGATCCAGCTTAGCGCTCAAAACATCAGCCGGTTGCAGAAAATCGCTGATCAGCACCAGCTCGTTAAAGCGTTGCAAAGATTGCAGATCAGGTTCTGTTGATACTGCCTTTTGTTGCAGCAGTGCAGTTGCCAGCCGCTCAGCGCCGTTACGCGCAAGCAATGGCGGTATAATTTCCGGATAGGCGATGCGTTCACCGGAGCGGCTGAACAACTCGGCCAGTGCCAGTGTCAGCACCAGTGCACGGTGTTGCTTGGAAACCGGACTGAAACGTGACTGATAAAGCATGGACGGCGAAGGATCGCACCACAGCCAGATCGTATGCGCCGTTTCCCACTCGCGGTCACGCATGTAGGTATGGTCATCACGGGCAGAGCGCCGCCAGTCAATGCGCGAGAGCATATCGCCCTGCGCATATGGACGGAACTGCCAGAAATTATCGCCGGTACCGCGTTTGCGTCTGCCATGCCAGCCATTGATCACAGAGCCGGCAATGTGACGTGCCTGTGTGATCAGATCCGGCATCAGTGCCGCCTGCTGGCGGGAAGGGCTAAGCAGGTCAATGGCCTGTTCCGGACTGGTTATGGTACCGGTTGCAGCCATTAATCGAGAGCCTGTGTCAGTTTGGCAATCACATCACGCACGCTCACGCCATCGGCACGCGCGGCAAAATTCAGCGCCATACGATGCTGGAGAACCGGCTCGGCCAGCGCTTTCACATCATCAACAGATGGCGCAAGGCGGCCTTCATAAAGTGCGCGAGCGCGGGTGCAGAGCATCAAGGCCTGTCCGGCACGCGGACCCGGCCCCCAGCTGATGTGGTTTTTCGCATGAAGATTATCTGCATCAGGGCGGGCAGAACGTACCAGTTTGAGGATCGCTTCAAGCACGGTTTCCGGCACCGGCATCTGACGGATCAGCTGCTGGATTTCCTGCAGACGGGCAGCCTCAATCACTTTGACCGGGCGTGCCTGTGCTGTGCCGGTAGTGTTGAGGAGTACGGCGCGTTCGGCATCCAGATCAGGATAATCCAGATCGATCTGCATCAGAAAACGGTCAAGCTGTGCTTCCGGCAGCGGGTAGGTGCCTTCCTGTTCCAGCGGGTTTTGGGTTGCCAGCACATGGAACGGGTTTGGCAGATCGTGGCGCTGACCGGCGACACTGACATGATATTCCTGCATTGCCTGCAACAAAGCCGACTGGGTGCGCGGTGAGGCACGGTTGATTTCGTCGGCCATCAGCAACTGGGCAAAAACTGGTCCTTTAATATAGCGGAAGGAGCGGCGGCCATCGCTGTCCTGATCCATCACTTCCGAACCGATAATATCAGACGGCATCAGATCCGGTGTAAACTGGATGCGTTTTTCATCAAGGCCGAGAACAGTGCCAAGCGTTTCCACCAAACGTGTTTTTGCCAGACCCGGCACACCGACCAGCAAGGCATGACCACCGGCAAGCAATGCGACCAGCGTATTCTCAACGGCCTGTTGCTGACCATAGATAACTTGTCCGATTTGTTCACGTATCCGGTTGATATCACTGACAGCCTGATCGGCAGCCTTTATTACGGCCTCAGGATCTATGTTCGGCGCAGTGGTAAAATTCATAATGTCCTCTTAATTCCTGAACAGATGCTTTATCCGGATTACTTGAATCATCGGGCAAGACTATGTCATGCTGACGAAAGCGTAAATGGTATCGGTCTGTTTAATCGCACATGCATCCGGCGATTAGGCACAGCTCTTAACAGGAAACTAAAATGAACAGCGGCAATATGACGGAAACAAACAAGAAAGCCGGTGTTGTTGCTAAAGGGGATGCCGCTGATTCAGGTGGTCTTGATGCGCTGATGCGTCGTGCTGCCAGCCAGCTTGGAGAGGGCAAAGAGAATAAGGGATTGCCGCCGGTGGAGCGCTGGGAGCCGGATTTTTGCGGTGAACTGGATATGGAAATCAAGGCCGATGGCACATGGTTCTATATGGGCACACCGATTGGCCGTCCAGCGCTGGTGCGTTTGTTTTCCACGGTGCTGCGCAAAGATGCAGATGGCAAAACCTATCTGGTGACACCGGTTGAGAAGATCGCCATCCGTGTAGAGGATGCACATTTCAATGCCGTTGAGATGCACGTCTCCGGCGAAGGAGACACACAGGTTCTGACTTTCCGTACCAATGTCGGTGATGTTGTAAAAGCCGGTGCAGAACATCCGCTGCGTTTTGTTATTGATGATGAAACCGGCGGATTGAAACCCTATATATTGGTCAGAGGACGTCTTGAAGCGCTGGTTAGCCGTGCTGTGATGTATGATCTGGTAGCCCTTGGTGAAGAGCTGCTGATCGACGGGCAGCTGATGTTTGCCTTGCGCTCAAGCGGGCAGTTATTTCCGGTAATGGCAGCTGAAAACTTACAGTGATAAGATGACAGATTTTATAACGGATACGGGTTTTACGGCGCAGGATTTGATGCGCAGAGTTGAACAAAAACAAAGCGCTATGGCGGTTGCCGATGAATTTGATTCAAGCGGCTTGCCAGTAGGCGGTGATCATGCGCTCAATCCGCAATGGACTGCCTCTCATGTTATGGCGGGTGCTGATCCGCGCCTGAAGATCAATCTCAAACCGGCAGCCGTGTTGATCCCTGTGGTGGATCGCGGTGATCATGCCAGTGTTTTGCTGACCACACGTAATGCGCAGATGCGCAGCCATTCAGGGCAGGTGGCTTTTCCCGGTGGCAAGATTGATGCTGAGGATTTAAGCCCGGAACATGCGGCACTGCGCGAGGCTAATGAGGAAATCGGGCTGGACGTGAGACAGGCTCAGACACTGGGGCGCCTGCCGCAATATATGACCGGCAGCGGCTATACGATTACACCGGTTTTGGCTGTAGTCCGCACACCGTTTGAACTGCGCGCCAATCCGGATGAAGTGGCGGATATTTTTGAAGTACCGTTGCACTTCCTGATGGACCCGCAGCAGCATCAGCGCGAGAGCCGGATCTTTGCAGGGCATGAACGGTTTTTCTATGCCATCCATTATCAGAATCGGAATATCTGGGGCGCAACAGCGGGGATTATCCGCAGCCTCTATGAAAGGCTTTATGCGTGAGTGAGAAGACAATGACAGTGCTGAATATTGCAGATCGTGCGGACTGGCTGAATGTGCCGTCTTTGCAGCAATTGCTGGCAGTACTTTCAGAAGATGGTGAAGAGGCACGCGTTGTTGGCGGTGCTGTGCGCAATACATTGCTGGGCGAGCCGGTGGGCGATATTGATATTGCCTCCACAACGCTGCCACAAGAGACCAAAGCGCGTGCTGAGAAATGTGGCTTTAAAGTTGTGCCGACCGGTATCGATCATGGCACTGTAACGGTTGTTGCACATGGTGTGCCCTATGAGGTGACAACGCTGCGCGCCGATGTGGAAACGCACGGACGCCAGGCTACGGTTGCCTTTGGCCGCGACTGGCAGACCGATGCCGAGCGCCGTGATTTTACTGTCAATGCGCTCTATGTGCGTGCCAATGGCGATGTGGTGGATCATGTCGGCGGACTGGCGGATATTGAAGCCAGAGTTCTGCGATTTATCGGCGATGCCGAGACACGGATTACGGAAGATTATCTGCGTATCCTGCGCTTTTTCCGCTTCTTCGCATGGTATGGAACAGGACGGCCGGATGCGGCAGGTCTGAAAGCCAGTGCTAAACTGAAAAGCCATTTACAGTCATTGTCTGCCGAGCGGGTGTGGTCAGAGCTGAAAAAACTGCTCTCTGCTCCTGATCCGTCACGCGCATTGCTATGGATGCGCCAGTCCGGTGTGTTAAGCCAAATTCTGTCGGAAAGCGAGAAATGGGGCATTGATGGTATTCATGCGCTGGTGCGCAGTGAGCGCGATCTGGGCTGGAAGCCGGATGCTTTGTTACGTTTGCAGACAATTGTGCCGCCGGATGCCGCACGAATGGCTGAACTTGGCAAGAGATTGCGCCTCTCCAATGCCGATAAAGCGCGGTTGGAAGCCTGGGCGCTGGCTGATCTGCCGAAGCCTGAATTGTCCGATACCGGTCTGATCAAGCTGATCTATGGCGGTTCGCGGCAGGCTCTCATTGACCGGATGAAACTGGCATTGATCTCTGCGCGCGCAGAAGCGGAGAATGATAATCAGGCGATGATGCGGGCAGGGCAGTATAGTCGTTTGCTGGAGGTTGCGGAGACGGCAGATGTGCCGGTGTTTCCTGTCAGCGGTGCCGATCTGATGAAGCTGGGTTTCGAAAAAGGCCCCGAGCTTGGCAAGCGGCTCAAAGCACTGGAGGCAGCATGGCTGGCTTCCGGATTTGAGCTCACAAAAGAAAATTTGTTAGCAACATTATCGTGACATATTGGGGCGGAAATTCCGCCCCGTTTTGGTTCTAGATGCCAGTTCAGATGACGAATACGGTTTTTGCATATCGTGTTTCATCTGAAATGATTTAAATATTTTCAGCATTCAGGACTTACGTATCATGGATATAAAATTGCGATCAGCGGCGTTATTGGCTTTGGGTTTGACTGGCGGGATGAGTTTTCAGGTTCAGGCCGCAGAAAAGGGCGTTGTTGCTGAATGCGCGGTGGTCATGGATGCCGCAACGCAAAAAGTGCTGTCACGTGAAGGGCAGTGCGATAAACGTTTTACACCGGCATCGACTTTTAAAGTGCCGCTTGCTGTTATTGGTTTTGATAAAAATATCTTGCAATCCGAACATGAACCGGTGTGGCAGTGGAAGCCTGAAATGGAAGCGCCGGAACGCGATAGGATTGCTGTTGATCCCGCTCGGTGGCTGGAGAAATCAGTTGTCTGGTATTCTCGTGAGATTACTAAACAGTTGGGACAGAAGCAGTTTTCGGAAGCTGTTGCAGCACTTGATTACGGGAATAAGGATGTTTCTGGCAGAGCCGGAAAACAGGACGGGCTGACAGGTTCATGGATCGGCTCGTCACTGGAAATTTCGCCTGACGAGCAGGTGCAGTTTCTGAATAAGCTTGTGCATGAGACACTGCCTGTTTCTAAACAGGCACAGCAGAAAACCAAAGCTGCTATGACGGTTCTTATGTCTGAAAAAGGTTGGAAAGTTACCGGCAAAACCGGTGCTGCACGGCTGCGTGATGCAAAAGGCAATTTTGTAGGTAAGCAGCATCTGGGCTGGTTCGTGGGCTGGGCAGAAAAGGATGGCCGTCAGTTGGTTTTTGCGAATATGAAGGCCTTTGACAAGCCGACAGAGATGAGTCCGGGGCTGTTTATCCGCAGTCAGTTTCTGAAAAACTTTGATCAATAAAGTATGGGGGCCAGAGCATAATGCCTTAAACTTGGATCAATTAAAGGAATTATGCTCTGGTTTTAAAGTGTTAGAGCGCCGTGTGCCAAGACTGGCACACGGCGCTCTAATAAAAAAACGGGGGCTAATGCCCCCGTTCTGATATTTATATTAAGGCCATTTTACCACTGGCGGCATGGAAGACAGGATCGAGGCGATATTGCCGCCGGTTTTGAGACCAAAGATCGTGCCACGGTCATGCAGCAGATTGAATTCCACATAGCGGCCACGGCGGATCAGCTGTTCTTCGCGATCTTCCTCTGTCCATGGCTGGTTGAAATTTTGGCGCACAATATGCGGATAGACCACGGCAAAGCAGCGGCCGACATCGCGAGTGAATGCAAAGTCAGCATCCCATCCGCCCTGTTCGACGGCTGAATGCAGCCAGTCATAGAAAATGCCGCCGATACCGCGTGGCTCCTGACGGTGCGGCAGATAGAAATATTCATCGCACCATTGTTTCATGCGGTCATAATCGGCAATGCCTGCATGTTTGTTGCAGACGAAATTCAGCGCTTTATGGAAGGCCTGACTATCGGCATCTTCCTGTGTCCGGCGACGATCGAGTACCGGTGTCAGATCGGCACCACCGCCGAACCACTGGCGGGTTGTGACAACCATACGGGTATTCATATGCACTGCCGGTACATTCGGATTTTGCGGATGTGCAATCAGCGAGATGCCGCTTGCCCAATAACGCGGGTCTTCATCGGCACCCGGAATTTGTGCGCGGAACTCCGGTGAAAACTCACCATAGACTGTGGAGACATGCACACCGACTTTTTCAAAAACACGGCCATGCATCATCGACATAACACCGCCGCCACCACGACCTTCATCTTTTGCCCAAGGTGTGCGAACAAAACGGCCGGCTTCGCGGTCACTCAGCGGACCTGCGACTTCGTCTTCAAGCGTTTCAAACAGGGAGCAGATACGGTCACGCAGTTCTTCGAACCAGTTTTGCGCCAGTTGTTTTTTCTCATCGATATTATCTGGAAGATGAGCTGGAAGATCCGGACGTTGCATGCTTGGTTCCTTGTTATGTTTTGGGTGCTTTGGGTGAAGCCGCAGCACCAGCATATCAGCAGCTGTCAACAGGTTATATAGTCTTCATAAACCGGATTATGTTTATGAAAGCTTTCTGTTTTTTGGAAAAAGACAGATTCCGTTCACACTTTATAGCGATAAGAGACACGGAAATGACTCGTTTCTAGCGAGATTCTGCGGTAAATTACAATACAGGGTTGTGTGAGTAGTGCAGCTGCGGATTGTAACCCTTTGTAAATGACTAATTTATGCCGAGCTTAAAATGTCCGCTTTGTCTTTTGACCCTTCGATGGTGCTGTAAAGGAGATCGCTTATGACATCCATTCCGCCAAAACCGCCGCTTGAAGGTCTGCGCAGGCAGATGCGCAAAGCTGCATCCGGCGTGAAGCCGAATATCAGCGATGGCTATATCCGTGAAACATTCTCACTGCCGCGCAGCATTGCCCGCGTGAAAGCGCGCGAGTGGTTTGATGCCTATCCGAAGGCAGCCTACTGGACAGAGATTGAAAGCTGGTATGTGCGACCAAATGATGTGATCGAGTTTACCATCCGGCGCCTGCCAAGTTCCGACTAGAGCATAATTTTAAAGTGTTAGAGCGAGTTTTGTGTGCCAAGTAGGGTACACGGCGCTCTAAGCTATTTAGTGGAATTTGCTGATGTTCTGATTCAACAGGATCAGAAACAGATTCCGCTTTTTTCGCTAATTGACTGAAATCTAAAGCTATGTCTTTAGCTTTTCGCCGGTCGAATAAACTCTAGTCTTTTACCTGTCGAATAAATTCTCCGGCGGCCATTGCCACTGAAAGTGCGAGATTGAGTGAGCGCGCGCCTTCAACCATCGGAATAATAATGCGCTCTTCGCTGGTTTCATGCACGTAATCAGGCACGCCCGCGGACTCCCGGCCAAACAGCAGAATATCATCCGGTTGATAGCTGAAATCCGTATAGGGTTGCGCGGCCTTGGTTGAAAGCAAGACCAGCCTGCGGTTTTCTGACAGACGCCAGTTGTTGAAATGCTCCCAGTCAAGATGACGGGTCAGGGCTGCCTGTTCCAGATAATCCATGCCTGCACGTTTCAATCCGCGATCAGAGAGATCAAAACCGGCAGGCTCAATCACATGAATTGCGAGACCCAGACAAGCGGCCATACGCAAAATGGTTCCCGTATTGCCGGGAATGTCCGGTTGAAAAAGCGCAATATGTATTGTCATCAGGTCGTCATTTCTTTTGCAAAGTGGCATCGGATCTGTTGCAGAGTCATCAGATATGGTGGCTATAGCATAGATTCTGTCATGTTAAGAATTGTGTGTAATCTGTCACAGTCCGGTGTGTTCTCGGCAAAGTGAACGGAAAAACTCTGCTTTAAGCTAGCCGCTCAAAAAACATGGTGCTATACGGAGCGTCCGTTTTATCAGATTGACCATGAAGGAGGCTGTGATGACCATTAAGATTTCTTTGAATCTTTGCGCAGTAGCAGCCGCCTCTGTTGCAGGAACCATCGCCTGCTTTGGTTCACCGTCTGCGGCGTTGCAGTAAATGGGACTGATAAAATGAACGTATTCATCAGATTGCTGTAGCAAACCACCTGATAGCCTGTTTCCGGCGTTGAGTTGTGCCGCCGGACCTGCAGGCAAAATACGATCTTCCATCCATCTTCCGGTTAAATGTCCTCACGCATTTAATCCTCAATCAGCATTGAAGGTTTTCGGGTGTTATGTCCGCGGATCTTCGGTGCTCTCAAAATTGCTCAAGTTTCGTTTTACGCTCTGCTTGTAAGAGACAAGACGAAGCCGCACATGAAACAAGCCGTTCCTGTCATATCCGTTTTGCGGAAAAGGCATAGAGGACGGTTCGCACGGGATTCCCCGTATTTGAGGTCTGAAATGTTTCGTTGGTTCGAAAGACGGCTGCATTCCTATCCGGACGTGCCGCTGGAACAGCCGCCAAAAGGCCTGTTCAAATTCTGTATGTATTACAGCCGCGGTGCATGGCCGTGGATCATTGTCATGGCATTGCTCACGGCGCTGATCGCGATTTTTGAAGTGTCGCTGTTTGCTTTTCTCGGTAATGTCGTGGACTGGCTGGGCGAGCATAGCCGTGAAACCTTCCTGCAGCAGGAAGGGTGGAAGCTGGCGCTGATCGGCGGCGTTATTCTGGTGATCCTGCCATTGATTGTTCTGCTTCAATCGCTGGTTTTGCACCAGACGCTGATCGGGAATTTCCCGATGCGTATCCGCTGGCTGATGCACCGTTATCTGATCCGTCAGTCGATGACATTCTTTCAGGATGAATTTGCCGGACGTATCTCCACCAAACTGATGCAGACCGCACTGGCTGTGCGTGAAACGGTTATCAAGCTTGCGGATGTGATGGTCTATGTCTCGGTCTATTTCACCGGTACATTGTTTATCGCAGCCACAGCTGACTGGCGCCTGATGATCCCGTTTGTCGTCTGGCTGGGTGCTTATGTCTGTCTGCTTCGTTATTTCATTCCGCGTCTGCGGGTGATCTCCGAGGCGCAGGCTGATGCCCGCTCTGAAATGACCGGTCGTATTGTCGACAGCTACACCAATATTGCCACGGTTAAACTGTTCTCGCACACAAAGCGCGAGGAAAGCTATGTTCGTGACAGTCTGGAGCAGTTTCAGGATACGGTGAACCGCCAGATGCGTATGGTAACGCAGTTCTTCGGCTCATTGTATTTTATGAACTCTGTGCTGCTATTCTCAGTCGGCGCGCTGGGTATCAAGCTTTGGATCGACAATGTTGCCTCGGTTGGTGCTGTGGCGATCGGTATTGCCCTGTGTCTGCGTCTGAACGGTATGTCCCAGTGGATCATGTGGGAAATGTCCGCGCTGTTTGAGAATATCGGTACAGTACAGGATGGTATGCGCTCCATCGCGCAGCCGCGCAAAGTGATTGACCATGAAGATGCAAAGCCGCTGCATGTGCGTTCCGGTGAGATCACCTTTGATCATATCGGTTTCCACTATGGCAAAGGCAAAGGCATCATCAATGACCTGTCGCTGACTATTCGTCCGGGTGAAAAGGTCGGTCTTGTCGGCCGTTCCGGTGCTGGTAAGTCAACGCTGGTTAACCTGCTGCTGCGTTTCTATGATCTGGAGCAGGGTAAAATCCTGATCGACGGTCAGGATATCTGCAAAGTTACGCAGGACAGTCTGCGCGCCAATATCGGTATGGTGACACAGGATACATCGCTGCTTCACCGTTCGGTGCGTGATAATGTCGGCTATGGCCGTCCTGATGCGACCGACGAGATGATGATGGAAGCGGTGATTCAGGCTCAGGCCGATCAGTTCCTGCCGCATCTCAGCGATCTCAAAGGCCGTCAGGGCTTTGATGCGCATGTCGGTGAGCGTGGTGTGAAACTGTCCGGTGGTCAGCGTCAGCGTGTGGCAATTGCCCGTGTGATCCTCAAAGATGCGCCGATCCTTATTCTGGATGAAGCAACTTCCGCACTCGATTCCGAAGTGGAAGCGGCGATTCAGGATAGTCTGTACCGGTTGATGGAAGGCAAGACCGTTATCGCGATTGCTCACCGCCTGTCGACCATTGCAGCGCTTGATCGTCTGATCGTTATGGATCAGGGGCGGATCATTGAAGATGGCACCCATGAAGAACTGATTGCACAGGGTGGTGTTTATGCTTCGCTCTGGGCGCGTCAGTCCGGTGGTTTCCTCGGTTTTGACGAGGAAGAAGAGGCCGAATTGGCTGAACCTGCACAGTAATACTAGTGCAGAGTTAGAAGAAAGGCAGCCGCTTGATAAGGGGCGGCTGCCATTTTCTCTTCTTAAAAACGCTTTGTCCTGTTTGCATAACGGACAGAACTCTTTTTTACTTTATAATTTAAGATTATTTGCAGTATGCCTGATGGCACTCGTTTACATGCGCCTTCCCGTTGATAGCTTTGATTATGTCGGGTTGCGGGGTGCTGCGGAAAGGCTTTTCCGATGAATATGATTTATCGCTGGTTTGAAAACTGGATTGACCCGTTACAGGATTTTGACGGTAAACGTCCGCCCCAGACGACGATGCGTTTTTTGATGCATTATATATATCAGGCACGATGGCCTTTGCTGCTGGCTTTGTTCGTCGGCGGTATTCTGCCGCTGCTTGAAGCGGGGCTGTTTTATTTCACCGGTCGTATTGTGGATATCCTTGATCAGAGCGCTGTGGAGCGCAGCTGGCATGGCCTCTATGTTTCTGCCGGTACCGAACTTTTGTTGATGGGCTTTATCGTGCTGATCGTGCGGGTGCTAATGACCGCACTCAGCTCGCTGCTGGATGACCAGACGATTACGCCAGGTTTTTACAATATGATCCGCTGGCAGGCGAACTCCTATGTATTGCGCCAGTCCTATGCTTTTTTCCAGAATGATTTTTCCGGCCGCATCGCTACCAAAGTCTGGCAGGCAGGGCAGGCGGCAGGCGATCTGATCACCAGTTTTATTCAGGTGGTCTGGTTCATGCTGATTTATAGTGTCACAACGCTATTGCTGTTTGGTCAGCTGGATTGGCGGCTTGCCGCGCTGGTGGTTGTGTGGATGGTGTTGTTCGCATGGATCGCACGGCTTTATTTGCCTAAGATGCGCAAACAGGCTGAAGCCAGTGCGGAAGCCGGATCGCTGATCAATGGCCGTATTGTCGACAGTTACACCAATATTCAGACAATCAAACTGAATACGCCGGATATGGATCAGGCTTATCTGCGGTCAGGCTTCAGCAGCTATATCACCACCATGCTGCCTTTTATGCGTACCTTGACGGGTATGCGCGTGGCCATGACCGCATTGTCCAGTCTGATGATCGTGCTGGTGGCTGTGTTTTCCATGGACTTGTGGACGAAGGGGCAGGCAACAGTCGGTGAGGTTGCTTTCACGCTGGGTCTGGTTCTGCGCATGAATATGTTGCTTGGTCGTCTGATGATGCAGATGAATGGTATGTTGCGCTCTTATGGTGTGATCGAAAATTCGATGCGGCTGATTTCCGCTCCTTTGGGGATGGAAGATAAGCCTGATGCCAAGCCACTGACTGTTACCTCCGGCGCGATTGATATTGATCATGTGACGTTCCGTTACGGATCAGAGAATGAGAATAAAGAAAAAGCCGGTGTCTTGAGTGATATCAGCCTCTCGGTTCGCGGGGGTGAGCGCATTGGTCTGATCGGTCATTCCGGTGCCGGTAAAACCACCCTGATCAATCTGATGCTGCGGCTCTATGATGTGGACGAGGGGGCTGTGCGTATTGACGGGCAGGATGTGCGTGATGTGACGCAAAGTTCTCTGCGTGCTGCTTTCGCGGTGGTCAGTCAGGAGACAGCGCTGCTCCATCGCTCGCTGCGCGATAATATAATGCTCGCAAAAGCAGATGCGTCAGAGGAAGAACTGCGCTTTGCGGCCAGTCAGGCGGAGGCTGCAGAGTTCATCGGTGCGCTGGAAGACTATAAAGGACGTAAAGCTTATGATGCTTTTGTCGGCGAGCGGGGCATTAAACTTTCCGGCGGGCAACGGCAGAGAATCAGTATTGCCCGTGCGGTGTTGAAAAATGCCCCGATTCTTATTCTGGACGAGGCTACATCCGCATTGGATTCCGAAGTGGAGGCAGCCATTCAGGAGAATCTGACAAAGCTGATGACAGGCAAAACCGTGATCGCCATTGCGCATCGCCTGTCGACAATCGCACAGCTGGATCGTTTGGTGGTTCTGGATCGCGGTCGGATTGCAGAGAGCGGCACGCATAATGAACTGGTTGCACGCGGCGGTATTTATGCCGGTCTTTGGGCGCGTCAGTCCGGTGGTTTCCTTGGTGAGGCGGAAACGGAAGCCTGAGTTTGGCTTGATATTTCTGAGCCAGCCTCTTTCAGTCATAAAAGCACGAACAGGTTTTTTGTGCTTTTATGGCCGAATAAAGGCAAAAAACTACGATTTTATGATGATTTTTTAAACATTTTAAAAATGAGCTGACTAACGGCTTTATGCATTTTGCTTGTTTGTTGTGCTGCACATTACGCATTGATTTCGGACGGCATGTTATTTTCTTCCGATGAACAGGTCCGGCAAACACGCTCCGAAGATCGCCCGCCGGTTCTTTGTCGTGAACACAGTGCAGGTTCGGTGTGCTGCTTTCCGCAGGTTTCAAGTGGTTTTAAAAGACACTTTTTCAGAGCTGAAAGAGATATATCGGCGCAGTTTCAGTGCCTGCGACATGGTGCCGTAAGCGCTTCTGACGACTGGACAAGCTTTTTTATCCTGCCTACACCTTGAGATAGGTGGGGGTTTTATGTCCGGTTTGTACCTGTTTTTCAGGTCTTTCAGCTCTCAGCACATGAGATCATAAGAAACGGACGCATGTGCTCGCGGACAAAGAGGACAGTTCAACATGCAAGTCAAAAAGGAAGTGGTACGTGAGCACACACGACACAGCTGAGCCGACACGGCGTGATTTTCTGTACATAGCGACGGGAATGGCCGGCGTGGTCGGTGCTGCCGGATTGGCATGGCCATTTATTGACCAGATGCGGCCGGATGCTTCGACCCTTGCGGCAGCATCTATCGAGGTGGATGTTTCCTCCCTCGCGGAAGGCGGATCGCTGACAGTAAAATGGCGCGGTAAGCCGGTATTTATCCGTAACCGTACGGCTAAAGAAATCGAAGATGCCAAGAATACGCCGATGTCGGCACTGAAAGATCCTTTGGCGCGCAATGCCAATCTGGCAGCAGATGCGCCGGCTTCGGATCTGGAACGTACAGCCGGTGAAGGCAAAGAGAACTGGATCGTTATGATCGGCGTTTGTACCCATCTGGGTTGCGTGCCGCTTGGTGAGTCCGGTGAATTCGGCGGATGGTTCTGCCCGTGCCACGGTTCGACTTATGATACGGCTGGTCGTATCCGCAGTGGTCCGGCACCGGAAAACATGCACATCCCGCAGTTTGCATTCATTTCCGATACCGTCGTTAAAGTCGGTTGAGTGGTCTGAGGAGAAATTTTATGAGCGGCGGACACTCTTCATATACGCCAAAGACCGGTATCGAAAAATGGGTCGACGCACGGCTGCCTTTGCCGCGCCTCGTCTATGACTCGTTTATTGCCTATCCGGTTCCGCGTAACCTGAACTATATGTATACATTCGGCGGTATTCTGGCCTTCATGCTGATTTCCCAGCTGCTGACCGGGATCGTTCTGGCTATGCATTATGCAGCATCGACCCAGCTGGCTTTCGGCTCTGTTGAAAAAATCATGCGTGACGTCAACTCAGGCTGGTTGCTGCGTTATATGCACTCTAATGGTGCATCCTTCTTCTTCATCGCGGTTTATCTGCATATTGCACGCGGTCTCTATTACGGTTCCTATAAGGCACCGCGCGAGCTGCTGTGGATCCTCGGTGTGGTGATCTTCCTGCTGATGATGGCAACCGCCTTCATGGGCTATGTGCTGCCATGGGGACAGATGTCCTTCTGGGGTGCGACCGTTATTACCGGTTTCTTCACGGCGTTTCCGATTATCGGTGAGCCGATCCAGCAGCTGTTGCTTGGTGGTTTCGCCGTTGATAATCCGACGCTGAACCGTTTCTTCTCGCTGCATTACCTCCTGCCATTCATGATTGCAGGTGTGGTTGTACTGCACGTATGGGCGCTGCATGTGACCGGTCAGACTAACCCGACCGGTATTGAAGTGAAATCAAAGACAGACACACTGCCTTTCACACCTTATGCGACGATTAAAGACGCATTCGGTTCGGTCGTGTTCTTCATCTTCTTTGCTTATTTCGTTTTCTATATGCCAAACTTCCTTGGCCATCCGGATAACTATATTGAAGCAAACGCGATGGTAACGCCTTCGCACATCGTTCCTGAATGGTACTTCCTGCCATTCTATGCAATGCTGCGCGCGATTACCTTCAATATCGGCCCGATCGACTCCAAACTTGGCGGCGTTCTGGTGATGTTTGGCTCGATTGCAATTCTGTTTGTGCTGCCTTGGCTTGATACATCAAAAGTACGTTCAGCGGTTTATCGCCCTTGGTTCAAAATGTTCTTCTGGGTATTTGTCGTGAATGCGATTTTCCTCGGCTGGCTCGGTTCGCGCCCTGCTGAAGGTATCTATACCTTCATGGCGCAGATCGGTACGCTGTATTATTTTGCATTTTTCCTTGTTATTCTGCCGGTGCTCGGTTTGGTCGAAAAACCAAAACGCATACCAAACTCCATTACTGAAGCGGTTCTCGGTTCAGATGATGAAGTTGCAAAAGCAGAATCCAAAGCCTGATTGCCGCACGAGATAGGAAGAGTACAGTTATGAAAATGTTCTTTACCGGTCTTGCTGCTTTTGGTCTGGCCACAGCGCTCTCTCTGGGCGCTGTGCAGGCTGAGACCGCAGGCAGTGAGGCAGAACCGGCACATTTCCCGATTAAACATCCGGTACAGCAGAACTGGTCGTTTTCAGGGCCTTTCGGTACCTATGACAAGGCACAGCTTCAGCGTGGATTGAAAATCTACAAAGAAGTTTGTGCGGCTTGTCATTCCATGAAACTGGTATCGTTCCGCACGCTAAGCGATCTGGGCTATAATGATGATCAGATCAAAGCGTTCGCGGCTGAATATGAAGTTCAGGACGGTCCGAATGCTGATGGTGAAATGTTCACCCGCGCAGCACGTCCGGGCGATTACTTCCCGTCACCTTTCGCCAATGCGGAAGCCGCAGCCGCTGCTAATAATAATGCAGTGCCGCCGGATTTCTCATTGATTGCTAAAGCACGTGGTGTGGAACGCGGTTTCCCGACATTTGTGTTTGATATGTTCACACAATATGCGGAAGCGGGTCCTGATTATATCCACTCACTGCTGACGCATTATGATGAGACACCACCTGCCGGTATGCAGATTCCGGAAGGCACGCATTATAATCCTGCGTTTATTGCCGGTAAATCTCTGGCGATGGCTAAGCCGCTCAGCGATGGTCAGGTGACTTATGATGACGGCTCACCGGAAACCGTTGAGCAATATGCAACGGATATTTCCGCATTCCTGATGTGGGCTGCAGAGCCACATATGGAAGAACGCAAGAAAATCGGTTTCCGCGTTATTGTGTTCCTGCTTCTGCTTGGTGCACTGGTTTATGCCGCAAAACGTCGTGTTTTTGCCGGTGTTAAGCACTAATACGGGCTTCACACATATCGTGTGATCATATAAAAAGAAAAAGGACGCTTCAGGCGTCCTTTTTTATGGGATGCGTTAAGCCTGTCTCTGATGATGGCAGGGCTGGAAATTGCAAGCCAGACTTGCAGGTAAGGATTTGCCATGAATGATGAGACCAAAGAGTTTCTGAAGGCTTCACTGCGTACAATTCCGGACTATCCGCGTCCGGGCGTGATGTTCCGCGATGTGACAACGCTGATGGGTAATCCGCAGGCTTTCCGCCGTGCGATTGATGAACTGGTCTTTCCTTATGCCGGTGGCAAAGCAGACAAAATTGCTGGTGTCGAGGCGCGTGGCTTCATTCTTGGTGGTGCGATGGCGCATCAGCTGTCTGCTGGTTTTGTGCCGATCCGTAAAAAAGGCAAGCTGCCTTATGAAACAGTGCGCATTGCTTACAGTCTTGAATATGGCATTGATGAAATGGAAATGCACCGCGACGCGATCAAACCCGGTGAGCGCGTTATCCTCGTTGATGATCTGATCGCCACCGGCGGTACAGCTGTTGCAGCAGTGAATTTGCTGC
This sequence comes from Hyphomicrobiales bacterium, assembly GCA_900470735.1. Taxonomy (GTDB): domain Bacteria; phylum Pseudomonadota; class Alphaproteobacteria; order Rhizobiales; family Rhizobiaceae; genus Pseudochrobactrum. The sequence continues at coordinate 280,337 of UCCC01000009.1, read as the reverse complement.
GCCAGATGGGCGCTGAGATTGTTGCTGCCTGCTTTATCGTTGATCTGCCTGATCTTGGCGGCCGCAAAAAGTTGGAGGAAATGGGCGTGAACGTACGCACATTGCTGGAATTTGAAGGCGATTAAGTTTGCTTATATGTGAATAATCAAAAGCCTGCCTGAGCAATCAGGCAGGCTTGTTGATTTTATCAGTGAATTATTGTTACGGCAGCATCACAAGTGCTGCGCCGTCAAACTCCATAACGCGCTCGCCATGCTGATTGGTGCCCGTCGCGTGATGATTGAGCATAGACCAGCCTGGTTTTGACGCCAGCGGGCGCAGAGCGGTGATCTGAGCGGTATAGGCGATAACATCCCCTGAATAGACCGGATGTGCCCAGCGCAGGTTCTCAAAGCCTGGTGAGGGGCCAAATACCGGCAGTTTTTCACCGCGCTCCATACAAGTTTTAATAATGCCCGCCATGGACTGAACGTTCAGTTTCATCCAGACAGCTGTAGTATGCCAACCGGAAGCACAGAGTGCACCGAAGATGCTGTCTTTTGCTGCGACCGGATCGGTATGGAAAGGCTGAGGGTCATATTTCTCGGCGAAGCGGATAATGCGGGCTTCTGTAAATTCGTAAGAGCCGATAGTAACGATTTGACCGATGCTCTCTTCCAGCAGCGACAGTTTTGCAGTGTCCGTCATTGTCATGCCTCCTGCGTGTCCACGCGCATGAAAATCGACCCCTGCGCTTCACAAACCGGAATATTATGCTGATTGATGATTTTATGGTTCATCCGTATGATACCAAGCGCAGGCTGTGAGCGGGAAACACGTTTCTCCAGCACAGTTGATGTTGCCGAGAGCGTATCACCTGCCAGCACCGGCTTGAGCCATTTGACATATTCCAAGCCGGGTGCGCCCTGACTGTCTGAATTACTGATATAACTGTCAGCCATCATCCGCATCAGCATCGCGCAGGTGTGCCAGCCGGAGGCTGCCAAGCCGCCGAGAATAGTTGCCTTGCCGGCTTCTTCACTGAGATGAAAAGGCTGAGGGTCGAACTCGCTTGCAAAAGCGATAACTTCTTCTGCCGTAACCTCTTTCGAGCCAATCGACATGCTCTCGCCGACAGTGAAATCATGATAAGTGAAGTGATGACGGGATTGGTGCAACGGCGTTCTCCTCCGTTTATGCAACAAGCAGACTGCTCCTTATATTATGGGAGACTGCTTTGCTTCTGATCCTATCCTATGATTTTTGACGTAAACGTCAAATAGTGTTTGTGTGATAAACACAATAAAAAAGCCCGCGAAAATCACGGGCTTGATATAATCTTGCAAGACAGATCAGGTGTTGAATTTGAACAGCATCACATCGCCGTCCTGCACAACATATTCCTTGCCTTCATCACGGGCTTTACCGGCTTCCTTTGCACCGACTTCACCCTTAAAGGCAACATAGTCGTTGAAAGCGATGGTCTGTGCGCGAATGAAGCCACGTTCAAAATCAGTGTGGATCACACCGGCAGCCTGCGGAGCTTTGGCACCGCGATGGACTGTCCATGCGCGTGTTTCTTTTGGCCCAGCAGTAAAATAGGTGATCAGATCAAGCAGGCTGTAACCGGCGCGGATCAGACGGTCGAGACCCGGCTCTTCCAGACCCATTTCGCCGAGGAACAGCTGTGCATCTTCATCAGGGAGCTGCGAAACTTCCGCTTCGATTGCTGCGGAAATGATCACGGATTGTGCGCCCTGTTCCTGTGCCATTTTAGCGACAGCTTCAGTATGTTCATTGCCTTTTGCTGCATCACCTTCGGCAACATTGCAAACATAGAGAACAGGCTTGGAAGTCAGCAGGTTCAGACCCTTGAGGATCAGCAGATCGTCCGGTGCAATACCTTTCAGCAGCATGCGAACCGGCTCACCGTTCTGCAGCAGCTTCAGGGATTCTTCCATCATCGGCAGAACCGTTGTTGCTTCTTTGTCTTTACCTGTCGCGCGCTTGCGGATCTGTACGATACGGCGCTCAAGGCTTTCGAGATCAGAGAGCATCAGTTCTGTTTCAACAGTCTGCGCATCGGATACCGGATCAATACGGCCTTCGACATGGGTGATGTCATCGTCTTCAAAACAGCGCAAAACGTGCGCAATGGCGTCAACTTCGCGGATATTGGCAAGGAACTGGTTGCCCAGACCTTCGCCTTTGGAAGCGCCGCGTACCAGACCGGCAATATCAACAAAGTTGATGCGGGTCGGGATCAGTTCTTTTGAACCGGCAATATCAGCGATCTGGCGCATGCGGCTGTCCGGCACTGCAACTTCACCGGTATTCGGCTCAATGGTGCAGAAAGGATAGTTTGCAGCCTGTGCAGCAGCAGTCTTGGTCAGTGCGTTGAAGAGGGTGGACTTGCCAACATTTGGCAGACCAACGATACCGCATTTGAAACCCATGGTAGAACCTTATCCGGTCTGGTGCGAATTTTAAGAACGACCGGCAATAGTGCGGCTCTGTCCTTATCCTTCAGCATGAAACGTAATGAATATTGCCATTGCCTATGCGCTATGGGGCAAGCACAGGTCAAGGGCGGTGGTACGGATTACGGGAAAAAGCCGCTGAAATTTACCGGCTGTGACCCAAAAATCAAATTAGTTGTCTTTTTTACCGAAGAGTTTGGCCAGCATATCGGCCATAGGACCTGAGGCAGGCAGTTTCGGCGCGATAGTATTGTTCTGTCGTGCCTGACGAATGTGGCTTTGTGCTTTTGGCGCAGCTTTTACCGGTGCTTCTGCTTTGGCATCCTGCTTGCTGCCCATGGCAAGTGTGAGCTTATTCATGAAGCCGTTATCGTCTTTTTTGACGAGACAGGACAGATTGTCAGCAATGCCGGTAAAGAGCAGATCCAGCCATTCATTGTCGGCTTTGGCAAAATCGCCCAGCACATAATGATGCACCAGATCTTTCGAGCCCGGATGGCCGATGCCCAGCCGCATACGACGATATTCCTTGGAGTTCAAAAGCCCGTGCATATGCTGGTCAATGGATTTGATGCCGTTATGACCATTGGCACTGCCACCGGCTTTGACACGCAATTTGGCTGGTGGCAGATCAAGCTCGTCATAGATCACAACAAGGTCATTGATTGCCAGTTTGTAGAAGCGCATGGCTTCACCGACAGATTGGCCGGAGAGGTTCATAAAGGTTTGCGGCTTGAGCAGCAGCACCTTTTCACCATCAATCATGCCTTCGGAAATCAAGCCCTGAAACTTTTTCGACCATGGTGAAAAGCGATGGCGGGAATGAATTTCATCCACGGCCATAAAACCGATATTATGACGGTTTCGCGCATATTGCGCACCGGGATTGCCGAGGCCGGTTATCAGCAGCATGGTCGTCTCCGAGAATTAGATATGGCAAGCGTTTTATCAGGCTGTTGCACTATCACAAACAAAAACATCTCCGGTTTGCACCGGAGATGTTTGATAAATCAGAAGCCTGAAGGCTTGAAATTTATGCTACGCGGATGAAGTCTACGTGCAGAGGCGTGTCTTTAACGCGATCCATCTGGTAGTCTTTAGGCTGAGCTTTGATGGTCTGACCGTCAACTTCGATGTTGAAAACGGTAGATTTGAAGCCGCCGCCATAAATCAGGTAATAAACTGTTTTATAGTCGATAGCGACCGAAAGAGCAGGCTGCTTGTCACCATAGATGACTGCTGGAATCTGACCGTCGTTGCGAAGTGCACGGGAGGACCCCTTACCAGCCCGTTCGCGTTTTACGGCCTTGAGAGTTTTAACTTCGCTCATGGCTTTTCCTTATCAAGTAATTTGGAGTGTTCCGCAAAATCAGATGAGATTCCGAAACATGATACATCCGCGAAATACGCAGCAAAAACAGCGATAATGCGGGCATATCATTCCGCGTTGCCTCCAAGGGTGTCTACGCGGATGCGCTCTCATAGGGGATTAAGCCGGATTATGCAAGGTTTTGTGCAGGATCGTGGTCACTTTTACAGCATAAGCCCTGTGGTTGTGTATTGCGGGGCATGGCGTGACAAATGCACAAGCTTCGTGACTTGGTGTTATGATACATAACTGATAGAGAATACCCATATCCCGAATCTTATTTTATCCGCACCCGTTCTGATGGGAGCTTTTTCACGTGTATTTCAGGAGGTCATATGAAGGTCGGCATCGACATGGGAGCCACAACCAACGGCACCGCGGCTATGCTCGATCTCGAAGAGCTGCTGGCCACACGCCTGCTGGTGCAGGGGAACTCCGGTTCCGGTAAATCCTATCTGCTACGCCGCCTGCTGGAGCAGAGCGCGCCGTGGGTGCAGCAGTGCATTATTGATCCTGAAGGCGACTTTGTCACATTGGCCGATGTCTATGGCCATGTGGTGGTTGATGCTGCGCGCACTGAAGCCGAGCTGACCCGTATTGCAGCGCGTATTCGCCAGCACCGTGTTTCTGTGGTGGTTAATCTTGAAGGGCTGGATATTGACCAGCAGATGAAAGCCGCTGCGGCGTTCCTCAACGGTATGTTCGATGCAGACCGTGACTACTGGTATCCGATGCTGGTGGTTGTGGATGAGGCGCAGCTTTTTGCACCGGCCGTTGGTGGTGAAGTCTCCGACGAAGCGCGCAAAATCTCGCTGAGTGCTATGACCAACCTGATGTGTCGTGGCCGTAAGCGCGGGCTGGCCGGTGTGATTGCCACGCAGCGTCTTGCCAAGCTTGCCAAGAACGTTGCAGCTGAAGCCTCCAACTTTTTGATGGGGCGTACCTTCCTCGATATTGATATGGCGCGTGCTGCTGACTTGCTGGGGATGGATCGCCGTCAGGCCGAGCAGTTCCGTGATTTGCAGCGCGGTCATTTCGTGGCGCTGGGGCCTGCTTTGTCGCGCCGTCCATTGCCGGTGAAAATCGGCAAGGTGGAAACCTCTGCGCGTTCATCCAGCCCGAAGCTGATGCCATTGCCGGATTCTCCGGTGGATGCGGCTGATCTGATTTTCACGCCGAGTGCGGAAGAGGCGAAGATGATTGTGCGCCGTCCGCCACCGCCACCGCCGCCACCGCGCCCGATTGCGGAAATTCTGGAGCAGGTGGTTAAATCCAAGCCGGAAGCGGAAGTGCCGGATGAACCACTGTTCCCGGGATTGGTGGAAGCTGAACGTGAGGAATTGCTGGATAAGGTGATGACAGAGATCATCGACGATCCGGAAGCGGCCTATCGCACAGTTGCTGTTCTGTATCAGGATTTTCTGGTGCGTTGCCGTATTCATCGTGTGCCGGGTGAGCCGCTTGCACTGCCTGCATTCCGCCGTCGTCTTGCTGTGGCGCAAGCCAGCGGCGGGGATGATCTGATTGATGATGAGAAGTGGCAGACCGCACTACGATTGTCAGAAAGCCTGACCGATGATGTGCAGGGCGTATTCCTGATTGTGGCGCAGGCTGCGGTTAAAGCTGCACCATGTCCGTCTGATGCCACGCTGGCGCGTGCCTATGGCAGCCATTCCACCAGCCGCGCCCGTCGTCTGCTGACATATTTTGAGGAGCGCGGCTTATTGGTTGTGCGCAATGACTTCAAAGGCATGCGCGTTGTGGCTTTCCCCGACATGGGCTGTGAAACCGCAGCCGGTGACCCGAATGGCCCCGATGAAAGTGCGGACAGCGCTGAGGCCGCGGAATAATCAGGTTTTCACTTTCGCCATATCGGCCTCATCCAGTGCTGCTGCCCGTTGCAAAGCAGGGCGCTCTTTCAGCCTTTCACTATAGGCGAGAAAGCTCGGACGAGCGTCAATTGTTTTGAAGCCCAGTCCGAAGTTGATTTGCGCACCGATATAGACATCTGCAGCGGTGAAGCGCGATCCGGTGATATATGGTTTTGCCGATAAGGTCTGATCCAGCACATCCATCACTGTTTCATAAGAGCCGTAGCCGACGAAACGGCTTTGTTCTTCTGTCGGATTAAAACCGATGGCATGATTGCTGATCGCCGCTTCCACAGGACCTGCGCCGAAAAACAACCAGCGGTAATAGTCTGCGCGCTCGTCCGCGGTGGGTGATAGCTTTGCATCCGGAAATGTATCTGCCAGATAAGCGCAAATCGCAGCGGTTTCAGTAATAATATGCTGCTTGTGCTTGAGGGCAGGGACTTTGCCCATCGGATTGATAGTGCGGTACTCTGTGCCTTTCATCTCGTTGAAAGGCATGATGCTGGTTGTATAGGCAGCGCCGGTTTCTTCCAGCATCCAGCGGGCAATACGGCCACGCGACATCGGATGGGTATAGAGAATAAGATCTGTCATGAGAGACTTCCTCTGCTAATTCGCAGCAGAGAATGCACTCTCTTGAGGCAGAAGAAAACAAAAAAGCCGGATCAATGATCCGGCTTTTTAACAGTGTGATATCTGCAGTCTGTTAGTCGAACAGGCTGGATACGGATTCTTCAGCGGCGGTGCGGGCAATCGCTTCGCCGATCAGGCCGGAAATCGACAATACGCGGATATTATGCGCCTGATCGATTGCAGCGGTTGGCTGAATGGAATCGGTGATAACCAGTTCTTTCAGCTTGGAATTGGTGATACGGGCAATCGCGCCGCCGGAGAGTACGCCGTGCGTGATATAGGCAGTAACGCTGGTTGCACCTTTGGCCAGCAGGGCTTCGGCCGCATTGCAGAGTGTGCCGCCGGAATCAACGATATCGTCGAACAGCAGGCAGTCTTTGCCGGTTACATCACCGATCACGTTCATCACTTCCGATTCACCCGGACGGTCACGACGCTTGTCAACGATTGCCAGCTGCGCATCAATGCGCTTGGCCAGCGAGCGGGCGCGAACCACACCGCCAACGTCCGGCGAAACAACCATGCAGTTGCCGGTTGCGTAATTAGCTTTAACATCACGGGCGATAACCGGAACCGCATAGAGATTGTCGGTCGGAATATCGAAGAAGCCCTGAATCTGACCGGCATGAAGATCAAGGGTCAGAACGCGGTTTGCACCGGCTTCAGTGATAAGGTTGGCAACCAGTTTGGCGGAAATCGGTGTACGCGGGCCTGGTTTGCGATCCTGACGGGCATAGCCGTAATAAGGGATCACTGCTGTGATGCGGCGCGCTGAAGAGCGGCGGAATGCATCGATCATGATCAGCAGTTCCATCAGGTGATCATTGGTCGGATAAGAGGTGGACTGCAGAACGAAAACGTCCTCGCCGCGCACATTTTCCTGAATTTCTACGAAGATTTCCTGATCGGCAAAACGCTTCACAACGGCTTTGCCGAGTGGAATATTGAGATGTTTTGCGACGGATTCTGCTAGGACACGATTGGAGTTGCCCGCGAAAAGTTTCATGCTTTTTTGCCTCTGGCGCTGGTTTGCCTAACGCATGAACCTTGGATGCATTTCGCATTGGTCATGCGCGGATTCCCTGTATCCGGGTTTTCATCGGAATGTGCGGTTTATAAGGCCGTGCATCCCGTATTGTTAAATTCCATCAATTTTATACAAGTCTGCATAAAACTGGTCTGATGAGCGGCCTTTTACAAAGCTTGGCCCGTATTGCAAGGGTACAAAAGCCGCAGGGCAGCATTAATGCCCCGATATTTTACAAAACCTGTCTTTTCCCGCCCTCTATAGGCCAAAAAGACACGCTTGTGTGAAGTTTTTTGCAACAGGCTTAACGTGACAGGTGAAAACCGGTGAGGGTGAGTCTCGCCGGTGCAGGCATCTATTGCGCGTTGGCTGAAACCCAGCGGAAATAATCTGCCATCGTGTCATCAGCGATTTTGCTCATGACTGTCGCAGACACAGCCGACCAGCCGTTTTTACCGGAAGCCTTCTCCTGACCCTGCAGGCGGTGGACACGGTTGCCCTGTTTATCCATGACATCCCAGACATAGAGCACGGTGGTTTGATTATTCTCAGTGAGGTTGGAGAAATAGCCTTTGAGAATATAATCGGCATCCGTTTCCATATTGGCAGCCAGCGTAATGGACTGTGTTTTGACGATTGTATCAAAACGCAGGGAAAGTGGTGTCACAACCTCCAGCGGTGCGCCGATGATCGGTGCGATGAACAATTTGTAATTGCGTACCTTGGACATATTGACCGGCGCCTTGCTGGTCTGTGCAGGTTGGCCGAAATCGGATGTCAGTGGTGCCAGATTGGCGCCGCCACCAGTAGGGGACGTACAGCCCGCCAGTATGAGAGCACCAGCAGTGGCTGAAAAGAATGCAAGTTTTTTGAAAGAAGCATGAACAGAGGCAGATACGCACACTGGCATCGGTTTCAGTCCTTTTCAGAGCGTATCCCGAAAAGTGTGAGCCGCTTTCGGATAAGATACACGTAAATACAAAAGATAAAGCGTTTTTATGATTCAAGCTAAACTGGAGAGGCTCTAGATAACCATCAGGTCGAGGCTGCTTTTTGACAGGCTCTCGGCAGGACCGTTGGTTGTCAGATAGGTTTGGCCGAGTGTCATGGCTGTGTTGGTTTCGGAATCCATAATGATCATATGGGCGAACAGGGTCATATCCGGCTCAATCCGTTCTGCACTACCCGCATAGAACATCTGCGGATCCATCCATGACGGTGTGAACCGCGCGCCCACGGAATAGCCGCAGGCATTGAGCCGGTGGCGTGTAAGCGAATGGGCCTCCAGCACTTTGGCATGGGCTTCAAAAACATCGCCAAAGGTTGAGGCAGGGGTCAGGGCAGCTTCTACAGCCATCAGGGCTTCATGCGCGGCATTATACAATTCTTCATGACGCTTGGTTGCTTTGCCTGTCAGCACTGTGCGCATCATCGGTGCGTGGTAGTGACGGAAAACGCCGGACCATTCCAGCGTGAGCTGGTCGTTTTTATACATTTGCCTGCGGCCGGATTTGTAGCGGCAGAGCAGGGCATCAGGGCCGGAGCCGATAATATATTCATTAGCCGGAAAATCACCGTCGCCGAGGAAATTGGCTTCCATCATTGCTGCCAGAATATTGGCCTCATTGGCGTTCTTGCGCATCTGCTCCAGAGCGGCATCATAGATCGCATCGCTGAGTGCCGCCGCCTTGCGGGCATAGTCGACTTCCGCAGGGCTTTTGAGCAGGCGCAGACGATCCACCATACCGGAGGCATCAATCACCTTGGCAAAGCTGTTGAGCTGTTCGTCGAGTTTACGACCGTTGGCAGCAGTCAGACCGTGGGTCTGATATTCAACGCCGATGCGGGCGCCGAGCAAATCCATATCATTGAGCAGATTACGCAGATCAATCGCAGGATTGGCGTTCTCACGGTCCGTCCATTGGACAATATGTTCAATCGTGGAGGTATGGCGTGCCTGACGCAGGTCTGCAGAACGGGTCATCAGCACCATGCTGCCGTCTTGCTTGACCACCAGACACTGGAAGAAGCAGAAACCGAACGTGTCATAGCCGGTGAGCCAATACATGCTCTCCTGCGAAAACAGCAGCATCGCATCCAGCTTATTTTCGGCCATGCACAGCATCAGCCTGTCGCGGCGTGCTGCAAATTCTTCCGGTGCAAAGTGAAGTGCCATCATTATCTCCGCATTGAACACATAACCATGCGGGCTGAAACCACTATCCAGCCTCGCAGGATCATGCATGTTCTCTGAACCGGAAGCACTTACTTCCGGATTGCAATAGCGGCGATCTGGCGACCGTAATCCGGTTCCTTGCGGTGAGTGGTGCGGCGATAGGAGAAAAACCGCGCTTCATCCGCATAGGTACAAAGATTAAGAGATGCAGCCTGCACACCGCTCTTTGTCAGACGATCAACGATAAAGCTCCAAAGATCAAACATTTTACGCGCCGGATCTGCAGATGGGCGGAAATATTGTTCATAAGTCTGGTCGCGCGCGGTGAATTCTGCAACGAATTCAGCCCCCACTTCATAATTGTCCTGACCGATGCAGGGCCCCAGAACTGCGCGGATTTTTGACCGTTCAGCGCCAAGATTGACCATGGCCTCGACCGTGTTTTCCAGAACACCGGCCAAAGCACCGCGCCAACCGGCATGAGCGGAGCCGATTATGCCTGCTTCCGGCTCGCAAAACAGCACGGGGCCGCAATCGGCACTCAATGCACCCAGAATCAGTCCCGGCACATTGGTCACCATCGCGTCGGCCTGAGGGCGTGGTGAAGGCAGTGCTTCAGTGATTGTCAGAACGGTTGGTGAATGTACCTGATAAAGTGTCTGCAGGTCTGCCGGTTGCAGGTCAAAATAAGCAGCGACGCGGCGGCGGTTTTCCGCCACGGCCTCAGGTTCATCTTTAGAGCCAACACCGACATTGAGACTGTCATAAATGCCGGAGGATACGCCACCAAGGGTGGTGAAAAAGCCGTGCGCGATACGGTCATTGGTTTCAAGCAAAGGAGAGCGGATCGGATCAGGCATGTCGGTCATGATAGTCTCTCTGGAAAATGAAATGTCAGATTGTTTTCAGGTCAGGGTAAGTGACGCTTAAGACTTTAAAAAGGCTGCCCATCTGGTTCGGTGCTGCCAGCCGTTCCACATCATCGCGGATTTGTTCCTGCACGGCAGCAGATTTACCGGCACCAAGCTGACCGGCACGGCTGAGCAGCCCCATTCTCAGCAGAAAATCACCTTGCTCTTCTGTCTTGATCGCGCAGCCAAGGCTGCGGGCGATCTGTGCGAGCGAGGCAAAGTCGACATGGGTGGTGATATCGGCCTGACCGGGGGCGGTAAACACATCCTGAAAGGCATGCTGATAGAGTGCCTGCAAAGTATCGCCGAAACCGGCCTCATGTGAACCGTAATCGATCAGCAGAGCTGCACCCTGATATTTGCGGATATGCTCGCTGATTTGCTGCATCAGAGCCGCGCGTGCCGGTGATGCCTCAAAGATTGTGCCTTCCGGTGTTGCTTCATGTCCTTTAGGCAGTAATGCGGGATCAATCCCGCCGGTGCCTGTTGTAAAGCAAAGCTGCGGTTCGGCCTCATTGCAGGTCGCGACCATGCGCTCGACAAAACGACCTTCATGTTTGATATATTGATGATCCGGCAGGGCATCGAACAGCTCATTAGCAACGAGGATCAGCGTATTCTGCGGGATTTCCTCGAAGCTTTTATACCAGACTATATGGGGCGCGGCGCCATCAAGCTTTTTCTTCTGCACCCCCGTCAGGCGATCGCTGGTTTCCACCATCGCAATATGGGCACTGCGCAGCATCTCCGGTGCGAGTTTGCCGGCAGCGCGCAGCAGGTCGCTCATCAAAGTGCCGCGACCGCCACCGATTTCGCAAATGGTGAATTGCGCAGGTCTGCCTAACGCTTCCCAATGACTGACCACCCAGACGCCGATCAGTTCGCCGAACATCTGGCTGACTTCCGGCGCTGTGATGAAGTCACCTTTTGTGCCGAACGGTTCACGGGTCATGTAATAGCCGCCATCATGATCGGCGAGGCAGAAGGCCATATAATCTGCAACGCTGATCGGCCCGCCATTGCTGATGAGACGGATCAGGCGTTGTTTCAGTTTGTCGGCAGCGGGAATTGTCATTTCAGTCATTAATCAGGCCTTTGCCGCCGCACGATTGGCGCGCGCCATTGCCCAGACACCGAGCAGTACCATTGGTACGGACAGAACCATTCCCATGGTCATCCAGCCACCAACGAGATAGCCGAGCTGTGCATCCGGCTCACGGAAGAACTCCACCAGAATACGCGACAGGCCGTAACCGGCAACAAAGGCGCCGGCGATAAAGCCCGGCGCTTTGAGCTTGTTGCCCTTCCAGATCAGGAGGGCGAGCACAAAGAACAGCACAAAGCCTTCGAGTGCTGCTTCATAGAGCTGGCTTGGATGGCGCGGCAATGGTCCGCCATTCGGGAAGTAAACCGCCCATGAAACATCGCTGACGCGACCCCAGAGCTCGGAATTGATGAAATTGGCAATACGGACAACGCCGAGGCCGATCGGCACACCGGCAGCAATAGTATCGAACATGCTCCAGACCGGAATGCCGCGCTTTTGGGCAAACAGGATCATGGCAACGGTGGTGCCGAGAATGCCGCCGTGGAAGGACATGCCGCCGTCCCAGACGGCCGGAATTTCCAGCGGATTGCTGATATAAAAGTTGAAATTATAGAATAATACGTAGCCAATGCGGCCGCCGATCACCACGCCAAGAGCTGCCCAGAGGACAAAGTCATCCAATGCAAGCGGATCCATCGGTGCATTATTGTTCGGCCACAGACGGGCATTGTTGACGAGTTTTTTGCCGTACCACCAGGCAAATAAAATGCCGATGACATAGCCGATACCATACCAGTGAACGGAGAGCGGGCCTACCGAGAAGAGAACAGGGTCAATATTCGGGAAGGGGAGTGCAGCCATCATGATCTGCGGTTCGGTCATTCTTCTCTCCGTTATGGCTGCGCTTGAAGGCCCTTACAGGCATACGCATTAAGATCAGCATCAGTTTGCTTTGCCGTTGATGAGGCATAGCGAATTTTTGTGCAGGATAAAAGTCCGTTGCTTTTATGGCTTTATTTGGCTGTCAGCCTTAAGCCGGTCTTAAATGTGCGGTAAAGTAAGATTTGTTTAGTCTTGCATCCTTTATATTGCAGGCTTATCTCAGAGACAGAGATTGATTTCCGCGATAGCGGATTTTGTAATGATGCCGTCTGTAGCGGCTTTAAAAGAGGTGATCCAATGAGTAATGCAACCGGTAAAGTTCTTGATGAACTCGCAAAACTCGTCACTGACGCTGCGGGTGCTGCTCAGGGCGTACGTCGTGAAGTTGAAACCGCGATGCGCTCACAGGGCGAAAAACTGCTTAACACTTTGGATGTTGTGCAGCGTGAAGATTTTGAAGCAATGCGTGAAATGGCAGTCAAAACCCGCACTGAAAACAGTGCTCTGACAGTCAAAATTGCAGAGCTGGAAGAGCGCATTGCTAAAATTGAAGCATCGCTCGCAGAAAAGCCTGCGAAAAAAGGTGCTTAAGGTCTAAAAATCTAAAAGATTTTTTAACTTTTTATTCACAGGGGCGAATGCCTAAAAGCCCTTATTCCAGAATCGGTTACAGCGGCGCCCCATCGGGCGCCGTTTGTTCTTTCCACATGGTTTCTTAGCGTTTTGACAAAAAGGGCTGGTACTCTGACTCAGCATCAATAGACTGAAAACACTGCATGATTCGTAATTGAGTCATAATGCAGGGCAGAAACGGGGAGTGGCGAAGCGAAAGATTCAGCCGCACAGATCCGATTGATGCCTCAGTGTAACAGTCATGTGTTTGCGCGTGTGTTGGAGGCGGGGTTGCGGCGTTTAGCAACTTTTGTCTCGGCCTATTAACCAGTGTGTCTTTTGTGTGGCATTCGCCGCACATGTCGCACTCCGGCTACGTGTTTATGACAGCCGGAATCCGGATTTTGCCTTCACAGGCAAGTCCAAAGACAGGGAACGAACATGAACCTTCTTGAGCTCGATATCGCTCGCGATGCACATCCGGTGGATGTCATTGAACAGGTTGCGCACGCCAATGACTGGGCCTTTGACCGTACCGGTGATGATGAGATTGCGGTCTCTGTTGTCGGTAACTGGACGGATTATCATCTTTCCTTTTCCTGGATGGAAGAGTTTGAAGCGCTGCATCTGGCCTGCGCTTTTGATGTGAAGGTGAGTGAGCCGCGCGTTAATGAAGTGATGCGTCTGCTGTCGCTCATCAATGAGCAATTGCTCATGGGGCACTTTGATCTGTGGCGGCAGGAAGGGGCGATTATGTATCGCCAGTCCTTGCTGCTGGCGGGCGGCGCAAAGCCGACCAGCCGTCAGGTTGAAGTTCTGCTGGCCAGCGCATTGGAAGCCTGTGAATGTTATTATCAGGCATTTCAGTTTGTTATCTGGTCCGGTGTTCCGGCCAAGGAAGCGCTGCAGGGCGTATTGTTTGAAACTGTTGGTCGCGCCTGAAAATTAAATAAGCGCTGTCCTGTTCGGACAGGCAGCGCTGACTATAGATATGTATGGGGGATCGTGTGTCTGAGCATCAGGAAATTACTTTCGCGGATTTTGAAAAAGTCGATATCCGTACCGGTACGATTATTGAAGCAGAAGTTTTCGCTCAGGCTCGCAAACCCGCCTATAAGCTAAAAATCGACTTTGGTGACGTGATCGGTGTTAAGAAATCATCAGCACAGATTACAGTGCATTATACACCGGAAACACTGATCGGACGACAGGTTTTGGCTGTTGTCAATTTTCCGCCGCGCCAGATCGGTCCTTTTATGTCGGAAGTTCTGACACTCGGATTTTCGGATGAAAATGGCGATATTGTGCTGGCAGCAACTGAGAAGAACGTGCCTAACGGACGTAAACTTATCTGATATTCTTGTTGTGAGTTAATTGTTTTAATTAAAATCACATAAAAATATTCGCTTTGAACTGCTCATAATATTGTCATAAGATTTTATAAATCTCCGAATTGTTTCTTTCGGAGATTTTTTATGCTTAATATTAAAAGTATATTTTTAACATTATATTTCGTTGCTGTTTCCGGCGGAGCTTATGCTGCTGCACCGGATCAGAATGTTCAGCCGATGGTTATTTCGTCTGTCCGGGAACATTCAACAACAGCTTACCGTGATAAGATTGAATACAATATAACCTTTGACGTTGCGATCTCAAATTTAGGTAAAAAACCACTTGATCTGAGCAAAGGTTGTTTTGAGGCTGTCATGCCTGACAATAGCACGCGGTCTCTCAGTATGATTGATGAAGAGCTGACTGAAGGTTTGCTAAAAGTTGGTGACAGCCGTAAGAGCTTTGTCGAGTTCTCAGCGGGTGATAACAGCATATACAAGGCTGTAGCCGTTAAATATCAGACGGCCTGCCAGTAATACAGTCTTATGCCGGAATGCTGATAATAGCGCGCAGCCCGCCTGTCGGGCTGCTTTCCAATGTGATATCGCCGCCATGATTACGGGCAATGTCACGGGCAATTGCCAGCCCCAAACCGGTGCCACCGGCATCCTGATTACGTGCTTCATCTAAGCGTACAAAAGGCTTGAAGACCTCTTCCCGCTTATCTTCCGGAATACCCGCACCGTCATCATCCACCGTGATGATCAGCCAGTCGTCTTTGTGCGTTGCTATCAGATGTACCGATTGTGCATAGCGGAAGGCATTGCCGACCAGATTGCTGACCAAGCGTGTGAAAGCATTCGGCCGTACTTGTATCTGGCTGCTGCCATGCATCTCGCTTGAGAAACCGCGATCACGCAATTTGGCTTCTTCTTCCAGCTTGCGGAAAAGGATTTGCATATCAAGCACATCTTGCTCTTCACTGCCTTCACCGCGTGCAAAAGCCAGATAACCCTCCAGCATATTTTGCATGTCGGTGATATCCTGATTGAGCGGCACCGTATCAATCTTGGTACCGGCAATAGCCAGCTGCAGTTTAAAGCGAGTCAGAATGGTACGCAGATCATGGCTGACACCACTTAACATGGCTGTACGCTGCTCAATCTGGCGCTCGATACGCTCACGCATCTGTATGAAGGCAATGCCTGCTTTGCGCACTTCCTCCGCACCATGCGGGTAGAAATCGGCTGGCATCGGCTGACCTTTACCGAAACTCTCTGCGGCCTCGGACAATTGCTGGATCGGTTTAATCTGATTGCGCAGGAAGGCGATCGCGATGGTCAGCAGAACCAAAGCCGTGCCGATCATCCATGTCAGGAAGATGAGTGTATTGGACGCATAAGCCTGACTGCGTTTGGCAAAAACGCGTAACACTTTATCTTCCAGCTGAATGCGGATTTCCACCAGATCGGAATCGCCGACCGTATCAATCCAGAAGGGGCGGTTGATCTGACGGGTAATTTCTTCGTTCAGGAAGTAATCCAGAATAGAGAAGAACGGTTTTGGACCAGGCGGCGGTAGTGGTGCTGATGGCAGAACCGATACGTTGAGATCCAGCCGTTGCTGGGCGATACGGATAATATTGGCGTAATCCGGTTCTTGCGGATAAGTCTCAAGAATATCAATAATCGCCGAGATATCACGCACTACGGCGGTGGAAAGCCGCTCGGTGACCATTTGCCAATGCCGTTCCATAAACACGAAGGCAATAACCGACTGCAACAGCACCATCGGAGCGATGATGATGATGAGCGAGCGTGCATAAAGCCGCTTGGGCATGCGCAAGGCCAGCCAGTCGGAAAACCGTCTCAGCAAAAGCTAATGTCTCCTGTTATACCGCATACAGATCCGTTTGCTGGCTGCTCTTATTGCTCAATGCTCAGTTTGTAGCCGATGCCGCGCACAGTTTGCAGCCAGATCGGGTTGGCAGGGTCAACTTCGATTTTACGGCGCAGGCGGTTGATCTGCACATCAATTGTCCGTTCGCCGACTTCGCCGTCCTGACCGGTCAGCTCATGGCGCGGCACGGTTTCACCGGCACGTTCCGCGAAGATCGTCATAATATCCTGTTCACGATCCGTCAGTTTAATAACTTCGCCGCCCTGTTTGAGTTCCTTGCGCGGAATAGAAAATGTGTAAGGGCCGAAAACAATCTGCTCGATAATATGCTGTGTTGGCTGGGCGCCACGGCGCAGAATATTATTGATGCGCAGCGTCAGCTCGCGCGGATCAAACGGCTTGGAGAGATAGTCATCCGCACCGGCTTCGAGGCCGTTAATGCGGCTGTCTGTTTCAGACAGTGCTGTCAGCATCAGAATTGGCACAGACTTTTTCTCGCGCAATGAGCGGGTTAGTTCCACTCCGCTTTCGCCTGGCATCATGACGTCTAGGACGATCAGATCAAAATCAATGCCTTCCAGCTTGCGGCGGGCTTCCTGTGCATTGGCAGCCATCGTCACACGATAGCCGGTGGTGCTCAGATATTGCGATAGCAGGCTGCGGATACGGGTATCATCATCAACCACCAGCAGGTGCGGTGCATCGTCGGACAGAATTGTGTCTTCGCTGGTCATTGGTTTTACCCTTTCAGTACAGAGCTTTTGGTGCCTTTTAACAGGCGTGAAGCCAGTCATTTCATTCTTTATTGCTAGTCTTTACCTGCGTGATTGGTTCGCGGATATACACACTATGTGAATGATGGCTGTTTATATTTACCGGTTCAGCTTGATTGGTTGATAGGAAGGCTGTCGATCTGATCGCGCTGGTCACTGTTGACCATGGCTTTCAGGAAATTCTGGATGATACGTTTTTCAGTGACATTGCTTTCAGCCAGTGCCGCGGCAATGCGGTTTGACTGAGGTTGTGTGAGTGACAGAATAAGCTCGCGGCCGGAAGTGGTCGGATAAAGCTCTCTCTGACGGCGGTCTGCTTCGCCGGTCAGCTGAATAATATGGCCGTTATCGACAAGCTGTTTGAGAACGCGTGCGAGGCTCTGTTTGGTGATTTTCAGCACATCCAGCAATTCGGCAACGCTCATACCGGGTTTGCGGTTGACGAAATAGAGGACACGGTGATGCGCGCGGCCAAATCCCATGGTTTCAAGCTGTTTGTCGGGGTCAGCTGTAAAATCACGATAGGAGAAAAACAGGAGCTCAATGATGCCCAGATCGTTGACCTCATCTTCTGACAGGGCTGAACGAATAGTTGTATCATTGGTATTGAAGCGCACGTTGGTCTCCGGTTGGTTTAAAGTGGTTCCGGTTAAGCCTGAAACACTGGAACCGCTCTATTTATTCGTTTTACGCGCATCTTAGTCCGAAAACCGCTTCGCACTTTTCGGGATGCGCTTTAATAAATTGCTGTCTGTTTCTCTATCAGCGCTTTTACCGTGCGGATAGAATATCTGTATCTTACCCTCAATTATCTGCTTTAGCGTTATTTATAGCAACATCGGTTATAGGAAATGCAGCATTTTATCCGATTTGTCAGTGAAGGGATACGTGGCTGCCGATTGTTCAATTTGACAGGTAATTATTATAAGAATTGACAGGCTTCTATTTCTTGGCATCATCAGCAAGTCAGAGTGTTTTACTTTGATGTGAAACAATATTTGGGGTGACAATTATGGATGCGATAGTACCTATTCTCGTGCAGTTGGTCGCCGGTGCTGTTGGCGGTAATCTTGCCGGCGCAATTAAAAATCTTAGTCTTGGTACAACAGGCAACACGATTGCCGGTGGTATTGGTGGTCTGATCTTGAGTCAGCTACTGCCAATGCTGACAGGTGGTGGTGTTGATTCCGCGCTGAACGGTATTGTCGGTCAGTTAATCGGCGGCGGTGCCGGTGGTGCTGTGCTAACGGCTGTTATTGGCCTGATTAAGAATAGCATGTCTAAAGCCTGAGTGATTGCTCAGGTCTGAGCTGATAACTGACAGGATGTTTTGTCCTGTCAGCCGCTGCAATTTTATTTTTAAAAGTCTATATAAAGGGTAGCTTCGGCTATCCTTTTCTGTTTGCGCAGCAGTGCAGCAAGAGAAGATGGCCTGTTCGGACAAATTAATCGGGTGAGAAATGAGCCAGCTTCAGGCAATTATAATTGCGGTAACGCCGTTCCGGCAGAATTGTACCATTCTTTTTGACAAGGATACCAAAGCAGGTGTTGTTGTTGATCCGGGCGGGGATGTTGATGCGATCAAAGAAGTGATTGAGAACAATCAACTGAAGATTGAAGCAATCTGGATCACCCATGGCCATGTGGATCATATTGGTGCCGCTGCCGATCTGCGCGATGCTTTACAGGTGCCGATTATCGGCTCGCAGGAAGAAGATGCATTTCTCTATGATAATGTGGAATCATCAGCGGCCAAATATGGCTTAGGCAGCGGCTATCGTAATTTTCAGCCGGATCGCTGGTTGAAAGAAGGTGATGTTTTAGAAGTCGCCGGAGAGAAGTTTGAAGTTCTGCATTGTCCGGGGCATTCCCCGGGGCATGTGGTCTTTATCAATAAGGCTATGCATTTCGCTATTGTTGGCGATGTTTTGTTCAACGGTTCGGTCGGGCGCACGGATTTGCCGGGTGGCGATCATGAAGCGCTGATCCGTTCCATTAAGGAAAAACTGCTGCCGCTGGGGGATGAATACAGCTTTATCTGTGGTCATGGCGCAGGCAGCCGCTTTGGTGATGAACGGCGTGGTAATCCGTTTTTGGTCGGATAAGCCTTCGCGTTATGCGAATAAAAAAACCGCCGGATAATCCGGCGGTTTCTGTATTCAAGATGTGTCGTTTATTTTACGACACAGAAGTGATCACGGCTGTCATAGCCCCGGAATGTACCGGTCTGTGCATTGAATGAACGGTATTTTTGTGAACACCAATTATACCATTCACGTGTCCATGGCTGGTAAGAGCCACCATAATTATTGCCGTAGTTTCCACGCGCCGGCTGGGCAGGGTAGTAATTGCGTGGCGGCGGCGGTGGTGCGTTATAGATCGGTTCGCGGTAGACCGGCTGTGGCTGCGGCTGAGACATCGCGCCGGCAATAATAGCACCGGCTGCAAGGCCGAGAACACCTGCGGCTATAGCATTGTTGCGGTCACGGCGACGATCACGACGATCCCAGTCTCTGTCACGGTTGCGCCAGCCATTATCATGATGCCAGCCGCCATTATTCCAGCCGCCACCATGGCGGCGTCCCCAGCCGTCAGCGGATGCGACTGAGAGGTTGCCGGCAACTGTAGCAAAAGCGAGACCTGCGATCAGGGTGGTCTTAGCCAGTTTGTTCATCATAATCTTTGCCTCCTTACGAAGCTATGCATTCAGCTCTGTCGGCATTTTGCCGTTTGGTCTTCTCTGATCTGCGGGCTGTTGAGCTGCTGACCGGATGTTGACCTATCAATAAAGCAGGGCACATGAATGCTTGCTGAACAAGAAATAGGGGTAATGTTCAGCTTTTCAAAGAGGCCTGTCTTTCACATTTGGTAACGGAAAAACATGAAACGGATTGCACCACGGGATAGGGGCCCTATTGTGCGGACAATAAAAAACCCCGGCAGAACCGGGGTTTCTATGTAGAAGCACTGACTGCATAGCGGCTTAGTGAGTTTACTCATTAAGTGATCGCATATGCTGTGTGTGTTTCTTATTCAGTGATGCTGATATCAACTGCTTTAGGGCCTTTGCCGCGACGATCCGGTTCAGTTTCGTAAGAAACTTTCTGGTTGTCGGCGAGATTTGTCAAACCTGAAGCCTGAACAGCAGAGATATGAACAAAGATATCTGGTCCGCCATTATCCGGTTTAATAAAGCCAAAGCCTTTTTCACCATTAAAGAATTTGACTATGCCGGTCTGTGCCATGGGATACGTTCCTTTTCCTTGGCGCCGTTAAGGTTTTATCCAAAACGGAATTTTTCGAACCGCTATGCGCACCACACGCCCAGCGGTAGGGGTATGCAGGCAGTTATCGAAATCAGGAAAGGAGCCGATCATTGTCAGTTGCCTGACCCGGAGCTTGTAGCGGTTCCGGCGCGCCGTTCTTCCAGTCTTCCATTGTTCGCCAAATGCCCGAACATTTTCAGAGTGATCTATTGAAAGATATTTGGCAAGCAAATTTTTGTTACAACTATGTTTTTTCTTTGCCAAGTTGGTTCATAATAAAGGAATAATAGTCATAAAGTCAAAGATACTTCATCAAAAAGCATAATAAGATAAAATAAGTTGTATTTAGTTTTATAAGCCTTTGCAAAATGAGAATGCAATGTAGTTCAGTGTACTAAAGAAAGTGAAGATCACTTAAAATTTGCACTATTTTGCGTCAAAAATATACAAAAAATGCTTTTTGCATTGGAGAATACGCTTTTTCCATTGGGGTATGTAATTTTTCAGCCCTGCTGTTGCGTAAAAATTTTCTCTTTTGGATGCAAGCCTCCGTCGGAGTGACGAAATAATATTGCGTTTGTGGCGGTCCTGTCAGACGCTGGAATATTTACGTTCACGTTATTCCCGTTATCTAGGGAAAATGGTTCCATAAATATGGAACCTTTGATTGAATGTCCTGAATTTATCGGTTTTTACGAATAATGCAGGAGCCGCCACTGATTCTGATCTGCTGGCAAAGTGCATCTGCTGCTTGACGATTATTCGCGCCAAGACGGGCGACATAAATTCCTCTTTTGCCCATCGGGCTGCGGACGCGGGAAATATAGACTTCACGTCCGGCAAACAGTTTTGGATTTTGTTTACGTAACCGGTTCCACTGAGCACTGACAGCACTTTGCCGGAAATTTCCGGCAACCTGTACTGCCCAAGGGAACGGGTTAAGGCGTGCCATTGGTATTGAACGGGTCTGCATGATTGGCAGCAACTGACAGGCCTGCTCAAAGGGTAGCTTTTCATCCAGTGGTGTGTCGGTGAGTTCCTGTCCGGTGCTGAAATGATCCACGCTTTTGCCGGTAATGGAAAGAACGTAATTTTCCGTTTCCAGCGGCAGGAAGCCGCCATTCTTCATCCAGTTCGACAGGCGCGTGGGGCCTGCATTATAGGCGGCGGCGGCCAGTCCCCAATTGCCGAAACTGCCATGCAGGTCTTTAAGGAAGGATGCAGAAGCGGGAAGTGCCAGTTCAATGTTAAAGGCATCTGTCAGGCCGCGCTCTTTGGCTGTGTAGGGCATGAACTGCGCAATACCCTGCGCGCCGACCGGACTGACCGCCAGATGATCAAAGCGGCTTTCTTTCCAGATCAGACGTGCGAAGAAATTTGGCGGAATACCGTGTTTGTCTGCTGCATTGGCAATCAGGCCGCAAATTTGTGCAATATCAGGGGCAGCAGGTTTTGCAGATTTCGCACCAGCTTCTTTTGCTGGTGCGGTCTCTTTGCTTTCCGTTTCAGACTGAGCAAAAGCAACCGGCGGGTCATAGGCCGGAAAAGACAACAGCAATGCAGCAAGTATACCGGCAGGAAGACGCATAAAATGACCCTGTCAGAGCATATCCCGATTATCCTGAAGCAGCTTCAGGCAGGATAGATGTTAAGCAAAATATGAAGAACGCATTTCCGGTTCAGGCAGAACCATTGGATATGCTCTGTCTTTTTTACGCGCATATATTCCGAAAACCGTTTCATACGTTCCGGAATGCGCTTGAGCTTTCATGCGTTCTTCGCTGTTTACTGTCAATATACCGGAGCGAGAGGAACTCGTCGCTTGTTACTGAAGGTTATTTTCCTGGCCGTCCTGTCTTTCCTGAGCGGCGGGTTTTACGTTTTACATCCACCGGATCTTCATAGGAACCCGCACCGGCACGGTGTCGGCGGATCGGGGCAGGGTCGTCTTCGCTCTGAGGCCCGAGCGGTTTTGCCATATCCGTACCGGGTCCCATATTGTCGAGCGATGGTTTTTTGAACAGCGATGGCGAAGGCGAGGTTCTGCCACCACCACGTGATGGCCGTTCAAGCGACATTTCCGCTTCGCGCGCCAGAGGGTCATCGGCAATCGCCAGTTCTTTTTCACGAAGACGTTTGATTTCGTCGCGCAGTCTTGCTGCTGTTTCAAAGTCGAGATCAGCCGCAGCATCACGCATCTTCTTCTCAAGGTGCTCAAGATGCGCGCCGAGATTATTGCCGACCATGCCGCCTTGTTCCGCAAAGCCGCTGATGTCAGCACGGACATGATCCCGCTCATAAACGGAGTTGAGAATATCCGAGATATTCTTGCGCACCGAGGCCGGTGTGATGCCATGTTCTGTATTGTAGGCAACTTGCTTTTCGCGACGACGGCTTGTCTCGCTCATTGCGCGTTCCATCGAGCCGGTGATTTTGTCGGCATAGAGGATAACGCGGCCGTCGACATTTCGTGCTGCACGGCCGATTGTCTGCACCAGTGAGGTTTCCGAGCGCAGGAAGCCTTCTTTATCGGCATCGAGAATCGCGACGAAGCCGCATTCCGGAATATCCAGACCCTCGCGCAGCAAGTTGATGCCGATGAGAACGTCAAATGTGCCAAGGCGCAGATCGCGGATAATTTCGATACGTTCCAGCGTATCAATATCCGAGTGCATATAACGCACGCGTACGCCTTGTTCGTGCAGATATTCGGTGAGGTCTTCTGCCATACGCTTGGTCAGAACGGTTACCAGTGAGCGGTAGCCGTTTTTCGCTGTCTCGCGGATTTCACCCAGCACATCATCAACTTGCGAACGGGCAGAGCGCACTTCCACAGGCGGGTCGATAAGACCGGTCGGGCGGATCAGCTGTTCAGCGAATACACCGCCGGATTGTTCCATTTCCCATTTGCCGGGGGTTGCCGATACAGCAACGGTTTGCGGGCGCATTGCGTCCCATTCCTCAAAACGCAGCGGGCGGTTGTCCATGCAGGAGGGCAGGCGGAAGCCGTATTCCGCAAGCGTTGCCTTACGACGGAAGTCGCCACGATACATGCCGCCGATTTGCGGCACGGTAACGTGACTTTCATCGATGAAAACCAGAGCATTGTCAGGGATATATTCAAACAATGTCGGAGGCGGCTCACCCGGCTGACGGCCGGTGAGATAACGCGAATAGTTTTCAATACCGGCACAGGAGCCTGTTGCTTCCAGCATTTCCAGATCGAAGGTTGTGCGCTGTTCAAGACGCTGGGCTTCGAGCAGACGTCCGGCATTATTCAGTTCGACGAGACGATGTTTCAGCTCTTCCTTGATGGACTTGATCGCCTGATTAAGCGTCGGGCGCGGTGTTACATAGTGCGAATTCGCATAGATTTTGACCGATTTGAGATCGCCGGTTTTCTGGCCGGTCAGCGGATCAAATTCGGTGATGGTCTCAATCTCATCGCCAAACAGCGAGATGCGCCATGCACGGTCTTCCAAGTGGGCAGGGAACAGTTCAATCGTATCGCCACGCACGCGGAAGGAGCCGCGTACGAAATTGATATCCTGTCGCTTATATTGCTGTGCCACCAGATCGGCGAGCAGCTGACGCTGATCAAGGCGGTCGCCTATCTTCATCTCAAAGGTCATCGCCGTATAGGTTTCGACCGAGCCGATACCGTAAATACAGGAGACGGAAGCCACGATAATCACATCATCGCGTTCTAATAGCGAGCGGGTTGCGGAGTGGCGCATCCGGTCGATTTCTTCATTGATCGAGGATTCTTTCTCGATGAAGGTATCAGAGCGCGGCACATAGGCTTCCGGCTGATAATAGTCATAGTAAGAGACAAAATATTCGACCGCATTGTTCGGGAAGAAACTTTTGAACTCGCCGTAAAGCTGGGCTGCCAGTGTTTTATTCGGTGCGAGGATCAGGGCAGGGCGCTGGGTGCGCTCAATAATATTGGCAACGGTAAAGGTTTTACCTGAACCGGTGACGCCGAGCAGAACCTGTGTCTGATCGCTGTTTTCAATACCTTCTACCAGATCGGCAATGGCCGTTGGCTGGTCGCCGGAAGGCGTATATTCGGTTTCCATTTTTATCTGGATGCCGCCTTCGGATTTTGCGGGGCGTTCCGGCCGGTGCGGTGTCCAGAGTTTGCCGTTTTTGAATAGCGGATTGCCGGACTCAATCAGAGCCGAGAGTGCCTCAACCGTTGCCGTTGCGCCGCTGGACGGCATATTAGCGGCATCTTCCATGGTGATATCCATGCCGGAAACCGGATTGAGACCAGCTGCAACGCGCTCTTTCAGCGTGGCGGCTTTGGCTCTGGAAGACGGTGTTTTTTTGGTTTCTGTCTTTTTTGCTGCCGGTTTTTTAGTCGTTGGTGCGGAAGGCATAGCTTCCGGCTGTTCCGCCATTTCACTGATCATACGTGACCAGTCGCCAACCGAAGAGGACAGCGGAATACCGGAAAATTCCGCCTGAGGCGCTTCGCCGAAACCTGTGTCGTTCGAAGGCGCGTTAAGATCCTCAGGCTTTTGCGATGACTTATCTTTTTTGGACATGTCAGAACTCTCTCGGCGGGCAGAAACGGAAGTCAGGGTGCTCAGATATACCGAATATAGGCATATAAGTATAGAACGAAAAGGGTACGTGTAATTTGATACGCAATTTTATAAAATGAAAAACGCCGCAGAAGTTGCTGCGGCGTTTTTCATTTGGATTGCGGCTGGTTTAGCGGCCGGATTCGGTTCTGCCATGTGGACGCGGTCTTGTCGAATGTCCCGGACGATGGCCGTTTTCCCAGCCAGGTCGACCTGGACGATGTCCGTTCCAGTTTGGACGCCCCGGGCGATGTCCGTTCCAGCCAGGCCGATAATGTGGGCGACCCGGACGATAATAAGGACGATCCCAGCGGTCATACCTGTCATTATTCAGAGCTGACCCGATAACAACACCGGCAATTAACGGGATACCTATAGCGGCTGCAGTATTGCCAAAGTTATTATTGCTGTAGTTGCCGGAAGAACCTTCACGGACAGCAAGATAGCGTGATGATGCCCAACCGGCACGTCCTGCATAGCTAACCTGACACCACCCGTATCCGCTGGTGCAGCCACGTACATCAACGCGTGCGCCGTTCGGTATGGAGCCAAGCGTACGGTAGTTGGTTCCGGGGCCGGTACGCAGGTTAAGATTGGTTGTTACAATAGCATTTGCGGCTTGTGCTGCTGTTGCGGAGAATAAGGCAAATGCGATAATTGCCGATTTTATAACTTTTTTCATTTTTCAGACTCCCCGTGATGAAATCACTATCAAAAGCACTGATGATTTATAAACGAATAAGTACCTGTGCTGGTTCCATCTTGTTGATATTCAGAAATAGTCAGGCCGACGGATATGGTCTGTTTTGCATTTTGTAATTTACTATACGGGATTATGTGAATGCAGCCTGAATACGCAGTTATTTAATATAATGCTTTGCTGGCGCAAATAAAATAAATATTTGAATATAGTTATGCTGAAAAGAGAGTGCTTAATGCATCATCCCCTTCGTTTTTAGTGAAGGGGATGATGTAATCGTGGCGGGTATTATTGCTGGAAACCGCTGGCCGCTGCGGTCAGGATTCGTCCCGGCAAATAAATGACCATAGAAGCGGCACCGGCTACAACATTGGTGCCGTCTGCAAGCATTGCCTGTCCTGATGTCTGGCCTTCGCCTTTCAGTGTGTCAAATGACAGACTGCCATCGCTGACCAGTGCCATCAGGGTCGGAGAAGAGGCAAAGACACTGTGGTCGCCACCATCCACCTTGCTGGCATCAAGTACGGCAATGCCGTATTTTTGTAGTGTTTCGATACCAGAGCCATCGCCGACACGAGCATGGCCGCCGGTAATGCGGCCTGAAATATTCAAGGCACTGTCATTGCGCGAAACCATAACGCCCATTGGTGGTAATGGTTTGACGTCTTTGACCTGCTTTTCAAATAAGTCGAGATCAATGTCCGGTGCGGCGAGCAGTACATTCGTCAGGCGTTTCAGTGTGGTTTGCTTTTCATTGAGTGACAGGGTGCGGAGCGCTTCCATTGTCACAAAGCTGCCCATAGAATGTCCAACGAGCAATATACGTTTGGCTTTGGTTTTCGAGGCAAGTTCCAGCAATTCTGCCAGTCCGTCGCGGGCGAAATCTGCACTGTCCCTGTCATAGACATAAAGGCCAAGGGAAGCTGCTGACGGCCATGCATAATGAACTGTTACGGATTTCAGACCGTAGTCATGGGTGAATTGTGCTGCGCGGAAAGTGCTGTCTGCAAAATTATTATTGTAACCATGCACAAAGATCAGCAATTCTTGTTCTTTAGCATCACGCTGATCAAGAGCCTGATTAAGCTGGTTTACAAAAGCATTGCCATTGTCAAAATTCTGCATGCTGA
This sequence comes from Hyphomicrobiales bacterium, assembly GCA_900470735.1. Taxonomy (GTDB): domain Bacteria; phylum Pseudomonadota; class Alphaproteobacteria; order Rhizobiales; family Rhizobiaceae; genus Pseudochrobactrum. The sequence goes on along the minus strand of UCCC01000009.1, from coordinate 253,654 downwards.
CGGCAGCAAAATGTTTGGCAGGATCAGGTTTATAGCCGGTTTTCTCGACGACGCCCTTCACATGTGCTTTTGGAATACCAACATCAACGCGGGCGAAATTCAGATGATCAGAGCGCTTGGCGTTAAATGGTAATGAAAAGTCATTGCTATGCTCACGGCTGGTCGCAACAAATACAGGTACAACAGCAGCGGGTTGGGCCGGTTTTATAATGGCAGCATTACCAGCGGCAATCGATGCGGGGCTGGAATTAGGGCCATGCCAGAGAACAGCACGGTTGCCTGTACAGCCACTGAGTACAATGGATACGAATGCCAGAAACAGAATACGAGTCATTCGTTGCTTTATCCTTGCCGATAATTGAAGTCTGAAACTACGAAGAAAATTACGAGTATAATTAAGTTGTGCATCCCTATGGTTGCAGAAAAGCACAGCTTTCTAAAAGCAGTAATTGGCGGCTCTGGCAATCTGTTTAAGCGCAGTACACAGGCTTTTGAAAGAGCGGCGTGTCTTTTAGGCCATATTTTGTATTGCTAAAATATCAGTCCGAGCTGTCAGCAAAAGCTGTTTTTGTTTTATTGAAGCGCAGGCGCGGAACGATTTCCACCATTAGCATCGACAGGAAAATCAGGGCACAACCGGCAAGGCCGATTACTGGTAAGCGTTCACCCAAAAGAATGGCGCCGAATAATGCCGCAAAAAGTGCTTCTGATGACAGGAAAATCGCTGCTTGAGGAGCGCTGGTGTAGCGGGTGCCGATGGCTTGCAATGTGAACGCAACACCTGAGGAGAACATACCGGTAAAGAGGATCTCCGGTGCTGCGGCCTGAATGGCATGCCACTCAATCTGCTCGAAAGTAAGTGCCGCGGCGAGACCTGCAATGGCAACAACGGCGAATTGAATGCAGGCCATAGTAATTGGCCGGCCGATGCGTAAGGCATAGCGGGCAATGAACAGGCCTTGCAGAGCCCAGAAGACTGCGCCTGCGATCATTAGCCAGTCACCTTGACTGAAGCCGTCAAGCGAACCGCCAGAGAGAAGGAAAATGCCTGTCAGGCTAAAAACTGCAGAGACCCAGACAACAGGATGGGGCCATTGAGAGAAGAGTAAAACACCCAACAGCGGAACCAGAACCACATAAAGGCCGGTCAGAAAGCCTGCATTGGTCACAGAAGTTGTGAGCAGGCCGGTTTGTTGTAAAACCATGCCGGAAAAGAGCATACTGCCGAGAATTGCAAAGGCTTTATAATCAGAGCTGGTGAGTGGTTTGGTTGCACGTGCAGTTTCGCGCAGCGCAAAGGGTAAGACGGCTACGGTCGCCACAATAAATCGCAGACCAATAAAGGTCAGCGGCCCGATATTTTCCATAGCAGTGGACTGGGCTACAAATCCAAGCCCCCAGATCAGGCCGGCAAAAAGAAGAAGGAGATTAGCACGTGTCTGAGTCATGATAGGCCTGTGGCATGCAGAAAGAAGAAAATAATGTTTCAGTCCTGTTGGTCATCGCTTGCATAAAGCGCTGCTGTCGGCCTGCCGAAAAATGAAAAAGCTGTTTTTTTAATGAAACAGAATTCAATAGATGTCCGGTCAAAACGTTCAGGATAATGGTCTGAAGCGCGGTCACTATGCTGTATTATTGCAGGAAATCAAGCGGGATTTGGATAGTGCTCAGAGTGTTTTGACGTATAGGTAAAATGATTCTCAGATGCTTTTGGGTAATTAACAGGTGAAGTCTGCCTTTATAATACTTAATACTGAAGTCTTGTTGATTGTCTGACTGCTTTTATGATAATTAACTTATGTAAAAGCTGGCGGAGAATTTGAGTAAAGAAGATAAAGATTTATAAATTTTTGTTTTGGAAAAACTTGTTGAGAGGTTGGCAGAGCCCGACTTTTTCACAAGTTTTTTGACGTTGTTTTTTGCTCTTTCTTTTTGCTTGCAAAGCTGGCACGATATCCCAAATAGGTGATGAATGGTGAACGGTTCCGAGGCACTGCTTCGGTGACCGTTTTATTTTTGAGTCTTGAGGGCATCTTCCGGTTACAATGCAGGCGGATGCTTTTGGTTTTGTTTCTGTATATTCGCAGTCAGTGGCTGCGGGATGGTTAAGCGCGATTGAAAAACGCGTATCAGGCATGGGAAAGGACAGGGCATGGATAAGTTCCCTATGACACAGGCTGGCTTTGATCAGCTTAAAGAGGAACTGCGCTGGCGTCAGCAGGAGGAGCGTCCGCGCATTATCGAAGCAATTTCGGAAGCGCGCGCGCATGGCGATCTCTCGGAAAATGCCGAATATCATGCAGCGAAAGAAGCGCAGAGCCTCAATGAAGGCCGCATCGGCGAAGTGGAAGATTATATCGCCCGCGCTGAAGTGATTGATGTTGCTAAACTGTCCGGCACGACGATTAAATTCGGCGCGACAGTAACGCTGATCGATGAAGACAGCGAAGAAGAGCGCATCTATCAGATCGTTGGCGATCAGGAAGCGGATGTTAAAAAAGGCCGTATTTCTATCTCGTCACCGATCGCGCGTGCTTTGATTGGCAAAAGTGCTGGTGATACTGTAGAATTCAATGCGCCGGGCGGTGCCCGTTCCTATGAAATTCTTGGTATGAGATTTATTTAATCAGTGCGTGTACCTCTGACCGACACAGATATTCTGGCTCCCAATTTTAAAAAACGCCTCTCCGGTGTCACCTCGACGATTGTCCAGCTGGTGCCGGTGCAGCGTAAAATGGGGATCAGGATTGCGGCTGTCGGAAGAGGCTTGCCGGATGAGCTCCCGCATGTAAATTTGCGGGATCTGACCGGTTTGTGGCGCAAGCCGGCATCGGGTAAAAAATTCCGCATCTGGCATGCCCGCCGCAATGTTGAAATGCTTGCGGGCATTGTCATGCGTGACGTGCTGCGTATGAAGCTGAAAGTGATTTTTACTTCGGCTTCACAGCGCCATCATAAGAAATTCACCAAATGGCTGATCCGTCGGATGGACGGTGTTCTGGCAACCAGTGGCCGTACCGCGAGTTATCTGGAAGTGCCGAATACTGTGAGCATGCATGGTATTGATCTGGAGCAGTTCCACCCGCCGCGCAGTGAGCAGGATCACTTTGCTGCAAGTGGTTTGCCAGGCAAATACGCCATTGGCTGCTTCGGACGTGTACGCCACCAGAAGGGCACAGACCTTTTTGTCGATGCGATGATCGAGCTGTTGCCGCACTATCCGGACTGGACTGCGGTGGTGGCAGGGCGTGCTACGGCTGAGCATGTCGGCTTCGAAAAAGAATTACAGGAGAAGGTTCGTAAAGCCGGACTGGCAGAGCGAATTGTTTTCTTAGGTGAAGTACCGTTTGTGAGTAACGATCCGCAGGCGGAGAGTATCAGCTCATGGTATCGCCGTCTGGATGTTTATGTTGCGCCGTCGCGTACCGAAGGTTTTGGTCTGACACCGCTTGAGGCTATGGCCTCTGAAACCGCTGTTGTGACCAGTGATGCCGGTGCTTATCCTGAAATCGTAATTGAAGGCGAAACCGGATATGTTGTGCCGTCAGGTGCAACCATGGCGCCTGCAATTGAAAACTATCTGCGCGATCCGGCGCTCGCCGCCAAACATGCTGAGGCGGGTTTGCAGCGGGTACGCGAGTTCTTCCCGTTGGATCGGGAGGCGAAGACAATCGGCGCCTTTTACGAGCGTATTTTTGAGCTGAAATAAATAAAGCCGGTTTTCACCGGCTTTTTTCATGTTCAGAGCAATCTATAATTAAATTGCAATCAGCACTTCATCTTTGACTGGCTTGATGGTCAGCGCAGTGCGTACCGAATCTACATTTGGCGTTGAAGTCAGTTCTTCAATCACAAAAGTCTGGAAAGCATTGAGGTTCGGCGCAACGCAATGCAGCAGGAAGTCGGATTCGCCGGATACCATCCATGCGCGGCGCACCAGCGACCACGATTTGGTTTTCTCGGCAAAAGCTTTCAGTTCACTGTCAGACTGATGTTTCAGACCGACAGAACAAAATGCAACGAGATCCTGACCAACGGCTTCGCCTTTGATGATAGCCTGATAGCCCTGAATAATGCCGCTTTCTTCAAGCTTACGCACACGACGCAGGCATGGCGGTGCCGAGATGCCGACGCGTTCCGCCAGCTCGACATTTGTCATCCGCCCGTCATTTTGCAGTTCCCGCAGAATTTTCCAGTCAATATCGTCAAGATCAACCTTAATCGGCATAGGAACTCCATAAGAGAGGCAATAAAAAAGCGGTGAACTGCCACGGGGCAGCATGAAAGTCGTTTGTATGCATAAAGCAATTATATAACAACAATGCAAGGCAGCACGCGATTGGCGGCATTTCCAAGAATTGCTTTAGAGTCTCTGCATTATAACATGAATGGAAAAATGAGAATGGTTAATTGAAATTATCAACCATTCTGCGTCATTTTCTTTTTTATGCTCAGATCAGTTTTTCGTGAACACTACCGTTTACCGTACCCAAAAGGCGCGTGTGAACAAAATAACCACGGTAATCAGTTCCAGACGACCCGCCAGCATGAGATAGCTGAGAACCCAGAGCGCATTGTCGTTGATGGTTGAGAAGTTACCTGCAGGGCCAATGGTTTCACCAAGGCCGGGGCCGACGTTGGACAAGGCAGTGAGTGCGCCGGTAAAGGCAGAGACGAAATCCAGACCGAAAATCGCCAGCGCCATAGTGCCAAGTACCAGCGAGGCGAAATATAAAAACAGATAAAGCAGGGCGCTTTGTGCAATATCCGGTGTGATTTCGGATGTACCATAGCGGGCTTTTACAATCGCATGGGGCATGACCAGGCGGGTCAGGCTGGCTTGCGTCGTGCGCCACAGAATGATGATACGGTTGATTTTCATGCCACCGGATGTCGAGCCGGCGCAGCCGCCGACAAAAGAGGCAAGAAAGAATACACCGACGGCAGCAGGCCCCCATAGTGTATAATCTTCTGTGGCAAAACCGGTCGTGGTGATCACGGATATGAAGTGAAAACCGGCAGTCAGCAGGGCAGTGCCAAATGGCATGTCAGAGCTGATGCGCAGCAAAACGGCCAGACCAAAAGTGAAAATTGCAATCAGCGCAAGAAACAGCTTGATCTGCGGGTCAAGCAGATTGGGCATTTGCTGCGGAATGACGGCCTTGATGTAAAGAATAAACGGTAGTGAGCCGAGGGTCATAAAGACCATGGCCACAATCAGAATTGCATTATTGCCCTCAAAGAAGCCGAAAGAGGAATCATGGGTTGAGTAACCGGCCGTGGAGATCGTTGTCAGGCCATGATTGATGGCATCGAACATGCCCATACCGGCAGCAAAGAAAGCCAGAATGCAGAGGATTGTCAGTCCGCAATAGGCAATAATAATCCCGATAGCCAGCTGGTTAACGCGCGGCAGGATTTTTTCTGATTTATCGGACGATTCCATATGGAAAAGCTGCACGCCGCCGATACGCAGGGATGGCAGCAGTAAGAGTGCCAAACCGATAAACCCGATACCACCGATCCAGCAAAGCAGTGAGCGCCAGATTAAAATGCCGCGCGGCATCTGATCGAGGCCGGTGAGGGCTGTGGAGCCGGTTGCCGTAATACCGGAGGTAGATTCAAACAATGCTGTCGCAAAGCTTATCGGCAGATGCGAGAAATAGAACGGGATGGAGCCGAGCAATGCGGCTGTTACCCACAGGGAAACCGTGAGCAGAAAACCAAGACGTGGCGAAAAGCGCACCTGACTGTTTTGCGTGGAAAGAAAAACCAATGAGGACACGACTGCGGTAAACAGCGATGAGCGGATGAAAATCAACCAGTCCGGTGTTCCGTCACGCAAGTCAAAGATCGCAGGAAACAGCATGGCGACTGCCATGATCATGCCTAAGCGTGCACAGATATTGCTAACAAAGCGAAATATGATCCTGCCCTCTCGGCTCTAATAACTCTTTCCCCGGGCAGAACTTTTTCAGCCTACGCAAAACAGCACGGGTTTAGCGGCTTTATAGGGAAACTATAGGAATCTAGCAAAATATTTATGGATTTCCTATGGGGCACTCATACAAAAGCGGGTTTGTGACTTCTCAGAAACACCCGTTCATATTTTCACCGCAGGTACAAACTTGCCTGTGATTAAGCCTGACTTCAGCTTGTAATCGGACACAGCCAAACCTAGTTTCACAGTATCGCTGCACGGCATGCCCTTAACCCATGTCACAAGCAGTCAGAAAGTTATGCGGAAAGAGAAGAGTTTATGACACAGCGCCATGTTCCAGTCCTCATTATCGGTTCGGGCCCTGCCGGTTATACGGCGGCCATTTATGCAGCCCGTGCCATGCTGAAACCGGTTATCATTACCGGACTGGAGCAGGGCGGTCAGCTGATGATTACGACTGATGTTGAAAACTATCCGGGCTATGCCGAAACAGTGCAGGGTCCGTGGATGATGGAACAGATGGCAAAGCAGGCAGAAAATGTCGGTGCTGAAATCGTCTATGATCTGGTGTCGGAAGTTGATCTTTCCAAGCGTCCTTTCACTGCTAAAACCGATAGCGGTACTGTTTATACCTGTGACGCGCTGATTATCGCGACCGGTGCGCAGGCGAAATGGCTGGGTCTGGAAAGTGAACAGCATTTCATGGGTGGCGGTGTGTCTGCTTGTGCAACCTGTGACGGTTTCTTTTATCGCGGCAAAGATGTGATTGTTGTCGGCGGTGGTAATACTGCTGTTGAAGAAGCGCTTTATCTTTCACATATCGCGAAGTCGGTGACTGTTGTGCATCGCCGTGACAGCTTCCGTGCGGAAAAGATTTTGCAGGAACGCCTGTTGTCCCGTGAGAATGTAAAAGTGATCTGGAACCATGCGGTCGAAGAAATCACTGGTAATCCGGCAACGCCGCCAATGGGGCCTGTTGTAACCGGCGCCCGTTTGAAAGACACAGTGAGCGGCGCGATCACCGAGGTTAAAACAGATGGTGTATTTGTCGCAATCGGTCACGCTCCTGCGGTGTCATTGTTCAAAGATCAGCTGAAAATGAAGGATAGCGGTTATTTGTGGACGGCTCCAGACTCAACAGCGACCAGCATTGAGGGAGTTTACGCTGCCGGTGATGTGGCTGATGATATTTATCGTCAGGCTGTGACTGCTGCTGGTATGGGTTGCATGGCAGCGCTGGAAGTTGAGCGTTGGCTGGCAGCACAACCGGTTGCCTGATCTGGATAAAGGTTAAGTTCGCAAATAAACTTGGCCGGTAACTGATATTTCCTGCGGTTGCTCTTTAAAGTTGCCACAAAATTTTGTTGTTTATCTTGTGGTAGTTATTAGCTGATTCTGATTTATTGTCGGATATTAGTATGAAGTGAAATGGGAAGTGCAGGCGGATGACCGCATTGTGCCGGAGGATGAAAGGCAATGTCCGTTTAAGTGATAACGGGCATTGCATGAAAAGGGGATCGTGTGGTGGCACCACTTGACTGGGATAAGCTACGCATTTTTCATGCCGCTGCTGAGGCCGGCTCGTTTACCCATGCGGCGCAGACATTGCATTTATCGCAGTCAGCGATTTCGCGTCAGGTGAGCGCACTGGAGCAGGATGTCGGTGTGGCGCTGTTCTATCGTCATGCGCGTGGCCTTATTCTGACAGAGCAGGGTGAAATCCTGTATCGCACAGCACATGACGTGCTGATGAAGCTCGAAAATGTTCGCTCCAAGCTCAATGAAAATCGCGAGAAGCCTTCCGGTCGCCTGCGTGTGACAACAACGGTTGGTTTGGGCTCCGGCTGGCTGATTGAGCGGATGGAAGAATTTGCTGATCTCTATCCTGATGTTCAGGTTCAGCTGATCCTCGATGACGAGGAGCTGGATCTGACAATGCGCCATGCGGATTGCGCTTTGCGTCTGCGTCAGCCGCAGCAGCCGGATCTGATCCAGCGCAGACTGTTTACCGTACATATGCATGTTTATGCATCAGAAGGTTATATTGCCAAATACGGTAAGCTGAATTCGATAGAAGAGCTGGATGAGCACCGTATCGTGACATTCGGTGAATCTGCGCCGTCTTATCTGATGGGGCTGAACTGGCTGGAGACTGCCGGTAAATCCGATGGCGGTGAGCGCATTCCGACATTGCAGGTGAATAATCTGTTGTCGATCCGCCGTGCAGTGCTCGGTGGCGTCGGCATCGGTGTTTTGCCGGATTATATGGCAGATAAAACATCCGGTCTGGTGCGCCTGTTGCCTGCTTTAGGAGAGATTCCTTCTTTCGATACATTCTTCTGCTATCCGGAAGCGTTGAAGAATGCAGCTAAGCTGCATGTGTTTCGCGATTTTATTTTCTCTAAAGCGAGAAACTGGTCGTTTTAAAAACGTAGAAAATAGTCTCAGAAAGCCGGTTTTACCGGCTTTTTTGTTGTTTAAAGGGCTGAAATACGCATCTGTGCAAAGAAAACTGTTTCAAGATGTTGAGCTATTCAAAAATGCATAGCTGCCCTGCAATATCGTCCGTTGTGATTTCGGGCGGGAAAAGGCATATAAAACTCATCTTAGTGATGCGTCTCCTCCTCCCATTGCGCATCCTAAGTGTTCCCCTCGAAGGCTTGTCCATATGACGCCTTCAAAATTCCAAGCCGGGCTTATGTCCGGCTTTTTTTTATTCAAATTTCTGTCTGTCTGTACGCGCATTGTTTGATATGTGGTGTGCTAATCTGCCGGCATTGTTGTGGCGATTTATATTATCGCGATAAAGCTGTGTTCTTATCGGTGATCTGCATAAAGAAAAACTCCCGAACGGTGCGTACCGTTCGGGAGTTTTGGATGCTTAGCAATAAAGCGGATTAGCGCAGGGAAGCACAGAAACGCTGAATGCGGATGCAGGCTTCTTCAAGCAGAGCTTCAGAAGTTGCATAGGAGATACGGAAGTTTGGTCCGAGACCAAAAGCCGAACCGTGCACAACCGCTACGCCTTCTGCTTCCAGCAGTTCGGATACGAAATCTTCGTCTGTTTCAATAACCTTGCCCGATGGGGTGGTTTTGCCGATCAGACCCGCACAGGACGGATAGACGTAAAATGCGCCTTCCGGTGTCGGGCAGGAAATGCCGTTGGCCTGATTGAGCATGGAAACAACGAGATCGCGGCGCCCCTGGAAGATTGCCTTGTTCTTTTCGATGAAATCCTGCGGGCCGTTGAGCGCTTCAACTGCTGCCCACTGGGAAATCGAGGATGCGCCGGAAGTCTGCTGACCCTGCACCATATCCATGGCTTTGATCAGCTCCAGAGGGCCTGCTGCATAACCGATACGCCAGCCGGTCATAGAATAGGCTTTGGAAACGCCATTCATGGTCAGTGTGCGGTCATAGAGTTTTGGCTCAACCTGCGCAGGGGTCATGAATTTGAATTCGCCGTAGACGAGATGTTCATACATATCGTCGGTCAGGATCCAGACCTGCGGGTGTTTCAGCAACACATCGGTGAGCGCTTTGATTTCGCTTTCCGAATAGGCTGCACCGGTCGGGTTGGATGGCATGTTGAGGATCAGCCATTTTGTTTTTGGCGTAATCGCTGCTTCCAGATCAGCTGCCTGCAGCTTGAACTGGTTATCCATTGTGGTTTCAACGGTTACCGGTGTTGCACCGCACAGGGCAACGATTTCCGGATAGCTGACCCAATAAGGCGCAGGGATGATCACTTCATCGCCCGGATTAAGGGTCGCCATCAAAGCGTTGAACAGGATCTGCTTGCCGCCGGTGCCAACGATTGTCTGTTCCGGTGTATAGTCCAGACCGTTTTCACGCTTGAACTTCGCAGCAATTGCTTTGCGCAGTTCAGGAATACCGGAAACCGGGGTATATTTGGTTTCGCCACGGGTGATCGCGTCGATGGCAGCTTTTTTAATATTCTCAGGGGTATCAAAATCCGGCTCGCCTGCGCCAAGGCTGATAACATCTTTGCCTTTGGCTTTCAGCTCACGTGCTTTCTGGCTGACAGCGATTGTGGCAGATGGTTTTACGCGGGACAGTGCGTCGGCGAGGAATGCCATGATCATTACTCCTGAATGGAACTGGCGATCCGGCTGATAAGCCGGAAAATAAAGGAAAACTCAAACAATACGCAATCTCCTCAACTGCGCTTATTCAAGCGTTGTAACCGGTGACTGAGCAACCGCTATAACGCGTTGTTGAACCCTTCGCGAACGCAGATTGATCTGGTCGCATAATGTATCCGGAGAAGGGACAGTGAATACTGTTTTATGCCGGTGGGGAGCAACGCTGATATAGAGCCGGACTGTTCAGACAGAGGCTACTGCTTTATGTCGCAAAGCCGGAGAAAGTGCAAGGAAAGCTTTTAGGTAGCAGATTATTTGCGGTGATTTAAACGGGATTTCAGGCTAAAAGAAAAGGCGGGTAAACCCGCCTTTTATTCGATCCCAGATTGTCAGTCAGTGTGACCAGAACGCCCTGTATCTCAACCCTGAGCCACATAAATGCAGCTCTGAACCTATTGCAAATTACATTGCAACGAGGTTGTCGGCAGATGAACGACCAGAGCGGCGGTCCTGCACGATTTCGTAAGAGACTTTCTGGCCTTCATCGAGCTGAGCCAGGCCAGCGCGCTGTACAGCGGAGATGTGAACGAACACGTCTGTGCCGCCCTGATCAGGCTGAATAAAACCGAAACCCTTGGTCGTGTTGAACCACTTAACTGTTCCCGTAGTCATGGGAAATTCCTTCAAGTTCATAGTAAATTCAGGTTCACCCGTGAAGGCGTTCCCGGTGGATCGAAGTAATTGATGGAAGATGATGAGATGCAAGGCGTTGCCGTGCGGGCCGCAAAATCACTCGACCGAAAATTCGATGAAGTTAACATATGCGACATTATTGACCAATACAAGGCGGGCGCTCACGAATTCTCGCATGAGGTGAGAATAATTTTTTGAGTTATATCTGTAACTTGCAGGATTATTCACATCAGGCAGCGTTTGGAGAGCTAATTTATTTTCTTAAAATGCACTCTGATTTTAAAGTGTCGGAGCAAGTTTTGTGGGGCAGGTCTGACACAGAGCGCTCTAAGAAAAAAGGCAGCCGGTGAGGGCTGCCTTTCTGTATTGATCATTCATCCAGCCTTACATCAGGCTTTCTTGAAGTAATCCTGCAGTGGGCGAACTTCGAGAGAACCTGCCTTGAGGGCAGCGATTGCTTCCGACACAGCTTCAGCACCGGCCATAGTGGTGTAGTATGGCAGCTTGTGCATCAGAGCGGCACGACGGATCGACTTGCTGTCGGAAACCGCGCTCACACTGTCTGTTGTGTTGAAGACGATGTGAACCTGACGGTTGCGGATGGCGTCTTCAATATGCGGACGGCCTTCCTGAACCTTGTTGATCTTGGTGGCTTCGATGCCCTGTTCTGCCAGATAGCGCTGTGTGCCGCCGGTTGCCAGAATTTTGAAACCGAGATCAGCCAGACGCTTAACTGCCGAGACGATGCGTGCTTTGTCCTGATCACGAACGGACACGAAGAGTGTACCATCGCGTGGCAGGTCAACACCGGCGCCGAGCTGTGCTTTTGCGAAAGCCAGCGGATAGTCATAGTCGAGACCCATAACTTCACCGGTCGAGCGCATTTCAGGGCCGAGCAGGGTGTCTACGCCCGGGAAGCGTGCAAACGGGAATACGGCTTCTTTAACGGCGATGTGGCGCTGTGCTTTCACGTCCGGCTTGCCGCCATAGGCTGCGAGTGCCTGCTCAAGGCTTTCACCGGCCATAATGCGTGCTGCAACCTTGGCAATCGGTGTACCGTTGGTTTTAGCAACGAAAGGCACGGTACGCGATGCACGCGGGTTGACCTCGAGCACATAGACCACATTGTCTTTGATCGCATATTGCACGTTCATCAGACCGCCGACATTGAGCGCCTTGGCCATAGCAATGGTCTGACGTTCGAGTTCAGCAACGATTTCATCGCTCAAGGTGTGAACCGGCAGGGAGCAGGCACTGTCACCGGAGTGAATACCGGCTTCTTCAATATGTTCCATGATGCCGGCAACATAGGCGTCTTTACCATCGCAGAGGCAGTCCACATCCACTTCGATTGCATCGGTCAGATATGTATCAAACAGCAGCGGGTTTTTACCCAGCAGCGTGTTGATCTGGCCGGTTTTATCGTTCGGATATTTGGCTTTAATATCTTCTGTTACCAATTCAGGAACGGTTTCCAGCAGATATTTCTGCAGCATACGTTCGTCATGAATGATCTGCATGGCGCGGCCACCCAGAACATAAGACGGGCGAACAACCAGCGGGAAGCCGAGGTCGCTGGCAATCAGACGTGCCTGCTCAACAGAATAAGCAATGCCGTTTTTCGGCTGGTTAAGGCCGAGCTTGATCAGCAGTTTCTGGAAACGGTCACGGTCTTCAGCCAGATCGATAGCATCCGGTGAGGTGCCGAGGATCGGAATATTGGCTTTTTCGAGCGCATTGGCCAGTTTCAGCGGGGTCTGGCCGCCGAACTGTACGATAACGCCGTGCAGAGTGCCTTTTTCCTGCTCTTTGCGCAGAATTTCGATTACGTCTTCATCGGTGAGCGGTTCGAAATACAGACGGTCTGAAGTGTCATAGTCTGTCGAAACCGTTTCCGGATTACAGTTGATCATGATCGCTTCATAGCCGGCATCGCTCAGCGCGAAGGCCGCATGGCAGCAGCAATAGTCGAACTCGATACCCTGACCGATACGGTTAGGGCCGCCGCCGAGAATAACAACCTTTTTGCGATCAGATACATCGGCTTCACAGGCATCACCTGCCGCAAATGGTGTCTCGTAGGTTGAATACATATAGGCGGTCGGGGATGCGAATTCCGCAGCGCAGGTATCAATGCGCTTGAAAATCGGATGTACGCTCAGATCTGCACGATGTTTGGCAACATCTTTGGCATCTTTGCGGATAAGACCGGCAAGGCGGCTATCCGAGAAGCCCATGGCTTTCAGATGACGCATATTTTCGGCATCCTGCGGCAGGCCGTGTTCGCGTACGCGTTCTTCGGTCGCAACGATTTCAGCCATCTGCTCAAGGAACCAAGGATCGATTTTACAGGCTGCGTGAATTTCATCCAGCGGCATGCCAAGGCGCATAGCCTGAGCAACCATACGCAGACGATCCTGCGTCGGTGTGCCGATGGCAGCGCGGATTGCGCTTTTTTCATCGCCGTCTTCGATATTCGGAATAGCGATTTCATCAAGACCGGTCAGGCCGGTTTCAAGGCCGCGCAGGGCTTTCTGCAAGCTTTCCTGGAAAGTACGGCCGATGGCCATAACTTCGCCAACCGATTTCATTGCGGTGGTCAGAACATTGTTGGCGCCCGGGAACTTTTCGAAAGCGAAGCGCGGGATTTTGGTGACTACATAGTCAATGCTCGGTTCAAACGAAGCAGGCGTTGCACCGCCGGTAATATCGTTTTCCAGCTCATCCATGGTGTAGCCGACAGCCAGCTTGGCCGCAACTTTAGCAATCGGGAAGCCGGTTGCTTTGGAAGCCAGAGCGGACGAGCGCGATACACGCGGGTTCATTTCGATAACGATCAGACGGCCGTTTTCAGGATTAACCGCGAACTGTACGTTTGAGCCACCGGTTTCAACGCCGATTTCACGTAAGACCGCAATCGAGGCATCGCGCATGATCTGATATTCTTTATCAGTCAGCGTCAGGGCAGGGGCAACAGTGATACTGTCACCGGTGTGAACGCCCATCGGGTCGATATTTTCGATCGAGCAGATGATAATGCAGTTGTCCGCTTTATCGCGCACAACTTCCATTTCGTATTCTTTCCAGCCGAGTACGGATTCTTCGATCAGCACTTCTGTGGTTGGCGAAGCATCAAGGCCGCCTTCTACGATTTCAAAAAATTCGGAGCGGTTATAGGCAATACCACCGCCGGTGCCGCCGAGTGTAAAGCTCGGGCGGATAATCGCCGGCAGGCCAACATGATCAAGCGCCTGCGCTGCCATAGCCATAGCATGGGTCATATAGCGCTGCTTGCGATCAGTTTCGCCGAGCTGCCATTCGGTTTCCAGCTTGTCGAGTGCTTTGTCGAGATCGTCGCCGGAGAGTTTGGCTTTCAGCTCTTCACGTTTGATCTTATGTGCTTTGCGATCTTCGTCTTTTACATCCGTGGCATTGGCCAGCATGGATTTAGGTGTTTCGAGGCCGATTTTAGCCATAGCTTCGCGGAACAATGCGCGGTCTTCAGCTTTATCAATGGCTTTGGCGTCGGCGCCGATCATTTCCACATTGTAGCGGTCAAGCACGCCCATGCGTTTCAGGGAAAGCGCTGTATTCAGCGCTGTCTGGCCGCCCATGGTTGGCAGCAGGGCGTCCGGGCGTTCTTTGGCAATGATCTTGGCAACAACTTCCGGTGTGATCGGTTCAATATAAGTTGCATCTGCCAGATCAGGATCTGTCATGATGGTTGCCGGATTGGAGTTCACCAGAATGATCCGGTAGCCTTCTTCTTTGAGGGCTTTACAGGCCTGTGTACCTGAATAGTCAAACTCACATGCCTGACCGATAACAATTGGTCCCGCTCCGATAATCAGAATCGATTTGATGTCTGTGCGTTTTGGCATGGCTCTATCCTGTGTTTAGCGCTTATTTGGCTCTGCGACAAAAGCCCGAACGGTAAGACCGTCGGGTTCAGAGGCTGTATGATGCGTCTGGGCTAAGCGTGTCTTATAGGTAATCAATCCACGGAAAGTAACCCCTTAAATGCGATATTTGCGAGAAAAACCGAGTTTATAACAAATCTTATTGAAAATTGACCGGCTTGAGAGCGGTTTTAAAATGATCTGTGTTTGAACTTGGCTAAATTACAGTACGACAGAGTAGCGGGCACAGCATTTCCGCTTTATTATGGCTAACACGGAATTGTGTAAAATAAGGAGAGCGCTGATGCGCTGGCAAGGTCGCGAAGAGAGTGACAATGTTGAGGATCGCCGTGGTAATGGCGGAGGTTTAGGTGGTGGTCTAGGGCGGGGCGGTATGCGCGGCGGCGGTCTCGGCGGCCCCGGCTTTCGTGTTGTAAAAGGCGGCGGCGTCTCCGGTATTGTGATTATGGGTGTGATCGCGCTTGTTCTGTGGATGGCAGGCATCAATCCGCTGCCGATCCTGTTCGGCGATGGTTCGATCCAAAGCACACAAAGTTCCGGCAGCTATTCTGGCGGCGGGGCAACCGCTCCGCGCGCCGATGATGAAGCTGCTAAGTTCAGCCGTGTTGTGCTGAAGGAAACCGAAGAAGTCTGGAGTGGTATTTTTCAGGCTGCCGGTCAGACTTATAAAAAGCCGGTTTTGGTGTTGTTTGATGGTCAGGTTAAATCCGCATGCGGTTTTGCCGGAGCTGCTTCGGGTCCGTTCTATTGCCCAGGTGACAACAAAGTTTACATCGACCTGAGCTTCTATAATGAGCTGGATAAGCGTTTCGGCGCTTCAGGTGATTTTGCCCATGCCTATGTGCTGGCACATGAAGTCGGCCATCATGTTCAGAACCTGCTGGGTATTCTGCCGAAGTTCAACCAGATGCGTCAGAGCATGAGTGAAGCGCAGTCCAATGCCATGTCTGTCCGTGTAGAGTTGCAAGCGGATTGCTTTGCCGGTGTCTGGGGTAAATATACCGAGCAGAAAGGTCTGCTGGAGCAGGGTGATCTCGAAGAAGCTCTGAATGCCGCTCATCAGATCGGTGATGATACTTTGCAAAAACGTTCGCAGGGTTATGTAGTGCCGGAAAGCTTCAACCACGGTACTTCCGAACAGCGTGCCAAATGGTTCAAGCGCGGCTTCGATACCGGCAAGGTGGATGCCTGCGATACCTTCAACAACCCTGTGTGAGTATTCGGGCGCTGACGGTCTGCAAATGGCGCTTTTCTCGACTTCCGGTGCTCACGTACACACGGCACCGCACGTCCAATAGGACGTGTAAAGGTTGCCGTGATCTTTAAGGCTGCATAATCCTTTCATCAGCCGATGAAAGGATTATGCAGGGTACGCTGCGCTCCGGTTCTCGAAAATCACCATTTTCGCCACGCCATCATCCCGAATACAACCTCGCGCTTGATAGAAAAATAAGAAGAAATGAAAAAGACCGGTGAAAATCACCGGCCTTTATTTGTATGTAGGGTTTAGTAAGCGCTATGTTCTGCTGCGAATTTCTTTCTGAATTTGGCAGTTTGTGTTTTATCAATCCCTGCGGCATCAAAGACTGCTGCCGTGAAGCTAACCGGTGCCATTCCTGAAGCTGGTATGATCCCCGATTGTGAGACTGCTGCCGGAGTGTCTATGTAATGTTTATTTCCAGTATATCCCTTAGCATATTGCGGTAAAAAATCTGGGTGGTTTGAGGTGTGTGCAACTTCATTCAGTAAATCAGCGCGTGCCAATGCCAGAGTGCCGCCACAGATACCGGCAATTGCAATGCCTTGATGGTGGGTGTTTTTTAACAGCGTTGATATTTGCGGTGCGTCTTCGGACATCCAAAGTGCCCCGCCAATCACAGCGATGACTTCGGGCTGCCATTGTGAGATTTCGGTGAAATTTCGTGAGATACTAACGGTCAGACCGCCCTTAGAGCGCACTTCACCTGTCTGTTCTGTAAAAAACTCAATCTCAGTTCCATAATGCGGCCCACCGGTTCCGGCGATCAGCGCATATTCCCAGTCTGCAAAACCTTGAATGAGCAAAACAGCTATTTTGGGCATCTGAAGTACCTTGTATGTGGGGTACAATTTAGAAACTGACGGTTCGCAGAGTATAATAAAAAAAGCCGGTGATAAACACCGGCTTTTAGTGAGCTATAGATGCTGCTCTGTTCTGTCGTTCTGACGTATTTTATCACTCAGGCTGCGTCGCGTTCCGGTAGTGGTTCCTGGCCCTTGCGTGCGCGGATCAGGTTGATGAAGCGACGGAACAGGTAGAATGAATCTTCTGGACCCGGAGAAGCTTCCGGATGGTGCTGTACCGAGAAGACCGGCTTGCCGATAATGCGCAGGCCGCAATTGGTGCCGTCGAACAGCGAGATATGTGTTTCTTCAACGCCCGCAGGCAGGCTGTCTGCATCCACTGCAAAGCCGTGGTTCATCGAAACGATTTCAACTTTACCGGTTGTATGGTCTTTGACCGGATGGTTGCCGCCGTGATGGCCCTGATGCATCTTCACAGTCTTGCCGCCTGCTGCCAGTGCCAGCATCTGGTGGCCGAGGCAGATACCAAACAGCGGAATGTCGGTTTCGATCAGCTTCTGAATGGTTGGTACTGCATATTCACCGGTGGCAGCCGGATCGCCAGGACCGTTGGACAGGAATACGCCATCCGGATTGTGTGCCAGAATATCTTCTGCCGATGCTGTTGCCGGAACGATAGTTACTTTACCGCTCAGATCAGCAAACAGACGCAGAATATTGCGCTTGATGCCGTAGTCTACAGCCACAACATGGAACTGCTCCTCAGCCTGATTGCTGTAGCCTTCGTTCCAGACCCATGACTTTTCTGTCCATACGGAAGACTGGCCGGATGTCACATTCTTGGCGAGGTCGAGATCAACCAGACCAGCCCATGCAGCCGCACGTTTTTTCAAGGCCGGAATGTCGAAATTGCCGCTCGGATCATGAGCGATGACAGCATTGGCTGCGCCTTTTTCACGGATCAGGGCGGTCAGTGCGCGTGTATCAATGTTGCTGAGGCCGATAATGCCGTGCTGTTTCAGCCATTTGTCAAAATCCTGCGTGGAGCGGTAGTTTGACGGTGAGGTAATATCGGCTTTGAGAATGGTGCCGACTGCACCGGAGCGGCTGGCCGGATTGAGGCGCTCGCTGTCTTCTTCATTGGTGCCGACATTGCCGATATGCGGGAATGTGAAAGTTACGATCTGGCCTGCATAGGACGGATCTGTCAGAACTTCCTGATAGCCGGTGAGGGAGGTGTTGAAGCAGACTTCCGCTTCAATCGCACCGACTGCGCCGACGCCTTTGCCTTCGATAACAGTGCCATCTGCCAATACGAGAACAGCTGTAGGCTTGGAGGTCGTCCAGGGTGCAGTTTTCGGTGTGGTTTCGGTCATAAAGGCACTCCTGATCAAAATTGCGCGCTGTGCTGTTGAGCATGTTGCGTCCGGAGCCTGCTGGATGGCCGGCGATCTGAACGGCAACTATGTATTATATGTGCAGAGGCAACCCGGTATGATAAACACCAGGTGTGCAAAAACGCGCCGGATACAATAAGCCCCGTCGCGAGAATGAATAAAATCTTCTGCTAAGATTAACAATGTAAAGAAAACTAAGCCTGCGGTCAATTCCTGATCGGAATGTTTTCCCGAGAAAAGCGGATGAAGCGCTGAAAAACGACGGGAAGGCTCGAAATTATCTGATTTCAGCCTATATGAAGCAGAAAGGGATTTGAAGAAAAATCCCCCGTGCACTTTCGCCTTGATAGGCAATTGCGCTATAAGGCCAGTGATTTGCTTATTCCGGCCAGCTTTATTGTTTGCAGAAGCGTTCCGCTCTTATGCATTGCGCATGTTTCTGTTTCTTTAAGTGCAGCGCGATGTTCGCACTCAAAAGATTGTTTGAGTGCTGCGACTTCTGAGCTGAGCCTGTGCCGGATTTTATAAATTTAACAGACCGGATAACCAAAACACGATTGCTATCCTGTCCAAGGAGACAAGACATGCTGCGTCAGGAAATTTCTCAAGCTCTGACAACGGCTATGAAAGCCCATGAAAAAATGCGTGCTTCAACGCTGCGCCTGATTATGGCTGCACTGAAGGACCGCGACATTGCCAATCGCGGCGCAGGCAAAGATCCTGTGTCGGATGATGAAATTCTGGCGATCCTCGCCAAGATGATCAAGCAGCGTGAAGAATCTGCCAAGATGTACGAAGAAGGCAATCGTATTGAACTGGCAGAAACTGAACGTGCGGAAATTGCTATCATTAAAGAGTTTCTGCCGCAGCAGCTAAGCGATGAAGAAGTTCGCGCCAATAGTGCCGCAGCAATTGCAGAAATCGGCGCTGAAGGCCTGCGCGATATGGGCAAAGTGATGGCGGTTCTTAAAGAGCGTTATACCGGCCAGATGGACTTCGCTAAAGCCAGTGCTGTTCTGAAAGAACTACTGGGCAGCTAAGTTTCGCAGAATATACATTTTACTAAAAAGCCGCGCTGTGACAGCGCGGCTTTTTTGTTGGAACGGAGAAGTGTTTTAGCCTTCTGTAACAGCTTTCAGGCGTGTGCCGCCGAGCATACCTTTTTCTTCCAGAACCGGATAGGCCATTGAAGCCAGCAGCGAATTGATCTGCTTAAGGTCGCGGATCGTATCCAGATGGATTGAGCTGGTTTCAACGCTGCGCACAGTGCCGTCACGCAGGCGCTGGAAATGCATGTCACTCATATGTTTTTCCATGTTGCGCAAATGATCTTTCTCATGCACGAGATGACGCGCAGTGTAGCTGTCACGCGATACCAGCACGTTAAAGGCCAGATGTGCGTTGGAGAGCACCATGGCGTGGAATTCTGTCAGCTCGTCCCAGCCTTCTTCTGTAAATTCCAGTTTGCGATCCATTTTCTTCTGCACGTGAACAAGCATGTTGCGTACGATAATGTCGCCGACCTGTTCCAGTTTAACGCAGGCACCAAGCAGCTCCTGAGTGCGCAGGGCTTCGTCTTCGGTCAGCTTTTGTGTTGCCAGCTTGGCCAGATAAAGCTTGATCGCGGCATGTCGGGCATCCAGACGATCATCCAGCTTGGCCAGTTCATTAATGCTGACCTGATCCGGTTTTTCATAAAGATCAATGATACGGCGCAGCATAACATCAACCGTTTCACAGGTGCGCACAACTTCGCGTGTGGCATTGCCGAGTGCCAGCGGCGGAGAGGTGATCACACTCATATCCAGTGCGCTGATTTCCTGCGTGAAGATGGTTTCACTCGGTGCTTCCGGTTTCGCTTTGAGATTAACTAGTGCTTCTGTGGCGCGCAGAACCAGGCCGGAGAGCGGGATGCCCGCAACCAGAATGATCATGTTGAACAGGATATGCGTATTCACAACCTGACTGACCGGATCAGAGCCGATGAAATCAATTGATGGTTTGAAGGTCAGGAACAGGATCAGAATAATCAGCGATCCGGCACCGCGCATCAGCAGGTTGCCCAAAGGCACAACGCGGGTTTCCGGTGGTGCGTTGCGGGTAAGCAATGGTGCGATAATGGAGGAGCCGAGATTGACGCCCAGCACCATAACGACAGCGAGATCCGGATGGATCAGCCCGCGTGACGCAAAAGAGATCAGCAAAATGATGGCTGCAATGGATGAGTGAAACAGCCATGTCATCAGGGCTGCAAGCAGATAGGTGGTGACAGGATCGCTGGAGAGGTAATCGACAATTACCGGCAGCAACTGGCTGTCGCGCAACGGCGTTGTCGCTTCGCCTGTCAGCTCCAGCGAGAGAATGAGCAGGCCGATGCCGACCAGAATTTTACCGTTCTGCCGCCAGAACAGGCGCTCGGAAGACATAGACAGGAATGTACCTGTCACCAAGGCCAGCGGTACCAGCAAGGTCAGGTCATAGCTGAGAATTTTAACAACAAGGGCAGAGCCAAGCTCACCGCCGCGTACAGCCATAAGACCCGCGACGCCGCTAACAAAGCCTGCCCCGACAAAAGAACCAACCAGCAAAGTGACGGCCGTAGAGCTTTGTAGGCATACGGCCAGCAATATACCAAAGCTCACGGCAAGCAGCGGATTTTGCATATATTTGCGCAGTCGTCGTCGCAAGCGGTCGCCATAGGCGCTTTCAACACCTGCCCGAACCATACGTGTTGCCCATAACAGCAACGCGACTGCCCCTGCCAGATGCAGGAGAACGACTGAACCATTCAAATGCGTATTCCTTTTTATTGCTGGATGATTAGCTCATCCTTGTTTGTTCCCGGTTTTTAGCTCCGGATGATCCGTTTCCGGACACACTGCCAGCGTATAGAGGGCGCACTTGCAGAATGTTCGGGACGGATAATTGCCGTGCAAAAATCATGCACTGGCTAATCAATTTAGGCATATTATCTTTAATTTGGAAGAGGGGAGATACCTCTGAAAGATGATATTTAAAGTTTTCATGACAAATTTATGACATTTAGCCGACTAACATTTATTCCTTTGTTTTCAGGCTGCAAGGCGTATTATTGTGCATGATTGAATAAGATCATAAGCGATAATTATGACAGTTGTGTTGTTTGCTTATAGAAGCAGCCGCACCAATATGTGTGTAGCGGGGAAAGATATGGCTGACAGGCGTGTTTTTCCGGAATTCGTGCTATTACATAGAAGAACAGTGAGCCTGTTCAGGCTTACCGGACTGTTGTCGGTAAGATAGTTGAGAGAGAATTTAGAGGCGTATGCGTTTTCCCCCGTCCTTCCTTGATGAAATCCGCGAGCGCGTTCCGATATCGACAGTGATCGGGACTCGGGTGAGCTTTGATCGCAAGAAAACCAACGCATCCAAGGGCGATTACTGGGCATGTTGTCCTTTCCACGGGGAGAAGAGTCCGAGCTTCCATTGTGAAGACCGCAAAGGCCGTTACCATTGCTTCGGCTGTGGTGTGACCGGCGATCATTTTCGTTTTCTGACCGAGCTGGAAGGCCTGAGCTTTCCTGAGGCTGTGACCCGCATTGCTGACATGGCCGGTGTGCCGATGCCGGTGATGGATGCCGAACAACAAAAGCGTGAGGAAAAACGCGGCACGCTCTATGATGTCATGGAACTGGCTGCCGGTTTTTTTGAAGATCAGTTGCAGGCTTCTGTTGGTGCAAAGGCGCGGTCTTATTTGCGTGATCGCGGGCTGAGTGCCCAGACACAGGCCGAGTTCCGCATCGGTTATGCGCCGGAGGGGCGCAATATTCTGAAAGAATATCTGGCATCCAAAGGTGCAACACGCGAGCAGATCGAAGCCTGTGGCATGGTGGTGTATGGTGAAGGCATCGCGGTGTCTTATGATCGCTTCCGTGACCGTATCATGTTTCCGATTACCGATAGCCGTAACCGCGTTATCGCTTTTGGCGGGCGTGCGATGTCGCCGGATGCCCCGGCTAAATATCTCAATTCGCCGGAAACCGAGCTGTTTCATAAAGGGCGCGTGCTCTACAATATGGTGCGTGCGCGTCGTGCCTGTCAGGCACAGCATGGCGAAGAAGCCAAGCCGGTTATTGCCGTTGAAGGCTATATGGATGTGATCGCGCTGGCGCAGGCAGGCTTCAATGAAGTTGTGGCGCCGCTGGGAACCGCTTTGACCGAAGAGCAGATGGCACTGCTCTGGCGCATCAGTCCGGAACCGGTTTTGTGTTTTGACGGCGATCAGGCAGGTCTTCGCGCAGCCTATCGTGCGGTCGATACAGGCTTGCCGAATTTACAGCCGGGCAAATCTCTGGCTTTTGCTCTGCTGCCTGATGGTAAAGATCCGGATGATCTGGTCAAGGAGCAGGGGCCTTCCGCTTTCAGAACCGTGCTGCAAGACGCCAAGCCACTGGCAGAAATGCTTTGGATGCGCGAAACCGCTGGCGGGAATTTTGAAACGCCGGAGCGCCGTGCAGAGCTGGATGCCCGGATGCGTACCCATGTGGCGCGTATCAAGGATGAGAGCGTCAAACATTATTACAGCCAGCATATGCGTGAGAAGTCGCAGAGCTTCTTCGGCCCGAAATGGGGGCGGCAGAATAATGGCAAGCAGGCTGGCGGCTTTGGCGGTAAAGGTAATTTTCAGCCGCAGCGCGGTAAAGGTGGCGGCTTTGGCGGTGGTTTTGGCAATGCGGTCTCAACCAAGGCGTCTGACAGTCTGACCCGCTCGGCGATTGTTAAAGGCGGATCATCGGCACCAAGCCTGCGTGAAGCGACGATTGTGCTGACACTGATTAATCATCCGCCATTGATTGATGAGAATTTTGAAACTGTGGCAACGCTGGAGCTTAGTCATGCAGGGCTGACGGCATTGCATGCAGCGGTTCTCGATGTGATGGCCAGCCATCTGGCTGAAGACGGCAAAGCCATGCGCAAAACACTCAATGAAAGCGGTTTTGCTGAATTGCTGGATGAGCTGGAGCTGGTTGTGCGCCGTGCGCGCCTGTGGCCTGCCACGCTATTGGCAGCAGAGGATGATGCCCGTGAGGCGCTCAAACAGGCCATGCACTTGCATCTGCGGGCACGAACACTACATAAAGAACTAAGAGCCGTAGAGGAGGCTCTTACTACTGAAGCTTCAGCGGAGGTTTTTGCACGTTTGATTGATATTCAAAGTGAAATTCGCAAGGCTGATGCGACCGAGGCGCTGATTGAAGGCTTCGGACAATCTTCAGGACGACCACCCGGCGGCTTCTGACGGGCATCTGAAAATGAGCAAAAATGAATATAAACACGTCAAATAGGGGTGTTTGGTCTGAAATTCGCCGAAAAATGCACTCTTTAGTGGTTAATTGGCGTCACACTGTCGCGAATCTACATAAATGATTCGCTTTTTTTGAACGAATCATATGAGTCGCATTCTTTGACTGTACTGGTGAAGACATGTCAGTCGCTTCAATGGCGAAAACAGACACTATCTGAACAGTGGTTCATTACCGGTACAAGGTCAATAAGGGGCTGAACTGCCTCTGTAAATATGAAATTTGCAAACCGGTGTTTTATTTGCCGCATCCGGCAGTGAACACGGTTAATCCGGTTTTAACGTGAAAGCGCTATTGCCGGTTCTATCGATAGTCACGGGGCATAACGCGAATCGCTCGTTTTGTTGTTCATTCTGCCCGATGGACAAAACGAACTGATCGTCTGGAGATAAATATATGGCAACGAAGACAAAGGAAAACGAAGAAGCTGAAGTCGAGCGCGATGGCGCGACCGATGGGCCGCTTCTCGACCTTTCAGACGACGCTGTCAAGAAAATGATCAAGCTCGCCAAGAAACGTGGCTATGTCACGATGGACGAGCTGAATGCCGTGCTGCCTTCTGAAGAAGTTACATCCGAGCAAATCGAAGACACAATGTCGATGCTGTCCGATATGGGCATCAATGTTGTTGAGGACGACGAGCAGGATGCCGACGCAGAAGAGCGCGACGATGACAGTGAAGAAAGCGGCGGTGATCTGGTAGAAGCCGGCGGCACCGCGCTTGCAACAACAACAACCAAAAAAGAACCAACGGATCGTACCGACGATCCGGTGCGTATGTATTTGCGCGAAATGGGTTCGGTTGAACTGTTGTCGCGTGAAGGTGAAATCGCGATTGCCAAGCGTATTGAAGCTGGCCGCGAAACCATGATCGCCGGACTTTGCGAAAGCCCGCTGACCTTTCAGGCTCTGATTATCTGGCGTGAAGCACTCAATGATCAGCAGATTTTGCTGCGTGAAATCATTGACCTTGAAACCACTTATGCGGGTCCTGAAGCCAAACAGGCACCGGTTATCGAGCGCGTTGAAGAACAGCCTGCACGCGGCGACGAAAAGCCGGGTCGCCGTTCGCGCGATGATGATGACATCACCAATGTCGGTGGTGAAGTTCAGGAAGAATATGACGAGGATGAAGACGATGAGGCCAATCTGTCGCTCGCTGCGATGGAAGCCGAATTGCGTCCTCAGGTCATGGAAACGCTCGATCTGATTGCTGACACCTATAAGAAACTGCGTAAATTGCAGGATCAGCAGGTGGAAGGTCGTCTGGCAGCTGCCGGTGAATTGTCGACCTCGCAGGAGCGTCGCTATAAGGAACTGAAAGATCAGCTGATCAAAGCAGTCAAGTCGCTGTCGCTGAACCAGAACCGTATTGAATCGCTGGTTGAGCAGCTCTACGACATTAACAAGCGTCTTGTTCAGAACGAAGGTAAGCTCCTGCGTCTGGCGGAATCTTTCGGTGTGCGCCGTGAAGAATTCCTCAAAGAATATCAGGGCAATGAGCTTGACCCGAATTGGACTGACCGTCTTGAAACCCTGACAGCCCGCGGCTGGAAAGAGTTTGTTGCTAAAGAAAAACGCGGCATTGATAATCTGCGTTCGGAAATTCAGAATCTTGCCACTGAAACCGCGATTTCAATCGGTGAATTCCGCCGCATCGTTAACCAGGTGCAGAAGGGTGAGCGCGAAGCAACCATTGCCAAGAAGGAAATGGTTGAAGCAAACCTGCGTCTCGTGATTTCGATTGCCAAGAAATACACCAACCGTGGTCTGCAGTTCCTTGATCTTATTCAGGAAGGCAATATCGGCCTGATGAAGGCGGTTGATAAGTTCGAATATCGCCGTGGTTATAAGTTCTCAACTTATGCGACATGGTGGATCAGACAGGCGATTACCCGTTCTATCGCGGATCAGGCACGTACCATCCGTATTCCGGTGCATATGATCGAAACGATCAACAAGATCGTTCGTACATCGCGCCAGATGCTGCATGAAATCGGCCGTGAACCGACACCGGAAGAACTGGCTGAAAAGCTGGCTATGCCTTTGGAAAAAGTGCGTAAGGTGCTGAAAATCGCCAAGGAGCCTATCTCCCTTGAAACGCCGGTGGGTGATGAAGAAGATTCACATCTGGGCGATTTCATCGAAGATAAGAATGCGCTGCTGCCGATTGATGCAGCCATTCAGGCAAACTTGCGCGATACAACGACCCGTGTTCTGGCATCGCTGACACCGCGTGAAGAACGTGTTCTGCGTATGCGTTTCGGTATTGGTATGAATACCGACCATACTCTGGAAGAAGTTGGTCAGCAGTTCTCGGTTACTCGTGAGCGTATTCGTCAGATCGAAGCGAAAGCCTTGCGTAAGCTGAAGCATCCGAGCCGCTCGCGTAAATTGCGTTCGTTCCTGGATAGCTAAAAATACAAAGATGCCGTCATCCCTGTGGTGGCGGCATTTTTCTAGAGCGTGTTGTGTTTAATCGTACCCACCGCGCTCGCTCTCAATTCTTGTAACTGCGAAATGCTCTGGGGGATAGAATGTCTTTTCTGAAACGTCTTTTTGGCCTTGGTGGTTCTGAAGCTGCTGACAGTAAAGAACAGGCTGAACCGGTAAGCAGTGAGCATAAAGGCTTTATCATTCTGGCAACGCCTTACAATGAGGGCGGACAGTTCCAGACATGCGGCCTTATCCGCAAAGAAATTGATGGTGTATTGCAGGAGCACAAATTCATCCGCGCAGATCGCTTTGCGACAATGGATGATGCAGTGAATATTACCCTCATCAAAGCGCGTCAGATCATTGATGAGCAGGGTGAGGGCTTGTTTCGCTAAACAGAAGCGAAATTGAAATGCATAAAGGCCCGGTCTCCGGGCCTTTTATTTTGAAATTGATTTATCCGGCCGCAGTTAATTTGTTACAATCATGCGGAAAGGTGAGGATGTTATGAGCAAACCATTCTGGCAGACCAAGACACTGCGTGAACTGAACAAACAGGAATGGGAAAGTCTTTGCGACGGTTGCGGCCAGTGCTGCCTGCATAAGTTGCAGGATGATGATACGGATGAGATTTACGGCACCGGTGTTGCCTGTACTCTTTTGGATGGTACGAGTTGTCAGTGCTCGGATTATCCGAACCGAAGGAAAACTGTGCCGGATTGCGTGTTTCTGACACCTGAAATTATTGAAACTGTGCGCTGGTTGCCTGAGACTTGTGGCTATCGCCGTGTGTCTGAGGGCAGGGATCTGGATTGGTGGCATCCGCTGGTGTCCGGTTCAAAGGATACGGTACACGAAGCCGGAATTTCTGTGCGTGGCAAAATCACAGCTTATGATCATGATCTGCCGGACGAAGAAGCTTTCCTGAAACATATGACCGGCCATATTGCCTGACAGGGTATGAAGCGCAGTGTGATGAACTCAACATGAATGATTGATTGCTGCTGCATTCAGAAATAGCCTGCTATCTACTGGATATTGAATTTCACAACAAGAATAATCCAAGGAGGATGCTATGTCGGGTTTCTCAATGAAAGCAGCAGTTGTTTCAGGTCTGATTGGTCTTGCAGGCGTTTTCTCTGCCGTCGCTTCTGCGCAGGCCGCTACGCCAATGGTATCAGTCGCAGTGAGTGGCACGAGTGCAGGCGTGCCGGTGGTGCAGGTTAATCACCGTCATGGCCATTATAACCGTCCGCAATATCGTCCGAACCGTTATGCATGTTCGCCACGTGATGCTGCATCAAAAGCTTCGCGCATGGGGATCCGCGGTACACGTGTTCATAGTAACCGTTCGACAATCCGCGTCTCGGGCTATCGTCATGGCCGTCCGGCAAGCGTGCTCTTTGGGAAAGCGCGTGGTTGCCCGATCCTGCGCTAAGCAACTCCAGTTTCAATGAATTAATAATGAGCCGCGAATCTTTGAGATTCGCGGCTTGTTTGCTTTGAAATTGTTGCCAGTCTGCAAGGCGTGATATTTATAGAAAAATATTATCTTACAGCAAGATATGCTGTTGTTCCTTCTGATTTAGTCATTTGATTAAAGCGGAAATGATAATGTTTCATTCATGATGCTTGTTGGTCTTGCGATCATGTATCGATTCAGGTAGATCGGAATTGTGTGGGCCTGTAGCTCAATTGGTCAGAGCCGGCGGCTCATAACCGCTTGGTTGGGGGTTCGAGTCCCTCCGGGCCCACCATCATTTAATTTTATAAGTCCGCTTTAGATAAATTACTTTTCAAATATGTATAAATACGCCCAAAAGGCTTTATGAAGTCTGCGTGAAGCGGTTTCTGTATTTTCGATTACAATCAGTACTTTTGCTTTAATAAAAAAACAGGCTGCTCACCATTTAGTTTTTTGGTGAGCAGCCTGCAATATAGCCTCGGCAGAGTATCAACCAGCGGTGTGATTTAATTATTCAGCGGTGTTGAACTGATAATTATAAAGTCGTGAATAGATGCCCTCTGAGGCGAGGAGCTCGCGCTGAGTGCCTTCTTCTGCGACTTTACCGTCTTCCATCACGATGATCTTGTCAGCACTTGTAATAGTCGTCAGGCGGTGTGCAATCACGATCGTTGTTTTGCCCTCTGTCAACCGCTGCAGAGCCTCTTTAATTGAAGCCTCAGACTCTGAATCAAGTGCGCTTGTTGCTTCATCCAGAATGAGTATCTCACTATTGCGGAGCATGGCGCGGGCGATTGCAATACGTTGTTTTTGTCCGCCTGAGAGTTTGTTACCGTTGTCGCCGACCTGAGTATTATAACCGTCCTGCATTTTCATGATGAAGTCATGGGCATTGGCAGCTTTTGCTGCGGCAATAATATCTTCTTCAGTGGCGTCAGGATGCCCCAAGCCAATATTATACATAATGGTGTTGGAGAACAGGAATGTATCCTGTCCGACATAGGCCAGTTTTTCTCTTAAAGACTTGAAAGTGACAACCCGTATATCCTGACCATCAATTTCTACAGTCCCTTGATCAGGATCATACATACGCATGATCAGATTAATAATCGTAGATTTGCCGCTACCGGAAGCCCCGACCAGAGCAGTCATTTTTCCTGCAGGGAATTGTAAATTGACATTTTTCAGGATCGGTTGATTTTTTATGTAGCTGAATTGCACATTTTTGAAGTTGATTTCTCCCTTACCTTTCGGAAGGTCAATAGCATTTTCAGCCTCTTCAAGAGTAATTGGCTTGTCGATCAATTCATACATCATACGAACGCCGATCATGCCGGCTTCAATGCTCACACGCATTCTTGCCAGACGTTTAGCTGGTTCATAGGCAAGCAAGAGTGCCGTAATGAACGCCATCATTTCGCCTGGCGTATTGCCCTTTTCAAGGACCCAGATTGCGCTGAGCGCAATAGCGCCAGCAATTGCAAGTCCTGCAAGGGTTTCCATAATCGGACTGGTCGCTGACTCCAGAACCGCAATACTATTGGCGCGTTTCTCTACGGCTTTGACCGCAGAGTCCATTTCTTTTGCCATGATATGTTCAAGCGAAAAGGTTTTAATAACGCGTATGCCGATTGTGGTTTCCTGAACGATCTCTACAATTTTTGTAAGGGACGAGAGTTCAAGCTCCATGATCTTACGTACTTTTTTCATCAAAATACGTACGCCGAAAATGGCCATAGGACCAAAGATGAAAGAGATCAGCGAGAGCATCGGCTGCTGGAAGAACATGACTGCAACCAGCCCCAGCAGTGTGAACAGATCTCTGACAAAAGATGTAACGACAGTGTCAATTATCGAGCGTGCAGCCTGAGCATTATGTGTGACGCGCACTAATATGTCCGAAGAAGGCATATTATTATAAAAGGACACACCTTGCTGTAGCAGGCGGTTGTAGATTTTGCGCTGTTGTTCGGCAATAATACTATTGCCGGCTCTGCTTAGAAACATACCCTGAAAAAAGGTTGCAAAGCCTTTGACAGTGAAGATTACAGCGACAGCAATTGCAATCTGCATAACCTGCTGAATGTCGCGTGAAACAACCATTTCGTTGACGATATCGCGCATGATCCATGCACTCATAGCTGTGGTTGCAGCTACAACGAGCATTGCGATGATGGCTATGACATACAAACGTGCATGTTTAGAAAAATTATCTTTTAAGAGTCGATAGATAAGACTTCTGTCTATCGATGATAAGGACTTAGAAAACATAGTGAATTTCTTAGTTTCTCTAATTTTTACTATTCAAAAATAGACGTATTTTTGATGCTCAGCGTTAATTTTTAGCGGCTTTAAATCAGTCATAAGCACTTATTTACATGATTTGTCAAAAACTGCTTTCTTCCGAACTTGCTCATAAGCACATTATAAATGACGTTTTTGTGGCTTTGTTCTCAGGTTATATTGATGCTTGAGCTTATGCACTGTTGTATGAGCTAGCTATTTTATTGTGAGTTCTTTCAGTTGCCACGACCATCGGTGGTCAAATCGGGAATCCTGTAATTCATTATGGTCATCACGCGGATAAATAAGCCAGTAAGGACCTTTATCTTTAATCGTGAGTCGTGTGCCGTCCATAAAGGCTGCTATCAGCGTGTTGTAATCTGTTGCGTCGCGCAGCGGTATATCAACAATATAATCATTCCAGGCGGTTAGGCGTAGTAAGGTTTCCGGAGTGAATGTTTTGACATCGATATTGGCTTTTTTGAGAACGTTCGTGAGGGTGACACCTTCAAAATGATGGATGCCTTCAGTCCATGCGGTTTGGGTCTTAATCGAGGAACGAGGTAGTTTGAGCAACTCTTCCTCTGATAACGTGACGGATGTCCCGGATTGATCTGTAATCCGCAGGTCGCCGAGTTTTTCAGCGCGGGCTGCAAATGTGCCAGCCTGTATAAAAAGGATGCTCCCGTAAACCGCCGTAAGAACCAGGTTTTTTAAAATATCGCGCCTTAAGACTTCCGCCATGACCGTTGTCCTTTTGTGTGGCCTATATTTAGAAGATCATAATCAAGAAGTATACTGATCTTAAAACTTGGACAAGTCAGGTGTGCTGAACACTATGGTTTTCTGTTATTATGCATCCGAGTATTGGTGGCTTTTATCATCTGCGATGGCGGTATCAGCTAATCCGGGCGACCGTTACAATGAGGCTTACTGCTGTGCCCAGAGCTAAAATCCAATTGGTAACGAAGATGGCAGATTGTTGTTTTTCAAATAACCGCATAACAGTCCAGACGACAGTCAATGTTATCAGAGTGCCGATAATCGCACTTCCAGTAAAAATGGTTATTATTTCGGAGCTACTGGCTCCTGATGCTAATTTTCCCAGCGCTTTGCCTGAGCCAAACAGTAGCGCAAGTATTACAAGCGTTATTTTGGAGTGCATGTCCGGCTTCATTCGGCGTGCCTTTGTTGAGTCCGCATCATGGTTGTTTTACACGCAGCATATAACTTAATACGTGTCGTATTCATCTTCATCGTCGTCAGCCTCTACGACCTCCCATAGAAATGCGCGTAAGCGTTCTTCCATGTTTTTCCGTGATGTGCCTGATTTTTCCATATCCCGTTTCATTTTGAAAAAGCGTTCTCTGTCTTCCGGAGAAAGATATTTCGTTGCGGATTCCAAATTTGATAGTTCATTAGCCATAAATATTTTAAGCTTCTGCAAGAGACGTGGTCGTAATTTGTTGTCTTTCTTCAGTACGGTATTATACGGCTTCTGCCCAGAGCGTTTTTGATATGGCGGTCAGCTTATGACTTATGAAGAATATAGCGTATTTTGTGCGTCATTGCCCGCAACATCCCATGTTGTTCAATGGGGCGGAGCGCATGTCTGGAAAGTTGGCGGCAAAGTCTTTGTTATAGGGGGCTGGAATAAAGACGAGCCAAGTTTCAGCTTTAAGGTCAGCCATATAGCTTATGAAATGTTGCAGGAGCAACCGGGATTGCGCCCTGCACCTTATCTTGCTTCGCGCGGGATGAAGTGGATTCAGCATTATGCTCAACCCGGATTAAATGATGAGGAGCTGAAAGACTATATCAAGCAGTCTTATCAGCTGGTCGCGCAGGGTCTCACGAAAAAATTGCAAAAAGAACTTGGCTTGCTCGTGTAATTTTCGACCAGGAGCAATGCTCAGCGTTTTTTCATAATCAAAGTATCGCCCGATCTTGGGGCGGTGTAGTTCATCACGACACGTATCGTTCTGGATTTGACTGCAGCCTTATTGGCGCAATCAAGCAAAGCCTGTTGTGCGCTGAGGGCAAAAATCTTGCCGGCCTCACGCACTGGCTGATATTCGACAGCAATGACCTCTGTGAGATCGCCTGCGGCGTTGTAGGTAACTTCAAAAACAGCGCGGGCTTTTTGGTAGTCCATTTTCTCAGGAAGAACCCAGCACTTCGCCGCCATATCAGCAATGACTTCCGCAATGGGGGCGGCATGAAGCGTGGACGGAAACAGGCTGAGCGCCACAATAATAGCTAAACAGGTCTTATTCATATCTCTCCGGAAGCATTGTCACGCATATGTAATACATAGGCATAAAACGTGTGGAGCGGTAGGGCTTTGTCGTTTTATTCGCTCTGATGCCGTGAATATGATCGGGCGGGGATACGGATTCGCTCAAATAATTGTAGCGTCCGTTTGTAAGGACTGTTGCCGAATTTTTATAATAATGCGTTGATTATAAAAGGGATCACGCAGGAGGAGATGAATGCCAATAAAATTATTTCAGGGGCTCTCAGCGTTTCCTTTAACGCCTGTAACGGCGGATGGACAGATTAATAAAGACAGGCTGGCTCAGATGCTGGAGCGGCTGGTAGCAGCGGGTGTGGATTCCATAGGTCTGCTTGGCAGCACGGGCACCTATGCCTATCTGAGTGCAGGTGAAAGATCGCAGGTTTTGGCCGCAGCCGTTGAGGCGGTTAACGGACG
The DNA here is from genome assembly GCA_900470735.1 of Hyphomicrobiales bacterium. GTDB lineage: Bacteria > Pseudomonadota > Alphaproteobacteria > Rhizobiales > Rhizobiaceae > Pseudochrobactrum. The sequence goes on along the minus strand of UCCC01000009.1, from coordinate 221,294 downwards.
GGTGCCGTTGGTTGTCGGGGTTGGTGCGATACGCACAGACTGGGCGCAGCAGTTTGCACGAGATGCGGAAAAGGCTGGGGCAGACGGATTGTTGCTGGCACCGGTCTCTTACACACCGTTAACGGAAGATGAGGTGGCGCTGCATTTTGAAGCCGTGGCCAGAGCAACGGCTCTGCCGCTTTGCGTCTATAATAATCCCGGTACGACGCATTTTACTTTTACGCAGGAGCTGCTTGCACGGATATCTGCATTGAAAAATGTTGCGGCGGTTAAAATGCCTGCACCGGCAGACGGTGATTTCGCGGGTGAGATCGGGCGCTTGCAGTCTGTATGCACACCGGATTTTGCGATTGGCTACAGCGGTGATTGGTATGCGGCGCCAGCTTTGCTCGCCGGAGCAGCGAGTTGGTATAGTGTGGTGGCGGGGTTGCTGCCGGTTCCTGCACTGCAACTGACCAAGGCTGCGCAGAGTGGCGATAAAGCTGCAACTGTTGCCTGGGATGATGACTTTACGCCTTTATGGGCGCTGTTCCGCCAATATAGCAGTTTGCGGGTTATGTATGCCATTGCAGAAGAACTTGGCTTGCCCGCAGGTTTGCTGCCTGCGCCGCTAAAACCAATTCCGTCTGCCGCCAGAAATGCAGTTGCACAGGCGCTGGAAGGTCTGCGGAAGGTTTAAGAGCTGCGTTTTTTGAAGCATTCGAGATGTTTGTTCAAAATGCAGATACAAAAAAGCCCCGGAAATCCGGGGCTTTCTTTTAACCTGTCGTAACAGATTAGAACTTGTAGTTTACACCAACGCGAACGGTGTGGAATGGAGCTTTAACTTCACCAATGCGGCCGGCGTCTGTGTTGAGTTTCAGCTTGCCGAGGTCGGTGTAGAGGTATTCCGACTTCAGAGTTACGTTGTTGGTCAGTGCGTATTCTGCACCGGCACCTACAGTGTAGCCAACGCGGGTGTCGGATTCGGAAATGCCGTCGTAAGAAGCTTTAACTTTACCGTAAGCAACACCACCTGTTGCATAAACCATGAAGCGGTCAACCGGTGTGTAACCAAGACGTGCACGGGTTGTACCGAACCAGCTGATTTTAGCTTCTGCATCAAAACCAGGGGCACCGTTTACAGAGTACTGAGCATCTGCTTTCAGGTCTGTGCCCTGAAAGTCGGTTTCGATACCAACGATCATCTGGTCAAACTGCCAGTTGTAACCGGCCTGAACGCCACCGAGGAAGCCGCTTGCTGTGTCTTTTGCGTAGTGGTTTGTACCAGTTACATCTGCATTAGCTTTGAATTTGCCGCCAGCATAACCGGCGTTAACACCGATGTAGCCACCTGTCCAGGAGAAGGTGTCAACAACAGCAACAGGAGCTGGTTCGTTGTAAACAATAGCGTCAGCTGCAAAAGCGCTTGTGGAGGAGAGAAGCAGAGCAGCTGCCAGAGTTGTGTATTTCATTTGATGAACTCCTTTTTGATTTCGTTAGCAACATAAGATGTACCCTTCGAAATGTCTGTCACAAATATGCAACAGCAAGTTCTTATCATCTTGAAGTAAATGTGATCGCATTGACACTTTTCCGCCATAATGTAATTGTGCGCGCCGCTCACGGAAACGTGTTATTTCTCACAGTAATATTATACGACCTGACCGGCGCTGTGCCCCGATGCCCATGCCCATTGGAAGTTAAATCCGCCCAACCAGCCGGTTACATCTACACATTCTCCAATGAAATAAAGGCCTTGCAGCTTTTTAGATTCCATCGTCTTTGAGTCGAGTTCACTGGTATTAATGCCGCCGAGTGTCACTTCTGCCGTGCGGTAGCCTTCAGAACCTGCCGGTTTAAAATGCCAGTCCTGAATTTCAGCAACGAGATTGGCCAAAACCTTGTCGGACAAATCAGCCAGAGGCTTGTTCAATTGTGTCTTTTCCGTGAAAAATTGGGCCAGACGGCGGGGTAACTTTTCTGCAAGAGATGTCTGGACAGACTGTTTTCCGTTCATTTTTCGTGCATTTTTTAACAATGCGAGGAAGTCAAAGTCCGGTTCGACGGTCAAAACGACCTCATCGCCCTCGCGCCAGTAGGATGAAATCTGCAGAATCGCAGGACCGCTCATGCCGCGATGGGTGAAAAGCAGTGCTTCGCGGAATCGGGTTTTGCCGTGTCGCAGCTCTGCGTCGACCGCGATTCCCGATAGCGGGCTGAGCTGTTCGAGCAGATTTGGCTCCAGCGTCAGCGGCACAAGACCCGGACGCGTTTCAATCAGGCTATGGCCGAATTGGCCGGCAACCTGATAGGCGAAGCCGGTTGCTCCCATTTTAGGGATAGACTTGCCGCCGGTGGCAATGACCAGAGAGCTGGCTTCGATTTTGCCATAGCTTGTTGTAATCGCGAAACCATCTGTGGTCTTGGTGATATCGGAAACGGTGGTGTTCAGATCAAGCCGGACATTGGCCTGCTGCATTTCTGTCCGCAGCATATTAATAATGTCTTTGGCACTGTTATCGCAGAACAGTTGCCCTAAAGTCTTTTCATGCCAGTTGATGCCATATTGGTCGACCATGGCAATGAAGTCCTGCGGCGTAAAACGCGCCAGTGCGGATTTGCAGAAATGCGGATTTTCGGACAGATAATTCTTCGCTGTCGCGTGAATATTGGTGAAGTTACAACGGCCACCGCCGGAAATGCGGATTTTGTCGCCTGCTGATTTTGCATGATCAATCAACACAACCGAACGCCCCCGCTGACCGGTGCGGATCGCACACATCATGCCTGCGGCACCTGCACCAATAATTACAACGTCTTTTTTCTCTGTCACGGTGAGGCTCTCTGATCCGGTTATTAAGGGGAAGGGCTTATATAAAGCAAAAAAGGCAGCCGTCGAGCGCTGCCTTTCATTGCGGAAGTTTGTGCTGATTTATATCAGCAGAAATTGACACCTGCATTACGCATTTGTTTCATCATAGTTTGCAGTGATCCGTCGATATCAATCGCGCGGCTCAAATCCGGCAGAACGGTAACATTGAACCCCAGTGCTGCGGCATCGAGCGCGGAATATGCGACACAAAAATCAGTGGCCAGACCCGCCAGCGTAATGTTCTTGATACCGCGCTCTTTTAAATAACCGCCGAGCCCTGTCGGGGTCATGTGATCATTCTCAAAAAAAGCGGAATAGCTGTCGATGGCTTTGCGGTAGCCTTTGCGGATCACCAGCTCGGCTTTTGTCCATTGCAGGTCTTTATGAAACTCGGCGCCATGCGTCCCCTGTACACAATGATCCGGCCACAAGGTTTGCTTGCCGTAAGGCATTGTGATCATTTCATAAGGCGAGCGATCTTGATGCTGGGATGCAAAGCTGGAGTGATCCGCAGGGTGCCAGTCTTGTGTCAGGATAACATGGTCGAAGCGCTCAATTTCCTGATTGATGCCGGCAATAATTGTGTCTCCACCAGCGACACCCAATGCGCCCTCAGGACAAAAATCATTTTGAATATCAATAACGATAAACGCACTGGTTTTTTGATCGCGTTCCGTCATGCTGCTCTCCCGTCGCTCTCACTTTTGTCTGCGATCAGTGACGAAAGAGCAGCCAAAGGTCAAGCCCTCTGCTATCAGGCTTCGATCTCGACACGGCCAAGCGGATGCGAGCAGCAGGCGAGAATATAGCCTTCCTCAATCTCATCATCGCGGATGCCGCCATTATGGTTCATTGAAGTTTCACCGCTCAGGCATTTGACTTTGCAGGTGCCGCAAACACCAAATTCACAGGCACTTGGTATTTTCAGGCCGCCGTTACGCGCTGCCAGCAGAACCGTATCTGTGGGGCTGCATTGAACTTCCATGCCGGAGAGCGTGAAAATGACGACAGGTGCTTCAGTTTCCGCATCACTTGCTGTTGCATCGGTGGCGGCAGGAACAGGGATCGCCAGTGTTTCCGATGCCGGCTGGAAACTCTCCTGATGATAATTATCCATATTGAAGCCATTGGCTTCCAGCATTGCACGCACCGCCCGCATAAATGGCTCGGGGCCGCAGCAAAAAACAGTGCGATCGCGGAAATCAGGTGCGGAAATATCAATGACACTGTGGCTGATACGCCCGTGTACGCCACTCCAGACATTGCGCGCAATGGAGCGTTCAACAACCAGCTGCAGGCGCAGGTTATCCATGCGGCTGGCAAGCAGTTCCAGCTCTTTGCGGAATATAATCTCATCTGGTGAGCGGGCGCAGTTCAGAAACACCACGTCGCTGTCAGGTTGTGTATCATAGAGAAAGCGCGTCATCGACATCATGGGTGTGATGCCGGAACCGGCTGAAATAAAGAGATATTTCTTGCCCGGATGCGATACCAGCGAGAAATCTCCGGCAGGGCCAAAGGCTTTGAGGTGCATGCCCGGACGCATATTATCCAGCATCCAGCGGGTACCGATACTGTTGGCCTGCGCTTTGATGGTGATGGAAACAGAATAGGGGCGCGACGGTGTGGAGGACAGCGTATAGGTGCGCATGACCGGTTCAGGCGTGGCCGGTATCTCAATCGTAATGAACTGACCCGGCATATAGCGGAACCAGTTATTATTCTCCGGCGTGCGGAACGAGAAGGTCATCACGTCCGGCGCTTCTTCAATCGCCGCATCACATTCCAGAACCTGAAGCCTGTCGTTCCACGGCAGCATTTCATCAAGATATTTCATAGGTGCTGCTCTCTGCTCAGGTGGATGCTCATACGGAACCTTGCTTTTAGGGTGGTGCCGCTCCGGCGAACCGGAACGGCGGAGATATCAGGCTACGCGGCTGAGTTTCGCGACTTCGCCTTTTAGTCGCGGGGTAATGAAGTTGTCGTACCATTCGATGAATTGCATGACGCCGCCTTCATGTTCCACAGAGTAAGGCCCCGGCTGATAGGCCGGTGAGCGGATGCCGCGGGCATTTTCTTCTACAATCCGGCGATCCTGATCATTGGTTTCAATCCAGACATGGGTCAGCTCGTCGAGATTATAATCAACGCCTTCAACCGCATCTTTATTGACCATCCATTTGGTGGTGACCATGGTTTCTTCTGCGCTGATCGGTAGCACGCGGAAGGAAATCGCGTGATCGATCATTACATGGTTCCATGTCGACGGATAGTTGAACAGCAACATGGCGCCGATCTTGGAGGCAGTGACTTCTGAGCTCAGGCTTTTGGTCACAGCAGGCTTACCGGACATTGTATAACTGTCGGCATCACGCAGCAGCGGGATACGGGCAATGCGGTACTGGCCGCTTTCTGCCATGTTGAATTTGGCTGGTAGGCCGGTATCCTCACAGCGCTTCCAGAGCTGGTTGGTTTCCTCGTCATCCATCATGCCTTGTACGCCGGTCGCGCTTGGTGCTTCAGGATAGGTGCGGCACAGTTCCGGATGATTGGCGGCGCAGTGGTAGCATTCGCGGTTGTTTTCCCAGACCAGCTTCCAGTTGCCCTTTTCGATGATGGTACTTTCAAAGGCGATTTTTGCATCTTTTATCTGGTGTGGCGCTAAATACGGCTCAACCGTTGCGCGGAATGCGTTAAAATCCGGTGCTTCATCTGCGACACAGATATAAATGTAACCGGCGGCCGTTTCGCAATGAACAGTTTTCAGGCCGAAGTCTGCCGGTTTGAAATCAGGGCCAACCTGACGGGCAAACAGCAATTTGCCGTCCAGATCATAAGTCCACTGATGATAAGGGCAGACGAGACGTGCAGCAGTGCCTTTTTCAGCGGTGCAAATACGTGAACCGCGATGGCGGCAGGTATTGTGAAATGCACGGATACTGCCATGACTGTCCTTTACAACAATCACCGAATACTCGCCGATTTGCACGGTGATATAGCTGCCGGCTTTCGGCAATTCACAATCATGACCGGCGAAAATCCATTCGCGATACCAGATATGTTCAAGATCCAGCTTGTAATAGTCGGGATCAGTATAAAATTTCTGTCCAAGACTGAAATTCGGGTCGCGCCCCAACAAGTCACTCAGCATTTGATTGCGGACGTCCATGATATGCCTCGCATAGCGTTGTTCATCGGGGGTGCCAGACGGCTTATTCGGGGCTTTGCTGTCGCTTTGATATAGCTTGTGAGCGACATGCCTCTGCGTCTGATCCCGTATGGGTCTGGTTTGTGTTAAGTCTCAGAATATTTCTCTCAAAACTGCTCTGATTAGGCTCATTCAAGCATTGAAAAATCATAGAGGCGCATACGAAAACGACATGGGCTTCGCATAAAGACGACACGCCAAAGCGTCGCAGAAATAATGCCTGTTCAGCCACGTGCTGCTGTGCTTTTCTGTTGCCTTGTTGAGAGCCGTATCAAACAGATTACCGGTGGAGGAAAACGCCCATGAAACGCTCGGAAATTAATGAGATTATCCGCGAAAGCGACCGCTTTATCCGCTCGTTCGGGTTTGTTATGCCGCCTTTTGCCTATTGGTCGCCGGAAGATATGCGCACGCGCGTCAAGGATGACAGTGCGGCGATCCGCAGTGCCCGTCTTGGCTGGGATATTACTGATTACGGGCAGGGGCGTTTCGATGAAATGGGGCTGTTCCTGTTTACTGTACGCAATGGTCAGGCCGAAGATTTAAAGCGTGGCACCGGTATGCTCTATGCCGAGAAGATTATGATTTCTCGGGAAAATCAGCTGTCTCCAATGCATCGTCATGTGATGAAAGCGGAGGATATTATCAATCGCGGCGGCGCCAAGCTGGTGCTGGAGATGTTTAACTCCAAGCCGGACGGCTCAATTGATGAAGAAAGCGATGTGGTTGTGGCTTGCGACGGACGGATTAAACGCCTGCCAGCGGGCGGCAAACTCGCCCTTGCTCCGGGTGAGAGCGTCACTCTGATGCCCGGCAACTGGCATGCTTTCTGGGGCGAGGGTGGAGACGTGCTGATTGGCGAGGTTTCAACCGTTAATGATGATCTGACGGATAATATTTTCCGTGAACCGATCGGTCGTTTTTCAGACGTTGAAGATGATGTGACACCGGCTCATCTGCTGGTGTCGGATTATGATAAGTGGCTGGATTGATGTGAGGTCAGGCAATTGCCTGTAAAGCCCATGTCGTAAAATCCTGCATGAAGCGCGCTTTGTCCGTTTCATGCAGGCTCTCATGGCGCATATCCGGATAAATACGGGTGGTAACATTGCTGAAACCGGCTGTTTTCAGTCTTTTTTCCAGAGTAAGCAGTGATTTTCCGCCTTCTGTAGACGGATCTTTTGCGCCACCTTGCAGATAGAGCGGTAAGTTCAATGCAATAGCTTGCTGCGGGGCTGGCCCGTTGCAACGGCGCATGAAGCGGAAAACATCAAGCCACATACTAACAGACGGCGCAAAGCCGCAAAGCGGATCATTATTATAGAGTGCCACTTCTGCTGCATCATGTGACAGCCAGTCAAATTGCGTCTGATAATTCTCTATCTGCTTTGCCCATGTGCGAAATGTCATGCTTGGCAGAAAGTTGCTCGGCACATCAGAGCCGAGAAACATCCGCTCAGCTTTAAGCAGCGTGAAGGCCAGTGTCTGGTTAAGCGCATTGGCAAAGTTTGAATTGCAGATCGCAGCGGCATCGGGTTTGCAGAACCTGCCGCAAAGTGCGGCCAGTGTAATCAAGCCGCCCATGGAATGACCGAACAGAATGAGCGGCAGGCCTGCATGACGCTCACGGATTGTTTTCTCAACGAATCCCATATCCGAAAGCGTTTTTTCGTCACCATCTCTCACTGCGAACTGGCCAAGGGGGGCGTCGGGTGCTTGTGTGTGGCCGTGGCCGCGATGATCATGGGCATAGACGTGAAAACCGTGATCTGCCAAATATCGCGCAAATACCTGATAGCGGGCAGCATGTTCTGCAAGGCCGTGGCTGATCTGCACAATGCCCACGGCTGCTTGATTTGCAGGTTGAAAGCGCAGTGCCAGTTTCGCACCGCTCGGGCTCAACAGGATTTCAGGAACATCAAATGACATTATAATACCTTGCTCCCCGCATGCAAAACTATGTGACTGATAATAATCGTTTATTGAGCCCTTAAACAGGGGAGTGCTGCTTTTGGCGCTCGCTTTAAGCGCGTTGTGGCATTGCCCCTGCGCGATATTTAGCCTAAATAGCGCATCAAAGCGAATTCCCGCATAATACGGGCTCAAATTCTCGGAGAACAGCCACCCAATGGCACGTCAATTTATTTATCATATGTCGGGTTTGAATAAAAACTACGGCACAAAGAAGATTCTCGAAAATCTGCACCTGTCATTCTATCCTGATGCAAAAATCGGTATTCTCGGCCCGAACGGCGCCGGTAAGTCGACAATTCTCAAGATTATGGCTGGTCTCGATAAAGAGTTCACCGGTGAAGCCTGGCTCGCCGATGGTGCGACCTGTGGTTATTTGGCTCAGGAACCGCATCTTGATCCGGAAAAGACAGTATTCGGCAATGTGATGGAAGGTGTGGCTGACAAACAGGCCATTCTTGACCGTTATAATGAGCTGATGATGAACTATTCTGATGAAACTGCCGACGAAGGTGCGGCACTTCAGGATATTATCGACAGCCAGAACCTCTGGGATCTGGAAAGTCAGGTTGAAATGGCGATGGAAGCTCTGCGCTGCCCGCCTGCCGATGCTGATGTAACCACGCTTTCCGGTGGTGAGCGTCGCCGCGTTGCGCTTTGCAAGCTGTTGCTTTCCAAGCCAGACCTGCTGCTGCTCGACGAACCGACCAACCATCTGGATGCTGAAACCACTGCATGGCTTGAAAAGCATCTGCGTGAATATAAGGGCGCTGTGCTGCTCATCACGCACGATCGCTACTTCCTTGACAATGTGACCGGCTGGATTCTCGAACTCGACCGCGGTCGTGGTATTCCTTATGAAGGCAACTATTCTGCCTATCTGGAAGCCAAGGCCAAGCGCATGATTCAGGAAGGCCGTGAAGACGATTCCCGCCAGAAAGCTCTTGAGCGTGAACGTCAGTGGATTGCAGCAAGCCCTAAGGCGCGTCAGTCCAAGTCGAAAGCCCGTATTAAAGCTTATGACAAGCTGGTGGAAGCGGCTGAAAATCAGCGCCCGGGCGATGCACAGATTCTCATTCCTGCGGGTGAGCGTCTTGGTCAGGTGGTTATCGAAGTTGAAAACCTGTCCAAATCCTTCGGCGATCGTTTGTTGATCGACAACCTGACATTCAAACTGCCTCCGGGCGGTATCGTTGGTGTTATTGGTCCGAACGGTGCGGGTAAATCGACCCTGTTCAAGATGATCACCGGTCAGGAACAGCCGGATACCGGTTCTGTCCGTATTGGTGACACTGTTAAGCTCGGTTATGTTGACCAGAGCCGTGATCACCTCGACCCGAACAAGAATGTCTGGGAAGAAATTTCCGGTGGTAACGACATCATCAAGCTCGGCAAATTTGAAATGAACTCCCGCGCTTATTGCGGTGCGTTCAACTTCAAGGGCGGCGATCAGCAGGCTAAAGTCGGCAATCTGTCCGGCGGTCAGCGCAACCGCGTGCATCTTGCCAAGATGCTGCAGACCGGCGGCAACGTGTTGCTCCTCGACGAACCGACCAACGATCTGGATACAGAAACATTGGCGGCGCTTGAAGATGCGCTGGAAAAATACGCTGGTTGCGCCGTTATCATCTCGCACGATCGTATGTTCCTCGACCGTCTTGCGACACATATTCTGGCCTTTGAAGGCGACAGCCATGTTGAGTGGTTCGAAGGTAACTTCGAGGACTACGAAGCTGACAAGGTTCGTCGTCTCGGACCTGAAAGTGTCAATCCTAAGCGGGTTACATATAAGCCGCTTACACGATAAAGGTTCGGGATGTTCTGGTTCTGGCGGTCTGCAAATGGCGTTGTTTTGCGCTTCCGGTGCTCACGTACAAACAGTACGCTGCGCGCCGGTTCTCAAACTTCACCATTTTCGCCTCGCCATAATCAGAACCTCGACGACCTTATCAGAAGTTAATAAAGGCCGGTGCATTGCACCGGCCTTTTTGTTTCAGAAAGGGAAGACAATGAAAGACTGGTCAGCACAGCAATATCTGAAATTTGAAGACGAACGCACAAGGCCGGTAAACGATCTTATCGCCCGTATTCCTTTGGAAAATCCTCAGGCGATTGTTGATATTGGCTGCGGGCCCGGTAACTCGACAGAAGAGCTGAAAAGACGCTGGCCACAGGCGCAATTGTCCGGTTTTGATTCATCGCCTGATATGATTGAAAAAGCGCAGTCACGGTTGCCGGATGTGTCATTTGCTTTGAATGATGCGACGCAATACCAGCCGGATGCGGCTATTGATCTGCTGTTTTCCAATGCTGTGTTCCAATGGGTGCCAGATCATATTCAGCATTTGCAGCGCCTGTTGAAAGAGCTGAAGCAAGGTGCGGTGCTGGCCGTGCAAATGCCGGATAACTGGAATGAGCCGTCGCATCGGATGATGCGGGAAGTGGCAAAAGACAGCCGCTGGATCGAGCGTCTCAATAAAGCAGCGCGGCCGCCGATGCCGAGTGTGAATGCCTATTATGATGCACTGGCGCCTTTTGCTTCCCACATTGATATTTGGCACACAATTTATAACCATCCGCTTGATGGCCATGCGGCGATTACCGAATGGGTGAAAAGCACTGGCTTGCGGCCGTTCCTCAATCCGCTGAGCGAAGAAGAACAGCAGGACTATCTGGCAGAATATACCGAGCGTCTGGCTGAGCATTATCCATTGACTGTTGATGGTAAGGTACTGTTACATTTCCCGCGTGTCTTTATCGTAGCCGTGCGAGGTGCATAATGTCGGATTTGCTAATGAGTGAGCATGGTAAGCGTTTACCTGCGCGTAAACACGAAGGCCGTGTTCGTTCGGTTTATATTGCAGAGGGTCAGGATTTCCTGACCCGTGAAACAGATCAGCTAAATTGCGATAGTGGCGGTATTATTGGTGATTATCACCACGGACATACCCGCAAGGCTGGCGGGCGTGAGCCGTGGTATGAGCGTGGCATACCTATTCGTAATGACCGGCAATTATCACTGGTGAGTAGGGTCGAACTGGAAAAGATTGCCACAGCAATGGGCATAGAGCGTGTTGCACCGGAATGGATTGGCGCGAATATCGTGGTAGACGATATTGCTGATTTCACTCTTCTTCCTGCCGGAACTCTGTTGTTTTTTGAGGGCGGCCTGACACTGAAACTGGATGGTGTGAATGCACCTTGTAAATTTTCCGGAGCCAGCATCGCGCAACATATTAACGCTGAAAATGAAGCTATTGTAGCTATGTCTTTTGTCAAAGCGGCAAAATATCTGCGTGGACAAACCGGTTGGGTGGAACGGGCAGGGCAGGTAAAAGCGGGTGATAAAATCTCGGTACGGATACCGGAGCAGATTTATTACGCACTTTAACCCGGTGCGTAAGCATTTTGATTGTTGTGAATAGTAGCAATTCGATATCTGTATAAAATTATGTTCCAGAGCGCCGTGCGCTCTTTTGGGCGCATGGCGCTCTGACATTTTATCTTAAACTGGTTCAAGTTTAAGGAATTATGCTGTGGCCACTATCAGATATTAAATTTGTAGCACTCCACTGGTTCAGGATTTCTATAACCTGATCGTTGATCCAGTATAGAGCGCTGTCTTTATCCAGCCCTTCATCGCGCAACTTGTCGTAATCCGTATAGGTATGACGAATATAGGCCAGCGCTGCCAGTCGCACGGCATTTTGAGCGGTTAGCGGCCGCATATGCGGTGCACATGCTGCTTCCCTGATTTGCTCGGCATCATAAAAAGGCATGCGTGGCGCCAGTAATGTAAGCGCCTGTGCAATATTTTTCCGGCGTTTGGCAGAGACAGCCATGGCAATCCTGTTTGTCGTGAAGTGGGTAGGGACACTGATACACTGTTTTACGCATTGTTTGTGACGATTATTGTTGCAAAGTCGATACATATCACATAAACATATCTTTATGTGTTTTAAAATTGTGGTGTGGTATGACTGGTAAGCCTCTGGCTCTCGAAGAAATGGTGGAAGTACTGAAAGCGGCAGCTGAACCTAGCCGCTTGCGTATTCTCTCGCTGCTGGCGGGTGGTGACCTCACAGTCTCCGATCTTACTTCTATTCTGAACCAGTCGCAGCCGCGTGTATCGCGCCATCTCAAGCTTCTCAGTGAAGCCGGACTGATCAGCCGTTATCAGGAAGGTTCATGGGCTTATTTCCGTCTGTCCGAAGCGCCGATCCAGCAGGGACTATCCCGTGCGCTGATCGGCTGGCAGGATAGTCAGGATCCGTTGTTGCTGCGCGATCAGGAACGTCTGGCACAGGTAAAAGCCGAGCGCCATGAACGTGCGACGGCTTATTTCAGCGCTAATGCTGAAAGCTGGGATCAGATCCGCTCGCTGCATATTGATGAAGCTATGGTGGAAGATGCGCTGCGCACAATTATCGGCGAGCAGAGTTTCCAGTCCATGCTGGATATCGGCACCGGTACCGGCCGCTTGCTGGAGATGTTCAGCCCGCTTTATGTGCGTGGTGTCGGTATCGACATCAACCGCGATATGCTGACCGTTGCCCGTACCAATCTGGATCAGGCGCGTGTTGCCCATGCGCAGGTGCGTCAGGGCGATATTTATGCCTTGCCGGTTGACCGTGACGGCTATGACCTCGTGACAATCCATCAGGTGCTGCATTTCCTTGATGAGCCGCAATCGGCCATTCGCGAAGCCGCACGGGCACTGCGGCCGCAGGGGCGCTTGCTGGTGGTGGATTTTGCTCCGCATGATCTGGAGTTCCTGCGCGATGAGCATGCGCATTTGCGCCTTGGCTTCAGTGACGAACAAATGACAGGCTGGATGAAAGCTGCAGGTCTTGTGCCGGAGAAATCAGTGGCACTGGAGCCGCAGGGCGGTCAGGCTTCCGGTCTGGTGATCAAAATGTGGCTGGCGCGTGATCCGCGAATGCTGATCGCCGATGCTGCCTGAGGCGGCATTGGCATTGATTGTGCATTTTAGCGTTCAGTTTTGATTGCCGCATGGAAAATACCATGGCGGAGAGAATAACGGAGATTTCCGATGTCTAGTTTTGGTCAGCAGCGCCGTTCCGAGAGCGCGCACCCGATCCGTGTTTCGTTTGAGTTCTTCCCGCCGAAGACCGAGGAAATGGAAACACGCCTCTGGGAGACCGTTACACGGCTGGCACCGCTCAATCCGGCTTTTGTATCGGTGACCTATGGTGCAGGCGGTTCGACCCGTGAACGTACCAATAAGACCATTGCCCGTATTATTAAAGAAACCTCCATTACCCCTGCCGCGCATCTGACCTGCGTTGATGCGACCAAGGAAGAGGTCAACTCGATTGTGCGTTCTTTTGCATCGCTGGGCGTAACGCGCTTTGTCGCGCTGCGTGGTGATCCGGCGGGTGGTATTGGTGAGGCTTACCAGCCAACGCCTGACGGCTATCAGAATGGCGCCGATTTGGTGGCAGGGCTTAAATCCATTGCCGATTTTGATATCAGCGTTTCCGCCTATCCGGAGAAACATCCGGAAAGTCCGGATTTTGCCACTGATATCGAGATGCTCAAGCGCAAGGTTGATAATGGCGCGACCCGAGCGATCACACAGTTCTTTTTCGATAATGATCTGTATGAGCGTTATGTGGAGCGTGTACGCCGTGCAGGGATTTATATCCCGATTGTTCCGGGTGTATTGCCGATCCATAATTTCAAACAGGTGGCTAATTTCTCGAAGCGGGCAGGGACGCGCATACCGGCATGGCTAGCGGATCGCTTTGACGGGCTGGATAATGACCCGCAGACCCATATGCTGGTGTCAGCGGCACTGGCAGCCGAGCAGGTTAATGATCTGATTGAGCGCGGCCTGAATGACTTCCATTTCTATACGATGAACCGTTCAGATCTGGCCTTTGCAATTTGTCATCTGCTGGGTGTCCGTGCGCCGGTCGCAGCTTGATTAGACTTTGAAGCATGTTCCCGAAACCGGGGACCTCTTTTGGAAACATGCTCAAGAAAAAGCCCTGCGGAAAAAAGTTTCCGCAGGGCTTTTTTGAATCTTTAAAATAGAACGTTTTCTAATGAAATTTTGCGGAGTGCCTGCGATGATTGTCGTAAAGCGTATATCTGCAAAAAACTCTGTTACTGAAATCAATCTCTGAGAAATTGTGATGGTGACAGTGCGCTTTGACTATCTGAACGTCATCTGTGTTTCAGAGAAGGGGATGCGAGGTCAGGGAAATACACCGACAATCATTGCTGCGACGAAAACAAAAGCTGCGCAAAATACCAAGGCATTGATTGAACGCGTTAAACCCATATGGATGCCTCCTGAGCAGGTTGTAAGTTCAGTTTTATATGCTGCCTGTGCAACACATAAAGTCCGGAAACATATTTCTGAAACAGTAAAATTCAGAAACATTTGTCTTACTTCAAACCGGAAATTTGCAGCTACCAATCGTTTCAAACTGTTGCGCCATTGACGCGATGCAGGGATGAAATTGACTGTTTCTTAACTTTGCCAGCAAGTTTCCTGTTGCTGTCATTTTACCGACATAATCAGTCAAAGAAAAGCCTAAATTTGAAGGCGGAGTTTTAGAGGCGGGGTGCGTTTTGTATAATTGTGTATTTTTAAATTTTAAATTTATAATAATTACAATGTATTGCGTGGTTACGATCAGCTTTGATGCCGCCGTAAATTATTTTACGAACGGCATCAAAATCCCACTAAAATTATAGCTTTTCGAGCAGTTCACGGGTCGGCCATGAATCCGCCGGCATGCCTAAACGCAGCTGTTCTGTGCGCACAGCATCACGGGTTTTGGTGCCGAATACACCATCGATTCGACCCATGTCATAACCATGAGTAACCAGCTTGTTTTGCAGTTCGGTCAGCTCTTCTGTTGTCAGGCCTGGTTCCGGTGTTCCGAGAACAAAAGGTTCGCTGCCAGCCAGACGCGTGGCAAAATAAGCGGCGGTTGTTGCGTAAACGATAGACTTGTTCCATTCGACGAAAATATCGAAATTGCGGTAGGACAGGAATGCAGGGCCCTTGCGTCCCATTGGTATGAGCAGGGAGGCGTCACCGTCGTCAGCACCAAGTGCGGCTCCGTCTGCTGCTTTTACGCCCCAGCCGCTCCATTTGGAATGTGGCAGGCGATAGGTGCGGATTGAGTTCTCCCAAGGCATATCCTGTGTGAGTTGCACAACTTCCAGCCAAGGTTCACCACGCTGCCAGCCCAGTTCAGATAACATGCGAGCTGCAGTCATAACTGCATCGGCCACGCTGTTACGCAAATCCACCTTGCCATCGCCGTCGCCGTCAACACCACGTTCCAGATAGTCTTTTGGCAGCAATTGCATCTGGCCGATTTCACCAGCCCACGCGCCCATGGTGCCGGCATCGACAACGCCCTGATCAATCAGTTTCAGCATGGCCATCAATTGCGGGCGGAACAATTCAGGACGGCGGCAGTCATGGGACAGGCTGACAAGGGAGTTCAGCGTGTCAAAATCACCCTGAATGGCACCGAAGTCAGTTTCCAACCCCCAGAAGGCTGCAATCACTGGGCCCGGAACGCCATAGGTCTCTTCAGCTTTTTTGAAGATGTCGGCATATTTAACGAGGTTCTCGCGGCCTTTTTTAAGGCGCTGTTCTGAAATCAGACGTTTGGAGAATTCAGCAAAGGTCAGATTGAACACAGTTTGGGTGCGGTCGCGCTTGAGTGTGCGCTCATCAATTGTTGCTTTTTTGAGCTCTGCAATGGCGCTGTCGGAAATACCGGCAGCTTTAGCTTCCACTATAACGCCTTCAAGCCAGACATTATAATCACCGCCACAAGCAGGCTTTTCAACCTCGGCTGTTGTTGCCGGTGCAACAGGAGCAGCAGGTTGTGCCTGATTGGCAAAAGTAAAGCTGGCGCTGGCGAGGAGGGTAGCCGCAGTCAGGAGCGGCTTTAAAACTGATCTGAAAGCAGGCAGGGAGGCAGGGCGTGACATAACTCAGTTCTTTCTACAGCAGGCTCTTGGGAGACCTGACTGGTTTGGGTGATCCGGCTTTATGGCCGGAGCGTTCGAAATTTCTGAATTATGTCCTGCCGAAATATTTTGTGAAAAAGAAGATGGTAAAGTCAGATTTTGCAGCCAAAGCTGCTTTTATCTGACTTTGTTGCTTTCCAGCCACTTTCTCCATTGTGCATGATTGCCGGAGAAGACGTTGATATCTGCATCGCCTTTAATGCCGGGAATGGTACCGGTGCCGGTATATTGCCAGAATACCCAAGGATGCGGGCCATACTTCTCATCGGGATGACCGGCTGTCGAACGCAGCCAGAACGGATAATCGCTGAAGCTGCGCAGATCATTATCATCGAAGAAGTCGACAGTGGTATAAATGACCGGCTTCTTGCCGTAATGGCGTTCGATCATGGTCAGGAATGTACGCATTTCCTTGCGCACTACCGCCGGATCGGGACGAAGCTTGCAGGATGGCGACAGCGGGTTCCATTCCATATCCAGTACCGGTGGCAAAGCACCCGGATCTTTCGGTACGTTACGGATATACCAGCGAGCCTGATCTGCAGCTGTACGGCAGAAATAATAGAAATGATAAGCACTACGCGGAATACCGGCAGCACGGGAGCCAGCCCAATGCTCCGCAAAACGGTCATCGACGCGGTCGCCGCCTTCTGTTGCCTTGATGAAGACAAAGGAAACACCACTGCTGCGCACCTGCTGCCAGTCGACTTTATCCTGATATTTGGAAACATCGGTTCCGTGCACCGGATAGTGCCATGGTGTTTTGCCGGTATAATCATGCGGTTTACGGTCGTAGAAACGCGGAGCCTTGGCGCTGCCCGATGGCAGGGCAATCGCTGTGCCAGAGCCTGAAGCAGTACCGGCCGATGGTTTCACATCTGAAAAATCATAATCCATTGATGTGCAGGCACTCAGCATCAGGCTGAGAACGGCAAGAACTGCTGGCTTCATTAATTTTATCTCACACAGGTCGCAGGGAAATCATGAATTGTTTCTTACCGTAAAAGGTTAAATTTTTCCTTTAGATCATCAATATTGCATTGCTGGTCATTCCACTGCGCTTGCACTTTTTTGGAGCTGCAGCATGTATAACAGTGACTGAATATTTGTTCTGAATATATTTTTTGTGCGAGCGGATCATAACTTATGCGGCATTATATGGTGCCTGTCATAATTATCGTGATCCGGCGCGGAGGTGATTAGATGTATCGTTTGCTGACTTTGATTGTTGTGGTTGTGTTGCTGGGTGCAGCGGCATTCTGGAGTGGCTTTTTGTTTTCGAATAAGCCTGCGGAAAAACGGACAGATAATATTGCTGCAATTATTGCCGATACGGAAAAGACAGTACCCGCTGGAACAGAACAGGGCGTGACGGAAGGTGACGGCAGTGCAGTGCTTAATCTTGATGCGCTGAAACTGGATAAGCCGCTGACAGCGGAAGATGTGCAAAATGCTGTTCAGCAAGCTGGATTGGACGCTGAGCAAACCGCTTTGCGTGTTGGACATAATGCAGAACAAGCTGCTCTCGCCAGAAAAACGGCTGAAGATGTTGTGCGTGTCCATATGGAGCGCCGTATGCAGCAAGAGCAGGCTGGTAATAAAGCTTTGTAATAAGGCGAAAATTTATTCGCGCTGCATTTCTGCCGGACACAATATTGGGATATTGTCCGGTTGAATACGCTTCATGGTTTTCTTCATACTTGTTTTGAATTACAGAAGCTTATGTCGATTTGGTCCAGCATTGCTGATTTTTTTACGCAGACGGCTTACAGCGCATTTTCCAATGTGATTGAAGCTGTTCGCACTTATTTCGAAGGCGATGCCGAAACACGTCGCCGCGTGGCTTTTTCCATCGCGATGATTGCTCTTTCTGCCAAGATGGCAAAAGCGGACGGTATTGTCTCCGAGCAGGAAGTACGGGCGTTTCAGGATATTTTTGAAGTGCCTGAAAAAGAGGCGCATCATGTTTCGCGGCTTTACAATCTTGCCAAGCAGGATGTTGCCGGTTTTGAAAGCTATGCCGGTCAGATTGCCTCTTTGTGCCGCAGTTCGCAAACGGATGGTATGGAGGTTGGTTGTGATGCGCTGGCCGACGTGCTTGACGGTCTGTTCTATATCGCCAAAGCTGACGGCTATGTACATGACAAGGAAATGGCCTTTTTGCGCCGTGTGGCGGAAATCTTTGCGATAGAAGAAGATGAATTTTTGCTGATTGCTGGCCGGCATGTGAATTTAGGTCCCTCAGATCCCTATGCTGTGCTTGGATTAACCCGTGGCGTCACATATCAGGAAGCGAAGCAGCATTACCGTAAACTTGTGCGTCAGAACCATCCGGATCTGGTTATCGCGCGCGGTATGCCCTATGAGTTTCAGAAGATAGCCAATCACCGTCTTGCAGCGATTAATGCAGCTTGGGCGACTATAGAGAAAAAATTGGATCAGCATGACTATGCAGGATAATCAGATTGCAACCCGCGCTTTATTGAGCAAAGCTGATTACACGGATGCGATTATTGACGCTTCAGCCAATTTTGGCCCGCGCAAAGACGGCAAGACACCGCGCTTTCTGATCCTGCATTACACTGGTCTGGCAACTGCGCAGGAAGCGCTGGATATTCTCAAATGCCCTGAGCGGGAAGTTTCCGCCCATTATTTAGTGCATGAAGACGGGCAGGTTGTGCAGATGGTCGCAGAGAGCGAACGTGCATGGCATGCGGGTAACAGCTGCTGGAAAGGCGAGCGGGATATTAATTCCGCATCTATCGGTATCGAGATCGTCAATCCGGGTGTGCTGGAGAATTTCCCGCCATTCCCTGAGAAGCAAATTGAATCAGTGATTGCGCTGTGCCACTCGATTTGTGAACGCTACAATATCGCGCCGGAGCATGTACTTGCCCATTCCGATATTGCGCCGGAGCGTAAGATTGATCCGGGTGAGAGTTTCCCTTGGAAAACCTTGTTTGAGGCCGGTATTGGTCATTGGGTTGAGCCGGCACCAATCCGTGGCGGGCGTTTTTTTGCCATGGGCGACCGTGGTCAGCCGGTGGAAGCCTTGCAATCAATGTTGGCCATGTATGGCTATGACATCATGATTAATGGCGAGTTCAATGAACAGACGAAGGTGGTTTTGAGCGCATTTCAGCGCCATTTTCGTCAAAATCAGATCGACGGCGTTGCCGATACCTCGACAATTGAGACTTTACACAGGCTAATTTCAACGATTTTACGTGAAAGCGTAACTAGCTGATTTTTAAAATAGCTTATTGTTTTTTGATAATCGTATTTCCGTAAATGTTACAGGTTTTTGCAATCTGTGATTTGTAGGAACAATCTTCGGCTGCAATCAGACGTCAGATACAACCTCAATTTCCTTGAGCAGATCTGACGATGGGGGCGGACTGTTTCCTTTAAGGAAGACGTTGAAAGATGGTTTTGCGTGAGCGCAAATCCTTTCGACGGATGTATACAACAGTTCCAACGGTAAGGTTTATGATTAAAAAATTAGGATTTTTATGCGCTCTTAGCGGAGCGATGGTTTCGTTCGCTCTTGCACCAGCCATGAGTGCGCCGGTACTCGAAAAAACAAACCTTGTGGATCTTCTGAAAGCTAAAAAAGAAGCTTCGGAAAAGACCGCCAAGAAAAGTGAAAAAGCGAAAGACAAGGCTGGTACCAGCCGCACTGCCTACCAGAAACAGGCTTCCGGTTCTTCTGCAAAAATGCCGGTTATTGAGCGTCGTTCAGCACGTACCCGTATTGACTTGAACAAACAGATCAAGGGTCAGGCAGAAACCAAGCAGGCACAGGCAAGCAAATCCGCAAAGTCGGGTCGTCCATATTCTGCAATTATTGCCCGTTATGCCTCAAGCTATGGTGTGCCTTTGTCACTGGCTCATGCCGTTGTGCGCCATGAGAGCAATTATCAGCCAAATGTTCGCGGTCGTGCCGGTGAAATCGGTCTGATGCAGATCAAGCTCGGTACTGCCCGTGGTCTTGGATATACCGGTTCCGCTAAAGGCCTGTATGATCCGGCAACCAATGTGCAATATGGTATGAAATATCTGGCGCAGGCTCACAAGCTTGGCGGCGGTACAACCTGCGGCACAATTCTGAAATATAATGCCGGTCACGGTGCCAAACGTATGAACCCGACATCTGCAAAATATTGCAGCAACGTTAAGACTTACATGGCCAAATTTTAAGCCTGTTTATATTCAGGCTCTGGCGGGACAAATGATGCGCCATAACCTAAATCTAAACAGCCCTTGTATGACAGGGCTGAGATTTTAAACAAAAGCTGGGTTTCCGGAACGGATACCCAGCTTTTTTATTGCGTTTTGTGACGGATACAGCCTATAGACGCTTGTCAGCCGGTCGGGCAGCCGCGCTTGTTCAATACCGAAAGGTGGCAAGTGAGGAAAGTCCGGGCTCCATGGAAACACGATGCCGGGTAACGCCCGGCGAGGGTGACCTCAGGGAAAGTGCAACAGAGAGCAGACCGCCTGCCATCGCCCGCAAGGGTATCGGGCAGGTAAGGGTGAAAGGGTGGGGTAAGAGCCCACCGCGCTACCGGTAACGGGAGTGGCACGGTAAACCCCATCGGGAGCAAGACCGAATAGGGACGGCGCATCAGGCTTCGGTCTGGTAATCAGTTTCCGGATAGCCGTCCGGGTGGGTTGCAAGAGGCGGGTGGCGACATCCGTCCCAGATGAATGGCTGCCGCGTTGGGCTGGTAACAGTCCGGCCATACAGAACCCGGCTTACAGACCGGCTGACACTTCTGTTTTAAATAATTGCCCGCATTGATGAGCGGTAAAAAGTGTCATTTTAACCGATGATAAAGCATAATTGCTTCCGTAAAATAACCCTTCCTTAATATTAATATTGGATAAATTATTCACGGCATATTGTGCGCTCTCGCGGGCGTGCAGCCGAGTAATCATATAATACGGCAGCGGGCGGAGCGGTTTCTGTGCCTCCGTTGACGCCTACCTTGCCCCGGTGGTATTTTTTAATGCAGTTTGTTGCGTCCAGACTTTGTTCAGTTCCCAGACATTTTTTACTGCATCCGGCACAAGCTGGCATGCAGACTGCTGAAATCTGTGGTTGCGGTGATGATGCCTGCATAGAAGGATTTGCTGCTACTCAGAGCAATCCGGAAGGACAAGCAAAATAATGACAGGGCGGGATGAAAGCATGATCACAGGCGCAGATAACAATCAAACAGCTCAGATTGCCGATGGTGCCGTATCTTCCGGTGAAGAGGACTATTCCCGCCATATTCCGGTGATGCTGGAAGAGGTTGTGAGCGCATTGCAGCCGGAATCCGGTAAGCTTTATGTTGACGGCACATTCGGTGCCGGTGGTTATACTAAGCGTATTTTGAAAACTGGTGCGGATGTTCTCGCCATTGACCGCGACCCGAACGCCATTGCTGCGGGACAATCCGTGGTTGCGGAATATCAGGGGCGTTTGCGTCTGGTGCAGGCTCGTTTTTCCCAGATGGAAGAGGTGCTGAGCGATGTGCAGCCGGATGGTGTTGTGCTGGATATCGGCGTTTCTTCCATGCAGATTGATGAGGCTGATCGCGGATTTTCTTTCCAGAAAGACGGCCCGCTTGATATGCGCATGTCATCGCATGGCCTGAGCGCTGCTGATGTGGTTAATCAGTATAAAATGGGTGATCTGGCGCGTATTTTTAATTTTCTTGGCGAAGAACGTCATGCCGGACGCATTGCGCGCATGATTGAAAAGCGTCGTGAAACTGAGCCTTTCAGCCGTACCCGCGATTTGGCCAATGCCATTGAAATGCTGGTCGGACGCCACCCGAAAGACCGTATCCATCCGGCGACACGCGTTTTTCAGGCGCTCCGTATATATGTTAATGACGAGCTGGGCGAACTGGCACGGGCTTTGATTGCGGCAGAACGCTCACTAAAACCTGGCGGTCGTCTGGTTGTGGTGACATTCCACTCACTGGAAGATCGTATTGTGAAGCGCTTCTTTGCTGATCGTGCCGGTGGTGGTGGCGGTTCGCGCCATTTGCCGGAAGCCCATATGCGTCAGGGCAGTTTTAGCCCTGCCGTTAAAGGTGCTGTGAGTGCCAGTGAAGAAGAATCCCTGCGCAATCCGCGTGCACGCTCTGCCAAACTGCGCGCCGGCATCCGCACAGAACATCCGCCGCTTAAAGCGGACTATAGTATTTTCGGCCTGCCAACCCTGCCTGTTCTGCCAGAAACTGATAATGCGAAGAGGAAATCATCATGATGCGAACTATAGATATTATATTGATCGCAGTCATGCTGGTGGCCGCTACGGTGACTTATAAGATTAAGCATGATGCTGAGAAGCAGGTGGTTGAGATCAAGAAAATTCAGCGCCAGATTGCGTTTGAAAAAGACACGATCAATTTGCTGAAAGCGGACTGGAGCCTGATGACCCAGCCGAACCGCTTGCAGCGCCTGTCGGATATTTATCAGACACAGCTTAAGCTGCAGCCGGTTGATGTGACGCAGATCGGTCTGTTCGACGATATTCCGATGAAACAGGCAGATGATATTGAAAAGCTGATTGGCGGTAGCGCTGATCTGGTGGCTTCGGTTGATTCAATGAGCACAGGCAGCATCACACAGAGTGCAGCAGCTCCTATGCGCATTGTTGTTCCGGGAGTGCGGCCATGAGCGGAAAAAAAGGCTGGTTCCGGCGTAAAAAAATTACATCCGATGCTGCTCCGTCTTTAGGACAGGCGCCGGAATTTGATAATGCCGTGCTGGAGAGTGAGCGCGGCATTGCCACTTCACCACTGAATGACAGTGTTGCCTTTTCAGGCAACCGTAAGAAACACGGTAGCCGTGCCCGTAACCGTTTGTATATTGCGATTACTTGTTTTGTCAGTATTTATGCTGTTATTGGCGGGCGCCTTGTTTATTACGGTATGCAGGGTGACGAGAATGAAGGCTATCGCGCCGGTGCGGCGAGCACGCTTGCAGCAAGGCCGGATATTCTTGACCGCAATGGTGAAGTGCTGGCGACAGATATTAAGACTGCTTCGCTCTATGCTGAGCCAAAAAAGATTGCCGATCCGGATGAAACACTGGAGCTGCTGGCAACGGTTCTACCGAATCTTGACTGGGAAAATACCTATCGCCGCCTGAAAAGCGGTGCAGGTTTCGTATGGATTCAGCGTGGCTTGACGCCACGTCAGCAGAGCCAGATTATGGCGCTGGGTGTGCCTGGTATCGGTTTCCGCACGGAGAAATCCCGTTTCTATCCGGGTGGGCCGACCGCTTCCCATATTCTCGGTCTGGTGAATATCGACAATCAGGGCATTGCCGGTATGGAGAAATATATCGACAGTCAGGGCTTGAGCGATCTGCGTATGGCTGGCCTTGCCCAGCCGGATAATCTGGAACCATTCCGCCTGTCGATTGATTTGCGTGTGCAGCATATTATGCGCGATGAGCTGGTTCGTGCTGTCGAGAAATATCGCGCGATTGCTGCAGGTGCCGTGGTGTTGAATGCCAAAACCGGTGAGGTCGTTGCTATGGCTTCGGTGCCGGATTTTGATCCGAATAATCCGTTTAATGCGCTGGAAAAAGATCGTCTGAACCGGATGTCTGCCGGTACTTATGAAATGGGCTCGACGATTAAGAGCTTTACCACAGCCATGGCGCTGGATTCGGGCAAATTCAATCTTGAAAGCAAGTTTGACGCGACCCGTCCGATTACGATCGGCCGTCAGACGATCCGTGACTTCCACGGTAAAGCCCGCTGGCTGACTTTGGCTGAAGTGTTTATTTATTCCTCCAATATCGGTTCAGGTAAGGAAGTTGATGCGATTGGTATTGAAGGTCATCGTGAATTCCTGAAGCGCGTTGGCTTGCTGGATCGTATGCAGACAGAACTGCCGGAAGTGGCACGTCCTGTGGAGCCGCGCGTATGGAAGAAAGTACACTCCATCACCATTTCTTATGGTCATGGTATGATGACCACACCATTGCAGACAGCCGTTGCGGCGGCGGCGCTGGTCAATGGTGGCAAGCTTATTCCGCCGACATTCCTGCCACGCACGCAGGATGAAGCAAATGCTGTTGCCACACAGGTGCTGAAACCTAAAACCAGCGATGACATGCGTTATCTCTATCGTCTCAATTCCGAGATCGGCTCCGGCCGTCGCGCTGAAGTGAAGGGCTATCGTGTTGGCGGTAAGACCGGTACAGCGGAAAAAGTTATCAATGGCCGTTATTCGAAAGACGTGCGCTTTAACGCATTCCTTGCGGCTTTCCCGATGGATGACCCGACTTATGTCGTTTTGACCATTATTGATGAACCAAAACCGGAAGAAGGTAAACTTTCTGCGACCGCCGGACTCAATGCTGCCCCAATGGTTGCAAATATCATACGCCGGTCAGCTTCTTTCTTAGGTGTGTCGCCTGACTTTGCGCAAGATGGCGCGCCAATTCTGGCCGCTTATGAAAATGACTGATATGAAACGGGTGTTGTCCTGATGTTGTTGTCCTTAAAAAGGAAATTATCAGGCAGAGTGAATGCAAAAATCGGGAACTGAATGGCATGAAACTTCAAAGTATCGCAGCCTATGTAAATGATATGGCAGACTCAGTTGCACAGACTGAGATATCCGGATTGAGTTCCGACTCCCGTACTGTTCAGAAGGGTACTTTGTTTGCTGCACTCAAAGGCGTAAAAAATGACGGCTCGGCCTATGCGGCAGATGCGGTCAAACGCGGTGCAGTTGCCATTCTCGCTGATGAAGATATGGACGCCAGCGGTATTTCCGTTCCGGTTCTGCGCAGCAAAGACCCGCGCCATGCGCTGGCAATGGCCGCAGCCGTTTTCTATGGCAAGCAGCCGCAGATTGTGACGGCAGTCACCGGCACCAGCGGTAAAACCTCTGTCGCTTCTTTCACCCAGCAAATTTGGGCCTATGCAGGTTTTGCTGCGGCGAGCATCGGCACGACCGGTGTTTTCTCACCGACACGCAATGAATATGGTTCGCTGACCACGCCGGATCCTGTTGAGTTGCAGAAAGTTCTGGCAGACCTGAGTGATGAAGGTGTTACCCATGCCTGTATGGAAGCTTCGTCGCATGGTCTGGATCAGTGCCGCTTGGATGGTGTGAAGCTGACAGCGGCTGCTTTTACCAATCTTGGCCGCGATCATATGGATTATCATCCGACGGTGGAAGATTACCTCAATGCAAAAATGCGTCTGTTTGATACGCTGTTGCCGAAAGGTGCTCCGGCGATCATTTTTGCCGATGATGTTTATTCTGCTCAAGCTATTGAAGCGACGACTGCAGCCGGTTGTACTGTCAAAACTGTGGGCCGTAAAGGCGACTTCATTACGCTGAAACGCGTTGAACATGAGCGTCACCGCCAGCATATTGAACTGAAACATGACGGCAAAATTTATGAGATCACTCTGCCGCTGGCCGGCGATTTTCAGGTTGCCAATGCACTCGTAGCTGCCGGTCTGGCGCTGGTTTCCGGCGTACCTGCGGATGCTGCTTTCCGTGCATTGGAGCGCCTGAAAGGCGCACCGGGTCGTCTGGATCTGGTGGGATCAACGGAAGAGGGTGTGCCGGTTTATGTGGACTATGCCCATAAGCCTGATGCGCTGGAAAATGTGCTGACTTCGGTTCGTCCATTCACCACCGGTCGTGTGATCGTGGTGTTTGGCTGCGGCGGTGACCGCGATAAGGGCAAGCGCCCGATCATGGGTGAAATTGCAACCCGTCTGGCCGATGTTGTGATTGTTACTGATGATAATCCACGGTCAGAAGTACCGGCGACTATTCGCTCAGAAATTCTGGCTGCGGCACCGGATGCACTGGAAATCGGTGATCGTCATGAAGCTATCCGCCATGCAGTGCTGCTCGCACAGGCAGGCGATACAGTTATTATAGCGGGCAAGGGGCATGAAGAAGGGCAGACCATCAATGATGTGACATTGCCGTTCTCTGATCATGCTGAAGTTGCCCGTTCGCTTGAGGCGCGTTTTAAATGAGTGAAATTCTTTGGAAATCGGCAGACATGGTAAAAGCGATGGAAGGACGGCCTGTCGGCCAGCTTCCTGAGGGCATTACCGGTATTTCGATCGATTCCCGCACATTGCGTAAAGGCGAAGCCTTTTTCGCTATTAAAGGCGATGTTTTTGACGGTCATGACTTTGCAACTGCTGCGATGGCGGCGGGGGCGGGTCTGCTTGTCGTAACGGAAGCGCGTTTACCTGCTCTGGGTAAAATGCAGGTGCCGATGATTGTGGTGGATGATGTGCTGGCTGCACTGACCCGCCTTGGCCTCGCATCACGTGCCCGTTCCAAAGCACAAATCATTGCTGTGACCGGCTCGGTGGGAAAAACCACCACCAAAGAAGCCCTGCGCCATGTGTTGTCGGCTTGCGGTAAGGTTCACGCCTCTGCTGCGTCTTTCAATAATCACTGGGGTGTGCCGCTGACATTGGCGCGGATGCCGGAAGATGCCGATTATGGTGTCTTTGAAATCGGTATGAACCATCATGATGAAATTCGCCCGCTGGTGAAAATGGTGCAGCCGCATGTGGCTGCAATCACGCTGATTGCGCCAGCTCATCTGGGACACTTCGCTAACCTCGAAGAAATCGCGGTTGCCAAAGCCGAGATTTTTGAAGGTGTTCTGCCGGGCGGTTATGCTCTTCTCAACCGCGATGATAAACGTTTCAAGCAGCTGGAAGCACTGGCAACTGCCGCCGGTGTCGAGCATATTGCCACTTTCGGTGAAAATGCCCGTTCGACCTATAAGCTCCGTGATCTGGTGATGAAGACCGATTGTTCCTGTATAACGGTATCCATTGCCGGACAGGAAGCAGCCGTGAAAATCGGCGCGCCCGGACGTCATATCGTGCAGAATATGCTGGCCGTTCTTGGTGCCGCGCATCTGGTGGGCGCAGACATGACGCAGATCGTACTGGCGCTTGGCACATTGCAAGCGGAGGCCGGTCGTGGTGCGCAATATCGTCTGCGCCACGGTGATGGCACTTTCACGCTGATTGATGAGAGCTATAATGCCAATCCAACATCCATGCGTGCAGCGCTTTCCCTTCTGGAAGCAACAGAACCGCAGCAGCATGGGGAAGAGGCGGGACGCCGTATCGCTGTTCTCGGTGATATGCTTGAGCTTGGCAAACAATCTTCCAAATTGCACGGCGATCTGGCACGGCCGATTGTCGATGCAAAAGTGAATATGCTGTTTATCGGTGGCGCACATATGAGTGCCCTGAAATCCGCAATGCCGGCAGAAATTCATGTTGAGTATCGGGAACATGTTGACGAACTGCTGCCACTTGTAGTCAAAGCAGTGCGTCCCGGAGATGTTGTGATGATTAAATCGTCAAAGTCGATCGGCTTTGTGAAAATCGTCAATGCATTATTGAAAAAATATGCTGTCTCTGAGGCCGCAGAATAGTTAATAGCGGCTTTGTGATTTTCTTGCGAAATCGCTTTATCATCTACAGTCCTTGTGGCTGCTTAAGAATAACAGGAACTAAACATTGTATTTTTCAATAAATTCAATGTGTTAAGGTGCCGATACCGACCGAAGGGCATTCACCCGATGCTGATGTTATTAGCCTCTGTTGCGGATCATTTGTCGTTTTTCAACGTTTTCCGCTATATTACTTTTCGCACCGGTGGCGCGCTGATTACATCAGCAATGCTGGTCTTCCTGCTTGGACCAAGCATCATCAACAGTTTGCGTGTGCGTCAGGGACGTGGTCAGCCGATCCGTGCCGATGGCCCGCAGACTCACTTCAAAAAAGCCGGTACCCCGACCATGGGCGGGTTGATGATCCTGTTTGGTGTACTGGCCTCGGTCATGCTCTGGGGCAACCTTAAAAGTGTTTATGTCTGGGTTGTGTTGTTGGTGACGATCAGCTTCGGTGCCATCGGTTTCTACGATGACTATCTGAAGGTTACAAAACAGTCGGATAAGGGTTTTTCAGGTAAAGCCCGTCTGGGTCTTGAATTCATTATCGCGGCGATTGCTGCCTATGTCATTATGCGTACCGGTCAGGAACCGTTTTCTTCCTCGCTGACATTCCCGTTCATTAAAGGCATGTTGCTGGATCTGAGCTGGTTCTTCATTCCGTTTGCCGCTTTTGTTATGGTCGGTTCCGGTAATGCGGTTAACTTTACCGATGGCCTCGACGGTCTGGCGATTGTGCCGGTGATGGTGGCTGCGGCTTCTTTCGGCTTTATCGCCTATCTGTCGGGTAACGCGATTTTTGCTGATTACCTGCAAATCCATTTTGTACCGGGCACCGGTGAACTGGCAGTTATTCTTGGTGCCGTGATTGGTGCCGGTCTTGGCTTTCTGTGGTTCAACGCACCGCCAGCCGCGATCTTTATGGGTGATACCGGCTCGCTCGCACTGGGTGGTATGCTGGGTGCGGTTGCGGTTGCAACCAAACACGAAATCGTATTGGCAATTATCGGCGGCCTGTTCGTGATGGAAGCGTTGTCGGTGATTATTCAGGTTGGCTGGTTCAAGCTGACCGGCAAGCGCGTGTTCCTGATGGCGCCAATCCATCACCATTTTGAGAAAAAAGGCTGGACGGAAAGCCAGGTGGTTATCCGCTTCTGGATCATTGCGATTATTCTGGCGATGATCGGCCTTTCAACGCTGAAACTACGTTAAAACTGAAAACATATGAGCTGCCTGTTAAACAGGCAGCTTCATTGTTTATAAAGGTGCCGGAGCGATAATCCGGCGAATATGTTTTTACAATATTGACTGAACGCATTGTCGACTGGCGGCCTGATCATGATCCCAACCCTGACCCTGAAAGATAAAACTGTTGCGCTGTTTGGCCTTGGCGGCTCCGGTATTGCAACAGCGAAAGCCATGCTAGCCGGTGGCGCTAAGGTTGTGGCATGGGATGATAATCCGGACAGTGTTGCCCGTGCGACCAGTGAGGGCATTACCACGCAGGATTTGCGTGATACTGATTGGTCTGCTTTCAGCGCCTTTGTGCTTTCTCCCGGTGTGCCGCTGACCCATCCGCAGCCGCATTGGAGTGCCGAACTGGCGCATCAGGCGCATGTGCCGGTTATCGGTGATGTCGAGCTGTTCTGCCGTGAGCGCAATGCGGCGCTGGCTGCAGGCGATGATGTACCGTTTGTTGCCATTACCGGTACCAATGGCAAATCCACAACGACTGCCCTGATTGCGCATATTATCAAAGCGGCTGGTCGCGATATGCAGCTTGGCGGCAATATTGGCACGGCTGTATTATCGCTTGAAGCACCGGCTGATGGCCGCAATTATGTGGTCGAATGTTCTTCCTATCAGATTGATCTGGCGCCATCACTTAATGCTGCCGCAGGTATTCTGCTCAATCTGACGCCGGATCATCTGGATCGCCATGGCACAATGGAAAATTATGCCGCAATCAAGGAGCGGCTGGTTGCCGGCAGTGATACAGCTATCGTGGCGGTGGACGATGATTATTGCATTGCTATTGCAGACCGCCTTGAAAAGTCCGGCAAGAAGCTGATCCGTTTCTCGAAAGATCAGGTGCTGGCAGAGGGCTTTTATGCGCAGGGTGCGGATATTTATCGCGCCGGTAATGGCAAGACTGAACTGCTGGTGTCGCTGGACGGGATCGGTTCACTGCGCGGGGCACATAATGCGCAAAATGCTTTGGCTGCACTTATTGCCTGTCTGACTGTTGGTCTGTCGCTGGAAGATATTCGCGCAGGCTTGCGTAGTTTCCCCGGCCTTGCCCATCGTATGGAGCAGGTGGGACATCAAGGCAAAACCCTGTTCATCAATGACTCCAAAGCGACCAATGCGGAAGCAACAGCGCCAGCGCTGTCATCTTTCCCGAAGCTTTACTGGATTGCCGGCGGGCTGCCAAAAAGCGGCGGTATTGAGAGACTGCGCGATTTTTTCCCGCGTATTACCAAAGCCTATCTGATCGGTGAGGCCGCAGCGCAATTTGCAGCAACGCTCGGTAATGATGTGCCGTTTGAAATCAGCCATACGCTGGATGCGGCCATTGAACATGCGGCACAAGATGCGGCACTGGATACAGCAGATGAGCCGGTGGTGTTGCTGTCTCCGGCTTGTGCCAGCTTTGACCAGTTTCCGAATTTTGAAAAGCGCGGTGCGGCATTTCGCGATAAGGTGATGACGCTGCAGGGATTTGCACCAATAGGGAGAGCCGACTGATGGTTAGCCGCGTAGACAGAGGCCCTGTCGCCAATTGGTGGTGGACGATTGACCGTTACTTCCTTGCTGCCTGTCTGGCGCTGATGGGGCTCGGCATCTTGCTGTCCTATGCGGCAAGCCCTGCGGTGGCGGAACGTATTGGTCTCGACAGCTTTCACTTTGTGGAACGTCAGATCTTTTTCATGATCCCTGCACTGATCGCGATGATCGGTACATCTTTTTTGACACCGCGTCTGGTTCGTCGCGCGGCGTTGATCCTGCTGGGTGTTTCACTCTTGTTGATGGTGGCTGCGCTTTTCTTTGGTATTGAAGTGAAAGGTGCACGGCGCTGGGTGTCGCTGGCTGGGATTTCGATCCAGCCATCAGAATTCATGAAGCCTGCCTTCATCGTGATCTGTGCATGGCTATTCTCTGAGCGTGAGCGCAACGGGGATATTCCGGGGCATACACTGGCAACGCTGTTGTTCTTTGTGGCGGCCGGATTGCTGATGGCGCAGCCGGATTTTGGTCAGACAATGCTGACAGCCGGTAGTTGGGGCGCAATGTTCTTTATCGCCGGTATGTCATGGATGCTGATCATTGTTTTTGGCGGTGGCGGAATTGTTCTGGGACTGGGTGCCTATACGCTTCTTCCTCACGTGGCAGGCCGTATCGACCGCTTTATGACCGGTGAAGGTGACACGTTTCAGGTTGATACCGGTCGCGAGGCCATTATTCGTGGTGGCTGGTTCGGGCAGGGGCCGGGTGAAGGTACGATCAAACGTATCATTCCTGATAGTCATACGGACTTTATTTTCTCTGTAGCAGCAGAAGAATACGGCATTATTCTCTGTATTTTGATTATGATGCTGTTTGCCTTTATTGTTATTCGCGGACTGATCGTGGCTATGCGCGCGCGAGATGCTTTCTCTCGATTGGCGATTTCGGGCATTGTTATTCTGTTTGGTTTTCAGTCGATCATTAACATGGCGGTGAACCTGCATTTGATGCCTGCTAAGGGAATGACATTGCCGTTTATCTCTTATGGTGGTTCGTCCTTGGTCGCAGTTGCCATTACAATGGGCTTTTTGCTGGCATTGACGAGGAAAAACCCTGAGCGCCGGATGTCTGCCTCGCTGAAAGGCGCAGGCGAGCGTATTCCTGCGCTTTAAAAATTTAATGCTGAATTGAGCAGTTCCGCCCCATGATTTCGGAACTGCGTGTTTAAAAAAATACAGAACGGATGATGATGACAAAAGGTGTTATCGTTTTGGCAGCAGGCGGTACCGGCGGACATTTGTTTCCTGCCGAAGCGCTGGCGCATGAACTGACAAAAGACGGCTATGATGTGCATCTGGTAACCGACAAACGTGCGCAGCGCTTTGTGTCTGGTTTTGATGAACATCATGTGCATGTGGTGCGCTCTGCAACCATTGCCGGTAAAAATCCGATTGCTCTGGCGAAAACGTTCTACAGCCTGTGGCAGGGTAATCTTGATTGTCGCAAACTGTTCCGCCGTTTGAAGCCAAAGCTGGTCGTCGGTTTTGGTGGCTATCCGACCTTGCCGCCGCTCTATGCAGCCTCGCGTATGGGTATTCCGACGATTATCCATGAACAGAATGCGGTGATGGGGCGTGCCAATAAAGGCCTGTCTGCCCGCGTGACAGCGATTGCCGGTGGCTTCTTGTCTGCGGATAGTGGTGTACATGCTGCCAAAACCGTGCAGACTGGTAATCCGGTGCGCCCGACTGTGCTGGCACAAACTAATGTTGCCTATAAGCCTTCTGCAGAGCCGGATGTGTTCCGCTTTTTGGTGTTTGGCGGCAGTCAGGGCGCGCAGTATTTTTCGACCGTTGTTCCTGCCGCCGTTGCGCTGCTCGAGATTGATGAACGTGAAAGACTGTTTATCACCCAGCAGGCACGTCCGGAAGATGAAGTGATCTGTCGTAAAGCTTATGAAAAGCTCGGTGTTAAAGCGCAAGTTGCGCCTTTCTTCGGCAATCTGCCGGAGATGATGGCGCAGGCGCATTTTGTACTGTCGCGTTCCGGTGCTTCCACGGTTTCTGAGATCGCTGCGATTGGTCGCCCGAGTTTGCTGGTGCCGTTTCCGTTTGCGCTTGATCATGATCAGGCTGCGAATGCCGAAGCACTGGCAAAGGCTGGCGGCGGTGAAGTGATCCGCCAGTCCGAGCTGAAGCCGGAAAAACTGGCACAAATTCTGATTGCTGCGCTGAATGAGCCGCAAAGACTGGCAGATATGGCCGCACGGGCAAAAAGTTCCGGTCGTCCTGATGCAACACGGTTGCTTGCTGATCTTGTCGAGGCTATTGCAGCGGGATTGTCTGTTTCTGATTACAAAGAAGGAAAACGCGCATGAAAATGCCTCTGAATATTGGTCTGGTTCATTTTATCGGAATCGGCGGCATTGGCATGAGCGGCATTGCAGAAGTGCTGCATAATCTGGGCTATAAGGTTCAGGGCTCCGATCAGGCGGATGGTGCGAATGTGCAGCGTCTGCGTGATAAGGGCATTGAGGTTTTTGTCGGTCATAAAGCCGAGAACATCGGCAAGGCCGATGTGGTTGTGGTTTCCACTGCTATCCGTCCGAATAATCCGGAGCTGGTTGAGGCACGTGAAAATCTGCTGCCGATTGTACGTCGTGCAGAAATGCTTGCCGAGCTGATGCGCTTCCGTCAGGCAATTGCCATTGGTGGTACGCATGGCAAGACCACCACAACCTCGATGGTGGCGACACTGCTTGAAGCCGGTCGTCTTGACCCGACCGTTATCAATGGCGGTATCATCAATGCCTATGGCACCAATGCCCGTATGGGTGAGGGTGAGTGGATGGTGGTTGAAGCTGATGAAAGCGACGGCACCTTCCTGAAACTGCCAGCCGATATTGCCGTGATCACCAATATCGATCCCGAGCATCTCGACCATTACGGTTCGTTCGATAATGTCCGCGCTGCCTTCCGTCAGTTTGTTGAGAATGTGCCTTTCTACGGTTTCGGCGTGATGTGTCTTGATCATCCGGAAGTGCAGGCATTGGTAAGCCGCATCGAAGACCGCCGCGTGATCACTTATGGTGAAAACCCGCAGGCGGATGTGCGTTTCTCCAACCATCATATGGATGGTGCCGTTTCGGTGTTTAATGTGGTGATCCGCGATCGCAAGGGCGAAGTCGTTGAGATCAAAGATCTGCGTCTGCCGATGCCAGGTCGTCATAATGTGTCCAATGCAACTGCGGCCATTGCTGTGGCGCATGAGCTTGGTCTGACTGCCGATGATATCCGCAAAGGTCTGTCCGGTTTTGGTGGTGTAAAGCGCCGCTTTACTCATACCGGCTCATGGAACGGCGTGGAAGTATTTGACGATTACGGTCATCATCCGGTTGAGATCAAAGCTGTGCTGAAAGCTGCCCGTGAAGCCGCGCAAAAGCGCGTGATTGCCATTGCACAGCCGCACCGCTTTACACGTCTGGCGAGCCTGTTTGATGAATTCTCAACTTGCTTTAACGATGCCGATACTGTGCTGATCGCGCCGGTCTATACCGCCGGTGAAGATCCGATTGAAGGCGTGACATCGGAAACGCTGGTGAGTAAGATCAAGACGGCGGGGCATCGCGATGCCCGTTATCTGGAAAATCCTGAGCATTTGCCTGAAATCATCAAAGGACTGGCACAGGAAGGTGACTTCGTGGTGTTCCTCGGTGCAGGCAATATTACACAATGGGCTTATGCATTGCCTAAACAGCTAGGTGGTGCCAGCGCTACCTGAGGCAATGCGGGTGGCTTATGCACTGCCTAAGCAGCTAGGCGGTACCAGCGCAACCTGAGACAATGTGTGCGGTTAGCGCCGTTTCATTTACTTGGCAGGGTTTGAGGAATAATGCCTTGATCCTGCCGTGTTTTTCCTGACCTTATCCGAATTGTTATGACGCTTATAATCCGGAAAATTTGAAGTCCGGATTGCTTTAAGAGAGATGAGTAGAAATGGCTGTAAAGCTCGATGGTGAAGCGCTGCTCAAGCAGCTTGAAAAACCTCTGTCCGGTATTCGCGGACGTCTGACGCCAAATTCCGGTATGGATAAGATCACATGGTTCCGCGCAGGCGGCCCTGCTGAGGTTCTGTTCCAGCCTGCCGATGAAGATGATCTGGCGGAATTCCTGAAAAATGTGCCGGAGGAAATTCCGGTGATGACTGTTGGTATCGGTTCCAACCTTCTGGTGCGTGAAGGCGGTATTCCGGGCTTCGTGGTGCGTTTGTCAGCTAAAGGCTTTGGTGAGGTTGAGCGTGTATCCGATACGCGTTTGCGCGCCGGTACGGCGACACCGGACAAACGTGTGGCAGCAGCAGCGCTTGAAGCTGAAATTGCCGGTTTCCATTTTTACCACGGTATTCCGGGTGGTATCGGCGGCGCCCTGCGTATGAATGCCGGTGCGAATGGTGTTGAGACCTGTGAGCGTGTGATCGAGGTGCGTGCCTATGACCGTAAGGGTAATCTGCATGTGCTGAACAATGCGGATATGGGCTATGCCTATCGTCATTGCTCTGCACCGAAAGATTTTATCTTCACCTCAGCATTGTTTGAGGGGGCGCGTGGCGAAGCTGCAGCCATTCGCGCTGCAATGGATGAAGTGCAGAACCATCGCGAGACTGTACAGCCGATCCGTGAGAAAACCGGTGGTTCTACTTTCAAAAATCCCGAGGGAACGTCCTCATGGAAAGAAATCGATAAAGCCGGTTGTCGTGGCCTGACCATTGGCGGCGCGCATATGTCGACCATGCACTGCAATTTCATGATCAATGGCGACAATGCCACCGGTTATGATCTGGAGCTGCTGGGCGAGACTGTACGCAATAAAGTACGCGCTAATTCGGGTATTAAACTGCACTGGGAAATCCGTCGTCTCGGCCAGTTCCTTGAAGGTCGTGAAGTTACCGAATTTTTGGATTAATCATCCTGTTGATTTCAGCAGTTGCCTCCTAAACGGAAAGCCGCAGGCTATCTTTAACGTCACCGCTGTTTTCTTCATTTGAAGAGGGCAGCGGTGATTTGTTTTTGTGGGGTTGAAATCATGGTTTTTGAGGTGATTTGCCCCTGTCAAGAGTCTCACCTTTGCATTTTGCTAAAATAAATTTCCGAACTAACTAATTAATGAAAAACCTTAATAAATCAGTGGCTTCCGATAAAAATGATTCGGGTGCTTTCAGCGTAATATTTTGTAAGGGCTTGCCATAGAATCAACTCTCTGATTCTTATAGTGAACAAGCGTTAGTGATTTGGGTCGGCAAGTTAATTTTGCCTTGGGGTTCTGCGGAAATCTTCCGCCGGAGCGCTGTATGATTGTCTCTGAGTTCGGGGAGGTTCGGACTTTCAGTCATACAGAACTCGAGGGGTATTTTTAATGAGTTTGGCGTATCTGCATGATGCGCACGAACCGGCTTCGGCGGGTTTGAAGTGTTTTTTGTTTTATGTGTATCAGCTTTGCTGGCAGAGGGGACATGGTTAAAATGACAGGTAAACATGTTGCTGTCTTGATGGGCGGGTTTTCATCGGAGCGTCCGGTGAGTCTTTCTTCCGGTGCGGCTTGCGCCAAGGCGCTTGAAGATCAGGGCTATCGCGTAACGCGCATTGATGTTGATCGCAATGTTGCTGCTGTTTTGACTGAGCTGAAGCCTGATGTGGCGTTTAACGCTTTGCATGGTCCTTTTGGCGAAGATGGTGCCATTCAGGGCATTCTTGAATATCTGCAAATTCCTTACACACATTCCGGTGTGCTGGCCTCGGCGCTGGCAATGGATAAGGCGCGCGCCAAGCTGGTGGCAAGCGCTGCCGGTGTGGCTGTTGCTCCATCGCGCGTGATGAATCGCTTCGATATCGGTAATGAGCATCCGATGCAGCCGCCTTATGTGGTGAAGCCGGTTCGTGAAGGTTCGAGCTTCGGTGTAGTGATCGTGCGCGAAGGCCAGAGTGCCCCGCCGCAGATTCTTGGCTCCGATGAATGGAAATACGGCGATGAAGTTATGGTCGAGCGCTATGTTGCAGGGCGCGAACTGACCTGTGCCGTGATGGGTGATCGTGCACTTGGTGTCTGCGAAATCATTCCGCTGGCACATTCTTTCTACGATTATGACTCAAAATATGCAGATGGTGGCTCGCGACATGAATGTCCTGCGAAAATTTCACCAAATATTTACCAAAAAATACAAATAATGGCACTTCAGGCACATCAGGCGGTCGGATGTCGCGGCGTGAGTCGTTCCGATTTCCGATTTGATGAGAATGGCTCCGGTGACGGTGAGCTGATCTGGCTTGAAGTGAATACACAGCCGGGCATGACGCCGACCTCTCTGGTGCCGGATATTGCCAAGGCTGAAGGGTATTCATTCGGTGAGTTGTTGAGCTGGATGGTGGAGGATGCCTCGTGCATGCGTTAAAAACGAGATCTGACAGAAGTGATCATGATGCGATGATGTCCCGTACATCCCTGTCGCATGGTGGTGCTTTTGTTCTGCCGCGTTTTCTTCGTAAGCCTTTTCGTATTGCCTCGCGCCTGTTTGGCGGCGGGGTCAATATACCTCGCTATGCCGGTACTCTGGGGCTGGTCAGCTTTCTGGGTGCCACCGGCATCTACGGTATGATTGTCGGCGATCATACCCATACTGTTGTTAAGGCAACTGCTTCAACTTTCGGTTTTGCAATCGAGCGAGTGAGCGTTGCCGGTAATAACGAAACATCTGAAATTGATATTCTGGAAAAGCTTGGTCTGGACGGGGAAACATCCCTGATCGGGTTCAATGCCGATGAGGCGCGTTTGGCTATTGAGACGCTGCCTTGGGTTGCCGGTGTTGAAATCCGCAAAGTCTATCCGGGTTCCGTCGTGGTTTCTCTGGAAGAGCGCAAGGCATTTGCGCTCTGGCAAAGCGGTCGCGAATTACTGGTTGTTGATGAAGCCGGTAAGCCGATCGTACCGCTGAATGGATCCCGCTACGCTTCACTGCCGCTTGTTGTTGGTGAGGGTGCATCCAGCCGCGGTAAGGCTTTTATTGAAACTGTGGCGGCTTATCCTGATCTGGCCGCTAAAGTGCGTGCCTATGCGCGTGTCTCTGACCGCCGCTGGGATTTGTTGTTTGATAATGGTGTACGGGTTTTATTGCCGGAACAGGACGTGAAACGCGCTCTGGCCGAAGTTGAAACCCTGCAGCGGACTAAAAATATTCTTGGTCGGGATATTCTCAGCCTTGATATGCGTCTGGACGATCGTGTGACTGTACAGCTCACACCGACCGGCATGGAAAGCCGAGAGAAAATGCTGAAAGACCGTGAAAAAGCTGCGAAAGCTGCCAAGGCAGCGGGTAGGCGCGTATGAGTATCTGGTCTTCAAAAAACACTTCCGGTTCCGCATCTTCAGGTCGTCGCACGCGACTGCTGACTGTGCTTGATGTTGGCTCCTCCAAAGTTTCCTGTGTGATTGCCCGTTTGCGCCCGCGCGACGAAAGTGCATTCCTGCCAGGTCGTACCCATCGTATGGATGTGCTGGGTATCGGCTATCAGAAATCACGCGGCGTTAAGTCCGGTGTGGTGATTGATCTGGATGCAGCGGAACAATCGATCCGTCTGGCCGTTGATGCGGCTGAACGTATGGCCGGTCTGACAGTTGAATCGCTGATCGTGAATATTTCTTCCGGTCGTCTGAAAAGCGAAACTTTCAATGCCAGCATTGATCTGGGCGGCCACGAAGTCGAAAAGACCGATATTCGTCGTGTGCTTGCTGCCGGTGCGAAGCAAGCGTTGCAGGCTGAGCGTCATCTGGTTCACTCTTTGCCGATTGGTTACACGCTGGACAGCGAACGCGGCATTCGTGATCCGCTGGGCATGCTCGGCGATACGCTCGGCGTTGATATGCATGTGCTGACTGCTGATAGCGCACCTTTGCGCAATCTGGAGCTTTGCATTAACCGTTGCCACCTCTCGGTAGAAGCGATTGTTGCCACCCCTTATGCAAGTGGTCTGGCGGCTCTGGTGGATGACGAAGCGGAAATGGGCGCGGCCTGTATTGATATGGGCGGTGGCACCACAACGATTTCCGTATTCTCGGAAGGCAAATTTATCCATGCAGACGCCATTGCCATTGGCGGTATGCATGTAACAATGGACGTGGCGCGCGGGTTCTCCACCCGTATGGAAGATGCTGAACGTCTCAAGGTTATGTATGGCTCGGCGCTGCCAAGCGCTGCCGACGACCGTGATATGATCAGCGTGCCGCCGATTGGCGACGATGACCGTGATGTGCCGAACCAGTATCCGCGTTCTGTTCTGACCCGTATCATTCGTGCCCGTGTTGAAGAAACATTGGAGCTGGTTCGTGACCGGCTCAATGCTTCGGGTCTGGGGCATATTGTCGGTAAACGTGTGGTGCTGACAGGTGGCGCAAGCCAGCTGACCGGTATGCCGGAAGTTGCACGCCGTATTCTGGCGCGCAATGTCCGCATCGGGCGGCCGTTAGGAATTGCGGGATTGCCGGAAGCTGCTAAGGGCTCCGCTTTCTCGGCAACAGTGGGCCTGCTGATTTATCCGCAGGTTGCAGGTATTGAGGAACGCTCGGTTCGGGCTGCTTCCGGCGGGCGCCTTATAGGGGCCGGCGGACGTATCTCACGGGTCGGCCAATGGCTGAAAACAAGTTTTTAATTAGAGAGGTAGCGCGGCTTTCCTGAGGAGTAAAATTGAAGGAAAGCAGTTTTGAAACAAGGGTTTGAGATTTTTCATTTCTGACCCGATTACACTCTGGGCTTTTTGCCAAATCATGGTAAATGACCAGATAATTTCAAAATGCAAACGCGGTTCCTTTCAGGGTAAATGCGTACAAAAAAACAAATCAGAATACGGCACCGCGGCGGCGAAGCGGTGAAAGGCAAAAGGAACGAAACTGATGACAATCAATCTGCAAAAGCCGGATATTACCGAGCTTAAGCCGCGCATTACCGTTTTCGGTGTCGGCGGCGGCGGCGGTAACGCTGTCAACAACATGATCAACGCGGGTCTGCGCGGTGTAAATTTCGTTGTCGCGAATACTGACGCTCAGGCTCTGACCATGTCCAAGTCTGAACGCATCATTCAGCTGGGCGCAGCTGTAACCGAAGGTCTGGGTGCAGGTTCCCAGCCGGAAGTTGGTCGCGCTGCTGCAGAAGAGTGCATCGACGAAATCAATGATCACCTGAACGGCACCCATATGTGCTTTGTAACCGCCGGTATGGGCGGTGGCACAGGTACAGGTGCGGCACCGGTTGTTGCCCGCGCAGCGCGCGAAAAAGGTATTCTGACCGTTGGTGTTGTGACCAAGCCTTTCCATTTCGAAGGCCAGCGCCGTATGAAAACGGCTGATATGGGTATCGAAGATCTGCAGAAGAATGTTGATACTCTGATCGTCATTCCGAACCAGAACCTGTTCCGTATTGCGAATGACAAGACCACCTTTGCTGACGCTTTTGCGATGGCCGATCAGGTGCTCTATTCCGGTGTTGCCTGCATCACCGATCTGATGGTTAAAGAAGGCCTGATCAATCTGGACTTTGCTGACGTGCGTTCCGTAATGCGCGAAATGGGCAAGGCCATGATGGGCACCGGTGAAGCTTCCGGTGACGGCCGTGCAATCGCTGCTGCTGAAGCTGCTATTGCGAATCCGCTGCTGGATGAAACCTCCATGCGCGGTGCACGCGGCCTGCTGATCTCGATCACAGGCGGTCGTGACATGACCCTGTTTGAAGTTGACGAAGCTGCTACCCGTATCCGTGAAGAAGTTGATCAGGACGCTATGATCATTCTCGGCGCGACCTTCGATGAAGGTCTCGAAGGTGTGATCCGTGTTTCTGTCGTTGCGACCGGAATCGATAAGCAGATCGGAGACGCGGCGCCTGCGCCGCTGGAATTTCGCCAGCCAGCGAAACCAGTAGCGAAACCAGCCGCGCCTGTTGCACAGGCTCCGATCCAGCAGCCGGCAGCGCAGGCTCAGCCTGTAGCGCAGCCAGCGCCTGCACAGCAGTCTCTGCATCTCGGTGAAAGCGAGCAGCGCTCCTATGCACCGCCTGCAGCATCCGCTGAAGCAGATTTCCAGCCGCAGAGCCGTATTTTCCAGGCACCTGCACCGGATATGATGGAAATGCGCCAGCAGCCAGTTGCACCACGCCCGCAGATGCAGGCACCGGTTCAGCCACAGATGCAGCAGCAGCCAAATCATAATCTGGCACCGCAGCCGCAGTTCCAGCCGCAGCAGCACATGGATCCGGTTCTGGCTCCGCAGCAGCGTCAGGCTCCGCGTATGCCTAGCGTTTCGGACTTTCCTCCGTCGGTTCAGGCGGAAATGAATGCCCGTCGCGCACCGGCTCCACAACAGGCAGCACCTGCACACGAAGAGCGCGGTCCGCTCGGTCTGCTGCGTCGTCTGACAGCCAGCCTGTCCCGTCGCGAAGACGAACAGCCAACCGCTCGTCTGGAGCCAGCGCAGAAGCGCGAAATGCCAGCTGCTCCGATGCAGGCACGTGGTCCGGAACAGCGTCGTCCGCTGTCGCAGGATGCGTCGATTTACGCGCCGCGCAACGGTCAGCTCGATAATCAGGGCCGCGCACAGCCGCGTGTGGCTTCTGAAGATGATCAGCTTGAAATTCCGGCGTTCCTGCGCCGTCAGGCCAACTGATCAAATAACTACCTTTTGCTTTAAACTTCACCGCGTTCTGCAAAGAACGCGGTGTTTTTATTTGTCGGGGTAGTTGAGCCTGTGTTTTGTGCGCTTTATATAAAGCTGATACCGGAAGGCATCAGATGACAGAGAGCAGGATTGAGATGAAAACTTTGCAGACAACGATCGCCGGATCATTTTCGCTTGCCGGTTTCGGTGTGCATGGCGGTAAGCCTGTTACGCTGCAAATCAGTCCTGCATCTGTGAACCACGGTATTGTTTTCATTCGTCACGATGCTGAGGGACGGCGCGAGAGCATTCCGGCGCTGTCATCTTCTCTTGGCTCGACAACACTGAATACATCAATCGGCTCGGTAGATTTTGGTGTCAGCACGATTGAACATCTGATGGCGGCAATTACAGCGCTTGAGATTGATAATCTCATCATTGAGATTGACGGACCTGAAGTGCCTATCCTTGGCGGTGGTTCTGCAGAGTTTATTGCTGCATTCCGCAATGCGGGTTTGGTTGAGCAGGATGCACCGCGCCGGTATCTGACAATTTTGCAGACTGTGCGTGTAGAAGACGGGCAGAATTGGGCTGAATTCATGCCGCATGACTGGACGCGCTATGAAGTGGAGATTGATTTCCCTGTGGCCTCAATCGGTCGTCAGTCGTTCAGTTTTGATCTGGATGGCGACGTTTTTGAACGGGAAATCTCTAAGGCGCGCACCTTCGGCTTTATGCGTGATGTTGAGAAACTGCGCTCTATGGGGCTGGCACTTGGATCTTCCTTGGAGAATTCCATAGCTATCGGTGATGAAGGGCAGGTGCTTAATCCGGATGGTTTGCATTATCCGGATGAATTTGTGCGCCATAAGCTGCTGGACTCCGTTGGTGATCTGGCGCTGGCCGGTCATCCGTTCAAAGGGTTGTTCCGCTCTTACCGTGGCGGTCACAAGCTGAATGGTGCTTTGGTCAAAGCATTGCTGGAAAATCCGGAGCATTATCGTCTTGAAAGCTGAGCTTTGCAGGCGACATGAAAAACACACCGGAGAACTATAAGACTAAACCGGATACAAAGCGGAATGATTCTTTTACACTGTGTACTATCAGCCATAATTGAGCCGTGAACACGTGTAGTGTGGTGACAGTTTGTAAGAGATTTTGCTGTTTTAAGGACTTTCGGGTTGAAAAAGTCGTGTCCGGCAGGCATTGCAGTCTCGATGCAGTGCGAATAAACTTGTATTAACATTGCCGATTGTTCTCAGCTATGGTTTATGAACCCTCTGACACAGGAATGATTTGCCCATGATTTGTGTTGCCGAAACACCGGAGACAGCATGACGATTTCTAAATTCCCAGATAATGCAGCCAATATTGTTGGTGCAGAGGGTTCTCAAATTCGTAAAATGACAAAGCTGGCATTGGCATCTGGCGCTGTTATGCTGACAATGGCACTTGCAGGTTGTGCGTCCGGCGACAAAGACATTGACCTATCCAAATATGTTGAGAGCATTGATCCGGCGGATAAGCTTTACAATGAAGGTCTTGCCAATCTGGAAGCAGGACGTCTTGATGAGGCTGCGAAGAAGTTCGCTGCTGTTGATCGTCAGCATCCTTATACAGAATATGCGCGTAAATCGCTGGTGATGGCCGCTTTCACCAATTACCGTAAAGGTAATTATGAAGAAGCGATCTCGATGGCCAAGCGCTACAACACGCTGTATCCGACTTCGGATGAATCCGCATATGCCTATTATATTATCGGTCTGAGCTATTTCCGTCAGATTCCGGACGTAACACGCGATCAGGCGGCGAGCCGCCGTGCAATTTCTGCGATGCAGGAAGTGATCGACCGTTTCCCTAAATCGGAATATGTTGAAGACGCTAAAACCAAGATCCGTTTTGCCCGCGACCAGCTCGCCGGTAAGGATATGCAGGTTGGCCGCTATTACCTTGAGCGCAAGGAATATCTGGGCGCGATCAAGCGTTTCCGCAATGTGGTTGAGGAATATTCCAACACGCGTCAGGTGGAAGAAGCTCTGGCTCGTTTGACCGAAGCTTATTATGCCCTTGGTCTGGTTTCGGAAGCACAGACTGCTGCGGCAGTTTTGGGTAAAAACTTCCCGGACAGCCCTTGGTATAAAGATTCCTATAAGTTGTTGCAGGGCGGTGGTCTTGAGCCGCGCGAAAACACAGGTTCATGGCTTTCCAAAGCATCATCGCTCATTACGGGCGGCGCTTAATTCATAAATAAAGGCAGCCATGCTAGCGCAACTGTCGATCCGCGATATTGTCCTGATTGAGAAGCTCGATATCGAGTTTGAAAAAGGACTGTCTGTTCTCACCGGTGAAACCGGTGCGGGTAAATCTATTTTGCTCGACAGCTTGTCTCTGGC
The DNA here is from genome assembly GCA_900470735.1 of Hyphomicrobiales bacterium. GTDB lineage: Bacteria > Pseudomonadota > Alphaproteobacteria > Rhizobiales > Rhizobiaceae > Pseudochrobactrum. Next base: position 177,947 of record UCCC01000009.1, on the reverse strand, counting down.
GCTTGGCGCCAGAGGCGATGCTTCCCTTGTGCGTCATGGTGCGGATCAGGGGCAGGTGACGGCGGTTTTTGATGTTGGCATCAATCATCCCGCCCGCAATTTCCTCAAAGACAATGAAATCAGTGATGACGGCGATATTATTCTGCGCCGCGTGCAGAATAGTGATGGCCGTTCGCGTGTTTTTATCAATGATCAGGCTGCAAGCGTTGGCTTGCTGCGTGAGCTCGGCCGCCATCTGGTCGAGATTCACGGTCAGCATGATGACCGTGCACTGATTGACACAGATTTGCACCGCACATTGCTGGATGCGTTTGGCGGGTTGGACGGGCAGACACTAAAGCTGCGTCGCTTGTATAAGCAATGGCGGGACAGTGAGAGTGCTTTGGTCAAGCATCGTGCCAAGGTGGAAGCCGCTGCGCGTGAGGCCGACTATCTTCGTGCCTCAGCAGAAGAGCTTTCCAAGCTAGATCCGCAACCGGATGAAGAAGATGAGCTGGCTGAAAAGCGCTCCATCATGATGAAATCCGAGAAGATTGCGACAGATGTCAGCGAAGCCAATGATCTGTTGTCCGGTCATGAATCGCCGGTGCCGTCATTGGCTGCACTAGTGCGCCGTCTTGAGCGCAAAATGCCGGAAGCTCCGCATCTTCTGGAGCCGGTGATTAAAGCGATTGATGAGGCACTGGATCGCCTTGGCGATGCGCAGAGCGGTATTGATACCGCCATGCGTGAGATCGATTTTGATCCGCGTGTGCTGGAAACTGTCGAAGAACGTTTATTTGCGTTGCGTGCCGCATCGCGCAAATTCTCTGTGCCGGTGGCCAATCTGGCTGCATTGCGCGAAAAGATGGATGCAGATTTGCTCGATCTTGATGCAGGAGCGGAAAAGCTGGAGCAACTGGAAGCGCAGGCGCAGGAAAACCGTGCAATCTATGATGCGGCGGCTATTGCGCTCTCGGGAGAGCGTGCAAAGATTGCACAGTCGCTGACACAGGCTGTGATGCAGGAATTACCGGCTCTGAAGCTGGAGCGTGCGGAATTTATCGTCAATATTGAAACTGATACGGAAAACCGCAGTGCGGAAGGTATTGATGTTGTTGAATATTGGGTGCGTACCAATCCGGGAACTCGCGCAGGGCCAATGATGAAGGTGGCCTCGGGTGGTGAATTATCCCGCTTTCTGCTGGCACTCAAAGTGGCACTTGCTGATCGCGGTTCGGCACCGACCCTTGTGTTCGACGAAATTGATACCGGTGTTGGCGGTGCCGTGGCTGATGCGATTGGTCAGCGACTGGCTCGTCTTTCTTCCAATGTGCAGGTGCTTTCTGTCACCCATGCGCCGCAGGTTGCTGCACGTGCGACGACACATTTCCTGATCGCCAAGGCGCAAGGAGAGAGTGAGCAGATGCGTACCTCGATCCGCACGATGGAAGTCGCGGAGCGTCAGGAAGAAATCGCGCGTATGCTGGCCGGTGCAAGTGTGACTGATGAGGCTCGTGCTGCTGCTGAGCGTTTGCTGCGGGAAAACGGCGCTTTGACTGTATAAAATTCAGTCTTGAGCGTTTGGTTTTATCCGACTGTATCAGAGCATTTCCAACTTTTGCTAAATGGGTGGAAATGCTCTATCTATTTGTTTTTACGCATTGTCCTGACGCAAAACCGGTTTCCACTTTTGCTGGAAATGCTCTATATTCAATCCGTAAACGGAGACGGGTTGAATATGAGCGAAATCAGCGTTGAACAACTGAGCGAAGAGCAGGCCGCAATTGAGCTTGAGCGGCTGGCTAAAACCATTGCTGAACATGATTTCCTTTATAATACGCAGGATGCACCGGTTATTTCCGATGCGGACTATGATGCATTGCGCTGCCGCAATCAGGCGATTGAACAACGCTTTCCGCAGTTGATCCGTGAAGATTCGCCGTCGCTGAAAGTCGGTGCGGCCGTTTCCGAGAAATTCTCCAAAATCACCCATAAAGTGCCGATGCTGTCGCTGGACAATGCTTTCAGCGATGAGGATGTTGGTGAGTTTGTCGGTCGTATTTATCGCTTTCTCAAGCTCTTTCCGGGCAGCCCGCTTGGCATTACTGCAGAGCCAAAGATTGATGGGTTGTCGCTCTCACTGCGTTATGAGCAGGGGCGGCTGGTCAGTGCTGCGACACGTGGTGATGGCTCAGTGGGGGAGAATGTCACCAATAATGCCCGCACCATTGCGGATATTCCGCAGGTTCTGAATGGCGCTGCTCCGGATGTGCTGGAAGTGCGCGGCGAAGTCTATATGAGCCATGCGGATTTTGCGGCGCTTAATGAGAAGCAGGAAAAAGACGGTAAACCGGTTTTTGCCAATCCGCGCAATGCGGCGGCAGGCTCGCTGCGCCAATTGGACAGTAAAATCACCGCCAGCCGTGTGCTGCGCTTTTACGCCTATGCATGGGGTGAGGTGAGCGAAATGCCTGCCACTACGCAAATGGGCATGGTGGAAAAGTTCAAATCCTATGGCTTTGCCATCAATCCGCTGATGCGCCGTTTTGAGAGTGTACCGGAACTGGTTGCCCATTATCATGCGATTGAAGAACAGCGTGCCACGCTCGGCTATGATATTGACGGTGTGGTCTATAAAATTGACGATCTGGCTCTCCAGCAGCGTCTTGGTTTTATCTCGCGCAGTCCGCGCTGGGCAATTGCCCATAAGTTTCCGGCAGAGCGTGCTTTCACTATTCTCAAGGGCATTGATATTCAGGTCGGCCGTACCGGTGCGCTGACGCCGGTTGCACGTCTGGAGCCGATTACGGTTGGTGGCGTGGTGGTGACCAATGCCACGCTGCATAATGAGGATTATATTCGCGGTTTTGACCAGAAGGGCAATGTATTGCGTGAAGGGCGCGATATCCGCGTCGGCGATACCGTTATTATTCAGCGTGCCGGTGATGTGATCCCGCAGATCGTGGATATTGTTGCCGATAAACGCCCTGCGGATAGTGTTGCCTATGAATTCCCGCGTCTCTGCCCTGTCTGTGGGAGCCATACGGTGCGTGAAGAAGGTGAGGCGGTGCGCCGTTGCACCGGCGGTCTGATCTGTGAGGCGCAAGCGGTTGAGCGTATCCGCCATTTCGTTTCGCGCAATGCTTTTGACATTGAAGGCTTGGGTGAAAAGCAGGTTGAATTCTTCTTCAATGCTGAGGATGAAAGTTTAAAAATCCGCACGCCCGCTGATATTTTCACGCTGGAAAAGCGACAGGCCGCATCACCGCTGAAGAAGCTGGAAAATATTGAAGGTTTCGGCGCGACATCGGTGAAGAAACTCTATGCCGCGATTAATGAGCGGCGCGAGATTGCGCTGAGCCGGTTTCTGTTCGGGCTTGGTATTCGTCATGTCGGTGAGGTCAATGCCAAGAAGCTCGCGCGTGCCTTTGGTTCTTATGCCAAGCTGGCAGAGGTGGCACTGGCCGCTCTGGTGCCGCAGGAAAAGAGCGATAAGGGCAATGATGCGTGGCGCGAGCTGACTGATGTGGAAGGTATTGGCACAATCGTCGCCGAGGCAATTGTGGACTTTTATCAGGAGCCGCATAACACCGAGGTGCTGAGTGCCTTGCTTGCAGAAGTGACGCCGCTGCATGAAGTTCACGAAGTTGTGAGCGGCTCTCCGGTTGCGGGTAAAACAATTGTCTTCACCGGATCGCTGGTGCGCATGTCGCGTGATGAGGCCAAGACTATGGCGGAGCGCTATGGCGCAAAAGCAGCGGGTTCTGTTTCAAAAAAGACAGATCTGGTGGTTGCAGGACCGGGGGCAGGCTCAAAACTCACCAAAGCTGCGGAACTGGGCATTGAGGTCATCGACGAAGATGCGTGGTTTACGCTTGTTGGTGCGGATTAAATATTACCCTTTATGACAGGGCAGGTGTGTCTGCCCTGCACTTGATTGGTTTTATGCATAAGCCTATTCATAACCAGAGGGGGAACGGAAAATGTTTTTCTGCTTTAGTCCATTCCTCAAATGTAAACGCGGGCTTTAAGGCGCGTTTGAAAAATACTGGTAATGATGATGGATGGATGTAATCCAAAAATCCTGTCTGGTACGCAGACAGGTAAACTTGCACAATTCTGGGATGGTGCAAGACGCGGCGGGCCGGTTATGGCTGCGGTCGCGCCTTTTGGCATTTTATTTGGCGTGGTTGCCGTTGATAACGGCCTGAATGTCAGTGAATCCGTGTGGATGAGTGCGGCTTTGTTTGCCGGTGCCAGCCAGCTGGTGGGCATGGAGCTGTTTGGCAAACATGTTGCACCATGGATGATCCTGCTGTCGATTTTTGCGGTGAATTTTCGTCACGTGCTTTATTCTGCAGGCACCGGACGGCTGATTAAGCATTTCACGCCTTTACAGCAGATTGTGGCGTTCTTTTTCCTGACTGATGTTCAATATGCAGAAAGCGAAAAACAGGCCGAGCAGAAAAAGCCGATTACCTTTGTCTGGTATATGGGGTTGGCCATTCCGCTTTATCTGTCATGGGTGGTGGAAGCCTATATCGGCGCTACTTTTGGTGGAATGATCGGTGATCCGAAGTCGATCGGCCTTGATATGTTGCTGCCGATTTACTTTCTCGGGCTGGTTATGGGCTTTCGTTCCCGCACCAACTGGCTGCCGATTGTTGCTGCCAGCTCCGTGACCTCCGTTGCCGCTTATTTTTGGATCGGTTCGCCGTGGCATGTATCGATTGGTGCTATTGGCGGGATTGCTGTTGCTGTGATGATTGCCAAGCCGCTGTCTGGCCGTGAAACCGTGATTACGCTGGATGATGAACCGGTGAAAACTGTGAAGGACGTGCAGTAATGTCTTCAACCGTCTGGATTATTTTCGGCGCTGCGGTGCTGACTTATATCACCCGTATCGGCGGACACCTTATTCTCTCGCAATTTGCACGTGTGCATTATCGCGTTGAGGCTGGGCTTAATGCTGTTCCTGCTGCTGTTTTGACAACGCTTGTTGCACCGGCTGCATTTAATGCAGGCTGGAAAGAGTTCGTGACGATGGTGATCTGCACTTTAGCGGCATTTCGCATCGGTATCATTCCGCTGTGTATCTTTGGCGGTGTGCTGATTGTGCTGTTGCGCCAATATATGCCGTTCTGAGATCGGTATGAATTAGATAATAAAAAAACCGGCGCATGCGCCGGTTTTTCTTTGTTCAGACGAGTATGATTTACAGCGCTTCAGTCGCTGCAAGCAGCCAGCTCTTTTCAGCGTCCGAGCAATGCGGCAGCAGCTTGTCGCGGGTCTGCGCATGATAATCATTGAGCCATGCCAGTTCGTCTGCATTGAGCAGTGAAACATCAATGAGACGACGATCAATCGGGCAGAAGGTCAGTGTCTCAAAGCTATGCATAGCGATATCGCCGCCATCAATTGCTTCCGGCTCTTTGACGATGATCAGGTTTTCAATACGGATGCCAAATTCGCCCGGACGATAATAGCCCGGCTCATTGGAAAGGATCATACCGGTTTTGAGTTCCTGTGCACCGCGCTTGGAGATGCTCTGCGGCCCTTCATGAACTGCGAGATAGGAACCAACGCCGTGGCCGGTGCCGTGCGCGTAGTCATAGCCATGCTGCCAAAGCGCAGCGCGGGCAAAGGCGTCAATATCCTGACCACGTGTGCCGACAGGAAAGCGCAGGCGGGACAAAGCAATCACGCCTTTCAGCACCAGTGTGAAAGTCTTCTTCTCAAAAGCAGAGACTTCACCAATTGCTACGGTGCGGGTGATATCTGTGGTGCCGTCGCGATACTGAGCGCCGGAATCAATCAGATATAGCTCGCCGTCATTAAGCTTGCGGTTGGTGTCGGTATTGACGCGGTAGTGGATGATTGCGCCGTCGGAGCCTGCGCCGGAGATACTGTCGAAAGACAGGTCTTCCAGAGGCTTCTGGAACATTTCACCGACGGTGCGGCGGCTTGTTTCAAGCTGCTGTGCGGCGCTGATTTCATCCACACTACCGGCAGGCTGGCTGTCGAGCCATGAGAAGAACTTGACCATGGCCACGCCGTCACGCTCATGCGCTGCACGGGAACCATCAAGCTCGGCTTTGTTTTTCATCGCGCGGGGCAGGCGGGCAGGGTCGGTGCCCTCAATCACGGTACCATTGGCTTGCGTGATGATCATGCGCAGCTTTTCCGCTGCCAGTGTGGGATCCAGCATGAAGCTGGTGCCTTCGCCAGCCAGCTGCGTCAGCGTGCTTTCCATCAGATTTGGAGCAACGATCTTGGTCAACTGTGTGAGATAGGCTTCGGTTTCAATCGGCAGCTTACGCTTATCAATAAACAGAATGTGCTGGCCATCTGCCGCAATCAACGCGAAGCTCAAAGGCAGCGGTGTATTGCTGACATCGCGGCCGCGAATATTAAACGCCCATGCAACGGAAGACGGATCGGTAAGAATTGTGGCCGCAGCGCCAGTTGCAGCAACGGCTTCACTCAATTGATTGAGTTTGGCGCGTGGTTCCTGACCGGCATATTGCAGGGGCTGAATGGTCACCGGTTCTAATGGTGCGGCAGGCTGGTCAGTCCAGACCAGATCGACCAGATTGTCCTGCACCGGCACGAGTTTGCCGCCCTGTGTTTCCAGAGCTGCTTTCAGAGCGCGGGTTTCTGCCAGTGTGTGCAGCCAAGGATCAAAGCCGATCACCAGGCCTTTGCCGTTTTTCTCCAGCCAGGTGGCCGGCGGATTATCGACCAGACTTTCAATCTCAAATACGGCCGGATCAGTCTGCGTGCGAACCTGTAATGTGTAGCGCCCGTCTACAAAGACATAGGCTTTATTTTTCAGGATCAGCGCTGCACCGGCAGAACCGGTAAAGCCTGTCAGCCAGCCAAGGCGCTGAGCACGCTGCGGCACATATTCGCCCTGATGCTCATCGGCACGCGGTACAAGAAAACCATCCAGTTGCAGGCGGTTTAACTCCTCGCGCAATTTGGCTACACGCGGCGCACCGGTTGCCGGATTGCTGCTGACTTCAAAGTTCTGAAACATGAGATTCTGATCCTGAAAATTTCCCTCGAAGTCCGATTATAATCAGAGCTTTGGCTTGAGGTGAAGAGCAACCCAGCTTTCTTTGTAAATAGTTTTGTGATGTTCGATACCTGCGGCTTCATAGGCGGCAAGAACGCTGTCACGCTGCGTTTCCAGAATGCCGGACAGGATCAGCGAGCCATTATCTTTCACGTGGGCGCGCATCTCATTTGCCAGTTCAATCAGCGGATTGGCGAGGATATTGGCCACGATCAGGTCAAAAGGCGCGCGTGCCTGCATTGCCGGATCGTCAAAACCGGTGGCAGTGAGAGTGGAAACCCATTTGTCGGCACCGTTCTTGAGCACGTTTTCCTGTGCAACCTCGACCGCAACAGGATCAATATCGGTGGCGAGAACCGAAATATCGCGCAATTTAGCAACTGCAATAGCGAGAACCGCGCTGCCTGTGCCGAGATCAAGCACATTTTTAGGCTCTTCAAGCGCAACGATTTCTTCGATCATTTCAAGGCAGCTGGCAGTGGTGCCGTGATGGCCGGTACCAAAAGCAAGGCCTGCATCAATTTCAATGCCGATATCACCGTCTTGCAGCTTGTCGCGGTCATGAGAACCGTGGACAAAGAAGCGACCGGCGCGCACCGGCTTCAGGCCTTCAAGGGAATGCAGCACCCAGTCAATATCCGGCAGTTCTTCAATGCTGATTTCATCCGGTTTCAAACCGAGACAGGCAGCCATGCGCGGCAAAGCTTCATCAGCACCGGCTTTGTCTTCCGTATAGAGCGAGATTTCATAAATCTGCTTGTCTTCATCAATTTCAGTATTGGCAAGCGGCAGACCGTCTTCTTCAAATACCGGTTCCAGCAGATCGAAAATCTGCTCAGCCTGATCTTTGTCCCGTGTAAGGTATAAGCGGTACTGTGGCATGTTGGTTCTCTGAATTGGAGTTATAAAAAACGAATAGAGCAGTTTTCCTTGCTCAGAAAAACTGCTCTATCATGAAGATCGTTCGGATGCGAATGCTATCCGTTGTTATCAGCCTGCAGCCAGACGTTTCAGCTTGGAAATTGCAGTTTCAGCCGGTTCGCCATAGGCGATGGTTGAACGCAGGCGGCCGTTTTTATCGAGAAGCAGAATGGATGCTGTGTGATCCATAGTGTAGTTCTCACCATCTTCATCGACTTTTTTGGAATAAATATTATAGGCTTTCAGCATGGTTGCGATGTCTTTCGGATCGCCGGTGATGCCGGTAATGCGGTCAGACACATTGGTAATATACTTTTCAATATATTCCGGTGTGTCGCGCTCCGGATCTACAGTCACCATGTAGCCGCGAATGGCTTCGCCTTCAGGGCCGAGCTGCTTCAGCCAGCTGTCGAGATCAAACAGAGTGGTCGGGCAAACGACAGGGCAGTGGGTGTAGCCGAAGAAGACCGCAGAAGGATTGCCGCGCAGAGACTGGTCGGTGATTTCTTTTCCATTCATGGCAACCAGCTTAAATGCGCCGCCATAGGCACTTTCTTCACCCGAAGCCATTTGTTTATCGCGATAGGCCTGAAAACCGACAATGCCGATTGTGAAGGCTGCTACGAACAGCACCAGAACGGGAAGATATTTGCGCATAGATCAGTTCCTCAGAAGCACCATGAAACACCATCCATCAGCATGGTCATGAATATGGTGTCGCTGTAATTCATCCAGCCTGCAAACAAAGCACCTGCAATCAGTGCGGTGATCAGCACTGTGCTGGTAATCCAGAGCAATTTTCTGTTGTCTTGCCTGTCGGCCTGTCTGTCAGCGGTCGTCATAATCATGTTATAACGCGGACTGATCTGTTTGGCAAAGGTTGTCTGTGTGGTTTTTTCATCTTTAATGAAATTTCAGAAAATTTTGAAATCGACGATGTGCGGGAATGAAATGCTATGATTGAAGATGCGCCGGAGTTCTCGCGCGATGTGCAGCCGAAAATCCATCCGAGTTCGCAGCTGAAATCAGTGAAACTCGGAAAATATACCGAAATCGGCGAGCGCGTGATTTTGCGCGATGTGCAGATCGGCAATTTTACCTATCTGGAGCGTAACGGCGAAGGGATTTATGCCGAGATCGGGCATTTTTGCTCGATTGCCTCGAATGTGCGGATTAATGCGCTTGAGCATCCGATGCAGCGTCTGACCATGCATAAGATGACCTATCGTCCGAATGAATATTTCCGCAATATCGGCGTGGATATGGACTACCGTGCGCATCGCTCCTCCCGACGGGTGACGATTGGTAATGATGTGTGGATTGGTCATGGTGCGGTGATTTTGCCCGGTGTGACTATCGGCACTGGTGCGGTTATCGGTGCGAATGCTGTCGTTTCGAAAGATGTGCCGCCTTATATGATTGTTGCCGGTGTACCGGCGAAAATTATACGCCCGCGTTTTGATGAAAAAACCGTGGAACGTTTGTTGCAAAGTGCCTGGTGGGATTGGCCGGTGGAACTGATTTATAAAGCCCTGCCGGATATCCAGACCATGGAGATCAATGCGTTTCTGGATAAGTGGCTGCCACTGGCAGAAGGTGCTTAAGACACTTATATTCAACCTTGCACTTTGTTTCTGATCCCGAAAACAGGAGATGTTGATGAAACGCTTTCTGACTGTCGCTGCTCTGGGTACAGGTCTGATCTTGTCTGCTTTGGCAGGCACTGCGCAGGCTGAAGAGGTCGGAAAAGTCGGCGTGGACTGGCTTGGAAATGATATCGTGATTGATGCGGTTCAGGATCCGAAAGTGCAGGGTGTGACCTGCCATCTCGCCTCGTTCTCGCGCGGGATGATAGATCGTCTGCAAAAGGGCAACTGGTTTGAAGACCCGTCCAATGCGTCGATTTCCTGCGAGCAGACAGGGCCGATTACCATCGGTGATATCAAGTTGGGCAAAGGCGGCGAGCGGGTTTTTTCTGAGCGCACGAGCCTGATCTGGAAGAAACTGATGATTACCCGTGTTTATGACCAGAAAAATAATACGCTGGTTTATCTGGCGCATGCCTCACAGGTGCAGGATGGTTCTGCCAAGACATCCCTCTCTACTGTGCCGCTCTATCGTGGTGATGTGATGTGGGAAAAGGGTAAGCCTCAATAAACGACTTAGGAATTATATCCTAAATTTAAAGTGCTAGAGCGAGTTTTGTGTGCCAAGTTTGGCACACAGCGCAGTAATGAGAAAATGCCGGTTTTGACCGGCATTTTTTATGTCCGCTCCATAGTCCGGAATTTTCACTTGACGGAAATTAAAAACAAGCGCCTAGTTGCAAATGAATTTCATTATCAACTGTTGCAATGAAGATAATTTGATGAAGACAGATGAATTTATTCTGGCAGAAAATGCAGAGAAGTCTGCAGGCTGGCGGCAACAGGGTGCAGCCAAATCACTGGCCGAGGTGAACGGATCAATTGCGGTTCCGCGCCACGGCAGCCGCTGGAGAAAACTGATGGCCTTTACGGGCCCTGGCTATCTCGTGGCCGTGGGCTATATGGATCCCGGCAACTGGGCGACATCCATCGCCGGTGGTTCGAAATTCGGTTATACGCTGCTGGTTGTGGCGCTGGTTTCCAATATTATGGCGATCCTGCTGCAATCACTCTGCACCCGTCTGGCAGTGGCTACCGGACGTGATCTGGCGCAAGCGTGCCGCGATGCCTATTCACCGGCAATGGCGTGGTTCTTATGGATCGGGGCAGAAATTGCGATTTGTGCGACTGATCTTGCCGAGGTGATCGGTACGGCGATTGCGCTGAATTTGCTGTTCGGTATGCCGCTCGAACTTGGTGTTTTGCTCACGGCTCTGGACGTCTTTGTGGTTCTCTATATGCAGAGCAAAGGCTTTCGCTGGATTGAGGCCTATGTGCTGGTTCTGTTGGGTGTTATTGCCGTGTGTTTTCTGGTGCAGATTGTACTTGCCGATCCGGAGTGGGGTGCTGTTTTGCGTGGTTTTGCACCGACGACCGAGATCGTGACCAATCCGGAAATGCTCTATTTGTCACTGGGGATTATCGGCGCAACGGTGATGCCGCATAATCTTTATTTACATTCGGGCATCGTGCAGACGCGTAAATATGGCGGCAATTTAGCAGAAAAACGTGAGGCGATTACCTATTCCACGTGGGATTCCACCATTGCGCTGATGCTGGCGCTGGCGGTTAATGCGTCTATTCTTATTCTGGCGGCGGCAACTTTCCACAAGGTTGGCCGTACCGATGTGGTTGAGATTGAGCAGGCCGAAGCACTGATTGCCCCGCTGCTCGGCAGCACACTTGCACCTATCCTGTTTGGTGTGGCCTTGCTCTGTGCGGGGCTGAACTCGACAGTTACGGCTACCTTGGCCGGTCAGATCGTGATGGAAGGCTTCATCAATTTCCGCATCCGCCCATGGGTCAGACGGATGATCACGCGCGGGCTGGCGATTATACCGGCGATTATTGTGACGATGCTTTACGGGAATAAAGGGACAGCCAATTTGCTGATCCTCAGTCAGGTGGTGCTGAGTTTGCAGCTGCCTTTTGCGATTGTGCCGCTGATCATGTTTACGTCAGATCGTAAAAAGATGGGGGTTTTGCGCTCACCTCTCTGGCTGACAGCCTGTGCATGGCTGGTGGCGCTGATCGTAATCCTGCTGAACCTGAAACTGATTTATGATGTGGCCACAGGATTAGCCTGAAAACTGGTAATAAAAAAGCCGGAGAAAACTCCGGCTTTTTTTGTGTCGTATTTTAAGCGGCTACGCCTTGCGCTGTCAGATGTGACGGATCGATATCGTCGATGTTCTTTTCGCTGTTATAGACAGCCTCATCGAGAATACCTTCACGCTTGGCAACAACTGCCGGTACCAATGCCTGACCGGCAACATTGACCGCTGTACGTCCCATGTCGAGGATCGGGTCGATAGAGAGCAGCAGACCAACACCTTCAAGCGGCAGACCAAGAGTGGAGAGGGTGAGGGTGAGCATAACTACCGCACCGGTCAGACCGGCTGTCGCTGCCGAGCCAAGCACGGAAACAAAGGCAATCAGAACATATTCCTGCAGGCCGAGTGGCAGACCGAAATACTGGGCGATAAAGATAGCCGAGATCGCCGGATAAATTGCAGCACAGCCATCCATTTTGGTTGTTGCACCGAGAGGCACAGCAAAAGCTGCATATTCACGCGGTACACCGAGATTGCGTTCGGTCACGGCTTCTGTCACCGGTAGGGTGCCGACGGAAGAACGGGACACAAATGCCAGCTGGATTGCAGGCCAAGCGCCGGCAAAGAAGCGCGATGGTTTAAGACCGTGCATCAGCAGGATAACCGGATAGACCACGAACAGCACGATTGCCAGACCGATATAAACGGCCGCTGCATACCAGCTGAGCTGAACTAGTGTTTCCCAGCCATATTGTGCAACAGCGCGGCCAAGCAGACCGATAGTGCCGAGCGGGGTAAGACGGATAACCCACCACAGAATTTTACGTACGACCACCAGCAGCGACTGGTTGAAGGCAAGGAACGGCTTCGCAGCATCACCGGCTTTCAGTGCTGCAACACCAAAGGCGATGGCAACAACGAGAATCTGCAATACGTTGAAGTTCAGCGAAGTGGTGGCGGCGTCTTTGCCCAGTTTGGTGCTGGCTTCGAGGCCAAGCATATTGGCAGGCACCAAGCCTTTGAGGAAGTCGAGCCATGAACCGGCAGAGGCAGGCGCTTTGGCAGCTTCTGTAGCAACGCCGGAACCGATACCCGGCTGAATAATCAGACCGAGGACAATACCGATCAGCACTGCAATGAATGAGGTGATCGCAAACCACAGCAGGGTCTGCCAGACCAGCTTGGCGGCATTGTTAAGCGCAGCCAGATTGGCAATAGAAGCCACAATCGCGGTGAATACCAGTGGCGGCACCAATGCGCGCAGCATCTGCACGAAGATCGAGCCGATTGTCTGCAGCGTAACAGAGAGCCAGTTGGCATTGCCGTTAATATCAGGGCCCATATTGCGGGCAAGAAGACCAAGCAGCAGACCAATAACCATTGCGGTCAATACCTGAAAACCGAAATTCAGATAGAGTGGTTTGGCCTGCGCAGAAGATTTTTTCACATGAGCGTCGGACATGGATTTTTCTTTCAAAACAAGTGAAGCGAAGGGGCAAATTTGCTCCTCCGCTTGTTGAGTTGAAATTTATCCGAGATTTATATGCCCGTTAAGCAATGGGATGCTGCTGGCGAGCTGCCTTTTATGACGCTATGCTCTTATACAGCGCAGTATTAGAAAATTATTCCGCCATTCTTTTTTGTGCGGATTATTATCCTGATCAGAGACTCTGTCGGATAAGGGGTAGTGCCTGTTGAAAGGCAGACCTGTATTCGTCCAGCGCAAGATCCGGCAATTGCATTGCCTCAGCCGGATCGAACCACCGCATTTCAGAATGTTCGTCGTTACAGCGGTTCCAGTTAGGACTGAATCGTTGGAATCGCTGTAACTGTTTGTTTTTACGCATTATCCAACGCAAAACCGCTTCGCACTTTTGCTGGAAATGCTATAAGCAATCGGGTTCACCGTGCCAGTTACAGCAGGCATAAATGGTCATGGTGATGTGCGCTGTCGCGAACTGCTGCAAAAAATGCAGTTCTGAGATCTGTATATCCAGCTCTTCCCGTAGCTCACGGATTGCAGCCTGATCGGGTGTTTCACCACCCTCTGGATGTCCGCCGAACAATGCCCAGCAATTCGGGTATGTCCGGCGGTGCGGTGATCTTTTGCCTAGCAGAATTTGTCCGTTGCGATAAAGTAGGACATTGCTGATATGGCTCATACAGGGCTTACAAAACTGTCAATGACGCGTTTTTGTCCGGCATGGTCAAAATCAATTGTCAGCTTGTTGCCGTCGATTGAGGCGACATTGCCGTTACCGAATTTCATATGGAAAACACGGTCGCCGACTTTAAATGCAGACGCAGTTGAGGAAACGGATTTCGCAACCAGTTCACCGTCAATCACCTTGCCTTTGACTGAACCGCGACCGGCACCGAAGCCGGAATCCGTTTCGCCATAACCGATACGCTCGACATTGGCACCCGAGCGCGAACCCCAATTATTGCGTGTCGCATCGGAGCGGTTTTGTTGTGCGCGCTGCCAGCCCGGTGTTGAGTAGGAATTGGCGAACGGATCACCGCGCCCCACACTATCAAAACGCGACTGGCCATAGCCGCCGCCATAGGAACTGTCAGATTCTGCAATATCCACATGCTCTTCCGGCAATTCTTCTAAAAAGCGGGAAGGGATCGTGGTCTGCCACATGCCGTGAATACGGCGGTTGGACACAAACCAGATATGCAGGTTTTTCTTGGCGCGTGTCACGCCGACATAAGCGAGGCGGCGTTCTTCTTCCAGACCTGAGCGACCGCCTTCATCCAGCGCACGCTGGTGCGGGAAAAGGCCTTCTTCCCAACCCGGCAAGAACACGGTTTGGAATTCCAGACCTTTAGCAGAGTGCAGCGTCATGATGCTGACAGCATCCATGCCTTCATTCTGTTCCGTATCCATAACCAGAGCTACATGCTCGAGAAAGCCTCGCAGGCTTTCATAGTCTTCCATGGAACGGATCAGTTCTTTCAGGTTTTCCAGACGACCCGGTGCTTCGGCGGAGCGGTCATTCTGCCACATCGCCGTATAGCCGGATTCATCAAGAATGATTTCTGCCAGTTCTGTGTGGGATTTATTATCAAGTAATCCCTGCCAGCGCCGGAAGTTTTCGACCACTTCGCGCAGTGCTGAGCGGGCTTTTGGCTTCAGCTCTTCCGTTGCAATCAGATCTTCTGCCGCAAGCAGCATCGGCATGTTTTTTGCACGTGCATAATCATGCACCAGTCGCAGACTGGCTTCACCAAGACCGCGCTTTGGTGTGTTGACGATACGTTCAAAAGCCAGATCATCAGCGGGCTGGGCAACCACACGGAAATAGGCCATGGCATCACGGATTTCCTGACGCTCATAGAAGCGCGGGCCGCCGATAACGCGGTAATTCAGGCCGAGTGTTACAAAGCGGTCTTCAAACTCGCGCATCTGGAATGAAGCACGTACCAGAATAGCCATATCATTAAGCAGATGTCCGCGGCGCTGTGCCTGTTCAATCTCTTCGCCGACTGCACGGGCTTCTTCTTCGGAATCCCAAGCCGCGTGAACATGCACTTTCTGATCGTCGTCACTGGCTGCCTGTGGCAACAGCGTCTTGCCAAAGCGCCCTTCATTATGCGCGATCAGATAGGATGCGGCACCGAGAATATGCGGTGTGGAGCGGTAATTACGCTCAAGACGGATAATCGTCGCGCCCGGAAAATCTTTGTCAAAGCGCAGAATATTGTCGACTTCCGCTCCGCGCCAGCCATAGATCGACTGATCATCATCGCCTACACAACAGATGTTAATCTGTTGTGGTGTTTTATTTGTGCTCACGCTGTCGCCGCTATCGCGGCTGCGCTCCGCAGGGGCGGCTGAAAAGTCAGCCGACGACCAGTCGGTCGCGTTGGGTGCATTGTTTGGTTGTGTTGGTGCTGAATGGGTATTTGAGTTGCTAGGCCTTTGCGCAAGCAGTCGCAGCCACATATATTGGGCGGTATTGGTATCCTGATACTCGTCCACCAGAATATAGCGGAATTTTGCGTGATATTCGCGCAGGATGTCCGGATATTTGCGGAAAATCCGGATCGGATGCAACAAAAGATCACCGAAGTCACAGGCATTCAGTGTTTTCAACCGTTCCTGATAGGCATAATAAAGCTCACGCCCTTTGCCATTGGCAAAAGCACGCGCATCGCCTTCGGAAATTTCGGACGGCCCATAGCCCTTATTCTTCCAGCCATCGATCATCATTGAGAAAGAACGTGGCGTCCAGCGTTTGTCGTCCAATCCTTCAGCCTGAATAAGCTGCTTGAGCAGGCGGATCACATCATCCGTATCAAGAATAGTGAAGTCAGAACGCAGTCCTGCCAGTTCGGCATGACGACGCAGAATTTTGACGCCGATCGAGTGGAATGTACCAAGCCAAGGCATGCCTTCAACAGCACCGCCGAGCAGATGGCCGATACGCTCTTTCATCTCGCGTGCAGCTTTATTGGTAAAAGTCACTGCGAGAATCTGGCTCGGAAAAGCGAGATGTTGTTGGATGATATGGGCAATACGGGTAGTTAGTACACGGGTTTTGCCGGTGCCTGCGCCAGCCAGAACCAGAACTGGCCCTTCAGTTGTTTCAACCGCCTGCCGCTGCTCGGGATTCAACCCTTGCAGATAGTCTGGTTCACCGCGCTGCTGGTTACGCGCCTGCATAGCCCGCGCAGCAATACCTGCCGATGGGCCGGCTTGCGGTTTAGGTGTGGCCGGTACATCCGGCTCCCCGAAGAAGGGAATATCATCTGGAAAATCTGACATGGTTCCGAATGTAATGATTCTTAAGCGAAACGCCATAGACCAGAACAAATAAAGTACCTGTATTTTAGGCAGGTACTTTATTCAGGTCGTTTTAATAGAATTATGGAACAGAAACGAGGCTATTCCATCTGTGTAATGCGGCGGTCTGTGAAGTTAAGGCGATGGGCTGCCAGTGCTTCCACCAGTGCACGCATTTCCGGTTCACGCAGCAGCAATTCATCCAGCTCGGTCATCTGATTCATGGCGACGAGGCGCAGAATATCCTCGCGAACAGAACCGTCTGCACGGCGTGGCAAATGCGCTACCGGCTGAAGCAGCTCGACTTTATAGCCTTTCAGACGTGCGCGCAGCGATTTCTCATCGGCATTCAGCGTTTCAACAAAAGCATAAATCCCCACGCCTTTGGCTGGCAGGGAATAGAGGCTCAGGGAAACATCCTTCACGCGCGGATCAGATTTCAACGCGGAAATAATTGCCGGACCTTCATTATCAATACGGTCGCCGGTGCCTTCGCCATCAGACCAGTTGAAAATGGTGCGGGTGATAAAATTATAGGCTTTTTTACCTGTAGCCAGCCAGATACGCGACGGCAGAGAACGGCGTGCCAGAATGCGTTTTTCCGTCGGGGTCATCAGATCAGGCGCAAAATTGCGCTTCTGTTTGATGAGGTGACGGAAATCTTCATAGGCCATCAGGCGGTAATAGGCACCACGACGGCGATGAACAGAAGCCAGCTGGAAGTCAATCACAGCGGCTTCGCCTTCCGGTGTCATCAGCCAGTTTTGCGGCTTTTGCAAATCATTATGGGTCACACCCATGCGGCGCATGTCACGTAGAATGCGATGAGCCGACAAATACCATTCGCGATGGGAAGGGCGTGCAAGATGCAATGGCGTGCCGTCCGTCCATGAACGATACAAGCCGTCTTTATCTGTTGCCAGTAGTTGCGGAGTGCCTTTGATGCCACGCACTTTCTTCAGGCCGCGGATTTCACGTCGCGCCAGCCACCAGGCGAGGGGGCTTGACCACCATGGGGCAGCGCTGACTACGCGGCGGATAATGCGGGTTTCCGGTTCGCCTTCAAAATAGCCGGCACGGGTTTCCGAGAAAACATCCCGCTTGAAAACAGCAGTCTCATAGAAAGCCGGAATGGTTTCCATGAGTTGGGCATCGGTCTCGGATGTTGAATAATTCATGATAATGTCACAGATATAAAGTCAATTGAGTGATGAGCTTTTGCTGCCCGAAGAGCAGAAAAACAAAATGATATTGGCTGTTATATGACACCTGTAAAGATTAGCGCGCGGCGGATCAAGTCATGTGATGGTCTTTGGCAATTTGTTTCAAGCTTGTGGACAGTGGTGCTCAGGCTTTTCAGATGTGAAATTACCTTGGTGCAGCAGGCTTTGTGCCGCTATGGTGCGCACTGAAATGTGATTCATGCCAGCTGCTAGGCAGCTATTCTGATAATTGCTGGCTAGCAGCTTTGTTGATTAATGGCTGCAAGGCAGCATGTTTGGATATATGGCTGTAGAACAGCCGGAGTAAGACTTTGGGGCGTTTGTTCGTTGTTATTGGTGGTTTGCTGGTTCTGGTGCTGACATTAGCGCTGGTTGTGCCGCCATTTATCGACTGGACAGGCTATCGTGACCGTTTTGAACAGGAAGCCAGCCGCATTTTAGGCAGCCCTGTGCATGTGAACGGCACTGCCAAAGCTCGTCTTTTACCATTTCCTTCTGTGACATTTTCTGATGTGCGTGTTGAAGGTGAAGATGGCCGTGATGCGCTGACGATGGCTCAGTTCTCCATGGATGCGGAGCTGATGCCGTTCTTGCGCGGCGAAATTCTGATTTTTGATATGCGTATGGAAAAGCCGCATCTGTTCGCTGGTCTCGATGTTCAGGGCAAGCTGAACTGGACATTGCCTGAAAACAGCAATCTGGCGGGATCGAAAGTCCGCATTGAAAAACTGGCGTTGCGGGACGGGCAGATTACACTGCAAGACGATATGCGTGGCAGACAGCAGGAGTTGCAAAATATCAATGCGACCCTGTCGGCTGATAGTCTGGCAGGGCCTTGGCGGATTAACGGCCGCTTGCAGGCCGATGGTCAGCCTTTTGGTTTTGAAATCAACACAGCTGAGAAAAAAGCGGATGGTCCGCTGCGCTTGCGCATTGGTTTGCAGCCGGTCAATCTGGCTTTGTCGCTGGAGACAGAAGGCGATGTCACCATTGCCGATGGTCAGCCTCTTTATAAGGGACAGTTTTCTTTTCTTACCTTGAGTGATGAAGAGCGCAAGAAACAAGGTAATACACCTGCTGTCACACTGGATAAGCTGCGGTTGACCGGAAAGTTTGAAGCGCAGAACAGCGGCTTCAATATTGAAGAATTCCGTATGGAGCAGGGCGAGGCTGATGCGCCCTATGTGATTAATGGCAAGGCGCAGCTTGATCTGGCGGATAATCCGCATTTTATGATCAGTGCGGATGGTCAGCAAGTTTATCTCGACGGGATGAAGCCTGATATCAGCGTGAAGGATGACAAGGCTGCATCATCGCAGCCGGTATTGTCTTTCCGTGAGAAAGTGGATTTTCTGCAGGTATTGCTGGAGCGCATTCCGGTGCCGGATATTCCGGGCAATATTGATCTGCGCTTGCCAGCGATTGTCGCCAGCGGCACAACGATCCGCTCTGTGATTATTCGCGCCGAGCCGGATAATGGCGCTTGGAATATCAGTCAGTTACAGGCCGATCTGCCGGGGCGCACTCAGATTGAAGCCAAGGGCAAGTTACAGCTAGGTTCGGATTTCGGTTTTCAGGGGAACTTCCTGCTGGCATCGCGCCAGCCTGCCGGATTTGCTGCGTGGCTTTCTGGTGAAAATGGCAAACCAGCTTTGGCTCAGGTGCCAGCTGCGGGTTTCTCCGGAAAAATCAACCTGAATAATGATGTTCAGAAAATTGATGATCTGGAAATTGTGCTGGGCGAAACAATACTGAATGGCAGTTTTGAACGCAGCGGCGGCGAAAAACGCGCAACGTCCTCGGTGCTGAATATTCAGGGCAAGGCACTGGATGCCGGTACGATGCAGTTGCTGAGCGGATTGTTTCTGCAGGAAGGCGATTTATCTGCGCTTGCCGGAGAAAATCTGACAGTCAATCTCAAGGCAGGGCCGGTTAAATTTGCCGAGCTGGAAGCCGAGCAGCTTGATACCGCATTTCGTTTGAGCAATGGCAAGCTGGATTTCGACCGCTTGCTGATCAGTGGTCTGGACGGCGCAACAATTACTGCGACCGGATCATTGCGTCCGTTTGATAATTCGGTGAATGCCAATCTTGATGCGACCATTCTGGCAGATGATCTCAGCCCTGTCTTACGTCAGCTCAATGCCAGCTTCCCGCGCGAGCCGCTGATCTCGGCACTTGCTGCGCGTGCTGTGTCCTATCCTGATTTATTTTCGGGTACGAAGCTCGACCTGCTGGTTAATGCGGTCAATTTATTCGGCGATGGTGACAATGCAGAGCAAGCCGGTGAAGCGGATGCGAAGCAGCCAGCTGCAGAAGTTGAAAAAGCGCGTGGTAGCCGGGTTAAACCCGGCGGCAAAGCGACCAATGCTGACAAGGGCGATATTGCCGAGTTTTCCTTTAGTCTGAATGGTCAAAGCGGTGCTCTGATGCTCTCCGTTGCGGGTTCATCCAAGGGCACTTTGACCGGTGCCGAACCAATGCAGCTTTCTCTGACAGCCAATGCGAAGGCAGACTCCGGTGAGGCGGCTTTGGCATTACTTGGCTTGCCGGTTGTGCCATTGGGGATGATGGGAGAGGCGGAGCTGAATTTGCAGGCACAGGGCGCGCCCGTTGCCGGTATGAAAACGGCACTGGAAATCAGCAGTGATGATGGTAACGCGCGTCTCGACGGTGTGATTACGCTGACCGGCGACGAGTTGACCGCCAGTGGTAAAGCCGCTCTGAAAAGTGACGATCTTGAGCCGTTTCTGGCGACCGCAGGTTATGCTTTGCCTTTCGGTCGTGGCTTTGGTGCCGGATTGCCGGTGGATATTACCAGTGATTTTCAGTTCGGGAAAAATATTGTCCGTTTGCCGAATTTGCAGGGCAAAATTGATGATGAGGCAGTGACTGCGCGGTTGGACGGTTCGCTAAGTGATCAGGCCGTAGCGCAATTGCGTGGTGAGATTAAGCTGGAGCGTTTTGATCTGGCTGCACTATTCGCAGGCATGACCGGTTTGCCGCTCACAGATCTCTCTGCGATGAATGGCAAGAACTGGTCGCAAACTGCGTTCGGAAAAAGAAGCAACCTGCCGCTCGGACTGGATCTGAAAATGCTGGCCACAGAGGCAGCGCTCACAGACACGCTGGCCTTAACGGATTTCTCTGCCCGTCTGGTTAAAAACGATCAGCAATTGCAGATCAGTGACCTTGGCGGCCAATGGGCTGACGGCAAATTATCAGGCAAGCTGGAACTCAATAATGCCAATGGAACAGTGCTGGTAAATGGCGATCTGCGCTTGTCCGGTGGTGATATGGCGGCACTCTATCAGCCTGCAAATATGCAGGCACCTGTGCGCGGTGAAAGCGATATCAAACTGGGCTTTACCGGCAGTGGCAAGTCTATGGCTGATCTCGTTCATTCATTGGCTGGAGAAGGGGCGCTGACAATTGAAAATCCGGTGATTGCCGGACTGAATATTACGGCAATGCCGGAAATGCTACGCCAATCCGATGAACTAACAGGACTTGGCAAAGCACCGCTTGAGCCGAAACAAGCAGAGGCCGAGCGTACCAAACTATCACACACTCTGACGCAAGGCGGGCAGATGAATACCAATCCGGTGCAGGCGCCGCTGTCGCTTGCCGGTGGTATTCTCCGAGCGCCATCAGTTAAAATTGAGAGTGATCAGGCGGTATTACGCACAGATATTCAATTTGATCTTAACCGTTTTGCTTGGGGTGGTTCCGGTGCATTGGATATGGTTCTGCCGCAGCATGAGCGTAATGATGTGGCACCGCAGGTACAGTTTGCTTTGTCCGGTTTTTGGAGCCAGCCGCAAATCCGTTTTGACTATCAGCCGATGGTACAGTTTTTAACGCAGCGCAGCCTGCTACGTGAGCAGTTGCGGGTAGAGGCCGCACAATCGCTGATCATTGAGAAACAACGGCTGAAACGCGAGGCTGATTATTATACCGCTCGGGCAGAAGCACGGAAACGCCAGCGTATCGAGGCCGAAGAAGCGGTGCGTAGACGGGCTGAGGAAGCTGCGGGTTCCGGCACAGTATTGCCGCAGGAACAGCCAAGGCAGCAAAATGTGACGCCTGATTTCAAGCCAAATCTGGATGAGTTTTTGCAGACGCTGCCGGAAACAACAATTCAGTAAGAGTTGGATTTACAGGCCGGTTTTGCTCAATACCCAGTCCAGCGCATATAAACGCAGACTGGAGGAGAGGTTGTTGTCACGGTCGCGTTCATCATCAATCATCGCGATCAGTGAAGCGAGAGACTGGCCGTTTTGTGCTGCGACCTCTACGATAATATCGTAAAAAGCATCTTCCAGTGAGAAACTGGTCGCATGACCGTGCAGGGTAATGGAATGCTTGCGTAGACGTGCCTTGCTGCGGGCCGTTGTGCTGGCTAGAGGAGCGGCTTTTTCGCTCATTCTGTTTCAGTTTCTGATGAGCCGGGATTGCGCGGTTCCAGCTTGTTCAATTCCAAAAATCTCTCGTCTTTCGCGGACTGATTTTTGTCGAAGGTTTTCTCTGCCTTGGTACGCCCGAACAGAATGCGGTTGGCATTGGCTTCCATTTCTTTGGAAGCGCGGGCTTTGCGTTTTTTGAACTGTTTGAGATTGATAATGTCACTCATGACGATGCCTCTCAACAAGCAACAGAGATGCATTCCGGCGATGGCCGGAATGCGGATATTTGATTATTTTTTGCGGAAAGCGTCAAGAGACACAACATCGGCTGAAGGTTTTGCAGCGTCTTCTTCCGTTTCTGCTGTCTCAGTGCTTTCATCTTTGGCGGCGGTTTTACTGCGGTCAGCTTTTTTTGCCGGTTTCTTCGCAGGCTTGGCCGCAGTCTCGGTATCATCTGCTGCAATGCCTTCATCCTGCGGACGCAGTTCAGAGACGATTTCGAGATTGTCCGTGTCATTGTCGCCGGTTGGCAAGGCAACGGACACATCAAATTCCAGCTCGAAATTCACCGACGGATCATAGAAACCGCGAATAGCCGAGAACGGGATGACCAGTTTTTCAGCGATTTCGCCAAAAGACAGACCAACTTCAAAAAGCTGCTCGGTGACCACCAGATCCCAATACTGGTGCTGCAGAACAATTGTCATCTGTTCAGGATATTTTTCCTTCAGACGAGATGAAATACGGACGCCCGGTGCTTCAGTCAGAAAGGTGATGAAGAAGTGATGGTTGCCCGGCAGACCGGCTTTATTCACTTCCATGAGCACTTTGCGGATAACGCCGCGAAGCGCATCCTGAGCAAGAATATCGTAACGGATAAGATCCTGAACCATTAAATCCTTATCCCGCGGATTCGAGGAGTGTTGTCATAAATGTTGTCTAAGTCAGCATTGCCGCATGATCAATCGATAATCAATAACGGTGTGCCGCCAAAAACAGCATCGTCTGATGCATTGGTACAGCAGCTTTTGTCCTTTGTGTGAAAAAAGCACTGTATCCCTGTCTCATTATCAATATACCGCTGTAATGAAAGGTGAAAGGGATTTTTATAATTATTACTTTTTCTAACGAAACCTCTCATTGTTTTAAGTGTATTTTATCCCGAAAATCGCTGCATATATTTCGGAACAGTTCCGGTGTTTTAACGTATTAAGAGCTGCATTTGCCGGTTGACCATTTAAGGTTCCATCACTATTTTCGCACTCCCTTCAGACCGGAATAATGGCTGACACGCAGAGGCAGAGCGGTAATCTGTCTGCTATTCTGAAAGTTTATTGAGATGTCTGTTCATTTGATACGCACTGCGCTGGTGCTGGGCTTCATATCGGCAATCGGGCCGTTTGCTATTGATATGTATCTGCCCGCATTGCCTGCAATTGCCAAAGATTTGCATGCCAATGAGGCTGCGGTGCAGATGAGCCTGATGGTCTTCTTTCTGGCTACGGCGCTGATGCAGATGTTCTGCGGACCGTTCTCCGATATTTATGGCCGTAAATTGCCGCTCTATCTGGGTTTGGTACTGTTTGCTGCCGGTAGTGTCGGTTCAGCATTGGCGACCAATATTGAGATGCTGATTTTCTTCCGCTTTGTGCAGGGGATTGGTGCCAGCGCCGGAATGGTTGTGCCGCGTGCTATTGTGCGCGACCTTTATACCGGAGCTGATGCTGCCCGACTGATGTCGATGCTGATGCTGGTTTTCTCGATCTCGCCAATTCTCGCGCCGCTGACCGGTAGCTTTATCATTGATGATTTCGGCTGGCGCGGTGTGTTCTGGGCGGTATTGCTGGCAGCTATTCTGGGGCTTGCTCTGGTGTGCTTCGCGCAGGAAGAAACGCGTCCGGCAGAAAAACGGATATCCGGCGG
This sequence comes from Hyphomicrobiales bacterium, assembly GCA_900470735.1. Lineage (GTDB taxonomy): Bacteria > Pseudomonadota > Alphaproteobacteria > Rhizobiales > Rhizobiaceae > Pseudochrobactrum. The sequence goes on along the minus strand of UCCC01000009.1, from coordinate 153,922 downwards.
GGTAGGGCGTGCTTTGCGTGGCTATGCGCTTTTGATCCGCGACCGTAAATTTATCGGGCTGACCTGCATCGGTGGTTTTTGCATGGCAGCATTTTTTGTCTATCTCGCCAATTCGTCCTTTATTTTTATGGATAAATACGGTTTGAGCCCGCGCGAATATTCGCTGGTTTTCTCCGTGAATGCGATTTCGTTTTTTGGTGCTTCACAGTTCAACGGTATGCTGGCCAGCCGTTATGGTCTGAACCGTCTGGTGGCCTATGCGATAACCGGTTATCTGGTGACGATGATCACTATGGTACTGGCTGCGCTGCTGCTTTCGCAAAGCCTGTGGGTAATTATGACATTCCTGTTTATCGGCAATGCTTTTTTGGGGCTGGTTTTGCCCGGTACCAGTGTTTTGGCGCTGGATGATCATGGTGAGATTGCCGGTACAGCGGCGGCACTGCTCGGAACTTTGCAATTGCTGGTCGCGGCGGCAGCGATGGGGCTTAGCTCATTCATCATGAACGGCACTGTGTTGCCGATGCTGGTGGCTATTGCTTTGTGTGGTTTTTCCGGCTGGGTGCTGGCTTACCTGACAATTATGCGTCACGGTTTAAAGAAGCCTGCATCGCCCGAGACAATTATCCGATAATTTATCTGCACAAACAAAATAAGGCATCGGGGAAATCCGGTGCCTTTTTCATATGCAGATATAGAAGAGAGAAAGTGGAGGCTTCTGTTGCCAGGTGCCTCCGAACCCCGCCTTAAGGGGCTAACCCTAAGGACTTAGGTCGGGTTTCCCGCACCGCCATTAGGCAGCGAGAGCGTAACCCTGAGCTTTGTTGTCATTTGCAACTACTCAATTAGCCCGATAACGGTGGTACAATGCCGAGTGAAAGATCAACCTTTACGCCCTTGTCGATCCTATTTCGCCCCCGCCACAATACAGCTATTTCAGTCTGAGCTGTATTCTGGTGGAGGCGCCGGGTACCGCCCCCGGGTCCAATAGGTTTATTACGTAGTCCATTTATCACCATAGCCGGTCAAGCCGACACTGGTTATATAGGAGGCTTCTGCCCACTTGAAAAGAGGGCAAAGCGCTTTCGATGCTTTTGTGTTGAGAAAAATATGCGGTTTGGCGAATTTATAGCTGCGCCATCATTTATCAAAAAAGACTGAAATAACAGTTTGATGCGTTTTCCGGTACTCTCACGATATAACGCATTGACAGCTTCTGCGTGCTGGTCAATTCTTTCATAATATACAGGTAATTAAATTAAATGGCGATTCATTAGTCATTGGAGCAATTACCCTGTTGAGATTTAACGGCCGTAAAAGCGGTCAGATTGAAGGAGAATGGTTTCATGACTGATTATCTAGCCGATGTGCGCCGTTACGATGCAGCTGCTGATGAGGCTGTTGTTGACAAGATCGTAAAGCATCTTGGTATCGCTCTGCGCAGCCGCGATGCGTCGCTGGTTGCCGCTTCTGATCCTGAAGAATTGGCACGTGTACGTACCAGCTGGATTGGGAAAAAACTCGGTATTGAAGATGCTGCCAAAGCTGACGAAGTTATTGCCAGCGTGGCGGGGATCATGAAAGGCGACCATAACAAGCAGCGCGTGACTTTCTATTACCTCTGCGCAAAGTCGCTGGGCAAGCTGGAAAGCCTCTGAGATTTTTTAAAAGCCCTGTGCAAGCAGGGCTTTTTTATTATTGTTCCGATCAACATGATGTGTTGTGGGCAGTGCAGGATTAATAGGTGATCTTTCTGCGCGGACGGGTTAAATAGCATCTATGCGTACATATCTTGATCTTCTTCAGCACGTCCTCGACAATGGCACAGATCGCGGTGACCGTACCGGTACCGGAACACGGTCTGTTTTCGGCTATCAGATGCGTTTTGATCTCGCGCAGGGCTTTCCTGTTCTGACGACCAAAAAGCTGCATTTGCGCTCTATCATCCACGAATTGCTGTGGTTTTTGCGCGGTGACACCAATATTTCTTATCTTAAAGAGAATGGTGTGAGCATCTGGGACGAATGGGCTGACGAGAATGGCGACCTTGGTCCTGTCTATGGTGCGCAGTGGCGTTCATGGCCTGCACCGGATGGCACGCATATCGATCAAATTGCGAATCTTATGAAGGATTTGCAGCAAAATCCTAATTCAAGACGTTTGATTGTTTCTGCATGGAACCCTGCGCTGGTCAATGAAATGGCCTTGCCGCCATGCCATTGTCTGTTCCAGTTCTATGTGGCTGACGGCAAATTATCTTGCCAGCTTTATCAGCGTTCGGCGGATATTTTCCTCGGCGTACCGTTTAATATAGCTTCCTATGCGCTGCTCACCATGATGATTGCGCAGGTTGCCGGTTTGAAGCTGGGAGAGTTTGTGCACACACTCGGTGATGCGCATCTTTATCATAACCATTTTGATCAGGCGAAACTGCAGCTGAGCCGCGAGCCTAAAGCGCTGCCGGTGATGGAAATCAATCCGGAAATCAAGGACTTGTTTGCGTTCCGCTTTGAGGATTTCAAGCTGGTTGGCTATGAAGCCGAGGCGTCGATCAAAGCGCCGATTGCGGTATAAGATATGATTGTATCATTTGTTGTTGCTGTTTCAGAAAATGGTGTGATCGGGCGTGATAATGGCATGCCGTGGCGTCTTTCCACGGATTTGCAGCGCTTCAAGAAACTTACGCTCGGCAAGCCGGTGGTGATGGGGCGCAAGACATGGGAATCGCTTGGCCGCCCGTTGCCGAACCGTACCAATATTGTTATTACCCGTGATGCGGATTATGCCGCAGAGGGCGCGCTGGTCGTGCCGTCAATTGATGAAGCGCTGATTGCCGGTGAAAAAGCGGCACAAGCAGCCGGTGTTGATGAAATTTGCATCATCGGCGGCGCGCAGATTTATGCACAGGCGATGGATAAAGCCACGCATCTGCATGTAACGCATATTGAAGCGTCAATTGATGGCGATGCTTTTTTCGGTCCTGTTGATCCGCTCGTTTGGCAGATCACCAGTGAAGAGCATGTGCCTGCGGGTGAGAAAGACAATTATCCGACCCGCTATGTGGTTTATGAGCGGCGGTAACGCATTCGCGAGCTAAAAACGGGCGCCGGTTTTTATGCAGGATAAGGCATAAGAATACACAATCAGAGCGGATTCACTGTTTTTTCCATAAATGAAACCGCTCTAATTGCCTGATCGTGGTCAGGAAATGCCTGTTTTTTACCATGCTGATCAACTAATTTGACTGAAAATTGCAAAAGCGTGATGAATCTTCGTGTCTTGCGTTGAAAGAGTGCTTTTGCGTACCTATAAACGGAACATACTGATTGATGAATAGAGGTGTTCCGCCTCTGACATCTGGCACGAGAGGTGAGGATGCCCTGGAGTAATCAAAATGGCGGCGGCCCATGGGGCGGCGGCGATAAAAATGGCGGATCCGGCAACGGCGGTTCCAATAATGGCGGCTCTAATCAGGGCGGACCATGGGGACAAGGCCCTAAAGGACCGCGCGGAGGCCCCGGCGGAACTCCTCCGGATCTGGAAGATATTCTGCGAAAAGGTCAGGATCGTCTGAAAAAGGTGATCCCGGGCGGTGGCGGTAATGGTGGCGGTCCGGCTATGTTCGTGATCGGTGCGGTTGCGCTGGCGGGGTTCTGGCTTTTTCAGGCCATGTATACTGTGCAGCCTGATGAGCTTGCTGTTGAAATGCGCTTCGGTGTGCCGAAGGAAGTCGTTTCTGAACCGGGCCTGCATTTCCATCTCTGGCCGATTGAAACTTATGAAAAAGTCTCAACCGGTGAACGCCAGATCAATATTGGCGGTCAGGGTACCCGTGGTGCTACACAGGGGCTGATGCTGACCGGTGACCAGAACATTGTTAATGTTCAGTTCTCCGTGCTTTATCGTGTTTCTGATCCGCGTTCTTACCTGTTTAAGGTACAGGATCCTGACAATATGGTTCGTCAGGTTTCTGAAAGCGCGATCCGTGAAATCGTTGGCCGCCGTCCTGCACAGGACGTGTTCCGTGATAATCGTGCCGCCATTGCTGAATCGGTACGTGATATCGTTCAGGCAACATTGAACGGCTATGGCGCGGGTATCCAGATCACAGCACTTTCCATCGAAGATGCAGCGCCGCCGCGTGAAGTGGCCGATGCCTTTGATGAAGTACAGCGTGCTGAACAGGATGAAGACCGTTTCGTCGAAGAAGCAAACCAGTATTCTAACCAGAAGCTGGGTCAGGCTCGCGGTGAAGCTGCGCAGGTTCGTGAAGATGCTGCCGGTTATAAAACCCGTATGGTTCAGGAAGCAGAAGGTGAAAGCCAGCGCTTTAACTCTGTCCTGAGTATTTACAAGCAGTCGCCTGATGTTACCCGCGATCGTCTCTTCATTGAGACCATGGAGCAGGTGCTGAAAGACAGCAATAAAGTGATTATCGAAGGCGGCAATAATGTTATGCCATATTTGCCCCTGACTGAGCTGATGCGTCAGCAGAATAAAGCGGGAGGCAGCCAGTAATGGGTCAGAATCGTTTGCCTTTTATCGTTGGTGCGCTCGCTGTTGGCGCATTTTTGGTTTACTCCTCGGTTTTTGTGGTCAATGAACGCCAGCAAGCGATCGTCTCGCGCTTTGGTCAGATTGTTGATGTGAAAGCCGAGCCTGGTATTTATTTCAAGCTGCCATTTGCCTTTGCTGAGGCAGATAATGTGCAGCTGATTGATGACCGTATGCTGCGCTTTGATCTGGACGATATTCGCGTTCAGGTTTCAGGCGGTAAATTCTATGATGTGGATGCTTTCCTCGTTTACCGCATTACCAATGCCCGTAAATTCCGTGAAACTGTTTCGGCAAATACAATGCTTGCTGAACAGCGTCTGCGTACCCGTCTCGATGCGGCTCTGCGTCAGGTTTACGGTCTGCGCGGCTTTGAATCGGCTCTGTCGGAAGAACGCGGTAGCATGATGCGTGAAGTGCGTGATCAGTTGCGTCCGGATGCGGAATCCCTTGGTCTGACCATTGAGGATGTGCGTATTCGCCGTACTGACCTGACTGCTGAAGTTTCCCAGCAGACTTTTGACCGTATGAAGGCAGAACGTCTTGCCGAAGCTGAACGTCTGCGTGCGCGTGGTCGTGAAGCAGCACAGCGTATCAAAGCTGTTGCTGATCGTCAGGTGGTGGAAATCGTTTCCGAAGCCAGCCGTGACTCTGAAGTCTTGCGCGGTGAGGGTGAAGCAGAACGTGGTCGTATTTTTGCGGAAGCCGCAAATCAGGATCCTGACTTCTACGCATTCTATCGTTCGATGAATGCTTATCGTCAGTCCTTGCAGGCTGAAGGTACAACCATGGTTCTGTCGCCGGATTCACAGTTCTTCCGCTTCTTTAAGGATGCAGCAGGTAAACTGGCAACGCAGCCTGCGAGCGCCGGACAGACCGCTCAGTAAGGGTCGGATACGATTGTGAATGATCTGATAACAGCCATAGGATTGCTTCTCGTTTTAGAGGGGCTTCTCTATGGCGGCTTTCCGCACTTCGCCAGACGTATGGCCAGAGATGTGTCAGAAGCACCGGAAAATTATCTGCGTACAGCAGGTATGATTGCGCTGGTTCTGGGTGTCGGTGTGGTATGGCTGGTCAGAGGCTGATCTGCCGAAATTGAACAAAAAAGGCGTATGGTTTTCCATACGCCTTTTTATTTCCGGAGTGTGTTGTCTTTCATCTGATCGCTTAGTGAAGTGAAGGTGTTTGACCGTGACATGCTCTGGCCTTATTTTACTTCCAATCGGTTGTAAGCATCAAAAAATAACAGAAGCAGGCGGAGTTCCAGATGGTTCGCATTCAGAATAAAAGCACGGGTTTGTTTTCTATGCGAGCGGCTCTTGCTGCCTTGTCCGTAAGCACAGTTTTGCTGAGCTCTGTCAGCGGCTATGCGCAGGATAAACCTGCTGCAGAGGCGCCACAGACATCGCCGGTGATTGCGGGCAAGCTCGCGCCACTGGGACAGTCTGTTGCGGGGCCTGCTTCCGTTGCTGATATGGCTGAGGGCTTGCTGGATGCGGTTGTGAATATCTCCACCTCGCAGACCGTGAAAGACGAGAATGGTGAGGAAAAGGCTGAGCCAGCACCGGAAGTGCCGGACGGTTCGCCGTTTCAGGAATTCTTTGATGATTTCTTCTCTGAAGAAAATCAGAAAGACGGCGGCAGCGCCGCACGTAAAATGCAGTCGCTTGGCTCTGGTTTTGTGATTGATGCCCAGAAGGGTCTCGTTGTCACCAACAACCACGTTATTGCGGATGCGGATGAGATTGAGGTGAATTTCACCGATGGCAAGAAGCTGAAAGCTGAATTGCTCGGTACAGATACCAAGACCGATATTGCACTGCTGAAAGTTGATCCGACCAAACATAAGCTGACGGATGTCAGTTTTGGTGATTCTGAAAAATCGCGCATCGGTGACTGGGTCATGGCGATCGGTAATCCGTTCGGTCTTGGCGGTACCGTAACCCTTGGGATTATCTCTGCACGTAACCGCGATATTCAGGCGGGCCCATATGATAATTTCATCCAGACCGATGCGGCCATTAACCGTGGTAACTCAGGTGGTCCGCTGTTTGATATGCATGGCAAGGTTATTGGTATTAATACCGCGATTATTTCGCCGACCGGTGGCTCTATCGGTATCGGTTTTGCTATTCCGTCCGAGCTTGCTGTGTCGGTCATCCAGCAGTTGGAAGAGTTCGGTGAAACCCGTCGTGGCTGGCTTGGTGTGCGTATTCAGCCGGTAACGGATGATGTGGCCGAAAGCTTCGGCATGAAAGAAGCCAAAGGGGCATTGGTTGCCGGTCTTATCGCCAATAGCGGCGTTGAGAATAAAGAGCTGATGGCCGGTGACGTTATTCTGAAATTCGACGGCAAAGATGTCGAGAATGCCCGCGAATTACCGCGCGTGGTGGCAGAAAGTCCGGTCGGCAAAGAAGTCAGTGTTCTGGTGTTGCGCAAAGGCAAAGAGCAGACTGTAACGATCAAGCTCGGCCGTCTGGAAGATTATGAAAACAAGGACAAAGCCGCAGACGCTAAAGATGACGCTAAGGCGAAAGAAGCGGCGACAGTGACTGTTCTGGGCATGACGCTTGCAAAACTCGATGATGCCCAGCGCAAGCAATATGAAATCTCTGAGGATGTTGAAGGCGTGCTGATCAGCGCGGTTGAAGCCAAATCCACTGCTGAAGAAAAGCGGGTGAAAGCCGGTGATGTGATTGTTGAATTCGCGCAGGAAACCGTGAAAGCGCCTGCCGATCTTCAGAAGAAGATTGAAAAACTGCGCCAGCAGGGACGCAAGAATGCATTGCTGATGCTGGCAGCACCAAGTGGTGAACTGCGCTTTGTGACTCTGCGTATTAATTGATCGCAGGGCTTAAATTGTATCAAAAAAGGCCGGAGGATGTGCATATCCTCCGGCCTTTCTATTTGTAAAAACTTGAATCAGATGAACGGATTAGGCGCCGGACTTACCATGTTGATTCAACCATTGCTGTTTGCTGATGGTATAAAGCACATGGCGCTTTAGCTGCGGATGGCTGTCCGGTACTTTCGGGTGGTCAAAGTCGCGCTTCGGGTCACTGACCATGCCAATGCGTTGCATTACTGAAGTTGAACGATGATTATTATGGACAGCGAAGGAGACAACCTCATCCTGTCCGCGTTCGTTAAAAGCATAGGCGAGCGAGGCAAGCGCAGCCTCGGTCACATAGCCTTTGCCCCAATAACGCTGTGCCAAACGCCAGCCGATTTCCAGCACACCTTTTGGCATGAATGGCTCCAGATCTGTTCTCATCAAACCGGTGAAGCCGACAACATCGCCGGTGTTTTTATCTTGCAAGGCATAGAAGCCGAAACTGTCATCATTGATCATCGCCACGATGCGATCCATCAGTGCATCGGATTCTTCACGGCTGCGCAGAGCCGGAAAGAACTCCATCACTTCCGGATCGGAATTGATCTCATGGAAGAATGCACGGTCATCTTCCTGCCAGTTGCGCAGCAGCAGGCGGGGCGTTTCAATGATGGTGCTCATTTAACAAAATCCGTTTTTCTGTAACCCTGAATGTAGAGCAGCGCTGTCAGGTCGCCATGATCAATGCGGATGCGTGCCTGTGCTGCAACTGCAGGCTTAGCGTGGAGGGCAACGCCGCTGCCCGCATGTTTGATCATCGGCAGATCATTGGCACCGTCACCCACTGCCATAGCGTCCTGAGCGGTTATGCCAAGTTTAGCGCAGATATCATCAAGGCTGACTTTCTTGGCATCAGCGCCAAGGATCGGTTCTTCAACCAGACCGGTGAGATGTGCACCATCATCCAGCAGAATATTGGCACGGTTTTCATCAAAGCCGAGCATAGCGGCAATCTTGGAGGTAAAGCTGGTGAACCCGCCTGAAACCAGAGCCGTATAGGCACCGTTTTTCTTCATGGTCGCGATCAACTCACGCCCGCCCGGTGTGAGGGTGATACGGTTGGCAATAACCTGATCGATAATGCTGACCGGCAGACCTTTGAGCAGGGCGACGCGTTCGCGCAAGGCTGGTTCAAAGGCGATTTCACCATTCATCGCGCGGGTAGTGATGCCGGCAATATGCTCGCGCAGGCCGACTTCTTCGGCCAGCTCATCGATGCACTCCTGTTGGATCATGGTGGAATCCATATCCGCAATCAGCAGTTTCTTGCGGCGGCTATCCTGTTCCTGAATAACCACATCCACAGGAGCATCACCCAGTGCCGCGCGGATATTTTGAGCCACCTGTGCGGTATCTGAGCCGGTTTTCAGTGGCAGATCACAGGCAATACCGTCCGCAAGCCAGTAAAGGGCTTGCGTATCAGCAGCCTCGCAGGCTTTATGCGCCAGTTCAGGTGTCAGAACCGGATTAGCAGGATTGCAGATCAGTGTGGTAACAAGTGAGGCAGGCTGGGACATAAAACCGGTTCCGCTTTGTGCGTTTGGAGAATGTTTGAGTGATAGAGCAGAGAGACAGGCAAAAGGCAATTCTGATCGCGGGGCCGACTGCCAGCGGTAAATCAGCATTGGCACTGCGTCTCGCAAGGGATTGCGGCGGCTATATCATAAATAGTGATTCCATGCAGGTTTATGATGTGCTGGATCAGCTGACGGCGCGCCCGCAATCTGACGATCTGCAAATTGTTCCGCATTATCTTTACGGCCATGTTTCACCATTGCAACTTTATTCGACCGGTCGCTGGCTGGAAGAAGTAGAGGCACTGCTGGCCAGACCGGAATTGCAGGGGCGCATACCGGTTTTTACCGGTGGTACCGGTCTTTATTTCAAAGCGCTGCTCGGTGGTCTTTCAGATATGCCGCAGGTGAAAGACGAAGTGCGCGACTATTGGCGCAACCGTATGCTGGAAGAGGGCGCACCGCGCCTGCATGAGGAATTGCAACAGCGCGATCCGGCAATGGCAGAACGGTTGAAGGCGGGGGATAGTCAGCGGATTGTCCGCGCTCTGGAAGTGATTGACAGCACCGGACGCTCGCTTATCGAATGGCAGGAAGCTAAAGGTAAAGCACTGATTGATCCGCTGTCTGCGGAAAAACTGGTGTTGATGCCGGACAGGGCATGGCTGCGCCAACGCATTGCACAGCGTTTTGATCTGATGATGCAGGGCAATGCTGTGCAGGAAGTGCAAGCTTTGCTTACCTTACAGCCGGATGCGGCTCTGCCGGTGATGAAAGCCATCGGTGTACGTGATATTGAAAGCTGGCTCAAAGGTGAAATGTCACGCGAAAAGGCAGTGGAACTGTCAGTGATCGCCACGCGCCAATATGCCAAACGGCAGATGACATGGTTCCGTAACCAGTTTGGTGACGAATGGCGGCGGCTGGAACGGGCTGAAGACTACGTCGGCTGATCCTTTTGGCCCGTTAACGTGGGTGAAACACTTAAGTTTTAATCTCGGTCAGAAATCTGTTGTTTTAGGACAGTGGGTCGGCGGGGGATAATGCGTTTTTTCAGAGCAGAACTGTTTTTCATCATTATGCTTGTGCTGCTGTGCGGCGCAGGCCTGATGTTGTTTATGCAGTATCGCCTGATCCATGATCTGGGAGAGACGTATAAATCGTCCGGCTTGTCAGATGCACCGCTGGGTATTGCGCTTATGTTGCTGGTTGCTGCCGGTATAACCGGTAGTCTGATGCTGCTGCCGCAAATCCGTATGCAGGTTAAAAACAGAGGCCAGCTGAAAATCATCACATGGATGATTTCCCGCAATACCAAAGATCTGGAGCAGATCAGCTTTACTGATCCTCTGACAGGTTTGCAGAGCAAGGCCTATTTTGATTCAGCGCTGCATGAATATTTGCTGCAATTTGCCAAAATCAAACATCCGGTCACGGTTGTAATGATTGGTGTTGAGCGTCTGCAGCAGCTCTGCGAGCAGCGCGGACGTGATGCGGCAGACCGCTTGCTGATGGAAGCGGCTTTATGTATCCGCAACTGTACCCGTTATCATGATGTGCTGGCGCATATGGGGGATGGAGAGTTCGCGCTGATCGTGCCGGATCTGGAAGCGGCTGATGCCAAAAGAATGTCGGCGAGAATCTGCAAGGCACTTGAAGAATGCGAATTGCGGATGGGACATGACAGCCATATCATCCGTGCAGTCTCTGCTGTGGCCGAATGGAATGGCACAGAAAAAGCCCCGGTATTGTATAAAAGAGCCCGTGCAGCCTTGCAAAGCGCCATCGGCACATCTGTTTAATTATATTGTTTTCAAGGTCTTGCTGATGTTCGCTATGAGAATGATTCATCGCGGAATGCAGTTTTTGCCTGATGATGTTTTTCGGCATAAATTTGCAAAGAAAATAACAAGATTACGTTTTTTGCCATTGACGTGAAAAAAACTGCTGTTTAATCTCCCCTTATGGCTAAGAAAATTATTCTCGTGGTGGGTAAGCGTATGGGCAGGATGGTGTAACCATCCGGCGAAAGCTCCCATGCGCGAAACACAGGCTCCCTCAGGGGGCCTTTTTTATTATCTAAACACAACGAATAAGGCTAAACAGTACGGGACTTCCGGTGAGATCAGGGAAGTAATCACCGGCACAGCAGACGGGACATCGAAAGACAATGAGTACAGATACAAGTGGCGCAGCTGCCGCAGCACAAAAAGAAACCGGCAAACGGGAAATGACCGGTGCCGAAATGGTTGTACAGGCTCTGATCGATCAGGGCGTGGAGCATATTTTCGGCTATCCGGGTGGTGCTGTGCTACCGATCTATGACGAGTTGTTCCAGCAGGAAACTGTCGAGCACATTCTGGTGCGTCATGAGCAGGGCGCGGGCCATGCGGCTGAAGGCTATGCGCGTTCTACTGGCAAGGTTGGTGTAATGCTGGTAACCTCCGGTCCGGGCGCGACCAATGCGGTAACACCGTTGCAGGATGCGCTGCTGGATTCTATTCCGCTGGTTTGCATCACCGGTCAGGTTCCGACGTCTTTGATCGGCACCGATGCGTTTCAGGAAGCCGACACTGTCGGCATTACGCGTCCTTGCACCAAGCATAACTGGCTGGTTAAGGATGTGAATGATCTGGCGCGTATTTTGCATGAGGCTTTTCATGTTGCGCGTACCGGTCGTCCGGGCCCTGTTGTTATTGATATTCCGAAGAACATCCAGTTTGCCACCGGCATGTATACGCCACCGGCAACCAGCCCGCGTACCAGCTATAATCCGGTTCTGAACGGTGATCAGAATGCAATCCGCGCAGCAGTTGAACTGCTGGCCAATGCCAAGAAACCGGTTATCTATAGCGGTGGCGGTGTTATCAACTCCGGTCTGGAAGCCTCGAAACTGCTGCGTGAGCTGGTTGAGATCAGCGATTTCCCGATCACCTCGACACTGATGGGTTTGGGTGCTTATCCGGCATCGGGCAAAAACTGGTTGGGTATGCTGGGCATGCATGGCACGTTCGAAGCCAATATGACCATGCATGAATGTGATGTCATGCTGTGCGTTGGCGCACGTTTCGATGATCGTATCACCGGCCGTCTGGATGCTTTTTCGCCGAACTCCAAGAAAATCCACATTGATATTGATCCGTCTTCGATCAACAAGACTGTTCGCGTGGATGTGCCGATTATCGGTGACGTTGCCCATGTTCTGGAAGATATGGTGCGCCAGTACCGTGCATCTTCCAAGCGTCCTGAAAAGGCCGATATGGCTGCATGGTGGAACCAGATTGATAAATGGCGTGCGCGCAATTCGCTGGCCTATAAGCATAATCGCGATGTGATTATGCCGCAATATGCGCTGGAGCGTCTGCAGGAACTGACCAAAGACCGCAAGACCTACATCACTACAGAAGTTGGTCAGCACCAGATGTGGGCTGCACAATTTATGAAATTCGAGGAGCCGCATCACTGGATGACCTCCGGTGGTCTGGGTACTATGGGTTATGGTTTGCCGGCAGCGCTGGGCGTGCAGATTGCCCATCCGGATGCATTGGTGATTGATATTGCCGGTGATGCTTCCATTCAGATGTGTATTCAGGAGATGTCGGCGGCCATTCAGCATAATGCGCCGATCAAGATTTTCATTCTGAACAACCAGTATATGGGGATGGTGCGCCAGTGGCAGCAGCTGCTGCATGGTAACCGTCTGTCGCATTCTTATACAGAAGCGATGCCGGACTTTGTTAAACTGGCTGAAGCCTATGGCGGCACAGGTATCCGTTGCTCCAAGCCGGATGAACTGGATGATGCAATCATGAAAATGATTGAAACAGACGGGCCGGTGATCTTTGACTGTCACGTTGCCAATCTGGCGAACTGCTTCCCGATGATCCCTTCAGGTAAGGCACATAATGAGATGCTGTTGCCGGATGAAGCAACTGATGAAGCGGTTGCCAATGCCATTGACGCTAAAGACCGTCACCTAGTCTAATACCGGAACAAGGATATTCATTATGAACGCACAAAATGCAGCTTCCGGTTCAGCTTATTTTCTGACCGAAGAAACCCAGCTAACAGAAACACATACACTATCGGTACTGGTTGATAACGAGCCGGGGGTTCTTGCCCGTGTTATTGGTCTGTTTTCCGGTCGCGGTTACAATATTGAAAGCCTGACAGTTTCTGAAACCGAGCACGAAAAGCATCTGTCGCGTATTACTATTGTAACGCGCGGCACAGCCAATGTGCTGGATCAAATTCGTCACTCATTGGAGCGTATTGTTCCGGTGCATCGCGTGGTTGATCTGACCTATCATGCCCAGCAGCTTGGTCATGAACGTCCGGTTGAACGTGAACTGGCGCTGATCAAAGTGGTTGGCAAAGGTGATGACCGTGCAGAAATGCTGCGCCTGGCCGATGCTTTTAAAGCCAAGGTCGTGGATGCAACAGTTGAGCATTTCATCTTTGAAATCACCGGCAAGGGCGCAAAGATTGATCAATTCATTGCGATTATGAAGCCGCTTGGTCTGATTGAAGTGTGCCGTACCGGTGTGGCAGCTATGATCCGTGGTGCTGAAGGTATGTAAGTCCTTTTGCAAATTGCCTAAGCAATTGCTTCAAAGTAGCACCGCTGTTCTCAAGAGAGACAGCGGTGTTGCTTTTTATAAATAGATTGTTTCTTCAGATGTTGCTTTCTTACGATATATTCATGGCGCTTGTGGTGTTTGCGTTTGTAACTTCCATCACGCCGGGGCCGAATAATCTGATGCTGCTGGCTTCCGGAGTGAACTTCGGCTTTCGTCGGACAATCCCGCATATGCTGGGAATTGGCGTCGGTTTTCTGACGCTGTTGCTGGGCGTGGGCTACGGGCTTGGTGCGGTTTTGGAGACGGCTCCGGTACTCTATCTGGCGCTGAAATTCGCGGGTGGTGCCTATATGCTCTATCTGGCTTATAAAATTGCCACCTCAACCTCGGTCGGTTCAGTTACAGACAGTGCTGCCAAACCAATGAGCTTTATGCAAGCTTTGTTGTTTCAGTGGGTGAACCCGAAAGCATGGGTGATGGCAGTCACCGCTATGGCGAGCTATACGGTGCATGATGCCTATACGCTTTCAGTACTGGTGATTGGCGCTGTTTTTGCGATTATTAATCTGCCGAGTGTGTCGTCATGGGCAGCATTTGGCAGTCTGTTGCGCCAATGGCTGGAAGATCCGGTGCGGCTCAAATGGTTCAACCTTACCATGGCTCTGCTGCTGGTTGCCAGTCTGTGGCCGATGCTGAGGTGATAAAACTTGCTCTTTAGGTGCGAATCCGGTCAATCAGAACCATGATGGAATTTTCACCGGAACAGGACAACGCGCTGCAAGCTGTGGCGCAATGGTTGGCAAAAGGCGGCTCCCCGATTTTCCGCCTTTTTGGCTATGCGGGAACGGGTAAGACGACGCTTGCGCGCTATTTTGCCGAGCATGTGGATGGTGAGGTGCAGTTTGCGGCCTTTACCGGTAAGGCGGCGCAGGTCTTGCGCTCCAAAGGTGCGAGCAATGCCCGCACACTGCATTCGCTGATCTACCGCCCGAAAGGCGAAGAAGCGATTGAAGATGAGACGACGGGTAAAACTTCGATCTCTCCGACCTTTTCTCTCAACCGCCAGAGCCCTGTGGCAAAAGCAGCGCTGATCGTTGTCGACGAATGTTCGATGGTCGATGAGCAGCTTGGCCGCGATCTGATGACATTCGGCACGCCTATTCTGGTGCTGGGTGATCCGGGGCAGTTGCCGCCGATCAGCGGTGGCGGCTTTTTCACCGAGCAGGAGCCGGATTATCTGCTGACAGAAATTCACCGTCAGGCGCAGGATAATCCGATTATCCGTTTGGCACTAGATGTGCGCGAAGGGCGGGATATCCCTTATGGCGACTACGGTGCCGCACGGGTAATCAGCAAAGCGGAAGTGACACAGGATCTGGTGCTCGATGCCGATCAGGTGCTGGTTGGTACCAACCGCACACGCAAGCGTTATAATCAGCGTCTGCGTGAGCTCAAAGGTTTTACTGCAGATTATCCGCAATCCGGTGACAAGCTGGTTTGTCTGCGTAACGATCCGGCCAAAGGTCTGCTCAATGGTTCGCTCTGGAAGGTGATGACATCTTCCAAGGAAACCGTGAAACCGGGTATTAATCTGCTGATCGCGCCGGAAGATGAAGAGCCGGGCCGCGGTGTTGCCAAAATCAAATTGTTGAAGGCACAGTTTGAAGATCCGGATACGGAAATTCCGTGGCAGACCAAAAAGCGTTTTGACGATTTTGACTACGGCTATGCGTTGACGACACATAAAGCGCAGGGCTCGCAGTGGAACAATGTGGTATTGTTTGATGAGAGCTATGCTTTCCGCGATACGCGCGAACGCTGGCTCTATACGGCTATTACCCGTGCAGCGGAAAAACTAACAATCGTTCGCTAGAGCGCATCCCGAAAGCGGGAACGCTCTGGGCGGGACTGAAATGGATCAGGGAGTTTGATCATGGTTGCAACCTTGTCTGTTAATCTCAATGCTGTGGCTATGTTGCGTAATCGTCGCGATTTGCCATGGCCGAGTGTGACAGGCTTGGGGCGTGTTGCGCTTGATGCAGGTGCATCCGGCCTGACTGTGCATCCACGCCCTGATCAGCGTCATATCCGTTTCTCTGATCTCGGCGATCTTCGTGCCTTGATTGACGATGAGTTTCCGCAGGCTGAATTTAATATCGAAGGCTATCCGTCGGAAGAGTTTCTGGCGCTGGTTGAGCAACATGAGCCGGAGCAGGTCACGCTGGTGCCGGATGATCCGGCGCAGAATACGTCTGACCACGGCTGGGATTTTGCCAAGCATAAGAGCATGCTGAGTGAGGTGACCAAGCGTCTGAAATCCCGCGGCATGCGCGTTTCCATGTTTGCTGATCCGACACCGGATGGTCTTGAGATTGCAAAAGAGACTGGTGTAGACCGCGTGGAGTTTTTCACCGGTCCTTATGGCGGCGCCTATGCTGATCCTAAGGCGCAGGCACATGAACTGGCCTTGCTGGAACGCGCGGCTTTGAAAGCTGCGGAGCTTGGTTTGGGTATTAATGCAGGGCATGATCTGACAGTCGCCAATCTGCCTGCTTTGGTTAAAGTCATGCCGACATTGAGCGAAGTTTCAATCGGACATGGTCTGACGGCAGATGCACTGGAATATGGTATGCGCCAGTCAGTACAGCGTTTTATCAAAGCACTCGGCTAAAATCGTTTTTTGTGTTTTGATTCAATTTTATTTTATAAGATATTGATTTTAAATAATTTTTATAATTTCCTGCTCTGATGAGCCATCACAAATACAGATGGCTCGTCAGGGCAGATATGCATTTCTTTGCTATTGTCATTCAGAAAAATTGAGCATTTATATACTGCACTCCGGCCATTTCCTTCGCTTGTTTATAAGGCTAAGATCGAAGCACAGACCGGCGTATTGATAGCATCACATAGTTATAGGTTATGTATGAAGCAGTCGCAGCGTGAAGAGATTGCCCATCAGGATATTCCGGTCAGCCCCGATGAGGATCAAAATGATCCTCACAGCCATACGGGCAGCCTGAAGCTATTAATGATGGGCGCGCTTGGTGTCGTCTATGGCGATATTGGTACCAGCCCGATTTACGCTTTTCGCGAAGCGCTGCATGCCTCCGTCTCGGATGGTAATTTGCTCCGTGCTGAAATTCTTGGTGTGATCTCTCTGATCGTCTGGTCGCTGGCACTCATCGTTACCGTGAAATATGTGCTGTTCGTATTGCGTGCGGATAATAACGGCGAGGGCGGCATTCTCTCGCTCATGGCGCTGGTGCGCTCCAGCTTTGCCAACCGTCCGGATATTATTCTCGGTATCGGGATTATCGGCGCGTCACTGTTTTTTGGTGATGCGGTGATTACACCGGCAATTTCTGTACTTTCCGCGGTGGAAGGGCTGGAGATTGTCGCGCCGCATATGACACCCTATGTGGTGCCGATTACCATTACGATTTTGCTTGTGCTGTTCTTTGTACAACGGCACGGTACAGGGCGTATGGCCAGTATTTTCGGCCCCGTGATGTTGCTGTGGTTTCTGGCATTAGGGCTAACCGGTTTTATTCATATATTTGATGATCCGGGTATTCTCGCTGGGCTTAATCCCTATTATGCCTTTGCTTTTCTCAGCGGTAATCTGACAACCTCTTTCGCAACCATTGGTGCGATTTTTCTCGCGGTCACCGGTGCAGAAGCGCTTTATGCCGACCTCGGACATTTCGGGCGTAAGCCGATTGTACGTGCATGGCTGTGGATTGTGTTTCCGAGCCTGATCCTGAATTATTTCGGGCAGGGCGCATTTATCCTGACGCATAGTGCGGCAACCGGTGAGGCAGTGCAAAATCCGTTTTTTCAGATGATGCCGCAATGGGCTTTGCTGCCGATGGTTCTGCTGGCAACGATTGCCACGGTGATTGCCAGTCAGGCGGTTTTGACGGGTACCTATTCGCTGGCACGGCAGGCAGTGCAGTTGAATATTCTGCCAAGGCTTGAGGTCTTGCATACATCTGAGACGCTGCACGGACAGATTTATATGCCGCGCATTAATCTGCTGCTTGGTATTACAGTAATCCTGCTGGTGGTGACGTTCCAAAAATCCAGTAATCTGGCCGCAGCCTATGGTATTGCGGTCACCGGCAATATGCTGGTGACGACCACGCTGCTGTTCTTTGTGATGCGTCGTCAGTGGAAATGGAGCCTGCCGGTTGTGCTGGTGCCGATTATTGGATTTGCTGTGGTTGACCTGATGTTCTTCAGCGCCAATCTGGTCAAAGTGCATCAGGGCGGTTGGGCATCTATTGTGGTCGGGGCGCTGGTCTTGCTGGTGATGTGGACATGGGTACGCGGCAGCCGCGATCTGTTCGAGAAAACCCGTAAGACAGAAGTGCCGCTGGATTTGATTGTCAATCAGATGACACGCAAAGAGCCGGTGATTGTGGCAGGCACAGCGGTTTTCCTGACAGGCGATCCGGCCAGCGTGCCGACAGCGCTGATGCATAGCCTCAAGCATTATAAAGTTCTGCACGAGAACAATGTTATTCTGACTGTGGTGACGGCGCCGCGCCCATGGGTATCTGCGGATGATCGTGCGCGTATTTCGCAATATAGCGACCGCTTCATGCAAGTGACGCTGACCTTTGGTTATATGCAGTCACCGAATATTCCGCGTGCATTGGGCATTTGCCGCAGGCTTGGCTGGAAATATGATATTATGACCACATCATTTTTCCTTTCGCGGCGTGTGTTACGAATATCGCCGCGCTCGCCAATGCCGCATTGGCAGGCAAAATTATTTATTACGCTTGCCCGCAGTGCTTCGGATGCCACGGAATATTTCCAGATTCCGACTGGTCGTGTGGTGGAGATTGGCACACAGGTCAATCTCTGATCAATTTGCTGCATAAAATTTCGCGGCGGACTAAAAATCCCTCTTGCATTGTTGAAATTGTAACGGCATAGTCCGAACCGTAACGTACGGTACGCATGATGAGAATCTGTGAGATACGTATGAAATAGGTTTAAAAGGAGCGTGGAAGCGTGCAGTTGCAGCAGCCTGATAATGTCGTGAGCAATGTCGGAAACGGCTTCGATCTGACAGATCGTCAGAAAGATGTGCTGAATGCTGCACTCGAGCTACTCGTTGAAGGCGGCGACAGTCTGACTATGGCTGGTGTTGCACGACGGGCAAGCTGCTCCAAGGAAACGCTTTATAAATGGTTCAGCGACCGAGATGGTTTGCTGACCGCAACAGTACAGTGGCAGGCGTCGAAAGTGCGTGTTGTGCCGGTGGCGAAGGAAGGACTGGACGAAGAGTCACTCTTTACCAGTCTGGAGCATTTTGCCCGTGACTGGTTGCTGGTTCTGTCCGGCAGCACATCGATTGCGCTGAACCGTTTGGCCGTGAGCCATGCAGGTTCCGGCAAGTCGGATCTCGGTGAGATCGTGCTGAACAATGGCCCGATCGCAATGGCGCGTCGTCTCAAGCCGGTTCTGGAAACCGGCCGCGAAGCAGGCCTGCTGGACTTTGATGATATTGATGAAGCATTCGCTTCATTCTTTGGCCTTGTGGTGCGCGATATGCAGATCCGTCTGCTGCTCGGCGATCATCATGAAGTCAGTGATGCAGAAATTATTCGCGATGCCAGAACGGCAACGCGTCAGTTTTTTGCTCTTTACGGAAATAAAGCCGGCTCCTGAAAAGCCGGATAAGAAACACCGGTTTTGTAAAAGCCGGACATAGCATAGAAGGAAGGGAATATCCTATGCGCGTTTATTATGACAGCGATGCAGACGTAAATCTGATCAAAGGCAAGAATGTTGTTATCGTTGGTTACGGTAGCCAGGGTCGCGCGCACGCGCTGAACCTCAAAGATTCCGGTGCAAAGCATGTTCGTATTGCGCTGCGTATGGATTCTGCCACTGTTAAAAAAGCTGAAGCTGACGGTTTTGAAGTTCTCAGCGTTGCAGATGCTGCTAAATGGGCAGACCTGATGATGATGGCAACCCCTGATGAACTTCAGGCTGACATCTATAAAGAACACATCCACAACAATCTTCGCGACGGCGCTGCTATTGCTTTTGCTCATGGTCTGAACGTTCATTTCGGCCTGATCGAAACCAAAAAGACTGTTGACGTTGTGATGATCGCGCCAAAGGGCCCGGGTCACACTGTACGCGGCGAATACCAGAAGGGCGGCGGCGTTCCTTGCCTGATCGCTATCCATCAGGATGCTTCCGGCAACGCACATGATCTCGCTCTGTCATACGCTTCCGGCGTTGGAGGCGGTCGTTCGGGCGTTATCGAAACCACATTCAAAGAAGAGTGCGAAACCGATCTGTTTGGTGAGCAGGCAGTTCTCTGCGGCGGTCTGGTTGAGCTGATCCGCGCTGGCTTTGAAACACTGGTTGAAGGTGGTTATGCACCTGAAATGGCTTACTTCGAGTGCTTGCACGAAGTGAAGCTGATCGTTGACCTGATCTATGAAGGCGGTATCGCCAACATGAACTATTCGATCTCCAACACTGCTGAGTGGGGCGAATATGTAACTGGTCCGCGCATCATCACTGCAGAAACCAAAGCTGAAATGAAGCGCGTTCTGCACGACATTCAGACCGGTAAGTTCACATCCGACTGGATGCAGGAATACCGTGCCGGTGCTGCACGCTTCAAGGGTATCCGTCGTATGAACGACGATCACCAGATCGAAGAAGTTGGTGCCAAGCTGCGCGCCATGATGCCTTGGATCTCCAAGAACAAGCTAGTTGACAAAGCCCGCAACTAATCCGGTTTCAGTTTATGGCGATCCAAGTTTTCTGTTTCTCGGCATAGCCGAGGGGGATCTCCAAGAACAAGCTGGTTGATAAAACCCGCAACTAATCCGGTTAACAAAGCCCGCAAAGAAGCTTGCATTGTTTAATCGCTGAATATCAGGCCCGCACAAAGTTTTGTTTGTGCGGGCCTGACTATTTATGGCAGTACTGCTGACGGGAGGAATGAGATATGAGTGAAATAACGATCCGGCAGTTGAAGTCCGATGACTTTGCTATTCTTCGGGATATCCGGTTGGAAGCGCTGCAACTGCATCCGGAAGCTTATAGTTCTGCCTATGAAGACTGGGTAAAATTCTCTGAAGCTGATTGGCGTGCAAAGTTAAATGCACCGGTTTTTGCTGCTTTCGACGGAGAGAAGGCCGTTGGTCTGATTGGTCTGTGGCCTCAGGACGGCGCGCGGACATCGCATCGTGCGATTGTCGTGATGGTCTATGTGAAAAGCGAAATGCGCGGCCGGAATATTGGCCAGAAACTGATGCAGGCTGTTGAGGTCTATGCGCGTGATAATGGTTTCAGCCAGCTTGAGCTCAGCGTACTTGCTGAAAACAAATCTGCTTTGCAGCTTTATTTACGCGAAGGTTATACGGAATTCGGACGCCGGCCGAACTGGATATCACTGAATGGTGAAATGTATGACGAAGTGATGATGGTGCGTCCGATCACGCTGAACGCATGATTGTTAGTTTTTGGCTCTAATTTTTGTACGAATATAACCGAATTTGCACATATTTCGCAACGATGTGAATAAAAGGTCAGTATTGCTGACATATTTTGCTTGTTTTGTTGTGAAATACGCATAAGGTGATACCCAAAGGCACACAGCTTTTGGTTAAGTTTTATGGTCTATTCGACTGCATCTTTTTGAAATGATGAGGAACTCCCCATGTTGGATTGGGAAAAAATATTCGCAACGCGCTCCTCGCGCATGAAAGCGTCTGAAATTCGTGAATTGTTGAAACTGCTTGAGCGTCCGGATATTATTTCTTTCGCTGGCGGTATTCCTGATCCGAAGCTGTTTCCGGCGGAAGAGTTTAAAGAAGCCTATGCTGATATTTTTGCATCCGGCAAATCCGATGCAGCGCTGCAATATTCGGTAAGTGAAGGCTATAAGCCGCTGCGCGAATGGCTGCAGGGTGAAATGGCAAAGCTCGGTGTACCATGTGCACCGGAGAATATTTTCATCACTTCCGGCTCACAGCAGGCGTTGGATTATCTGGGCAAACTGTTCCTGTCGCCAAATGATACGGCGCTGGTTGTTCGTCCGACCTATCTCGGTGCGTTGCAGGCTTTCAATGCCTATGAGCCGACCTATGACGATCTGCAGCCAAATGGCAATCGCACACCGGCTTCCTATGAAGAAGCTGCTGCCAAGGCTGGCGGCAAGGTGAAATTTGCATATTTCTCGGCAGATTTCAGCAATCCGACCGGTGAAACGATTGATCGTGAAGGTCGTGAAAAGCTGATTGATCTGGGCGATGAAATGGATATCGCGCTGATCGAAGATGCTGCCTATCAGTATCTGCGTTTTGACGGTACGCCGATCCCGCCGGTTCTGGCGCTGGAAATTGAACGTAAAGGTTCGATTGAAAATACCCGCACCATCTATTCCGGTAGTTTCTCCAAGACATTGGCACCGGGTCTGCGCGTTGGTTATGTTGTGGCCAACAGCACAGTTATCCGCAAACTGGTGTTGATGAAGCAGGCTGCTGATCTGCATTCTTCGACTATTAATCAGCTGGCTGTTCATCATGTTGCTGCCAATGGTTTTGATGCGCAGATTGCTAAGATCAAAGCTGTATATTCCCACCGCCGCAACAAAATGCTCGAAGCGCTGGATAAATATATGCCGAAATCTGCCACATGGACTAAGCCTGAGGGCGGTATGTTCATCTGGGTAACACTGCCGGAGTATATGAACGGCGCTGATCTGCTTGCCGCGGCCATTGAGACTGAAAAAGTCGCTTTTGTACCGGGTAAAGCATTTCATGCTGATGGCAGCGGTGCCAATACAGTGCGTCTGGCTTATTCCTGTGCTAATGACGAGATGATTGAAGAGGGCATTAAGCGCCTTGGCAATCTGATCCGTGCGCATCAGAAATAATAGTATCTGTTGAGACTGAAAAAGCCGGAGCCTTGCTCCGGCTTTTTTATGTCTTCAGAGCAGAGTTTCAGCTCAGGCATATCGCCGTTAAATGGATGTATTTAGCGGGGATATGGTTTGGCACTTAACTTGCTGAATTTACGGCTTTCTTTATAAAAGATGCTTGGATTTAGCGGGCAATCCTGTAGCTTGGATATGCAATAATTTTACAGGCTTGAGTCCGGATAATGGTGAGCGGTTCAGGCGGAGAATGAGGGGAAACTCATGACTTTAATCAAAAAATACACTTTGGCGCTGGCCTGTGCATCCGTGCTCGGTATGAGTGCAGGGGCTTATGCCGCAACACCGGCGAACACGCTGGTTGTGGCCATGGCCATTGACGATGTGATTTCTCTCGATCCGGCAGAAATTTTCGAAATCACCACATCAGAAATTCTGACAAACACCTATGAACGCCTGATCACAACCGATCCGAAAGATCCGACCAAGATCATTCCGCAGGTTGCTGAAAGCTGGACAATCTCTGAAGACGGTAAGACCATTACATTTAAAATCAAGCAGGGTCTGAAATTTGCCTCCGGCAATCCGCTGACAGCGCAGGATGTGGTTTATTCTCTGCACCGCGCGATTAAGCTTGATCTCAGCCCTGCATTCATCATCAGCCAGTTTGGTTTGAACAAAGATAATGTCGACAAGCTGGTGAGCGCACCGGATGATTATACTGTTGTGTTTTCAACGGAAGAATCTTACGCGCCGAGTTTTGTTCTGAATGCGCTGTCTTCCAGTGTTGCCTCTATCGTAGACAGCAAGCTGGTTGAGGAACATGCGGTTAAGGTTGAGAAAACCGATGCCAAGCCTTTTGATACGGATTTTGGTTATGACTGGCTGAAGCGCAATTATGCCGGTTCGGGTGTTTACAGCCTGAAAGAATGGCGCCCGAGCGAAGTTATTTTGCTGGATCGCAACGAAAATTATAGCGGCACAAAACCGGCTATTGAGCGTGCTATTTATCGCCATGTAAAAGAAAGCATGTCGCAGCGTCTGCTGTTGCAGGCCGGTGATATTGATGTTGCGCGCAATTTGGAGCCCGGTGATATTGCTGAATTCGCTAAGAACAGCGATTTCAATGTGTTAAGTGCCCCTAAAGGCCGCACATATTATCTGACAGCCAATCAGAATGTGCCGAACCTTGCCAAACTGGAAGTGCGTCAGGCGATGAAATATCTCGTCGATTATGATGCAATTGAAAATACCCTGATTAAAGGTATTGGCCGCACACATCAGTCCTTCCTGCCGCTTGGTATGTTTGGTGCGATTGACGATAAGCCGTTCAAGCTGGATGTTGAAAAAGCCAAACAGCTACTGGCTGATGCCGGTCTGCAAGATGGTTTCAGCATTACACTCGATGTACGTAACACACAGCCAGGTGTTGGTATTGCTGAAAGCATTCAGCAAACCTTTGCCAAAGCCGGTATCAAAGTTGAGCTGTTGCAGGGTGATGGCAAACTGACCACCACCAAAGTTCGCGCTCGTAAGCATGAGCTTTCACTGGGTATCTGGGGGCCGGATTACTGGGATCCGCATACCAATGCTTCGACATTCTCCTATAACCAGAACAATGGCGATGATGCTGATATAAAAACAACGGCATGGCGCAGTTCGTGGGACATTCCGGAAATGTCCAAGGAAACCATGGATGCGGCAAAGGAAACTGATACTGCTAAGCGTGAGCAGATGTATCATAAAATCCAGAAGGATTTTCAGGAGACCAGCCCGTTCGTCATGCTCTATCAGCAGATTGAAACCGCTGTTGCAGCTAAAAATGTGAAGAACTTCAATATGGTTGCTGATGCCAACTATATTACAGAAGTCAGCAAAGACTAATCTTACGGCCTCTTTTTAAATGCAGCAACGCCCCTTCAGACATCGGTTTGAAGGGGCGTTGTTTTTTGAAGATCAGAAAGGCGAGTTACAGGTTTTCCGTACGCCGGCAAAGGGCTGATAGCTATTGTCGGAAGCGCGGTAAGAACGATACTGATTACTGCACCATTGTATATGGTTGCTGTTGTCACTGACAGTTGATGAAGTATCAGAACCGATACGTTTTGTAGCGCCGCGCTGTACCAGCGGATCACGGTTCTTATAATTGAGCACGCCGTCTTCGGTGTAGTAAGAGCCGCTTTCTTTACACAAAGTCGAGCCATAGCAGTTGCGGGCTGCAGGATCAGTGCGGTTACCACCAGTAATGCCACCGATAATCAACATACCAGTCGGATTGAGTGAGGGAATACCACCGCCGATCTGATTGCCGCCTGCATAGGCAGAAGCGCCCGAAAACAGGGCAATGCTCAGCGTTAGAGCGGTTTTTAAAATGGATCTGGACATGGCAATATCCGTTCATAAATCTATAAAACTGTATCTTAATATAATTACTAATTGCCGCTAATTTAAGAGGCGGGCATAGCGCCACAAAAATGTTACCGGTCATATCAGCGATTGCAATTCATGTGATGCTGTTTAGGTTGGAGACAGTCGCTGATGAACGCAATGATGGTACCATAATGTCTGATATAATTTCTGCGCAGGTTGAGCCGGTAAGCGATAATGCTTCATCTGAAAAGCCTGTTTTATTTACGCTGGCGACATTCAATATTGAAAACCTGATGCGGCGGTTTGATTTTACCGGTTATCGCAATGAGAACCGTCAGGATCGTTCATTGCAGCTCTTTGCCATTGATAATGAGGCGCAGTACCGGTTGCTTGAGCAGGCGCGTATGGTGGCGCATACGGATGATACCCGTCAGCTTTCGGCTTTATCGATTGCACAGACCCGCGCGGATATTCTCTGCTTGCAGGAGGTTGACGACCTCGAGGCACTGAATGCGTTTGAATATGGCTATTTGTTCAAAATGGTAGGGCAGGGCTACAAGCATAAATATCTGATTGATGGCAATGACAGCCGCGGCATTGATGTCAGCGTGATGATGCGCGACACCACAAAAAGCGGACATGAGATTGAACTGGTCAAGCTGGAGAGCAATGCGCATCTGACCTATCAGGATTTAGGTATTTATGATCCGGTGCTGGCCAATGTCGGTATAGAGGCGCATGAGCGTGTGTTTAAGCGCGATTGTCTGATGCTTGATCTGCGGATTGGTGGCAAGCCGCTGACGCTGTTTGTGACGCATTTTAAATCCATGGGCGGCGTGCGCTACGGGCAGGACCCGAAACTGACGACCTTGCCGGTGCGCATGGCTGAAGCCCGTGCTGTGCGCATGATTATCGAAAAACGTTTTGGTCGTGAAGAAGCCGCAAATGCCTCGTGGGTGATCTGTGGTGACTTCAACGATTATTATGAAAAGATAGCGATCAGTGGTGACCAGTGGGATGGTTATCAGTTTACGCCGGTGCACGAACCTGAAAACTGTCTCAATGTCTTTCTGGAAGACGGCTTTGCTGTGAATTTGGTAGAGCGGCGGCCTGAACTGGATCGCTGGACACTCTATCATACGCGAGGGCCGCAGGAGCGCCATCTGTGTCAGCTGGATTATATCTGGGCATCACCCGCTCTGGCACAGCGCAATGCGCATGTTGTGCCGGAGATTATCCGCAACGGTCAGCCTTATCGTACGGTATTTCCTGAGGGGCAGGATGTGGTGCGTTTTCCGCGAATTGGCTGGGACAGGCCGAAGGCAAGCGATCATTGTCCTGTTGCTGTCACACTAGAGCTGTAAGGCAATGCGCGGTGTAACGGAGTGATAAAAATGCAGGATATAGCCGAGAATAAAATTTATCCGGTGCAGGACGTCAGGGTTCTGGTTGAAGCCGGTGAGCCGGATTATGTCGTGCATAACAGACAGAAAATTGATGCAAACTGGCAGCAGGAAGTCGCTGCTAATTCTTCGCTCTATGATGGCGAGATTTATCTGGCGACGCGTGCTGAACTGCGTAATGGAATTTTGACAGCCTCTTATCAGCGCACGTCTTTCCGCAGTCTGCTTTATTGGCGCAAAGATAAAAGCGCGGATAAGCCGTTTCATATTTTTGGCAGTGGTGTGATTGTTTCATCCGACAATAAATTGCTGCTCGGACAGATGGCCTCGCATAATGCTGTGGCCGGACGTATTTATTTTCCGGCCGGTTCCAATGATGATCAGGATATCGTTGACGGACAGGTCGACTTTGCCGGCAATGCCCGCCGCGAGGTGCTGGAAGAAACCGGCATTGATCTGGCCGATGCAAAGCGCACGGGCGGTTATAGTTTGGTGATGAGTGAGCGCAGTCTGGCGCTGTTTCGTTGCTATTACTTTGACCGGACGGCGGTGCAGTTAGAGGCGCAAGTCAGACAGTTTATTGCATCACAGGAGAAACCGGAATTGTCGGGCGTGCTTATGATCGGGCAGGGCGAGGCGCTGGATGAGCGCAGTCCGCCTTATATCCGTGCTTTTACGGATTGGTATTTTACGCAATAATTTCAGTCTGTGTTGACTGCGATATTCTGCTTGTTGAAAAGCAGTTCATGAATCGTTTGAATGTTTTAGCAGGGAATGCAAATGTGTTGAATCAGATGCCATCTTTTTTAAAAGGTGGCAGTGATCATCATAGGTCAGTGGGAAGGGCAGAGATTATGAGCAGCAAACGGATGCAGGGGCGTTTCTACGAAATCTACGATGTTTTCACAGAAAAGCCACTGGCGGGAAATCCGCTCGCTGTTGTTCATGATGCTGACGGGTTGGATGATGCCACGATGCTGGCCATTGCACGGGAGTTTAATCTCTCTGAAACCGTCTTTGTAACGCCTGCTGAAAATCCGATGCATTCGGCATCTATCCGGATTTTTACACCGGAATATGAGCTGAGTTTTGCCGGACATCCTACTGTCGGCACAGCAGTTGCTCTGGCCTATAAAAACAATGACGGACAGAAGCCGCAGACTGATTTGATTATGACCCTGGAAGAAAAGGTCGGTCCTGTACGGGTTGCTGTTCACTGTAACGGCAATGAGCAGTCATCTGCTTTTGCAGAGTTTGATCTCCCGCGCTTGCCGGAGCGGGTAAATATCACAGTTGAAAAAGAGCAGGTCGCTGCTGCTTTGCGTTTGAATACGCATGAAATTGGCTTTGAAAACCATGTGCCATCTGTGTGGAGCGGCGGTAAGCCGTTTGTGCTGGTGCCGGTCAAGAATATGATTTCTGCTGCAAAAGTTGTGGTTGATCCGGTTTTTGTGGAAGATCACATGCAGGCCTTTGAAGGGCGCGCGATCCCATTTTACATTTATACCCGTGAGACGCGGCTGTTTGAGAGCAGCTATCATGCGCGTATGTTCACCTCAGGTAAGCATGTTTATGAAGATCCGGCCACAGGGTCAGCCGTTGCGGCTTTTGCCGGTGCTATACATGATTTTGACAGGCCGGTGGACGGACTGACGCAGTTATGGATTGAGCAGGGGATACAGATGGGCCGACCATCGCGTATTCGTCTGGAACTGGATGTAGCGGGGAAAAAACTCACTGGCGCTCGCATTGGCGGTAGCGCGGTGAAGGTAGCAGAAGGTTATCTGCAAATTTAACTACAAGTAGGGATGGAAATATCAGGCGCAAAAATTTGGTGGCTGTCCGCAGCTTTTCGACAGTCTGTACTTGGGAAATCTGAATGTGAAGCGGTTGGTGTGCATCTGAGTGTCCGTTTGCTTAGTGATATGTCGGTTCTGGCTTTAGATCCAGACATGCCTCTGCATCACGTTCGTTGAGCAGATCTACCATTTGGTCTGTTTGAGTAATATTCAGGCCGATAACATTGGTGCCATTATGCTTGGCGACGATGCCGGTGAAAATGTCATAGACACACCATTGGCCATTGGGCAGTTTTTTCATATCGTAACGAATTCGCATTACCGTATCTTCTCCAAGGATATTGCAATTATTGTAAGGCGAAGGTGCAACAAAAGTTGCGAAATTAATTATTGTTATAAATGTGCGTTTTTTGTGAGACTGATAAGACCAACTCGTGGCAATCAGTAAACACAAAGTGTGTACGAGAAGCATTATCGCTGCTTAAAGTTGAAGCTGCAAGATGCTCATATATCACATCGAATATCAGCTGTAATAAATCGGTATAGTAAAGTGATGGCAGGCGCAGACGTATCAGTCACCACTTACTTCGAGTGAATTAGGGCCTGGATAATTATTGTAAAGTAAGGTTATCGACAGATTTTATGAGCCGTTTGTTTTGTCGATCAGTAAAAGATGCAAAAGCTGCGTTCCCACCAGAGTAATAGCAAGGATGAGTAAGGAGCGGGTTGTGGTTGCTTCATGGCCGCTGCTGCTGGTAAAAATAAGGAATGCTGCAATCAGGGCATAAAGCACAGGAAAGAGTGCTAGCGCATAAGGTCTCGGCGCTGTCCAGTTAACTTGTCCTGATAGTCCCCATTGCATAGGTAATCTATGCAGGTGCCGGAGTTTATAATTCGCGATAATGGCGATGAGGCATGAGATTATAAAGAAAGCAATTCCGGCGAGATACATGGCATGGTTTCCATAATGAGGCTTATATTACGGTGTATTTCTCATCGTCTTCAAATGCGCTTGGATAAAACCGGCTTTCCCAAATAATTGTGTCTCATTGAAAAAAAACGGCGACCCGAAGGTCGCCGTTTGTAAGAGCTTAGTTGCGTGGCAACCGGTCTCTGATTTCTGTCAGACGGTCATAAATCCGGAAGGACAGAATGATGCCTTCACAGGCAACGCGCCAGAAAATTGTACCGGCAATGAGCATAAAAAGGCCGCCAATAACCTGCTTGATCCCACCGCCCATAAAGCTGAATGCTGAGAATATAGTAATCAGCGAAGCAATAACAATTGCTGCAATACCCAGCCAATAAACAATCTTAATAAGGGACGGCGTCAAAAATTTATCGAAACTGGTCATGTCTTGAAAGTTCATCTGGAATTTCTCTGTCTATTGGTGGTTGTTGAGATATGTATTATTAAAGGCAGCATTCATGTCAATAAGACTATGTAATTGTATTTGTATTAAAATCACCTGAGCATAGCACTGTGTGCAATTTCTCTGAAGGGGCAATCAACCACTATATATTTCTGGCAAATGTTGCCGATGGTTACCTTTGGGGTAAGATGTGGCAGGCAATTACTTTGGACCTTTATAACGCTCCTGTGGGCGTCAATGCGGAGAAATCTATATAAAAGTCCCGTATTCCTGATGCTAAAAATTGCACAGCGATACAAGTCAGCAGGAAGCCCATGATCTTTGAAATCGCTTGTGTACCGTGTTTTCCCAACAGTTTTTCAATCCATTTGGATGCGGACAAAGTGATATAGGCAATTGATGCGACAATGGCGATGCCGATCAGAATATGGATATGCCCCATAATCATTTGCCCTACCGGAATTTGCGAGCCTAAACCCATCACCACTGCGATGGAGCCGGGACCTGCAAGACTTGGCATGGCCAGGGGCGAGAATGAATAATCCATATCAGCTTTTTTGATGTCAGAAGCGGATGAATCGACTTCTGAAGACGGATCACTTCCTGAAAAAATCATCCGTAGTGCCAATATCAGGATAATAATACCACCAGCAACCCGAATACCCGGCATAGAAATGCCGAAGAGAGAAATAATACCTTTTCCAAGCAGCAGAAAAGTTGCGAGAATACTGAAAGCATAAACGCAGGCTTTGGCAGCTTGTTTGCGCTTATTCTCGGCAGACATACGGTTTGTTAGTGACATGTACAGCGGTATTGTTGTCAAAGGATTCATAATAGGCAAAAGCCCGATCACTACAATCGCTGTGTATTTAAAAAAATCTGCAATATAGGTCATTAAGCACTTCCTTTTAGAAATGCGTATGGGAAATTTCTCAACAAATGGCAAATCTTAATAATAATGCAGAGAATATATCGGTTTATTATTGGAAAGATGGTCAATTGAAGGGTTGGCAGGACAGGGCTTCGCCAGTTTGCGAGTGAAGAGGGCTTGCCGCTTCAGGCATTAGCCAGAATGTTTATATAATCTGGATGTATATTGGTGCCGCATGCTCATGAGTAACGCAGATATCGGTGATAAACGCTAAATTAAAAAGTAGATTTCTCAAGGCTGTAGTTTTGATGACGTTGCTCGACAGACTTAATCCATGATGAAGTAAGCTCTGGCCTAATTTACGGGGGAGAACGTCAGGAACTCTGGGCGGGGTAGCTTTCTGCGCGATCTGTAAGATACCACCTTCTTGTTTCCGATTAGGCTTCTTGTCAGGCAACATCATGATTGTTTGATCGTTTCCAATCGTTTATGCCTCGTCTATTCGGAGGCTCCCATGAAAACATTATTCACGTCTGCTCTTGTGTCGGTTTTGGTTCTCGCATCCAACTCAGCCTATGCTTTGGATGCCCGCAAAGATTGCTCCACATTGAAGCAGGTCATCAAAGACACGAAGGTCAACTTCAAGAATATCGCAGCCGATGTGCCGTCGATGGACGTGGATGTTTACCCTTCAAAGCTTGCATTAACCGGCAGTAATTCTTGCCGTGTCGTTCTGCGAACAAACGTATCTTCGGTCAGCTGGTCGTGTGTAATAGAAGATACGACGGTGAAAGAGGTAGCGGCTTTCGTTTCGAAATGTATTGGCAAGCGTGAAACACCTGATCAGACTTATCAGAGAGTTGGTGCCAAAGTGTTTCGTTTAAAGCCACAGGCTCCTGCCGAGATAGTCGTTTCAGAGCTGGATCGCGGTAATATTGCTCTGCAAGTCAAAGCGCTGCAAAAAAAGTAATATCAGCCGAGAGGAGGCCTCTTATTCGAGGCCATTATATTCTTTGATTTCAGAGTGGGGATCAAGCTACATAATGTGGTCTGACGACTTCTTGGATTTGAACCGAAACGTATTTCTGGGCTACTTTCATTACGCTAAAAATCAGTACTAATATGAATGCTGTCCGTATGCAGGAACGTAAGTCTGAAAATTAAGTGGAGATGATTATGTCTGAGAACCTGAAGACAGAAGTTGGTAAAAAGTCTCACTTTTCTGAACAGGCAATCCATTATCTCGGAAAACCGCTGGAATCCCTTACAGAAAGGGAGATGCGAATTTTTAAGCGTTTGATTGAGCGTCAGACTATTTCACGTAATGTGAATGCTGCATTTGATGATAAGCTAACCATCGGACAGCGGCTGGCAGATAAAGTCGCCCAGTTTGGTGGTTCGTGGACTTTTATCTTTATCTTTGCTGTTGTGCTCGTTCTGTGGGTAGGGTTGAATTCACTTGCTGCGAGTAAGGCATTTGATCCTTACCCTTATATCTTTTTGAACCTCATACTATCCATGCTGGCTGCAGTTCAGGCGCCAGTGATTATGATGAGCCAAAACAGACAAGCTGCAAAAGATCGTATGGATGCAGGTCATGATTATGAGATCAATTTAAAGGCCGAAATTGAGATATTGGCTCTGCATGATAAATTTGACAAGGTAATCCCAACAGACCTGAGTGCGCTGATCGAAAAACAACAGCAGCAGATTGATCTGCTATCAAAATTGGTTATGGAGCAAAAGTCATAAACATTGCTCACATCACGTTTGGGGTGCTGGGAAACTGGTGGTTGAAGCCGCCTTTTATTTAAGTATTTTTTCAATAGACTCCAAAAGCTAAACTTAGCCCGGTTATAGCTGCGATTATATGAAGCCTTTTCGGGGTGGTTAATGGGGTGGTTGGTGCATCGGGCGGCATAGGTGATGCTGCAATCGACGGTATAGCAAATAGCGTCATTATCGAAAACAGCAGGCAGATTATTGGTCGGCAGGAGTGATCCAGACTGATTTCTGCAATAGCGGCACTTGTTTTAATAGTTGCCGATATAGTTATTGTTTTTGAGATGAATTTATCAAGAATATGAAATTTAAAAATAAGAAATGCATAGTCCGGTTATGATTATCATACCTATGAATGGCTCCGACATAGGAGATACTCAATGGGACTATTAGATAATAAAGTAGCTATAATTACAGGTGCATCATCGGGGATTGGTCGTGCTGCTGCGTTGCTTTTTAGTGCGGAAGGTGCCGCAGTTGTGCTGAACGCCAGAGGCGAAAAAGGCTTGCAGAATGTGGCCGAAACGATCCGTGCTGCTGGTGGCCAGGTTAGCATTGTTACCGGTGATGTAAAGCTGCTGACGACTCATGAAAGGCTGGTCAGTGAGGCTGAGAAAACATTCGGAGGTCTTGATATTGCCTTCAATAATGCAGCAACAATTGGTCCTATAAAGCCGTTGGCAGAAGTTGCCTATCTGCAATGGGAAGACACGCTTGCCTCGACCTTAACATCAGCATTTTTAGGCTCGCGCAGCCAAATTCCTGCCATGCTGAAGCGTGGCGGAGGTTCTGTTATTTTTACATCCAGCTTTGTCGGCACCAGCGTCGGATTACCGGGCATGGGTGTTTACGCTGCTGCTAAGGCAGGTTTGACGGGCTTAGTAAAAGGGATTGCGGCAGATTATGCTGCTAAAGGAATTCGTGCGAATGCTTTGATGGCGGGCGGCACCAATACGGCGATGGCAGGTGATACGGCTCAGCAAGAATGGGCGGCCAGTCTACATGCTATGAAACGTATTGCTCAACCGGAGGAAATCGCCAAAGCTGCACTTTTTCTTGCGTCCCCAATGTCCAGTTTTGTTGCTGGTTCTGGCTTATTCGTCGATGGCGGGAATTCCGCTGTGAAACTGTAGAGCGTAGCTGTGGGCTTTTGAGCTTTCTGTGGGGCTCTGCTGTACTTAGAAACGGTATTATAGCCCTGCTATCGCGCAGGGCTTTTTTTGTAGCTCGATATCAAGAAAATTTAACTGAACCTCAATCTTGGTGTCACTCGCTGGATCGTTTACGCTTGTCTGAAAGATGGCCTTCGACTGGTGATTGCAATGCGCGCGGTTGCAGGCTTATGAAGTTGATGATTGTCGCTGTCATCGGCACATTTATCGGTACGGTAATGCTGTACGAAAACATTCTAAAAGTGATGAGCTGGATTAACAATTCGCAATAATAATTTTCTGATCGAAAACGCTAAGCTTCAGTAGCACCAGCGTTTCTTAATAGGATATCAAATAATATGGGCAGCATATATTTCATTATAAGCAGCTATAACCATATCCAGGTGTTTGTTTGCTAACATTTGTGCTTGTTCAAAATCGCGGCTTAGCACAGCGCATTTGACTTCTGTATAAGTTTCAATTGAGTAAAATGTACGTAATGTTGGGGATTGTGCTGTTCCTAATGAAAAGTCCTGATCTTCAAGATTAGGTACGAGGAGCTTAAAAGCACAGCCTTGACGCCGCACTTGATCAGTTGCAATTTTATAGAAGCGGTTTGCCCACGGCGATCGGTGAGCTGAGATTAAAGTACTCTCAAATTCATCGTATCTTTGCATCCATGCTTTATATTCTTCGTAGGTACACGTGCCTTTGGATGGGGATGTTTGTTTTGCTAAGAGATAATGGGTGCACACAATGTCCGCCTCCCAATTGCCATCACCCAAAAGCATAGATTCTTTTAATAGCTGTAATTTTATTACGCTTCTTGTTCTGTAAAGCTCAGTTAACTCATCAATAGAAACTGGGGCTGTATAAAATCCTTTATTGGGAATTAATTTTACAAGATGATCCCCTTCTAAACGAGAAAGAGTTTCGCGGAGAGGTGTCGTGCCGTAACCGTATTGTCCTTGTAGCCAATTAATTTTTAAAGGAAAATTTGGGGCAATTTTATTATTCAAAATGTCATTTTTTAACGTTTCATAAGCGAAGTCAACTTTTGATGGTTTCTTGGAATGTGATAGCTCCTCCATTTAAATAGATCTCAATTTTTGGAAAATCATATTTTGTATATATGAAAGGTTTGAGTTTTCCTAGAATTATAAGAGCCATTATTCTTAGATTTTAAATATTGATTGAAGAGTTATTTGGACAACATTTAAGTGCGGCAATCTAAGCACATCAAAATTTCAGAAAAATCAAAGAGAGGTATTCTCCTCATACAATTCATTATATGCAGTGATCATAAAATTATGGAGCGCATTGACTAATGTCATTGCGAGGTCGAAATCTCGTCTCAATACAGCATCTTTTAGAGCGGTGTAATGGCCTAATGAATATAAGGCCTGAAAGGCAGGGACTTTTAAAACTGATATTTTAAAGTTCATTTTACCTAAACTTGGCATAATTATACCAAATACACGACTATGTCGCCGAATATTGTCGCTAAGGGTTTTGTGATAATGGTGCATTAAAGGTAAGCGATGAGCGGCTATTAAAGCCTCGTCAAAAGCATCATAGGCTTCTTTCCATGCAATATAGTTGTCGAAGGAGCAATGTGCTTCAACTGGAGATATCTCTCTTGAGAGAAGGTCATGGGTGCCGATGATGTTGTTTTCCCAGGCGGCATCGCCTAATTGCATAGCCTGTTTTAAAAGCTCTTGCTTTATTATAATTCTGGCTTTGTAAAGATCCATTAGTTCTGCAATGGAAACAGACGCTACGAAAAACCCTTTGCCTGACTTTTGTATTACTAAATACTCACTTTCAAGGCGTGTTAAGGCTTGATGTAATTCTGGTATGCTTAAGCCGTATTTTTTCTGTAACCAAGAAAGCTTTAAAGATGCGCTTGGCGGAATCCTGATATGCAAAATATCTTGTTTTAATATTTCATATGCGCAATCAGATTGTATTTTTTATCAATGCTCAAGAGATAACCATTTAGAATCTATCATTTAGATGTATCTTATATTTTATATTAATCAATATCTAGCAATTATCGATATGTGATGATTTGTTTTTAATATGATTTAATTTTGTAAGCAAATTATGTTGCTGAGTTTATTGTTTTGGCTGCCTATAAATGTTTTTTAAAAGTTATTTTTTATTTGATACGTAAAGTCGTGATTAGGCATTAAGGCGGTTCAACCAATGTATTTATTAAAAATGAAGAGCAGGTTGAGTAGCTTGAACCTAAGACTTATGGGCTAGATACTAAGGTGATTGAAATGCATCAACTGCTCATGCAAGCGAAGAGTATGTGTGGGGTGTTTCGTTGAGGTGAAGGTAACACCGATCTTTCAGTAACCAAGTTGAAGGTGAAGCCGGTTATATGAGTTCACGAAAATTTTGTGCAAAATGATCAGGAAGTTGGCAATCTATGATAATACAAAATTGCCAACCATATCTTATCTCTATTGCTTATTCATTTCACTGTAAGCTGCAATAATAAGATCTGTTTTTGTGTTAAGCAATGAAGTTACGTCATTGATTTTTCTGGCTAACACGGCATCTTTCATTTTTGTATACATATCTAAATCATATAACGTGCGTAAAGCTTGTGATTTCATCATAACTGTGGAGAAGTCATGTTGCTCTGAATCCGGCATAATTATCATTAATGCACGAGCCTGACGTCGGATATGTTCAGTCACTTTTTGATTGAAACGGGTGCACCATATGGACCGGCCGGCTGAGATTAATACATCGTTAAAGGCATCATATGCGTGCATCCAACGGACATATTCTTCGAACGTACATTTTTCAGAGGCTGGAGACTTTTCTCTAGATAGGAGGTAATGACTGGCTACGACTTTTGACTCCCACTGTATATCACCAAACTGCATGGATTCTTTTAAAAGCTGCAATCTTAGTAGCGCTTTAGTTTTTAGCAAATCTACTAATTCATCAATTGATACATCGCTTACGATAAAGCCTATATTCGCTTTTAAGGTTACAAAATTTTCGGATTCAAGTCTATTTAAAGCTTCTCGTAATGGTGTAGTGCCAAAATCGTATTGTTCTTTTATCCATTTAATTTTTAATTGCATGAGAGGTTGCAATTTAACGTTTATAATATCATCTTTTAGCTTATTATAAGCGATATCTACTTTTGAAAATTCATCATTAAGCACAATTTTTTCCTGTATATTTATACTTAAATTCCATTGATACTTGTAAATATCACGATTCAATTTTATTTAAAATATTACGGATCAAAAACAATATGTACTAACGTTCACAGTCGCGTTTTATAGGTGGGCATTAATTTTTTTATACTGGGGTTTCATGCCAGCCCTCCGACAAAGCCTGACATTTTATCTTGTCTATCCATTGCCATGTGCATGTGTCCTCTGCAATTTTGTGTTTCGCATCCTGCGTGGTTCTCAATTTCGTGAGGATGATATTGAGGCACTGAGCGCAGACCGGATTTCGTCTGCTACCTGCGTACGTAGCGTCGGCAGGGTGGTGAAGTGGGTGATCGTTGTTATGGTTGGCACGTTTATTGGTACAGTGATGTTGTACGAAAACACCTTCAATGTGCTCACCTAGATTAGACAATGTCCTCGCATGAAGCCTTGCTTATAAATTGGCTACATCCCGTAACCGCACGCCGGAGAAATTGGCCGCACTCAATGCATCAAACATCGTGCGGTTACAGATGGGAGGTGCTCCCATGTGATCCTGACGGAAGATATGGGCATCGTCTACAACATCCTGTTTGAACACCAAGCTGGCTCCGCCGACTAGGCTATAAAGTTTCTCGTCCGCGCCTGTCTGATCGTTGTGGTCGAGCTTGATCTTCACGCGAGAGGAAGCTTCATCCAGAGCATCAATTCTACGCAGCACATTGCCTAGGTAGTACTGAGGGCCGGGGCTCCCGTCAGCAAGGCTAAAGTCGCATGCCACAAATGCAAACGCCTCAGCGTCCATTTGCTCAAACAGTTGCTTCAAAGGTTCCGATACAATCCATATGCCGGCGAGTTCTTCCAGATCGCGTGGCAATTCTCCCTTCTCCGGTACGTGAACCAGATGGGGACGTTCCGGATACTGATCTGGCATTCCGTTAGGACGCGAGACGACATTCATCCCCGGATGGATCAGCTTCTCTTCATTGGCGATTTCTATGCCTGGAACCTTGCTGTGGCCTAAGACGCTTGCATCAACGAGGAAAAATTCGCCCTTATGAGATGCGGTTTCGTCTGAAGTTTCAATGGTCGTCTGTTTGGTCACGGTGGTTTCCATCATGGTTTCAGGTGCAGAACGGCAAAGCAGTTGAGGCGATGTTAGCCGTACTTTAGTGCAGCCACAAGTTGGGGAGGAGAGCGGGATGATGTAATGGATGATTGTTGTCGCCGTTAGAACGTTTATTGGTGCAGTGATGTTGTGCGAAAACATCCTCGAAGTGCATAACTGGATTAATCAATCAAAATAATGACATTGCCGGTCAGCCTCACTGATCGGCAATGTCACCAAGTACTATAAACATAATGTGACAGACGGATTATATTATATCCATCAATCGGGTTTATCTTTATTCATGCTCAACTATTAATTGTGGTTCGCCATCCGAGGTGTGGTAATGTGAACGACCGTGTTCATTGATTGTGGCCTTGATCTGGCGGCGCATGGCTGAGAAACTCTCAAACTTGACTACATCTACCGGTGTATCGAAGCGGATTGTAATCTGCCGATAGTTCTGAGAGCCAGAGAGGCCGATTATCTGACCGCTGAAAGATTGGCCAAGATAGCGACCGCGTACCCGATCGTTCAGAGCCAATTCCGGTGGTGTATTGCGCATTGATAATCGGGCATGGAATGTGTTCCAGTCTTTTGCGCCGTGCTGTTTGGCAATCAGCTCCAGCGCTTGTGCATGACTGATTACAGTTCCTTGTGCCGCAAGAGCAGCACGCAAGGCTTTAGCCTGGGCCTTTGCGTCATCTATGGTCATCTGTATTCCCCATTATTAAAAGTCTGAATGCTTGTAGGATGTAAGACGTTGCGCCCGATCACCACAGCGAACATCAGCATGATCACCTCTGCCAACGGAAACGCCATCCAGATGCCATGCACTCCAAAATTGGCAGAAAGCGTCATTATGAGCAGGGGTGTAAGCAGCCAAGGCTTCACTAAAGTTAGTACTGCTGTTCGTCCGGGGTGACCAAGGCTTTGGAAGTACAGTGCCAAGACAAGGATAGGTCCGGATGATGCGTAAACTAGCATCATTGGCCGGAGTATCTCCGCAATCGCGTTGATCACGGCGGGATCATCGCTGAACCAACTTCCGATGGCGGTTCCTGCAAAAGTGCCAGTTAACGCCACTGACATGCACCAAAGAAAAGCTGCACTTATTGCCAGCCGTAGTGTGGCTAATGCGCGGTCATTTTTTCCTGCGCCAACATTGTTACCGGCAATGCTTTGGGTGGCCAGCGCGATTGCCATTTGCGGCAGAAAAGCAAAGCTTAAAAGTCGTGTAACTACACCATAGGCAGCGACAAAGGCACTTAATTCGGCACCTGCATGGAGCCGCAGAGATAGCATCACGGTACTGACCACTACAGCGATGCCGATGAAGCTGAGGCATAATGGCAGACCTAATCGAATGATCTGTGACCATCCTCTTAACCAGTTGTGCGTGCGTAGGACTGACAGCGGTAATAGTCCCTTGCTATATCTTCTCACGCTAAGCACGAGCACTAACCCAAGGGCTTGCGCTGCAACCGTGCCAAGAGCTGCCCCGGAAACTCCAAGACCCAGCACTACAATTCCCAACCAGTTCGCGCCGATATTGAAGAGGTTAACCAGTACGGACAGAACGGCAATCAGTCCGGCTTGCCCCTCAGTACGCAGTGCGTCGGCATGGATACCAAGCATAAGTTGTATCGGTGCACCAAGCATCATGATTTGCAGATAGCCCTGTGCCAATTCGGCGACTTTGGGATTGCCTGCGGCCATCGATCCAATAAGCGCAATACCGACCACTTGCCATAGTGCGACAAGAGCAATCGAAATCGCTAGCACTAGCCCATGTGCTTCGGCAAAGACGCGTCCAGCGGGTATGTGATCTCCCGCTCCAAGATGCCTCGCCATCAGGCTAGATAAGCCGCCGCCTGCAAGAGTCGATAGCGCTGAAAGCACCATAGCAATCGGAAAGGCTAAGCTCACAGCCGCGAGTGCATCAGATCCGATGAACAGGCCGACGAAAATTCCATCGACAATATTAAGAACTCCCCCCATCAACATGACAGCTGTCATTGGAAGGGTATTTAATAGAAACAGTCGCCCAATCGGGACGGATAAAAAAGGATTTATTTGTTTGGTAGCGTGTCGCATAGACATCGCTCACTCCTCATGTGAGGCATTTCAAGGTGGAATAGGAGCCTGCATTGCCTACCGCGCGAAATGCTTCGAGGGTGAGGTGTCTTATCAATCCGAACTTCACCGTGACTTGCGTCTGCAGGCGGCAGGTGTCGGAACCTTATGCGCATATATAGGGAATGTGGACTTTTCAGTCAAACGTTCCTTGAGGTTGATGCCGGGATGCGATCTTTGGTGTGTTGAGGCTAATCGCTAATGCCAAGCCCCCAACAAGGACTGACATTTCATCAAGTTGGTACATAGGCCATGCGCATGCTGTCTCTGCAGCGGGCATGTTTTCAATTTCAGCTATCGAAAGTTGCTCGTGAATTGTATAGCGATCTTCTCGTCCATCTATGTTCCCGTCAGAGCTGAATTAAGAGTGTTTTACTGCATTCAGTTCAATGTGGATCAGATGTGAGACTACACAAAATCTGTAAACTGCAATAATTCGTTCTAATGGAAAAATCACTAAGCTATTGAAAAGCTTGGTGGGTGCGACAGGGATCGAACCTGTGACCCGCTGATTAAGAGGCATTTTTTTAATATTGAATAATTTTTGCTAATTTGTAAACTTTAAATAATCGTGATGCATGAAAAACAATTACTTAATGAGGAATTGTAAAACTCAAAAAGGGTAATAGATTTGCAAAGTGATTTGAACTCCGATTAAAATTAATTGGTTCAATTATTGCTGTGGGGGGGGATTTTTGAAACCGTACTTTCATTCATGCAAAACTTTAGATGATTTGTTGAATTCAGTGTTTACTCATTTGCTCAAGAGTGGCACTCGTGTGAACCCTACTAAGGGGCCAAATCGAGAAATCACTGGCGTTTTATTAAAACTTAAAAACCCTCGAGCGCGTTTTAGTCGTACGGAACAGAGAGGAACTCTATGGAGTTGCTTGGGTGAGACGTTATGGTATTTTTCTGGTTCTGATAATCTAGAACACATTGAGTATTACATACCGCGTTATAGACATTTTTCTGGCCTGTCAGAGCAAGCTTTGCAAGCACCCGGTGCGTATGGACCTCGCTTGTTTGGTGTCGATAATCAAGTAGTTGAAATAATCAATTTGCTGAAAGAAAAACCAGAAACAAGGCAGGCTGTTATACAGATTTTTGATAAAAAGGACTTGGGGAAGAAAGATGTCCCATGTACTTGTAGCATCCAATTTTTATCGCGGGCAAATCGTTTGCATGCTTTTGTTTATATGCGTTCCAATGATGCTTATAGAGGCTTGCCTCATGATATATTTGCATTCACCATGTTGCAAGAGTATGTGGCCGCAGAGACAGGACATAAGCTAGGCCATTATAACCATGCCGTCGGCAGCCTCCATTTATACGATGAAGATGAAAGTAAAGCACAAGAATACTTATCTACAGGCCATCACGAAGAGTTGGCGATGTCTACAATGCCAAGTGACGAGCCCACTAAATCATTAAATTGGCTTCTAAACAAAGAGCTTGAAATAAGGGAAGGCAAGAGAGAGGATCTAGATCTGGGCGATTGCAGTGAAATCCCAGATTACTGGTGTGATTTGGCTAGGCTATTACTGGCAAAGTACGTTAACGATAAAATGGATATAGATGGTTTCCAAAAATTACGGCTACTTAGCCAATTGAAGCAAACAATGGTTTCAAAAGAGTATGATGCCTTCATTCGAGGGCGCGAGGAAAAATTACAAAAGGCCGATCAAGCACAATTGTCGTTTATTAAAGAGTTGAAGGTTTAAAGTAGCAGTATGCCTAGACATCATAAGAGTAAGGTAGACAAATTCGTTAATCTTTTAAAGCGCGTTGACGGCAATATTAATCCATTGCCAGGTTTGGCCTCTGAAGATCATTATAATTGTTTGGCGATGCAGATCATTGATAGTATTCGTAGAAGAGAATATATTTTTCATATACGGGATGCAAAATTACAAAAGTCTAGAATGAACCCCAATTCAAATAGTTTTGATCCATTGCGAGCTGCGTCTTTGCATTTAAGGGCGGGTAATTTGGATGAGGCTTATTGGCTTGCCTTTCTTGCTACCCACTTTGGAAAGCATGCGGAAGACGGGTGGAGTCTTACTAGAATGGTTTATGGAAAATTGGGCAAAGGTCTTTGGAGTTGGAGCGAGGCCTTTAAAGATCCAGACGGCTTAAGTGAGTGGCTTGATAAAAATGCAGATCACTTATCTACTGTGAGGTTCAGTAATCATAGAAAATTTGAAAGCCTTAGGGCTGGTGGGGCTAATGCGACAGCCGTAGTTTTGACGAGCTATATCAAGTGGATAAGAGGTTATGGTAGTCATGCTTCTCTCATTAGTGCTTTACATAGAGAAGTAGGGCAAAATCC
Source organism: Hyphomicrobiales bacterium (assembly GCA_900470735.1). Classification (GTDB taxonomy): domain Bacteria; phylum Pseudomonadota; class Alphaproteobacteria; order Rhizobiales; family Rhizobiaceae; genus Pseudochrobactrum. Next base: position 111,948 of record UCCC01000009.1, on the reverse strand, counting down.
AACAGAAGTATTTGAGGCATTATATAATGCTATGAGCCAAGTAACAAGGTTTGGTAGGCTTGGTCGTTTTGATTATTTAACGATGTTGGAAAAATTAGGTATTTCTCCGATAGAGCCTGGCTCTGCATATCTATGGCATCGTACTACAGCTCCTGCTACAGGGCCTATTAGAGGAGCGCGTTTGTTATTTGGAGGAAATGTCACCGCTAATATTAAGGCGCGAGATCTAGATAAGATGTTAATTGAAATCAATCAGATACTAAATGTAGGAATGCAAGTTTTAGAGGATTCTTTATGTAATTGGCAAAAGAGTCCTGATAAGTATATATATTTTAGGGGGTAACACCCCCTAATTATTTTATTTAAATGATGACCACTCATATTTTCTTTTCAAATGATTCATTTGGTTCCGCCCAAGAATGCCTTTATGTTGCATTTGACCCACGATAATGCCACTGGAAATGCCTAGTCGAACTGAAAGTCTCATAATGTCATTAGTTCTATGGCGAACAGAGTATAGTTGGTCTACCTCTTCTGGGCTGATCAGAATGCTTTGAGAAAAATTGTTTGCTTCAATTTCCTCTTGTGCATTCACGTCGCTGTTATCTTCTAGAAAAAGTGTTTTCTCACTATGTAAAACCAGGTGTCCTATCTCGTGAAAAAATGTGAACCAAAAGTGATCATCTGTTTTGTATCGCAAGCTTAATACAATTAAAGCCTTTTCGCTTGTTAAAAAGCAAGTAGCACCGCTTGCTGTACAGCCAGTTGGAGCTGGAGCAATTACGACAGCAACACCAGCTTCTGCACACAATTGTTTTAATCGTGGGAGAAAAATATCTGGTTGTTTTTGGCGTGTCAGTTTACGCATTTCTGGAATGTTTGAGATTAATTCCTCACGGTTCCATTTGTCGCACTGTTGCTTATTCGCTTGTAATTCAGCCCACCTTAACCATGCAACAACTGCATTTGGATTCGCCTCAAATGTTGGTGATCTTCTGAATGCTGCAATAGTTCCTTGTGAATGATATCTATCAGACCATTCATATGAATTTTGAATATTAAAAAAAGAGAGAAGTCTGTCTAAAGCATTCTTAACGGTGGTATCTGCTGGTAGCCAGCCGTTTTTTATCATATCTTTAATTGGGAATTGTCTTACCCAGTCTGCATTCAGTTCGCAGCCAATGACTTCATTAGGATTAAGTCGGCGTAGATCCTCTCTAAATTGGTGTTCACGGTTAAGCCAAAATTGAGATGAAGATCCAAGAATTTCACTAAGTTTGTCTGCTAATTGGTAGTCGATTCTTACATCACCGGCCAAAAGACCTTCAATCGTGGATTCCGATACGTCAATTTCCATCGCCAGTTCATCATTTGATAAGCCGCGTTTACGCATGATCCGTGATATGGTTCTTCCCGGTGGGGTTGTCCAATCCGGCGTGAATGTGATTGCATTTGCTATCATTGTCGGATGTCCATTATTTTTACTCTGTATACCTGGTCCCATAACAAACGCCCGTTTTCTCCAGTTGGAGGATGCATATGGTTGACGTTTATAGTTGTGCTAATGGTTTCAGATATAGATATTTGTAAGCTTTGAGCGCCTTTTATCTGGTGCTCATAATCTTGCAAGTCATTAATTGACACAGCTGCACGCAAATCAGACAAAAATGTTTTTATTTTCACGGCGTCGTCATTGCCGTATTTTTTCGCTAAAAGCTTACTCGATTGACAACAGTTTCGCAAATTAACGTCATTGAATGCGATCTCCATATACAGCCTTTGTACGAATTCGAATCGTATATTTAAACTTGATGGTGCGCATAAATAATAATTAAGCAATTATAATTGTGTTTAGTTTGAATTTTTTTCCAGTATTATTGGGGTGGTTTATGTTAATTATAATTATTTTTTAAGTAGCGCATATCTAATATTCCCTTTAGATCCCAACGGCTATGCTTGGTAATGTTACCAAGCTGCACAATACTACAGCTAGGCAAGGCCGGCCGTAGTTGCTCGATTTCGAAGTGATACACATGAATGTGATAGTGTTAACTATTGACGTATCAACTGGGTAACGAACGATTAGGTTCGTAGATTTGATCTCACTGGAGATGCCTACAATCAATTCGTGCGAGGTACATTAGATTGTGGGATGAGTCGCGCGAGAGGGGGAGGAGCTTGATAAACGGCTGGATCAAGTTTTAGTTGTTCTAGTGCAGGATAGAACTTCATAGTGACAGATTGCACATGGGATAAATAAAAAATTAAGCCATCTGTCATGATGGTTGTTAACTTTAGAATAGATCGAAGCTTAATTGCAATTCACGCGGGTAAGCGAGCTTTTTTTTCCGGTGTGCATCAATCTGGGATAATCGTCTTTTACCCATGGCAATACAGTCAGGTTCAGCGGAAGTGATATACAGATTAGCCATATACTGTAATGGTCCGTAACGATCAGTTTCAATAGCGCCGTTTTTGATAGCCAACGTTCGTTTTGACCTCGATATATCGAAGTGAACCCATGAAACGTTGCGATACTCATCCAATGATAAAACAGGGTGCCCTTGTATCCATTTACGCTGAACGCCAATTTTGTCGACCATAGTTAATAATTCGTCAATAGTATCTGCCCACATATGGCACATAATCATATTTCCTAATTGTGCAGCCATATTATCAACGTAAACACTCATTTATGCACCCTCAAAAAATATGACGTAAAAAAGCAGCCAGCATCTGAAAAATATACATCACAACTTCTTAAACCTCAGAATGAGTTTTGTCTCCATCGATGCTCGAGGTGAGACCAAAATTCATTGTGAATAAATTACTGAGCATCGATCATTCGTTCTCTGCGCTTTATATTATTGATTTAGGGGCGTCACTCTATTAAAATTTAGAAGCGGGTGATTTAACTAGGTGTTTTAGCTCTAGTTTTTGCATAGCAATCTCTGCTAACTCCTGTTGCCCTCCTAGGTAGTGTGTATCTAAAATGTTCTGAACATCTCTGAGGCTATGTCCCGTAATCGCGCCTATCTGGCTGGTATTGCAGCCAGCCAGAGCAAGGCGCGTTACTGCGGTTCCACGGATGTCGTGAAATGTAAGGTCGGCAATGCCGGCCTTTTCACATGCTTTGCCCCATGAGGTGCGGAAGCCGTCTTCTGTCCATGCATTGCCACGGCTATTTACCAGTATTGTTCCGTCATGCTTTTGAGGTTGGGAGAGCCATTCTTGCAATGGCTGGCCGACTGGTATGCTCACGCGAGCGCCGGTCTTACTTTGCTTGATACGGAAAGTTTTGCCATCATAGGCTGACCATTTTAGTGCGAGCAGATCGCCCTGGCGCTGACCTGTCCACAAGGCCATCATGAGCGCCATTTGCAATGGTTTGGACGCTACCTTCATAAAGCGAGCGATGTCGTCTGGCGTCCAAATGCTTTCGGCGCGATCAGCTTTGTATAGACGACCGCCACGTTCGCAGACATTCACGCTTATCATTCCACGATCTTTTGAAAATGATAGAACACGTGCCAGTGTGGTCCAGGCATAGTCAGCTGTGCGTGGGCGGTCGGCCATCGTATCGCGCCACTGCTTGAACTTACCGCGAGCGCGTGGCGACTGAATATATTCCAGTGATAAATCACCAAATATGTCCTCGATCTCAGTAAGAAACCGCACATAGGCGCGTTTGGTCTTATCAGACTTTGATGTGAAGTCTGATGAGCGGGAATATTCTTTAATAAGGTAGGATAGGGTGCCGGTCGGTGCTTTGGCTATCGCTTTGCAGGCTTCTGCATAGGCGGCGTGAAATTCAGGCTCATGCGGTTGAAGTGGTCGACCTTCAATGTCTTTAAGTAATGGGCCACCACGCCAAGCATAAAAATAAACGCGCACGGATCCGTCAGCGAGACGCTTTTTTACCTTGTGAACGCCTTTGAGCAATACGCGCGTCAATTTTGGCCTCCATTTCATCAAATTCTAGTTCAGGGGCTTTGGCGGTGAGTGGAATGCCAGCAAGCTTATCCAGGCGATAATCAATTGCCTTAATATCCCATCGGTTTGTGCCAGGTACTGGTTTGGGGAGTGTCCCTTGTTTAACCCAGTGGGCAAATGCTGATGGGCTTACGCCGCAATAATTAGCAGCTTGTGCTTTACTGATCAGGCGAGGGGCTTGCGAGGTCATGGCTTGGCTCAAGTTTCACCTCCTTGCACGCGAACTGTTTGGCTTGCGGGAACAAACATTGGGCGTGGTGGCAGTGTTTTTGTGAGTGCCGGCTTTGGTCGTTTCCGGCCTGCTAGTGCAGACTTTGGTTGCAGCGCACCACTGGCCTTGTCACGCTGCCGGTCAGATTTGCGAATGGCCTTGATATCTCCGGCAGTCTTTTCAACATGGCAGACACGGCAGAGCAGGCGGCCATTGGCAACCGTTGCTTCGCCGCCGAGTGCGCAAGGCAGAATGTGATCCACTTCGCCTTCGCCGGTTTTCAGAGTGGCAGAGCATTTTTCACATTTGCCATTTGCACGAGCGATGATCTGCGCTTTGATCTTGCGGTTGAACTCTATGCGTTTGCTCATGCCTGCACCTCATTGAAGTTGAGGGCGGACAAAGCTGTTGCCAATTCATCAGCCAGAATATCGGAAATCCGGTCGTTCAGGCGCTTTTGACGGTTGGCCAATACTTCCGGAGCGTTCCTCAATTCAGTTGTTGAGCGGATATGAGCCTGCGCCAGCTTTTTGCTGCGGCGGAATTCATAAGGAGCAGTAAGAGGAATTGTCTGCATCATGCTGCCTCCTGAAAATAACCTTGGCGGCGTGTGTCGGTGAGGGGAATGTTGTGATCTGCGCACCATGCCAGCGCGTATTCGAGCAAGGATGCAGCGCGTTTAACTGACATGCGGGCAGTGCTTTCGCGGATATTTACGAATTCACCTTCAAGCCCTGGCACAAATTCGACTTCGCCTTGCGTTGCCTTGGTGTGGCCGGAAACGAGCAGAACTTTCCATTCTTCCGGCTTTCGCGGTTTGCCCGCCCATTCAAAAGCAGACTTCGCAATGTCAGAACAAATTGTATGAAAGAAATCATTCTGCCCTCCGCTTCGGGTTGGTGGTGCGAATGTTGCTGTGTGGCCGTCAGGGAGAGCCATGAGTGCTCTGATCGCATTCTGGCGCACCTGCGGATTTACGATGGTGTAGCGCTGCTTTTCCATGAGGCACCTCAGAACGGAATGTCATCATCGAGATTGTCGTCAAAGCCACCACCAAATCCACCAGATTGCTGGCTGTAGGACTGTTCGGACTGGCGTGATTGGTTTTGCTGTTGGCCTTCGCCGCGACTGTCGAGCATCTGCAATTCGCCGCGGAACTTCTGCAGTACAATCTCGGTGGTGTATTTGTCGTTGCCCTGTTGATCCGTCCATTTACGGGTTTGTAACTGGCCTTCAACGTAAACCTTTGCGCCTTTTTTCAGATATTGTTCTGCGACTTTGGCCAGATTTTCATTGAAGATTACGACGCTGTGCCATTCAGTTTTAACCTTACGCTCGCCTCTCTGACGGTCGCGCCAGCTTTCGGATGTCGCGATACGCAGATTGGCAACCGGCTCACCGGATTGCATACGGCGGATTTCAGGATCAGCACCAAGATTGCCGACCAGAATGACTTTATTGACTGAACCGGCCATTATGCTGCTTACTTCGTAGGTTCCTGTCCGTAAGCGCGAATACGCTCTACCAGTGCCGCTTTTTCATCGTTGAAGCGGTCAATCTCATCGGACATAGTTTTGATGTAGGGCTCATCGCGATAAACGCGCGTGATCAGCATTGGTAGACGAGGCCAGTAAGACACGAAATCCCACCACTCACGCTCTGATATCCAAAGATTGCCTTGCACTTGTGCTTTGTGCTCCGGTGGCAGACGATCACGCTCAAGCCGGTCAATCTGGATGTGAGGCAGGGCAGTTTTAATCTCTAAACCCCCGTCAGTACCAATCAGGCTGTCCGGGCTTGCGCCTTTATCTCCGTTGCGGATGAAGCCGACCTGATAAGGCTCAACGCTGTTGATGAAGGCATAAGTCTCGCGCGCTTCATCCTCCATCAGCTTGCCGCGCTCCATGTGCGGGGTTGTGAAGCCTTCTGCGAGTTCACCGGTGATAATCTCACCGGCAAGCTTGCGCATGTATTCAGCGCGGGTTTTGCCTTCGCCCTTTGCCATGACAGTTGAGAAGCGCGATGCCGTTGGGATGCCAGCACGGGCAGAAAACCATTCTGGCGTGCCTTGCTCGATATTGTTGAAAACCTGCATCATTGCGCCATCCTCTTCTTACGTTCTTCAAGAAGGCTGACCGCTCTGTCATAGTTTTCAGAAATCATTTCTGGCAGAGAGTTGATTTTGCCGAGGCGGCAAAACGCTTCAATGTCAGAGCCTGTTTCTTCGATGAGCTGCAGGAGGATTTTCACCTGATCTTGTGAGATAGTGCTGTATTGTTTGGCAGGCTGGTTATTGCCGTCTGCGTCGTCACCAGTACTGATGTTGAACAGCATGCAAAGCAGGTACCGGCGGCCATATGTGGCAGTACTGCCAAATGCCTGAGTTCCGGTTTTATTGACCTTGCCTTGTGCGCCTGCACCATCAACAGGGATTTCACCTACGCCATTGCGTGAGTGACCTTCTGCGTGGGAAATCTCCCAGACAATGCGCAGTTCGCCTTTATTATTGTAGCCGTCTGGCTGAAATGAAACGGCGAAGCCATACTTATGAATGGTTGGCATTGCCTGTTCTTCGATTGCCGCCAGATCAGCATAGCGCGACTTAGTATGGTCGTTGCCGCGGTTCTTGATAACGACCGGTAATTCGGACTGGCATTTTGACATAGCGGCAAAATATGCCTTCTTTGCCTGACGCTCTTCATCTTCACGGGCGCGATCTTCCATGCGCTCCTTCATGTCAAGCATTTTTTCAAGACGATCCAGCGGGATATTCGGATCCATTGCGATACGCTCAATCATGGAGATCATTGGTGTATCGGCACGATAAGGCTGGGTTTCTGTAGGTGCGTGAATTTCAAGTGCGGCACTCATGTAAATGCTCCGATATAAGCGAGGAAAACAGCCACAAAGATTGACATTGCGGCGAAGGCGCAGAGGTCTTGGATAAATCCGTTCATGCAGCCTCCTTGGGCGCAACCATGTATGCGGGTGGCCGAGGTAATTCTGCTGTCTGCGGTCTCCATAGATGCAGACAGTTTTCGTGAAAGTTTATATGATCGGATGGTGGAACGTGAAATTGGCAAGCGGTTTCATCGTCTTTAAAAAATAGACGCTTTACATATTCCATCTCAGCCCAATTTGGGCATCGATTTCACCGAGATACTGAGACGTGATCCCATCCTTCACCATTGCTGGCGATTATGATCATGGTGGCGCCGTCAATAGGAGATTTCACATTGAAAATGCCGTTTCCTTCGTCGCCAGCACATCCATAGATACGTTTTTCATCTGAGTGATTGCGATAAGCTGTAAGCAAGAAAAGATTGCGCATTACGCTACCCTCAGTTCTGGTGTGGTGATTTTTTCGATCTTGTAACCAAGCGCCTGCGCAAGGCGCTCGAAGTGCTCTGCCACATGTGAGCCAGCCATTGGCCAGTCCTGAGTTGCGCCGGACAACCGAAACGCATGCGCCATAGCGGCATCTTGAGAAATGTTGGCTGCAAGAGTGGATACGCGGTAATAATTGACCATCACGCAGCCCTCGGGAATTGGACTTCTTCATCTTCAATGAGACGTGTGAGGAGATCGTCGTCGCGCTCAGCTTTGTCTGCGATCATGTGGACGAGAAACTGCGATGCGCTTTCGCCTTTGGACAGGTTTGCACCGTCAATATAGACTGTGTTCACTTCAAGAACCGGCTCGCCGTTATCCCAGATCAGGGACACATCGACTTCACATTCAAAATCCTGAAACAGTGTAATGCCGAGAGCTTTATCGCTCAGATCGGTGCAAAACGGGTATCGCATGTTTCTCTCCATCGGTTAGCGGATCGGCTGAGCTTCTTCGCGCTGTTGATGGATTTAATATGCATGAGATGCATAAACATGTAAAGCATAAAAATGCATGACATGCATAATTATTGCTTCCACTCCCCAACCATGCTAGAATCAGGGCAGCAAAAAGCCCACCACGTGCAGGCTTTTTCGTATCTTGATATCCCCATCAACGATCTTCCCTGTGGTTCAGCAGGTCTATTTGTGCCGCCCAATTCTCCACGGCACCACATCTAGTGCATCCTTAATCATTCGTTAAAAACTGTTCGCTTGCGTTAAATCGTTCTTGATATGTTCTGATTTTCTGGAATGATAGAAGTTTGCGGGAACGGAGATTCTGATGCTTTCACGGCGTAGCGTATTAGGTGGAATTGCAGCGGCAACTGCTGGCATTGATCATAAAGCGGCCAGCGCAGAAATAATTCAGGCTGTTAAAACCATTGATGATAAGGTTTTAGAAATTACCAAAGATATGGAGCAGATGCATGGCGGCCAATGGGAATGCCGCCTTAATCATGAAATGAAAACGATCTACATTTTTATGCTTTAGGATTTTTTCGACAGGAGAAAATCGATGAGATCTAATATCTGGTCACGCTCTTTATTGTTGAGCTGATTGAATTTTGAAGAAATATCATCGGCACGCCCCGGTATGCCGGTAAGTAAGGCTGCTGCAGTAGTGCCATAAGCATCGGCGGCTTCCTCAAGAAAATCTTGATCATACGGCGTGGTGCCGTTTTCGATGCGACTTATTTTAGATTGAGTTACGCCTATACGTGATGCGGCTTCATCTTGCTTTAATCCAAGATGCTCCCGCCATTCCTTAATAAAGTGTGCGCGTCTCTGCCGCTTTGGTTTTGTTACTGGTGCCATACAGATGATTATATCTCTAATGGTGATGCATAAAAAATCATGAGATGCATATTTTGTTATTGCTATTTATGCATGACATGCATATAATTGCTTTATGGAACTCAAAGCGTACTTAGCAAAGCACTGTTTATCTGATGATGCCTTTGGACGGATTGTCAGATGCTCTCAGTCACAGGTGAGCCGCATCAAGCGCGGGGTCTCGCTTCCATCAATGTCTCTGATGTTGCGCATTCAGGCTGCAACAAAGGGGAGCGTGACGAGTAAGGATTTTATTCAAAAAAAGGATCGCGCAGCATGAGCCACGCGACCCCATTCATCAGTTTCATATCATCGGTCACTCCTCCCACCGGTGAGGCCGAGGCGGTTTTCCTCCCCCGTTTGATCGTCTCGGCCACTCATTCCCGTTTTACGGCGGTGTATCTGCACATGTCTGTTTTTATTCAGTATGCGCAGCGCAATCTTTCCCACTGGCTCCATGCACTGGTTGCTCCTGTCTCGTTTGTCCGTCGCAAGGTCAAACGTAACAAAGGAGCCACCCATGAACGTGGGAATTTCATCCAAGAACGTGGATTTTTCAGCCAAGGAGCCGACGATGACTGATGTCGATATGGCCGCTTCTCTGCTGGACGAAATCATTGGTCAGCGCGGTGTTCGCGAAACGATCAAGTCCATGCTGGAGCGGGCGTATTCAGAATTGAGTAAGCGCAACGGTGCGTGGACGCGCCGCAGAGTGAGGGCTGTCTTCAACAAAGAAGCTAGCAGGATTGAAAACCGAGAAATCGATGAAATGAAGGCAATCCTCGATGGGAGAAGAAAACAAGCCGCATATCGCGCCGAAACCGCCCGTATTGCTGCGATGGCTGTCATTCAGCCGGCGGCACAAGATCGCCGTCAGTTTTAGAACTTGGGCTGCAGGTGCAGCTGAATGGATTTGCCCGGAGTTGAGAGAATGATGAGATTTGAATTGCCATTCCCTCCCACCGTTTGGGACATCTATGTCGGTTGGGGCAAGACCCGCCGCAAATCTCCTGAATACGCCAAATGGGTGCAGGATTGCGGCTGGTTCATTCGTGGCCGTAACGACCGGATAGATACGCCGTTTTCCCTCTGTGTTGCCCTCAAGCGGCCACACAACCGGATGGACTTAGACAATCGTCTCAAGCCCATCCTCGATGTTCTCCAACATTACCAAGTGATCAAGAACGATAATCTCTGTGAACGCATCACCATGACCTGGGATGCGGACATTAAGAGCGACTGTGTCGTCTTGGTTCAACGCGCTGAGGAGGCGCTGGCAGCATGAGCCGGTGGTTCAGACACTATGCAGGCATGATGCGTGATGAAAAGCTCGTTACCGTAGCCATTCGCTCAAAGCAGTCTGTTGAGCGCGTTGTCTGGGTATGGGGCGCCATACTCGAAAGCGCAGCGGAGATTGATGATGCTGGACGATTTGAAGTCGATACCGCCGAGGTCGCTTACTTTCTCCGTGCGGATACTGCTGACATACAGAATGTCATGGATGCCCTTGAGCTGTCTGGCCGCATTGCTGCCAGTTGTGTGGTCAAGTGGGGCGACCGTCAGTATCAATCGGATAAGTCAGTCGAGCGCCAAGCTCGTTATCGTGAGCGGTTGCGGGCAAAAAAGAGCAATAATAACGAGGTCTTGGAAACTAGTGACGTAACGGTGACGTCACGTGACGGTGTAGTGACGCCCCAAGAGACAGATACAGAAACAGATAATACTTCTTCACTACGTTCAGAAGTTAAGGCGCGAGCGCCCGAAAAAGCATCTGCTCAAAGCGAATTGATGAAGGTCTTAGATCAGGATCACGCCAAGGCTGTGATTGATCATCGCAAAGCGCTCAAGAAACCGCTCACTCCGCATGCCGCCAAACTTTTAGCAGCTCAATTTTTCAAATGTCCAGACCCGAACGCCGCAGCTGATGCGATGATTGAGAACTGCTGGCAGGGCTTCAAGCCTGAATGGCTGCAGAACCGGCAGCAGGCAGCGCAACAGCGCGCCAGTCCGACCAATCGCAAGCTAACCCACACCGATATCTGGGCTGATGCCCTGCGCGAGGAAGGGATTCTCCCGAATGAACCAGATAGCCACAGCACAGACTTATTCGATGCAGGTTACGGAAACCGACATCAAGAAAGCAATGTACATCCTTTCCGTATTGCCAGCTCGGGGCGCTACTGATCCGAACCTGACCCGTGGTGTTTATCTCAAGGCGTTGGAAGGTGTGACCCGTCACAGTCTGGAAGTTGCGACCGATAATATCATTAAAGGTCATTCCAATCTTGAGCATGGTTTCATGCCGTCACCGCCAGAGCTTCGTCGTGAGTGTGAGCGTGTGATGAAGCCCATCAATGACAGTGCGCGATATGTACGAGAAGTTGATCAGGCTAGGTCAGAAGCCAAGGGTCGTAAGTACAGCAGTCCGGTGGATGCGACCAGAAACCGAGACATTCTCGCGGTGAATATCGATCACGGCAAATGGACAACCACGGGCAAGCGAACATTCCCAGATGGTTCGCTGTGGGAAGCCAAGACAGGTACGGTTTATGGACCGGCCAACAATGCATTTAATCAGGTAGGAGCAGCAAGATGAGTGACGCCATTACAGGTGACAGCGCACAGGCGATAGCAGTTGGACAGTTGCGAGCATTTATTGAGCGTATTGAACGGCTTGAAGAAGAAAAGAGCACGATCAGTGAGGACATCAAGGAAGTGTTCGCGGAGCTGAAAGGCTCAGGCTTTGACACCAAGGCTGTTCGCGCAATCATCCGGGCTCGTAAAAAAGAGGCACATGAGCGTCAGGAAGAAGAAGCGATGATCCAGCTTTATATGGACGCACTGGGAATGGCTTAAATATGTGTTTACCGGCCATCCAACCAAGGGGTTGAATTGAGAGGTGGGCAGTTATGTAGCCAGTTCAAGGTCTCAGCATATCTCTCAGCCTCAATCTCGTCCAAAGCCCCGTACTTTAGTCCATCGACGTGGGCTTCTTCACCAGTAACTGTGTCTAAGACTATCCAGCCTTGTCCCGATAAATGCCACTTCATAAAACGCAGCTTACGCACTCGGTAAACTCCCACATATTGCGGCATAAAAACAAGTATTAGCAGATAATTAGATACTGTAAATGCAAATTCAGCATAGGATCAATCATGGCAGCACCTTCGAAAGAGCAACGCAAGGCTATCTCCCGCGGGGAGGTGGGAACACTCAAATCTGATATTCGGGTGCATCGTGTTCCGAACCCATTTTACTCACCTGATCATTCAGGTGAGAGCTGGAACCCGCCAAAGATCAAAGCCTATGTGAATATCAAGGAGAGTGCGGTTGGCACTCTCTATTCGCGCGGGCATATCAATGACGCACAATGGGCGGCAGCTGGCCGGTTCCGGCAATATTGGGAGCGTTCAGGTGCGAAAGGCACAATTGCCATCGACTATGGCCGTGAGCAGGTGGATGGCGGTAAAGGCATCGACCCGTTACCGGACAGTATGATTGATGCGGTACAGCGGCTCAATGAGTGTAAGCCGGTGCTTGGCCGTAAAGTTTTTGACCTGATGATCAAGGTTGTCGGGCAGGGCATGGAGATTAAAGATTTGGCTGCCAATCATAGGGAGCGCACCACCCTCGGCGATTATCTCAAAGACGGCTTAGACGAGTTGGCTGTGCACTGGGGATATAGAACACAGTAAGTAGTTGCCCGTTGTAACGGAATGTACTATATTTTGTATCGTGGTGATTTGTGCGTTAGGCGCAAGTCCGATTTTAGAGGCAGCTTAAAGGCTGCCTGTTCATATATGTATTTAATCATTCCGAGCTTGGAATGTTTCTTTGGGATAATATAGCTCTAATGAAGTTTTGATCGGACCGCTGTTTAAATAACGTGCAATTCGGAATTCAATTAAATATTTACTCATATCACTTGCTACTGGTCTTAGACCGGCAACCATGATGACTGCAATTTCTGGATTACTTAACTGGTCTCGTACAAGATTTCCGAATCTACTTTTTTCGTTTTCATCAATAGAATCTTCATCGTGAATGAATTTCAGAATTGTATAAATTAATCTGTAATATGGGCTGAATAGATTTTCAGCAAAATCATCTATGTTTTGTTCGTATATTTCAATTAAGTTCTGTTTTGATATTGATTTGTCTAAAGTTGTTTTTGAGATAATGTTATTATTTAATATTCTTTCTGCATTTGCAAATGTATAGTGCATGGAATTTTTAGGATAATTTATAGCAATTCGTTCTTCTCTTAGAAGTTGAAGTAGTTGAAAAAAATATCGTTCGAATTTTTGTTTGCTTTGATCAGCTTGTGATTTATTGATTTGCGATTGCTGTAATTTAATAGTGTACAAAACTGCCAGGAAGGCTATAGCCGCAAAAAGAGCATTTAGTGCGCCAAATGTATCACCCCATTGTCCAAGATGTTCTTGCGACCATGTTACTTCAACATAGCTCAGTAAGTAGGATTGAAATACCCACGACAACCACAAGATAATAACAATAGCTGCAATGATAAAAATTGTGATTCTGTTCATATGTGGTTAAGCCTACTTAATTTTTCTGATCATCAGAGGTATTACGAAAGCCTCATCATTCGCTTTTTATTATCATTTCTTTAATGTTAAGCAAACATCTTTATGTGTACATTAGTTTTGTTTATAAGATAAAATAATATCTAGGTTTATAGCATTTTTATTTGTTGGTAATGGATATAATTGGACGTAAGAGACCTTAACGTTGAGCGTTATCGCTCTAAAATACGTTCATAATAAAAAAGAAAAAAGGCATGACAGACTTTGTATTCTAATCCGTGCTTAATACATTGGTCCAATGAAGGAATAACGCTTAGTAATTATCTGGAAATGGGAGGGGCGGCTTAAAGGCTGCCTTTTTGTTATAGGCTGACTAAATCAATAAGCTAGGGCATCCCTGTCACAATGCGAAGCAGCCAATAAAAGGCGACTAGAATATCTAATATATCCATTACTAAACCTCACTACTTGATGGAAAAACTTATCGCCCTAATTCGTTGGATATTACCTAATTGAATGGAGGGTTATATGGGCGACGCTGGAATTGGTTGGATTGCTGCAATTATTATCGGTGGCTTGGCTGGTTGGATCGCTTCAAATTTTATGAAAAGCGATACAGGTATTTTTCTCAACATCATATTGGGAATAATTGGCGCTTCTATAGCCAGTTTTCTGTTTGGCTTAGTTGGCGTTTCATTCGGTGGTTGGCTTGGCTATCTTGTAGCTGGTTTTGTAGGCGCCTGCATACTCATTTGGGGCGGCAGGCTAATCAGATCGTAAATGATCATCAAACGCTTGAAAGAAGCCCCGCTACGGCGGGGTTTTTATTTGAACAACAAAATGACGACGACAAATGCCTGGATGAACACTAAAAAACACATTCCTGAGAGTGTCAGATTGCAATTGGCTCAATCTGTTCGCAGTGCGATTCAATACGAATAAATCACACAGAAATAATGCTTCTTTTTTTATTTCCAAATGTAGATTGCGGAACTCTCAACACCCATATGCGTTCACAATATAACTGACAGGAGTTTGTTATGAGCGCTAAAAAGCTATTACTGGCTGCACTTGGTATATTCGCAGGATATAAATTATATAAAGCAGGTAATCCTCAAATTCCTGCTAATGTAACGCCGGTCACGGGTTTCGAGCTAAACCGATATCTTGGGAAGTGGTTTGAGGTTGCCCGTGTCGATAACCGTTTTGAAAGAGGCCTGATTAAAACCACCGCCGAATATACGCTTAACGGCGATGGCTCTGTGAATGTATTGAATAGCGGTATCGACGAGATATCAGGCAGACATAAACGAGCTTCAGGAACTGCCGTTTTTGTGCGAAATGAGCACGAGGGGGCGCTCAAAGTTTCTTTCTTCGGTCCGTTCTATGGTGGTTATAATATCGTAGATCTGGATGAAGATTATCGCTGGGCTATTATCGTTGGCTCAAGCCCTAAATATTTTTGGGTTTTATCACGCACAGCAGAGATTCCAGAGGAATTGAAGGAGCGAGCAATTAAGGTTGCATCAGAGGTAGGAGTTGCACCTAGCCATATTAAATGGGTGCGGCAGAACTAGTAAAATCGTTTGTATCCTTGTTTAGAACACAATCGCTATCTATATACATCCTATAGACGTTGCTATGCAGCGCGTTTCTCACAGCGCTCGCAAACGTCTTCATCAATTTAAACCTTTGACCACGGATGTACTGGCACTGGAAATTAAATGATGAGTAGGAAGGTCGGTGCAGAGTTGCCCCGGCCTTTTTTATTGCCTGTTTAATCCAAGGTTTTAGGATTAGAACCGCCTGCATCAATATCGGTGTGAGATTTTCCATTAGAGAACATCCACAAAGTGAGCAGGGCAAAAACCACGATTATTATCGCAACATCAAAAGTTCCCATGGCACATGCAATACCAACTGCGCCGGTTGCCCATAGACTTGCAGCTGTTGCAGTGCCCTTAACTGAAGTGCTTAATCGCAGAATAGCACCGCCACCAATAAAGCCCATGCCGGTAATGACCCCTTCAATAATCCTTGCTTGGGCTTCAGGATTGCCATTTGCAATTCCCTCGGTTGCTTGAACAAAACCACAGCTGGCTACCGCAACTAAAGGAAATGTTCGAAGTCCGGCACTTCGTTCCTCTCGCTCACGGTGCCAGCCTATAGGTAATGCTAAAATATATGCTGCAGCCAAAGCGATAATATGCGGCCATACATTAAAATTGTCGGCGTTCAGGGTTGACGTAAGCGCGGCTTGAAATGTTTCCATACTTTGCCTCTCGTAACTATCACTTGAGGATGAAAACGTTGAACGACAACATATGTTCCAAAATGGGAGTAGGCGAAGTTCCTCCAAATGCCCCGGTTATGCTACTGTCCTTTATGATATGTAGCAGATGCTCATTTCTATCTCCTCAGGAGAGGGGATTGATGTGAGGGAAGAAGGAGCGAAACATGCACCCATATCATTCAGGCAATCTAGATCGTCAGCCTTACCCGCATTGGCGCGTAAAGGTTCTTTCATGGGTAGCAAAACTGATCGGTGTGCAGTTTAAGATTAACGGCTTCCCGTTTGGCGCAACCACCAGAACAACACTACGTTCAATGTGTGGGCAATTTACGCGCGATAACTCTGATTTTTGAGTAGCGCCCATGCCCTTTCTTGAATTCACCTTTCGATCATTCTGGCACTTTAGCGGGATGATCATTTTAATCTGGGTGATATCCGCAGGCCTTGTCATGGTCGCTGCTGCTGTAAGGGGTGAGTGATGACCAGTAAAATAGTGGAAGATAGTGAAAAGAAGCTTCCGCCTGCTGCTGGGAAGGGGCGTCCGAAAGGGGCAGTTAATAAAACGACAGCTTTGCTGAAAGACGCAATATTGCAAGCCGCAGAACGCGCTGGAAACAAAGTCGGTAAAGATGGCTTGATTTCATATCTTGAGCAGCAGGCGACCGATAATCCTGCACCATTTTTAAGCCTGCTTGGAAAGGTTTTACCAATTCAGGTCGCCGGTGACCCAGATGCCCCCTTGCAAACAGTTACCCGAATTGAGATCGTTCCCCTGACAGGCCATGACAGCAGCACAAATTGAACTCCCGCCAAAGCTGATACCTGTTTTCTCAGGTGATGCAGATGTCCGAGCCGCTTGGGGTGGTCGAGGATCAGGCAAGACACGCTCATTTGCTAAAATGGCCGCAGTGAAAGGCTATCAATACGGTAAAGCAGGCATAAGCGGGATTATCCTGTGCGCTCGCCAGTTTATGAATTCTCTGGAAGATAGCTCGCTCGAGGAAATTAAGCGAGCGATTGAGGATGAACCGTTCCTCAAAGATTATTATGAAATCGGCGAGAAATATGTGAGGTCGAAAGACCGGCGTGTTTCATTTGCATTTGCTGGCCTTGATCGAAATATTGCCAGCATCAAATCAAAAGGCCGACTGCTGCTCTGTTGGGTAGATGAAGCTGAGCCGGTAACTGATGAAGCATGGCGAACACTTATTCCAACACTTCGCGAAGAAGGTGAGGGCTGGAACGCTGAGCTTTGGGTAACATGGAACCCGCTGCGTAAAGATGCAGCTGTTGAGAAGCGCTTTCGTTTTACCGATAACCCTCGTGTAAAAGGTGCAGAAATTAACTGGCGCGATAATCCGAAGTTTCCAGCCAAACTTGAGCGTGACAGGCTGGGTGACTTGGCTGAGCGACCAGAACAATATCCGCATGTATGGGATGGTGATTATGCCACTGTCATTGATGGTGCATATTTTGCCAGGCATTTAACTGATGCCAAAAACGAGGGCAGAATTGGCAGGGTTGCAAAAGACCCGCTTATGACAACCCGGGCTTATTGGGATATTGGCGGTACCGGTGCAAAAGCTGATGCGACAGCTATCTGGATTGTACAATTTATAGGCCGAGAGATACGAATTCTTGACCACTATGAAGCGCAAGGACAGCCGCTCTCAGTTCATGTTCAATGGCTGCGAGAGAATGGCTATGGCAGTGCTCTTTGTGTTCTTCCTCATGATGGCGATACAAAAGACAAAGTGCACGATGTGAGTTTTCGCAGCGCACTTGAGGATGCCGGTTTTGATGTTGAGGTCGTTCCAAACCAAGGGGCAGGCGCTGCAAAAATGCGTATTGAAGCCGCTCGCAGGTTGTTTCCGTCCATGTGGTTCAATGAGGTGACAACAGAGGCCGGACGTGATGCGCTTGGCTGGTATCATGAGAAGAAAGACGAAAAGCGCGGCATTGGACTTGGCCCCAACCATGATTGGGCATCACATAGCGCCGATGCTTTCGGATTAATGGCAATTCACTACGAGCAGCCGAGAATTCAGGGCAGACAAAGCCGGTATGGTGGACGCTCATCATCTTCCACAAGTTGGATGGCAGGGTAATCAATGGTAGCAGATGAAGATATTAAGGCTTCGGTTGGCCTTACCGGAGGCGGCACGCTCGCAGCAAACAGAACATTTGCGCTAAGCTCAACGTCTCTTGCTAGTCTCGCTCTGGCAAATAGCGCGGTTCAGAGCGTTAACGGGAAAACCGGCACCTCGTTGGTATTGAGTGCAGCTGATATTAGCGCCCTTCCTGCATCTTTTGGTGATGAAATTGCCGCAAACACGTCTGCTCGCCACACCCATGCGAATAAAAGCATCCTTGATGCAGTGACAGCCGCATATACGATAGCACAGGCGAATAAGTTGGCAGGTATCGCTGCCGGGGCGCAGGTTAATACGGTAACTTCAGTTGCGGGAAAAACAGGCGCTGTCGTCCTTAATGCATCGGACGTCGGCTCCGCGCCAGATACCTTGGTGCCAGACATTAATGCGAATACATCCGCACGCCATACGCACACCAACAAAGCTATTCTTGATGCTACTACCGCATCTTTCCTTGTTGCCGAAAAGACAAAGCTTGCGGGCATCGCTACAGGTGCAACAGCAAACACCGGAACGGTAACCAGTATTGGCATTGTTGTGCCTACAGGCCTTTCGGTCAGCGCTCCGATTACGACAAGTGGCAATATCACTATCTCATATACTGCTGGCTATACCGGATATACAACTGCCGAAAAGACAAAACTCGCCGGTATTCCAGCAGATGCAGATAAAACACCTGCTCTGGCTGCAGTGGCTACATCGGGGGATTATAACGACCTCGGAAGCAGGCCGACGCTTGGTACGTTAGCCGCTAAGAATAGCGTTGCAATCGAGGATATTTCCGCATCCGGCACGCCGAGTATAGGGACATTCTTGCGCGGTGATGGCACATGGGGAACTGTATCCGGTGCAGGCACTGTGACATCTGTTGGTGTATCAGTTCCTGCAGGTCTTACAGTATCTGGTTCACCTATCACTGGTGTAGGCACAATCGCGATCACCTATGCTTCTGGCTATCAAGGCTATACAACAGCCGAGAAAACCAAACTTGCAGGCATCGCTGCGGGAGCTCAAGTGAACGTCCCGCAGATACAGTCCGATTGGAACGCGGCTTCGGGAGTGTCGGCTATTCAAAACAAGCCGTTGCTTGGGACGGCTGCTGCACAAAACATGGAAGCGTTCGCAACCTCTGGCCAAGGCGTCAAAGCGGATAACGCAGTACGGTACAACGAGGCTCAAGCGCTCACAGATACCCAGAAAGCGCAAGCGCGGTCAAATATAGGCTCGTCGAATTTTGGAGAAGGCCAGAATTGGCAGGATTTAATGGGGGCTAGAACCGTCGATACGGTCTATGTCAACAATACCGGAAAACCGATTTTCGTTTCTGTAACAGCCATAGACGGCTTGGGCATGGATAGATTTGTTAAAGGGGAGCTGCAGATTGTCGATCCTGTACCCCTACTTATGGGCAGTTACTCAAATAGTGGGGCGGGGGGTATTACAGCCCAAGGCATGATCCCCGCAGGCTCGTCATATAAGGTAACTTGGACAGGCGGTTTCGATCCTGCTGAAGCGGTCTTCCTCTGGAGTGAATTTCGATGATCAACGAATTTGGATTTTTCCACCCGGAGCAGGGTTATTTTCAGGTAGTCGGCGGCCAGCCAGATGCTTCTGACTATGGTGAGGGAACAATTGCAACGCCTCTGCGGCCGAGCGCAAATCACGTCTGGCAAGATAACTCTTGGGTTCACGTGGCACCTTCACAGCCAACGCCGGAAGAGTTGCGAGCTCGCACGTCACCAATCACCAAGCGCCAGCTGCGTCTTACATTAGTACGTAATGGCATTTCTCTGGCTCAAGTGGAGCAGTCTATCGCAGCCATGCCGGAAGGTCTCGCAAAGCAGGAAGCCGAAATCGAATGGCGGGATGCTTCACAATTCAATCGGCTGCATCCAACACTGTTGCTGGTGGCTACTGCAATCAACCTGTCCCCGGAGCAGGTGGACAGCATGTGGGATTACGCTCTCACTCTTTGATCACACCATAATTTGACTGATTGCATCACTCTTGAGGTGGTTTTTATAGCTGATCAGCCGGTATGGATGGAGTAGGGCACGGTGCTTGCCCCTTCAAATTTCTGGACATGCAGCTATAGCGATCAAAATTTTTACCTGCATCCATAGCAGCCTTACCTGCGCCGCAGGCGGTTAAACTGAACGCAATGATTAGCAAAATAGCGGCTTTTTTCATTCCTTTACAATAGCACAGCACCAGCCCCATTCCAGTGGGGCTTTTTTTATATCCCAAAGGAAACACCATGAATATGAACTTTGGCGATACCCGTCTCTTGATTGAGGCAGGTCGAGAACGCGGACTATTGCGTAACCAGATGGCGTATGTACTTGCCACTGCCTACCATGAGACGGCGCATACTATGAAGCCGATCAATGAGAAAGGTGGTGACCGGTATCTGCGTTCAAAGAAATACTGGCCATTTATCGGGCGCGGCTATGTTCAGATCACATGGCGCGAGAACTACGTGAAGGCTGGAAAGGCACTTGGCGTTGATTTCGTGGGTAATCCTCAGCTTCTGTTAAGGCCGGAATACGCTTCACCAATTCTCATCATCGGTATGCAGGAGGGTTGGTTCACGGGTAAGAAGCTTTCCGATTACATCACTCTGCAAAAGTCTGATTTCCGTAATGCTCGACGCATCGTCAATCTGATGGATAAGGCCGATCTGATTGCAGGCTATGCCCGTGCGTATGACAAGCTGCTGCTTACTGAGGGTTATGGTGTTGAGCAGGTTGTCGAGGCACCGGTCAACGATGTGCTGCCGGTACCAGAAAACACCGAGCCTGTCGGTAAATCAAAGCGCTTCTGGACGTGGCTGACGGCTGCGGCTTTACCTGCGCTTGGTCTGCTGGATTGGCGTGTGCAATTGGCTTCCGTAGTGATCGGCGGCGGTCTGGCAGGCTATGCAATTTATTCCATGCCACCGGTTAAAGCCAAAATCGCAAAACTGATTGAGGCGCTCTGATGAGGCTCAGCTTTCAACACATTATTGGCGCGGTCATCGGAGGGGCAGTTTCAGGCCTCTTTTTTTATGCGCTCGGGGCTCATGACGGCAAGCAACAGGCGGCATTGAAAGCCGCTCAAGCTGTGACACAAGCAATCCAGAACAGGGCAGGGATTAATGAGACAATTGACAATATGGATAACGTTGCTCTGTGTGTTGAGCTTGGCGGGATGCGCGACCAGTGCGAGCAATTGCGCGGGTTGGCAGAAGATCAACCTTAAACCAGAAACGGCGATCTATCTGGCTGGTAACGACCAGAGTGCAGGCAAGGGGGTTGCTGGTCATAACGCGTATGGGAAAAAGGCAGGGTGCTGGTGATGTCATCAACAGAGAATGATTTTGATCTGCGCTCTCGTGTTGTCAATCTTGAGCAACAGCTTACCGGCATGTTACCGCGCGTTGTAGTGCTTGAAAAATTTCAGGTTCAATCTGAAATAGCAGATGCCCGCAAAGACGAACAATGGAAGCACATGGACAACCGGTTTAATGATCTTGAAAAGAAAATATCCGGTGTGAGCGATACCCTGGCGAAGGTCGTCTGGCTAATTATTAGTGCATTGATCCTTGGCGTTGTCAGCTTCATGATAAAGGGTGGGTTCAATGTGCCTTGATGCTGCTCTTAGGTTTTGTTTTTCTTGTTTTTGAAGGTGGCATAGTCCGGGCTTGAGCTAGCCTTTGTGCTTTTAATCGAGCGGTTTTTTCATCGCGAAGCTTTATGCCTTCTTCGATTTCATCAAGGACACGGTTATGCACGTTGTTTTGAATCTTTGTCTTTTCAAAAGCAAGTTCCGCGGTTTGACGCAGCAAGCTGTGCATAGGTTTCATCTAGTAGCCAATCTGAATTTGAGAAATAAAAAAGGCCAGACATGATGCCTGACCTCTATTGGTATGTGTTCTCTCCAGTGCCAGTACATCCGTGGTCAAAGGAAGGAGTTATACCGAATTATGCGGCCTGCAGATTGCAAGCTGACATTTTGCCGGACTTGTTGTCACGCTGAAGTTCAAAGCCAAGCTTCTGACCTTCAACGATTTCACGCATTCCAGCGCGTTCAACGGCTGAGATATGAACAAATACGTCTGCATTGCCGTTGTCAGGCTGAATAAAGCCGAAGCCTTTAGTGACGTTAAACCATTTAACTGTGCCAGTGGTCATGATGAACCCTTTCATAGCAAGAATAGAAAACTCACGCGAAAATACGCGGTGAGAGTGATAGCGATTTTTTTGAAAGGAAGGTTCGTCAAAGGCGCCAATGGGGCGCAGAAAGCAAAGCTAAACAAGCAAATATCGATAACATTAATGTAGTGGTTTTTAAAATTATGTCAACTGCTGGTTTGAATTATTTTAAATTTCTACTTTTGGTTGCCGTTAGGCGATGGTATTAAATTTCCAAATTAACGAAATCTAGAAAGACCGCCGCCGGTATTTTTAAGAATGATGCCTAGAGTTCTGTTGTCACTTTTAATATGAGGAGCGTTAAGTTTTGTTTGTATTCCATGTGCAGTGGCCAAGGGAGCAAGAGGCAGTTTTTGTTTTTGAGGAATATTTAGTTTCGCTGATGATTTAATAATATTGTCGTCAAGGTTATTCATATTATTTCCCTCCTACATTCATCAATCAATTTTATTAAGTCCATGATTTAATATCGCTAATAGCTTTTTCAGTATTAGCGCGTCAGATAGTTATCTGATTTCAAAATGGTTTATTAATTGAGATGTTATTTAATTATTAATGCGTAATTACGACTTATTAATGTTTATTAATAATTTATTTTAAAAATAAAAGCCCCCATAATGGAGGCTTTTAAATCACCAGTTTTGGCGTGTATACCAGTCATCAATATCTTTTTTGACACGGTCTTTTTCTTTTCCGTAGCGTTCCTGAATCTTGCCTTCCAGTTGCTCTCGGCGGCCATTAATTTGGTCAATGTCATCATCAGTGAGTTTCCCCCACTGCTCCTTGACCTTGCCTTTAAGCTGTTTCCAATTTCCTTCAACACGGTTCCAATCCATGGGATGCTCCTTTGTCTATGGCTGTTGGTATATTGAAATAACGGTTCTGCCCCTGAATGGTTCATTATAAAATTATAAAATAAATATTCAGAGTTTTACATGGGTGTTATGTTGCCATCATCATTGTGCTCAAAGCAGAGCCGTTCTGTGCCATAGCGACCTTTGAATCCGTAAGCTCCCCACTTCTTGCATCCTTTATGCATACAATAATGAATATACATGCTTTTCGATGTGCGGGATTGTGTTTCGTCACTCATGCCAACCCTCCAACAAAGACTGACATTTCATCAAGCCGGTACATGGCTATACGTCTGTGGCGTCTGCGGCGGGTATGGTTCTCAATGCCATTTATATAGATTTGCTCGAGAACTGCATGGCGATATTCACCCTCATTTATGCTCCTATCAGAGCTGAATAAAGAGTGCTTTACTGTATTCAATCCAATGCGGATCAGGCATGAGGCTGCACAAAATCTGTAAACCAGATGTAAACTACGGCAGTTCGTTCTAATGGGGAAATCACTAAGCTATTGAAAAGCTTGGTGGGTGCGACAGGGATCGAACCTGTGACCCGCTGATTAAGAGTCAGCTGCTCTACCGACTGAGCTACGCACCCACTTTTCTGAATTGTCATTCAGTAAGTGAGCGGTTCTATAAAGTGGTGCTGCTGTTCTGTCTAGTCATGAAATTATTTTTTTACAAAAAAAATATGAAGCCGGCTGATTTTTATTCGTAAAATTTATCAGCCAACCACCAGTTTATGCAGTGTTTTCCCTGCGCTAATAAAACTCGTTCTCCTTCTGATTTGTCCGGCAGTGCAGGGTGCATAATCTTGATGTGTGATAATCAACTGCACATATATCTTGCATTATGGCTATACGGGTATATCAGACTGCACAAAGAGTGCACTGTGGATCTGATTGTTAATAATATAAGCGGTATAAACAGACGGTACGTGTGATGCGTGATGTTTTTGTCATCAGAGTTTTATCTTTGCGCCATAATTCGGCACGGAAAAAGTGACATAGCGTCTGCTGTGATATTGGTTAAACAGTCTGTTAGGCAGTATTAATCTTTTAAGAAATTGATGGTGAAGCACTCTTGAGAGAAATCTTTGTGTTTCGCATGATCTGAGGGTTCAATGGACGGTTTTATCGGTGATCTCGGACAGTTTATTTCGGCTAATCAGGCTTGGGCCGGACCGATTGTCGGATTGATAGCATTCGGTGAATCACTGGCTGTTGTCGGTATGCTGATTCCTGCAACGCCAATCATGCTAGCAATCGGTGGCTTGGTCGGTGCTGGTATTATTGATCCGATCCCTGTGATGATCGGTGCCGTTATCGGTGCCGTTATTGGCGATATTATTTCATATTTTCTTGGCTGGTGGCTCGGTCGCCGTGTTATTCACCAGTGGCCGCTCAATAAATATCGTTCTCATATTGCGCAGGCGCGTTTGCTGTTCCGCAAATATGGTTTTGCTGCTGTGTTCTTTGGTCGTTTCTTCGGACCTGTTCGGTGTACCGTACCGCTTGTCGCCGGTATGATGTCGATGGATCAGAAGCGCTTCCAGACAGCGAACGTGACCTCCGCGCTGGTATGGGCGCCGGTCATGATTTTGCCGGGCTGGCTTGCCGGTAAAGGGGCAGGGATTTTTTCCCGTCTTGACGGTAGTGACTGGGTCTGGATGGCGGTTGCCATGACCGTTGTTGCAACGCTTGCCAGTATTATTGGCGTCCGCTTCATGCGTGCGCGTCCGAAGCACGAGCGAAAACGCGGCGTAAAGAAGAATAAAATTTCTGCCACGCCTGCGGAATAAGGTTCACTTGGTATAAATGGACCGAGAAAAATGCAAAAAAACGGGCGGCAAATACCTTGTTTATGCTGCCCATTTGCCTTTCAAGCGTGAAATATTTATCAGGACAACTTGATTGGACTTGCATTTATAATCATAATAAATGCACTTTATCAGACATCAATTTTAGTATGCTCTGAAATGAATATGCAGTATTCATGCTGTAAAGAGAATTTTTAACCGCGCATTAGCGCCTAACAGGGGTCTTTAAACACTCTTATGCCGGAAGATACTTCTGACGATTCGTCTATTACGGATTGTTGCCACACTCAGTCGGTAACAATCCGAAACAAGTTTACATTGCAGGGTGATAACCGACGAAACACGCCTTGGAGCAATCGGGCTGATGTTTCTCAACTTGTACAAAAATCCTGCTACATACCAAAGCTGTATAGTATCGCGTCTGTATGGACGAAGATGTTTGCAAGCCCGTTTTCTGTAAAGGAGACCGGCCAGCGGGATAAAATCCTCCTGTTTTTCAAAGTGTTTTGTGAAGGCTCGTTCCGGATTCTGAAAAAGGGTCTGAGAGGCGGGCTATCTGGCTTTGTAGAGCCAGCGCTCAAATACTCTGCAATAAAGCATTTCCGGCACTTTGATTTCAAAAGTGACTGTGGTGCGGGGCTGAAACGGTTTTTTGTGACCGCTTCTCGTTCCGAACCAATGCTTGCGCGTTTGTTCTGCATAGAGCTGACATACAAGCGCATCCCGCAACAGAAATTCTAGGAAACGACAACCCATGGAATGGATTGCCGATCCCAACGCCTGGATAGGCTTGGTTACACTGATTATTCTTGAGATTGTTCTTGGTATCGACAATCTCGTATTTATTTCGATTCTTGCAGGCAAATTGCCGCCGAGCCAGCGTAATAAAGCGCGTTTGCTTGGTTTGACGCTTGCACTCCTGATGCGTCTTGGTTTGTTGGCCTCGATCTCATGGATCGTAACGCTTACAAAGCCACTGTTTACCGTTTTCTCTTTCGACTTCTCCGGCCGCGATATCATCATGATTGTTGGTGGTGTGTTCCTGCTTGCCAAAGGTACGATGGAGCTACACGAACGTCTTGAAGGTAAAGGCGCCATAAAAGAGGGCAATCCGGTTCATGCCGTCTTCTGGCAGGTTATTGCCCAGATCGTGGTGCTGGATGCGGTGTTCTCGCTCGATAGCGTGATTACGGCTGTTGGTATGGTGCAGCATCTGCCGGTTATGATGATTGCCGTGGTTGTTGCCATGGGCGTTATGATGCTGGCTTCCAAGCCGTTGATGTCATTCGTTGAGAAGCACCCGACCGTTGTTATCCTCTGTCTCGGCTTCCTGATGATGATCGGTTTCAGCCTTGTGATTGAAGGCTTCGGTTATCATGTGCCTAAGGGCTATCTCTATGCTGCTATCGGCTTCTCGATCCTGATCGAGGCTGCGAACCAGATTGGCCGTCACAACCGTGAAAAACGGGTGACAACCAATGATCTGCGTGAGCGAACAGCCGGTGCGGTTCTGCGTCTTCTCGGCGGTGGCCGTGGCAGCGATGCTGCCTTGTCGGAAACTGTTGATATGATTGCTGAACATACAGCTGCGGCCGATGTCTTCCGTCCGGAAGAAAAAGAAATGATCCGTGGTGTGCTGGATCTGGCTGACCGTCCGGTACGCTCAATTATGACCCCGCGTAACGAAGTGGAATGGCTGGATCTCGATGCGAGTGAAGAGGAGCTGCGTAATGAATTGCGTCAGTTTGCCCATTCACGCGTTATCCTTGCCCGTGGTCAGGTGGATGAATTTGTCGGTGTTGCGCTGACAAAGGATCTGCTGCTCTATCTGGCGGATTCCAAGCCGATTGACTGGCAGGGGGCTATGAAGCAGCCGCTGGTTGTTCATGAGCACAGCAATGTGTTGCGCGTCATGGAACAGCTGCGTGGTTCGCCTGTCCAGATGGCTGTTATCGTCGACGAACATGGTTCGTTTGAAGGTGTGGCAACACCGACAGATATTCTTGAAGCGATTGCCGGTGAGTTTCCTGATGAGGATGGCGACACGCCAAGCGTGGAAACCCTTGAGGATGGTGTCTGGGTCGTTGATGGCTTCACAGATATTCGTCGTCTGAGCGGTGTTCTGGATGCGGATCTGGTGGATGAGGATGACCGCTATACAACACTGGCAGGCTATGTCCTCTGGCATCTCGGTCATATCCCGACCGGCGGAGAGAAATTCACGGCAAACGGCTTCGAGTTTGAAGTGCTGACCATGGAACGCCGGAATATTGCCAAGGTTAAGATTACGGCTGTACCTGCTTACGATATCTGAGCATAAGCCCGATCAATGATCTTCAAGCGCCGCATTCATCCGGATGCGGCGTTTTTTATTGTCTCATTATATGAACACTGTGTTGCAGGAGATTGCTTGCAGTTTTTTTGAAACACTTTTAACAAGTAGCTGAAAAGAGGGCTGTTTTGCCCGACTGTTTTGCTGGCTGAAAAAGGAAATATCCGGTGCCAAAACTGTATACAATTATTTGTGCAACCCGCTCTGCACGTCATGGCGATAAATTCGCGAAATGGTTTAACGATTTTGCAGCTGCAAATTCAGATTTTGATGCTGAGTTGGTTGATCTCGCTGAGGTAAAACTGCCATTTTTTGATGAAGCAATGCATCCGCGTGCACAGAAATATGAGCATGAGCACACCCAAAAGTGGAGCAAGCTTGTAGATGCAGGTGATGCATTTGTGTTTGTTGTACCGGAATATAACTATTCGCCGCCAGCTGAGTTTTTCAATGCGGTCAATTTCCTCAATACTGAGTGGAATTATAAGCCTGCTGCGATCATGAGCTATGGTGGTGTGTCGGGCGGTCTGCGTTCGGCGCAGGTTGCCCGTCAACATCTCACTACAGTGCGTATGGTTGCTTTGCCGGAAGGTATTCCACTGCCAAACTATCCGCAGTTCCTCAATGAGAATGGTGAGTTCGTAGCAACCGAAATGGTTGAAGCGAGTGCTAAAACTGTTTTGGCAGAACTGAAAGTCTGGAATGACGGTCTGCAGACAATTCGTAAAAAATAAGCTTCTATCTTATTGATGCTGATAAAAAATCGCTGCCGCAACGCAGCGGTTTTTTGTTTTTAGTCAGAATATTAGCAATCTTAAATCGCATAAATTTAATGGGATTATTGACAAATACACCCGATTGGCAGAAATTAACGAAATATTAAATTTGTTAACCTGACGATACAGGAGTGTTATTCATGCCTCTTTTTGAGTCGCTGAAGGGAATGATGAAACAACGCCGACAAGCGTTTCAGAAGTTTTGGCAGGAAATTTCTCAAGATGAGAAGACCATTGAGCGACGCCGTCAAAACCGCCTTGCTCCTAACCAATCCGAGAAATTCGGCTGCTGGCGTCATCGCGGCATCTGGTAAAATCTTCTGAAAATCCGGATTTTCGCCCCCGTTTCCGGAAATCATATTGCGCTTAATCCTTTGTTTTTAGCAAAATCTTGCTCATTCGTTTTTACTGCGACTATAGATTTCTGTTTTTGATTTGAAAATTAAATTATCTATTTAAATCAATGATTTAATATTGATTTTAGCTGATCGTTGTCTGAGTATCGGAGCCATCAAGAGTTCCATCCCGTTTGCACTCAGCAAAGATTAAGCGCAGGTATTATATGAAAAAGCTTCTGTTGACGGCCGGCCTCGCGCTCGGTCTCACACTTCCCTTGACTGCCGCACACGCAGACGAGCCGAAAGAAATTCTCAACGTCTCTTATGACATTGCCCGCGAACTTTATGAGCAGATCAACACTGCTTTTATTCCGGTATGGAAAGAGAAAAGCGGCGAAACCATCACAGTTAACCAGTCTCATGCGGGTTCTTCAAAACAGGCCCGTTCTATTCTGGAAGGATTGGAAGCCGATATTGTGACCTTCAATCAGGTGACAGATGTGCAGGTTCTCCATGATAAGGGCAATCTGATCCCTGCGGACTGGCAGAGCCGCCTGCCAAACAATTCTTCGCCTTATTATTCGCTGCCTGCTTTCCTCGTGCGTGCAGGCAACCCGAAGCAGATCAAAAACTGGGACGATCTGGTGCGCGAAGACGTACAGGTGATTTTCCCGAATCCGAAAACCTCCGGTAATGCTCGCTATACCTATCTGGCGGCAACCGCCTATGCGCGTGAAGCTTTCAATAAAGACGATGCCAAGGTTCGCGAGTTCATCACCAAGCTGTTCAAAAATGTTCCGGTGTTTGATACCGGCGGCCGCGGTGCGACCACCACTTTCACCGAGCGCGGCATTGGTGATGTTCTGGTGACATTTGAAGCTGAAGTGCTGGGTACGCAGAAGCTGCTTGGCAAAGACAAATATGAAGTCGTGGTACCACCAATCAGCCTGCTGTCCGAGTTTCCGATGACTATTGTTGATAAGGTTGTCGATAAACGTGGCTCGCGTAAAATCGCTCAGGCCTATCTCGATTTCCTCTATGCACCACAGGGGCAGGAAATTCTCGCCAGCAATTTCAACCGTGTGCATGACGCTGCAACCATTGAAAAGCACAAAGCCAATTTCCCTGAGGTGAAACTGGTACGTGTGGAAGATGAATTCGGCGGCTGGGCAAATGTGACCAAAGAGCATTTTGCTGAAGGCGGTATTCTCGATCAGCTGTTCACGGGCAAATAACGTGACCTGAACATGATAGCCGGTGCGTCCTCAAAGACGCGCCGGTTTTTCCCGTATCCCATACAGAGCAGACCGGTTATGAAAAGACCAATCTTTAAAGTCAGAAAAACAGTGATGCCGGGCTTTGGCATTACAATGGGCTGTACGCTGCTTTATCTGACAGTGATTGTGGCTCTGCCGCTCTTTGCTCTGATTATGAAAACGGCCAGTCTCGGATTTGCTGATTTCTGGTCGATTGTCAGTTCGCCGCGCGCTGTGGCGACATTCAAGCTGACCATACTTACCTCTGCTGCCGCTACGGTGTTCAATGCTCTGTTTGGTCTGCTGATGGCATGGGTGCTGGTGCGTTACGAGTTTCCGGGCAAACGTTTGCTGGATGCTGCTGTTGATCTGCCTTTTGCACTGCCGACCGCTGTTGCCGGTCTGGCGCTGGTAACCGTTTTGTCGAAGAACGGCTGGATCGGGCAATATACTGAACCGCTTGGCCTGTACCTAGCCTATACGCCTGCGGGCATCATAATCGCGATGGCCTTTACCAGTATTCCTTTTGTTATCCGCACGGTACAGCCGGTCCTTGAGGATCTGAATCATGATGTGGAGGAGGCGGCGGAGACGCTTGGTGCCAATCCGTTGCAGGTTTTTGCTCATGTGATCTGGCCGATGATCCTGCCTGCATTTCTGGCGGGCAGTGCTTTGTCCTTTGCACGTGGCTTGGGCGAGTTTGGCGCGATTGTTTTCATTTCTGCCAATCTGCCGTTTAAAACCGAAGTGACTTCGCTGCTCGTTTTTGTGCGGCTGGATGAATATGAATATCCGGCAGCTGCGGCTCTGGCGATGGTGATGTTGCTGATGGCTTTTGCCATGCTGCTGATAACCAATCTGATGCAGGCACGGCAGCTGCGCTATGCGGAGCGAAACTGATATGGCGATTTTGGCTTTTCCTGCTTTAGCTTCTGAAAAATCTTCACCGCAGTTTCGACGCAGGCTTTGGGGGCGACGTTTCCTGATCGGGCTGGCCGTTGTGCTGTCGCTGATCGTGCTCGGCATTCCGATGGCGGTGATTTTCTCTGCAGCCTTTGGCAGCGGTATGGGACGCTTCTGGGCAGAAATTACCAAGCCGGATACGATGCATGCGGTATGGCTGACTGTGCTGACGGCGATTGTGGTTGTGCCGGTCAATATGGCGTTTGGTGTTTGCGTGGCATGGCTGGTGACGCGGTTTCGCTTTCCCGGGAGACGGTTACTGATCAGCTTTATCGAAATTCCGTTTTCGGTATCTCCGATTATTGCCGGTACAGCCTATCTGTTTCTCTATGGTGCGCAGGGGATGCTGGGGCCTTTGCTGGAGAGCTATGATATCAAGATCATGTTCACAATTCCGGCGATCTTTCTGGTCAGCCTGTTTGTAACCAGTCCTTTTGTTGCCCGTGAGCTGATCCCGCTGATGGAAATGCAGGGTGGCGAGGATGAAGAGGCGGCATTGTCGCTCGGTGCCAGTGGTCTGCAAACCTTCTTCTATGTGACGCTGCCGAATATCAAATGGGCGCTGCTCTATGGTGCCGTGCTGTGTAATGCGCGGGTGATGGGCGAATATGGCGCGACATCGATTGTCTCCGGCGCCATTCGCGGTAAAACCAATACGCTGCCCTTGCAGGTTGATCTTCTGTTTCAGGATCAGAATACGGTTGGCGCATTTGCTGCGGCTTCAACTTTGGCAGTGCTGGCACTGCTGACGCTGGTGCTGAAAGTCTGGCTGGAACGCAAACAAGTTAATTAAAATGATGAAGCCGCCTCTGAAATTGATTCAAAGGCGACTTTTATCTTTTTGTAATTGTTAATTTTATTGCGGCTGTGCCGCTGCTTTGCGTTGGGTCAGTATCATCACCAGCGCAATTAAGATTGTACCGACAATGAAGACAAATGCAGCGGCGGCAATAGCCGGACTGATATTCTCACGAATAGTCGAGAACATCTGTCGTGCCAGTGTGCGCTGGTTGGGACCTGCCACGAACAAAGTCAGTACCACTTCATCCAGCGAGGTTGCAAAAGCAAAGACAGCACCGGAAATAATGCCGGGTTTTGCCAGCGGCAGTGTCACTTTTTGCAGGACTATATGAGGTGGTGCGCCAAGGCTTGCAGCCGCTTGTTCCACACGCCGGTCAACACTTTGCAATACGGCAAGCACATTGATGACCACGAAGGGCACTGCCACAACCGTGTGGGCAATGATCACGCCGGTATAGGAATTAAGCAGATCATATTGCGCAAACATCAGCTGCATGCCCACGCCGAGCACCACTGCAGGCACGACCATCGGTAGCAGGAACACTGTTTTGATAGAGTTGAACACGAAGGAATACTGATTGCCGCGCAGCCCCAGTGCCCCGACAGTTCCCAGCACTGTCGCCAGTGCTGTGGTGCCGACAGAGATAATCAGGCTGTTGATAATCGACCTGCGCCATGCGTCCGCCTGCACCAGTTCCTGAAACCAGCGTGTGGAATAGCCTTCCATCGGGTATCCGAGCAAAGCGCCGCTGGTGAAAGCCAGCGGCAGAATTGCCACCAGCGGTGCCAGCAGGAAAAACACCACCACTGCGCCAAACAGAAGTTTGAGGAGTTTGAAACCGTTCATGAACGTACCTCCTTCTCGGTCGAGAGGCGCATATAGATTGTGTAGAGCAGGATGGTTGCAATCAGCAGCACCATGCCGAGTGCACCGGCCATGCCCCAGTTTGCCGCGCCCATGGCGTAGAAGGCGATGACCGAGCTGATAAGCTGATCTTTAGCACCGCCGATGAGAGCAGGGGTGATGTAATAGCCAAGCGCTGTCATGAAGACGAGCAGCGAGCCGGAAACCACGCCGCGCATAATCAATGGCAACAGCACATGAAAGAAAGAACGCAGCGGATGTGCACCGAGCGAGGCAGCAGCGGGCATCAGATTCTTCGGAATGCCGATCAGCACACTGAACACAGGCAGTACCATGAATGGCAGCAGCACATGGGTCATGGCGATAATCACGCCTGTACGGTTGAAGATCAGCGCCAGTGGTTCACTGGTGATGCCGATCGCAATCAGCGCATTATTAATCAGCCCCTGATCCTGCAACAGGATAAACCATGCGGCAGTACGCACCAGCAGCGATGTCCAGAGCGGAAGCAGGACTGCACCGAGCAGTAGCTGACGTTTCCAGCCTTCAACGGATGCTGCAACCATAGCGAACGGAATGCCGATCAGAATACAGGCAATGGTAACGCTGAGTGCGGTGATGAAGGTACGTACCATAATGGTGACATTGGCAGAGGCATCCGCTGGCAGAGAGCGGATTTCACCGGAAATATCGCGTTCCATATCAATGGCTGCCAGCAAATTGCGGTCAGTCATTGTGCCGGAGGCTGCACTGGCAATGGCCTGCCAGTAAGGCTGTTCGCCCCATTTTTTATCAATCGCAACCAGATCAACCTGATTATAATCAACCGGCTCCTCCAGCTTGGTCAGCTGATTGCGGGTTTTGCTCATTAATGTGCGAAAACCGGGTTGTGCACTGTTGAGACGGCGCACCAGATCGCCGTAAAGCTGAGCATCATCATTGTTGCGGATATCTTCCGCTAAAGCGGCTTTCATTTCCGCTGTCGGTGGCGCTTCCGGATTCCAGCTACTTGCCGCCTGCGCGGTAAGCGGCAGAGCTTTGGCCGCAACCGGATCGGATATTGCCTCTTTCATCATTGTTACCAGCGGGATGATGAAGAAGACCAGCAGGAACAGGCCCAGCGGTGCGACGAGTGCGAAGGATTTTAAACGTTGTCGTTGTATTTCGCTCATGCCGCTGCCTTTGCAGATTTGACTTGGCTCGCAATCGGCCAGCAATCAGCAGGCGAGAAAGACAGCGTCACCGGATCACCGGCTTTTAGCGTATGGAAACTGCGGTCGGCTTTGGTGACAAGGCTTTGGCCTGCAAAGTCCAGCGCCACACGCAGATGATCGCCGTGATAAACAATATCACTGACGGTGGCAGATAATTTATTGGAAGTACCATCATCGGTATTCAGCCGCACACGTTCAGGCCGCAGCGACAAGCGGATATCCTGACCAGCCAGCAGCGGTGCTTCTGCATCAACACGAATATCCTGACCATTGCTCAGGCGAATTTGGGTCTGGCCGTTGAGCGCGCCGGAGACTTTGCCATCGATCAGATTGGTTTCACCGATAAATTCAGCAACAAATTGCGTCGCCGGATGGTCGTAAATCTGGGATGGCGTGCCGATCTGTTCAATCTTGCCGCGATTGAATACAGCGATACGGTCGCTCATGGTCAGTGCTTCGGACTGGTCATGGGTCACGAAAACAATGGTCAGGCCAAGACGGTGATGCAATTCACGGATATCGAGCTGCATCCGTTCGCGCAATTGCTTGTCGAGCGCGCCGAGCGGCTCATCCATCAGCACCACTTCCGGCTCAAACACCAATGCGCGTGCCAAAGCGACACGCTGCTGCTGACCACCAGAGAGTTGAGAAGGCTTGCGCTCCAGCATGGTGCCGAGCTGCACCATATCCAGTGCACGCTTCACACGATCCTGCATTTCAGACTTGGAGAGCCCGCGCATTTTAAGCGGAAAGGCAACATTTTCAGCAATGGTCATATGGGGAAACAGCGCATAATTCTGAAACACAACGCCCATATTGCGTTTATGCGGCGGGAGCTGATCTATGCGTTTGCCATCAACACTGACCGTGCCGCCGGTTGGACGTTCAAAACCGGCCAGCAACATCAGTAATGTGGTTTTGCCGGAGCCGGAGGGGCCGAGCATGCTGACAAACTCACCTTTGCCGATTGTCAGATCCAGATTATCGACGACTGTCAGGGAGCCGAATGCTTTGCTCACCTTATCAAAATGAATGAAGGGATTATTCACGCGTAAAACCTCGAATGGAGCGAAGCACCGTCAGACCGTTTTCGGGATTAAAACAGGACAGTGACTGCTGTTGTCTGCTGCGGGGCGGCAACAGGAAATGCGCTTGTAAATAGATGACCGTTCAATGGTCGTGGGAACAGCACAGTTGCTATGCAACCGGTAAAATAAAGCTGCGGAGGCAGTCGCTCCGGCATTGATGCAACCTCACGGGGGAAAGGTATACACATGCCGGAACGACGGTATAAACTGGCATGATTATGCCGGTCTAAACCTCAGCTTACTGGGCAAGCCATGCGTTGAACCGCTGGTTCAGGCTTTCCGAATTATCAGTCCAGAATTCCACGCCGATAGCTGCTGCATCGGTCATGTTGGCCGGAGTGGTCGGAAGATCCTTACGGTATTTTTCATCGACGAATTTATCGGCTTCGATATTCGGCAGACCATAGGTAATATATTCAGGCAGTTTGGCCTGATTGTCTGCCTTGCTGGTAAAGGCGATGAAATCCATCGACTCTTTCGGGAAAGGCGTTCCTTTCATGATTGCCCAGCTATCCACGGCATAGATGCTGCCGGGCCAGACAAAACCGAAATTCTTGTTTTCCGTACGGTTCAGGGCGTTAATACGGCCGTTATAGACCGAAGCCATCACAACTTCACCGGAGGAGAGCAGCTGCACCGGCTGCGCACCGGCTTCCCACCACACAATATGCGGTTTGATTTCATCGAGTTTTTTGAACGCGCGATCCACACCTTCCGGTGTTGCCAGCACATCATAAACATCTTTGGCGGCAACGCCGTCTGCAATCAGGGCAAATTCAAGGGAGTATTTGGCGCTTTTACGCAGCGAGCGTTTGCCCGGGAATTTTTCCACATTCCAGAAGTCCGCCCATGATTGCGGTGCTTCTTTCATCGTGTCGCCATTATAGGCAATACCTGTTGACCAGACGATCGCGCCCACGCCGCAGTCATGCACTGCAGCGGGTATGAACTTGTCTTTGCCGCCGAGCTGTTCCCAATTGATATTTTCATAAATGCCGTCGGCACAACCAAGTTCCAGCTCTTCGGCTTCAACCTGAACAACGTCCCAATTGGTTTCACCTGCTTTGACTTTAGCCTGCAGCACGCCGTAGCCGCCGTCCCAGCTTTCATCAAGCACCGGTTTGCCCAGTTCTTTGGCAAAAGGTTTGAAATAAATTTCGCGCTGACCGTCCTGATAACTTCCTCCCCAGGAGACGACAGTGAGGTCGCGTGCCTGAGCAGAACCGGCTGCGAGAGCCAGACCGCCAAGCATGGTGCAGGCCGTGAATGCAATATGCGTAAGCTTCATTGATTATTCCCCACAGTTTATTGTTATGAAATTTGTTGCAACAAGTTATTCATAGGAAATGCAGAGGGGCAAGTGCTGATTATGCGGTTCGCGTACAATTAATGTCGCATAAGTGCTGAGCTAATTTAGCGCTGTTCTCATTTAATTCATGACCGTTTGTTGCAGCTTCTGCGTGTTTCTCATCAAATTTTGAACCTTATCTGCGGTTGAAAATGGTTTCTGATATATGAAACCATGCGTGGAATGATGTTTGTTTTCCGGCGCTTGAAATGCTTGTCTTCCGTAAACGTCAGTTTACCGGATTGTATGCTTCATCTGTTCAAGTTGATGCGATTTCGGAATGAATTTGTGCGCTGAAATGATGGTTTGCTGATTTTATTGAAGCTTCTGCGCACAGGAATAAATTTTAAAAATAGCCGATTTTAAATTGCGCTGTTGCACTTCCCTGGAAGAATTTTATTGTAATCCGTGCATGCGGTGGGGCAGGTGACGGGTCATATTTGACGGGAGCAGCCGGTTCTTGTGTTATGCAAACCATCGCAGCAGGCCGGAATTTGCTAGAGACAGGTTCCGGATTTCAGTTTGATTCGCATATGGAGAAGTGACATGGGCCAGATTGGTCGCAGCTGGACATTTTATAAAGGCAAATGGCATGAGGGCGATGTGCGCATTCTGGGCGCATCTTCGCAGGCAACCTGGCTTGGTTCCCTTGTCTTTGACGGTGCACGCGGTTTCGAAGGCGTGATCCCTGATCTTGATCTCCATAGTGCGCGTGTAAACCGCTCTGCGGTAGCGCTCGGCTTAAAACCGACCTATACGCCGGAAGAAATCATGGAACTGACCCGTCAGGGCATGGCGAAATTCGGTGAGAATGCTGCGGTCTATATCCGCCCGATGTATTGGGCAGAAGAGGGCGAAGCCAACGTGGTTCTGCCAGCGGCTGAAAGCACTGACTTTGCGCTGTGTCTGGAAGAAATTCCGTTAGGTGAGCCGACCGGCTTTACCATCACAACCACACGTTTCCGTCGTCCGACGATTGAAACCATGCCGCTGGATGCAAAGGCTGCCTGCCTTTATCCGAACAATGCCCGTATGATCCGTGAAGCGCGTGCCAAAGGTTTCGGCAATGCGTTGGTTTGCGATATGCTGGGTAATGTGGCGGAACTGGCTTCCTCCAACGTTTTCATGGTTCGTGACGGTGAAGTATTTACGCCTGCGCCAAACGGCACATTCCTCAACGGTATTACCCGTCAGCGTGTGATGGGACTGTTGCGCGATAATGGCGTGACTGTGACTGAAACGACTTTACGCGTGGAAGATTTCCGCGAAGCTGATGAGATTTTCTCAACCGGCAATCATTCCAAAGTTGTGCCGGTGATCGGCTTTGATGACAAGCAGCTGAGCTATGGTCCGGTTGCCCAAAAAGCCCGTAAGCTCTACTGGGATTGGGCACATTCATAAGAATGTCTCTGCAATAAAAAAGCCGCGAAACTGAGTTTCGCGGCTTTTTTGTTGTTATGATTTGATATCAATTTTTCGTTTTTTCGAGAATTCACTTTTCTCAAACACCAGCACCACTATCAGGGAAATACCGAATGGTATCAGCAGATAGAGCAGGCGGAAGACAATCAGCGCTGCCAGCACATCTGCCGGATTAAGATTAGGCAGGCCGGTGATGAACAGGAACTCCAGAACACCGAGGCCACCCGGGGCATTGGAAATCAAAGCTGCCGAGAAGGAAATCAGGAAAATACCCAGCACGATCAGGAAGCCCGGGTGACCGGCTTCCGGCAAGGCGAAATAGATGATACCTGCCGCGCCGATCAGCTCCAGCGGTGCAATCAGAAGCTGCCATTTCACCACGGAAAGGCGCGGATAGGACAACTGGAATTTGGAGCCGATACGCAGCGGGCGCAATTGCATCCAACTGCCGAATACATAAAGCGCAACCAGTACCAGAATAACAATACCCGCAGCTATTGCGAGGCTTTCAGGAATATCACTGTTAAACCGTTGCAGAAGATCAGGCTCGATCAGCAGGACAATCGCGCTCAGGATCAGCGTACCGAGCGCAAAGGTGAAAGAACAGAAACCGACGAGAACTGCAACTTCCGCACCGGACAAGCCTTTGGATGAATAGGCACGATACCGGACAACAGCACCGGAAATCACCGATGCACCGATATTATGCGACAGCGCATAGGCGGTGAAGGAGCAGAGGCTGATAAACAGCCATGAGATCTTTTTGTTCAAATGTTTTAGCGCAATACGGTCATAACCGGCCAAAGACATATAGGACAGCAAAGCGCAGCTTGCGCTCAGCAACCATTGTTTCAGCGTAATTGCGGCAAGACTGTCAATTACATCTTCAAGAGAAATGCTGCGCAGTTCTTTATAAAGAAGCCATACGGATATGGTAACCGCACCGAGGCCGATTGCCGGCCAGATGTAATCTTTCCATTTCATCTATCAGATGACACCTTCTTGCTGTTGGTGTGGTCACTTATGTAATCGCCGGATTGCAGACCTTTAAAAGACCGGTTCTCAGTTGATTGCTTCCACATCACATATTTGTAACAGGTATTCACATGTTGTCAGTTTTGCTGTTTCGCACTTTTAACGATTTTTATGTCTTAATCATTAATTTATAGAACTTAAGGGTTCTTCAGGTGAAGTTTCTGTCAATTTTTCCTGTTTTTTGGCATTATTCTCAGCAATTTTTTCAAGAATACCGCGTGCGATTTCCTCTTCAGCCAGAATAATGGTGCCGATCCCGAGATCACGCAGATAATCCGCTTCTACTACTGATTCAGCGCGGGCAATAATATGCAGGTCTGGATTCTTCTGGCTGGCCTGTGCAATGACGCGTGCGGTTTCAAAAGCATAGGGCAGTGCGAGGATAAGGCATTGTGCATCGGCGAGACCGGCGCGGTTCAGCGTTTCCTTTTCGGCTGCATTGCCGAGAATGACTTCAACGCCGGTCTCACGCAGTTCAATCGCCGGTTTTTCTGCATTCTCGATCACCACGATCGGGCATTTTTCCGCGAGAAGTTTTTCCGCAACGCGTGAACCGACCTCGCCATAACCGGCAATAATTGTATGGCCGGTCAGGGATGTTGCATAGGCGCTGAAAGATTTGATGGTGTGATATTCATCATCCTCTTTTGTCAGCTCTGTGATATCGGGTGATTGTTTGGTGCCAAGCTTGCGCTCAATAAACGGGCGCAGTTTCTCAAAGCCAATAAATACCAGCGGATTGAACAGAATAGATAGAATTGCGCCTGCCAGTACCAGATCCTGCGCTTCTTTCGGCATCAGTTTCAGCGAAACACCAAGGCCTGCGAGAATAAAAGAAAACTCACCAATCTGCGCAAGGCTGGCAGAAATTGTCAGTGCAGTGCCTGTCGGATGTTTAAAGGCGCGAACGATGAAGAAAGCAGCTGCCGATTTACCAATCATAATGATCAGCAATGTTGCCAGCAGTGACAGCGGATTGTTGATCAGAACCATCGGGTCGAACAACATCCCGACTGAGACAAAGAACAGCACCGCGAAAGCATCACGCAGTGGCAAAGATTCTTCGGCAGCCTGATGGCTGAGTTCCGATTCACTCATCACCATACCGGCGAAGAATGCACCGAGCGCCAGTGAAACGCCGAACAGATTGGCAGCGCCAAAGGCCACACCAAGCGCAATGGCCAGCACACCAAGACGGAACAATTCACGCGAACCGCTGGCGGAGATAACTTCCAGAACCCAAGGAACAACGCGCTTGCCAACCACCAGCATCAGAGCGATGAAAAGCGCAATCTTGATCAGGGTCAGCACAATGATTCCGGTAATGCCAAGCCCCAGATATGAGGCAATCGGATCGGACGGCACAGTGCCGGAATTGCCATGCAACAGACCGGCAATCGCCGGCATCAGCACAAGTGTCAGCACCATTACCAGATCTTCAACGATCAGCCAGCCGACAGCGATACGGCCGCGATCGGTTTCCATCAGGCGGCGTTCCTGCATGGCGCGGAGAAGCACAACGGTGGATGCTGTGGAGAGCGCCAGACCAAAGGTAACAGAACCGGTGAGATCCCAGCCGATAATCAGGCCAAGACCTGTACCCAGCACGGTGGCAGCAAAAATCTGCGCCAAGGCTCCGGGAACGGCAATGGCTTTAACCGAGAGCAGCTCTTTGACCGAGAAATGCAGACCGACACCAAACATCAGCAGGATCACGCCAATTTCAGCCAGCTGAAGTGTCAGTTCCTGATCGGCCACAAAACCCGGCGTATAGGGGCCGCACAATACACCTGCCAGCAGATAGCCGACCAGCGGGGAGATGCGAAGACGATTGGCAATGGCTCCGAAGAGAAAGGCCAGACACAGACCGACAACAATCGTGGCGATGAGAGGTGTGTCGTGAGGCATGGCGGCTTGTCCTTATATAACCAAAGTCCATGGAGTAAAACTCAAAGGACTTTGGTTAAGCCCGAGTGGCGATTGAACTTTCCAAGGCGTGATGCGCAGCATCTCATCGCCTTGCGATAAGCGTCTTTGTGCCGTTTGTCTCAACTGCAATATCGGCGGAATTATGCAGTTCAGAAAAAGGGCGGTAAGGGAGGAGTATCACGCGGCAATTAAACCGCGTGATACTGGAGCATTTCACAGTCAAGTTGCTTCAACTTGACGTCGTGATAATGCGACAACTAAAAAATCTAGAGCGAGTGCCATGATCTAATCTAGACGTAAACCGCTCTAGTTTGTGCCTGATTACTTGGCGGTAACGGTCGTATCCGTATCGCCGAGACCGCGCTTATGTGTGCGTTCCCACCATGTGCCGAGCAGCATCAGAATTGGTGCCGCGATGAAGATCGACGAGGTTGTTGCAATGAACACACCGAACAGCATCGGGATCGCGAAGTTCTCAACCGCGCTACCGCCCCAGATTGCCATCGGAAGAACGGCAAGGAAGGTACAAAGCGAGGTATAGATACAACGGGCGAAAACCTGATTGATACTCATATCAATGATTTCACGCAGCGGCTTGGACTTATACATGCGCATGTTTTCACGCATACGGTCATAGACCACCACCTTATCGTTGACAGAGTAACCGACCAGCGTCAGCACTGCGGCAATCGCCGTAAGGTTGAAGTCGAGCTGTGTGATAACAAAGAAGCCAACCAGCTTGGTCGTATCCAGCACCAGCGTGGCAATCGCACCAATGGCGAAATACCATTCAAACCGCCACCAGAGATAGATCAGCATAGCACCGGCAGCCAGTACCAGCGCGATAAAGCCGGAACGTGCAAGCTCGCCACTGACTTTTGGCCCTACGACTTCAGTACGCTCGATTTTCACATCTTTGTCGATGGCAACAACCGCATCACGGACTTTATTGACCGCAACAGTCTGCGCTTCTTCACCGCCGTCCTGACGCTGAACACGGATCAGAACGCTCTGATCGCTGCCTGCGTTTTGCAAGGCAACTTCACCAAGGCCAAGACCACCGAGTGAAGAACGAAGCTGTGCAAGATCAGCTGGTGTAGAGGTTGTGATTTCAACCTGAATACCACCGGTAAAGTCGAGACCGTAGTTCAGACCCGGTTTGAAGAACAGGAACAGCGAGGCAATAGAGAGAACCACCGATACGAGAATCCCGAAATAACGGGCTTTCATAAACTGGTAGTTGGTGTTTTCCGGCGCAACGCGAATCCAAGGTTCAATTTCGAGAACTTTGAGTTTACGGCGACGAACCGACCAGGCCATGATGATACGGACAACCGAAACAGCCGTGAACATGGAAATACCGGTACCGAGCATCATGGTAATCGCAAAGCCGCGAACAGGACCACTACCGAACATAAACAGCAGCAGGGTTGCGATCACCGAAGTGACGTTGGCGTCAACAATGGTCGAATAAGCGAAGTTAAAGCCTTTATCGAGCGCAGCCATGGCGCCCATGCCTTTTTTAGTTTCTTCACGGATACGCTCATTGATGAGAATATTCGCGTCCACAGCAATACCAATACTGAGGATAATACCGGCGATACCGGGTAGTGTCAGTGTCGCGCCGATCAATGTCAGTGCCGCAAAAGTCAGCACGATATTGAGCAGCAGCGCGAAATTCGCGATCATACCCCATACGCCATAGAGCATGACGATGAAGACGGCGACGAGAATAAAGCCGAGAATACCGGTATAGACACCCATTTTAATGGCGTCGCCACCGAGATCGGGACCAACGGTACGTTCTTCAATAACTGTCAGCGGTGCAGGCAAGGCACCGGCACGCAGCAGGGCAGAAAGCACAACAGTGTCTTCTACTGTGAATGAGCCGCTGATCTGACCGGAACCACCGGTAATCGGTTCACGAATGGTCGGCGCTGACAGCACTTTGTCATCGAGCACGATGGCGAAAGGACGGTTAACGTTCTTTGTGGTGATTTCAGCGAACTGACGGGCACCCTGACTGTCAAAGCGGAAGGAGACGATCGGCTCATTGGAGCGCTGATCAAATCCGGCGCGGGCATCCGTCAGACGTTCACCGCTAAGTGCGACCTGATCTTCAATCGGATATTTGATATTCGGATCTTTTGAATCTTCCATAATGGTGACGCCCGGAGGCGGCGGGCTGTTCGGATCTGCATCCGCTACCATATGGAAGGCCATTTTAGCTGTAGAACCGAGCAGCTGACGCAGCTGTGTCGGATCTTGCAGACCCGGCAGCTGGACAACGATACGGTCACTGCCGACGCGCTGGATGGAAGGCTCGGACACACCGACCTGATCCACACGCTGACGAATGATCTCAAGGCTTTGTGTCAGTGCGCTGTCAAGACGATAGGTAAAGCCTGCATCGGTCAGAGCCAAACGGATCTGCTCGCCCGGTGTGGTCACATCAATATCGTTGATCGGTGTACCAAAACCGCTGGTCGAGATTGGGTTGATCAGCGTTTTAAGGGCTGTCACTGCACGCTCACGCTGCGCTGTATCCGCGATATTTACCAGAACCGCATCACCGGCAAGGCGAATGGACTGTGGCTGGATACGCTCGGAGCGCAGCTTGCTGCGGGAATCGTCAAGAAGAGAACGCAGACGGTCTTTTTTCAGACCAGCCGCATCGACTTCAAGAACAAGATAGGAGCCGCCGCGAAGATCAAGCCCGAGTGTGACCTGATTTTTCGGGAACCAGCCAGGCATATTGGCCAGTTGCTCTTTGGTAAAGAGATTGGGCAGGGCGATAAGCATCCCCGCCAGAATGATGAAGCTGTAAAGATATACAGCCCATTTGGGTGTACGCATGAGAAATATCCGGTCTGAGTGTTCGCTAAATCCGCATGTGAGTTCAGATGCGAAGAAAGTGCGACAGATGGAGTTTAAGGAAACCGGTGCCGAGACAAGGTTGCCTGAAGAATAGCTGCAAAAGCAGTATTAAAGGGAGTTAAGTGCGGGTGGTGCGCGCGCACGGACAATATGACGGCAGATTTGGGCTGCCGGATTGTTGCGCGAACGGGCAACAAATAATGCAGTAAAGGTTGCCAGAAGGGTAAACAGGGCTGGGAGAATGAATGTCCCGTTGCCGCTGAAAGGCAAAGTTTTATTGCTGAAGTACAGAACAGGGGTCAGAATAGCTCTGACCGGTGCACTCAGTGTGCCGCTTTGTGACCTGCCAGCCGGATCAGTTGTTTGAACATTCTGACGTTCCTGCAGAACGGCTGCAGTTTGGTAGTTGAGAGAGGCGGGGTCATTGGCACCGATCAGCGCAGATTGTAATGCGAGCAAGCCGCTCAGAAACCACAGCAGGCCAAAAGAATAAAGCACAGAGCGAAGCGACAGCTTCCGCTGCTCCTCCCATGTCTTTTTCTTTATATCACTGCAAAGTCTGGATCTGAAAATTGTTCCGGCCCGTTCTCTGTGCTGATTTGCAAAATAAACTTTACGACTTCATTAACCATTCATCGCCGCAATCACAAGAAAAATAGCGGCTTTGTACATCATTGTTTACCTGTAAACCGCTGCTCCGGCGCTGATTAATGTTTGTTGTAAAAATTTTATGGAAAACTACAGGTCAGACAGCATTGGGCAGGCTATTTGTCAGCTGCTCTTATTTACGTCTATATTCTTTGTGAAGAGCGCTGTCACAGGCGGCATCTTCAGATGTAGTTTTTGCTGGACTGTCAGGCGCGAAAAAGCCAATGAGATGAATCACAAACAGCAGTTTATTGAGAGACAGATTTTGAAAAAGCTATCGGCATTTTCCTTACGGTTCGTGTTAAGTTTGTTCCTGCTGTTTGCAGGGCTGACTGCCGGAGAAATTGC
This sequence comes from Hyphomicrobiales bacterium, assembly GCA_900470735.1. Classification (GTDB taxonomy): domain Bacteria; phylum Pseudomonadota; class Alphaproteobacteria; order Rhizobiales; family Rhizobiaceae; genus Pseudochrobactrum. The sequence goes on along the minus strand of UCCC01000009.1, from coordinate 67,922 downwards.
GGATACCGGCTGGATGAGTGCGCAGGCACAAACGATGCCGGAGAGTGCAGAAGCTCCTGCAACACTTAAAGCACCGGAGGCACCGCAAAACGCAGTCGTGCAGCCAAATCTGGTGACGCAGCAAAAAGCTGTCGTGGAGGATTTGCGCAAGCAGATCGAGGATATTGCCAAGTCACTCGACAAGTCGAAGAATAATGACGAGACGCTGGCCAATATTAAAGTTAAACTGGAAGCTATCTCTAAGAAATTACTTGATGCGGGTATCGCATTTCGTCCGCGTTTGAGCGAAATCAATTCTCGTCTGGATCAGATCGGCCCGCCGCCAGCAGAGGGAAAACCCGCTGAAGCTGAAATTGTAGCTACTGAGCGCGCCCGTCTGGCAGCGGAAAAAGCCGAGATCAATACGGTTCTTGGTTTTACGGAAGATGCATCAGTTCAGACCAGTCAAATAATTGAAAAAATTGGCACTATGCGCCGTGATCTGTTCACGCAGACCCTGTCGCAGCGTGTGGATATTAACACGGCATTGGTCACAGAAGTGATTAATGCGGCCGGTTATGAAACCAAGACATTTTATTATCTTTTGAAATCCTGGTGGGATTTCACACTCTACCCAAATCTCTGGAAGTTGCTGGGTGTGATCGCTGTTTCGGTCATTCCTGCATTGCTGATCCATCTTGGCGCAAGGCGCTGGCTTGCGGAATTGTATGAACGTGATCCGCTTGAAGAAAAACCAAGCTATCTCAGCCGCTTATCTGTAGCTTTCTGGTCCACGGTTATTCCGTCACTGGCAATCGTCGTGTTTCTTGCGCTGGTTTATGTGCTGTTTGAGCGCTTTGATCTGTTGCGACCGGACGTGGCAAAATTGCTGGCAGCATTATTTACACTGTTCTGTGTGGTGCTGTTTATTTACCGGCTGGCCTGCGGTGTGCTCAGTCCGGATATGCCAAGCTGGCGTCTTCTGCCGATTGCACCAAAACCGGCACGCATACTGATCTGGTTGCTGACCGCAGCGGCCATTACGCAGAGTATTGAATATTTTCTGGAAATCCTGAATGGCGTAATGTCATCCCCCTTGTCGCTGACCGTTGCGAAAAGTGTGATTGGTACTGCCACGGTTGGTGCTTTGCTGCTGGCAATCGCCTTCCTGAGGCCAATCCAGAACCCGAGGACGGGTGAGCTGCGCGCATGGCCGAATCTTACCAAGATTATTCTGATCGTGCTCGGATTGGTTCCGATTTTGGCGGCGATCTTCGGTTATATCGGTCTTGCACGTTTTGTAGCGCAGCAGATTGTGGTGACCGGTGCTTTCATCGTCACCATGTATCTGGGCTTCCTGACGGCGCGTGCGATTACGCATGAAAAGGCTTTTGCCAATACCAGTCTGGGGCGGAAACTCCGTGATAAATTCAATGCCACTGAAGCAACGCTGGATCAGCTCGGGCTTGCAGCAGGCATTTTTATTAATCTGATTGTACTCTTCATTGGTGTGCCGCTGGTTTTGATGCAGTTCGGCTTCCAATGGTCGGAAATGAGTACAACCTTTGTACGCATTATGACCGGTTTTCAGATCGGCAGTTTTTCAATTTCATTGCTGAGTATCATCACCGGTATTCTGCTGTTTATTTTCGGCTACTTTCTGACCCGCTTGTTCCAGAACTGGCTGGACGGCAGTGTGATGGCACGAGGCCGCATTGATCCGGGTGTACGTAACTCCATTAAAACAGTGGTTGGTTATGTTGGTCTGGCGCTTTCTGGGTTACTTGGTATTTCTGCTGCCGGTATTAATCTTTCCAGTCTGGCACTCGTGGCCGGTGGTCTTTCGCTTGGTATCGGTTTCGGCTTGCAGAACATTGTCTCGAACTTTGTTTCGGGACTTATCCTGCTGGCCGAGCGTCCGTTGAAAGTGGGCGACTGGGTGCAGACCGGAACCGTCAGCGGTTTTGTTAAAAAGATCAGTGTCCGTGCGACCGAGGTTGAGACTTTCCAGAGGGAAACGATCATCGTTCCGAACTCGACGCTGATTAATGATAATGTTGGTAACTGGACGCATCGCAATAAACTCGGCCGTTCTGATCTGCAAATTCTGATCGGCTATCGTACGGATGTGCGCAAAATTCAGGCAATGCTGTTTGAGATTGCCAAAGAGACGCCGCTGGTTTTGAAAAATCCGGAGCCGATGGTGTTCCTGATCAATATGACAGAACTCGTCAGCAGCAATATGATGATGCGTTTTGAAATCCGTATCTTCCTTGCGGATATTACCAGTGCTCTCGGTGTGCGTAATGAGCTGCAATTCACCATTGTTGAGCGTTTTGCAGAAGAAGGCATCAGCGTTATGCCTTTGCCGTCACCGATTCTTTATCCGGAGCCACATGTGAATTCAGAAGAGGTTGCAGAGGGCTAGAATAATGGTGCTCCCGTAAAGTTGTTCGATTCTTTTCGGGATTAAGCTTTTATTAACCGGCCATTCAGTTGCGGTTCATCGGTAATGATTATAAATAAGGCCTTGAAATGATGCACTGCAGACAAAAATGTGACTGATGACAGAACATTTAAAGTGTATCAGAGTTCAGGGATTGAGGAGTGCTATGGTGAATATCAAAAAAACCGGATTTGGCAGCCTTGTAATGGTTGCAACTATTCTGGCCGGATCAGTGTCCGCCTTAGCTGCATCCGTTCTGAACAGTGACAGCACAGCGCAAACGCTTGTGGTCACAGAAGGTTCTACCAAGCAGCAGGTAACAGTGCAGCCGGGTGAAAAAGTAACGATCTGCCCGAGCGGTTGTTTCGTGACTTTTCCGAATGGTGACCGCGAGGCGCTGACCGGTAATGAAGCCATTACCATTCTGAATGGCGGCGGCACCCATAAGTAAGTGCTGAAAGCCTGAGAGATTAAATAAAAAGCCGCAATGGTCATCACCGTTGCGGCTTTTTTATTGCGCAAAATTTTGCGGATCAGAGGCTGCGTCGCGGCGCTTTTCGGCTGTGTCGCAAACAGACCTTACAACGCATTGAACTGGCAGCATAGTAAGCGAAACCGGCTGCGGGCCTACCTTGGGAGGAGTGCTTGTAACGGGAGATTTGCGCCCTGCCACGTTATTGCTGTGCCGGTTGAAGGTACTGAAATAACAGGCTGTTTCAGAGTGATGCAGTGCCGGACCGCTTTCTTCAGGAGACGCGGCATTGTCGGTTCAGAGGAATAGATTTCATGAAGACCCATGCCCGTGCGGTGGTTATTGGTGGCGGTGTGGTAGGCGTATCAACGCTCTATCATCTGGCGAAAAAAGGCTGGACAGATTCTGTGCTGATTGAGCGCAAAGAACTTACTTCCGGTTCGACATGGCATGCGGCAGGGCTTTTGCCATTGTTTAACCTGAGTTATTCGGTTGGGCAGATCCATAAATATTCCGTCAAATTTTATCAGGAACTGCAGGAAGAAACCGGCCTGAATGTCGGCTTCAGCAATTGCACCAATATTCGTTTGGCGCGTACCAAAGACCGCTGGGATGAATATATGTATTATGCCAGTGTTGCTGAAACCATTGGTGTGCCGGTTAAACTACTGACGCCGGATGAGGTTAAAGAGGTTTGGCCGCTGGCAGAGACAGATGGTATTCTCGGGGCGATCCAGCATCCGGATGATGGTTATATTCAGCCTGCCGATTTGACTCAGGCTCTGGCCAAAGGCGCGCGCGATATGGGCGCTACGATTTATCGTTACACTGCCGTGACAGATATTGAGCAATTGCCGGATGGCAAGTGGCTGGTCAAAACCGACAAGGGCGACATTACCGCCGATCATGTTGTATCAGCCTCGGGTAGCTTTGCTGCAAAAACCGGTAAAATGGTTGGTCTGACTGTGCCTGTGGTGCCGGTCGAGCATCAGTATATTGTGACCGAACCGCATCCGGCAGTGATGGAGCGTAAGGCTAAAGGCCTGCCGGAAATGGGCGTGCTGCGCGAAAGCGACAGCTCATGGTATATGCGTGAAGAAAATGGCGGCTTGCTGCTCGGGCCTTATGAGGTCGGCGCGCCGGTTTGCTATCAGGACGGCCCTTCTGATGAAAGCGAATATGAGCTGTTTCAGGAAGACCTCGAACGCCTGATGCCTTATATCGAAACCGCGATTGCACGTGTTCCGGCCTTTGGTGAAGTGGGTATCAAGAAAGTCTATAACGGCGCGATTGCTTATACACCGGATGGTAATCCGATTATTGGCCCGGCACCGGGTCTGAGGAATTTCTGGCTCAATGAAGGCCATTCCTTTGGTGTGACTGCCGCCGGTGGTGCCGGTTGGCAGCTGGCAGAGTGGATTGTCGAGGGGGAGCCGTCCATTGATATGATGGGTGTCGATCCGCGTCGTTTTGGCCCTTATGTCACAGAAGGCTATCTCAAAGAAAAAGCTGAAGAAGCCTATGCCGATGTGTTCTCTGTTCATTATCCGGATGAAGAACGCGGCGGTGCCCGCCCGCTGAAGCGCTCGCCGTCCTATGACCGCCAGAAGGCGCTGGGTGGGGTATTCGGTTCTGTCTATGGTTGGGAACGTGCCAACTGGTTTGCGCCGGAAGGCTATGCCATTGATGTGGCATCGCTCGACAAGCCGGATGTGCTGCTTAATCAAAACCATCCTGATCCGGATGCCAATGGAAAAGTACAGGAACTCTGGTCATTCCGCCGCTCGAATTATTTTGAGCATGTCGGCAATGAGGTGAAGAATGTTACCAATAATGTCGGCCTGCTGGATATGTCCGCTTTCGCCAAGATGGAAGTGACAGGCTCCGGTGCCCGCCAGTGGCTGGAAAGCATTCTGGCGAACCGTGTACCGAAGAAGCAAGGCCGTGTGGCACTAAGCCATTTGCTGACACCACAAGGTGGCGTGCAGAGTGAGTTCACCGTTTATGAGTGGAAACCCGGCACATTCTATCTGGTTTCTGCCGGTGCCTATGAGAATATCGACCACGATTATCTCTATAAGCTGGCACCAAAGGATGGTTCGGTCACTCTGCGCCCTATCACGCAGAAATATGGCGTGCTGGTTCTTGCAGGGCCAAACAGTCGTAAAGTCTTGCAGAAGCTGACCCGCACCAGCCTGTCCAATGCGGATTTTCCTTGGCTGACAGGTAAGGAAATCAGCGTCGGCACAGCAACCGCTCATGCTCTGCGTGTCAACTTTGTCGGTGAACTGGGCTGGGAACTGCATCACCCGATTGAGCAGCAGAACACGATCTATGATCTGGTGATGGAAGCAGGGGCGGAGTTCGGTATTAAGCCGTTTGGTATCCGCGCCATGTCTTCTATGGGGCTTGAAAAATCCTATCGCCTGATCCCGCGTGAAATGTCCGTTGAATATAATGCTCTTGAATCCGGATTGGATCGTTTTGTTCATCCGAGTAAGGGCGAGTTTATCGGTCGTGATGCCGTGGTTGTTGCTCAGGAAAAAGGCTTGCGCTGGAATTTCGTGACACTTGAGGTTCATGGTGTTGATGATGCCGATGCCCGTGGCTCTGAAGCGATTCATAAAGACGGTAAGCTGGTTGGACGTGCAACCAATGGCGGTTTTGCATGGCGTCTCAACAAGAGTATTGCACTGGCTATGGTGAAGCCGGAATATTCTGCAGTCGGCACAGAGCTGGAAATCAGCATTCTGGGCAAAGACTATAAAGTAACGATTATTCCTGAATCACCATTTGATCCGGAGAATGAGCGTCTGCGGGGGTAAGCTTCAGGCACTGAAATACAAACCACCGGCATTTCTCACGAAGTGCCGGTGGTTTTTTATGTGCCTATTGATGGTAGCGGTATCAATTACAGGTAAAGAAAAAGGCCGGTTAAACCGGCCTGTTTATGTATCACGCTGCAATGAGCTGTTTTCTGTCGGCTCGTTCCTGCTGCGGTGAGCGGCCATAAAGCTCGCGGTAGCATTTGGAGAAATGCGAGGCAGAGACAAAGCCGCAGGCAACGGCAACTTCCACCACCGGCATTGAGGACTGGATTAGCAAGTGACGCGCGCGGTCGAGGCGAATTTCCAGATAATAGCGGGCAGGGGAACGTCCCATTTCCTGACGGAACAGGCGCTCTATCTGGCGGCGTGACAGACCGACATTGCCAGCAACATCCAGCAGCGACAGCGGCTCGGTGAGGCAGCCTTCCATCATTTCAATGATAGACAGTACTTTGGAATTCTGAACGCCCAGACGTGCGCGCAATGGCAGACGCTGGCGGTCATGCGGTTTGCGTACACGGTCAGTCAGAGCCTGTTCGCAGATGCTGTTGATCAGATTTTCGTCGAAGTCATCGCCGATCAGTTTCAGCATCATATCCAATGCCGCAGTGCCGCCTGCACAGGTATAGAGATTGCTGTCGACCTCAAACAGATCCGCATAGACTTCAGCCTTCGGAAAAGCCTCAGAAAAGCCCGGCAGGTTCTCCCAATGGATGGCGCAACGTTTGCCGGACAACAGCCCTGCAGTGGCCAGAATATGCGCACCGGTACACAGGCCGCCGACAGAAATACCGCGATTATAGGATTCGCGCAGCCATGCCAGTGCAGACTTGTTCTGGTAGCTCTCCACATTCACGCCGGAGCAGACAAAGACCATGCTGGGACGGTTTTCACCGATCAGGTTACGGCGCTCATCATCCAGCGAAGTATTGGCGGAAAACTCAATGTCGCTGGAGGCCATAACCGGTTTACCGTCAGCAGATGCTAAGCGCCAGCGATAGGCCTCATAGCCCAGCATACGATTGGCAATGCGCAATGGCTCAATCGCTGTGGCAAAGGCAATCATCGAAAAATTTGGTACCAGAAAAAAGACAATAGACCGCTTAAGCCGCGCTTTATCATTCATGGCCGTGTTCCCGCATATTCAGAGCTGTTTTGCCTGAGGGCAAAATGCTCAATTATTTATTTTAAGCAGCACCGGACTGAGCAGAGAGAAAACGGATCTCATCCTGAAGGATAATCTCCCCGCATAAGCGGCCTCTGTTGTTGTCGTTACTGCTTTGTATCGTTGATATCTTGTTGCGCCTTATCTCTGTCCCATACAGACGACGCAATCAGGATATCGGTATTGAGACATATTCTTCGCAGTTAGGGAAGTGCGGCCAAATGCCTGTCGCTAAATGGTATTTTGATATCGAAAAATGGCGCGCAAAAGCAGATTTTTTGTAATCTTAGAATGGCTATAAATTATAAATATGTCGCGAACGGTATATGATTTGTACCGGAAACGATTTTCCTCCGTCGCTACGTGCAGGAAAAGGCCTTCATCCTTCTCAAAATATGATTTTATTGTGCAACCATAGCGGGCTGTTATGCGTTCATAAGAATGAGACTGTTTTGTCTGTTGATGCGCATCTGTGCTGTCTGAGGTTTGAAATATTTCAGTAAAGCAGCTCAGGGTTGAAAACAGGGCAGCCTTTCCGGTTATGTTTTTGGGAGATAAATTGATGAAGACTTCTGTATTTACCCCGCTTGTACTTGTTGTGTGTGCTTTCGCTCTTGCTGCCTGCGCGAATACTGTGCGTGGTGTAGGCAAAGACGTGAAAGATACCGGCCGCGCTGTGCAGCAGACAATTGAATAAAGAGCTACATTAATTAAACACAAAACCCGCATTGCTCTGGCAATGCGGGTTTATTTCATAAAAATATTTTTGATGTTCAGCGCCGTACCATGGCCGCCATCACGGAGCTGACAGATGTCTGGCCGATGATCGTGCCTTTTTCGCAGCAGATATTGATTTGATCTGCCTGTTCCTCAACCAGTTTGCGCATAGCCTCTTCCAGCAGGCAATCATAACGGATCACCGGCAGATTGGTGCTATCACCTTGTGGCGCTGACATGATTGTATCAACACGGATAACACGCCCGCGATTAACCTCCTGCACAAAGCTTTCAATATAGGCATCGGCCGGACTGAGCACGATATCCTGTCCGGTGCCTTGCTGGATGATCTCGCCGTCGCGCAGAATTGCAATCCGGTCACCAAGGCGCAATGCCTCATCAAGATCATGTGTAATGAAAACGATGGTCTTTTTGATTTCCTTCTGCAAGTCGAGCAGCACAGTTTGCATATCGACACGGATGAGCGGATCGAGTGCAGAGAAAGCCTCATCCATCAGCAGGATCGGCGCATCATTAGTGAGCGCGCGGGCAAGGCCGACACGCTGTTGCATGCCGCCGGAAAGTTGGTTCGGATACTTGGCTTCAAAACCTTTGAGGCCAACACGTTCAATCCAGCGATGGGCTTCTTCCAGCTGTTTAGCGCGCGGTACGCCCTGAATTTCCAACCCGTAGACGGTATTTTCCAAAACTGTACGGTGCGGCAGCAGTGCGAATTTCTGAAACACCATCGCAGTCTTGTGCCGACGGAATTCCCGTAACTGTACGGGAGACATGGTGACAACATCTTCATCGCCGACCAGCAACTCTCCGCTGGTCGGGTCAATCAACCGGTTAATATGGCGGATGAGGGTGGATTTTCCGGAGCCGGACAGCCCCATCACCACCTGAATACCGCCTGCTGGCATGTCGATATTAATATCGCGCAGCCCCAGAATATGACCGTACTTGTCGTTAAGTTCGGCTTTGGTCATGCCGTCTTTGACCTGTTGCACAAAGGCTTTCGGGTCATGACCAAAGATTTTGTAGAGATTGCGGATGGAGATACCAGCCGCGGGCTGTTCCGAAGCCGATAAAGCTGGATTATTGGCCATGGGTGATCTCCAGATGTTTCTGCAGTCTTGCGCCGTAAGCCTGACTGATGCGGTCGAAAATAATAGCGATGCCGACAATGGCCATGCCGTTGAAAATACCCAGCGTGAAATACTGGTTGGAAATCGCTTTAAGTACCGGTTGTCCGAGACCCTGCACGCCAATCATCGAGGCAATGACGACCATGGCCAGCGCCATCATGATTGTCTGGTTGATGCCTGCCATAATGGTTGGCAGAGCCAGCGGCAGCTGCACATTTTTCAATTTCTGCCATGGTGAGGAGCCAAAAGCATCGGCGGCTTCCAGAACATCGCGGTCAACCTGCCGGATACCGAGATTGGTGAGGCGGATAATCGGCGGAATGGCATAGATCACCACCGCAATCAGCCCCGGAACGCGCCCGATACCAAGCAGCATCACCACCGGAATAAGATAAACGAAGCTCGGCATCGTCTGCATAATATCCAGTACAGGGCTGATAACGCTTTGCAGCCGGTTGGATTTAGCCATCAGAATGCCGGTCGGAATGCCGACCAGAATGGCAATGACAGTACAGACGAAAATCATCGAGATGGTTTTCATCGTATCTTCCCACATGCCGAGATAACCGATGATAAACAATGTGATGACGGAGCCGATGGTGATTTTGATACTGCGGCTGGAGAACCATGCAATCGCAGCAATCAGCAACAGGATCACCGGCCATGGTGTGCCGGTCATAAAACGCTCAGCCTGAATCAGGAAATATTGCAGCGGATTGAAGAAGCCCTCAATGGCATCCCCGTAAGCACGGGTAAAATTGCGGAATGTCTCGTCAATCGCTTTTTTGAGATTGGTGAGCGTAGCATTGTCGAGATTGGGGAAGCGGTACAGCCAGTCCATAAAGCGTCTGTTCTCCTTTTATTTTCAGGCGGAACCAGCGCAATTATGTGCCGCTGAGCCATGAAAATATCTGCGTTTCTGCACTTCAATCGCCCCTGACAGCGGCAAAGCTGGTGATCGGGCAGGCATGCGGTTCTGTGTGAATTTTGACAGGATATCCGGAGGGAAAGCCTGTCCGGTATTGAACACCGGACAGGTTGGATTGGCTGATCAGATTGCGGCTTTTACTTTCTCCGCAACATCGGCAGGCACCCATTTTGTCCACATATCTTCCTGTGTTTTCAGGAAGTGGACGGCTGCCTGCTCACCAGTTGCCTGATTATCAGTCATCCATGCGAGCAGCTTGTTCAGCGTGTCGTTCGACCATGAACGGTTTTTCAGATAATCAAGAGCAGGACCGGCGCGGTCGGAGAACTTCTTGGTAACAAGTGTTTCCACGCGGTCTTTCGGCCAGCCGTTTTTCTTCGGATCAGGGCAATCAAGCACTGTATTGCAGCGCTTCCACTCTGCCTCATCAATGTCATGGCCGGTTTTCAGCATGACCATGTCATATTTGCCGAGCAGGGCGGTTGGCGCCCAGTAGAAGGCAACAATCGGCTCATTGCGCTCATTGGCTTTGGCAATTGCGCCGTCAAGACCGGCTGCCGATCCGGTATCAATCAGATTGAACCCGGCTTTCTCAAATTCAAACGCCTTGTAGAACTGACTGGTGACGACCGTTCCGCCCCAACCTGGCGCACCATTATAAATAGCACCTTTGGACGGATTTTCCGGGTCAGGGAAAAGATCGGGATGTTTCAGCAGATCGTCAAAGGTTTTCAGATCAGGATTTTTATCGGCAATATATTTCGGAATCCACCAGCCCTGTTCACCACCATCGGGCAGAGATTCAGACAGGGCGATGATTTTGCCGTCATCAAAACCTTCTTTGACAATATCCGGCAGCAAATCGACCCAGCCTTCCGGCGCGATATCCGGCTGACCTTTTTCCACCATGGAGGTGATGGTCGGCACTGTATCGCCGACGACAATCTCGGCATTACAGCCATAACCGGCGGTCAGAATAATTTTGTCAAGATTGGAAAGCAGTTCGGCAGACTGCCAGTTCATATTGGAGATGGTGACATCACCGCATTCGGCAGCTTGTGCAGAGGCGGATATCAGGCCGGAAGCGCTGAGAATTCCGGCGGCAAGAATAGTTGAAGCAAGTAGCCTCTTCATGTTTATTCTCCTGTTCCCCGTGGTGCCGGTTATTTTCTGTGTCCGGTGGCACCGGTGCCGGAAACAGTTATTTTTCACTGCCTATATGCAATATTTTAAGGAGGAAACTGTGCGGTTCCCCAACGACGAACTGTAACGAATTAACGACATTTGTTTATTTGTTGCCGGAAAAGACGATTATTTCAGTGTTGAAGAATTCAATAATTGCGCTGTATTGGAGATTTTAAAGAAGACTGTTTTTGTCGGATTAATTTTGTTTTTGATTATTTTGAATTTTATGAGATTGATTCAATATTTGTTTTTATCTAATTGAATTTTAATGATATTTTCGAATGTAGATTTGAAAATAGAGATATTTAATACTTGAATACAGTTAAGCGATCGCTCTCAGCGGAGACGTCGGGAGGATGGCTTGAAATGGGATTATGAAGCCTTGGGGAGAGGCAGGCAAGAGCTACTATTAGCTGGCCTGAACGGGAGCGATATTTGCGACGGCAAAAACCGCGCTGTCGCTGAATAGCTTGCGCGGTAATTGCCAAAATACGCTTGGCTCATCTGCCTCACTCAACGCGGCAGATTAAATAACAACTCCGGTACGCAGTACCTGATCCGGAGTAGGAGACATCGCTGTCCCTTATCCACTCTTTTAAAGACACATCGTTACCGTTCGGTTATCAAGAGTTTAATGACTGGTAAATATTGAAGTTTTTTGGCTGTTTTTCACCTGAGCTACAGATTATTTCTCATCAAAAATACAAATAAAGATGAGAAAGCCGATTATTCTTGTTAAAACCTTCAGAAAATTCAGAAGGTTATTTATTAAAAACCGGATTGATCCAAGTTAAGGAAAAGATGATGACGGAAAGCTGGCAGTTCTGGGCGCTGGTATCGGCGGCATTTGCGGCGCTCACTGCAATTTTTGCCAAGCTGGGCATTGCCGGTATTAATTCGGATTTTGCGACCTTTATCCGTACATTGGTGATTATTGCGGCGCTGTGTTTGTTTTTGACAATCAGCGGGCAGTGGCAGAAGACTTCGGATATCTCCGCGAAAAGCTGGGTGTTTCTGGTCTTGTCAGGTCTTGCCACCGGCGCATCGTGGATTGCCTATTTCCGCGCACTTAAAATCGGTGATGCCGCACGCGTTGCACCGGTGGATAAACTGTCAATCATTATGGTGGCGATTTTCGGCGTGCTTTTCCTTGGCGAAAAGCTGTCCGCGATCAACTGGGCAGGCGTTGTACTGATCGCCGGTGGTGTTATCCTGCTTACCCTGAAGATTTAGAAACCGAGCCACAGACGCAGCGGATTGGTTGGTTCCATAAGCAGGCGCACTGTCAGCAAGACGCAGGTAATGATCAGCAATGGTTTAATCAGGCCTGCGCCAACACGCATAGCCAGATGCGCACCGGCAGTGGCACCGAACATCTGTGCTGCGCCCATCACCAGACCGATCTTCCAGTTGATTGCGCCAAAGGCCAGAAAGGTCAGGAAGCTGCCGAAATTGGAAGCAAAGTTCAGCAATTTGGTATGTGCGGTTGCTTTCAGCAGGCCAAAGCCGGCCAGCGACACAAAGCACAGCATAAAGAAAGAACCGGTGCCCGGGCCAAATAAGCCGTCATAAAAGCCGATCAGCGGGACAATAGTCATACCGAACAGAAACGGTTTGATCCGCTGTGTACGGCTGACATCGCCGACATTCGGCTTCAAAGCAAAATAGAGTGCGATGGCAATCAACAGAACCGGCAGCAGGCCATAGAGCATATCGCCCGGAATATAGGTGGCAAGCAGGGCGCCGAGTACGGCGCCGAGGCCGGACATAACTGCCATCGGCCATTGTTCTTTGATATTCACATGCCCTTTGCGCGCATAGGAAATCGTGGCGGATGACGAGCCAAACAGGGATTGCAGCTTGTTGGTGCCCAGTGCTTCGACTGGCGGAATACCGGCCAGCATCAGCGCCGGAACGGTAATCATGCCGCCTCCGCCTGCAATAGCATCAATAAAACCGGCAATAAAACCGGCAAAAGCCAGCAGCAGAAGCATGGAATCAATGGAAGCAGACATGGGAAAAACCGTTCAGAATTGTGCAGCGGGTTTGCAGGGGGAGGCAAAGCAGGCAGCAAACTAAAATGCAAAACAATCCATAAAGATTGCCGGTTTGCCGTGCAAGATGCAGCCGAGTGATAACCGCTTTGTTTTTTAAATCTGCGTTAGATCTAAAGAATTGCGGGCGAGGGCTTGTCATTTGGTCACAGTCTTGCCAACACTGCATTTCTTAAAAGAATGCATTTTTCGGGGACGAATGATGAGTGAAACGATTTTTGAGCGTATCAGCGCTTATTTGAGCAAAAAGACTGCTGTACAGCGCTTGTCGGAAGATCCGGCTCTGGTCTCTGAATTATTGTTGCTGGTGCGGCTGGTTTTTGCCGATGGGCAGAAAGATCAAGCTGAAATGAATGCGCTTTTGCATATCATGCAGCATGAGTTTGATATCAAGCCGGAAGAACTGCCGGAAGTGGCGGATTATCTGAAGACCTATGCTTATGAAACAACCAGCACGCAGGCTGCTGCTTTGTTTAATGAAATGGTGCCGGAGCGTCGTTATTCACTGGTCGGGCATCTTCTGACAATTGCAAAAGCGGATAATGAAATTCATCCGGCTGAAAGTGCTTTGATCTCGCGTGTGATCGAGCAGCTCAATGTCACACCGGAAGAGCTGTTTGAGCGTCGCCAGAATATTGGTCAGAATAACAATTAATCAAAATTGCTATGACAGACATGAAAAGAGCGCATCGTCGGATGCGCTCTTTCTTATTTTAGCCTGCATTCCAGCATGGAAAGAGATCATTCTTTTGCGGAGTTGCCAGATAAACCCCACGGGCTACGGCACGTGCCATTGTTGAGGCCGCGGAAGCGCAGAGATCGATAAATTCCTCAACGGTTGGCTCTATGCCGCTGGCACCGGTGGCAAGTGCAAAGATCAGATCGCCATCAAAAGGCGTATGTGCAGGCCAGATGGCGCGTGAATAACCGTCATGGGCGGCAATGGCGAGGCGCTTGGCCTGTGCTTTGGTCAGAACTGCATCGGTTGCGATCGTCCCAATGGTGGTATTGGCTTGTGGCGGCATGGCTGGGGCATCATTAGCACTATCACGGAATTTAATACGCAGGTCAGTGGCGTCAGCGGGCAGTGGATGCGGATAGCCTAACCCGCCAAATTCATTGTTTTGCTCGAATGGTGCAGCCCAGAAATGCTTGCCGCTGCCCACTGTCACCGAGCCAACGGCATTCACGGCGACCAGTGCCCCCATTGTGATGCCGTTTGGCAGAATGTGGGACGCGGAGCCAAGACCACCTTTAAAACCAGCGACCAATGCACCGGCTCCGGCACCACAACTGCCGAGGGCGAAGTCCTCCGCAGCACTGTCTGCCGCCTGATAGCCGAGCTCACGATAGGGCGGGTAACGTCCCCAGTCTTTATTACCGCCATTATGCATATCAAAAAGGATGGCAGAGGGCACAATGGGAATATGGTGACCGGCTGCCTCAAAACCGATTTTACGCTCACGCAGATAGGCTTGCACGCCGGAGGCTGAATCCAGTCCGAAAGCCGAACCGCCGGAAAGCACAATCGCATTGATTGTCTGCACTGTATTATGCGGTTCCAGCAAATCGGTTTCCCGTGCGCCGGGAGCGCCGCCTAAAACCTGAACGGCGGCGGTTGTGGCACGGTCGCAGAGAATGGCGGTAACACCGGTTTTGATATGGTCATCCTGCGCATTGCCAACCCGAAGTCCCGCAACATCGGTAATGAGATTGCGCTTGCCGGATCGATGCGAACCGGATGTTCCCTTAGCCGGTTGTGTCATTGCCATTCCTCCTCTGTAATTTTTATTCGACCGGTTCGAAGTCCTTACCGTTATAGCGCATCAGCCGGTACGGGTTTTGTTTTCGCAAGCCTGCCGGTGAAAAGCTTACAGCGCCAATGGCTGTATCAAATTGTGTACTGCGCAGGATTTCAGCCGGTTGTTTCGGCGGATTGGATTGATCCGCTAATGCCTGCGCTACAATTTGCACGGCGCTATAGGCTGGCAGCGCATAGCCATCGGCCAGCATGTCACCGGTCTCTGTTTGTTTTTGTGCCAGCGCTGATATGGCTTTAACGGCACCCTCAGCCGAAGCTTGCATTGACATGTCCGGTAGGCCGCTCATCAACAAACCGACAGGCAGAGGGTTTTGCGGATCGAAGCGCAATAGGCTTTCCGTACCCGCAATGGTCAGCGGCCAGCCTGCTGCTGCAGCACTACGGGTAATTACTGCTGCATCATCCCCTTCGCCACCAAGCAGGATATGGTTGATACCGGCGCGTTTCAGCTGCGCGATCAAAGCATTTTGCGAGGTCTGGGCAGGGCGGTAAGTGTCGTTTAGGGCGGGCTCCAGACCACGGGCTTTCAATGCCTGCAGGATTGTTCGGGCAAAATCACGTCCTTGCACAGTGCCGTCTTCCAGCAGAGCGAAAGGTGTTTTTTGCCATTGAGGTGCGAGCTTATCTGCGAGAACATTAGCTGCGAGCTTGCGATCCGGAGTGAGGCGGAAAATACCTAAGTTCTGTCTGTTTTCCTGCTCCTGAAGGATCGGTTGGCGGCTGCCGAGGCTGAGGATGGCAATGCCGTCCTGTTCCAAAACCGGTGCAGCGCCTTCCAGCGATTCACTGCACAAATAACCGATGACATATTTGATATTAGCCTGCCGGATTTTTTCTGCTGTGGCTGCGTCCTGATCGGCTTTGCAAGTTTCCTGCATATAAACAAGGCTTACCGGATATTGATTTTGTAATTTTGCCGCCTCGGTTCCAAGCCGGATTTGCTGTGCCAAAACGGCATAAGGCCCTTCAAACGGGGCGACGACAGCGATCTTTTGCAGCTTGTCATCGGTATTTGCCTGCCCGTAGGCATAACCCGTTGTCAGAACGCTCAGTCCTGTAAAAAGACAGCAAAATTTGGCGGCCAGTCTCATGCGTTTATGTACAACCCTGATGAATAAAAGATCCTGCACCAGAGGTAGAATGTTCTGTATCCGCTTGCAATGGCATAAGTTTGCAGGAGAGGGCAGATAATCTGTCGTTAGAACATTTCCTGTTTTGATTGAAGCATTGGAAATGCTCTTACTATTTATTGCCGCACATCTTGTTCCGAAAACCGCTTCGCAGTTTTCGGGATGCGCTCTAAAATGAGTATTAAACTCAGGATTTAGTTTTTATGAGTTGCAAAATCTGACATCACTGTCATTTGATTGCCGAAATGAGACACATGATGCTGTAAAACGCGCACCGGACGTGTAAGGGTGTGCTAAATCTATACGCATTTATACAAACAGAGCGACGCAGATGAATATGGTGAAGTCTATCGTGACGACAAATCAGGCCGTGGATCCGTTGAGTTATCGCAATGCGATGAGCCAGTTTGCCGGTGCGGTCAATATTGTAACGACAGACGGACCTGCAGGGCGCCGTGCTCTGACGCTTTCTGCCGGTTGCTCGGTCTCAGACAATCCGGCAACGATTTTGATCTGCTTGCAGAGTATTCATACCGACAATCTGATGTTTATTGAAAACGGTGTCTTTGCTTTCAATGTACTTCATGCAGGGCAGAAAAATCTCGCGGAAGCTTTTGCCGGTCGCAATCAGCTGACTATGGATGAGCGCTTCGCATTGGGTGAGTGGGATACGCTTGCGACCGGTTCACCGGTGCTGAAAAATGCACTGGCAAGCCTCGATTGCAAAATTATCTCCTGTCAGGATCATGCAACGCATCATGTGCTGTTCGGGGAAGTGCTGGCGCTGCGCCAGATTTCGGCAGAGCAGTCACAGGCTGACGGTAATGAAGCGCTGGTTTATCTCAACCGCGCTTATCATCAGCTTAAAATCTGAAGCCTGTTAATTAACAAAGACATGGTTTGACAATGAAGCCCGTGCGCAGCACTCTGCGCGCGGGTATTTTTATTATAGGAATGCTCAAGGACTAAAAGGGGAGGCTGCAAAGGGAGATTGCAGTGGGAGTTTTACGTAATTCATTGCGGCCTACGGGCGTGATGGTTCTGGCTGCGGGTTTGTTCGCGTCCGGCATGGCCTATGGCCAGCCGTCTGTTTCACCGTTTAAGGATGAATTATTTTCTGCGCAAACCGTGCTGAAAAGCGCGGATAGCGGCAATTATCTCATTCTTGATTATGATGAAATGCGCGACATTAACGGGCGCGATACGATTGTCGAAAAACGTGTTCAGGACAAATATGTCTCGTTGAAAGTACGTGCACAGCAGAAAGACCTGACTGTGCCGACTGCGGCAGGCATGGTCAAAACCTACCAGATTGGCAAGCTGACACCGCAGACCTCAATGATAGTGCTCTATCTGCATGGCAAGGGTGGCAGTCGACATCAGGGCGTGAATGACTTTACATTCGGCGGGAATTTCAACCGGCTGAAAAATCTGGTCACACAGGCTGGTGGCGTTTATCTGGTGCCTGATTTCTCCGATTTTGCTGCCAAAGGTACTGCCGAAATTGCCGGTTTGATTGCAGTTGCAAAACAAAGTGCACCAAAAGCCAAAGTGTTTGTTACCTGTGGTTCAGCGGGTGGCGTTTTGTGCTGGCAGCTGGCATCCGATGCAAATGCTTCAACGCAGATTGACGGGCTGGCACTGCTTGGCTCGCTCTGGGATGATGAGTTTCGCAAGAGTACTGCGTTTAAACGGAAGATACCGGTTTTCCTGAGCCATGGCAGCCGTGATCCGGTTTTTGCCATTGATAGTCAGGAAGCCTTTTATCGCTCGTTGCGGAAGGCCAAGGGCGGATATCCAGTGGTGATGCATCGTTATGAGACCGGCAATCACGGTACGCCGATCCGTATGACCGACTGGCGGGTTGCATTGAACTGGCTGGCGAGTAAAGCGCCATGATGATGCAAAGGTAAAAGGCAGGCCTAAGCGTTTTGTTTGTGGAGCATGAAGGATTGTTTACCAGTGTGACCGTGCTGCCACTCGACATTTCAGAAAAACCGAATAGTTTCGGCTCAGAAAATGTGAAGATTTCACAGAGTTATCATCTGTTTTATAAAAATGAGGCATGGTATGCGCACCAGCACGGGTAACGCAAAACGTTTGGTACTATTGGCAATGTTTGCTCCGCTGGTTGCCGCCTGTACAACAACATCAGGCACAACAACGACTGCGCCGACCACAGCCGCTGCGCAGGCTCCGGCACCGGTTGCAGCACAGCTGCCAAGCTTCCCGCAGCTGGTACGCAGCAATGTGGCTCCTGAGCTGGCCAATCCGTGCATTACAGCGGCTGCAAACCGCTATTTCATTCCTGAGCGCGTGATCACTGCCGTTGACAGCCGCTCCGGCGGCGGCGGCAATACAGATGTGATCCTGAAAGTGGATTCACGCGATGCACGCTGCACCATCAGCGCCAATGGTACTGTGCGCTCGGTCGTTGATACCAGCCCGATGAGCGCAGATCAGCGCGCAGCCAATGAAGCTGCTGCAAAAGCTGCCAGCGCACCGGCTGCAGCGCCTGCGAAGAAAGCAGCTGCAAAGCAGAAAAAAGCCAGCTGATATTAAAGCTGAGAATTACAAAAAGCCGCTCTGAAACAGGGCGGCTTTTTTGTTTGAGGAAATGATTCCGGTTTTTCATGTAAGATATTGAAAAGTTAGCTTTAAATATAAAAAAGGCCGCAGTCGTAAGACGTGCGGCCTGATTGGTTCTTATACGCGTAAGATCAGCGTTTGAAGCCTTCACTCGCATTCATGAGGTTACGAGTGTAATCTTCTTTGAGATTGCCCTTGGCCAGATCGTCTGCCTTCAGTTTCTCAACAATCGTACCGTTCTGCATCACAGCCAGTTCGTCACACATATGCGTGATAACGGCCAGATCGTGACTGACCATAACGAAGGTCAGTTTGCGGTCGCGACGGATCTGCTCCAGCAGATTGAGCACTTCCGCCTGAACGGAAGCATCAAGCGCTGAGGTAGGCTCATCCAGCAGCAAAATGCTCGGCTCTACGATGAGAGCACGGGCAATTGCGATACGCTGGCGCTGACCGCCGGAAAGCTGGTGCGGATAACGGAAGCGGAAGCCGGAACCTAAGCCCACTTCATCCAATGCACGCACAATACGCTTTTCTGTATCTTTGATACCGTGGATCGCCAACGGCTCCAGCAACAGGCGGTCTACAGTCTGGCGCGGGTGCAGGGAACCGTAAGGGTCCTGAAACACCATCTGCACTGTATTGTAGAAAGCCTTGTCGCGTGGTGTCGGTACCGGCTTGCCGTTGATTTCTACCTTGCCGGAGAAGGTTGGTGCCAATCCAGCCACTGCGCGCAGCAGCGTGGATTTACCGGAACCGGATTCGCCGACCAGACCAAAGGAAGAGCCGCTTTCAACTGTGATTGAAGCATCTTTCAGGGCATGGAATTCATTGAACATCACATTGAGATTTTCAATGAAAAGAGCCGGTGTTTTTGTGCTGTTGCCGGTTGTCATGTGCGCCACTCCGCCTGACGTTGCAGGGTTGGCAGCGGATGACGGTCAGAACCGATCTTTGGCATGCAGTTCAATAGTCCCTGAGTATATGGATGTTTTGCATTGGCCAGATCGCTTGCAGCAATTTCCTCAACAATACGTCCGGCATACATCACGATAACGCGGTCGCAGAAAGAGGAAACCAGACGCAGGTCGTGGCTGATGAAAATCAGCCCCATACCGCGATCAGCTACCAGCTTGTCGAGAATGCCGAGCACTTCGAGCTGTACGGTCACGTCAAGAGCCGAGGTAGGCTCGTCAGCGATCAGCAGTTCTGGCTGGGCAATCAGCATCATCGCGATCATTACGCGCTGTCCCATACCGCCGGATACTTCATGCGGATAGAGATCAAACACGCGCTCAGGATCGCGGATCTGCACCGCTTCCAGCATTTCCAGAGCCTTTTGACGGGCTTCGGATTTGTTGATGCGGGCATGAGCCGAAAGGGTCTCAATGATCTGGCGACCAATGGTCATCACCGGATTGAGCGAATATTTCGGATCCTGCAGAACCATGGCAACGCGGCTGCCGCGTAAAGACCGGCGTTCTTTTGCGGAGATGCCGAGCAGATCAATACCGTCAAATTCCAGACGTTTGGCAGTGATTTTTGCATGGGGCGGTGTCAGCCCCATGATGGCACGGCCAGTCTGGGATTTACCTGAACCGGATTCACCCACAATGCCGAGACGCTCGCGGCCAAGTGTGAAAGAGACGCCGCGAACGGCTTCAATCGCACCGGTGCGGGTAGGGAAGGATACCCGCAGATCGTCAACGTAAAGTAATTTGTCACTCATTGGTTGTTGCCTCGCGGATCAAGAGCGTCACGCAGGCCGTCACCAAGCAGGTTGAAGCCAAGGCTGACAATGAGAATGGCCATACCCGGTACAGCGGCAACCCACCACTGGTCGAGAATGAAACGACGGCCGGAAGCAATCATTGCACCCCATTCGGGCAGCGGCGGCTGTGCACCAAGACCGAGGAAGCCCAGGCCAGCAGCAGTCAGAATAATACCGGCCATATCCAGCGTCACACGAACGATCAGCGAGGACAGGCAAAGCGGCATAATATGACGGATGACGATACGGGCAGGGGATGCGCCCATCAGTTTCACAGCCGAAATATAGTCCGAATTGCGCAGTGTCAGTGTTTCTGCACGGGCAATACGGGCATAAGGCGGCCATGAGGTGATCGCAATCGCGATAACTGCGTTTTCAATGCCGGGTCCGAGAGCCGCAACAAAAGCGAGCGCCAGAATGAGCTTCGGGAAGGCAAGGAAAATATCGGTAATACGCATCAGGAGCGCATCAACCCAGCCACCGGCATAACCGGCAACAGTACCGACCAGCAGGCCGACCGGTGCCGACAGAATAGCAACCAGCAGCACGACATAGAGTGTCCAGCGCGAGCCGTAGATCAGGCGGGAGAGAATATCGCGCCCCTGATCATCAGTGCCGAGCAGATAGCCCGGCGAGCCCATTGGCAGCAGACGTGAGTTTGCCAGATCGCCGACAACCGGTGAATGCGGAGCCAGCAATGGTGCAAAGGCTGCAACAAAAACCAGCACGCCGATGATCAGCAGGCCGAGTACCGCCAGTTTATTGGCGGTAAAGCGGCGCCATACCATGTAGGACCGGCCGAGTTTGGCCTGTGCACGGGATTGCGGACGCTCGGAGAGCAGCCATTCCCGCCATGTTTCTTTAGGAAGTGTCGTC
Organism: Hyphomicrobiales bacterium; assembly: GCA_900470735.1. GTDB lineage: Bacteria > Pseudomonadota > Alphaproteobacteria > Rhizobiales > Rhizobiaceae > Pseudochrobactrum. The sequence continues at coordinate 46,809 of UCCC01000009.1, read as the reverse complement.
TCACTCATCGTGCGCGCGTCCGTGGGTCGAGTGTCCGATAGAGCAGATCGGAAAGCAGATTAAGGGCAATAAACACAGAGCCGATGACAATGGTGCCGCCAAGAACAGCATTCATATCAGCGCTTTGCAGAGAATTGGTGATATAGAGGCCAAGACCCGGCCATGAGAATACGGTCTCAGTCAGAACCGAGCCTTCAAGCATACCGGCATAGGACAGAGCAATCACGGTGACGAGCGGCACTGCAGCATTGCGCAGAGCATGACCCCAGATGATTTTTGTCTCGCTCAGGCCTTTTGCACGGGCGGCAACGATATATTCCTGATCCAGTTCATTCAGCATGAAAGAACGGGTCATGCGGCTGATATAGGCCATCGAGAAATAACCGAGCAGCGATGCAGGCAGAATAATATGCGAGATAATATTGCCCAGTGCATCCCATTGACGCTGAATAATCGCATCGAGAATGTAAAGACCGGTGATTGAGGTAAAGGTATATTCATAGGCCACGTCAATACGACCTGGACCAGCAACCCAGCCAAGCTTTGCGTAGAAAATCAGCAGGCAGATCATACCGAGCCAGAAAATCGGCACAGAATAACCGAACAGGCCGACAACGCGTACCAGCTGATCAATAAAGCTGCCGCGCTTTACAGCTGCGAGCACGCCAAGCGGAATACCAATAACTGCACCGATCAGCGTACCGATGGTCGCGAGTTCCATGGTTGCCGGGAAAACGCGTTTGATATCTGTCATGACCGGATTAGAGGTCAGAACCGACATGCCGAAATCGCCGGACAGAGCCTTCTGCACATAAATAATAAACTGCTGCCAGACAGGTAAGTTAAATCCTAACTCTTCGCGGGTGCGCTCAATAACATGAGCCGGTGCGCGGTCACCGAGAATTGCAAGAACCGGATCAACCGGAATGACGCGACCGATAAAGAAGGTCACTGCGAGCAATCCGAGATAGGTTGTGATGACGACCAGCAAGAAGCTCCCGATGCCGAGAGCCCATTTGCTGATCCGGGCGTTTTTGCGCCCGGATGTTGTTACAGTAGTTACACTCATACCGTGTTATTTCTTCGATACGTTGTAGACAGAGTTGGTGGTGAAGGTCACGCCCAGCTTGTAGTTTTCAACATTGTTGCGGTAAGCGGCAACTTCGGTCTGCTGGAACAGCACGACAAACGGACCATCATCCAGCAGTTTCTTCTGCAGGTCGAGATACATCTGTGCACGCTTTTCTGTATCGCGTTCCAGAACTGCAGCTTTGGTTTCTTTTGTCAGCTCAGGAATATCCCATGCGTTACGCCATGCGAGTGTTTTAGCCGATGCATCATCTGCATTGTCAGGATTGCTGGCAAAAGTATCCGCATTGGTGTTCGGATCCCAATAATCTGTACCCCACTGACCGATATAGAGATCGTGCTTGCGGGCACGATATTTGGTCAGTGTCTGCTTGCCGTCACCCGGAATGATTTCCATTTTGACGCCGGCCTGAGCAAAGGTCTGCTGAATGGATTCAGCAATACCGGTTACCGGCTGGGAAGAGCGTACATCCATGGAAATGCTGAAGCCGTCTTTCAGACCGGCTTTTTCCAGCAGTTCTTTGGCCTTGGCTACATCGAGCTTGTAAGGTTTTTCATCGGATGCACCGAGCAGGCCTTTTGGCAGGAATGTCTGGTGCTGAACACCGATATGTTTCACCAGAGTTGATGAAATCGCATCGTAATCAACGAGATATTTCAGAGCTTCACGAACTTCAGGCTTGGCCAGAGTTTCGTTTTTCTGGTTGAGGCTGAAGTAATAAACAGTGCCTTTTGGCGAAGCAGACAGGGAAATGCCGTCTGTTTTTGTAACAGCATCAATGTCGCCCGGTTCAAGGTTACGCGCTACGTCGATATCGCCTTTTTCAAGCATCAGACGCTGGGTAGCGCTTTCCTTGACATAGCGGTAGATCGCACGTTTCAGCGGGGATTTATCGCCGCGGTAATTGTCATTACGCTCAAGCACGATGATTTCATTAGCGCGCCAGTCGCGAACGATCATCGGACCGGAACCGGCATAGTTGGTCTTCAGCCAGCCATAGCCGTAATCATTGTCTTTGGCGTTTTCTTCAACCAGCTTCTTGTCAACAATGGATGCCACGTCAGCGGTGAGGCAGTTCAGCACGAAGCTTGGTGCATAGGACTGGTCAACAGTGATGACGAGGGTGTTGGCGTCTGTTGCTTTGACTTTTTCTTCAATATTGTCCGGTGTGAAGCCGAACTGTGTGAGGATGAAAGACGGGCTCTTGTCGATCTTAACAGCGCGGATCAGCGAGTAAGCAACATCTTCAGCAGTCAGCGGATTGCCGGAGGCGAATTTCTGGCCTTCACGGATTTTGAAAGTATAGGTCAGGCCGTCTTCGGAAACTTCCCAGCTTTCCGCAGCATCGCCGATAACCTTGGAGGCATCATTCGGGTCAAGACGCAGCAGACGGTCATAGGTGTTGCCGAGAATTTCGCCGGTGGACAGCTCGAAAGATTCCGCCGGATCCAGCGTGATCATATCATCGAATGTCCAGCCCAGAACCAGCGTGTCAGCCGGTGTTGCAGCCTGTACAGCTGCGGCGCTGACAAATACGCCGAGAGCGGCGGTCGCAGCCAGATATCCAAAACGATTTAAAGATTTAATCCCAGCGGAATTTTTAATCATTATATACCCCATATTTCATCCCAAATGATTAGCCGTTCGACCGGCCTGCGATAGTTGATACACGTCTATCGCACCGTGTTATTCTGGGTCTTATTCCACTTCTGCTGATATCAACCGGCAGAAATTTTATAATGTATCATATGTCCGAATGGCGGGACTCCGCAAGCAGGCCAACATTCGTCGTCAACTGTTTGTTTTAGTGCTTTTCATGCCATGCGGAACGCAGCACACGCAGCCAGTTGTCACGGCAGATTTTTGCCAGATCATCTTCGCCATAGCCTGCTTCTCGCAGCGCCTGCACAAGGTTCTGTGTTCCGGCAGCATCCTTAATACCATCCGGTATCGGACCGCCGTCATAATCGGAACCGAGAGCCACGCCGTCGATACCGACTTTGTCGACCAGATAATCAATATGGCGTACCATATCGCTGAACGGCGTTGCGGTATTGACCTGACCATCTGCACGCAACATGGTGGTGACATAGTTGAGGCCGACCAGACCATTGCTCTCAGCAATTGCATCAAGCTGTTTGTCGGTAAGGTTACGCGCGACCGGTGTCAGAGCATGGGCGTTAGAATGGCTGCAGATGAGCGGCTGATTGCTCAGCTTCGCGGCATCCCAGAAGCCTTTTTCAGTGATATGGGATAAGTCAATGAGAATGCCGAGGCTGTTACAAGCTTTGATCAGTTCGCGTCCGGCATCAGTCAGCCCCGGAGCAGTATCCGGGCTCATCGGATAGGAGAAAGGTACGCCGTGGCCGAAAATATTGTGGCGGCTCCAGACAGGGCCCAGTGAACGCAAACCGGCCTGATAAAACAGTTCCAGTGCTTTCAGGTCTTTATCAAGCGCTTCACAGCCTTCCATATGCAGGACAGCTGCAAAGTCACCGTCAACCAGCGCATTGTCGATATCCTGACCGGTACGGCAGATTTTCCAGCCGCCTGCACGTTCAAGCTTATAGGCAATGTCAATAAATTCGCTGGCGATATCGAAAGAGTAGGTACGGTCAATCGGTTCGGCCAGAGGTGTATCATAATGGCCGTTGCTGTCCGGCTCGTCGAAAATGGTTTCGCCGGTTGCAGGGTTGGGAATGTAAATGGCACACAGACCGCCAGCCAGACCGCCTTTGCGGGATCGCGGCAGATCAATATGCCCCTGATCTGTTCCCTCGATAAATTCCTTTATCGGATCTTCGCCTTTATTGCGGCTCTCCCACAGACGAAGCAGCACATCATTATGGCCGTCAAAAACTGCTTGCATGATATAATTCCCAATTTCCTCAGCCTTACATAAAATCAGGGAGGCTGTTTAAGTCAAGCAGGGGCAGAGAAGCAGATTGTTGATGTCGTTTTGCGGCATATGCGACAGATTGTGAAACTATCCAAAATGACGAAGACGAAGCTTAAAATGCTGGAAAAAGAGGCGAATGTTTCATTTTTCAAATAGCAATATGCAAAATATGCATAAGTCTATGCTGAAAAAACAATCCATATTCATAGTGAATGTCTTCATTCAAGCTTTTGTTTTTTATAATAAAATCAATGTATTTTAGCGAAATTTTTGAAATAATGAAAAAAGCGCCGTATTTATAAAAATACGGCGCTTTGCGTTTTTTGACTAAATTATCAAGAATCAGAAGCGGTAGTTCACACCGGCCTTCAGGGCGTGTGTCTTCAGATTGTTTTCGTAGCGGGTGTCATTTACGCTGGTTTTAACACCATTGTGGCGCATGTAGTTGTATTCTGCTTTCACAGAGAACGGACCGGAAAGCTGCTGTTCAACACCGGCGCCGAGCTGTACACCACCAGCCCACTTGGAGCCGGATGTTACATTGTCTTTTGGCTTGAACTTGGTGGTGCCATAACCAACGGTACCGTAAACAAGGGTCTTATCCATTGCATAACCGGCTTTTACCTTGGCAACACCGCTCCAGGACTGCTGCAGACGGCCGCCATTCTGAATTTTGTGCTCGGCTTCACCGAAGTTACCTTCGAGTTCACCACCATAAACAAAGTTGCCGGACTGGAAGTTCTTACCGGCGACGATGCCGCCCAGAGCCGAAGTACGGCTTGAGAACGGGCTAGGAGTCTTGGACGAGGTTGTTCCAATCTGCGCACCGACATAGTTGCCTTCCCATGTCGCAGGGGCATCATAGCTCGATGAACTGTCATTGTAGCTATAGTCGTTATTGAAAGCATCTGCTGCCAGAGCAGGGGCCTGTGTGAGGGCCAGTGCAAATGCTGCTGAGCTGAAAAGAATAATTTTACGCATAGTCCGGCTCCGTCTTTACCTTAAACGGTAATGGGTGAAATCTTTGCAGCGCTGTGCCTTTCAGATGAGTCTTCCAGTGCGTGCGCCTTTGAGCCGGTTATGAAGGTTAATTGTGACCAATTTGGTTTATATTTGCCATAATCTCTGGTCAGAAACCTTATTGTTTTGTTTATCATTAACAGCAGGTTAACAGCAAGGAATGCTGCGCGATAGTCAAATCAGCCCCAGCCCGCGCATGCTGACATGTCCGGCTTTGCCGATAATAATATGATCATGGACAGCAATATTCATCGGGGATGCAATTGAGATGATCAGCTTGGTCATATCAATATCAGCCCGCGACGGGTTGGCATCACCGGATGGGTGATTATGGAATAAAATAAGGGCTGTAGAGGATAGTTCGAGCGCACGTTTGATGACCTCGCGGGGATAAACCGGTGTATGATCGACGGTGCCAATCTGTTGCACTTCGTCGGCGATCAGCCGGTTTTTCTTATCAAGAAACAGAATGCGGAACTGCTCGCGATTTTCATAGGCCATTGAGGTCATGCAATAGGCGATGACCTTGCTCCATGAATCGAGAATATCCTTTTTCATGATTTCGCTTTTGCCTGATCGCCGGGCACAGGCATTGAGCAATTTAATATCCTGCGCAACAGCTTCACCGCAGCCTGCAACCTCCCTTAGTAATTGCGGCTCAGCGCCAAGAACACCTGCAAAGCTGCCAAAACGATTGAGTAAGGCTTTGGCCAATGGTTTGGTATCTGCCCGTGCAATTGTGCGAAACAGCAGCAATTCCAGCAACTCGTAATCAGCCAATACGTCATCGCCATGATTGACAAAACGCTCACGCAGACGCTGCCGGTGGCCGCTATAATGCGGCTTGGTCTTTTTAGATGCGATGGCAGGCTTAGCAGTTTTTGGAAGTGCGAAAAAACTATCCGGCGGGCGGGGCGGGTGGTTCTCCGCCAGCCCTTTTAAAATCGAAAGGCGAGCAGGCACCTGACGCACCGCACTCACCTCATCAAAACTTTGCAAATGCTGTTTATCATCATCTGACAGATAGTGCTCTTCATCATCCGCAGGCGGAAATTGCTTGGCCATTCTGTAACTTGCCCCCGAATGCACAGATGGCTACCGCCTCTCGATGCGGTTTCCGTTTGCAAATTAAACGGAATTTTACAGAATGGTCTATGAAAAAATGCGATGAATCGGGATTGCCGAACAATTTAAGTATTTGATTGTATTTCTTAAATTGATTTTACGCTGTCTTTTCATCGGGCGCAGGAATGAGACCCGGCCAGTAAAAAGCATCAGCTGTCGGGCGTGCGCCAAAGATTGCCTGACCAACACGGACAATATCTGCGCCTTCTTCAATCGCGGCTTCGAAATCGCCGGACATCCCCATAGAGAGTTTGGTGATGCCGGAATGGCGCTGTGCCGCCTGATCGCGCAAACTACGCAGCAGCCGGAAGCAAGGGCGCACTTTATTCAGATCAGAGCTGAACAAAGCAAGAGTCATCAGACCGCGCGGTCTCAGACGCGGATAATCCGGCAGATGCTCAATGAAAGGCAGAAGATCATCGGGATGAAGGCCATATTTGCTCTCTTCACCGGATGTGTTGACCTGAACAAACACATCCAGATCTTTATTTTCATTTTCCAGCCGGCGGTTCAGCTCTTCCGCAAGGCGGATACTGTCGAGCGCATGAAACTCTGTGGCGAAACGTGTGAGATATTTGACCTTATTGGTCTGGAGATGGCCGATAATGCTCCAGTTAATCGCAAGATCATCGAGTTTCTCACGTTTATCGCGGGCTTCCTGAAGTTTGTTCTCGCCGAAATCCGTTATCCCTGCAGCGAAGGCGTAACGCAGAATGTGCGCCGGTACTGTCTTGGTAACAGGCAGCAGACGTACATCTTCTGGCTTGCGGCCACTACGTAAAGCCGCAGCAGCAATACGTTGCTGAACCAGCTGTAAATTCTCCGCAAAGCGAATAGCCGGTGTTTCACCAAAGCGGGCTATATCTTCAGGTGAAAGTGTGTTGAGCAGCTGATCCATGGTGCATATCTTTCATGCTGGTTGCCTTACATGCAGGCAAAATACGGCACAGAGCATACTACGGAGACGGTTGCTTTTAACCGGCCGCTTTTCATTTCACCGGCAGGCCATTTAAACCACCGGCACTTTGATGTTCTGAAAAGCCGTTTTGAGCTTTTTAACCGCAGCTTCAAGCTCTGCCGGTGTATAGGCTGCAAAACCCATTAAGAAACCGGCTCTGCCTGTGCCGGATGCATGCAGCGGAGAGAGCCCCAGCAGTTCAACACCAACGCGTCTTGCAGCATCAATGGCTGCACGCTCAGATATTTCGCAGGTGAGCAGGCACGGCATTTGCAGACCGCCGATCGGCACACGCGGCTCGATAAACTCGCTCAGATGTGTCGTGACAAGCCTTGTGAGAACCTCAAGCCGCTCTGCATAGATATTGCGCATGGTGCGGATATGGGCACCGAAATGCCCGCCTTCCATAAAGCGGGCAAGCGTAAGCTGTGCAAGTGAAGCCGTGTGACCGTCCAGCAGGGTGCGCGCAGTCGTCATGGGTTTGACCAGTTGCGGCGGCAGCACGATGTAACCGATACGCAGACCCGGGAACAGAGATTTGGTGAAAGTACCGATATAGATGGTGCGGTCATGAGGATCGAGCCCCTGCACACAGGCTGTCGGTTTGCCGGTATAGCGAAACTCGCTGTCGTAATCGTCTTCGATAATCCATGCCTGATGACGGGATGCCCATTCAATCAAGGTCAGACGCCTGTCCAGAGCCAGTGTTGCACCGGTCGGAAACTGATGGGACGGGGTGAGAAAGACAGCCTTGGCTCTGAGCGGGTCTTCGAGAATATGCTCGGCAACAATGCCCTGCCGGTCGACGGCAACGGGGACAGGGATCAGACCAGCGGCATCAAAAGCTCTGCGGGCACCGTAATAGACTGGATCTTCAATGAAAATACTGTCGCCTGCATCCAGCAACATATTGGCGCAGAGTGTGAGTGCCTGTTGCGAACTGGTCAGCACCAGCACACGGTCGGCGGTAGCGCGGGCTCCGCGTTCCAGATTGACATAATCGGCAATTGCACGTCGCAACGGCTCCGTGCCTTGCGGATTGCCGTGCAGCAGCGCTTGCGTGCCGGTTTCTTTGAGAACCTGTCGTTCCAGTCGCTCCCAGAGTTGAATCGGAAAGCTGCGGGTTTCCGGCAGACCCGGTGCAAAGGGGCGGGGAATCAGCTGTTCACGCACGCCGCCGCTGCGAAACATGGCATTGCCGCGTTTGCTCAGGTTCGGTGCCTGATTACGTGCCAGTGCATCCCGTTGAGAAAGCCTGCGTCCCGCAGAGAAGTCAGTCATCTCAGCCACAAAACTACCACTGCCAACCCGACGCTCAATAAAGCCTTCTGCATGAAGCTGGCTATAGGCAGCCTCAATCGTATCACGCGAGACATCCAGCGATTTTGCCAAGGCGCGGGAGGCGGGGAGCGGTTTACCCGATGCCAATGCACCATTGACGATCAGCTGGCGGATGGCGCGCTGTATCCGTGCATGAAGCGGCATCGTGGCATGAGCCGGATGGGCAATCCATGCTTTGACAGATTCAAGTTGGGAGTGCCTGAACAATTGGTCTGGCTCCAAAGCGGTAAGTGGATGGAGATAACAGACCATTCACGAGTTAAAAGTCAAGCGCATCATGACCATCCTGTTACCGTCGGCTTTATGCAGAACCGGCAGCGCCACGGCCATATTAGAGAGCCTGTCTTATGTCCCAGACTATTTCGCCACCATCTCCTTTGCGTTTCAGCGATCTGACCCATCCGATTGTTGCCGGATTGATTTCCGTGATCGTTAATTACGGGGGAACTTTTATTCTCGTATTTCAGGCGGCAAAGATTGCCGGTCTCAGTCCTGAGCTGACTGCATCATGGGTCTGGTCTGTGTCTATCGGTGTTGGTGTAACAGGGTTGATGCTGAGCTGGTATTTTCATGAGCCGATCATCACCGCATGGTCAACACCGGCGGCGGCCTTTCTGGTCACTGCGCTGGCCACAACGCCTTATGCGGAGGCAGTCGGTGCTTATATTATCTCGGCGCTTGCTTTTGTCGTGCTGGGGCTTTCCGGCACATTCGAGAAAGTGATCCGGCTTATTCCGGCAAGTATCGCTTCCGGTTTGCTGGCCGGTATTTTGCTTCAATTCGGTATCGGTGCCTTTGGTGGTGCAACCATTGATCCGCTGCTGGTTGGCGGGCTGATCGTGGCCTATGTTTTGCTCAAGCGCTTTACTGCACGCTATGCGGTGGTCGGGATTTTGGTGCTGGGCATCGGTTTTCTGCTGGTGCAGGGGCGGGTGGATTTCTCCAATTTGAGCCTCACTCTGGCAGCTCCGGTGTTTACAATGCCGGTCTTCTCGCTGAATGCATTGCTGAGCGTTGCCCTGCCGCTATTCCTCATTACGCTGACCGGCCAATATATGCCGGGTATGCTGGTGCTGCGGAATGACGGTTTTAAAACCAGTGCCAATCCGATTGTCACAGTCACCGGTCTCGGCTCGCTGATTATGGCACCATTCGGCTCGCACGCTTTTAATATTGCTGCGATTACCGCTGCGATTGCCACAGGGCGTGAAGCACATGAAGATCCGCGAAAACGCTGGGTCGCCGGTATCGCCGCCGGTGTTTTTTATGTGCTTGTAGGCGTGTTCGGTGTCACGCTTGCTGCGGTCTTTATGGCCTTTCCATCAACATTTATCACCACGCTCGCTGGTCTTGCTTTGCTCGGTACCATTGGCGGCAGTCTGGCAGGCGCGCTGGCTGATTCGAAAACCCGTGAAGCGGCTTTAATCACTTTTCTGGCCTCCGCTGCCAATATTAATCTGCTCGGTATTGGCGGGGCATTTTGGGGGCTAGTGATTGGTCTGGTTGCTTATATTCTGCTCAACGGACAGTTACCGAAGCGGGATCGTGAAGCGCTGGTCACTGTCAAAGAAGGAGTAAAGTAATGTCGCAGCCATTATCAATGCAGACATCGGTGATTTCTATTCAAAGTCAGGTTGTCTACGGCCATGTCGGCAACAGTGCTGCGGTACTGCCAATGCAGGCGCGCGGGCTGAATGTTGCGGCAGTGCCGACCACATTGCTCTCCAACCATCCGGGCTATGAAACTATGCGCGGGCGTGTGCTGGAACCGGAGCTAGTGAGTGATCTGTTGCGCGGGGTAGAAGAGCGCGGACTAATCGGTACCAGCCGTTATATTGTTTCCGGTTATCTGGGATCGCGTGCCAATGGCGAGGTTGTGGCGGATTTTGTCAAACGGGCGCGCAAGATCAATCCTGATATCATCTATATTTGTGATCCGGTGATGGGTGATACGGGCTTAGGCGTATTCGTGGCCGATCAGGTGATGGAATGTATCATCAATGAGCTGGTGCCGCTGGCTGATCTTCTGACGCCTAACCAGTTCGAAGTGGGGTTGATCACTGGCAGCGAGATTTCATCTTTTGATATTTTGCAGGAAAAAGTGCGTCAGATACAGGCATTTAATAATGCACGACTGGTGGCAACGGGCTGTGTCTTTCCCGATACGCCCTATGGCTCACTGGAGAATGTGGTGTTTGAAGGCGGGGAAGAGATAAGGCTGACTTCACCGCGTGTGCCGATTGTACCGGTGGGAACCGGTGATCTGTTCACCGGCCTGCTGACCACCAATCTGGCGCATGGCAGCATTTTAACCGAAGCTGCCCGCAATGCCGCGTCAACCGTGCTCAACGTTGTCGGGCGCACTGCTGAGCTAGGCGAACATGAGATGCAGTTGGGCGGTGCTATTACCGCCCTGTTACCTACGATTTAACAATCTTTCACATTAAAAAAATGGCCGCATCATTTTTAAACGATGCGGCCATTTTATTATTTTGAAGTCGTTGTGTAGAAAATATCCTTTGGCGACAGCGTGAAAATCTCACAACCGTCTTTAGTGACGCCGATGGTATGCTCATATTGCGCTGTCAGCGAGCGGTCGCGGGTCACGGCTGTCCAGCCGTCTTTCAGCACTTTCACATCCGGTTTGCCGAGATTGATCATTGGCTCAATAGTGAAGATCATGCCTTCACGCATTTCAACACCGTCTGTTGCTTTACCATAGTGCAGAATATTCGGTGCATCGTGGAAAAGCTGGCCAACACCGTGACCACAGAAATCGCGCACGGCAGAGCAGCGCTCTGATTCCACATAGGCCTGAATGGCAGCACCGATTGCGCCGGTTTTTGCGCCGGGCTTTACGGCTGCAATACCACGCAGCAGGCTTTCATAGGTGACTTCCATCAGGCGCTCTGCAGCACGCTTGATCTGGCCGACTGCATACATGCGGCTTGAATCACCGTACCAGCCATCCTGCAGGAAGGTGATGTCGATATTGACGATATCGCCTTCACGCAGCGGCTTGTCGTCCGGAATACCGTGACAAACAACATGGTTGATCGATGTGCAGGAGCTTTTTGTATAGCCGCGATAGTTCAGCGTGGCAGGTACAACACCGCGATCAGCACCGAATTCAAAAACAAAACGGTCGATTTCATTGGTGGTAACGCCCGGTTTGACAATATCATTTAGTGCATCAAGACATTCGGACGTAATTGCGCAGACTTTGCGCATGGCTGCAAAACCTTCAGGCCCGTAAAGCTTGATCTGACCTGTATATTTAATCGGGGCGCTGTCGGCGTTGACATAGGTTACCATCGGGTGATCCGTATATATGTTAGGACAGCAGCGATGCTGTACCGGAAGTTGTTGCCTTGCGAATCCCGCAGGACAAAAATTTACAGGGTCAGAACGGGTACGGTCTGATCCGCGATAATTGATTCAGGACTTATTTGGCACCGAATTGCGTAAGCCTCAACCCCATGCTGCCGCGCATTCGTAAATGCGGCGGCATAAACAGGATCGAGATCACCGCAGATCGATAAAGAATCGCAATCCTGACGCTGGATAACGAAGACCATAACGCCGCGATGGCCGGCTTTGACCATCTCGCTGAGTTCAACGAGATGTTTGGCGCCACGGGCGGTTACACTATCGGGAAACTCTGCCAGTTGTCCTGTGCGCTTAAAATGCACATTCTTAACCTCTACATAGGTCTGCTGACTGCTTTCTCCAAGCAGCAATAAATCAATGCGGGAATTCTGCCCGTATTTTTGTTCGCGTTTCAGTGTGCTGAAGCCGGAGAGTTGCGGAATCATGCCGGAGAGAATCGCTTCTTCGGCAATTTTATTCGGCAGACCGGTATTGATCCCAACCAAAGTGTCGTCGGCACGCACAATTTGCAGCGTATGGGCATATTTACGAGTCGGACTGTCGGAGATGCTGAGCCATGCTTCAGAGCCTGGTGTGGTCAGTCCGCGCATAGAACCGGTATTGGGCACCGAGGCAGTAATAGATTCGCCGCTATCAAGCCGGATATCAGCCAGAAAGCGTTTATAACGCTGCAACAGAGTGCCGCGAACAAGGGGAGAGGGAAAAAGCATGTTTCTGCATAGATCAGACTTTATCTGAATGCAAAACTGAAATTTTATTCTGGGATGTTTGTTCCGGTATTAATGTTTCTCTTGAAGAGGAGTGGTACGCCCAAGGGGAATCGAACCCCTGTCTGCGCCGTGAAAGGGCGCTGTCCTAACCGCTAGACGATGGGCGCCTGCCGGTGAACGCTGTATAGCTAAGCCGTATTGAATACGCAATAGGGAAAATGCAAAAAAATACAAAATATGTGAAAAAAATCTGATGCTTATGAAAATATCTGTAAATGCGCGTGTATCGAAATACGCAGCATTTTTTCGGTGCGGCTCAGGTATTGTGTATGTTATTTTGTCGTATGGAAGGGGAGAGTTTTGATCTCAATTTTTGAGATTTACGATCTTCTGCACTGTGGAGAAGATGGTACGCCCAAGGGGAATCGAACCCCTGTCTGCGCCGTGAAAGGGCGCTGTCCTAACCGCTAGACGATGGGCGCCTGCTGGTGAACCGGCTTATAGCGACAGGATATTTATCGCGCAAGTGGGTAAAATAAGAAATTTGAAAAAAATGCAGATTTTTTTGTTCTGTACGCTCCTCTCTGTGCATAAACTATGGTTGAAGCCGTGTTTTGCGTTTGAAATGAGGTGTTTAGGGCTTCGAAAATTTTGAAAAATGTTTTGACTGGGCAAATTTATCCCAAAAAATAAATGCAAAAACACTCAGGTGAGGGAGAAATGCCTCAAAAAATGATTCAGGCCGGAATCAAGTGATTTGATCCGGCCTGCGAAAAAATGCTGTTTTGTGTTCTTGAGCAGTAAAAAAATTATTTGCGACGGCAACGCCAGTTCCAGTCACGCTCAGGGCCAACGTCAATATGTACCGATTCTGTATGGCAATAGGTGCCGACACCACCGCGACCCGGCCATGTACGAACCTGACGGGCGATTTCCCATTTGGATACGCCCGGGATTTGCAAGTCAGCTGCAGCGCAAGACATATGTAAAGAGCGCTTGGCACCACTCACAGAGCGATTGTGTGACGGACTGCGATAACCGGAGGTGATGACAACCGGTTTGCGATAATGGCTTTCAAGACGCTTGATCATTGAGACCAGCTGCGGCTTCAGGCAGGAAACCTGTACTTTATCATGCTGGGTACGCAGGCCGTTTGGTGCAAGCCGTGCCATACCACCGGCAGAGGCCAGCGTGACGGGTGCGCTGAAATCATCTTCATCAAGATCAATGTCGCTCTCGTCAAAGACTTTGTTGCTATGACGAATCTCGATGCCGCCATTCGCACGTACACCCGGCAGGGTATAATTATATTCACTTGTACGTTTTGCAGGCGCGGCTGACGCTGTTACCGTCGCCTCTTTATTATTGCCGCGCGGGCTGTTTTTGCCCGATGAGAACAAGCGGGCTGCAGCACCTGCGCTCTGGCTTGTCCGGTCAATATTCGGCGCGGCTTCTGCCGGTGCAGTTCTTGCTGTGCTTTCAGGTTTTTCAGCTTCGGTTTGTGCTGTTTTTGCCTGTGGCTTCGGTTGACTCGCAGTTGTGGTATTAACCTGCTCGGCGGCTGCCAGAGCTGCTGTTGGTTTGTTTCGTGTCCCGAAGAGGGCTGCCAATGTTGCAGGTTGTTCCGGCTGGACCGTTGTTACCGGAGTTTGAGGTGCCTGCGTTGCTGTAATGGCAGTTGTCTCTGCGGAAGCAATTTGCACAGGCGTTTCAGTTTGCGTTGCCGCAAGCTGCTTGGCTTCATTGGTTGCAGGCACAGGCGTGTTTGTCGCTGCAGCTGCTTTCGTTGCAGTGGTGCCATTGGTGGTTGTGCCGTCACCGGAAGCTTCATTTGATTCTGCTGCCGCAATATCTGCCGCTGCATTCTCGAGCAGGTTTGTGCCTGAGCTTGTCGTACAGCCGCTGATACTTAAAGCGAGAATAATAGCCGAGCCGCAAAAAAGCTGAGCGTTTTTTTCTCGTATACGTTTTATCGTATCGAACAAAGCAAACCCTTTATAATGCTGCGACATGACTGAGTACATCTGCGGAAACCGAGATTAGTCTTAGACGTTTCCAATGCAGCCTGTTGCACAATTTACCTGTAAGAAGAGGCTCTGTTTGTGCGAAACTTTGATGTAATTACGTGCGAACTGACGATTTTGTCAGGAAAAAAGTGTTAATTCTTTATTAAATTCTGTGCAAGTTACGATTCGTAACAATTAGTTTCATTATAATAATAATTGTTACATTCCGTGTTCGCTGGCACTTGTGTCAATTGACAGCGTATAATCACGTTTTTCTTAGCAGAAACGGAAGCTTCTTGTTGCCAATTGCGTTCATACGTTTATTGTCCGCTTATTCGGCTAAAGTTTCGATATGCAGGGAATGTCCTTTATGAGCGCACAACAGAATAATCACTCCGCAACGCTGCGTTTCGCACTGTTCGCTGTGGCTGCTCTGGCGCTCGCGGGTTGCACAAGTGCTCCTTCGGGTGCTGTGCCGCAGGAAGGGGCACTGCGTACTGGTGTTTATCCGAATTTCGGTATTATGCCGCGTGGTGAAACCAAGCAGCTGACTTTCCAAGAGAAAGATCAGATCACCAGCACTCTTAGCAACGCTAAAGCCCGACAGGGCTCAGTGAGTGCCAGCGGATCAAGCCGAGCGGAGATCGAGGCGCAGAAGCGCCGCATGCTGGCCGAAACCGATGCCACATTAAAGGCAATCGAAGCCAGCCAGTGATTGCTTGGCGTTAATATACGCCATAAATTTATTCGCATTTCAGTATTTACAGATCGGGGCGTCGTTTAAGGCGCTCTGGATTCGGGTCAAACTGATCCGGACTTTTAACAGCCATGCAGATTTTCAAGAGAATGACGCTGCATTGGCATTCTAATTAATGGAAGAGAGATATGTCGGAAGAATTCCATAAAATCCGCCGCCTGCCACCTTATGTCTTCGAACAGGTTAACCGCCTGAAGGCGAGTGCGCGAGCGGGTGGAGCCGACATTATCGATCTTGGCATGGGCAATCCGGATTTGCCAACGCCGCAGGGCATTATTGATAAGCTTTGCGAAGCCGTGCAGGATCCGCGTAGCCACCGCTATTCTTCATCCAAGGGGATTCCGGGTTTGCGCAAAGCGCAGGCCAATTATTATGCACGCCGTTTTGGCGTGAAGCTCAATCCGGATACGCAGGTTGTCGCAACGCTTGGCTCTAAAGAAGGTTTTGCCAATATGGCGCAGGCGATTACTGCGCCGGGCGATATTGTTCTGTGTCCGGACCCGACTTATCCGATCCATACATTCGGCTTTATTATGTCTGGTGGTGTGATCCGCTCCATCAGTGCAGAACCGGATGAAAGCTTTCTGGTGTCGCTGGAGCGCGGCGTTAAGCACTCGATTCCGAAGCCGATTGCATTGATTCTGAGCTTCCCGTCCAATCCGACCGCGCGTGTGGCGACACTTGATTTCTATAAAGAGGTCGTTGCCTTCGCCCGTAAGCACAATATTATCATTCTGTCGGATT
Organism: Hyphomicrobiales bacterium; assembly: GCA_900470735.1. Classification (GTDB taxonomy): domain Bacteria; phylum Pseudomonadota; class Alphaproteobacteria; order Rhizobiales; family Rhizobiaceae; genus Pseudochrobactrum. Next base: position 30,769 of record UCCC01000009.1, on the reverse strand, counting down.
TGGCTTACTCCGAAATCTATTTCGATGAAAACAATCCGCCGCCATCAGTGTTGCAGGTTGAAGGCGCCATGGATGTGGCTGTTGAATTCACCTCGATGTCCAAAACTTTCTCGATGGCAGGCTGGCGTATGGGCTTCGCCGTTGGCAATGAAAGACTGATTGCGGCGCTTACCCGTGTTAAATCCTATCTCGATTATGGTGCTTTTACGCCGGTACAGGTGGCTGCAACGGCTGCACTGAACGGTGACGGCAGCGATATTGAATATGTGCGTAATGTTTATAAGACGCGCCGCGATGTTCTGGTCGAGAGTTTTGGCCGCGCCGGATGGGAAATTCCGGCTCCGCAAGCGACAATGTTTGCGTGGGTTCCTATCCCTGAGCGCTATCGCGCCATGGGTTCGCTCGATTTTTCCAAACTATTGATCGAAAAAGCGGATGTAGCTGTTGCGCCCGGCCTCGGTTTCGGTGAACATGGGGATGAATTTGTGCGCATCGCTTTGGTGGAGAACGAACATCGCATTCGTCAGGCCGCGCGTAATATCAAGCGTTTTTTAGGGAATGCTGACGGAGCTGCCTGAACAGGTGGTTTCAGGACAGATACCTGAACTGTGCAAGTAGAGCCTTGTGCGTCCTTTGGGACGCACAAATAGAGCACCGTGCATTCCAAAAATCGGAATCGATTTTTGGGCCGATGCTGTCAATTGAGGCGGGAACATACAGTTCCCGCTTTGTCTGAATAGTATATATTGCTGAGGCACAATAATGAGTAATGCATTGCGGATCGGTGTCGCCGGACTTGGCACCGTAGGAGCATCGGTTTTGCGCATCCTGCGCGATAAAGCCGAAATGATGACAAGGCAATGCGGACGCGAAATTGTAGTGACTGCGGTCAGCGCACGTGATCGTACGCGCGACCGTGGTGTTGACCTTGGCAAAATCGAATGGTTCGATGATCCTGTCGCTCTGGCTAAATCAGAAAACATTGACGTTTTCGTTGAGTTGATCGGCGGATCAGAGGGCACAGCCCGTGCCGCTGTTGAGGCTGCGCTCAATGCCGGTCGTCATGTGGTGACAGCGAATAAAGCGCTGCTGGCCTATCATGGTGTGGAACTGGCAAAAATCGCTGAAGCCAAAGGCGTGTTGCTGAATTTTGAAGCTGCGGTTGCCGGTGGTATTCCGGTGATCAAGGCAATGCGTGAATCGCTGACTGGTAATACGGTATCGCGCGTTTACGGTATCATGAACGGTACCTGTAACTATATCCTGACCCGCATGGGTGAGGAGGGCATTTCGTTCAAAGATTGCCTGAGCGATGCACAGCGTCTGGGCTATGCGGAAGCTGACCCGACATTTGATATTGAAGGTAATGATACAGCGCACAAGCTGGCGCTGCTGACCAGTATTGCTTTCGGCACGCAGATTGCTGCCGATGATATTTATCTGGAAGGTATCAGCAATATTTCGCTGGCGGATATCCGCGCTGCGGAAGAGCTGGGCTACAAAATCAAGCTGCTCGGCGTTGCGGTCAAAACCGAAACCGGTATTGAACAGCGCGTTCACCCAACACTGGTGCCGACATCATCTGTTATTGCACAGGTACATGGCGTGACCAATGCAGTGGCGATTGAGACTGATTTGCTTGGTGAATTGCTGCTGTCCGGCCCTGGTGCCGGTGGCAATGCGACAGCCTCTGCGGTGATCGGTGATATTGCGGATATCGGTAAAAGCCGTCCGGGTTTCCAGCACGGACCGGTTTTCGGTACGCCTGCTAAAGATTTGAAGCCGACATCGCGTGCAAAAATGCGTACTCATGCGGGCGGATATTTCATTCGTCTTAATGTGCATGATCGCGCAGGCGTTTTTGCAACCATTGCCAAGCGTATGGCTGAGAATGATATTTCTTTGGAATCCATCGTTCAGCGTGGCAGCGGTGCCAGTGTTGAAGATGCCGTGATTAAAACAGTGGTTCTGGTGACCCATGCGACCACTGAAACGGCTGTGAAGCAGGCTTTGAAGGCGATTACCGAGGATGGTGATCTGTATGACAAGCCGCAGATGATCCGCATTGAGCGTGCAGGTTAAAATGACCTTCGTGCATCAGGTCTGGTACAGGGTACTCTGAGCAGCATGTAATGAATAAGAAAAGCCGCCGGAATTTACGGCGGCTTTTTTTGTTGCTGATTTGTCTTGTCAGTAAAATATGTTTTTGATAAAAAGCGCAGAGCGTGTTGAGGCATCTGATAGATGTTGCACTCGCTCTGATTTTTTATTTGGTCGCATTCTCGCGGACGTTAAATAAGAATATTTAACTGCGAAATGCTTTGAGTTCAAACGCAGTAAAGATAAGGAGGGCCGTAAGATGTTTTCTCTGCGACATCAGCATCATCACACTTTCGGTCCTGATTACGCCCTGCATCATTAATTCGTGCAGGGCCGATTAAGACCGTACAATCCGTCTTTTTCAGCCTTTCTTTAAAAGGTGCAGTTTGCGCAGGGCGCTCTGTATCTGATTGAGCCATTCCGTAACCAGTTCTGTCTTTTCGCAGATTTTCTGATGCATACGGCTATGGCAAATTTTGAGCTGAACCTATGTCTTTATTGAATCTCCAAAATCTTTCTCTCTCTCTGTCCGTTGATCTGTTTCGCAATTTGAGCCTCGTGGTCGGTGAGGGCGAGCGGCTTGGTGTGGTTGCCGCTAATGGTCGGGGTAAATCCAGCCTTATGCGTGTGATCAGCGGTGAGCTTGAGCCGACTGACGGTATGGTGACCCGCGCCCGTGGTTTGAAAACCGGTGTGGTGCCGCAATATGTACCGCGGGATTGGCTGGATATCTCATTATATAATGTCGTTCTGGGTGGTCTGGATGAAGATGCGCAGATGCATGAGAGCTGGCGCATCGATATTATTCTCGATGATCTGAGTGTTCCGCAGGATATGCGCGATCGTGCGATGCGGCATCTGAGCGGCGGCTGGCAGCGCCTTGCACTGCTGGCGCGAACACAGATTGCCGAGCCTGATTTGTTGTTGCTGGACGAACCGACCAATCATCTGGATTTAGAGAAAATCGCTTTGCTGGAGGGCTGGCTGAATGATCTGCCACGGTCAACGGCAGTGATCATGTGCAGCCATGACCGCGCGTTTCTTGATGCTGTGACCAAGCGCACATTGTTTTTGCGACCGGAAAATTCGCAAATTTACGCTCTGCCTTATAGCCGCGCGCGTCTTGCTCTGGATGAGGCCGATGCTGCTGATGCCCGCCAATATCAGAAAGATATGAAAACGGCACAGCAATTGCGCAAACAGGCGGCAAAACTCAATAATATCGGCATCAATTCGGGCAGTGATCTGCTGGTGGTGAAAACCAAACAGTTGAAAGACCGTGCGGAGAAACTCGAAGATGCGGCCAAGCCAGCGCATCTGGAGCGCTCTGCCGGTGTTATTAAGCTGGCAGGACAGAGCAGCCATGCCCGTGCACTGATCGTGATTGACAATCTCGATGTGGTCACGCCGGATAGTCGCGTTTTGTACAAAACCGGCCGTTTATGGATCAATCCGGGGGATCGTATTGTTTTGCTTGGTGCCAATGGTACGGGCAAAACACGCCTGCTGACTATGGTGCGTAATGTGATTACGGGTGTTGAGCCGGAAAGTGCTGCGCTTAAAGCCACGCCGTCTCTGGTGCTGGGCTATAGTGATCAGGCATTGTCCGAGCTGAATGATAAATTTACGCCGCTGGAAACCATTATTCGGCGCTTTGATATCGGTGACCAGAAAGCCCGTTCGCTTCTCGCTGGTGCCGGTATGAATATTGATATGCAGGGTAAGGCGGTTGCGCATTTGTCCGGCGGGCAGAAAGCGCGGCTTGCCATGCTGGTACTGCGTCTGACGCATCCGAATTTCTATATTCTCGATGAGCCGACCAACCATCTGGATATTGAGGGCCAGGAGGCGCTGGAAGCCGAATTGCTCAATAGCGATGCCGCTTGTTTGCTGGTTTCTCACGACCGCAGTTTTGTGCGGAATACCGGCAACCGTTTCTGGCAGATTGTGAAGAACAAGCTGGTGGAAGTTGAGAGCCCTGAGCCGTTTTTTGAAGAAGCTGCACAGACCGCAGGCTGACATAAACGCGTTTCGTTAAACAGGATACCGGCAGTGAATTTTCACGAAAATACACTGCCGGTATCATTCGTTTTCAAATGTGATGGTTTTTCAACCGAGTATAATCGATTTACTTTCACTTGCCTTGCTTTGTCTCTTGCAGGGAGAGCCCGATTTTGACAAAAGATGGCGACCATGTCTGACAATCCCCTGTCATCATAATCGGCTACAGCAGTTTTGTATCCGTTGCGCAGAGATACCATACCGGATTGCAGGCATAACTTTCGATAACGAATTTAGGACTGTTTAAATGGCCAATTCTGCAGATCAGACCCCGCAGGGTCTCGACCGTATTCTGACACTTGAGCTGGTTCGCGTGACCGAGCGCGCCGCTGTGGCTGCTGCCCGTCTGCGTGGCCGCGGTGATGAAAAAGCTGCGGATCAGGTTGCTGTCGATGCAATGCGTAAGGAGCTGAACCGTCTGCCGATCTCCGGTACTGTTGTTATCGGTGAAGGTGAACGCGACGAAGCGCCGATGCTCTATATCGGTGAAGAAGTTGGTACCCGTAACGGTCCTGAAGTTGACATCGCGCTTGATCCGCTGGAAGGCACCACCATCTGTGCCAAAAACCTGCCAAACTCGCTGGCTGTTGTTGCGATTGCTGAAAAAGGCAACCTGCTTTACGCACCAGATGTTTACATGCAGAAAATCGCGGTTGGTCCGGGCTACCCGCGCGGCGTTGTGGATATTGATGCTTCCGCCACTGAAAACCTCCACGCTCTGGCCAAAGCCAAAGGCGTTAAGGTCAATGAAATCACTGCCTGCATTATGGATCGTCCGCGCCACGCACGCCTGATCGAAGAAGTACGCGCAACCGGCGCTGCTATTCGTCTGATCGGTGACGGTGACGTTGCAGGTGTTATGCACACCACCAATCCTGATGAAACCGGCATCGATATTTATATCGGTATCGGCGGCGCACCTGAAGGCGTTCTCGCAGCTGCTGCTCTGCGCTGCATCGGCGGTCAGATGCAGGGTCGTCTGCAGTTCAATTCAGACGAACAGATCGCCCGCGCTCTGAAAATGGGCATTACAGACCCGAACAAGGTCTATCTGATGGAAGAAATGGCGAAAGGCGACGTTCTGTTTGCAGCCACCGGTGTAACCGACGGCAACATGCTCTCCGGCGTTAAATTTGCCCGTGACTACATCCAGACCCACACCATCGTTATGCGTGCCCAGTCCCAGACTGTGCGTGAGATTAAGGCGCGTCATCAGGACCTGTCCAAGTTCTCTTAATAAAAACCATCAGGCTTGGTCTGCAAATGGCGTCTGTCTCGAAATCCGGTGCTCACGTACTATCAGTACGCTCCGCTCCGGTTTCAAAACAGCCACCATTTTCGCCGCAACCTGATGATTTTTAGCCTCAGCGCTAGTTTGCCTGCTACGGCAGAGTCCAGACAGTGGCACGACAATTAAATTCTGCTATAAGGCGACATTGAAAAATGTCGCCTTTTGCATTTGTAAGAACTCAATACCAACAGGAGTTGCCCGCGTGGATATGAATGAGCGTTTGTTTCTCGGAATACGTTCTTCTGCAACGGGCATGAAATGGGTTGATCGCTTAGGCCTGCGTGAAGCCAATACCGCCCTCGCTATCGCCCAGAATTACGGCATCCCCGATCTGGTTTCCCGCGTTATGGCCGGTCGTGGCGTTGGTCTTGAAGCCGCCGAAGAATTTCTCAATCCGAGCATCCGCTCCCTGATGCCTGATCCGCTCACCCTGACGGATATGAAACAGGCCGCTGTACGTATCGCCGATGCAATTCAGCGCCGCGAGAATGTAGCCATTTTCGGTGACTATGACGTCGACGGTGCCTGCTCTTCAGCACTCCTGTCACGTTTTCTCACTGCCTATGGCGTTAAAAATCTGATCTACATTCCGGATCGTATCTTTGAAGGTTACGGCCCTAATCCCGATGCGATGCGGGAACTGGTCACTAAGGGGGCTTCGCTGATCGTGACTGTGGATTGCGGCACCAACAGCGCCGTCTCAATTACGGCTGCTAAAGATGCCGGTGCCGATGTTGTAGTTCTGGATCACCATCAGCTCGGCGGTGCCTTGCCGGAAGATGCTGCTGCCATCGTCAATCCGAACCGCGAAGATGATATTTCAGGGCAGGGACATCTCTGTGCTGCCGGTGTTGTTTTTATGACCTTGGTGCAAGTCGCGCGGGAATTGCGCGAGCGTGATATTAAAGCACCAAATGGCACGCCGGATTTGCTGGGCTATCTCGATCTGGTAGGTTTGGCCACGGTTTGTGATGTGGTACCGCTGATTGGTGTTAACCGCGCTTTTGTTGTCAAAGGTTTGCTTGCCGCCCGCAATCAGAGCAATGCAGGGCTGGCGGCTTTGGCGCGGGTGTCGCGTATCGGTGAGCCGCTTAATAGTTTCCATTTCGGTTTTCTCATTGGCCCCCGCATTAATGCTGGCGGCCGTATCGGCAATGCTGCTCTGGGCAGCCGGCTTCTGACATTGGACGACCCTGTTGAAGCCAATACCATTGCAGAAGAGCTGGACAGGCTGAATGCCGAGCGTCAGGCGATGGAAGCGATCATGCTGCAACAGGCAGAAGCGGAAGCCTTCGCCGAGCTTTCCGGCAAGTCAGGGCCAGCTGTGCTGGTCACCGCGAATGAAGAATGGCATCCGGGTATTGTCGGTCTGCTGGCCTCCCGTCTGAAAGATAAAGCCAAGCGGCCGGTCTTCGCCATTGCTTTCAACGCCAATGGTGTGGGCACCGGTTCCGGCCGCTCAATCAGCGGTTTTGATCTTGGCAAGCTGGTGCGTAAAGCTGTTGAGCAGGGACTGCTGGTCAAGGGCGGCGGCCATGCTATGGCGGCGGGTATTACGGTGGAGAAATCCAAACTTGGTGCTTTGCGGGCATTTTTCGAGGAACAGGCCGCCGAGCAGGTGGATGAGTTGCGCTCAGAGCAAAGTCTGGCGATTGACGGTGCTGTTTCTGCCACCGGTGCGACCGTTGCATTATATAATGCACTGGAAAAAGCAGGGCCTTATGGGGCAGGGCATGTGCAGCCGTTACTGGCATTGCCGAACCATACCATTGCTGATGTGCGTGTTGTCGGGCGCGATCATGTGAAAGTTGCGCTGAAGGGGTTGGATGGCAAGCGTGTGGACGGCATTGCCTTCCGTGCTGCTGATAGTGATCTGGGGCGTTTTCTGTTTGATCAGGCCGGTCATATGGTGCATATCGCCGGCCATTTATCGCTCAATCACTGGAACGGGTCTGTCTCAACCCAAATCCGTATTGTGGATGCGGCTAAGGTTGATCTCTCGCGGCAGTAAAACAGTTTTGGCTAGCCAACTGTTTTACAATTGAGGGAGTTTACCAATTGCCGGTATTTTCCAGGGATGCCCATGGTTCCTGTGGTGCGAGTTTTTCGCCCTTTTGCAGGATTTCAATGGAAATGCCGTCCGGTGATTTAACAAAAGCCATGCGGCCGTCACGTGGTGGGCGGTTGATGGTGACGCCTTTGTCTTTCAGGTTCTGGCAGAAGTCATAAATATTATCGACCTCATAGGCGAGATGGCCGAAATTGCGACCGCCGCTATAGGTTTCCGGATCCCAGTTATAGGTCAATTCCAGTTCCGGTGCGCGGTTGGTTTCGGCATTTGCCTGATCCTGTGATGCGCTGAGGAAAATCAGGGTAAAACGTCCCTGTTCGCTTTCCGTGCGGCGGGTTTCAACCAGTCCGAATTTATTAACATAAAAATCCAGGGCTTCATCGATATCGCGGATACGAACCATTGTGTGCAAATAGCGCATGCATTGCTCCTCTGTGATCTGATTCCTGTTTGTTGTAACAGGTCTTGGCTAAGAAACAGGTCAGAACGCAAATGGTTCATCACTATTTTTGCGGTAACACTCATAAAGTCTGTGATCGAAACAGGAATATTGAAACTTTGCTCTTGCCGGATACGGTTAAGGAAGTGTTATCTTGGAGACGAGAATCAACCTGATTTGCCTTGCAGATGAAAGGAGGAGAGTGCCATGACCGACAAGTCTTTGTCCCGTGAGTTTGTGGACGGTGCCAACTCCGCTGATAGCGCAACGGATATTGTTGAAATTTCCGGGGTTATTAAATGGTTCGATGTAGCCAAAGGCTACGGCTTTGTCGTTCCTGATCAGGAAGGCTACGGCGATATTCTGGTTCACGTTACAATTCTGCGCCGTGATGGTTTTCAAACTGCACAGGAAGGCGCACGTGTTGTCTGTGAAATCCGCCGCGGTGAGCGTGGCTGGCAGTGTTTCCGTGTTGTTGCACTTGATCTGTCGACTGTTGCGCATCCTTCGACTTTGCCGCCAGCACGGACTCATGTGGTTGTTACCCCGTCGAGCGGTCTGGAACGTGCCATTGTGAAGTGGTTTAACCGCACCAAAGGTTTTGGTTTCCTGAGCCGTGGTGAGGGGACTGAAGATATTTTTGTGCATATGGAAACGCTGCGTCGTTTCGGTATGATGGAATTGCGTCCGGGACAGGTGGTTCTGGTGCGTTTTGGTGATGGTGATAAAGGCCTGATGGCTGCGGAAATCCATCCGGATATTGGTTCGCCTTTTACAAATCCTCATTAAGAAAACCGGTCACTGACCGGTTTTTTCATATGTGCTATGATGTACTGCACCTCTAATTTCTCTGAACTCGTTTTGAAGTATGGTTTGCCCGATGAAACAGTGGTTTGCTTTTGTTGTTTTTATTGCAGCTCTTATAACCGGCAGTGTGTCTGTCTCCGCGCAGGAAGCGCCGATGCAGCTTGCCGTGGATGCGCAAGGATTAAAAATACAAACGGCTGCGGGTGAGAAAAATTTTGCGCTGGAAATTGCCGATACTGATCAAAGCCGTAGCGCAGGGCTGATGTATCGCACGGACTTTCCAGCTGATCGGGCAATGATTTTTGTTTTCGGTGAAGAGCGTCCGGTAATGATGTGGATGGCCAATACGCCGCTGCCATTGGATATGCTGTTTGTGCGTAAGGACGGCACCATCGCCCACATTGCTGAAAATACAAAGCCTTTTTCAAAAGATATTGTTTCTTCCGGTGCGCCGGTGGCTTTTGTCATAGAAGTGAACGCGGGCATTGCTGAGAAAGAAGGCATCAAGGCTGGCGATAAGGTGCAGCACCGGATAATATGCGGGCAATGTAAGTAATATGAGTCCTTCCTGATCGCGGGGCGAACTGGAATAAGATTGCGGAAGTGAACTATGGTCGTGAATGTGAATGAAGTCCGTTATTTCGAACATGACGGATTAAAACTGGCTTATCGTGATGAAGGACAAGGTGAGCCGATTTTGCTGATCCACGGTTTTGCTTCCTCCGGTATGGTCAACTGGCTTAATCCGGGCTGGATCAAAACACTGACCGATGCAGGTTATCGTGCAATTGCGATTGATAATCGTGGCCATGGCCGTTCCGACAAGCCGCATGACCGGGAACTTTATTATCCGTCATTAATGGCTGCTGATGCTGTTGCCCTGCTGGATCATCTGAATATCGAAAAAGCCCATGTAATGGGGTATTCGATGGGCGCGCGCATCAGTGCTTTTGCGGCGCTGGAGCACTCTTCACGCGTGCATAGTCTGGTATTTGGTGGTTTGGGTATTGGCATGGTTACCGGTGCCGGTGACTGGGATCCGATTTATGAAGCACTGTTGGCGGAAGATGTGGACAGTGTTACCCATCCGCGCGGCCTGATGTTCCGTAAATTTGCCGATCAGACCAAGAGTGATCGTTTTGCACTGGCTGCCTGTGTTATTACCTCTAAAGAGCTCATTCCGGCGCAGGCGATGGGCATGATCAGCCAGCCGGCATTGGTGGCTGTCGGTACAAAAGACGATATTGCCGGTGACGCGCAGGAACTGGCTGATTTGATGCCGAATGCATCTGCCGTGGATATTCCTGATCGCGATCATATGCTGGCGGTTGGTGATAAAGTCTACAAGCACGCTGTTCTGGAATTTTTGAAAGAACATCCTATCGTTTGATGTTTGTCTGGTGAGGAAATTCCATACAAGGGCGACAGAGGTATTTTCATCTCTTGCAATGAGGGGTAGACTTCCCAGATAAAGGCTCAGGTGAAGGCGATGACGGTTTTTCTGTCTGCCGTGATTTGGGTTTGAAGATATCTGCGTTGAAAGAGATGCAAAGCAGGAGGCATGTTATGGCCGCACAAAATTCTCTGCCGGTAAGCAAGATCGTCGATCATATGGATCCGATCTGGCATTCGGTACGTGCTGAAGCGGAGGCTGCGGCATTGAAAGAGCCTTTGCTGGCTGCATTTCTTTATTCCACGGTGCTTAATCAGGACAGTCTCGAAGATGTGGTCATGCATCGCATTTCCGAGCGTCTTGGTCATGCGGATGTTGCGGCTGATTTGCTGCGCCAGACCTTCGTTTCTATGCGCGATGCCTCACCGGAATGGTTACAGACACTGCGTATTGATTTGCAGGCGGTTTATGACCGCGATCCGGCTGCAAGCCGTTTTCTTGATCCGCTGCTCTATATGAAGGGCTTTCACGCGATTCAGACCCACCGTCTAGCACACTGGCTGTGGAAGGATGGACGTAAGGATTTCGCTTATTATCTGCAGAGCCGTTCTTCTTCGATCTTCCAGACGGATATTCATCCGGCTGCAAAGTTCGGCAGCGGTATCTTTCTCGATCATGCAACAGGGCTGGTTGTTGGTGAGACAGCGCAGATCAGCGATGATGTGTCGATCCTGCATGAGGTGACACTGGGCGGCACCGGTAAGGCTGGTGGTGACCGTCATCCGAAGATCGGTCGCGGCGTGCTGATCGGTGCCGGTGCAAAAATTCTCGGCAATATCACCGTTGGCGAATGCTCAAAAATTGCTGCCGGTTCTGTCGTTGTGAAAGCTGTGCCGGATAATGTCACGGTTGCCGGTGTTCCGGCGAAAGTGATTGGCGGCTGTGAATGTGCAGAGCCGTCGCGTGCTATGGATCAGCTGATCAGCGCAGCCGAGTAATACACAGGCGACATGTTGCCCCTTTACTTATCGGGCGCAGAGGCGCATGAGACAGCCCGTAAAAATGAAACAGGAGAATCCGTTTGAAACCCGAAGAAATTAAGAAACTGGACGCCTATTTCAAGCGGACTTTTGATAATCAGGGTCTCGCTGTTAAGGCGCGTCCACGCAAGGATGACTCCTGCGAGGTTTTCCTTGATGATGAATTCCTTGGCCTGATCTACAAGGATGAGGACGAAGGCGAACTGTCTTACAACTTCTCCATGGCCATCCTGGATATCGATCTGGAAGGCTGATAGATTTTATTTGTATCTTGTGAAGATATAAATTTATCAGTAAAAATAATTACTTATGGCGGTTTGTGCGTGAAGAGATTCACATATGCAAGCCGCCATTTTTATTGTTACCGAAAATCGGCTTGTCAAATGTAATTGTATAACATATCAATCCTGTCGCTTTTTAAAATGCAGGCGGCACCACAGCTGTTTGCAGTTTTTGCTATTCAGGAGATGTTATGGATCAACGATTACCCGTTACGGTGCTGTCCGGATTTTTAGGAGCCGGAAAGACCACCTTGCTCAATCATATTCTGAATAATCGTGAACAGGTGCGTGTTGCACTGATCGTCAATGATATGAGTGAAGTGAATATTGATGCTGCATTGCTGCGCGATAGTGGTGCCAATTTGTCCCGCACACAGGAGCAACTGGTTGAGCTGACCAATGGCTGCATCTGCTGCACATTGCGCGACGATCTTTTGCAAGAGGTGTCACAACTCGCCAAACAGGGGCGCTTTGATTATCTGCTGATTGAATCAACCGGTATTTCCGAACCATTGCCCGTGGCATCGACCTTCGAGTTTAGGGATGAAGAGGGGTTCAGCCTGTCTGATATTGCGCGACTGGACACGATGGTAACGGTTGTGGACAGTGCTAATCTGTTGCGTGATTACGCATCGCAGGATTTTCTGAGTGATCGTGGCGAGACAGCCGGTGAGGGGGATGAGCGCGGTATTGTGGATTTGCTGGTGGAGCAGATCGAGTTTGCCGATGTCGTGGTGCTGAATAAAATCAGCGAAGTGTCTCTTGAGCAAAAGCAGGATATTTATAAAATTATCCGTGTACTCAATCCGGATTGCGATGTGGTGGAGTCTGACTTCGGGCAGGTGCCGTTAGCGCGCATTATGAACACTGGACGGTTCAGTTTTGAAAAGGCCGAGCAACATCCGCTATGGTTCAAAGAACTTTATGGTTTCAAGGATCATGTGCCGGAGACAGAGGAATATGGCATCCGTTCTTTTGTCTATCGGGCGCGTCGTCCGTTCGATCCGGTAAAATTCCACAATTTTATTCAGGAGAGCTGGGCAGGACTGATCCGCTCCAAAGGTTTTTTCTGGCTGGCGACACGTCCGCGCTATGTGGGGGAGCTCAGTCAGGCCGGTGCATTGTTGCGCACGGGCAAACGCGGCCTGTGGTGGGCATCAATTCCCAAGCAATATTGGCCGGAAGATGAGGGCTGGCGTCAGTCTATGCAGCCCTATCTTGATCCGTTCTGGGGTGACCGGCGACAAGAGCTGGTTTTTATAGGCACCGCAGCGCTGGACGAGGGGGCAATCTGTGCGGCCCTTGATGATTGTCTGGTCGAGGCTGATAATTTTGTGCCCGATGAATGGGCATCGCTTTATGATCCGTTTGAATCATGGGATCAGCGCGCAGCATAAGTTTATTATTGTAAAACAATATTCTACGCCTTTGCGTGAAGAAATAGATTCACGCAAAGGCACTGTGTTTTGCTTCGGATCTAGTGCGTAGATTAACGCTGCGGTAGCCGGTTGTAATGCTTCGCTGATCGCAATAGACGATAATTGTCATTGCCGGTGGGGAGACTCACCGCTAATGACTGATCTGCGACTTTACAGTATTTTAAATGCGCATGGCATTTTTATGGTTCTGACGGCTTGAAAGCGGATTTTCTTTATTCGCTGTCACACAGCAGAAAATTTCGATTTTTTAAAAGATTCGCCTGCCATACATTAAGTGTTGCGGGCAATTTTTATTTCACACTTATGCACAGAATTCTGTTGACGAGATTTACAACCTAAGGTAGCTTAACTCTTGTACTGAAAAGCATATTTTACCTATTCATTTTAGATCTGAGCATAATATTTTTTTGAAATTAATTGCTTTGAAATGAGGGACGGGCAGCTTCCTCTTTTATTATGGCCCGCCTGACGGTTCGCAATATCGGACAATTTAACCCGGATCGATTTATGGTCCGGGTTTTTCTTGTATGTGTGATTACATTGATTTTAATTGTATAATTTTGTTATTTAAAATATTTTCTGTATTTATATATGCTGAAGCGCTTTCTCGTGCGTCGGGCATCAACTGATATGTTTAACAAGAGGAACACGAGTGGTCTTGATTGATGCGGTTTATCTGATTGTTTGTTGTGGCATGTGACTATTGGGTATTGATTATATAAGTAATTACAACTTTTAAGGGTGTTCTGCTTTTGAATAAAATTTTGAATGGACAGAAAAACACAACAATCGGTCTTGCATGCTTTGCTTTGCGGAGATAACAATTGGGCATGATTAAGTTTACTTTTGCATCTCTTGTTTGGTGGTGGGCTCGCTTCTAGCGGCCAACGCAGGCATTTGCATAAGTGTCATTCAGGTCGCTCAAGGTTTCACCGGGCGGCCATTTTCATATTTAGCCCAGAAATTTTGTAGCTCCTGATCGTAATTTACGAACACAGAGCAGAAATGCTCTTTTGAAAAACAGGTGCGAAACCCGCCATTTGGCATTATAGGGATCGCAACAACAGGAGCGGGCGATTATGGCAAAGACTGCCGATCAGGATCAGCACGATTACAGAACGCAGGGCGGGGTCACTGTCGCGCGTCGTCGTCATGCGGTGGAATATAAAACGGCTATTGATAAGCGCATTGATGCGCTGGATACACGACGTGGCGCGGTTTTCTCTTCCAATTATGAATATCCGGGTCGTTATACGCGTTGGGATACCGCTATTATTGATCCGCCGCTGGTTATCACCTCCAAAGGTCGCTCAATGCGAATTGAAGCGCTGAACGCCCGTGGTGAAATATTGCTCGGTGGTATTCGTCCTGTTGTTGCTGCCTTGCAGGAAGTGACAATTAAAGCTGAGAGCGAGCAGAAGCTTGAGCTGACCATTGCTGAACCTACACGGCAATATATGGAAGAAGAACGCTCCCGTATGCCGTCGGTATTCACCGTATTACGTGAGATTGTAGCGCTGTTCTTTTCCGAGGAAGACAGCAATCTCGGTCTTTATGGTGCTTTTGGTTATGATCTGGCCTTCCAGTTTGAGCCGATTACCTACAAGCTGAAGCGTCCTGAAGATCAGCGTGATCTGGTTCTTTTTATTCCGGATGAAATTCTCGTCGTTGACCATTATTCCGCTAAGGCATGGGTCGATTCTTATGATTTTACCGTTGGTAATAAAAAGACTGATGGTTTGCCGCGTGAAACACCGGCAGATGAGTTCAAAGCGGCTAAAACACTGGCGGCAAAAGGTGATCATCAAAAAGGCGAATATGCTGCTTTGGTTGAGCGCGCTAAAGACAGCTTCAAATGCGGTGATCTTTTTGAGGTGGTGCCGGGGCAGATTTTCTATGAAAAATGCGAAAATCAGCCGTCAGCCATTTCCCGCAAGCTGAAAAGCATTAATCCGTCGCCATATTCTTTCTTCATCAATTTGGGTGAACAGGAATATCTGATCGGTGCTTCACCGGAAATGTTTGTGCGTGTGAATGGCCGTCGTATCGAAACCTGCCCGATCTCCGGCACCATCAAGCGTGGTGAAGATGCGATTTCAGATTCCGAGCAGATTCTGAAACTGCTCAATTCCAAAAAAGATGAATCCGAATTGACCATGTGCTCTGATGTGGATCGCAATGATAAAAGCCGTGTTTGCGAGCCGGAATCCGTGCGTGTGATCGGTCGTCGTCAGATCGAGATGTATTCTCGTTTAATCCATACGGTTGACCATATTGAAGGTCGTCTGCGTGATGGCATGGATGCTTTTGACGGCTTCCTCAGTCACGCATGGGCTGTGACTGTGACCGGTGCACCAAAGCTCTGGGCAATGCGCTTTATTGAAGAGAATGAACGCAGCCCGCGTGCATGGTATGGCGGTGCGGTTGGCATGATGCATTTCAATGGCGATATGAATACCGGCCTGACACTGCGCACTATTCGCATTAAAGATGGTGTGGCGCAGGTGCGGGCAGGGGCAACCTTGCTCTATGATTCAAATCCGCAGGAAGAAGAAGCCGAAACCGAGTTGAAGGCATCGGCAATGCTGACCGCGATCCGCGAGGCGCATATCAAGCCGGAATTGCAGGAGAAGGCGCAGTCTATGAAAGCAGGAACCGGAATTTCTGTTCTGCTGGTCGATCACGAAGATTCCTTCGTGCATACGCTTGCCAATTATTTTCGCCAGACCGGTGCGAATGTTGCGACTGTGCGCTCGCCAGTGAGTGATGAAATCTTTGACCGCTTCAAACCAGATCTGGTGGTGCTTTCACCGGGGCCTGGTACGCCGAAAGATTTTGACTGCACGAATACAATCCGTAAAGCGCGTGAGCGCGATCTGCCGGTATTCGGCGTCTGTCTGGGCTTGCAGGCACTGACGGAAGCTTATGGCGGCTCGCTGAAACAGCTGGAAATTCCGATGCATGGCAAGCCGTCACGCATCAAAATCCTGAAAAACGGCGTGGTCTTTGATGGTCTCGGGCAGGAAGTCACCGTTGGTCGCTACCATTCGCTCTATGCAGATAAAGCGACACTACCTGCAGATTTCACAATTACAGCGGAAACCGATGACGGTGTGATTATGGGGCTGGAGCATAAGAGCGAGCCGGTTGCGGCTGTGCAGTTCCATCCGGAATCCATTATGACGCTTGGAGGCAATGCCGGTATGCAGATGATTGAAAATGTGGTGTCAAAGCTCGTTAAAAAATAAGCATTGCTAGTGCTTAAAGAAAAAGCCGCAGATGAAAATCTGCGGCTTTTTTGTTTTAAGCATTATCCCGGACTGTCCAAGTTGATCCAACTTGACTGTGAAATGCTCTAGATCCAGACCTCATCACCGGTGAAACTCACTGTAATCCAGCGTTGCGGGCCTGCGCCGCCGATTTCTTCTGCGATTTCTTCACGAATAGCATCGAGTGTCGCGATGGATGCAATCGGGAAGTTGGCCGGAAGGACAATGTGAATTTCGATGAAGCGCGCACGACCGATCTTGGCAACATAGCTGGCATATTTTTTGAAGCCGTGTTTGACCTTCATCTCATCGAGAATTTTGCGTACACGCAAATCCATGCGCTCCGGCGTCACCAGCAGAATTTCTTTGAAGGCGGAGACGACAGTTTTCATCGGTACAAAAATCAAACCGGCAGAGAGAACCATCAGAATGGCCGGATCAACATAGGTTGTCCACTCCTGATAGCTGGTACCTTGTAATGCCCATGCAATGCTGAACGCAATCAGAAGAGCCAGAGTAATCAAAGCGGTCATCAGCCAGCTTTGTGTATCAAGCGCGATGAAGTTGGATTTCAGGCGTTTATTGATTTTCTGCTGATAGACCATCATCGCAAAACAGATGACGCAGACAATGACGGCATAGATGATTGCCCAGTCAAAACTCAAATCTGTGCCGCCCTGAAGCAGGGTGCTGATGGCATTGACGAAAGCATAGAGACAGAAAAGGATGAGGACGACGCCGTTAAACGCCAGTACCAATGGTTCAATGTGCCAGAAACCATGTTGGAAACGGCGTGTGCCTTCACTGGTCAGCAAGCGGGCAACAAACAGCGCAAGAATAGACATTGCGGCATCGGTGGAAGAAAACATGCCGTCAAAAATAACGGCGCTTGAGCCTGAGATCAGGCCGAAAACAATCCCGAATAGTCCGATAAAGATAGTTGCATATATTGATCGTCGTAAAATCAGTTGTTCAAAACGTGCAAGACGTTGCATTTAAAGATACTGCCTTTGTAGAAACAGCAACCGCTAAGAAACTGCAGGGCACAGAGACTTATACCGCGAAGCACGGTTTATGGCTGCTTCATACAGCGGCTCCTGTTAAGACTGAATTGTTGGAACCGCTGTAATTGTTTGTTTTTTACGCATTATCCGACGCAAAACCGCTTCGCACTTTTGCTGGAAATGCTTTAATTTTTTGCATTCTGATGGCGCCGATCCGCAGGAGGTTGTGCTGACAACCAAAACAGAGGGCGGAGTGTTAATTTAAAACTGCGCACTGAAGAATAGCGCTTCTATATAGTATTTTGATGAAAAATGGAAGCTGAGGCACTTTTCTCGAGCTTTCATAGCTTTGCTTTACTGATTCGTTTGAGCTGTTTTGACAAAAGTTTTTGCAAATGATTTGCAGTACAAATGATTTTAAGCCTCTGAATTTGCTGATTTATTGTTTTAATATGCCTGACTGAAAATCAGTTGCAACTGGACAGGAAAAACAAGCGAAAATTGACAGGTCTGGTACTTTAGAGATTTGGAATTGGCGCGTTTTGCGCTAAAGACGGTTAGTGCTTCAGCAGATTGCTGAACTGAATTCATTTTCGATGATGGCGGCGCTGGACGACTGTTAAACAGTCTCCGCATAGGCCGCCGAATTTTATAAAACTGCAAAATTGTAAATCTCCGGCTGTACCGTCGTTTCTCATCAGAACGGCGCAATACCATGTCCGGAGATGTAAAAAGGTTTGGATATGGAAGCTAATCTGAGAATCCGGCGACTGGCTACGTGGACAATTCCCGTATCCATTTTCGTAATGGGGCTTAAATATCTGGCCTATCTGCTCACTGGTTCTGTTGCGCTTTATTCTGATGCGCTGGAATCCATTGTGAATGTTATCGCCTCTGTCGGTGCATGGTGGGCGATCACTGTGAGCATTATGCCCGCGGACAATAATCACCCGCACGGACACCATAAAGCGGAATATCTCTCGGCTGTGGTTGAAGGTGTGCTGATTGTTGTTGCTGCTCTGCTGATTGTGCATGAGGCATGGGGCGCTTTACAGAGCCCGCGCACAATGGATGAACCATGGCTGGGACTTGGTATCAACCTGATTGCCGGTGTGATTAATATGGTCTGGGCTGGCATTTTGATCCGCGCAGGGCGTGCTGCAAAATCTCCGGCATTGCTGGCCGACGGCAAGCATATCATGACTGACGTGGTGACCTCGGCCGGCGTGCTGGTTGGTCTTGTAGCGGCGATCGCCACCGGTTGGGCAATCCTTGATCCGTTGCTCGCTATCATCGTGGCAATCAACATTCTCTGGCAGGGCTGGCACGTTATCAATGCTTCCGTGCAGGGACTGATGGATGTCGGTGTTGAGCCTGCAGAAGAAATGCAAATGCGCGATATTATTTCCACTAATGCAGAAGGTGCGCTGGAAGTTCATGACCTGAAAACGCGTATTGCTGGACGGGTCACTTTCATTGAATTCCATCTCGTTGTGGCGGCAGATATGACTGTTGGCGACTCGCATATTATCTGTGACCGCATCGAAGATGCGCTGCATGAAAAATATGAAAACTCGCAGGTTGTTATTCATGTCGAGCCGGAAGATGAAGCCAAGTTACCTTTAGGAACTGCTGCTGTGCCTTTTGCTTGATGATTTTTGCAAGTTATTGATATAAAATAATAAAATGCTGCCACTCAATTTTGTGTGGCAGCGTTTTTTATTGGCGGTAAAAAACACAGATAATTTTATTTCGTTTTCGGGGAAGTCTCTTGCAACTTGTTGCCAAGGCGTATAGCATTTGCCCCATGAACAACGCGCATCAACATATCAGCTCTTTTATGAGCTTTGGAGCAGATCAGGGCTTTGCAGCCGCTGATACTTGCGCGCGTCCACTCTCGCTTCTACTTCTACTCGGCCTTAGCGGCGATCGCCGGGCTCGTTGATTGGAGCGTCCGGCGGTCGTACAGAGCCGTCAGACTCACGCTCCGGTCAAAGAATCCGTTTCGATTATGCCCGATATTTCTGCATCCTCATTTCATAAATTGAGCAGACAGGGCGAGTATAAGTCAGCTGTTATCCGGTTATAACAGTTGCAGTGCTGATGAGAGTTCAAAATGACCAATATAGCTTCCGTTTCCAAGTCTTCCCGCAAAGGTATGCCGATTGCGGCAGAGAAGTATAACCCGTTCAGAACCACAATCTTGCAGGATCGCCAGTGGCCTTCAAAAATGATTGAAAAGGCTCCGATCTGGTGTTCTGTGGATTTGCGTGACGGTAATCAGGCGCTGATTGATCCGATGGGGCATGACCGTAAAGCCCGCATGTTCCAGCTGTTGCTGGATATGGGCTTTCCGGAAATCGAAATCGGCTTTCCTTCGGCTTCCCAGACAGATTTCGACTTTTGCCGCTGGTGCATCGAGCAGGGCAATGTGCCGGATGATGTGGATTTGCAGGTGCTGGTGCAGTGCCGTCCGGAGCTGATTACCCGTACATTTGAAGCGCTGGAAGGTGCGAATACCCCGATTATCCATTTCTACAATTCAACCAGTGAATTGCAGCGCCGCGTTGTATTCGGCAAAGATGTTAAAGGCATTAAGCAGATTGCGACCGATGCCGCTAAAATGATTATGGATATGGCTGCGAAAGCCGGTGGCGGTTATCGCTTCCAGTATTCGCCGGAAAGCTTTACCGGTACCGAGCTGGAAGTTGCTCTGGAAATCTGTAATGCGGTGACCGAAATCGTTAAGCCGACTGCAGAAAACAAGCTGATCCTCAATCTGCCTTCCACTGTGGAAATGAACACCCCGAATGTTTATGCCGACCAGATCGAATGGATGTGCCGCAATCTGGATAATCGTGAAAATCTGATTATCTCGCTGCATCCGCATAATGACCGCGGTACGGGCATTGCTGCAACAGAACTGGGTCTGATGGCCGGTGCCGACCGCGTTGAAGGCACATTGTTCGGTAATGGTGAGCGTACCGGTAACGTGGATATTGTGACGCTGGCGCTGAACATGTTCACGCAGGGGATTGATCCTGAGCTGGACTGCTCGGACATCAACCGCATGAAAGAAGTATACGAATATTCCAATCAGCTGGTTATTCCTGAGCGTCACCCGTATGTCGGTGAGCTGGTTTATACTGCTTTCTCCGGCTCCCATCAGGATGCGATCAATAAGGGTATGAAAGCCAAGAAAGGTGCCAACTCGCCGGTGTGGGAAGTACCTTATCTGCCGATTGATCCACAGGATGTCGGCCGCTCTTATGAAGCGATTATCCGTATTAACTCCCAGTCAGGTAAGGGCGGTATCGCTTATATCCTGCAGCAGGATTACGGTCTGAACATTCCGCGCAAAATGCAGGTAGAGTTCCGCGAAATCATTCAGCAGATTACGGATGATGAAGGTAAGGAACTGCAGGCAGAGCGTATTTATGAAGAGTTCAAGAAAGCCTATGTGAGCCAGCCGGGTTCGCGTCTGGAATTTGTTGATCACCACACTTTTGCTGATCCGGACAATAAAGCGGTCCGTATTATGCAGGCTGAGATCATTGATAATGGTGTGACCAAGACCATTGAAGGTCGCGGCACCGGACCGGTTGACGGCTTTATTGATGCCCTGTCAAAACATATCGGTATTGATATTTCGGTGGCAGATTATTCGGAACATTCGCTTCAGCGCGGTTCTGATGCTTCTGCGATCAGCTATGTGGAACTTTCACATCCGCAAGGCGCGGTCTTCGGCGTCGGGGTCAACCATAATATTGTGACCTCATCGCTTGCAGCGATTGTTTCTGCTGCGAACCGCCTGATCAAATAAGATCAGACTGAACAGAGATGAAAAGGCCTGAAACCATGCGGTTTCAGGCCTTTTTGCTATTATTCGGCTTTAAAGCCATAAAATCGCCACGCATAAGCCTGCCTGTAAATTGAAAGATCAGACAAGAGCGCGGCATGAATAAAACCGAAGATGAGTTCACTGCATATCCGCCATTGCCTCAACCAGAGAAAGACTTATCCGGTGAGGAGAGGTTGAAGACTGCGATCAGACAAGCAAAAACCGCACAGGCGGATCGTCTGGACAGTATTTCGGACATAAGAAAAACCGATATTGTTCGGCTTGAATTGCTGTTGCAGGATTTGCAGCCGGTTTTTGATGCGGTGCCGGCGACAGACGAGCAATGGGATTTTTGCCTTAATAAAGGGATGCAGCCACGGCTTTGGCTGGATGCCAGTGCTTTTATTATGGTTGGTCGTGACCGTCGTAGTTACCGTTTCGTCCGTGATACGCGGTTGGGACGGATCATTCTGTCGGAAAATAAAGACATCAAGGTCATCTCTGATGCGGTGACACGCTATATCGCCTCACGCATTTTGGAGCGTGAGCGGTTAATGGATGATCTGCCACTTCAGCCTGCCGAACAGGCAGGACAGCAAGCGCCTGCGTCTGAACCGGTGCTCGAACCGTACGTAGTAGCAGTGCCTACGAATAGCGCTTTGCCTGCCAAACTTCTATGGTTTGCAGGCGGTGCATTGCTCGGCTGTTTAGTGCTGATTGCGGTCTTGCACCTTTACGGTGTTACTCTGCCGTTTCCGCAGGAAGTGATGTCGCACTGATTTGCGGTGCGGCTTTGCCAAGCATCAGTTCTTGATCAGCAAGCAAGGCCAGTTCATTGCTTTCATTGGTAAAACCATATTGCTGCCAATGACATTTCCAGCTTTGCGGCTGGTTGAGGGCTTCAATAGAAAACATATTATAACGCGCCGGTGGCTTGCGCCCTTCCTGACCCGGTGCATAGGGCGCCTGACTGGCCGATGGCACGCAGATTACCGGAACAGCACCATTAGGCGCAGCAATTTCGTTATGCGTTGCCAGATGGGTATGACCGTGGAGCACAAGCTCAGCACCCGCTTCACGGATTACTTTCTGGAAACGGGCAATACCAAACAGGCGCTTATAAGCGGGTGTTGCATTGCGTATCGGCGGATGGTGAATCAGAATAACACGGCACAGACCTTGCTCGCCGGTTTCCTGCAGGATTTTTTTAAGCCGTTCAGCCTGTGCCGGCAGAAAATCACCGCTGGCCATAAAAGGTCCGGTCGCACGCGCCGAGCTTACGCCGATAATGGCAACGCCGTCACGCACCCGTAAATAAGGAAATTGCGGGCGTTTTTCGTGATTGTCGATGCCGTCGCCGCGCATCCACGGTTCCCACTTGCAACAGCTTTTGTTCAGTGCACCCGGTACATAAGCATCATGATTGCCCGGCACAAAGGAAACGTTCTGCTGGTCGCCCAGTTGTTTCAGCCATTCGTAACCGTTGTCAATTTCCAGATTAAGCGCGAGGTTTACCAAATCGCCGGTCACGGCAATATGGTCAGGCTTTTTACTTTTCAGGTCTTTAATCAGGCTTTCAAGTACCCAATCATGCATCGCACCTTTGCGGTGGCGCTTCCAGTTAATATAGCCGGTGATGCGTTTGGAGGCCAGTTCACGCAGGCGTACCTGCGGTAAAGGTGACAGATGAATGTCTGAGATATGGGCAAGTCTGAACATTGGCGAAGATTTAGCCTTCATAGCAGCATAGTCAATGAAAAAGCATGCATGCAGAGAATGAAAATGCCTGTAGTCTGCTCATATAGTATTGGCACCTGTTGAAAACAAATCAGAGGGTACAGCAACTTTGTTTTGCGTTTCAGAGCAATTTCCGGTCTGACTACAGAACTACATTATCCGGAAAATTCGATGAAATTTAAAAGCTGGCTGTTCCATACTTATTTTTTGCTGCGTCGCCCTATGACTTTGGGCGTGCGTGCTGTTGTGCTGGACGAAGAGGCGCAAAGCGTTTTTCTCGTGCGTCATACCTATGTCAAAGGCTGGCATTTGCCGGGTGGCGGAGTGGAGCGCGGAGAAACATTTATGCAGGCGCTGGTTAAGGAGCTGCACGAGGAGGGGCATATTGAGCTGACTGCACCACCGCAACTTTTTGGTTTGTACAAAAATGCGCATGTTACAAACCGCGATCATGTTGCGCTTTATGTCTGCCGTGCTTTCAGACAGCTGAAACCATGTATGCCGGATCGGGAAATTGCTGAAGCCCGCTTTTTTCCGCTGAATGACTTGCCTGAGGGCGTGACACAGGCCACGATGCGCCGGTTGCAAGAAATTGCCACCCAGACCTCGCCGGATGAATTATGGTGAGACGATTATAGCGATTGAGGAGAAGTGCCTGATGCCGATCTATGTTCTTGATGGTCACAGCCCGCAATTTGATCACCGTGCCAGCAATTGGGTTGCTCCGGATGCCACGCTGATCGGTAAAGTGCGGCTAGGCGAAAATGCAGGGATCTGGTTCGGTGTTATTGCCCGTGGTGATAATGAGCTGATTCACATCGGTAAGGACAGCAATGTGCAGGAGCATGTTGTTCTGCACACGGATATGGGCTTTCCACTGACAATTGGTGAAGGTTGCACAATCGGGCATCGTGCGATGCTGCATGGCTGCACCATTGGTGAAAACAGCCTGATCGGTATTGGCGCGATTATTCTCAATGGCGCAAAAATTGGTAAGAACTCGCTGGTCGGTGCCGGTGCACTGGTGACCGAGGGCAAAGAGTTTCCGGATAATTCACTGATTGTCGGCTCGCCGGCAAAGGTTGTCCGTGAGCTTTCTGCCGAGCAGATCGAAAAACTGCGTTCGTCTGCACAAAGTTACGTGGCCAATGGCCGCCGTTATCAGCGCGGACTGGAAGTTGCGCCTTAAATTTAATTGCCCATAGCATAATTCCTTAAACTTGGATCCGTTTAAGGTGAAATTATGCTCTAAATTTAAAGTGTTAGAGCGACCTTTGTGTGCCAACTATGGTACACGGCGCTCTAGTGCCGATGTCGGAACATCGCTCAGCAGCATCTGCGGTGCGTTGCGGATATCAACCCACTGGCCGGTATGACGGGCCGACTGACGCTTCAGATAGGTGTAGTCGGTCTGATTCCAGTTTTTGACACTGTCTTCCAGATTGTCGAGAATGAAGTCACCACGGTCTGTGCGGACTGTCAGCACGGCATGACCTTCGCCATTGCTCTGGCGCACAACAGTGATCAGCAGGGTATTGACCGGAAAACCGGCATTAATCAGCATACGACGCTTGAGCAGAACATAATCTTCACAGTCACCATATTGGGTCGGGTAGGACCAAACCTCTTCCTTGCCCCACATTTCCATATCGGTGCGTGGCATAATGGCAGTATTCACCTGCGCATTGACCTGAACGATCTTATTCCAAAGACCCTGTGTGAGTTTCAGCGGGGCTTCGTTACGGCTGGTCTGGTTACATTCTTTTTTATACTGCTTGCAGAAGTCGTAATGGCCAATCGGCTGGGTTGTACGGCTGCCTGTCTGCATCCACGGATTAGCGTTCTGTCCGGCTTGACTGGCCGTTGTGCCAAATACGCTTCCAAACACTGTCATCGTAAGCAGCAGAGTTGCGGCGGCCAGCTTATGCTTTGCTGTTTTGCCATGCGCACTCTTTTTATGTGCTGTCTTGTTATACATTGTGACGCTCCTTGTTGAGAGCACCATGGCAGTCAGAAATTGATACTATCCAAAGGGATATGCATAAGACAAAGTAAACGCGAAGGTGAGTTTTCGTAAACCTTAACTACCTGTGAAATCAGTGTTTTAACGAAAATTAGGACTTACTATACGCAAAATTCATGCAGGTTTCGGTTGTGTGAAAGCTTGAGGTTAACAGAGCGTTGTGCAGTTAACAGCGGGTTGAAATTGCTAAGATGTCCACAGGCGCTGGTTAACAGGCCGTGTAAACTCTGCGCTTGCTGATAAGCTTATATTTACCTCACCACTTTGGCTTCAGAAAAATTTAAGAAAATTATTTTCAGCCTTTGCTAACTATAGAAAGCAAAGCATTGCGGCTGTGGATTAAATTTTGCTGAAATTGCGGATGATTATGCAGTTTCTGCCTTTTTTAGGAGGCAGGGTCTTTATCGAAAGGGCTGAGAATCGCTGAAACTGTGCTGATTTGCTTATTAACAAGGCAAAATCCGCATTTCAGAAGCTACGGCGGCATAAAATGAAGAGCTGAAAGAGCTCATCTGCGCTGAATGTTAACAGCGTAAAGTATGAGAGGAATACAGGCACTCACCAGAGCGGTTTACAATAGCTCATTAATTAGAAGCGGGGCGCTGGAAGATATGCGTTCTTAATTTTTCGGTAAATCGGTTTGCAGAACCAGAAACTCAATGCCGATGCCTTCATCAAAATGACGCATAACTTTTGCCTGACTATTGCCGAGCGTTACGATACTGCGCAGAGGCGGGCGCAAGCCGGTTTCAACGGCAGCACCGGATAGCGATAAATCTAAAATTTTACAGGTATGTTCTGTGCCGTCGCTGAGTGTGAGCACTGCCTCAGAGCGAGCGGGCGTATAACGGATATGCCGTCTTTGTTCTGCCTGTTGCTGATCCGCATTATGACTGAGCCAATTAATTTTGGTGATCAGTTTATTTCTCTGGTGATCACTATGCTGTAATTGCAGGCTGAAATCATCACGCTGAATATTGATGATCGTACCTTCGAGACGACCTAAATTTTCAATGTAAGCGATAATATGATCATTGAGTTGCAGCGTTTTTTCACTGTCGGCTATGGTGAAGTCCGCGTTATTGGCAGAGATGCGCCATAATCTGCAGCTGTATTCGCTGCCATCGGTTCGCATGAACCGGCCTTTCAAAGGAGATTCCAAAGTCAGACGGACTGTGGCACCGGATTGCTCCGCTGTCTTGGCAGGCGATGTTTCTGATGCGTGCGAAGATGCAGGTATATGTGCCGACATATGCTTGAAATGTGCCTTTGAATGATTCTGTAATGTTAAAGCCGGTGTAACAATGTCACCGGCCTTTTTATTATTCTACAGTAATTTCTGTCGATGAGCTATTAAAAGCTGGTTTTACATCACTTGTACTTAACGCAGTGACGATTATTGCTGTCAGCCTGTTGAAATGGTCAGTTTTGCCGGATCGCTAATATCGGATCAATTTTTGTCTTTGCCGCCGGTGATCAGCTTCAGATGTGCTGCTTTTGAAGTTGTTTGCACTGTTTCGCTTTGCGGGGCGGCGGGGTGAATGCTTTTGATTAAATCCGCAACCGTCATTGGGGCAGGGATGATAGCAGGTGCAGGCTGTGCTGAACGCTGAACTGTATCGGATGGCCGTGCTGAAGGCATAAGTGCTTCAATCTGCGGCAGAAGTGCTCTGGCAAAAGCTGTATCGGCAACAGCACTGTCATATGAAAAGGCATCGCCCGTTGATGTCAGGTTTGTGGCGACCAAAGGGACGTTTTCCTGCATCGGATTTGTTTGCGAAACAGGCGATAATTCATGATGACGATCGAGCAGAACCTGCAGGACAGATTTCATGCCCTTTGCCGCCTGAACGCTGTCGACCTGTGCGGGCTCTGCGGCGGACGTCAGACCCATATAATTGGAAATCAGCGGTTCACTACCCAGCCAGAGCGGCTGATCGAGTGCAACCATGCTGCCGATCCATGCCAACGAGCCGTCATTTTCATGTAATGGCAATAGCAATGTTTCGAAATGGCAGCTTTTTTCATTCAGCGTCAGACCAGTATGTTCCAGTCTTAACGGGCGATAGTCCATGCCTGAAAGATGAAGCTGTTCAGCAAGCCATGAGCGCACATCTTCATGCCAGAGCGAAAGAAAACGCGTATTGCGCAATTCTCGCCCATAGATTGTGCAAAGGCGCGTTCCTGCAAGCCTGAATTGCCATTGCCGCGCGCGTGGTATACCGGCTAATTCCTCATGAATAATGTCTTCATTATCGCTGCGAAGGATAAAGATATTCGGCAATTTGCCGCTCAAATCGCGAGGGCTGATGTCACGACGATCCGGCGCCGCGCGGGTGCCGCGCAACCTGTCCCAATAGGTGAGCAGATCTGCCGTCCAGTCATGTTTCATGAGGTAGCGCTTCCTCGATTATCCCAAAGATCCGGCATTTACAGTGCTTGTCTGAAATACCGAAATCCGTTTAACATATTGCGCGCGCTTGTCTTTCAGATTGAAACAATGCTTTCGCGAAACCATTAAAATTTCAAACGCTGTTTAAAAAGCCATCATCCGTGGTTCGGATAACGCATTTCAGCGTCTTTTTGCTAGCGATAATATGCGCGGATGATTGTAAACAAGCCATGATCATGGCCTGAACATCCACGAACAATAAAATTTATGGTTAACGCTTTGCTTCGATTGCATTAAGAAATTAATTATGTTTATATACGTTTAGGCATAAGTTGCAGGCTCATTATAGGGAATGACCAGCTGCTTTTGGTGCCTAACTCCAGAATTTATTTGGGCTGTTTATGCCCGTTCACCGCCTGTTTTGCAGGCGGTTTTTTCTTGTCTTGATTTGGCTTTCTTCCTGCTTCAAAGATTAAAATAGTATTTTGCTGATCATAGAGCTCTGCCGGCATGTACGGTGATGGAAGCACGCAGACAGATATGCAGTCATTAGAGGGTAGTATGCAGCAACCGGTAAACGATTCCCGAGATAATTTTGACAACGGGCAGGGCGGTTCACAGCCGGTCTTTAATATGCCGCCGGTTGTTGTCGCTCTTATTGGTCTGTGTGCTGCTGTATATGTGACGCAGAGTTATTTGCTGAGTGATCAGCAATATGTCTGGTTTCTGCTAAATTTTGCCTTCATCCCGCAACGTTTCAGTGAGTGGGGTGGCTTTACGGATATTACAGCATGGTTCACCGCGATCACCTATTCCTTCATGCATGGCGGTTTTGCGCATTTGGCTGTGAATAGTGTGTGGTTCGCTGCTTTTGGCTCTCCTCTGGCAGGACGGATTGGTGTGCGTAAATTTTTGCTGTTTTGGGTGCTCACATCCATTGTTGCAGCTTTTACCCATTATGCACTTTATCCGGACAGCAATATTCCGCTGGTCGGTGCCTCGGGCGCTATTTCAGGAATGATGGGCGCTGCGGCGCGTTTTGGCTTTCGCCGTGTGACTTATTACACAGGAACCGGAAGACAGGTTCCGGCTTTTGGCGGCCCTCTGCTCTCTGTTACGCAGACACTGCAAAATAAAACAGTGCTGACTTTTGTCGGTTTCTGGCTGATTATTAATGTGATCACCGGTGTTTACGGTGTTGCGCCCGGTGAGCTCTCGGGAATCGCCTGGGAGGCGCACATTGGCGGCTTTGTTGCAGGTTTTTTCGGTATTGCAGTTTTACTGCGTGGCCGTTCCTGAGCCGACAGTGAATTATGTTTCATTGTAAATTGTGCTATAGTGCCGGAGCGGTCTCCGGTACGCAGCCTGCATATTCAGTATAATTATAGTCATTCCGCATTTCTCGTGCCGGTAACTGATCAGATACACAGCCGCTCCTGTGACGGGGGGCGATTGTGATTTGTTTTTGTCGGGAGGAAAGAATGACTGTACGCGCAATTCTGGAACAAAAAGGCAGCAGTGTCTTCACTGTGAAAATTGATGCAGATCTGGAAACAGCTGCAAAGCTGCTATCCCAACACCGTATCGGTGCTTTGCTGGTTGATGAAGGCAAAGGGAAATATGCAGGGATTCTTTCTGAGCGCGATATTGTGCGAGCTTGTGCCAATCATGGCGTACAGGCTTTACAATTGCCGGTATCTAAAGCCATGACGACGAAGGTTCTGCACTGTAGCCCGCAAGATACCGTGCATTATGTGATGGAAATGATGACCCGTCATCGTTTCCGCCATCTGCCGGTAGTCAGTGATACTGGTGATTTGGTCGGGATTATTTCTATTGGTGACGTGGTTAAGCGTCGTATTGAGCAGGCCGAGCAGGAAACAGCCGAAATTATTCAATATATCGCGACGGCCTGATTTTTTGATTTGTATAAAAAAAGCCCTGCCTGTGTGATCCGGAGACCATGCAGGCAGGGCTTGTTTTTATCACCGGTGATTATTTGCTGAGAAAACGTTGTGCAGCATAGAGAGAAATTGCTGCGGCATTCGAGACGTTTAGTGATTTGATTGCGCCCGGCATATCGAGTCGTGCCAAAGCATTCACTGTCTCACGGGTTTTCTGACGGAGACCTTTTCCTTCAGCACCCAGCACCAGGGCAACTTTATCGCCCTTTAAGGTGTGTTCCATTTCCAGCGGGCCTTCTGAATCAAGACCAATGGTCATGTAGCCGAGTTCATGCAGTTCAAGAATCGCTTCTGCAAGATTGCGCACTTCGATCTGGTCGATCATTTCCAGTGCGCCGGAAGCTGATTTGGCCAAAACACCTGATTCCTGCGGGCTGTGACGCGAGGTGGTGATCAGCGCATCGGCGCCGAACGCAACTGCGGAGCGCAAAATAGCGCCGACATTATGCGGATCGGTAACCTGATCCAGAATCAAAAGCAGCTTGCCTTCTTTAAGATCCTGCAATTTTCGTGGTTTCAGAGCGGCTGTTTCAATCAAAACACCCTGATGCACTGCATCTGAGCCGGTTAAGGCATCAATATCGCGTGGCTCAACCATTTCAGGCGCGAGACGGGCAATCGTTGCTTCGTCCAGTTCAAGACGGGCGAGGGCGTTTTTGGTCACCATCATACGGAAAATCTGGCGACGGGGATTCTCAAGCGCTGCTTTAACCGTATGCAGGCCATAAAGACGGGTGATTCCGTCGCCTGCAGGCGTGCCTTTTACAGGCTTACGCTTGTTGAACCGCTGGTTTTGCGAATTTTGTTCGCTGCCACCGGTTTTTTGATCACGAAATTGGCGCCGCAGACGCGCATAATGCGAATCTTTTGGTGTGCCGGAGGAGGAGCCGGATGAGTCCGGTGACGATTTTTTATCTTTCATAGGCTTTCTATAGCGATTTTTATGCTCTCAAGGTAGCGTCTTTCCTTATTCACAGGCCGGAAAGTTTCGGGATGCGGAAAAAACAGGCTGAAAAACCCTGATATTGTGGATTATTGATAAGTCTGTGAAAATTTTATGCATTTTTTTCAAAAAGAGCTGTTGACTTATCAGTGTGTTATCGGCATAACCCGCCTCGTTCACAGCGACAAACGAGCCAAGCGCTACGGGGTCACAGTGAACGGAATGCCTAGTCGCTCAGTTCCGGTGGTAATGAGTAACGTGGAGGAGTGCCCGAGTGGTTAAAGGGGGCGGACTGTAAATCCGCTGGCTTAGCCTACGTTGGTTCGAAACCAACCTCCTCCACCATTACCGGACGGTAACTTAGAGTGCGCGGGTATAGCTCAATGGTAGAGCAGCAGCCTTCCAAGCTGAATACGCGGGTTCGATTCCCGCTACCCGCTCCAGATTATTTCAGAGCGGTTTGGCGTGTAGTAACTTGGCGGGCTTTGAATTAAGCTAAGCCGGAAGCGAGTTGATAAAGTTTCGCGCTACTATGGTGTGGAGCTTTTGTTCTACTATATAATTTCCAGATCGAAAGATCAGGAATAAGTTATATGGCAATTAAAATTATTGCAGCGCATTTAAATTAGCGTTGTGGTGAAAGAGAGCGACAGCGATGGCAAAGAGCAAATTTG